>NZ_CP157000.1:1457925-2915850 GCF_039905635.1 Microbacterium sp. ProA8 | reverse complement strand
CTACGCCGACCTCTTCGACGACGATCTGGATGCCGTCGCATCGCGCCTCAACGAGGCCATGCCGCTCGTGGCGCTGCCGGCGGGTCCGCAGACCCGCTACGCCCGACCGACGTAACGCCGGAGAGCAGACTGCTCAACTTTTCGACGAGGCTCGGGACGCCAGAAATGCTCGATTTCGTCGTTCTGAGGCATCGAACGAGGCTCCGTGAAGGGCGTCGAATCTGCGTCGGTTTCGGCTCATAGCTTTCTCAAATGCGGCCAAAAAGCGGCCAAAAACGCATTCTGAGTGGTCTGACCACAGAAGAAAAACCTGGTCAGAGGCAAAAAAAGACTGTGCCCCTGGAGGGACTCGAACCCCCAACCGTTTCCTTAGGACGGAACTGCTCTTCCATTGAGCTACAGAGGCTGGCCTGTCGAGTCTACCTAGCCCCGCTGGGTGCGCTGTGTACCCTCACCCCGCGATGTCCGCTGAGAGCGCTCACCGCTGTACGCCGCGCAACAGCAGGCCCGAGCCGGGATGACAGGCGAAGGGCCCCGGCATCCAGGAACGGATGCCGGGGCCTTTCGTCAGATCGTCAGCCCTTGTCGCCGAGGGCGAAGCGCACGGCGCCGTCGTTCGACAGCTCGGCGTCGAGAACACGGTTCTCGAGGATCGCAGCCGCCGTCTCGTCGAGGAAGACGCGGGCGCCACCTTCTCGCACGACGGTGTCGGTCGCCTCGGGAGCCGGTACGACACTCAGTTCGAATCCTTCGGAGCTTCCCGTGTCGCGGATACGCACACCTCCGTCTTCGGCGAGCGGGACGCGGGCGATGAGTTCTTCGACGGCCTCGGCGGCGGTCTGGGTCAGCGTAAGCATGCTTTTCCTTTCCTCGTGCGGTTCCGAGTCGGCCACGATTCCGAGATCCCACCGCGGATGCAACCCCTACGCGCCGAGAGCCGCGCATTCGGAGGGAGTTCCCACGTTGGGTTGGAGGCGGATGCCTCGCCCGAACTGCGCGCGCGGTTCGGGCGAGAGATGGGGCGAGGAAGCCGGCGGTGCGACTGCCGCGGAAGAACGATGGATGTGGTGCGCGGAGAGCAAGATCTGTGATTCTTGACATCGTGTCGGGCGCAACGTGAGGTGGAACCGCGCGACGGTCTGACATGGTGGAGGCGTCGTCGCGAGCGCGGAACGTGGTGCTCGCGAGCCCCTTGCCTCGGCAGCAGCGCGCTGCCACACGACCCAGAGGAACGCATGACCCGCATTGGCATCGTCGCCGAAGCGCCCGGAGAGAACCGGGTGTCGGCGACTCCGATCACCGTCCCCAAACTCATCGCCCTCGGCTACGACGTGGTCGTCGAAGCCGGAGCCGGAGCCGCGTCGTCGTTCCCCGACGCCGCGTTCGCGCAGGCCGGAGCAACCGTGGTCGACGGCGCCACCGCCTGGGCGTCACCGATCGTGCTCAAGGTCGTCGCGCCGACGCCGGACGAGATCGAGCGGCTCGCCGACGGAGCGACGATCATCGCGACGCTGAGCCCGGCGCTGCGTCCCGACCTCGTCGAGGCGCTCGCCACGCGCGGGATCACCGCGATCGCCCTCGATGCGGTGCCGCGGATCTCGCGCGCACAGTCGATGGACGTGCTGAGCTCCATGGCCAACATCGCCGGCTATCGCGCCGTGGTCGAGGCGGCACACGAGTTCGGCCGGTTCTTCACCGGGCAGGTGACCGCGGCGGGCAAGGTGCCGCCGGCGAAGGTGCTCGTCGCCGGGGCGGGTGTGGCGGGACTCGCCGCGATCGGCGCGGCGTCGAGCCTCGGCGCGATCGTGCGTGCGACCGACCCGCGGCCGGAGGTGGCCGACCAGGTCGCCTCGATCGGCGGTCAGTTCCTCGAGGTCGTCGTGCCCGACGAGGCGAAGCAGGTCTCGGCCGACGGCTACGCCAAGGCGACCAGTGAGGCCTACGACCGTCGGGCGGCCGAGATCTACTCGGAGCAGGCCGCCGACGTCGACATCATCATCACGACGGCGCTCATCCCGGGCCGCTTGGCGCCGCGGCTCATCACCGCCGCCGACGTGGCCTCGATGCGACCGGGCAGCGTGATCGTCGACATGGCCGCGGGGCAGGGCGGCAACGTCGAGGGATCCGTCGCGGGGGAGAGGGTCGTGACCGAGAACGGCGTCGTGATCCTCGGCTACACGGATCTGCCCGGCCGGCTGCCCCAGCAGGCATCCCAGCTGTTCGCGACGAATCTCGTCAACCTGCTGAAGCTCCTGACCCCGGGCAAGGACGGCGAACTGACGCTGGACTTCGAAGACGTCGTGCAGCGCACGGTCACCGTCGTACAGGACGGCGCCGTGAGGTGGCCGCCGCCTCCGGTTCAGGTGTCGGCGGCCGGCCCTTCGACAAGCTCAGGGACCGGAACGAACTCACGCACCGGAACGGGCTCAGCGACCGCGGCGGCACCGATGGTCCCTGCCAAGAAGCCGATGTCGGCAGGCGCTCGCACCGGACTCATCATCGCAGGCATCGCGGCGCTGTTCGCGATCTGCGCGTTCGCGCCGCCTCCGCTGCCGCAGCACTTCCTCGTGCTGACGCTCGCGATCGTGGTCGGCTTCTACGTCATCGGCCACGTGGCCCACGCGCTGCACACGCCGCTGATGAGCGTCACGAACGCGATCTCGGGGATCATCGTCGTCGGCGCGATGGTGCAGATCACGCTGCCCGATCTGACCGTCCAGATTCTCGCCGCGATCGCGGTGCTGCTCGCGAGCATCAACATCTTCGGCGGGTTCGCCGTCACGCGGCGCATGCTCGCGATGTTCCAGAAGGGGGAGACCCGATGACCGCCGTCGCCGGCCAGGTGGCAGGCGCCGCCTACATCGTCGCCGCCCTGCTGTTCATCCTCAGCCTCGCGGGACTCAGCAAGCACGAGACCAGCCGCCGCGGCGTCACGTTCGGCATCCTCGGCATGGCCATCGCGCTGGTCGCGACCGTCTGGGTCACGGCCGCGGGCGCGTGGGGCGACGTGCAGGCCACGACCGGGCTCGTGCTGCTCGTCGTCGCGGTGGTCGTCGGCGGTGCGATCGGCCTCTGGCGGGCACGGGTGGTGGAGATGACCGGGATGCCGGAGCTCATCGCCCTGCTGCACTCCTTCGTGGGTCTCGCCGCCGTGCTCGTCGGCTGGAACGGCGCGCTGTACGACACCGGTCTGGAAGGCGCGCTCGCCGACATCCACCACGCCGAGGTGTTCATCGGCGTGTTCATCGGCGGCGTCACCTTCACCGGATCGATCGTCGCGTTCCTGAAACTGTCGGCGCGTATCTCGTCGAAGCCGCTCATGCTGCCCGGCAAGAACGCGCTCAACATCGGCGCGCTCGTCGCATTCCTTGTTCTGACCGTCTGGTTCGTCATCACGCCCGAGCTGTGGCTCCTCATCGCGGTGACGCTGCTGGCGCTGGCGCTCGGCTGGCACCTCGTCGCCTCGATCGGCGGCGGCGACATGCCTGTCGTCGTCTCGATGCTCAACAGCTACTCCGGCTGGGCCGCAGCGGCCGCGGGCTTCCTGCTGAACAACGACCTGCTCATCGTCACGGGTGCGCTCGTCGGATCTTCGGGTGCCTACCTGAGCTACATCATGTGCAAGGCGATGAACCGCTCGTTCCTGTCGGTGATCGCCGGCGGCTTCGGCATCGAGGCGCCGCGCTCGAGCGACGAGGACTACGGCGAGCACCGCGAGATCGACGCCGAGAGCGCGGCCGACATGCTCGCCGGCGCCTCGACCGTCGTGATCACGCCGGGCTACGGCATGGCCGTCGCGCAGGCCCAACACGGCGTCGCCGACCTGGTGCAGCGGCTGCGCGAGCGCGGCGTCGACGTGCGGTTCGGCATCCATCCGGTCGCCGGCCGTCTTCCGGGGCACATGAACGTGCTCCTCGCGGAGGCAAAGGTGCCCTACGACATCGTCCTCGAGATGGACGAGATCAACGACGACCTCTCGGCCGCCGACGTCGTGCTCGTCATCGGGGCGAACGACACGGTCAATCCGGCCGCGGCGGAGGATCCGAGCAGCCCGATTGCCGGAATGCCGGTGCTGCGGGTCTGGGAAGCCCAGAATGTCATCGTCTTCAAGAGGTCGATGGCATCCGGGTATGCGGGCGTGCAGAATCCGCTCTTCTACCGCGACAATACTCAGATGCTGTTCGGAGATGCGAAAGAGAAAGTGGACGAGATTCTCTTCCAGCTCTCACGCACGTCAGAACTGCGCTGAGTCGTCGTGAAAAGCCGCGAGGCGGCGTGCGTCAGTGCGCCGCCTCGTAGGCTTCGAGAACGGATGCCGGAACCCGGCCCCGCTCCGAAACCTGATAGCCGTTCTGCTTCGCCCATTCGCGGACGGCGCTGAAATCCTGCTGCCCGCTGCGGCGGCGTTTGCGGCCGGCCGACGCGGCGCTGGATGTCGCGCGGGATGAGGAGACGGAGCGGGCCGCCTTGGTGTACCGCTCGAGACTGCTGCGCAGTGCCGCGGCATTCTCGTCGGTGAGGTCGATCTCGTATGCGACGCCGTCGAGAGAGAACAGCACTGTCTCGCCTTCGCCGACTTCCAAAAGGGTACCGTCGATGTCATCGACGAGCTGGTGAACGATTCTTCGGGCCATGCTGGAACAATAACCCGAATTGTCGCCGTCGACCATTCGAGAATTCAGCTATGCGGAGAAATGCCGGCCTCGCATAATTCCAAAGGGCCGTCGAATTCGCACGATTTGCGCTGGTCCGGGGCCGTTTCGTCTCGGGCGCCAGAGGGCCCTTCGCTCAACGACCGGACAGCAGAGTGGTCCCGGTCGTTGAGCGAGCGAGGAACGAGCGAGACGAAACGCCTTGAGCCTTCTCGGACACTCGGGGCGTTTCGTCTCGGGCGCGGGGGCGCCCTTCGCTCAACGACCGGACAGCAGAGGCGACCGGGGGGGCGAGGTCGTTCAGGGGAGGAGGCCGGCGCGACGGGCGGTGACGACGGCGGCGTGGCGGGTCGAGGCATCCAATTTCGCCATCGCCGACTGCAGGTACGACTTGACGGTGCCCTCTTTCAGGTCGAGGGTCGTCGCGATCTCGGCGTTGGTGGCGCCGAGCGCTGCGCACGCGAGCACGTCGACCTCGCGTGGCGAGAGGCGCACATCGAGCTCGAGGGACGGCTCCGACGTGTCGTGCGAGAGTGCGGCCAGGCGCTTCTCGAGGCGCGCGAGTCGTGCGCGCAGCGCAGGGTCGTCCACGACCGCGGCGATGCTGCGCAGCTCGGCATAGGTCTCGCGCAGCTCTTCGCGCGTGGTGGCGGGCATCGCGGCCTGCCCCGCAGGTGCGGGCGAGAGGGTGAGTCGGCGCTGCACCTCTTCACGGATGCGCAGTTCGCTCGAGAGCTCTTCAGCGACGGCGAACGCCGGCCGGGCGACCACGTCGCCGACCGGCGACTCGGCCCAGGATCCGCAGTAGATGATGCCGCGCGCGCGATTGCCCACCATCACAGGAACCGCGAACAGGGTGGAGATGCCCTCTCCGAGCACGGCGCGGTCGTAGTCGTGCGTGATGCTGCGCGACGATCCATAGTCCACGGCGAGGCGCGGGCGCTTCTCGACGAATGCGCGCCCGCCCAGGCCGCGCGAGGCCTCGACGACGAGGCCCTCCAGCGCCCGCGTGTGGGCGCCGTGGATCGAGGTGATGTGGATCGCATCGCCCTGCGCGAGTCCGCCGAACCCGACGGGGAATCGCGTACGGCGCACGAGCTCGGCGACGGCGTGGTCGAGCGCCCGGATATCGCCGGCGTCGCTGCCGAAGGCATCGACGGCCGGGCCGGCGCCCGCGCGAGTGCGATCGGGGTTCGGCGAACGATGTGGGAGGGACGCGCCCACGAGTACCTGCTTCCGGGGTGACGGCGTCCTCGCCGCCATTCGTAGGCCCCCGACTTTACCACTGGGGAGTGCGAGGCCCGGTGTGCGTTCCCCGGGCCTCGCGGCGTGCGGGCGGCCTACACGCCCGCCGCCAGCTCGGCGTCGACCGGCCGCCCGGGACCGACCGAGCCCGCTTCCGCCGCGTCGACAGAGCTCGGCGCCGGCGGAAAGCTGGGCCCCTGCTCCAGGTCGATGAGGAACCGCTTCATCTCGGGCCGCCCGCCGTACTCGCCGAGTGAGCCGTCCGCGCGCACGACGCGGTGCACCGGGACCACCACCGAGAACGGTGTGGTCGCGCACGCGGTGCCCACGGCGCGGGCGGCGCGCGGGATGCCGGCCGAGATCGCCACCTCGCCGTAGCTCGCGGTCTCGCCGTACGGGATGTCGCACACGGCCTCGAGTGCCGCTCGCGTGAAACCTCGCACCAGCCGCCAGTCCAGCGGCAGGTCGAACTCGTGGCGATCGCCGTCGAAGTACTCGTCGAGCTGGGCGGTCGCCACGTCGAACACGCCGGTGGCGTCGACGCTTGCACCGGCCGCAGAGCCGGCAGCCGCGGCATCCACCTCCTCGTCCGGAATCGGCAGCGCGCGCAGCCGCAGCGCGACGCGCTCGACCTCGGCGTGCAGGGGGCCGTCGAAGGGATGGAGGGTCACGATGCCGTCGGCGGTCGTGACGATGAGGATGTCGCCGATCGGCGACGGGTGGACGCGATAACGGGGGGAGTCCTCGGGTGTCATGCGACCATCCTGGCGCGCGGCGCCGACGCAGCGGCGGGTGCTCGTGACGATCTGTGGGAACCCTCGCGCGGTCACGTGTTGGGGAGGAACCGGCGGAGGAGGTCCGGTCGGAGCCGGGTCCAATACCGCGAAACTCAGGTCCATTGCAAGTACCCGGCAGTCCCCGCCTTTAGGGTGGCACGTGTGTGGCGAGCAGAACGGAGCGCCGTGCTGGGCTCAGAAGACGCCGAGCGCGGGTACGACGTGACCCCGGGTGATCTGGGTCTCGCCGATCCGGACGTCACCGTGGTGCACGTCGCCGAGTCCGAGCGCGACCGGCTCCGCCAGCAGTCGGCCGCCCTGGGCGGCCGCTCGACGCTGCTGCACTTCTCGGACGGCCAGGACGCCTCGATCGAGATCACGAAGGCGCATCCCGGGAGCCTTCCGCAGTTCATCACCGGCCGCTCGACGCTGCTGTCCAACCTCTTCCGCGACGAGGTGGCGCTGCGCAACGCGAGGCTGGCCGCCGAGCGCATCACCGCGAAGGATCAGGAGCTGCGCACCACGCGCGGCCTCGACGCCGTGCGCCTCGCCGTCGGCCTCGCGAACTGGCGTGTGGGCGGGATCGGCTGGAGTGCGCCCGTGCTGCTGCGGCCGCTGGCGATCCGGCGCCACCACGGCGACTTCGAGCTCAAGCTGCACGGGACGTTCTCGGTCAACCCTGAGCTCATCCGTGCGATGCACACCCACTTCGGGATCATGATCGACGCCGGCGGCCTCGCCGCCTTGGCCTACGACAACGGCGTCTTCAAGCCGCAGCCGGTGATCGACCACATCCGTGCGCTGACGGCGTCCAGCGAGAGCTTCGTCGTGAAGCCCCGCCTGCTGGTGTCGAGCTTCGCCGACGTCGGGGGCGACATGGCGCTCGACGCGGCAGACCTCGATCACCGCGTGCTGAACGCCCTGGCGGGTCACGTCGCCGACCGCGAGTCGCTCACGCTCCACCGCCGTGGACCCGTTCCCACCAGTCCCGACGAGCGCCCTCCCGCCGCCGACATGCTGCTGCTCGACGCCGACTCCGAGCAGGAGCGCGTGCTCGCGCGCGTGACCGACGGTCAGTCGCTGGTCGTCCACACGCTGCCCGGCACCGGCGGCACGCAGACCGTGATCAACGCCGTGGGCGCGCTGGTGCGCGACGGCAAGCGGGTCCTCGTGGTGAGCGCGCGGCGCTCGACCCTCGACGGCGTGCGGCACCGGCTCGCCGGCATCGGGCTTCCAGGCCTCGCGGTCTCGCCCGACCGCCTGCAGCGTGACCTCATCCGTGCGATCGGCCGCAACGAGAAGGCCCAGGCGCCCAAGGTCTCCGACATCGACGATGCGCTGGTGCGCCTGCGTGGCGTGCTCCGGGACTACCGCGGCGCCGTGACGGCGCGGCATCCGTCGTTCGGGGTATCGGTGCTCGACATCCTGCGCGAGCTTTCGCGGCTCACCGAGCAGGGCGGCACACCGGTGACCGAGGCCCGCTTCGACGCGGAGGCGCTCGAGCGCCTGGCGACGACGCGACAGGATGCCGCAGCCAAGCTCGCCGCGGCGGCCCGGCTGGGCGAGTTCCGCTTCGGCCCTGACGACTCGCCCTGGTACGGCGTCACGTTCACGACGGTGGAAGAGGCCCGCGGCGCCCACGCGCTGGCCGGCAAGCTGCACCGCAGCGACGTGCCCACGCTGCTGGAGCGCGGCTACGAACTCATCGCGCAGACGCGCATGCGTCCCTTCCAGACCATCGCAGAGCTCGGGGTGTACCTGCGCCTGCTGCGCGGCATCCGCGACTCGCTCGACCGGTTCAGCCTCACCGTCTTCGAGCGCCCGCTCGGCGAGCTGATCCAGGCGCACGCGCCCCGGCGCGAGGCGCCGGAGATGACCGGCGCCAACCGCCGTCGCCTGCGTCGGCTGTCGCGCGAGTACCTGCGCCCCGGCGTGCACGTGCCCGACATGTACGAGGCGCTCGTGCGCATCCAGCAGCAGCGCACCGAGTGGCAGCGGTACGTCGAGACCGGCGTCACCCCCGAACTGCCGCTGGGACTCGCCGACGTGCAGGTGGCGTGGCAGCGGGTGGATGCCGAGCTCGGCGAACTCGACGCGGCCCTCGGCCGCACCGACCCCGACCGGCTCGCGACGCTGCCCGTGAAGCACCTGGTGCGCACGCTCGCCGGCCTCGCCGCCGACTCCGACGTGTTCGACAACCTCAAGGAGCGTGCGACGCTGCGCACCGAGCTCGCGGCGATGGGCCTCGAGCCCCTCCTGCTCGAGCTGTCGGTGCGCCACGTGCCCGAGGATGAGGTGGCGGCCGAGCTCGAGTACGCGTGGTGGCAGTCCGCACTCGAGCTGCTGCTGCGCACCGACCGCGCGGTGCTGGGTGCCAACACCGCCGTCGTCGACCGGCTGGAGCGGGACTTCCGGCTCGTCGACGAGGCCCATGCCGCGGCATCCGGTCCCCTTCTCGCCGCCCATCTCGCCACCCAGTGGCGCATCGGGATCGTCGACCATGCGGACGAGGCCGCCGGGCTCAAGCAGGCGCTGAAGCGCGGCGCGATCACCCCTGCCGAACTCGCGACCGTCGCGCCCACGCTCTCGCGGACGCTGGCGCCGGTGTGGCTGGCGTCGCCGTACGAGGTGCCGCGCATTCCCGACGCCGTCGCGTTCGACGTCGTGATCCTCGCGGATGCCGGAGCCCTCTGCCTCGCCGAGGCCGCACCGGCGCTCCGCCGAGGCAGCCAGGTCGTGGCGTTCGGGGACCCGGTCACGCAGAAGCCGACGCCGTTCCGCGTCGCCGCCGGCCACGTGGCGTCGGATGCCCCCACGCCGCCTCCGAGCAACGGGGCGAGCAACGGCACGGGCCATGGGAACGGCGCGCCCGCCGAGGGCGCGGACGACGAGGTGCCCTTCGACGGGACGAGCGTGTTCGAGCGGCTCGCCGAGCTGCTGCCGGTCGAGACGCTCACCCGCAGCTACCGCGCGGGCGGCGAGGACCTGGCGGCGCTCGTCAACGACGCGTTCTACGGCGGCGAACTCGTGTCGCTGCCCTGGGCCGGCTCGTACCTCGGCCGCGGCAGCCTCGCCGTCGACTACGTCGAGGGCGGCCACGGGGCACCCGATCCCATCACCGGCGCCGTCGAGAGCCCCGACTCCGAGGTGGCGCGCGTCGTGACGCTCGTGGTGGAGCACGCGGTCAACCGGGGGAACGAGTCGCTCATGGTCGTCACCGCGAGCGCGCGGCACGCCGAGCGCATCCGCGGCGCCGTCGAGGCCGCGTTCGCGGGGCGCTCCGACGTGGCCGACTTCGTCTCGCGCGACACCGCCGAGCCCTTCGCCGTGCTCACCCTCGAGGAGTCGGTCGCCGAGAGCCGCGACCGCGTGGTGTTCTCGCTCGGCTTCGGCCTCACCAAGCACGGCCGCGTGCTGAGCGACTTCGGCGACCTGTCGTCACCGGACGGCGAGCGGCTGCTCACGGTGGGCATGACGCGCGCGCGACGGTCGATGGTGATCGTGTCGTCGATCCGCCCGTCCGCCTTCGACGAGGGGCGCCTCGAGTACGGCGCCGCGACGCTCATGGCGATCCTCGGCGGCATCGCCGCGCGCTCGCGCGAGGCGCGGCTCGAAGACCTCGCGGATCCGCTGACCAGGGCGCTCGCCCGCGAGCTTCGCCGTGCGGGACTCTCGGTCGACGTGCACTATCGCGGTCTGCTGCCGCTCGTCGCGCAGTACGACGGCAAGGCCGTCGTGGTCGAGAGCGATCCCGAGACGATCGGCGAGTCGCTGCGCGAGTCCCTGCGCCTGCGCCCCCAGATCCTGCGGCGCCTCGGCTGGCACTACGTGCGCGTGCACTCGTTCGACCTGTACCGCGACCCCGCCGACGTCGCCCAGCGCATCGCGGCGATGCTGGGCGTGCCGCCTGACGCGCCCCGGGTCGACAACGAGACCCAGCCGATCGATGTCGTCGAGTGACCGTCAGCGCATCGAGCGGGTCCAGGGCTCACGCCGCGCGAAGCTGACACCCGCGCCCGGCACGAGCGCCGAGCCCGTACCGGGGGACGAGACGACGGATGCCGAGGCCGCGGCGCCCGACCCGACTCCGGGCTCCTCCGGGCCGAACGACGAGCGCCTGCGGCGCGACGTCCCCCCGCACTACTGACCGGGACTGTGCGCCGGGTGCGGGCGTTTCGTCTCGCTCGTTCCTCGCTCGCTCAACGACCGAGACCAAGCTCCGGTCGTTGAGCGAGGGAGCGCCAGCGAGCGAGACGAAACGCGTTGAGCCGCTGTGGCGCGCCGGGTGCAGGGCGTTTCGTCTCGCTGCGCTCGCTCAACGATCGAGACCAAGCTCCGGTCGTTGAGCGAGGGAGCGCCAGCGAGCGAGACGAAACGCGTTGAGCCGCTGTGGCGCGCCGGGTGCGGGGCGTTTCGTCTCGCTGCGCTCGCTCAACGACCGGGGGACGTCTCGAGGAGGTCGCGGATCTGCACGAGGAGCTCCTGCTCGGTTGGCAGCTTCGGCTCTTCGTCAGCAGGCGTCACACCGGCCTTCGCCGCGGCGCGGTCCTTGACCCGGTTCATCGGGTATACGAAGACGAAGTAGACCACCACGGCGACCGCGAGGAAGTTGATGACCGCGGCGAGGATGAGACCGATCCCGAAGTCGGTCGTGCCGCCCCGGATGTTCGGCACGGCGATGACGACGTCGTTCAGGCTGTCCGCCTGGAACACGAGGGCGATCAGCGGATTGATCAGCCCCTCGACGATGGCGTTGACGATCGCGGTGAACGCGGCGCCGATGACGACGGCGACCGCGAGGTCGATGACGTTGCCGCGCAGGATGAACTCTTTGAAGCCCTTGATCACGGATACCCCCCTGGGTGTCGACCGCGCCGGGGGCTCGAGACCGTCAGGATCCGGACGACGCGGGTGAGGCCTTCGCCTCGGACTTCGATGATGTCGAAGTCGACGAGGAGGCGCCACTCGAGGCATCCGTCCCCCCGCTCGAAGCGGCTCCGCCGGTCTTGGCGCCCGCGCGGGAGTCGGTGCGGTAGAAGCCGGAGCCGTTGAAGGTCACGCCGATCGAGCCGTACTGCTTGCGCAGAACGCCGCCGCACTCGGGGCACTCGGTGAGGGTCGGGTCGGCGAAGGACTGCACCGCGTCGAAGCGGTGACCGCACTGCTTGCAGGCGTAGGCGTAGGTGGGCATGGGGCTCTCTCGGTGGGTATCAGCGCCGGGTGGGCGCGAGGGTGATGGTGCGCGTGGGCGTGACGACGCCGGTGACGCGCTGATCGAGTTCGTCGCTCGGAAGCTCGTCGACGAACTCGGAGTCGAAGACGACCGCGTACACGGGAGGGCAGCGCTCCATCGACCCGATGGTCTTGTCGTAGAAGCCCCGGCCCCAGCCGAGGCGCATCCCGGTGCGATCGACCGCGGCGGCGGGGATGATCAGCAGGTCGACGTCGTTGACGGCGATCGGTCCGAGCAGCTCCCCGACGGGCTCGGGGAGTCCGAACATCCCCTCGGCGATGTCGCCCTCGGGGGTGGCGACCGCCCAGTCCAGCAGGCCGTCGGTGCGCGTCACCGGAAGCAGGACACGGATGCCGCGGGCCACGGCATCCGTCACGAAAGAACGTGTGCCGGGTTCGGTGGTGATGGACAGGAAGCAGGAGATCGCCTCGGCGCCGTGCTCGGCGACGAGGGCGTCCAGCTGAGCCTGTATGCCGGCCTCGGCGAGTTCGCGGGCCTGCGGGGTGATCAGCTGGCGGCGCTCGCGAAGCTCTGCGCGCAGGGCGCGCTTCGCATCGGCGATGGCGTCGGACATGGTGTCGATTCTACGGCGCGCGGCTCCGCTCCCGGTCGCGCGCGAAATCGGCCGCGGCGGCGTCACGTCTAGACTCGGAAGATGCCCCATTCTCCGATCAAGGCCGTCATTCCGGCCGCCGGTCTCGGCACCCGCTTCCTCCCGGCAACGAAGGCGATGCCCAAAGAGATGCTCCCCGTCGTCGACAAGCCGGCGATCCAGTACGTCGTCGAAGAGGCGGCGCAGGCAGGCATCGACGACATCCTCGTCATCATCGGACGCAACAAGAACGCCATCTCGAATCACTTCGACTCGGTGCCCGAGCTCGAAGAGAAGCTGAAGGACAAGGGCGACACCGATCGCCTTCGCCGTGTGCTGGAGTCGAGCGATCTCGCCGACATCCACTTCGTGCGCCAGGGTGAGCCGAAGGGCCTGGGACATGCCGTGCTGCGGGCCAAGGCACACGTCGGCGACTCGTCGTTCGCCGTCCTGCTGGGCGACGACCTGATCGACGAGAGGGACGAGCTGCTCACCACGATGATCGCGGCGCACGAGCGGACCGGAGCGGCGATCGTCGCCCTCATGGAGGTCGACCCCGCGCAGATCAATCTGTACGGCGTGGCCTCGGTCGAGTCGACCGACGGCAACGGCGTCGTCAAGGTCAACGGCCTCGTCGAGAAGCCCAGCCCCGAGGACGCACCGTCGAACCTCGCAGTGATCGGCCGCTACGTGCTGTCGCCGAGCGTGTTCGAGATCCTCGAGCGCACCGAGCCGGGCAAGGGCGGCGAGATCCAGCTCACCGACGCGCTGCAGGAGCTCGCGACCGACCCTGACGGTCCGGGTGTGTACGGCGTGGTTTTCCGTGGCCGTCGCTACGACACCGGCGATAGGGTGGACTACATCAAGGCCATCGTGCAGCTCGCGGCGGATCGCGACGATCTCGGCCCCGCACTGCGTCCCTGGTTCAAGGAGTTCGCGGCGAAACTCTGATCTCCGGATCGCGCCGCCCGTTCGAGGGAGTCTCGTGGATCTGTCGGCTCCCCGCAGGCATGGCTCGGTGGCCATCCGGCTCGTGCGCCAGCGCGACGCGCGCGTGCTGCAGAACGAGCTGCTGTCCAATCGCGGCTGGCTGCGCCCGTGGGAGGCGACCAGCCCCGACGGGCCGGTGTCGTTCGACATGCGGATGGGCGTACGCCGGCTGCTGCAGCAGTATCGCGACGGCGCAGGCGTGCCCTTCGTCATGGAGTCCGACGGTGAGATCGCGGGCCAGCTGAACGTGTGGGGCATCGCGCGCGGCTCGCTGGCCTCCGCCACGATCGGGTACTGGGTCAGCGAGCGGTTCGCGGGCCGAGGCATCACGCCGACCGCCGTCGCGCTCGCCACCGACGTCTGCTTCTCGGAGCTGCGCCTGCACCGCATGGAGATCTGCATCCGTCCCGAGAATCGCGCCAGCCTGCGCGTGGTCGAGAAGCTCGGCTTCCGCTACGAGGGGCTGCGGCGGCGGTTCATCCACATCGACGGCGACTGGCGCGACCACTACGCGTTCGCCCTGGTGCGCGAGGACGTGCCCGAGGGAGTGCTCCAGCGCTGGGTGTCGGGCCGGGCACCCCAGGACGCCGCCACCGTGCCGCCCAGCGACCGCCTGCACGCGTAGCGATCGAGGCCTCGGGACGCGCTATCTCGAGTATTCAGGTCACGTCCGGACGCCGGGCGGGGTTGAGGGACACGCCCGCGGGTGCCGAGGGCTCCGGCATCCGTCGCATACCGTGGTCTGCATGGGCGGGCAGGTATGGGGCGGGGGAGTGATCGTTCTCGTCGCCGTGGTCTTGTGGCTCGTCTACCTGCTCCCGTCGTGGCACAGTCGCCGTCAGTTCGACGCGGCCGAGCGCAACGCCGTCCGCCTGAACCAGGCCCTGCGCGTGCTCGCCGAGACGAGCGAGACGCCGGAAGAAGTGCGGCTCGAGCTCAACGCCCGCACCGCTGCTGCGCAGCAGCGGCTCGCCAAGCGCGCACTCGCCGAACGGGAGCATGCGGCACTCGAAGAGGCGCGCGTCGACCTCGAGCGTGCCCGGACCGAGCGTGAGGTGGCCGAAGCCACTGCGCGGCTCGAGCGCGAGCGCGCCCGCACCGAGCGCGTCGCCGCCGAGGCGGCCGCCCGTGTGGACCTCGAGCGCGCACGCGCCGCGCGCGCATCGGCCGAGGAGGCTGCGCGTGCCGAGCTCGCCGCCGCGCGCGCGATCCCTGCCGCGCGCCGCGCGCGCGTACGCCGCATCTTCCGCCTCGTCGCGACGCTCGTGGGTCTCGGCGGTCTCGGGCTCGCCGCCTGGGGTGTGTTCGAGACTCTGACCGCGGGTGTCCAGACGCTGCTGTGGGTGGGCGTCGGTCTCGTGATGGTGTCGGGCATCACACTTCATCGCCTGTCCCGTGTCGCGGCGCGTGCGGCCGTGCGGCAGACGGATGCCGTACCCCGCCGTGCCTCCGAGCAGCGGGCCGCCGCCCTGCGCGCCGCCGAATTGCAGGACGTCGCGCTCGAGCGGGAGCAGCGGGAATGGGCTCCGCGCGACCTGCCGCGCCCGCTGACGGCGTCGGCCGGGTCACGTGCCGCCGCCGTGCTGGATGCCGAGGCCGCACGTGCGGCCCTGCGGCAGGCCGCTCTCGAGCAGGCCATGCTGGCCCGGACCGAGACCCAGCAGCCGCCGTCGATCGACACTGCTCGGGTCGCCCGGGAAGCATCCGCCGACTCGGTCTACACCCGCATGAGATACGTCGACGACGCCGAGATCGAGGCGCATGTCCGCCAGCTGCTGACCCGCCGCGCGTCCGGCGAATAGGGTCTTCCGAGGGGTCCCCCGGATTCGGGGCGGACCTCGAACCGTGATAGTGTTTCTGAGGTTCACGGGCCTGTAGCGCAGTTGGTAGCGCGCCTCGTTCGCATCGAGGAGGTCAGGGGTTCGATTCCCCTCAGGTCCACCAGAAAGAAGGCTCCCGCAGCGCGGGGGCCTTCTGCTTTTGCCCGGTTGGACGGGGCTTTTCAGAACGCCGTGCGCGGCGCGCCCCGGTCACGCCGACGGCGCGGGATAGCGGAACCCGCTTCCCCAGCCGATCTCCCATCCGGCGCTGTCGTCGAAGTAGTCGGCGAACGAGACGGGCAGCGCGTGCTGCGGTTCGACCGCCGCGACAAGCCCGGCGAACCACGCCGCGTACGCCGGGGCGTCGTGGGTGGCGGCGAGGCGGGGAAGAGCCCGGAGGATCAGTTCCGCGACGGCGGCCGGCGTCGTCATCGCGTCGACGGTGCCGCCCGCGAACTCGGTCTCGGCGCCTGACGTGTAGGCAATCGTGGCGTCCGGGTCGGCGGCATCCGTCAGCACGATCCGCCAGTACATCCCCGAGGGTGCCATGCCGGGCTGCACCCGCAGGCCATGGAAACCCCGCCGGTGCAACTCGCGCACGCCCTGCAGGATGCGGACGGATGTCGTCATCACGAGCGCCGACGCGATCTCGTCGTGCGCGGGCTTGTCGTGGGCGACGAGCGCCACGCTGTCGAGCGAGGTCCCGCTGGCGGCGATCGTGTCGATCGCGGTGGTGATCGCCTCGCGCCGCGGCCACGCGTAGACCCCGGCGCTGATCAGCGGGAAGGCGATGCTGCAGGCGCCCAGCTCGCCGGCCACCTCGAGTGAGCGCCGGTAACAGGACTCGAGCAGTCCGCGATCACGCTGGCCGGCGCCGAAGTCCGGTCCCACCGTATGCACGACCCACCGCGCGGCGAGGCGACCGGCGGTCGTCCAGCCGGCGTCGCCGGTGGCGAGCCCGTGCGGGAAGCGCGCGATGCAGTCGCGAAGGATGTCGGGGCCGCCGGCGCGGTGGATCGCACCGTCGACACCGCCGCCGCCGCGCATGGCGTTGTTGGCGGCGTTGACGATCGCGTCGGCGGTCTGAGTGGTGATGTCGCCGTGGACGGCGAAGAGGCGGGTCATCGCTTCCCTCCCTGTGCGGGCGCCGGACCTATTCCGCGGCGCAGACGGTCTCGAGCTCGGCGTAGTAGTCGGCGAGGGGCGGCAGGCCCACCTCGGCGCGTCGCTCGTCGACCGCCGCCTCGTCCGCGATGGGCGTCGAGGGCTCGGGGCCGTCTTCGGCGCAGCCGATCTGCGTACCGTACGTCTGCGGCTCGCCGGCGCCCACGGCGATGCGGTCGGTCAGGTAGGCGAGGTTGCCGGGGGAGGCGTCGTCGTTCTCCACGGCGATCAGCAGCCATTCCCGCGCTTCGCGCTGGAAGTCGGGGTCATGGTCCGAGTGCTGGGCGATCGCCCACGCCGCGTCTTCCGCCTCCTCGCCGACCAGCGAATACGTCGGCCAGCCGTGGGCGACGATGATCTCGCGCAGGCGCTCCGTGCGCTCCTCGTCGGTGCCCTCGCCGTCGCCGGCGAGGCGATCGGCCTGATCCTGCGCCAGCATCTCGATCAGTTCGGCCGACAGTGCGGCGTCGAATTCGGACGGTGTCCACGTCGGCCTCGGCGCGGGGGCCGCGGCCTCCGTCGCCGGCGGGGTGGCCATGCGGGACGCCGTCGCGCCCACGGGCCCCGCGGAAGGAGCGCACGCAACGACCGCGAACCCGGCCACCAGGAGCGCGGTCGCGGCGAGGGTGCGTCGGGACATCATCGTCCTTGTCGGTGGGTCAGCCGGGGCGTGCCTCGGCGGCGGCTCGTGCGGCGGCGGGGAGGGCATCGACGATGCGCGACACGGCGGCGTCGTCGTGCGCGGCCGAGACGAACCACGCCTCGAACACCGACGGCGGCAGCGAGACGCCCTGCGCGAGCATGGCGCGGAAGAAGGGCGGGTAGCGGTAGGCCTCCTGCGCTTTGACCGTGTCGTAGTCGACGGGCGGCTCGGCGGCGAACTGGATCGAGAACAGGTTGCCCGAGCGCTGCACGACGTGCGTCACACCGGCTTCGGTGAGGGCGGATGCCGCAGCATCCGCGATCGTCGTCGCGGCGGCGTCGATGCGGGCATAGGCGTCGGCGTCGAGGTGGTCGAGCGTGGTGCGCCCGGCCGCGACGGCGAGCGGGTTTCCGCTCAGCGTGCCGGCCTGGTACACCGGCCCGAGCGGCGCGAGCAGCTCCATCAGCGCCGCGGATCCGCCGAGTGCGGCGAGCGGGAGCCCGCCGCCGACGACCTTGCCGAACGTGATGAGGTCGGGGGCGAACGGCACCGGGTCGATGCCGTACCAGCCGGCGGGGCCGACGCGGAACCCCGTCAGCACCTCGTCGAGGATCAGCAGGGCGCCGTGCGCGTGGGCGATGTCGGTGATCTCGGCGTTGAAGCCGTGGGCGGGCGGCACGATGCCCATGTTCGCGGGGGCGGCCTCCACGATGATCGCCGCGATGTCGTCGCCGCGGGCGGCGAAGACCTCCCGCACGGCATCGAGGTCGTTGTAGGGGATCACCAGGGTCTGCGCGGCGATCGGGGCGGGAACGCCCGCCGAGCCCGGCATCGCGAGGGTCGCGACGCCCGAGCCCGCTTCGGCCAGGAGGCCGTCGGAGTGCCCGTGGTAGTGGCCGGCGAACTTCACGACCAGGTCTCGTCCGGTCGCGCCGCGCGCGAGGCGGATCGCCGTCATCGTCGCTTCGGTGCCGGTCGACACGAGGCGGACGCGCTCCACGGGGTGCGTCGCCGTTCCCCCCGGTTGCTGAGCCTGTCGAAGCACGCGGTCCGCGATCAGCTCCGCCAGCTCGGTCTCGCCGGGCGTACTCGCGCCGAAGCCGAGGCCGTGGGCGGCCGCATCCTGCACCGCCTTCACGACGGCGGGATGCGCATGCCCGAGGATCGCGGGACCCCATGAGCCGACGAGGTCGACGTACTCGCGCCCCTCGACGTCGGTGACGTACGGGCCAGAGGCCGCCACGAAGAAGCGGGGCGTCTCGTGCACCGAGCCGAACGCGCGCACCGGCGAGTTGACGCCACCCGGCATCGCGCCGCGGGCGCGGGCGAACTCCTGCTCGTTCGTCGTCATCGGATCCACTCCGCCAGCTCCATCGCCCAGTAGGTCAGCACGGCGTCGGCGCCGGCACGGCGGATGCCGATCACCGACTCCTCGATCGCACGGCGCCGGTCGATCCAGCCGTTCGCGGCGGCGCCCTCGATCATGGCGTACTCGCCCGACACCTGGTACGCCCACACCGGCACGGGGCTCACGGCCGCGGTGTCGGCGAGCACGTCGAGGTAGCTCATCGCGGGCTTCACCATGACGATGTCGGCGCCCTCGGCGATGTCGAGGTCGACCTCGAGTGCGCCCTCGCGCCGGTTCGCCGGGTCTTGCTGGTAGGTGCGACGGTCGCCCTCGAGCGAGGACTGCACCGCCTCGCGGAAGGGGCCGTAGAACGCCGACGCGTACTTGGCGGCGTAGCCCAGGATCGGGGTGTTCCCGAAGCCGGAGCCGTCGAGCGCATCGCGCACGGCGGCGACCTGGCCGTCCATCATGCCCGACAGGCCCAGCAGCTGCGAGCCGGCTTCGGCCTGGGCGACGCCCATGTCGCGGTAGCGCTCGAGCGTGGCGTCGTTGTCGACGTAGCCGTTCGCATCGAGCACGCCGCAGTGACCGTGGTCGGTGAACTCATCGAGGCAGAGGTCGGTCTGCACGACGAGCGCGTCGCCCGCCTCGGCGGCTGCGATGCGGGTCGCCACGTTCAGGATGCCGTCGGGATCGGTCGCACCGGAGCCCGTCGCGTCCTTGTGCTCGGGCACGCCGAACAGCATGATGCCGCCGATGCCGGCGGCCGCGGCATCCGTCACCGCCTTCTTCAGGCTCTCGGTTGTGTGTTGCACGACACCCGGCATGGACGAGATCGGCACGGGCTCGGTGGCGCCCTCCCGCACGAACATCGGCAGGATCAGCTCGGCCGGGTGCAGTCGCGTCTCGGCGACGAGGCGGCGCATCGCGGGGGTCGCGCGCAGGCGGCGGGGCCGGGCGGTGGCACCGGCGAGGTGGGGGGTCACGGGCGTTCTCCCGTCAGGCCGGCGGCGCCGGCGTCGAGCAGTTCACGGGCGACGGATGCCGCGACCTCGCGCGGCGGGTCGCCCTCGTCTTCGGGCCACGTGGTGGCGTGGGACGAGGTGAGAGCCGTCGCGCCGTCCAGGCTGTAGACGCGCGCCGACAGCAGGAGGAGTCCCGCGTCCACGACGGCGCGTGCGCCCACGGGTGCCGAGCAGCCGGCCTCGAGAAGGGCGAGTACTTCGCGCTCGGCCTCCACGGCGGCGCGCGTCTCGGCATGGTCGAGGGCGCGGACGAGATCCTCCTCGCCGCGGCGCACCTCTATCGCGAGGGCGCCCTGGCCCGGTGCCGTCGGCCAGGAGTCGGCGTCGAGGTAGTCGGTGACGACGTCGGTGCGTCCGATGCGGCGGAGCCCGGCGGCGGCGAGGATGACGGCATCCAACTCCCCGCTCGTGACCTTGCCGAGCCGCGTGTCGACGTTGCCGCGGATGTCGACGACCTCGAGATCGGGGCGGCGGGCGCGCAGCTGCGCCATGCGCCGGGGTGAGCCGGTGCCCACGCGCGCGCCGGCGGGGAGGGTGGCGAGCGTGAGTCCGTCGCGCGCGCAGAGCGCGTCGCGGGGGTCTTCCCGTGCCGGGATCGCGGCGATGACGAGCTGGTCGTGCGGCGCCGTCGGCAGGTCTTTGAGCGAGTGGACGATGACGTCGCACTGGCCCGCGAGCAGTGCGTCGCGCAGCGCACCCGTGAAGAGGCCCGTGCCGCCGGCGCGGGACAGCGGCTCCTTCGAGCGGTCGCCTTCGGTGGTGATCGTGACGAGTTCCGTGGTGACGCCGGTCGCGTCGGCGAGGTCGTCCGCCACCATGCCGGTCTGGGCGAGGGCCAGGGTGCTCCCGCGCGTGCCGATGCGCAGCGCGCTCCTGGATGAAGCGCTCACGCGAGCACCTCGGCGATCTCGTCGACGGTGATGCGGCGGCCGGTGTAGAACGGCACCTCTTCGCGGACATGGCGGCGCGCGTCGGTCTGGCGGAGGTCGCGCATCAGGTCGACCAGCTCCACGAGCTCGGGTGCCTCGAGCGCGAGGATCCACTCGTAGTCGCCGAGTGCGAACGACGCGACGGTGTTGCTCAGGACGCTGCGGTGCGCGGCCCCTTTGCGCCCGTGGTCGGCGAGCATCTGGCGACGCTCCTCGTCGGGCAGGATGTACCACTCGTACGACCGCACGAACGGATAGACGGTGAGCCAGGCCTCGGGATCCTTGTCGCGCATGAACGCGGGCAGGTGGCTGGCCGTGAACTCGGCGTCGCGGTGCACGCCCATCGCGTTCCACACCGGAACGAGCGACGTGAGCGGCTCGGCGCGGCGCAGCGTCCGCAGGGCGGACTGCAGCACCTCGGGGGCGACGCCGGTGCCGGTGAGCCAGATCATCAGGTCGGCGTCGGCACGCAGGCCCGAGACGTCGTAGAACCCCCGGACGGTGACGCCGGATGCCTCGACCTCGGCGACCGCGGCCGTCAGGTCGGTGACGGGTGAGGGGCCGGCCGTGGCGTTGCGCCGGAAGACCGCCCACAGGGTGTAGCCGAGGGTTTCAGGGGAGTTCGCCGCGACGTCGGTCATGCCTCCATCATTTCACTCCGCGCCCAGCGTGCTGCCCGCCGGCCGTTCTGCGCCCGAGCTTTGGGTCGGAGCAGTGCGTCGCAGGGCGGCCCGGGGTTGGTGGGCCCGGCGTCGGAGCCGGCGGCTCTTGGCGAATCGCCAAGAGTTGCGGGGCCGAGCAGTGATTCGTGGCGACTCGCCAGGATTCGGGGTGTGGTCTGTCGGCGCCCTCCCGGTGCGGACAAGGCGATTTTGGCGACTCGCCACTTGTGCAGGATTCGCGGTGAGTTCGTGGCGACTCGCCAGGATTGGGGGTGCGGCCTGCGCCCTCCCGTTGCCGAGAAGGCGATTTTGGCGAGTCGCCAATTTGTGCAGGATTCGCGGTGAGTTCCTGGCGACTCGCCAGGATGGGAGTGCGGTCTGCGCCCTCCCGTTGCCGAGAAGGCGATTTTGGCGAGTCGCCACGAAAGCGCCGGGGGACCCCTCCGCTCAGCGCGACAGCAGGTCGGCGGCGGTGCGCTCGGCGTGGGCGACGATGCCGGCGAGGCCCGACCCGGCGACCGTCTCGCCGACGACCGTCACCCCGCCCGACGGCACGGCGGCGGCGGGCCGCACCCACGACACGTGGGCCGCGTCCACCACGACGGGCAGCGGCACGCCGAGGAGCACCTCGGCATCGGCACGCGCCGCGGCGACCGGATCGGCGGGCGTCGCGTCGTACGACAGGCGCAGCACGTGCCGGCCCGCGGCGGCCTCGCGCACCCACGCCCACTTGGCGGTCGCGTGGGTGAGCGCGCGGGCGCCGACGGGTGCCCCGGCGGCGACGAGCAGTCCGGTGCCGCGGGGTGCGGCATCCAGTTCGTCCTGCTCCACCACGAGGGTGACGAGGTCGATGCGGCGGCCCGGCGCGGCGGTCGCCACCAGGGCGGGCGTCGCGACGATCACGATGCCGCCGACCGACTCCAGGTCGTCGATGCGGGTGCCGAGCCGGATGTCGCCGCCACGGCGGGCGAGATCCTCCGCGAGTGCGGGCACGATGCGGTTGACGCCGCCGCGAAGGCCGGCGACGGCGGACCCCGGGGGAGCGGCAGCCCGCAGTTGCGCGACGGCCGCCCCGAGCGAACCGGCGCTCGCAACGGCGTCGGCGAGTCCCGGATGTGCGCGGGCGACGGGCACGTCGTCGGGATGCTGCGAGTGCACGCCGTGCACCACCGGTGCGACCAGGCGGTCGAGGACCTCGTCGCCGAAGCGCTGTCGGACGAGGGCGCCGAGCGTGGGCGGCAGCGCTTCCACGGGGCGGGCGTCGAGCTCGACCGCACGCTCGGCGGCGGCGCGACCGACGACCCGCACGACATCGGGAGCGAGCGGATCGGACGGGATGCCGAGGAGCGCCGTTGCCGGCAGGGGCACTGCCTCGCCGGTCACGGGCAGCAGCCACGCCGGGCCCGGAGCGGGCGCGACGATGTCGTCGGCGAGTCCGAGCTCGGAGAGTAGGGCTGCGACGACCCCGCCGCGGACGGCGAAGCTCTCGGCGCCGGCGTCCAGGGCGAGCCCGCCCACCTCGTGCCGCGCGACGGTTCCGCCGAGGCGATCGGATGCCTCGAACAGCGTCACGGCCGCGCCCGACGCCGCGAGCCGGCGCGCGACCACGAGCCCTGCGACGCCGCCGCCGACGACGGTGAAGCGACTGCTCGCGCCGGACTCAGCCATGCGCGTGGACGAACTCCACGATGCGCGTGAGCACGGTCGGGTCGGTGTCGGGCGGAACGCCGTGGCCGAGGTTCAGCACATGCGCGCGGGCGGCGCGGCCGCGTTCGAGCACGTCGACGATGTGGGCCTCGAGAACCGGCCACGGGGCGCGGAGCAGTGCGGGGTCGATGTTGCCCTGCACCGACACGTCCGGGCCGAGGCGGCGCACGGCCTCGTCGAGGGGGAGGCGCCAGTCGACGCCGACGGTGTCGACCCCGACGTCGCGCATCGCGGCGAGCAGCTCGCCGGTGCCGACGCCGAAGTGCACGAGCGGCACGCCGAGCTCCCGCACCGGCTCGAGCGCCCGCGCCGAGAACGGCGCGACGTGCCGCGTGTAGTCGGCGAGGCTCAGCGAACCCGCCCACGAGTCGAAGAGCTGCCCGGCGGACGCTCCCGCCTCGATCTGGGCCGCAAGGAAGGCGCCGGTGATCTCGGCGCACCACGTCAGCAGCGCCGACCACGTCTCGGGGTCGGAGTGCATGAGCGCGCGGGTGCGCAGCTGCTCCTTCGACGGGCCGCCCTCCACGAGGTACGACGCGAGGGTGTACGGCGCGCCGGCGAAGCCGATGAGCGGCGTGGTGCCGAGTTCCGCGACGGTGAGCGCCACCGCTTCGCGGATCGGTGCGAGCGCTTCGGGGTCGAGCGGCGGCAGAGCCGCGACATCCGCCGCCGTCCTCACCGGGTTCTCGAGCACCGGCCCGCGGCCCGCGACGATGCGCACGTCGACGCCCGACAGACGCACCGGGATCACGATGTCGCTGAAGAAGATGCCCGCGTCGACGCCGTGGCGGCGCACCGGCTGCAGCGTGATCTCGCTGGCGAGCTCGGGGTTCAGGCAGGCGTCGAGCATGTCGGTGCCCACGCGCAGCTCGCGGTACTCGGGCAGAGATCGTCCCGCCTGGCGCATGAACCACACCGGCGTCCGGGTCGGACGATCACCCCGGTAGGCGCGTATCAGCGCGGGGGGATCGTTTCTCTGAAGGACGGAAGGGTGAGAGTCATGCAACGACACACGTTAAGATTAGGTCTGTGCTCCTCTGTCTGACCGCGAACCACCGGAACGCGAGTCTCGACATCCTGGAGCGTCTCTCTGTGGGAGCGCCCACGGCGACGCGCGCCCTCGTGGATGACGAGCTCTTCGTGTCCGGCGCCGTCGTGCTCGCCACGTGCAATCGGTTCGAGGCGTATCTCGACATCGACGAGCCGCTCACCGGCGGCGAGGCCGTCGCGGTCGAGTCGGTCGTCGAAGCCATGGCCGCGGCATCCGATGTTCCCGTCGATCTGCTGCGCGCGTCCGTCGCGGTGCACCAGGGAGCGGATGCCGCAGCCCACCTGTTCGCGGTCACCAGCGGCCTCGAGTCGATGGTCGTCGGCGAAGACGAGATCTCCGGCCAGGTGCGTCGCGCCCTCGACGCCGCGCGTGCCGACGGCATGACCAGCAGTGAGCTGGAGCGCCTGTTCCAGAAGGCGACGCACACCAGTCGTGGCGTGCGCAACCGCACCCAGCTGCGCGGCGCCCACCGCTCGCTCGTGCGCCTCGCCCTCGAGCTGGCCTCGAGCCGTGTCGCCGACTGGGCGGCCGCCCGTGTCGTACTCGTGGGCACCGGGCGCTACGCGGCCCGCACCGTCGACGCCCTGCGCGCTCGCGGTGCCGGTGACGTGCACGTGTTCTCGCCCTCGGGGCGGGCCGAGGGGTTCGCCGCGCAGCACGGACTCATCCCGGTGTCGGACTTCGCGGCGGCAGCGGCCGATGCTGATGTCGTCATCACCTGCACCGCCGACGCGGTCGTGCACGCCGATGCCTTCGTTCCGGGCCGGCGGGTGCTCGTGATCGATCTCGGGCTGCCCCGCAACGTCGACCCGGCCGTCGGCGCCGTGGCCGGTGTCGAGCTGCTCGACCTCGAGACGATCCGGCTGCACGCCCCGCTTCAGGAGCTCAACGCGCACGCCGACGCACGCGTCATCGTGGGGGATGCCGCGACCGAGTTCCACGCCGACCGCCTCGCGGGTCCCGCGATCACGGCGCTCCGCACCGACGTGCTGAAGACGCTCGACGCCGAGATCGCCCGCGCCCGCTCGCGCGGCGCCGGCGACGAGGTCGAGGCCGCGCTGCGCCACCTCGCCGGGGTGCTGCTGCACCAGCCGTCGGTGCGGATCCGCGAGCTCGCCGTCGAGGGCCGGATCGACGAGGCTCGCGCGGCACTCGAGCTGCTGCACGGTCTGTCGATCGACGCGCCCGGTGTGGTCGACGCCGACGACGACCTTTGGGAAACCGCCTAGGTCGCTGCGGTTCGGGGCGTTTCGTCTCGCTCGTTCCTCGCTCGGTCGGAGACCGGGGCGCAGGGGTGCAGTGATCTGGCGTTGGTCGGTGCGGTTGGGGGCCTTCGTCTCGCTCGTTCGTCGCTCGGTCGGTGACCGGGGCGAAGGGGACGCGGTTACCCGGCGTTAGTCCGGGGCGTTCGATATCGCTCGTTCCTCGCTCGTTCAACGACGGCGAGTGAGGATTGCCGGATTCGTGTGCGTGCAGCCGTAGCCGCCTTCGGTCAACGACACGGATGCCGCGGCCCGCAGTGGGCGCGGCATCCGGTCCTTCGCACCCTCAAGCGGGGCGCATTCGGCGAAGGTGTCGCTGATCTCCGTGTCGAGTGCATCCGCCGTGCTTCCCGCTGCGGTCGCGCGGTGTGAACCTGCGGGCCGGCGCAGGTCGTGCAGAAGAGATGATTGCGATCTTCGAACATATGTTCTAAACTCGAGATATGAGTCACCGTCCGCCGCATTCCGATCCCGAGCGGTTCGGGTGCGCTGACGACGGTGGTGACGCGTTCGTCCCAGCGGTACCGGACGCCGTGGACTTGGTGCTCGAGACCGCCACGATGCTCGCCGTGTTCGCCGCTGAGCGGCTGCGCAGGATCGAGGCGATGCGGCGTGAGGAGCTCGAGCTAATCGTGGGGAGAGGGGCGGGCGCCGTGGAGATGGCAGAGCGGTCGATCCGCCTCGAACTCTCCGCCGGAATGCGGATCACCGAGTACGCGGCCGGTCGCCTTCTTCTGCAGGCCGACGCTCTGGTCAACCGCTATCCGAGCGCGCTTGATGCGCTGTCGGGGGCACGGATCACCGAGAAGCACGCCGAGATCCTCGTCGACCTCGTCGATCAGGTCGCGCCCGAGCTGCGAGCCGACGTCGCCGACCGGGCCGTCGCGCTCGCCGAGGCTGAGCCGGTCGGAGCGTTCCGCCGCAGTCTTCGTGACCTCATCGCGCGGGCCGAGAGTAAGACGCTCGAGGAGCGTCACGCAGCGGCAGTCGATGGTCGGCGTGTCGTGGTCGAGTCCGGTGCAGACGGCATGGGTTTGCTGCTGCTGCACGGGCCGCAGGTCGAGCTGCACGCCATCTACGGTCGGGCGACCGCGATGGCCAAGGTGATCAAGGCTTCGCCCGGCGAGACGCGGACGCTCGATCAGATCCGCGCCGACATCGTCGCCGACCTTCTCATCGACGGCACGACCGAGCACCTTCCGGCCGCTGCGTCGGGCATCAGGGCCTCGGTCGTCGTGACCGTCCCGGTGCTGTCACTGCTCGACGACCAGGCTGCCGTGGCGGGTGACCCGCCCGTGGTCGAAGGGATCGGGCCGATCTCGCTGTCGCGGGCCAGGGAACTCTGCGGCGGCGACGCCAAGTGGATGCGCGTGCTGACCCATCCCGAGACTGCCATCGTGCTCTCCGTCGGTCGGGACCGGTATTCGCCGCCGGCCGCGTTGCAGAAGCTGGTGAAATGGCGAGCGGATCGGTGTATGGGTCCGGGTTGCGGGGTGCCGGCCTCCCGGTGCGAGGTCGACCATCAGATCAGATGGGCCGACCAGGGCGAGACCGCGCTCGAGAACAATGCTCCGTTGTGCAAGGGCCACCACCTGGTGAAAGACAACACCGACTGGGTCGTCACGCAGCTTCCGGGCTCCGGTGGTGCGCTCGAGTGGATCTCGCCCACCGGCCGGCGCTACGTGGTGCAGCCAGAACGGAAGGTTCCGGTCTTCCACAGCGCCCGCGCCCGCGCCAGCGCCAGCGCCGACGACGCGGGCAGCGCACCCTTCTGACCGAGCCGGCACCCGGCGGCGCGGCCCCGCGCCACGTCGGATCCGGCACGCTCTCTGGGACGCCGGAAAGGTCCCGAACGACGCCATGTCCGGCGACCTGTTCCTCGTCCTGGTCTTCTGGTTGACTCTCACACTGTGTCAGGGTCGAGCGTGGACTTCACCATGTACACCATCGGAGACTTCGCCGCGATCGGGCGGGTGAGCGTGCGGATGCTGCGTCACTACGACGCGATCGGCATCCTGCCTCCGGCGCACGTCGATGATCGCACCGGATACCGCCACTACGCCGACGCGCAGCTGGCCGACCTGCTGCGACTCGTCGAACTGCGCGAGCTCGGCTGCGGTCTCGATGTGATCGGCAGTGTCCTGTCGGCCGGCGATCGGTCCGCGGCGATGCGCGAGGCGCTGCTTCAGCGCCGCGCGCAGCTCGAGGCCTCGATCGCCGCCGATCAGGATCGGCTCGAGCAGATCGCCGAACGTCTCCGCGCCTTGGAAGGAAACGCCATGTCCGCTGTCGAATACCGTTCGATCGACCCCGTCACCGTCTACGCCGTCGAAGGGCGCGCACCCGGGATGGGGCCTGAGAACGTCTCACCCGTGATCGATCCCCTGCTGGAACGCCTCGAGCGTGCGCTCGGTGCCGCGGGCCGCCCTCTGCATGAGCCCGGCGTGTTCTGGTACGAGACCGTGCCCGATTCTGAGGAGCTCTCGGTGCACGTGAGCTTCACGGCCGACCCGGCACCCGTCCAGGGCGACGGGTACGACGTGGTCGAATTGCCTCGCATCCCGACCGCCGGCGTCCTCACGCACCGCGGAGACATGCCGAGCATCGGCAGGTCCTGGATGACACTCATGAACCAGGTCGTCGACGACGGCTACCGCATCGTCGGCCCCACGCGCGAGGTCTACCTGGAGGCAGCCCCCGAGCTTCCTCAGTCGGAGTGGGTCACCGAGCTCATCGTTCCCGTCGCGAAGGCCTGAGGCTCCGCCGGGCGAGGCAGACCGGTCGCCGGACCGGTGAGTGCGCGCAACGCGTAGAGGATCGTGGCGAGATCCACGGCCTCCTGGATCAACGCGCCCGCCACGGCCGGGATCACCCCGGTCGTGGCGATGAGCATCAGCCCGATGCTCAGGGCGATGCCGATCCAGATGGCCGTGTAGGCGATCCGCAGCGTGTGACGCCCGATCGACACCGCTTCGGCGACGCCGAGCAGCGAGTCCTTCAGCACGACGGCATCGGCTGCCTCGCCGGCCGCGGTGGAGCCCTTGGCCCCCATGGCGACACCGACGTCGGCGGCTGCGAGCACCGGCGCATCGTTGACGCCGTCGCCGACCATCAGTACCGGTCGTGGGCGGATCTGCCCCGCGAGATGAACCTTCTCGGGCGGCAGGAGCTCGGCGTACACGTCGGTGATCCCGACCGCGCCGGCGACGGCATCCGCTGTCCCTCGCGTATCTCCCGTGAGCATCGCGATGCGCTCGACGCCGTGATCGCGCAGCCACGCCACGACCGCGCGCGCCTCGGGCCGCGGGTCGTCGGCCAGCACCAGCACGCCGGCGAACCGCCCATCGATCGCGACGTAGGCCGCCGCCTCGCCCGACTCGATGCTCCGTCGCACGGTATCGGGCGCCAGCGACGCGACGTACGCCGGCTTGCCGACGACGATGGTGCGCCCATCGATCACAGCCGTCACGCCGTTGGTCGCCACTTCCTGAGCCTGTGAGGCGGTGCGCAACGGGATGCCGCGCCCCGACGCCGCACGACGGATGCCGTCGGCCAGCACATGGCTGGAGTACTGCTCCGCCGAGGCTGCGAGCGCGAGGAGCTCATCGGGAGCGAAGCCCTCGGCCGGCTCGATCGCCACGAGGTCGGGACGACCTTCGGTCAGCGTGCCGGTCTTGTCGAACGTCGCCGAACGGATGCGGGCGAGCTGCTCGATCACCGCACCGCCCTTGACGATCACGCCCGCCTTGGCCGCCCGCGACAGACCGCCGAGGAACGCCACGGGTGCGGCGATCAGCAGGGGACACGGCGTCGCGAGCACCAGCACCTCGGCGAAGCGCGTGGGATCTCCTGAGAGGCCCCACGCCGCACCGGCGATGACGAGCGACACCGCGGTGAACGGGATCGCGAACCGATCGGCCAGACGCACCGTCGGCGCGCGCTCCTCCTGCGCCTGCTTCACGAGCTCGACGATCTGCTGGTACTGACTGTCGGCGCTGCGCCGCACCGCACGGACCCGCACCGCGCGAGCTCCGTTGACCGAACCCGAGAGCACCTCGTCACCCGCGCGGCGGTCCACCGGCAGACTCTCGCCGGTGAGCGACGACTCATCGAAGGACGCATCCGCGCTCAGCAGCTCGGCGTCCACCGGAACGATCTCGGCGGGTCGCACCAGCAGCACATCGCCGACACGGACATCGTCGGCATCCGTGTCCTGCACCTCGTCGCTGTCCGACCGGGGATGCACGAGCACGTGTGCGATCCGCGGCGACCGGTCCAGCAGTGCGGTGAGCTCGCGCTTCGCGCGGCGACTCGCGTAGTCCTCGAGGGCCTCACCACCCGACAGCATCAGCACGATCACGAGCGAAGCGACATACTCTCCCACGGCGAGGGTGGCGACCATGGCGACGACCGCCAGGATGTCGAGCCCGATGTGCCCGCGCAGCACATCGCGGATCATGCCGACGAGCGTCCAGGCGATGACCCCGCCGACGTAGACGACGGCGACTCCGGCCGCTGTGGCCCCCGCACCCGCGCTCTCCAGGATCAGCACCCCTACCAGCACGACAACGGTGAGCCACACCACGGGGTACCGCATGAGCCAGCGGAGGAACCTCATGGCTCTCACTGTCGCATCGAACGCGTCAGCCGGCGACAGGGGGGAGCCGGAACATGCCGAGGAACGTCGTGGCCGTCACCGTCGCACCGAACGCGTCAGCCGGCTGGTTCGTGGGGGAGGAATGCGCCGAGGAATCTCGTCGCTCGCGCTTTCGCATCGAACCGTCAGCCGGTGAGTTGGTGGGGGAGCCAAGCATCGAGGAATCTCATCGCTCCTGCTGTCGCATTGAACCGTCAGCCGGCGAGCTGGTGGTGCAGCAAGGCGTCGAGGAACCTCATCGCTCCTGGTGTCGCATTGAACCGTCAGCCGGCGAGTTCGTGGAGCAGGAAGGCGCCGAGGAAACTCATCGCTCCCGCGCTCGCACCGAACCGTCAGCCGGCGAGCTCGTGGAGCAGAAATGCGCCGAGGAAGCCGATCGTCGCCCACAGGCCGGTGAGCGCGTGCTGCTCGTCGAACGCCTCGGGGATCATCGTGTTGCACACCATCGCCAGCAGACCCCCGGCCGCGATGGTCGTGATGAGCGCGATGAGGTTCGGCGACGCCGCCTGGAACGCCACGAAGCCGAGCACCGCCGCGATCACGGTCACGAGGGCGATGCCGCTCCACAGCAGTGCGACGAAGCGCCCGGTGGATCCGCCGCGCTTGAGCGCCGCCGTCGAACCGAGCCCCTCCGGGATGTTGCTGATCGCGATCGCCGCCACGATAGGGATGCTGATCCCGCCCTGCAGCACCGAAAGGCCCATCACGATGGATTCCGGGATGCCGTCGATCAGCGCACCGACGGCGATCACGACGCCCGCACTGCTCGCAGCCCCCGCGACGGCGCGACGGGCGGCGATGTTCGCGGGCGGCTCCGCGGCAACAGCATCCTGATCGCTCCCGCGGCTCCCATCCGTCTGCCTCGTTGTCGGCGTCGGCTTGGGCTTGCGCGGCCGGGAGATCAGCTGGTCGGCGACGATGTACAGCACCGCGCCGCCCAGGAACCCCGCCGTCGTCGGAACGAGACCGCCCACGTCGGCGGCCTCCTCGACGAGCTCGAATGCGAGCGTCGAGATCAGCACACCCGCGCCCAGCGCCATGATGCCCGCGACCACTCGCTGGGGGATATCGACGAACCACGCCACGCCTGCGCCCACCAGCAGCGTTCCGCCGCCGATGAGGCCGCTGAGCGCGGCGAGCCAGACGCCCTCCATGGCGCCAACCTAGTGGTCTACGCCCTCGAGCGCGGGAGGCGCGACGAGACGCATCCCGGCGGGCTGGGGCGTTCACGGCGTTTCGTCTCGCTCGCTGGCGCTCGCTCGCTCAACGACCGGATGGGAAGTCAGCGCGGGCCGAGGCGATGCTCGGCCGCGCGGCGCGCGGGACAGCAGGATGCGTGCGGGCGGGTCCGTTCGTTCGCGCTGCGATAGAGGAGAGGTCGGGGTGCGCGCTGCAGGTCCGCTGACCCGCCCGGCGCGCTGCGATGTCGCGGCGCGCTGAAGCGTCGCGGGGGTTCGACTTGCTCGCGGTGGCTCGCTTGCCGACAGGCCGGCACGCGTCCCCGTCCGACGAGCGCACCCGCCACCGGCGTCCAAGTGCCCCCGGCGGAACGCGTCCGCCGGGGGGCACGCATCGAGCGGCTCAGACGGTGGCGGCCTCGCGGGCGCGCAGGTCCTTGCGGAGGATCTTGCCCGCGGTGGACTTCGGAATCGCGTCGATGAACTCGACGCGACGCACCTTCTTGTGCGGCGCCACCTGCTCCGCGACGAACGACATCACCTCGTCCTCGGTGAGCCCCGAGTCGGGTGCGGGCACGATGAAGGCCTTGGGGATCTCCTGCTTGTCGTCGTCCAGCACGCCGATGACCGCGGCATCCATCACCTTCGGGTGACCCAGGAGCAGCGCCTCGAGCTCGGCGGGAGCGATCTGGTAGCCCTTGTACTTGATCAGCTCCTTCACGCGGTCGACGATCGAGAAGTAGCCGCCCTCGTGGTACACGGCGATGTCGCCGGTGTGGAGGAAGCCCTCGGCGTCCAACGTCTCGGCCGTCGCCTCGGGCTGGTTCAGGTAGCCCAGCATGACGTTCGGCCCCTTCACCCACAACTCGCCCGGCTTTGTCACACCGTCGGGGCCGACCTCGGTGATCTCCTCACCGGTCGCGGTGTCGATGAGCTTGTTGAGGGTGTTGGGCAGCATGATGCCCACCGAGCTCACCGGGATGTCGTGGCGATCGTTGGGCATCGCGTGCGAGACGGGGCTCAGCTCGCTCATGCCGTAGCCCTGCATCATGCGGGCGTTGATGCGACGGCCGGCCGTCTCGGCGGTCTCGCCGTCGAGCGGAGCAGCACCCGAGAAGACCGTGTGCACGCTCGAGATGTCGAACTGATCGACGACCGGGTGCTTGGCCAGCGCGACCGCGATCGGCGGGGCGATGTAGAGGTAGGTGCACTGGAACTTCTGGATGTTGGTGAGGAACTCGACGAGGTCGAACTTCGGCATCGTCACGAGACTCGCCCGCTGCCGCAGCGCCAGGTTGAGCAGCACCGTCATGCCGTAGATGTGGAAGAACGGGAGCACCGCCAGCACGCGGTCGCTCGCACTCAGGTCGAGCGCCACACGGCACTGGGCGACGTTCGCGACGAGGTTGCGGTGCGAGAGCATCACGCCCTTCGGCACGCCGGTGGTGCCGGACGAGTAGGGCAGCACCGCGACGTGCGTCGCGGGATCGAACGACACCTCCGGCGCCGCCGCACTCTCGGTGAGCAGCTGCCGCAGGTTCGGGTGCCCGGCCGCACCGTCGAGCACGATGACGCGGTCGTGAGGGATGCCGACGGCCTCCGCGGCGGTCGCGGCCTGGGGGAGGAGCGGACTCACCGTGATGAGCCACGTGGCCCCGGCATCCCGCAGCTGCTTCTCGATCTCACCCGCGGTGTACAGCGAGTTCACGGTCGTGACGGTCGCACCGGCGCGGAGGATGCCGTGGAAGACCGTCGCGAACGCCGGGACGTTCGGGCAGAGCACCCCCAGCACGGTGCCGACGCCCACGCCGCGTGCGGCCAGCGCGCCGGCGAACAGATCGACCTGCGCGCGCAGTGCGCCGTACGTGGTCTCGGCGCCGGTGGCCGGATCGATGAGCGCGACGCGTCCCAGATCCTCGTCCGTCAGGCTCGAGAAGAGGTAGTCGTAGACGCTGAGCTCGGGGATCTCGACATCGGGGCGGGGGCTGGTGAACACCGGATCTCCTTCGATCGGGGCTGCGGGAATCGCCGTCCGGCGCGCCCTGGGCCCGCCGTGCGACCATCATGCCACCCCGACCCCGGATTCTGGCACGCGATTCCGCGAATGGTGGAACGCAGTGTCACCCCGTGAGCAGTGGCGCAGACGCACGGCGCGGCGCACGACCCCAACCGCCCACACGGCGGCCGGGCGTCGGTCGCTGCTCTCAGCCGGCGAGGGCGTGCTGGCGTCCGCCGGCGGCGAGCCGCTCGGCCGCGAGACCCTCTGCCGCCTCGAGCGGGGTCGTACCCCGCGACTCGGCCTCGTCGAAGATCCGGCGCACGGTGTCGCCGATCTGCCCGACCCGTTCCAGGATCTCGGCACGGGTGCCGAGCTGCTTCGCCTCGAGGTCGAGATAGATCACGCCACCGGCGTTCACCACGAAGTCGGGCGCGTACAGGATGCCGCGCCCGGCGAGTCGCGCCGCACCGCTGTGGTCGGCCAGCGGGTTGTTGGCAGGACCGCACACGGCCTTCGCGTCGAGCGCGTCGATCACCTCGTCGGTGAGGAGGCCGCCGATGCCGGCGGGCACGAACACGTCCGCGGGTACGAGGTGCTCCTCGCCCGGGCTCACCCAGTCGGCGCCGAGCTCTGCCGCCAGGTCGCGCTTGGCGGGGTTCACATCGGTCACGGTGAGACGCGCGCCCTCGGCCGACAGGCGGACCGCCAGACGACTGCCGACCTGGCCGAGGCCCGAGATGGTGATGCGGCGGCCCGCGACGTCGGCGGTGCCGGCGACGCGCTCGAGCGTCGCACGCAGGGACTCGTAGACGCCGAGGCTCGTGGGGCCGGCGGGCTCGCCCGAACCGCCGACGGTGTCGGGCAGCCCGACCACGTGCTCCGTGCGCTCGCTGACGACGAGCATGTCGTCGGTGGTCGAGCCCACGTCCTCGGCGGTGCGGTACAGGCCGTGCAGCGACTCGACCGCATCGCCCAGGTCGAGGAACGCGGCGCGGCGCCGGTCGGCGTCGAGGGTGATGCCGGGCGGCAGAGCGATCACCGACTTGCCACCGCCGGCATCCAGACCCGCGGCGGCGTTCTTGAGCGTCATGGCGGCCGACAGTCGCAGGGCGTCGCCGAGCGCATCGCTCCAGTGCGGATACGTCCACAGGCGGGCGCCGCCGAGAGCCGAGCCCAGAACGGACGAATGGAGGGCGACGGCGATGAAGAGGCCGCTTCGCCGGCCGGTGATCACCTCGACCCGCTCGTGTGCGAAATCGGGCAGGGGCAGGGAAGGCACAGTGTGCATCATCGCGGGTACTTTCTTCGGCGGGCCTCGTGGGCGTTGCGCTGCGGACGACGCGGCGTTGCGGCATCCACCCCCATTGCACACCTGATCGCCGGATTGTTCAAGCCTGCCGTCGGCGAGTGCGCAGATTGCGCCCTATCGAGCCAGCGATTTGCGCATGCGTCATCAGAGTGCGCGCCCTCGATAGCATCGACGGATGCCCGACGCCTACACCCACGGTCACCACGAGAGCGTCCTGCGGTCGCACCGCTGGCGCACCGCCGAGAACTCCGCCGCCTACCTGCTGCCGCACCTGCGACCCGGCGTCTCGGTGCTCGACGTGGGAAGCGGACCGGGCACGATCACCGCGGATCTCGCCACGCGCGTCGCACCCGGTCGCGTGGTGGGCACGGATGCCTCCGCCGACGTCGTCGCGCAGGCCGCGGCCGATCACACCGCGCCGGGCCTGTCGTTCGAGGTGGGCGACGCGTACGCCCTGCCGTACGCCGACGGCGAGTTCGACGTCGTGCACGCGCACCAGGTGCTGCAGCACGTCGACCGGCCCGTCGACATGCTGCGCGAGCTCGGTCGCGTCGCGGGTGAAGACGGACTCGTCGCCGCACGCGACGTCGACTACGAGGGCGTGATCTGGTACCCGCTCATCCCGGCGCTCGACGAGTGGCTCGCCCTGTACCTCACGACCCACCGGAGCGTGGCCGGCGAGCCCGCAGCCGGGCGGCGCCTGAAGGCGTGGGCGCAGGAGGCCGGGCTCACCGGCATCCGTGCCAGCGCGTCGGTGTGGCTGTTCGAGGACGAGTCCGACCGTGCCTGGTGGGGTGGGATGTGGGCCGACCGGGTACTGCAGTCCGCGTTCGCCGATTCGGCACGCGCGGCGGGCGCCGACGACGGCCGGCTGCAGCGCATCTCCGACGGCTGGCGGGAGTGGGCAGCGGCCGAAGACGGCTGGCTGCTCATGCCGCACGGCGAGATCCTGGCCCACGGGCCGCGTCGTCAGGCTGTCCGATGACGACGTCCGCCTCGCTTCCCGCCCGCAGCCGTCTCGTCCACGACGCGATCCGAGCCGTGGGCATCTCGGGCGACATCGTCGTGCTCCCGGATGCCGCGTCCACCGCACCGCTCGCGGCTGCGGCCCTCGGGGTCGAGGTCGGCGCGATCGCCAACAGCCTGGTCTTCCTCTGCGACGGCGAGCCCCTCCTCGTCATGACGAGCGGTGCCCACCGCGTCGACACCGCAGCGCTCGCCGAGCGTCTGGACCTGGGCAAGATCCAGCGCGCGACGCCCGAGCAAGTGCGCGAGGCCACCGGCCAGGCGATCGGCGGCGTCGCCCCCACGGGGCATCCGTCGCCGCTGCGCACCATCGTCGACGAGGACCTCGCCGGCTATCCCGAGATCTGGGCGGCCGGCGGCACGCCGCACACCGTCTTCCCGATGACCTACGACGAACTCGTGCGGCTCACGCAGGGGACCGTCGCGAAGGTCGACTGAGCGCGAAGCAGCGGTGGGTGGCCCGCGGTCGCGGGGTGCGGCTCACGGTGTCGATGGTGAATGTCGACTGAGCGCGAAGCAGCGGTGGGCGGCCCGCGGTCACGCGGTGCGGCTCACGGTGTCCGTGGCGCTTTCCGCCCTCGACGTCGGGCGATCCGCCGCGCGAGGCAGCCACAGCAGCGCGATCACGCCGCCCAGCAGATACAGGCAGCCCTGCACCTCGAGCAGCGGGAGCAGTCCGATCGCTCCGTCGGAGAGAGCGCCCAGGAGGATGCCGAGCGCCTGCCCGACGGCGCTGACCAGCCCGACCGCGGCGAAGACGGCGCCGCGCTGCCGCGGCTCCGACTGTTCCTGCAGCACGCTCATCAGGCCCGCGATCATGATCACGCCCGGCGCGCCGACGGCCGCGAACAGCAGGACGTACGGCCATATGGCCGTGGTGACCGGCGGAAGGTTCCAGGTGGCCAGGGAGAGTGCACCGAACGCGAACAGGCTCGCGCCGGTGAGCACCCGCGGCGACGATCCCCGTGCGATGAACCCGAGGACGACCCCGGCTACGACAGCGCCCACAGCTTGGATGCCGCGCAGCAGGCCGACGTCGGCATCCGACCCTCGCAGCGGACCGAGCGCGAACAGCACGAAGAGCACGAGGAACATGCCCTGGGCGACGCTCGAGACGAGGATGACCGCGAACGCGCCGCGCAGTCGCGGGATGCGCAGCGCCTCGAGCAGACCGACCGGGCGATCGGCCCGGGTTGCGCCGCGGTGGGCGTCGGCATCCGCACCGCCGGCGTCATGCGCCGTCGTAGCGACTGCCGGGAGCGTGGCGATGAGCACGGCCGAGATGACGTACGTGATGGCATCGACCGCGACGATGAGGCCGAGATCGCCGACCGCGAGCAGGACGCCGCCGAGCGGACCGCCGATGAGCCGGCCGAGGTTCTGATTCAGGCCGATCAGTGCATTGGCCGAGACCAGCCGCTCGGTGTCGACCAGGTCGGGAAGCAGCGTGTTCTTCGCCGGCTCGAACAGCGTGCTGAGCGAGGCGTGCACGAAGATCACGGCGTACGCGAGCGGGAGGTCGGCGACCTCGTTCACCCAGAGAAGGGGGAGGAGGGCGAGGGCCTGTCCGATGTTCACCGCGACCATGATCCAGCGGCGGTCGAATCTGCCGATGAGCCGCGCGGCGAGCGGCGCGAGCACCACCGCGGGCACGAGCTCCAACAGGAACGCGATGGAGGTGCCGAGCGCCGAACCGGTGAGCTGGAACACGACGAGCGGAAGCGCGATGAACAGCAGCCAGTCGCCCGTGTCGGAGATGAGCCCGGCCGCCCAGAGCCGCCGGAAGGGGGGAATCGCGAAGGCGGTGCGCGAGGTCACTTCGCGGCCTCGCCGAATGTCGGGCGCGGGAACGCCAGCAGCGAAAGACTGGCGATCTCGGCATCCTCCGGAGCGTCCGCGCGGGTGGCGGCGATGTAGGGACGGACGATGGCGTCGATCCGCTCGACGATCGAGCGCAGCTCGTCCGGGCTGACCCGCAGGCCGTACTGGGCATGGGCGTCGACATCGCGCCACGCCCCCTCGATGCGGTCGCGGCGCCGCACGTGCTCGCGCGCCAGCTGATAGTCGAGCTGGATGGAGGCCTCGAGCATCGCGCTCGCGCCGGCGACGACCGACGGGTCGTCGGAGTCGAGGTCCAGGCTCAGACCGGTGATCGTCGCGCGCCACGGACGCTCGCGGCCGTCATCGGACTCGACCGATTCGACCAGGCCGTGCTTGGCGAGCACCCGGAGGTGATAGCTGCAGTTCGACGGGTTGTCGTCGACTGCTCGCGCGCACTCGGAGGCGGTCGCCGCACCGTGCGACATCAGGAAGCTCAGCAGGTCGAGCCGCACGGGGTGGGCGAGCGCGTCGAGGGCCGCCGGGTCGGTGATCGCGCGTCTGAGCTCGGGCTCGGCCATGTTTGTCCAATCTGAAAGGCTGTTTCAGATTATCCGCTTCGCCGGCCAGATCTGCAAGAGCCTTTCAGAGTTTCGGTTCGGGCGGACGGGCGCCGCGGATCCTCCGCCCGAGCTCCGTCGCCCGGGGTGCGACGAGAGCGGCGATCACCGCCGGGTCTCGCTCGCCGTCGGCGGGGTAGGTGAGCGCGATCGCCGCGATCGGCCAGCCGACGTGGTCGAGCACGGCGACGCCGACCGACCCGAGACCGAGCGTCACCTCGCCGTCCTCGACCGCATAACCGCGATCACGCACCTGCCGCAGCACGTCGCGCAGCTCGCCGGGCCGGCGGGGACCACGGCCGGTGCGATCGGCGAAGGCCGCGGCATCCGGAAACAGCGCCCGCACCTGCTCACGCGGCAGCGCCGCGAGCATCGCCCGCCCGGTCGCCGTGAGGTGCGCGGGCAGGCGCACCCCGACGTCCGTCACGAGCGCGGGCCTCCGCGGCGCGCGCTCCTCGACGATGTACAGCACGTCGCGGCCGTGCATCACGGCGACGTGCGCGCTCTCGCCTGCGCGGTCGACGAGATCCGCGAGCACCGGGCGCCCCAGACGGGCGAGCGGCTCCTGCCGCGAATAGCCGCCGGCGAGCTCGAACGCGGCGAGGCCCAGGCCCCATCGCCGCTCCTCGGGGAGGTGCACCACGAAGTGGTGCTCCTGCAGTGTGGCGAGCAGGTGGTACACGGTCGAGCGGGGGATGCCGAGCGTCGCCGCGATCGCGCTCGCCGGCGCTGGTCCGCGCTGCCGCGCGAGGAACGACAGGATCCGCAGCGTCTGGTCGGCGGCGGGCACCTGTGGGCGCGAGGGATCCGCGGCGCGCGGTGTACGAGACGAATCAGTGGTCCGCCGGACGGCGGAGGAGTCGGCGGTCCGCGGTACCGGCTCGATGCGCGCGGCCTGTGGCGCGCGCGGAGAACCAAAGCTGTCTGGCATGACAGACACAGGATGTCACGGACGGCTGTCGCGCGGCAGCCCCGCGGTGTGGAATCAGAGCATGACCACGAGTCTCGACAGCACTGACACGCCTGTTCCCGCAAGCGACACCGCCGCCGCCACCGACGGCGAGGTCACCGTCGGTGCGGCGCCGCTGAGCCCCGCCGAGCTCGTCGCCGTCGCCCGCCATGGCGCCCACGTCGTGGTCGCACCCGAAGCCCTCGCCCGCGTCGCCGCCGCGAGGGCGCTCGTCGAGGGGCTCGCCGACGACCCCGAGCCGCACTACGGCATCTCGACGGGCTTCGGCGCCCTCGCCACGACCTTCATCGCACCCGAGCGACGGATGCAGCTGCAGGCGAGCCTCATCCGCTCGCACGCCGCCGGCACCGGCCCCGAGGTCGAGCGCGAGGTCGTGCGCGCCCTCATGCTGCTGCGGCTGCAGACCCTCGCCACCGGCCACACCGGGGTGCGTCCGCTCGTCGTCGAGACCTACGCGGCCATGCTCAACGCCGGCATCACCCCGATCGTCCGCGAATACGGCTCGCTCGGCTGCTCGGGCGACCTCGCCCCGCTGTCGCACGTCGCGCTCGCCGCGATGGGGGAGGGGCGTGTCCGCAACGCCGACGGCGAAGAGGTCGACGCGGCCGACGCGCTGGCCGCAGCATCCGTGGCCCCACTCGTCCTGCGCGAGAAGGAAGGGCTCGCGCTCATCAACGGCACCGATGGCATGCTCGGGATGCTGCTGCTCGCCCTTCACGACATCTCGCTGCTGCTCGACACGGCGGACGTCGCGGCGGCCATGTCGGTGGAGTCCCAGCTCGGAACCGACGCGGTCTTCGCCGCCGACCTGCAGGCACTGCGCCCGCAGGTGGGCCAGGCGGTATCCGCCGCGAACCTGCGCGCCGTGCTGTCCGGCTCCCCGATCGTGGCATCGCACCGCGACCCGGCCGTCTGCACGCGGGTGCAGGACGCATACTCGCTGCGATGCTCGCCGCAGGTGCACGGTGCCGCCCGGGACACCGCAGACCACGCCCTCCTCATCGCCTCACGCGAGCTCGCCGCCGCCGTCGACAATCCGGTCATCACCGATGATGGGCGCGTCGAGTCCAACGGCAACTTCCACGGCGCCCCCGTGGCGTACGTGCTCGACTTCCTCGCGATCGCCGTGGCCGACGTCGCCTCGATCTCGGAGCGCCGCACGGACCGCGCCCTCGACCCGGCTCGCAGCAACGGGCTGCCGCCCTTCCTCGCACACGAGGTGGGCGTCGACTCGGGCTTCATGATCGCCCAGTACGCCGCAGCGGGGATCGTCTCGGAGCTGAAGCGCCTGGCGGTTCCGGCATCCGTCGACTCCATCCCGTCGTCGGCGATGCAGGAGGACCACGTGTCGATGGGGTGGGCCGCCGCGCGCAAGCTGCGCCGCGCGATCGACGGACTCTCGCGCGTCATCGCCATCGAGGTGCTGACGGCCTCGCGCGCCCTCGACCTGCGGGCTCCGCTGCAGCCCGGCCCCGCCACCGGCGCCGTGCGCGACCTCGTGCGCACCGTTGCCGCCGGTCCCGGCCCCGACCGCTTCCTGTCGCCCGAGATCGAGGCCGTGACCGCGCTCGTCGCCGCGGGAGCGGTCGCGGACGCGGCCTTCGCGCACAGCGCGAACTGACGGAGCGGGCGGGGGCGCTGGTTCTGCGTCGGCCGGTCACGCGAGGCGGCGGTTGGCGTCGCGCAGCCGGGGGAGTGACGCGTCGGGGCGCGGGGCAGGTTCCGGCTCAGGCGAGTCGGCGGTTCGCGACGCGCAGCCACGGGAGTGACGCGTCGGGGCGCGGTGCGGGTTCCGGGTCAGGCGAGCCGGCGGTTCGCGACGCGCAGCCAGGGGAGTGACGCGTCGGGGCGCGCCGCCGCGCCGCGCGCATCGCCGTCGCAGCGCACGACGACAGCCCACTCTTCGATCGAGGTGCCCGCGCTCTCGAGGCGCCGCACCAGGCGCCGCACCGCCTTCGGCGTCGGCTCACCGCTCACCGAGACGTGCACCATATGCGTCGCGACGATCTCGGCCACTGCGCGCACGAGCGGGGACGGGAGTTCCAGGCGACGACCCAGCGCGAGCGCGATCTCGGCGCCGCGCTCGGCGTGACCGTACGACGTGATGCGGCCGTTTCGCGGCCTCGTCGTGTCGGGCTTGCCGATGTCGTGCCACAGTGCGGCCAGCACCAGGCGCTCGCGGAGGTCGGCGGAGAGCCCCTCTCGCTCGGCGTGCCGCGCGGCCAGGTCGGCCGCCCACAGTGAGTGCACGAGCACATCGCCCTCGGGATGCCACGCCGGATCCTGGGGAGTGCCGGCGAGCGCTGCGTGCTCGGGCACCCCGTCGATGAGCCCGTCGGCGCGGAGCGCGGCGGACGGCACGGCGCTCTCGCGCAGGACGGTCCGCAGCATGCGGCCGCGCTCGGCGTCGGAGCGTTCGTCGGTGGGTGTCTCGCTGGCGGTCATCGGGTCATCGGGTCATCGCGTCGGGTCACCGAGGCGTCTCGAACGTCCACTCGTCGGGATCGAGCGCCGAAGCGACGTCCCAGTCGTCGACCTCCCACGCGAACGTGGCGACGGCGCACGTCGGCATGTGGCTGATGGCGTCGTCGGAGAGGTGGGCGGCGAGGACGCTCATCCCCGGGTCGTGCGCGACCACCACGACAGCCGGGGCGCGGGTGGCGACCGCCGCGGCGAGCAGCGTGCGCGCCGGTGCCCCGTACAGCTCGGGATCGAGCGAGACGCCCACGCCGAGCTCCGCCGCGAACGCCTCGGCCGTCGTGCGGGCGCGCAGCGCCGTGCTCGAGAGGATGAGGTCGGCGTGGAATCCCGACTCGGCCAGCCGACGCGCCATGCGCGGCGCATCGCGCATGCCGCGGTCGTTGAGCGGCCGGTCATGGTCGTCCAGACCCGGATCGCCCCAGTCCGACTTCGCATGCCGCACCAGCGCGAGCCTGATCATGACGCCGCCTTTCGGGATGCACGTGCCCTCACGTCTCGACGCTACCTGCCCGTCAGGCGCCGACGTAGACCCATGCGGCGCGCCCGCTCGCCAGCACGACGGCGACCCGCCGGTAGAGCGCCACCTCGTACTCGTCGGACGCGTCGAGCTCGTCCTCGGTGACGGCGAGCGCCCGGCCGACGACCTTGTCGAGCGGGTTGCCGGTGGCTCGCACGATGGGGTGCACCGAGAGCCCCGATAGGTCGACGACGCGGGTGTCCTCGATCTCCGCGTAGTCGACGGTGTAGCCCGGCAGCGCGTCGTCGTCGCCGTCGACGAGGCGACCGAAGGTGTCGAGCTGCACGTCGGGGTGCTGAAGGGTCCCGTAGCTGAACAGGTACTGGAGGGGCTCGTCCACCGACACGGCATCAGGGTAACGCGCGGCCCCGCCGCGATCCCCGGTCTTCACGCAGTCTTAACACGCGTGCTCCACGCGCTCCACGCGCGCTCCACACGCGCGTCGCCGCGCCCGGGTCAGCCGAGCAGCGCGTGCGCGATCGAGAAGATCGCGAGGCCGGCCAGCGCACCGACGATCGTGCCGTTGAGCCTGATGTACTGCAGGTCGCGTCCGACCATGAGCTCGATCTTCTCGGTCGTCTCGGCCGGATCCCACCGCTCGACGGTGTCGGTGATGATCGACGCGATGTCGTGGCGGTACCGGTCGACGAGGAACACGGCGGCGTCGATGACCCAGGTGTCCACGCGGCGCTGCAGCGCGGCATCCGTCGTCAGCCGTCCGCCGACCTCGGCCAGCGCCTCGGTGCCCCGCCGCCGCAGTCCGCTCTCGGGATCGGCGAGGGAGCGCAGCAGACCCGCCTTGGCGGTGGCCCAGACCTCGCCGGCGAGTTCGCGGACACGCGGACTGTCGAAGACCGCGAGCTTGGCGTCCTCGAAGCGCCCGATCGTCGCGGGGTCGTGCTGCAGGTTCTCGGCGAGCCGCGTCAGGTAGCCGTCGATCGCGACGCGGGCCGGATGCTGCGGATCGCGCCGCACCGCGGCGACGAACTTCACGGCCTCGTTGTAGACGGTGTCGTCGACGAACCGGTGCGCGATCGATGGCACCCAAGCCGGCAGGCGACGCGAGATGACGCCGTTGAACGCGACCTGGTTGGCGTCCAGCCACGCGGCGATGGTGTCGTTCGCGAGGTCGACCGCGCCGTGGTGCCCGCCCGCGTCGATGAGGCGGCCGAGCCATTCGCCGAGCGGCGGTCCCCACTCCGGGGCGATGAGGTGCTCGCGCGCGAGCTCCTCGATCAGATCGCGCACGTCGTCGTCGCTCAGAGCCTGCAGCACGCTGCTCGCCATCACGGATGCCTCGGCCGCGACGCGCTCGGCATGCTCGGGCTGGCTCAGCCATTCGCCGAGCCGCGCGGCGATCGAGGTCTGCTCGAGTTTGGCGCGCACCACGTCGCCGCGCAGGAACTCGGTCTCGACGAACTCGCCCAGCGTCTGGCCGATCTCGTCCTTGCGGCTCGGGATGATGGCCGTGTGCGGAATCGGGATGCCGAGCGGATGCCGGAACAGCGCCGTCACCGCGAACCAGTCGGCGAGTGCGCCGACCATGCCGCCCTCCGCCGCGGCGCGCACGTAGGCGAGGGCGGGGACGTCCTGCTGGAACGCGAACGAGAACGCGAACAGCACCGCCATGAACACCAGCGCCCCGAGGGCGACGCCCTTCATGGTGCGCAGGCCCCGTCGGCGCTCCTGGTCGGCGGGGCTCAGCAGATGGGTCGGGGTCCTCGCCATGGGGTCATCCTCGCACGCGCCCGCCGGGCGGGGGCCTTACGCCTCGAGGCTTGCGGCGAGCTCGTCGCACCAGGTAAGGGCGAGGAGGGCGGAGCCCAATCGGCTCAGTCCTGGAGCGGGCCGAGCCAGGCCGTCGCAACGGTGGAGTGCGCCGACTCCGGGTCGGACGGGTGGAAGAGCCCCGCGAGCACGTCGCGGTAGAGCCGGCTCAGCTCGTTGCCCGAGAAGTACGACGAGCCTCCGGCGACCAGCACGGCGTCGTCGACGATCGACTTCGCCGCTGTGACCGCACGGTGCTTGACCCCGGCGAGCAGTGAGAACCACTGCGCGCCGTGGTCGGCGACCTCGTCGACGTCGCGCGCGAGCGTCTCGATCTGCGGCGGCAGCGCGTCGTACGCGAGCGCCATGTCGGCGATGCGCCAGCGGATGTCGGGGTCCTGGCTGTACGCCTTGCCGGTGCGCTTCGAGGTGCGCGTGCCTGCCGCCGCCACGGCGAGATCCAGCGCCCGTCGCGCGATGCCGGTGTACACGGAGGCGAGCAGCAGCTCGAAGACGCTGAAGATGCCGAACACCAGCGGGTCGGGGTTGGGCCCCGGCGCGAGCCGACGCACCACCCGGTCCGCCGGCGCCACCGCATCGCGCAGCTCGGTGGTGCGGGACTGCGTGCCGCGCATGCCGAGGGTGTCCCAGTCGTCGCGCACCACCACGCGGCCCACCCCCACCTCCGATCGCGGCACGAACGCGTAGACCATGCGTGGTGCGTCCTCGGACGACGTGTCGAGGCCGTGCAGGCCCAGCTGCGTCCACACGGGCGCGAGCGAGGTGAAGATCTTGGTGCCTGTGAACGAGTAGCCGCCGTCGGGCAGGGGCGCGGCATCCGTCCCGCTGCCGAACAGCACGAGATCGTTGCCGGCCTCGCTGATGCCGAACGCGAACACCTCTCCGGCCGCCGCGCCCTCCTGCACGAACCGCAGCGCGTCGATGCCGCGATCCGCCAGCACCTTGGCGACGCCGGTCCACACCAGGTGCATGTTGATCGCGAGCGCCGTCGCCGGCGCGGCGCCCGCCAGACGCTGCTGGAGGACGGATGCCTCGGCCAGGCCCAGCCCTGCACCGCCGAGCTCGCGAGGCACGAGGATCGCCAGGTAACCGGCATCCTTCAGGTCTGCCAGATCGTCGTCGGGGAACGTGTTCTCGCGGTCGTGCACGGCCGCCCGGGCGCGGAAGCGCTCGAGGAGTTCGTCCGGGAGGAAGTCGGCGGCATCGATGGGAGTCACCCCGCCATTCTTACGCCATGATGTGCCCATGGCGACGCTCTCCCAGATGCTGCAGACGCTGATCCCCGCGACGCAGCGGCAGACGGCGGCCGACGTCACCGAAGCGCTCGACCTCGGGTCCGGGGACCGGGCCGGCAAGCGCAGCGGGTTCCTCATCATGCTGACGCTCGCCGGGATCATCGCGATCGCGGGCGTGCTGACCGATTCGACGGCGACGGTCATCGGCGCGATGATCATCGCGCCGCTGGGCACGCCGATCCTCGGCATCGGCCTCGGCATCGTCCGAGGGCACCTCAGCCTCGTGGTGCGGTCGATCCTCTGGGTGCTCCTCGGCGTGGCCATCGTGATCGTCCTGGGGCTCGCGTTCTCGGTCTTCGTCTCCACGCCGGAGAGCCTGGAGACGAACTCCCAGGTCGTGGGCCGCACGTCGCCGAGCTTCATGGACCTGGTGGCGGCGCTCGCCACCGGGTTCGCGGGCGGCTTCGCCATGTGCCGCAAGGACTTGAGCGCCATCCTCCCCGGCGTCGCCATCGCGATCTCGCTCGTTCCCCCGCTCGGCGTGGTCGGCGTGTGCGCGGGACAGGGTCTCTGGACGGACGCCCTGGGCGCGCTGTGGCTGTTCCTCTCCAACGTGGTCGCCCTCGTCATCGCGGGGAGCATCGTCTTCACCCTCGCCGGGTACGCCCGCGATCCGGGGTCATCGCCGGTGGCCAACCGCCGCCGCGCCTACACCATCGTCACCGTGCTGGCGGTCGTCATCACGATCCCGCTGGTCGTCAACTCGGTCGTCTCGGTGGCGCTCGCGCGGTGGTCGGTCGGCATCCAGGACGCCGCCACGCAGTGGCTCGCCGACGAGGAGGGCGCCCGCGTCTACGGCGTGGACTGGTCGGGCGCGACGGCGACGATCGAGGTCACGACCGGCGACGGCGAGGCCCCGCCCGTCGACGACCTGCAGAAGGCGATCGCGCAGATCGTCCCCGCATTCGTCGGCGTGGTCGTCGATGTGGGCCAGGGCGTCGAGATCCCTGTGCAGTAGGCCGGACGTTCGCAGGTCCGGCTCGTCGCATCGTCAGGCCAGCGCGGCGTGCAGCGCCTCGATCGTCGCCTCGGGCCGGTCGCGATGCGGCGAGTGGCCCGCATCGGGCACCACCGACACGGTGAACACGGGGTTGCGGGAGACGGCCGATTCGGCGGGCTTGCCGCGGAAGATCGAGTACACGTGAGGGTCGGACGCGATGACCTGGGTGGGCACGCTCACGCGGAGCGCGGCATCCGTCACGTCCCAGCGCGGGTTCTGCGCGCTGGTCTGCTCGACCGCCCACCGGCTCGCCTGCTGCGCCGACAGCGCCTTCAGCTCGATGTCCTGCGGGTGCCAGTGCGGGTGCTCGGCACGCACCGCCTCCTCGGTCGGGTCGTCGAACGAGCGGGTCTGGCTGTTGCGGACGATGTCGCGATCCCGGTCGGTGAGCGAGATCGCCGGGTCGATGAGGACGAGCCGGCGCGTCCACGACGCATCCTCTGCGGCCGCCAGGACGGATGCCGCACCCCCGAGCGAATGCCCGATCACCAGGTCCCACGGCTCGCCGTCGCCGGCGCGGGTCGCCGCGACATCGGCGCCGTAGGCGGCCAGCGTGTAGTCGAGCGCACGCGGGGCGGCGCCGTGTCCACGGAGGTCCACGGCATCCGCTCGCCATCCGGCATCGGCGAGGGCGACGCCGTAGCGCCACATCAGCGCGCCGTTCGAGCCGAGGCCGTGGATGAGCAGTGCGCGGCGCTCGGCGGAGGGCGAGCCCCACGACAGACGGGGGAGGGCGACGGGGCTTGGCATACTCTCAGCCTAGAAGTGCGGCCCCGGCCGTCTCGGCGCACGGCAGGATGGGAACGGGGGTTGGCATGATCTCGACGGAACTGGCAGTGGCGCTGCGCGACGCGGGCCTGGTGTGGCATCCCCACTCGGGTGACCGGTTCCAGCTCGACGAGCCGGAGTTCGAGGCCGACGTCTTCACGGTCAGCGAGATGACCATCGAGCCGCGGGAGTACCCGACCGGGCGCATCCTCGCCTTCAACGGCACCACCGAATGGGCACTGGATTCGGTCGCTCTCGAGGACGCGCTGTGGCTGCCGCACGAGCACCAGCTGCGCGAGCTGCTGCGCGGCGCCTTCCGAGGGCTCCGGCGCCTGCCCGACACCCACGAGGTGGAGATCGTCATGGGCGGCGAGCGGCGCGTGTTCGAGCACCCCGAACCCGCCGACGCCTACGGCCTCGCCCTGCTGGAGCTGCTGCGGCGCCTGGAGTGAAGCCGGCGTGACCCTCGGCCGGGCTCAGCGGATCGTCGCCACCGGCTCGGTGTCGGGGATCGGGCTCGCGCCTCGGACGCGGAGATCGGGCAGGCCCCGTGCGAAGACGATCGCGACCAGCAGCGCGGCCGCGCAGAACGCCGCGGCCGCGAGGTAGGCCGCCGTCACGCCGCCCGGGCCGTCGATGAGGAGGCCTGCCACGGCCGAGCCGGCGGCCGCGCCGATGAGCTGACCGGTGCCCACCCATCCGAAGGCCTCGGCGGTGTCGCTGAACTTCACGCTCGCGGTCGTCACCGCCGAGAGCACGGCGAGGGCCGGCGCGATGCCGATGCCGGCCACGAACAGCGTGGCGCCGATCCACCACACGTTGATCCACAGGCCGGTCAGGGCCAGCCCGATCGCGACCACGGTCAGCCGTCGCGCCAGCGCCCAGCGCCCCATCGGCAGGTGCCCGAACGCGAAGCCGCCGGCGAGGCTGCCGATCGAGAACACCGCGAGCACGAGCCCGGCCTCCAGGCCACCGTGGTCGAACGTCGCCACGACGCTCGCCTCGACCGCGGCGAACGAGCCGATGAGGAGGAAGCCGACGACGGTCGCGAGCAGGATCGGCGGGCGGGTGAGCACCGTGCCGAAGGAGCGCTTGCTGCGCGGGATGCGGACCCGGCCGACCTCGGGGGAGAGGATGAACCACGCGCCGCCGCCGACCAGGAACAGCACCAGCAGCATCAAGCCGACGACGGTGCCGGACTGCGTCGCGACGAAGGTGATGAGCACCGGGGCGAGGATCCAGATGACCTCCTGCAGGGAGGCGTCGAGCGAGTACAGCGCCGTGAGCTGCGTCGAGTTGACCATCTTGGCGTAGATCGTGCGGACCGCCGCCACGATCGGCGGCGTCGATGCCCCGGCGATGAAGCCCAGCACGAGGTACACCGGCACCGGCGCGACGAGGAAGGCGATCGCCAGCAGGGATGCCGCCGACACGGCTGTCGTGAGCGTCAGCACGCGACGCATGCCCCAGCGGCCCATCCAGCGGCTCGTGACCGGGCCCGCCAGCGCCTGGCCGATCGACACGGCGGCCAGCACGATGCCCGCGGCCCCGTAGGAGCCGGTGATCCCCTCGATGTGCAGGAGGATCACGAGGCTGATCATCCCGTTCGGGAAGCGCGCGGTCAGCTGTGCCGCGATGATGCGGGCGACCCCGGGGGTGCGCAGAAGATCCCGGTAGCCGGCCACCCGACAACGCTACGCCACGGCCTGGGCCGCACGTCACGCGGGGCAGGTGCCGCGACACGGCCGCGACACGCCGCGACACGCCGGAGGGCTTCTCCACAGGCGGATCCGATGTCGGACCCCGGATCTACCGTCGTGCCTGTGGAGGGATGCGGCCGTGGCGTCCGAAAGCCCCGTGATCCTGGACTTTTCCAGATCCTCCGGGCTGTGGATGAATCCGTGGAGAACCTGTGTTGTACATGGGGAGAACGGTGGAAAATGACACTGATGTAACTACTAGCCCTTGTGGTGCTATCGGATGTCGGTACCCATATGTAGTATTGGACTCCCGGTGGGGGGACTACCGGGAAGAGCACCGGATGCCACCGGGGGAAGCACTGAGGAGACGGAATCGACATGGCCATCACGGTTTACACGAAGCCCGCGTGCGTGCAGTGCACGGCGACGTATCGAGCACTCGATTCCAAGGGGATCGAGTACGAAATCCACGATCTCTCCGAGGACCCGTCGGCCCTCGAGCAGGTCAAGGCGCTGGGGTACCTCCAGGCGCCGGTCGTCATCACGGATGAAGACCACTGGTCGGGCTTTCGTCCCGACAAGATCGACGAACTCGCAGCCCGGCTCGCGTAGTTCGGCGCAGCGCGCCCGTCCGTCTCGACGGAGCTCGACGACCCGACGGGTGCACCCGAGCAGGGGGGCGTCATGGGTGTCGTAGCAACGCAGGCACCGCTGCTGGTCTACTTCTCGAGCGTGTCGGGCAACACCGCGCGCTTCATCGAGAAGCTCGGAGCCCGCGCGCTCCGGATCCCGCTGCATGCGACCGATCCGGCGCTCGTCGTCGACGAGCCGTACGTCCTCGTGACACCGACCTATGGCGGAGGCCAGGGGCGCGGCGTCGAGAAGGGCGCCGTTCCCAAGCAGGTGATCCGGTTCCTCAACGATGAGCGCAACCGGCGCCTCATCCGCGGAGTGATCTCCGCGGGGAACACCAACTTCGGCGAGCACTTCTGTCTCGCCGGCGACATCATCAGCCGCAAGTGCCACGTGCCGCACTTGTACCGGCTCGAAGTATTCGGCACGCCTGAAGATGTGGAACGCGTGAACGCGGGATTGGAACGATGGTGGGAACTCTGACGCAGACCGACTTCAAGACGGAGGCACGCTTCGAGGGCATGGATTATCACGCCCTCAACGCGATGCTCAACCTCTATGACGCCGACGGCAAGATCCAGTTCGGGGCCGACAAGCGTGCGGCGCGGGAGTACTTCCTGCAGCACGTGAACCAGAACACGGTGTTCTTCCACTCCCTCAAGGAGCGCTTGGACTACCTGGTCGAGAAGGAGTACTACGAGGGCGCTGTGCTGGAGAAGTACTCGTTCGAGTACATCCAGAAGCTCAACGACCTGGCGTACTCGAAGAAGTTCCGGTTCGAGACGTTCCTCGGGGCGTTCAAGTACTACACGAGCTACACGCTGAAGACGTTCGACGGCAAGCGGTACCTCGAGCGCTTCGAGGACCGCGTCGTGATGACGGCGCTCGCGCTGGCGGACGGTGACGAGAAGCTCGCCACCGCCCTCGTCGAGGAGATCATCTCGGGTCGGTTCCAGCCGGCGACGCCCACCTTCCTCAACGCCGGCAAGGCGCAGCGCGGAGAGCTGGTGTCGTGCTTCCTGCTGCGCATCGAAGACAACATGGAGTCGATCGCCCGCGGCATCAACTCCGCGCTGCAGCTGTCCAAGCGCGGCGGCGGCGTGGCGCTGCTGCTGTCGAACATCCGCGAGTCGGGTGCGCCGATCAAGCAGATCGAGAACCAGTCGAGCGGCATCATCCCCGTGATGAAGCTCCTCGAAGACTCATTCTCGTACGCCAACCAGCTGGGTGCGCGTCAGGGCGCCGGCGCGGTCTACCTCAGCGCGCACCACCCCGACATCCTGCGCTTCCTCGACACCAAGCGTGAGAACGCCGACGAGAAGATCCGCATCAAGACGCTGTCGCTCGGCGTCGTCATCCCCGACATCACGTTCGAGCTCGCCAAGAACGGCGAGGACATGTACCTGTTCTCGCCGTACGACGTCGAGCGTGTCTACGGCGTGCCGTTCGGCGACATCTCGGTGACCGAGAAGTACCGCGAGATGGTCGACGACCCGCGCATCAAGAAGACCAAGATCAACGCGCGCGAGTTCTTCCAGACCCTCGCCGAGATCCAGTTCGAGTCGGGCTACCCGTACATCATGTTCGAGGACACGGTGAACAAGGCCAACCCGATCAAGGGCCGGATCAACATGTCCAACCTGTGCTCCGAGATCCTCCAGGTGAACACGCCCACCACGTTCAACGAGGACCTCTCCTACGCCCAGATCGGCAAGGACATCTCGTGCAACCTGGGATCGCTCAACATCGCGCTGGCGATGGACGGCGGTGACCTGGCGCAGACCGTGGACACCAGCATCCGTGCCCTCACCGCGGTGAGCGACCAGAGCCACATCCGCTCGGTGCGCTCGATCGAGGACGGCAACGACCGCTCGCACGCCATCGGCCTCGGCCAGATGAACCTGCACGGCTACCTCGCCCGCGAGCACGTCTACTACGGGTCGGAAGAGGGTGTCGACTTCACGAACATCTACTTCTACTCGATCCTGTTCCACGCGCTGCGCGCGTCGAACAAGATCGCCATCGAGCGCGGCGAGACGTTCGACGGGTTCGCCGACTCGACCTACGCGTCGGGCGAGTTCTTCGACAAGTACATCGAGCAGGAGTGGGTGCCCGCGACCGACAAGGTCAAGGAGATGTTCGCCGGTCACCACATCCCCACGCAGGACGACTGGCGCGAGCTGAAGGCCTCGATCCAGCAGCACGGCATCTACAACCAGAACCTGCAGGCGGTGCCGCCGACCGGCTCGATCTCGTACATCAACAACTCGACGAGCTCGATCCACCCGATCGCGGCGAAGGTCGAGATCCGCAAGGAAGGCAAGCTCGGCCGCGTCTACTACCCGGCGGCGTTCATGACGAACGACAACCTGGAGTACTACCAGGACGCCTACGAGATCGGCTACGAGAAGGTCATCGACACGTACGCCGCGGCCACCCAGCACGTCGACCAGGGCCTGTCGCTCACGCTGTTCTTCAAGGACACCGCGACCACGCGCGACATCAACAAGGCTCAGATCTACGCCTGGCGCAAGGGCATCAAGACGATCTACTACATCCGCCTGCGTCAGATGGCACTGGAGGGCACGGACATGTCCGAATGCGTCTCCTGCACGCTGTGACGCTGATCCGGACTTCGAAAGAGGAGAGATGAGCGAGAAGCTCCAGCTCCTGGACCACGTCCAGGCCATCAACTGGAACCGCATCCAGGACGACAAGGACCTCGAGGTGTGGAACCGCCTCGTGAACAACTTCTGGCTGCCCGAGAAGGTGCCGCTGTCGAACGACATCCAGTCGTGGAACACGCTGACGCCCGACGAGCAGACACTCACGATGCGGGTGTTCACGGGTCTGACCCTGCTCGACACGATCCAGGGCACGGTGGGCGCGGTCTCGCTCATCCCCGACGCGCTGACGCCGCACGAGGAGGCCGTCTACACGAACATCGCGTTCATGGAGTCGGTGCACGCGAAGTCGTACTCGTCGATCTTCTCGACGCTGTGCTCGACGAAGGAGATCGACGAGGCGTTCCGCTGGTCGGTCGAGAATCCGAACCTTCAGAAGAAGGCTCAGATCGTCATGGAGTACTACCGCGGCGACGAGCCCCTCAAGCGCAAGGTCGCATCGACCCTGCTCGAGAGCTTCCTGTTCTACTCGGGCTTCTACCTGCCGATGCACTGGTCCAGCCGCGCGAAGCTCACCAACACGGCCGACCTCATCCGCCTCATCATCCGCGATGAGGCCGTCCACGGCTACTACATCGGCTACAAGTTCCAGAAGGGCCTCGAGAAGGTCGACGAGGCCACGCGCAACGAGATCAAGGACTACACGTTCTCGCTGCTGTACGAGCTCTACGACAACGAGATCCAGTACACGCAGGACCTCTACGACGGCGTCGGCCTGACCGAGGACGTCAAGAAGTTCCTGCACTACAACGCCAACAAGGCCCTCATGAACCTGGGCTATGAGGCGATGTTCCCCTCGACCGTCACCGACGTGAACCCGGCGATCCTGTCGGCCCTGTCACCGAACGCCGACGAGAACCACGACTTCTTCTCGGGGTCGGGCTCGTCGTACGTCATCGGCAAGGCCGAGGCCACCGAAGACGAGGACTGGGACTTTTGACGCGATGCGGATCAATGCGAGCGCCAGCGAGCGTTGATGCGCGTCGGGTAAAGGTTGAGTAGCGAGGAACGAGCGTATCGAAACCCCGCCGCGAACGTAGGAATGGGACGGATGCCGCGACCCGCGGCATCCGTCCTCTCTTTCGTGGCGGCGGCCCGGGCAGAAAGCGTGCGAAGTCGCGTAATAGACGGCCGTCGATGCTGTCTCTTGAGTGGGGGATGCGCCGGAGCCCCGGTCCGGCACCCCGGCCGTGGGTCCCGAGCCCCCGGCTACCGGGGGCGCCGGCATTCTCGCGTCGGCCCCCCGGTCAATCTCTCGCCTCGCGGCGACCGGCTCCCGGTTGAGCTTCTGATCCCCGTCCGGCACCGCCGTGAAAGCCGAATTGCGCCGGAACAGGTGACACGGAGCCCCCGCGTTCCTACAGTTGTGACAACGGCGTCCGGCTGTGGGAACCGGCGCCGGCAGTGCACGCGGTGAAAGGGGAGCTTGCGTGGACAGTGAAGTGCGTCCGACAGGGGTTTCCGCACCCGCGCCCGCGGCGGAACCGGCGGCCGCTCCTGCGGCTGCGGCCGTGACGCGCGGCACCCTGGTGTGGTTCGGACTGGGGTTCGTGCTCCTCTCGTTCTTCGCGGCATTCCTCGGCTCGTGGCTCGCGCGATCGGTGGACACGGCCGAGCCGGCGCCGTCGGCGTCGGTGTCTGCGACCCCGGCGCCCGACTACGAGGAGGCGCTCGCCGAGATCCTGCCGGCCGGGTCGGCCGTCCGGGCAGGATCGGGTGCCCCGGAGTCGGGCAAGGGGTATGAGGGTGACGTCTACATCGACGTCCTCACCGCCGATGTGTATCTCTTCCAGGACGACTGGACCTTCGTCGGCAACATCCGTCAGTCCGCGGCCGAGAACCTCACCGGCGAGCAGGGGCCGGAGGGCGCCCCAGGCGCGCAGGGTCCGCAGGGGGAGCAGGGTGAGCAGGGCGAGCAGGGTGAGCAGGGCGAGGAGGGACCGAGCGGAGCGCCCGGGGCACCGGGCACCCAGGTGACGCTCGGCACGGCGGCCCCCGAGGAGACCGACTGCACCGCGGACGGCGACGTGTTCATCGACACCGTAGCGGTGGAGTTCTACGAGTGCGCCGACGGCGCCTGGGCGCTGTTCGGCCCGACACCGGAGCCGTCGCCCGCGGCGACCGACTAACCGTCAGTGCCGGGTCGAGGCGGTCACGGTGAACTTCGCGTTGCGCGCGATCTGCCGGGTCGGCCCCACGGTGTTCTCGAGCGCCTGCCGGTAGCGCAGGCCCGAGTTCCACACCGTCCACAGCTCCCCGCCGGGACGCAGCACGCGCGCGGCCTCGGCGAACATCCGCGGTGCGATGCCCTCGTGGACGGCTGATCCCGAGTGGAACGGCGGATTGAGTGCGATGAACGACGCGCTGCCGTCGGGCTGCCCGCCGAGCATGTCATCCCGCACCACGTCGACGCGCTCCTCCACCCCGTTCGCCCGCGCCGTCGCTGTCGCCGAGGCGACGGCCGCGGCCGACTGATCCGTCGCCAGAATGCGGAGATCGGGATGCCGCAGCGCCAACGCGACAGCGATCACCCCGGTGCCGCACGCGAAGTCGATCACCGCTCCGGGCCCGTGGAGGAGCCGGGGCAGCTGGTCGGTGTCGGCCGGCAGATGGTCGAGCAGGAGCCGCGTGCCGATGTCGATCGACGACCCCGCGAACGCTCCGCCGAAGGCGCACACCACGATGCCGTCGTGGGACGCCTGGAGAGGCGCGGGATCACGGCCGTCGTGGGGCTCGCGCGCCACGAGGACGCGGGACTTCTGCCGCGCATGGCTGACGTCGAGCCTGGCGAAGCTCTCGCGCAGGACGTCGTTCATCCCGAGCGTCATGTGCTTGATGCGCCCGCCGGCGAAGACGACGACGTCCGGTTCCGCATGTGCGGCGATGAGTCCCGCGATGTCGCGCAGCGCCTCGAGCGACCGGGGCAGGCGGACCAGCACCACTCGTGCGCCACGCACCAGATCCGCCCCGAGCGGAAGCGACGCGAATGCATCGGCGAGCGCGAACCGCTCGGCGTTGGCGGCCAGCGCTCGCTCGCCCGTGAGCGGGTCCTGATGGACACGGATGCCGCGGCCGCCGTCCGCCGCCGCACCGAGGGTGAGTGCGCCGTAGCCGTCGCCGATCACCGTGAGTTCGCCGTCCTCGACGCCGGCACGCGCAGCGGCGGATTCGTCGAGGAGCAGCCGGTCCGCGGCATCCGTCGCCACGAGGCCCGGAGCCTCGACGTCGGGCCAGCGGCGCAGACCGTCGAGTGAGAACGTCACGGTCCCACGGTAGCGGGCGGGCGATCGCACCGGAGACGGGCGAATGCGCCGCGTCGCGCGGCACCCGGGCTAGCATTCAGCACATGTCCGAGCGCGCGTTCAGTCCCGTCATCTCACTGCTGACGGTCGCGAGTGTCTGGGACGGCCACCTCGGTGCAGAGCTGCGCGACCTCGGGCTCACCACCCGCAAGTACGCGCTCCTGGCCCACATCGAGGCGACGCCGGGCATCTCGTTCAGCGAGCTCTCGCGGCGCTCCCAGATCACCGTCCAGTCGGCCCACACCGCCGTGCAGACCCTCGTCGCCGACGGGCTCGTCGAGGACGCCACGAAGCACGCCGGCTCGGCGTCCGACCTGCGGGTCACCGCGCGGGGGAGTGACGTGCTGGAGGCGGCGCAGCAGCGCCTCGCCGCCCTCGACGCCGCCCTCACCCGCGACGCCCCCACCCTGGCGATCGCCCTGCAGGGGTTGCACGAGCAGCCGTACGGCGCGGACGGCGCGCCGACGCCCCGCTGACCTTCAGGTTGACTGAAGTCTTTCAGTTAGGCTGAAGGTGTGTTCCGCAACCCCCACACCCTCTTCCGTGCGCTCGCGATCGCCGAGGCGATCTCGTGGACGCTCCTCATCGGGGGCCTCGTCCTCCGCGCCACCACCGGCTGGGCCCTCGGCGTCACGATCGGCGGCGGTATCCACGGCTTCGTCTTCCTGTCGTACGGCGCCACGGCGATCCTCGTCGCGCTGAACAACCGCTGGCGCGCGTGGCCCACCGTGGTCGCGCTGGTCAGTGCCCTCATCCCGTACGCCACCATCCCCGCCGAGCTGTGGCTGCAGCGCAGCGGTCGGCTGGCCGGCGCCTGGCGCCTCGAGCCGACCGACGACCCGCGCGACGGCGCCTGGTACGACCGGCTCATGCGGTGGTTCCTGCGGCGCCCGTGGGTGCTCGGCGCGCTCATCGCCCTCGCCGTGGTGGCGCTGTTCGTCGTGCTGCTGATCCTCGGGCCGCCGGGCGGCCGCGACTGACGCTCGCCGCCGGGCCGTGAAGCGCCCCGTCGCGCGCGCCCGATAGCCCAGTCGCGCGCCCCGGTAGCTCAGTCGCGCGCACCCGATAGCTCAGTCGCGCGCGCGCGCCGATGGCTCAGTCGCGCGGCGGGAGCTGCTGCAGCGTCCAGGTGTTGCCGTCGGGGTCATCGAACTGCACGAACCGGCCCCAGCCCTGTTCGTCGACGCCGCGCGCCTCCACGCCCACGTTCCGCAGGTGGGCGAGCGCCTCGTCGGCGTCGGGGACGACGACCTGGATCGTGTTCTGGCGACCCGGCTCGAGGTCGTTGCCGAGCCCCGTGCCGAATGCGATCGAGCAGGCCGAACCGGGCGGCGTCATCTGCACGAACCGCAAGCCCTCGAAGGGGACCTGGTCGTGGTCGGCGTGGAATCCGATCCGCTCATAGAACTCCTTCGCCCGGTCGACGTCGGTGACGGGCACGAAGATGAGCTCGATCTTCCAGTCCATGGTTCTCTCCTCTGAGCGCGGTTCCCCCGAGTCACGAGGCTACGCCGCCCCACCGACGCCGACACGGCCGCAGTCCGGAGAAACCGAGAGGGGAGGGAATACCTGCGAGCGGGTGCCGTTGAACTTGACAATGCCTGTATCAAGTTCAAAACTTGATGCTCGATCACTCAAGTTTCAGGAGAGACGGAATGCCCGAAGACTTCACTCCCCAGGCCGGCGACGACGGGAGCTCGTTCGACGAGTTCCTGGCGCGCTACCTCGCGGGGGAGCGTGCGCGTGCCGAGCGGTCGATCGACCTCAGCCGCTATCTCGGCGCCCGCACCCAGGAGATGCTGCAGCGTGCCGGCAAGTACGCGCTCGACCGCGGTCAGCGTGAGCTCGACGCCCTGCACGTCCTGCGGATCCTCGTCACCGAGGCTCCCGCCCGCGACGCCGTCCAGCGCATCGGCGCCGATCCCGACGCCATCGCGCGCGCGACCGAGGAGCGCCTCCCCGCAGCCTCTGCCGCCGCCGACGTCGACGGCGCCGTCGTCACCGCGTCGGTGCAGCGCGCGCTGTTCCACGCGTTCCAGGTGGCGCGCTCGTCGGGCTCGACGTACGTCGACCCGGAGCACCTGTTCTTCGCCCTGGTCCTCGCCCAGGACACGCCCGCCGGCCAGGTGCTGGCGCACGCCGGCGTGACGGCCGAGGCGCTCATGCAGGGTGCCCGCGAGACGGTGACGCCGGGCGACGCCGCCTCGGCGGAAGCGGGAACGGATGCCGCGGCATCCGTCACGCCCATGCTCGACACCTACGGCACCGACCTCACGGCACGCGCCGTGGCGGGCGAGCTCGATCCCGTGATCGGCCGCGCCGACGAGATCGAGCAGACCATCGAGATCCTCAGCCGGCGCACCAAGAACAACCCGGTGCTCGTCGGCGAGGCCGGCGTCGGCAAGACGGCCATCGTCGAGGGACTCGCCCAGGCGATCGTCGACGGCGGCGTGCCCGAGCAGCTGCTCGGCAAGCGCGTCGTCGCACTCGACCTTCCCGCGATGCTCGCCGGCACCCGCTACCGCGGCGACTTCGAGGAGCGCCTGACCAAGACGATGGACGAGATCGCCCAGCACAAGGGCGAGCTGATCGTCTTCATCGACGAGGTGCACACCGTGGTGGGCGCCGGCGGCGCCGGTGACGGCGGCATGGATGCCGGAAACATCCTCAAGCCCCGCCTCGCGCGTGGCGAGCTGCACCTGGTGGGCGCGACGACGCTCAAGGAGTACCGCGTCATCGAGAAGGATCCCGCGCTCGAGCGCCGGTTCCAGCCGGTGCGGGTGGGGGAGCCGTCCGTCGAGGACGCCGTGCTCATCCTGCGCGGCCTGAAGCCCGCCTACGAGGAGCACCACGGCATCGCCTACACCGACGAGGCACTCCGTGCCGCCGTCGAGCTCAGCGACCGCTACCTCACCGAGCGGGTGCTGCCTGACAAGGCCATCGACCTCATCGACCAGGCGGGTGCGCGGCTGCGCCTGCGCCTGGGCTCGAAGGTCGACGTGAGCGGGCTCATCGAGCGCCTGGCGACGCTCGAGGCGGACAAGAACGCCGCCGTGTCGGCCGAGCACTACGAGGAGGCCTCGCGCATCCGCGATCAGATCGCCGCGGTGCAGGCCAAGCTCGACGAGGCCACGGCGTCCGGCGCAGCCGCCACGCGTGTCGACGCGATCGTCGGCGAGCCCGAGATCGCGGCCGTCATCAGCCGGGCCACCGGCATCCCGGTCAACCGTCTCACCGAGACGGAGCGCGAGCGGCTGGCGTCCCTGGAGGACGAGCTGCACCACCGCGTCATCGGCCAGGACGATGCCGTCGTCGCGGTCGCGAAGGCCGTTCGCCGCAACCGCACCGGCATGGGCGACGCGCACCGCCCCGTGGGATCGTTCCTGTTCCTCGGCCCGACCGGCGTCGGCAAGACCGAGCTGGCCAAGGCGCTCGCCGCGAGCCTGTTCGACGACGAGAGCGCCGTCATCCGCTTCGACATGAGCGAGTTCGGCGAGCGGCACACGGTGTCGCGCCTGGTCGGCGCCCCTCCGGGATACGTCGGCTACGACGAGGCCGGGCAGCTCACCGAGCGCGTGCGGCGCAACCCGTACTCGATCGTGCTGTTCGACGAGATCGAGAAGGCGCACCCCGACGTGTTCAACCTGCTGCTGCAGGTGCTCGACGACGGGCGCCTCACCGACGGCCAGGGGCGCACGGTCGACTTCCGCAACACCGTGATCGTCATGACGTCGAACCTCGGCTCGGAGTTCCTCGCCTCGCGCGGCGGTGCCATCGGCTTCCTCGCCGACGGCGGCGGCTCGACCGGCTTCGGCTCGGAGAAGGATCTGCGCGACCGCGTGTTCGCCAAGCTCCGCGAGGCGATGCGGCCCGAGTTCCTCAACCGCATCGACGAGATCGTGCTGTTCCGCAAGCTCGACAAGCCGCAGCTGCAGCGCATCGTGCGGCTGCTGCTGGGCGCGTCCGAGGCACGGCTCGCCAAGCGCGAGGTGGACCTCGTCGTCACCGACGGCGCCGTCGCCTGGCTCGCCGAGCACGGGTACGAGCCCGAGTACGGCGCCCGGCCGCTGCGCCGCCTGATCCAGCGCGAGGTCGACGACCGCATCGCCGACCTGTTCGTGACGGGTGCGCTCGTCGACGGCGGCGCCGTGACGGTGGATGCCGTCGGTGATGAGCTGTCGGTGGTCGCCGAGGCGTCGCTGCCTCTCGCCGCGTGACTTGGACACCTCGCGGCGTGAGTTGGACACCTCGCGGCGTGAGCTGGACACCTCGCCGCGTGAGCTGAGCACCTCCTCTGCGAGAGGCGCCGTGCCTTCGGGCCGGCGCCTCTCGCCGTATCGCGGGACGGGTGCGACCCTGCGCTCGAGGCGGCGTCAAGCCTCCAGCATCCGTTTCAGCGTGATCGCGTTGCGGACGGCATTGCCCTCGCCGTCGTTGTTGAAGTACGCCTGCACCTCATGCCCGCCGCGCTCCCATTCGCGGATGCGCTCGGCCCACCAGGCGAGGTCGTCGTCGGAGTACGAGCCCGCGTAGAGGTGCTCGGGGTCGGGGCCGTGCAGCCGCACGTAGACGAGGGGCGCGGTGGCGCGCAGGACGCAGGGCAGCCGCGCACCGCTCATCACGCAGTAGGCCGCCCCGTGGCGCTCGAGCATCGCGAAGACGGCGTCATCCACCCACGACGGATGCCGGAACTCGATCGCCGGCCGGGTCCACTCCGGGAGCTCCGCCAGGAAGTGCTCCAGCCGCGCGTCGTCGCGCTCCATCGCCGGGTGCAGCTGGACGATCAGCGGCCCGCGGCTGCCGTCGAGCTCGTGGAGTCCTCGCGTGACCCGCGAGATCCAGACATCGGGATCACGGAGCCGCCGCGCGTGCGTGAGGCCGCGGGGCGCCTTGACGGCCATCTGGAAGCCGTCCGGCAGCCGTTCGCGCCATGCCGAGAACCGCGCGTCGGCCGGCCAGCGATAGAAGCTGCCGTTGAGCTCCACCGCGTCGAACACCTCGAGGTACTGCGAGAGCCACTGGCTCTGGGGCCCCTGATAGAGCACGCCCCGCCAGTGGGGGTAGACCCAGCCGGATGTCCCGATGCGCGCCATCACCCCAGCGTGCGGGCTGGGCACGGCACGGGCGACGGGGTTGCGTGGCCGCGCCGGCCGCGATAACCGCGTGCGGCGGCGGCCAGGTGCCCCGCGTCAGGATGCGCCTGTCGGCGACCGCTGACAGAGTGGGGGGATGACCCGCATCGGTGCGATCTTCAATCCCTACACGCACGCTCCCGACGGGTTCCGCGACGCGGTGCTCGCCGCCGAGTCCGCGGGCCTGCCCGAACTGTGGATCTGGGAGGACTGCTTCCGGCAGTCCGCGTTCGGCACGGTCGGTGCGGCGCTCGCGTGGACCGACGCCCTGCGCATCGGGATCGGCATCGCGCCCATGCCGCTGCGCAACGTCGCCGCGACCGCCATGGAGCTGGCGACCATCGAGCGGCTCTTCCCCGGCCGGCTGCTGCCCGGCGTCGGGCACGGCGTGCTCGACTGGATGGGGCAGGCGGGTGCGCGGGTGGCGTCGCCGCTGACGCTGATGCGCGAGTACGTCCCGGCGCTGCGGAGCCTGCTCGCGGGCGACGAGGTCACCACCGCCGGGCGCTACGTGTCGCTCGACCGCGTGCGGCTCGATTACCCGCCGACGAGTCCGCCCCTGGTCTACGCGGCGGCCGAAGGCCCGAAGACCCTCCGGTTGAGCGGCGAGGTCGCCGACGGCACGGTGCTCGACAGCGGCCACACCGCCGAGGAGTACGCGACGGCGACCGCCGCGATCCGCGAGGCGCGCGAAGTCGCCGGGCGCGGCGGCAGCCACGACGTGGTCGCCTACGTCGTCACGGCGTTCGGCGCGGATGCCGAGGCGCGGGCGATCGCGGACGTCGGTGACAAGCCCGACCCCGCCGAGCGTGCACTCTGGGGCGATCCGGCGCAGGTCGCGGCCGGCGCGCAGCGGTTCTTCGACGCGGGCGTCGACGACGTGATCCTCCTCCCGGCCTCCCGCGGTGACATCGCCGACTTCTACCGCGCGGCCGCCGACGTGGCGCGCCTGGTTGCGGCGGACGCCTCGTGACGGCGGTGCTCTCCCTCGGGATCGCGGCCGCGGCCGGCCCAGCCCTTGCGGGGCGGGTGGCGCCCGCCGCCGAGGCGGCCGGCTTCCACGCCCTCTGGGTGAACGACACCCCGGGCCACGACGCGCTCGCCGTGCTCGCGGCCGCCGCCGACGCGACCGAGCGCCTGGTGCTCGCCACCGGTGTGCTGCCGGTGGACCGCCGTACCCCCGACGACATCGCCGTCGCCGCAGCCGGGCTGCCGGCGGGCCGCCTCATGCTCGGCGTCGGCTCGGGTCAGGCGCGCACCGGCGCGGTGGAGCTGGTGACGGATGCCGCCGCCGAGCTGCGCCGCCGCACCGACGCGCGCGTCATCGTCGGTGCGCTGGGCCCGAGGATGCGACGGGCGGCGGCCGCGGCATCCGATGGGGTCCTGCTGAGCTGGCTCACCCCCCGGGCCGCCGCCGCGCAGGCGGCCGAGGCGCACGCGATCACGCCGGAGACCCACGTCGCGCTGTACGTGCGCACGGCCGTCGACGACGCGGCTGTCGCCGCCCTCGACGAGGAAGCCACCCGCTACGCGGGCTACCCCGCGTACGCCGCCAACTTCGCCCGCCTGGGCGTGGACGCCGCCGACACCGTGATCCGTCCGGCAGAGCTGCGCGACCGGATCGCGGGCTACCGCGCCGGCGTGGACGAGGTCGTCCTGCGGGCGATCACGCCGACGGGCAGTGCCGACGAGCACCTGCGGTTCATCGATGCGATCGCCGAGGCGATCGCGTGATGCGCGTCATCGCCCGGTGGGCGCTCGCGGCGCTCCTCGCGGTCGCGGGCGCCTCGCACCTGACCTGGGGCCGCCGCGGTTACCGCATCGTCGTGCCCGAGTGGGCCACGCGCTTCCTCCGCACCGACAAGGACACGATCGTCGTCGCCTCGGGCGTGGTCGAGCTGATGCTCGGCGGCGCGCTCGTGGCGCTTCCCGCCGAGCGCCGTCGCGTCGGCTGGGTCATCGCGGCGTTCTTCGTCGCCGTCTTTCCCGGCAACGTCCATCAGTGGCGCACCGGAAGAGCGGCGCCGATGCTGCGCAGCGACCGGGCACGGTTCGTGCGGCTGCTGCTGCAGCCGCTGCTGGTGGCGTGGGTGCTGTGGAGCGCCGACGGTCTGCCCGTTCGGCGACGCGCTCGCCCGGCGCGGAAGAGGTCGCGACGGTGAGGCAGGCTCGATGAGCCGCCCGGTCGCCGCCGTCGCGGGAGCCTCGGGCTTCGTCGGCCGCGCGCTCGTGCGGGCTTTCACCGAGGACGGCTACGACGTACGCACCATCGGCCGGGTGAGCGCCGACGCGTCATGGACCGATGCCGACGGCATCCGTGCCCTCATCGACGGCGCGGCGATCGTCGTGAACCTCGCGGGCAAGTCCGTCGACTGCCGCTACACCGATGCGAACCGCGACGAGATCCTGCGTTCGCGCGTCCAGACCACTCGCACGCTCCGACTCGCGATCCAGGGTGCGGACGCGCCGCCGCCGCTGTGGCTGAACGCGAGCACGGCGACCATCTACCGCTACGCGCTCGACCGGCCGCAGACGGAACAGCAGGGCGAGCTCGGCACGGGCTTCTCCGTCGACGTCGCCCGCGCGTGGGAGGACGAGTTCTTCGCGGGGAGCCTTCCGTCCACGCGGCGCGTGGCGCTGCGCATGGCGATCGTGCTCGGCGACGGTCCCGCGACGCGGACCCTCGTGCGGCTGGCCCGCGTCGGACTCGGCGGGCCCCAGTACGACGGCTGGTGGTTCCCCCACGCGCGCTACCGCGGCATCGGCCCCCACCCGACCGGTGATGGTCGCGCGCCGCGCCACCGATCCCGCGGCCGGCAGCGGTTCAGCTGGATCCACCTCGACGACGTGGTCGGAGCGGTGCGGTTCGTGCGCGATGACCCGCGGATCGTCGGACCGGTCAACCTCGCGGCTCCGGAGGCCTCCGACAATCGCAGGCTCATGGCGACGCTGCGCCGCATCGTCGGCGCGCCGATCGGACTGCCCGCCTGGCGGTTCATGCTCGAGCCGGCGATGTGGGTGCTGCGCACCGAGCCGGAGCTCGTGCTCAAGAGCAGATGGGCCGCTCCCGAGGCGCTCACCGCGGCCGGGTACGAGTTCAGGCATCCGGAGCTGGAACCGGCGCTGCGCGAGGTCGTCGCGTCGCTGGGATCACGGCGGCGCTCGTCTTCGTGACGAGCGCGCCGACGCGCCGGCAGGCTGCGTGCATGTCGGGGACGGATGCGAGAATGCGGGCATGCTGCTCCACGAGCTCGTGACGGCGACGGATGCCGTGGCCTCGACGTCGTCGCGACTGGCCAAGGTCGCCGCGCTCGCGGAGGTGCTCCGCCGGCTCGACCCCGACGAGATCGGACCGGCGATCGGATTCCTGACCGCGAGTCCGCGGCAGGGGCGCCTCGGCGTCGGGTGGCGGAGCCTCTCGAATCTCGCCGTGACGCACGCCGACGAGCCGACGCTGACCGTGGGCGACGTCGATGAGGCGCTCGACCTCCTCGCCGGGGCAGACGGCCCGGGCTCCGTCGCCACCCGCGCCGCCGCCCTCGACCAGCTCGCGCGTGCGGCGACGGCGGGGGAGTGGGACTTCCTCGCCCGCGTCATGCTCGGGGAACTCCGCACCGGCGCGCTCGAGGGCGTGCTGCTCGACGCCGTCGCGAAAGCATCCGACCGCGCCGCGCCGACCGTGCGCCGTGCCGCCATGCTGTCGGGCGATCTCGGCACCACGGCGCGTACCGCGCTCACCGGCGCGCCCGAAGACCTGGACGCCATCGGACTCGAGGTGGGGCGCGGCGTGCTGCCGATGCTCGCCGCGACGGCGGGCTCGACGGCCGAGGCGCTCGAGACACTCGGGGGCACGGCATCCGTCGAATACAAGCTCGACGGCGCACGCATCCAGGTGCACCGCGACGGCGACGACGTGCGCGTGTTCACCCGCAGCCTCGCCGACATCACCCACCGCGTGCCCGAGATCGTGTCGGCCGTGCGGGCGCTGCCCGCCGACCGCGTGATCCTCGACGGCGAGACGCTCTCGCTCGACGAGGACGGCGGCCCCCGTCCCTTCCAGGACACGATGGCCCGCTTCGGCTCGCTCGGGGCGGACGACGCGGCCGCCGTCGTGCTGCGGCCGTGGTTCTTCGACATCCTGCATCTGGACGGCCGCGACCTCATCGACGAGCCGCTCGCGACGCGCCTCGAGCTGCTCGACCGTGCCGTCGGCGACGCCCGCATGCCCGGCATCGTCACCGACGACGCGGCGCGCGCCGAGGAGTTCTCGCGCGAGGCGCTCGCCGCCGGGCACGAGGGCGTGATGGTGAAGGGGCTCGATGCTCCCTACGCCGCCGGGCGCCGGGGAAAGAGCTGGCTCAAGGTCAAGCCCGTGCTGACCTACGACCTCGTCGTGCTCGCCGTCGAATGGGGATCGGGGCGGCGCACCGGGCAGCTCTCCAACCTGCACCTGGGTGCCCGCGACCCCGAAGGGGCGTTCGGCGAGCCCGGAGGCTTCGTGATGGTGGGCAAGACCTTCAAGGGCCTCACCGATGCGACGCTGCGCTGGCAGACCGAGTTCTTTCCGACCATCGAGACGCACCGGTCGTCGTACGCGGTGCACGTGCGGCCCGAGACCGTCGTCGAGGTCGCCATCGACGGGGTGCAGCGCTCCACGCGCTACCCGGGCGGTGTCGCTCTGCGCTTCGCCCGAGTGAAGGGCTATCGCCCCGACAAGGGTCCCGCGGAGGCCGACACGATCGACGCGCTGCGGAGTCTGCTGCGGGGGTGAACGTGCCCGCCCCGACGTCAGCGGCGGACCGCGATGTAGCGGTGCTCGGGCCTGCCCGTCGTGCCGTACCGCAGTCGCACCTCGACCAGGCCGCGGCTGGCGAGCCCCGCGAGGTGCCGCTGGGCGGTCGCTCGTGAGATGCCGACGCGGTCGGCGATCTCGGCGGCGGACGCCTCGTCATCGCCGAGCCCCTCGAGGATCAGCTGCTCGGTCGCCGAGCGCGTGACGGTCGCGGGCTCCGCACCGCCGTGCATGATCGCGAGGGCGCGATCGATCTGCTCCTGCTCCAGCGGCCGGTCGGTGACCAGCAGGTTGCGCATCCGCGCATAGCGGTCGAGCCGTTCGGCGAGCACCCGGGCATCGAAGGGCTTGGTCAGATACGCGAGCGCCCCCGCCCGCAGGGCGCGGCGCACCGTGGCGGCATCGGTGGCGGCCGACAGCACGAACGCGTCGACGTCCGCCTGGGCGGCGAACTCGACGCCGTCGCCGTCAGGAAGGAAGGCGTCGACGAGCAGCAGGTCGGGGGCGTGCGCCCGCACGGCCTGCCGTGCGGCGCCCAGCGACTGCACGGCCTCGAGGGCGGTGAACCCGGCGCGCGACGCCACGATGTCGCGGTGCAGCCCGGCGACGCGGAAGTCGTCGTCGACGACGAGCACGCGGATGGGACGATTCATGCGCTCTTCTCCTCGGGATTCCCATCGGCGGGGCGCAGTGCCCCGGGCAGCCGAGCGCCGAACACGGCGCCGGACCCTTCGCCGCCGGGGTCGATCAACCACACGTCGCCGCCGCGGCGGCGCGCGAGGTCGCGCGAGAGCGGTAGCCCGAAGCCGTGGCCGTGCACGGTGTCGTTCCCGCTCGGATCCGTCTCGCGTGCGGCGACGCGCGCGAAGGGGTCGGCTCCCGGCGGGCGGATGCCCTCACCGGAGTCGGCCACCGTGATCACCAGTTCCTCGCCGTCGCCCAGCAGCGCGATCTCGACCCAGCCGGGCCCCGCGCCGCCGACTGCCGCGGTGACCGCATTCCCGACGAGATTGCCGAGCACCGCGGCGACGTCCTCCGCTTCGGCCACCTCGCTCAGCAGCAGCGTGTCCTCCGAGATGCGCACCGTGACTCCGCGCTCCCGCGCCGTTGCGGCGGTCGCGCCGAGCAGCGACGTCAGGAAGGCGTCGGGCACGCGCTCGAGCCCCGCGACGCCGAAGTCCACGGCCCCGCGCTCGGTCAGGTCGCCGAGGAACGCCCGAGCCTCGTTTACGCGTTCGGCGTCGATCAGGCCCGACGCGACGTGCAGGCGATTGGCGAACTCATGCCGCTGCACGCGCAGCGCCTCGGTCATGGCGCGCACGGTCTCGAGCCGGCCGGCGAGCGCCTCGACGTCGGTGCGGTCCCGCACGACCACGACCTGACCCAGCGCCCGGGCGTCCCGCTGCACCGGCCGCGTGTCGAGGTACAGCACGCGGTCGCCGACGACGGCCTCGACGCCCGACGCCCCATTCCTCACGGCGTCGCGCACCGTATCGGGCAGGGCGAGGTCGTCGAACCGGCGCCCGACCGGCGCATCGATCCCCAGCATCCGTTCCGCGGCTTCGTTGCACACCCTCACCACGCCGTCGGGATCGAGCGCCACGACGCCGTCGCCGACCCCCTCGAGCACCGCCGCCTGATTCTGCACCAGCGCCACGAGCTCCTCCGGCTGAAGCCCGAGGGTGAGCCGCTCGAACCGCCGTCGAACCAGCAGCGTGGCCACCGCGGCGAGCGCCAGCCCACCGACCGCCGCGATCGCGATCGTCGCGACGAGAGCCGGAAGGTCGTCGAAGACGCTCGCGCGCTCGAAGCCGACACTCACCTCGCCGACGGGCGTGCCGCCGGTCTCCGGGTAGACCGGCACCTTGGCACGGGCGGACTCGCCGAGCGTTCCCACCTCCCAGTCGACGACCTCGTTCCCCTCGAGCACCTCGGCGAACGGGGTCGACACGACCTGGCCCAGCAGCTCCTCCGTCGGATGCGCGAGACGGATGCCGTGATCGTCGGCGATGACGACGAACAGCGCGTCCGTGCGATCCGCGACGTCGGCGGCGATCTGCTGCAGCTCGCCCGTTCGCAGCTCGGCGGCATCCGGCGTTCCCGGATCGGCGGAGAACTCGGCGACCAGGGACTTCACGTCGGGGTCCTCCGCGACGGTCCGGGCGATGTTGAGGGCGGCGGCCTCGGACTCCGCGCGGAGCTGCCGGACGCCCAGCCACCCGAAGACGAGCGCGCACACGGCGACGACGGCGGTCACCGTCGCCAGCTGCATCAGCAGGAGCCGTGTCGCGAAGCGCATCCCACCTCCCTGGCCTGATGTGCGGACGGGCCGGCGAGGGCCGAGGCCGATGAGGGGTCATCGTCCCCACGCACGTGAGCACAATGCGCAGAACACACGCTACGCGCACAACCTGCCGGAATGCGACTTAACGCGCGACGACCCGCGCCGCGCGCCTAGCCTCGCGGGAACGCACCGCGACCGGTGCGACGCCACCACCCGCACGACGCCACCACCCGCACGACACGACGAAGGAGTCGAGATGAACGCGGCAGTTCCGTTCCTGTTCCAGGCCGCCGAGGCCGACGAGGGCTACGCCACCGCCTTCGTGCCGTCCGAGGGCATACTCGTCGCACTGGGCTTCACGATGGTGCTGGTCTTCATGGCGCTCATCATGACGCGCCGGCTGACGCCGATGGTCGCCCTCATCCTCGTGCCGACCGTGTTCGGGCTGTTCGCCGGAGCGGGGCTCGGACTCGGCGACATGATCATCGACGCGATCGGCAGCATGGCGCCGACCGCCGCGCTGCTCATGTTCGCCATCATGTACTTCGGCATCATGATCGACGTCGGTCTCTTCGATCCGCTCATCCGGGCGATCACGCGCCTGCTCGGCGACGATCCCGCCAAGGTCGTGCTGGGCACGGCGGTGCTGGCGGGCGCGGTCTCGCTCGACGGCGACGGGTCGACGACCTTCATCATCACGACCTCCGCGATGCTGCCGATCTACCTGCGCCTCGGCATGAGCCCCGTCGTGCTCACGTGCGTCGCGGGTCTCATGAACGGCACACTGAACATCGTTCCGTGGGGCGGTCCCACGGTGCGGGCGGCGACCGCACTGGGCCTGCAGCCGACCGACATCTTCGTGCCGATGCTGCCGTCGCTCGCTGCCGGCATCGTCATCTCGCTGACCTTCGCCTGGTTCCTCGGGCTCTCGGAGCGCAAGCGCATCGGCAGCATCGACGAGTCCCGCCTCGACGGCGGGGGAGGGCTGGCCGGACCACGCTTCTTCCGCGGCGCCGACACGAAGCCGGGCGCCCGTGCGACGCTGCGCACCGGCAACATCGTGACGCTCACGGGTGGTCGCGGCGGCATCCCGGCCGCGACGGCGGTCGTGGATCGCGAAGACACCGCGATGGCCGACACGATGCTCGACCCCAACCGCGCGAGCCTCCGGCCGAAGCTCATCTGGTTCAACCTGGCGCTCACGCTCGCGGTGATGGTGCTGCTCGTGCTCGACGTGTTCCCGCTCGCGTACGTGTTCATGGTCGGCGCCGGAGTCGCGCTGCTGGTGAACTTCCCGAAGCTGAAGAGCCAGGCGGACGAGATCGTCGCCCATGCGCCGAGCATCGTCGGCGTCGTCTCGATGGTCCTCGCCGCGGGCGTGCTGGTCGGCGTGCTGAACGGCACCGGCATGGTCGACGCGATGGCGACCTGGATCACGACAGTGATCCCCGCCTCGCTCGGACCCTTCCTGGCAGTGATCACCGGCATCCTGTCGATCCCCTTCACGTTCTTCATGTCGAACGACGCGTTCTACTACGGCATCCTGCCCGTACTGGCGCAGAGCGCTGAGCACTTCGGGATCGCGCCGGTCGAGATGGCCCGCGCCTCGATCACCGGCCAGCCGGTGCACCTGCAGAGCCCGCTCGTCCCCGCCATCCTCCTGCTGGTCTCGCTCGCCAGCGTCAACCTCGGCGACCACCACAAGAAGGTGCTGTGGCGGGCTTGCGTCGTGTCGCTCGCGATGCTCGCCGTCGGCGTGCTGGTGGGTGCGATCCCGCTCATGGCCTGAGCGTAGGGAGGCCTGCGGGCCGGCGCGCACCTGCTTCCCGGCGCGCGCCGGCCGCCCCTGGCTGCGCGGATGACTCGTAGGCTTTCGCCATGACCCGAGCAGCAGCACCCGACGCCGCCTACGAGCACCGCAGCTTCGGGGCACCCGGCGCGGAGCGCACCGTCTTCCTTCTCCGCGGGGGCGCCTCGGCGCTGTCGGATCCGCTGCCCGACGCCACGATGCGACGCGACGCGCGAGTCGTGGCGATCGGACTGACCGTCGATGACGTCGACGACCCGGTGGCCTACCGCGGAACCACGCCCGCGGAAGCCACCGCCCGGCGGATCGCGCAGTTCGTCACCGAGGAGCGCGAGAATCGCCCTGCCGGCATCGTCGGCGTGGCCACCGCCGGGGAGCTGGCCGTCCGGGTCGCCGCCCTCGTCGGCGCCGGCGTCGACCGGCTCGCCCTGGTCGCCGTGCCGCGTGCCGAGTCCGAGCTCGGCGCCTACGAGCTCGCAGAGCTCCTGGAGAGCATCGACGCGAAGACGCTGCTGATGAACGGGCGGGACGACCCGGATGCCGCCGCCGGCGCGGCACGCTGGTTCGCCGAGCGGCTCCCGTCCGCGCGCGTCGAGATGGTCCCGAAGACCACCGATCCCACCTCTCGCCTGATCCTCGCCGACGTGTGGGAGCGCGTGCTGTCGCACGTCGCACCGGGCACGGTGCGATGACGCGGATCGTCGTCCTGACCGGCGCCGGCATCTCCGCCGAGAGCGGGGTGCCCACCTTCCGCGGCGCCGACGGACTGTGGGAGGGGCACCGCGTCGAAGACGTCGCGACGCCGGACGCCTACGAGCGCGACCCCGACACCGTGCTCGCCTTCTACGACGCGCGGCGCCGTGCCCTCGGAGCCGTCGCGCCCAACGCCGCCCATCGCGCCCTCGCCCGGCTCGAGGGCGCGATCGGGGACGACCTGGTCGTGGTCACGCAGAACGTCGACGATCTGCACGAGCGCGCCGGCAGCCGCCGCCTCGTGCACATGCACGGCGAGCTGCGCCGGGCGCTGTGCGGCGCGTGCGGCGCCCGGCCCGAGTGGGACGGCGACCTCATCGATCGCCCGCCGTGCCCCGAGTGCGGAGAGCGGATGCTGCGCCCCGACGTGGTCTGGTTCGGCGAGATGCCGTACGAGCTCGAGCGCATCGAGAACGCGGTCGTGGCATGCGACGAGTTCGTCTCGATCGGCACGTCGGGCGCCGTCTATCCCGCAGCGGGGTACGTGGCGCTCGCGGCGGCCTTCGGCGCGCGGACGATCGAGCTCAACCTCGAGCCCCGCGACACCCTGCTGCTCTTCGAGGACGCGGTGCCGTTCGACGAGTCGCGCGCCGGGCGTGCGACCGAACTCGTGCCTGCCTGGGTCGACGAGGTGATCGCGGGACTCTCGACCCGCCGTTGACGACGAAGACGCCGGGCGGATGCCTCCGCCCGGCGTCTTCGTGTGGGTCAGCGACCCGGCTAGATGTGCTGCCCAGGGACGTTGGTTGAGGTGTGACGCGATAGACGGGTGAGGACCTCCCGGTCGAGAGTGGAGCTGTCTAGTTCCCGCACTCGAGACCAAGGAGGTCCTCGTGACCCACGCTAACGCTGCGCTGACCCCTCGCCAACGCCTCCGGCTCGCCCGACAGGTCGTCGATGACGGCTGGTCCGTCGCTGCGGCTGCGAGCTACTTCCGGGTGTCGTGGCGGACCGCGGAACGGTGGGCGCGCCGCTATGTCGAGATGGGTGAGGCGGGGATGCAGGACCGCTCCTCCAGGCCGCACTCGAGTCCGAACAGGACGCCCCGGCCGGTGGTGCGGAAGGTCGTGCATCTGCGGTGGAAGAAGCGGCTCGGTCCGGTCGGAATCGGCGCTCAGCTGGGGATGCCGGCGTCGACCGTCCATGCGATCCTGACGCGTTGCCGGGTGAATCGGCTCAGCCACGTCGACGTTCGCACCGGCGAGCCCGCCCGCCGCTACGAGCACGAGCATCCCGGCTCGTTGATCCACGTCGACGTGAAGAAGCTCGGCAACATCCCCGACGGCGGCGGGTGGCGCTACGTCGGCCGGTTCCAAGGCGACCGCAACCGAGCGGTCACCGCCAAACGGACCGGAAGACGTGGCATCGCCGGCGACATGGTCACCGGGACAGCGTTCATCCACACCGTCATCGACGACCACTCCCGCGTCGCCTACGCCGAGATCCACGACGACGAGACCGCAGCCACAGCCGTCGCTGTTCTGCGACGCGCGGTCGGCTGGTTCGCTGCCCGCGGCGTCACCGTCGAGCGCGTCCTCTCCGACAACGGCTCCGCGTACCGCTCCTTCGCTTGGCGGGACGCCTGCGCCGAACTCAGCATTCGACCGAAACGCACACGCCCCTACCGGCCACAGACGAACGGGAAGATCGAACGATTCCACCGCACGCTCGCCGACGGCTGGGCCTACTCACGGCACTACAACTCCGAGTCAGCCCGCCGCAACGCGCTCCCGACCTGGCTGCACTCCTACAATCACCACAGGCCCCACACCGCGATCGGCGGCCACCCACCCATCAGCAGATTGACCAACCTGCCTGGACAGCACAGCTAGATCCTTCCGCCGCCCGACCGCACGCGCGACAGCGCGTCCACGGTCGCCGCGAGGATCAGCACGCCGCCGGTCACCAGCAGGTTGACGCCCGCGGGCAGGTTGAGCAGGCCCAGACCGTTCGTGATCGTCGCGATCACGAGCGCGCCGATCGCCGCGTGCATCAGGCGTCCCTTGCCGCCGAACAGGCTGACACCGCCGACGACCGCCGCGGCCACACCCGACAGCACGATGTCGCGGCCGACGGTCGCGTCGACGGAGCCCACCCGGGCCACGCTCAGCAGCGCCGAGAACACCGCGAGGCTCGAGCAGATGACGAACGCCCACCACTTGATCCACCGCACCTTGACACCGGAACGGCGTGCAGCCTCCGCGTTGCCGCCGATGGCGTAGATGTAGCGGCCGAACTTGGTGCGGTCGAGCAGGAACGTGCCGAGCCAGAGGATCGTCAGCACGACCGGCACGACGATGGGGACCCCGGCCACCTCGACCACGGACTGGCCTCGGTTCTGATTGAGGACGAAGACCACCGCACCGCCGATCACCGCGATCGCCGCGAGCTTGATGAACACCAACGACACGGCACGGTTAGGAACGCCGGCACGCGTGCGGCGCGCCCGGTCCCAGAAGGACGTTCCCCCCGAGATCGCGAGCATGATGACGAGCATCGCCCATCCGCCCCACACGGGCAGATTTCCGTTCTGGAGTGCGATGAGCTCGGGCACCTCGAGGCGGAACAGGCCGCCGGGGCCGATGATGACGAGCGCGAGACCTTGGAATCCGAGGAACAAGCCCAACGTGACGACGAACGACGGGATGCCCACCCTCGCCACGAAGAAGCCGATGAACGCCCCCGTGAGGAACCCGAAGCCGAAGCCGATCAGGAGCGCGAGCGGCCAGGGGACGCCGAACTGCGCGTTCAGCACGACGAACAGCGCCATGCCGACACCGCCGGTCACACCGGCGGACAGGTCGATCTCACCGAGCAGCAGCACGAACACGAGCGCCATGCCGAGCACGACGAGCGTCGCCGCCTGGTTCAGCAGGTTGGCGAAATTGCGCTCCGTGAGGAAGAACGGGCTCATGATCGAGAACAGCGCGCCGAGCACGACGAGGCCGCCGATGGCCGGAAGGGCGCCCATGTCGCCGCCGCGCACGCGCTGCCACCACGCCTGGAGCTGGTCGCCGACGCCGCCCTCGACGCCGCTGCCGATCAGGTCGCTCGCGATGGGATCGGGAGCGGCCTCGGTCCGGGTGGCATTGCTGCTCATTCCGCGCCTCCTTCGGTGCGAACGGTCGACGTGTCGAGGATCGTGACACCGGCGGGCGCCTTGGTTCCGGTGATATAGCCCACGACGTCGTCGCGGGTGGTCGAGGACGCCGGGATCTGGGCGACCATCTGACCGAGGTACAGGACGGCGATGTCGTCGGCGACCTCGAAAACGTCCACCAGGTTGTGGCTGATCAGGACCACGGCGACCCCCTGCTCCGACAGGCGCTTCACGAGGTTCAGCACCTGTTCGGTCTGGGCGACGCCGAGGGCGGCCGTCGGCTCGTCGAGGATGACCACTCGCGCCTTCTTCAGCACGGCGCGAGCGATCGCGACGGTCTGCCGCTGGCCGCCGGACAGGCTCGACACCTTCTGGCGGACGGATTTCACGGTGCGCACCGAGAGGGAGCGCAGCGTGTCGGACGCCTCTTTCTCCATGCGGCCCTCGTCGAAGGTGCCGGATGAGAGCTCCTCGCGGCCGAGGAACATGTTCTGGACGATGTCGAGGTTGTCGCACAGCGCCAGGTCCTGGTAGACGACCTCGATGCCCAGGTGCCCGGCGTCGCGGGGCGTGTGCAGATCGCGGTGCACGCCGTCGATGAGGACCTCGCCCTCGTCGTACGGCTGCACGCCCGCCAGACCCTTGATGAGCGTGGACTTGCCGGCGCCGTTGTCGCCGACGAGGGCGGTGACCTTGCCGGGGTGGACTTTGAGATCCACGCCCTTCAGGACGCTGACGGGGCCGAAGGACTTCTTGACCCCGACCAGCTGGATGATCGGCTCGGCGCCGACCGGGGCGGGAATGGTGGTGGATGTATCTGACATGCTCGCTTCCTTGGGAGTGCCCGTGGTCCGGCGAGAAGGGGCGCCACGCCGAGTGGCGCGGCGCCCCCTCGCGGGTTCAGCCGTAAGCCGATCCGCTACTCGGCGGTGACTCCATACTGCTCGCAGGCGGCCATCACGTCAGCGGTGCAGACGTCGTCGTAGGCGGCGTCGCCGGCGGCGACGACGTCCTTGACCTCGTCGGGACCGACCAGGATCGGCGTCACCTGGATGTAGGGCGTGCCGTCCTCGAGCTCGGCGTCGGCCTCGGGAGTCTCGCCCTTCAGGAGCGCGACGGCCGTCTCGACGGCGGCCGTGGCCTCGTCCTTGACCGGCTTGTAGACCGTGGCGGTCTGCCAGCCGAGCAGGATGTTCTGCAGGCCTGCGACGTTCGCGTCCTGGCCCGACACTGCGACGCCCGTCAGGTTGTTGTCCTGCAGGACCTTGATGACACCCGCGGCGTTCGTGTCGTTTGCGGCCCACACGCCGTCGACCTTGCCGCCCAGGCCCGTCAGCGCCTGCTCGAAGTTGGTCTGCGACTTGGCCTGGTCCCAGATCCCCGGGGGCTCCGCCGCCGGCGTGATGCCGGCGGCCTCCATCACCTCGACGGCGCCGTCGTGGAACATCGCGGCATTGCCGTCGGTCGGGTCGCCACCCATGTAGACGACGACCGCGGTCGCCGGGTCCTTGCCGGCGGCTTCGAGGCCGTCGAGAACGGTCTGGCCCTCGAGACGGCCGACCTCGGTGTTGTCGAACGAGACGTAGTAGTCCGCGCCGGTGAACGGGCGGTCGTACGCGATCACGGGGATGCCTTCGGCCTTCGCCTTGGTCGCGACGGCCTCGGCAGCGCCCTGATAGTCGACGAGCAGCATGACACCGCAGCCCTGCGTGAGCTGCTGGTCGGCGATCGTCGAGTACTTGTTGACGTCCGCCTGCGCGTTCTGGATGTCGACGTCGAAACCGGCCTCCTCCAGCCCTTCCTGGAGGTACTTGCGGTCGAAGTTCTCCCAGCGCGGCGAGGACGCCGCATCGGGCAGGATCACACAGGCACGGTCCGCGGCTTCGCCGCCGTCACCGCCGTCCCCGCCGTCACCGGTGTCGCCGTTGCCGCCGGCGCAGCCGGCCAGCATCACCGCGGCCGCGCCCGTGAGGGCGACCACAGCGAGGAGTGAAGACTTCTTCATCATTCGCCTTTCGTCATTGAAGCGAGCGAGCCCCAGGATCGTCCCCGGTTTCTTCGCGCTGATGCGATCATCGATGACGGGCATTCTTGGCGTCAAGTCTTGAACGTAACGCTTTGGCAACGCCGGAGGTCAGAGGGCGGCCGAATCGGGTCGGCCGCATCGAAGAGAGCGCTTACCGTGCAGAATGCACACTCTCTGCGCCAAGACCGCACATAATGCACCTCGCCGATCGAAGGGTGAGCGAGCAGCCCTGGCCGAGTGTTCGCCAAGTGAAGACAGTGCGCCGCAGCCTGTGTTCAGGCGCGGCCGGTGGCGGCACGCGTGCGGCGTGAGAGCGAGTCGACGATCACCGCGAGCACGAGCACCACGCCGGTGACCATGAACTGCACCGACGAGTCCAGGTTCATGAGGGTCAGCCCCGAGGAGATCGACTGGATGACGACGATGCCGACGAGTGCCGAGAACGCCGATCCGCGCCCGCCGAACAGGCTCGTCCCGCCGATGACGGCCGCGGCGATCGCGTTGAGGTTCACATCCCCCGTGCCCGAGCTCTGGTTCGCCGACGCCAGCCGTGCGGCCGCCAGGATGCCTCCGACCGCGGCGAGCGTCGAGCACATCGCGAACACCGAGAGGTAGATGCGGTCGACCCGGATGCCGGCACGCCGGGCTGCCTCGACCGATCCGCCGACCGCGTACACCGCCCGGCCCCAGCGGGTGCGGGTCAGGACGAAGTTCATGGCGACGATGAGGCCGAGGAAGAACAGGAACATCACCCCGACGCCGCGATAGATGTTCAGGTACCACGTCGCGACGAGGAGGAAAGCGAGCAGGACGCCGCTGCGCACCGCGATCTCGACGTAGCTCTGGCTGACCAGATTGGCCGCCGCGCGCCGTCGTGCGCGGCGCAGGAGCGACCAGGCGAACGCGGCCGCAGCCAGCACCGCCACGACGTAGGACGCCCACGCCGGCAGGAACATCTGCTGCGCGAACTGCACCAGCCATGAGTCGAACGGGATGGCGATCGATCCGGTCTCGCCCAGCACCCACAGCTGCAGTCCGAGGAACCCGAGAAGACCGGCCAGCGTGATGACGAAGCTCGGCAGCCCGAAGCGCGTGAAGAGATAGCCGTAGAGCAGCCCGACGAGGCAGCCGACGACGATCGCGGCGGCCAGCGCCAGGAAGAGGTTCCACTGCAGCTGCACGAAGCTCACCGCGAGCACCGCGGCAGCCAGGCCCGAGACCGAGCCGACCGAGAGGTCGATCTCGCCGACGAGCAGCACGAGCACGACGCCGAGCGCGATCGTGCCGATGGCGGCGCACTGCATCGTGAGGTTGACGAGGTTCTCGCTGGAGAGGAAGACGGGGTTCAGCAGCTGGAACACCGTCCAGATCACCGCGATCCCCAGCACGACGGGAAGCGCGCCGAGGTCGCCGCCCCGGATGCGCGTCACGAAGGCTTCCAGCGCGAGACGGATGCCGGTGCTGCTCAGCAGTCGCTCGTCCGCGGTGGGCTCCGCCAGGCGGTCGTCGCCGCGCCCGCTCATCGGCTCCCGTCCCCGCGAGGTCGGGGAGTGCGGCGGGAGCCGGCGCGCGGCATGCGGATCACGGTGCCGCCGGTGGACTCCTCGAGGGACGGCTCCTCCTCGCGCGGAGGGGCGGACGCGGCATCCGTCCGCTCCGGCGCGCGCTCCGGTGCACGTCGCGGTGCCGCGGAGTGGTCGACCGCGCCGGTGATGGCCGCGATGAGGGTCTCGCTCGTCACGTCGGCGACGTTGTACACGCCGTTGTTGCGCCCGAGGCGCAGCACCACCACGCGGTCGGCGACGGCCATGACGTCGGCCATGTTGTGGCTGATGAGGATCACGCCGTGTCCGCGCTCGCGGAGGCGCTCGATGAGGTTCAGCACCTCGGCGGTCTGCGCGACGCCCAGCGCCGCGGTCGGCTCGTCGAGGATGACGACGCGAGGCTCGCCGATCAGGGAACGGGCGATCGCGACGGTCTGGCGCTGCCCGCCCGACAGCGAGGCGACCGGGACGCGCACCGAGGGGATCTTGGCCGACAGCTCGCGCAGCAGCGTCCAGGTGCGCTGCTCCATGTCGACCTCGTCGAGGGTGGCGCCGTCGCGGAGCTCGCGCCCGAGCCACAGATTCGCGACGACGTCGAGGTTGTCGCACAGCGCCAGGTCCTGGAAGATCGTCTCGATCCCGAGCTGCTGAGCATCCGCCGGGGAGCCGATGCCCACCTCTTCGCCGTCGAACTCGATCGACCCGCTGTCCGGCGGGTGGACGCCCGCCAGAACCTTGACGAGCGTCGACTTGCCGGCGCCGTTGTCGCCGACGAGTGCGACCACCTCGCCCTCGTTGACCCAGAAGTCCACGTCGGTCAGCGCCTTGACCGCACCGAACCGCTTGCCGATGCCGCGCATCGTCAGCACGCGTTCGCGCGGCCGCCCCGTCCGCGGGTGCGTCATCGACATCCTCGCCCCGTCCTCGTCGTCGTTCCGGCCCCAGCCGAGCCCTGCCAGAGTCGAGACCCTACCCGATGCCCGCAGCTTGGCACGCATCGGCGTAGGCCGGCGTGCAGATGTCCTCGACGCTCCAGAAGCCGTCGGCGACCACCGTGTCCATGATGTCGTCGATCGTCACCGCCACGGGGTCGAGCAGGGTGGCCGGCGTTCCCTCGATCTCCAGCGGTGCGGTGACCTCTTCGCCGTGCAGCAGCTTGACGGCGACTTCGGCGGCGAGCTCGGCCTGCGGCTTGATCGCCTTGTACACCGTCATGTACTGGTCGCCGGTGAGGATCCGCTGAATGGCCGAGAGCTCGGCATCCTGTCCGGTCACGATCGGGAGCGGATCCACGTTCGCGACCCGCAGGGCTGCGATCGCGCCGCCGGCGGTGGCGTCGTTGGCGGCGTAGACCCCGGCGATCGCGTCGCCGTGCTGGGCGATCTGCCCCGACACCCACTCCTGCGCCTTCTCGGGACTCCACCCGGGGGTGTCGTACTCGGCGAGCACGCGCAGGCCGCTTTCGTCGATGATGCTGTGGGCGCCCTGCTTGAACAGCGCCGCGTTGCTGTCGGTCGGCGAGCCGTTCACCATCAGGATGCCGCTGCCGTCGTCGGTCGCCCGCATCGCGTCGACGAAGGCCTGTGCCTGCAGCACGCCGACCTTCTCGTTGTCGAAGGAGATGTAGTAGGCCAGGTCGCCCCCGGCGATCAGGCGGTCGTACGAGATCACCGGCACGCCCTTGGCGTTGGCGGTGCTCACGATGCTGACGGCGGCGTTGGCGTCCACCGGATCGAGGACGAGCACGCCGGCGCCGGAGGTGAGCGCGGACTCCGCCTGCTGCTGCTGCTTCGCGGCATCCTGATCGGCGTTGGCGTACAGCACGTCGTAGTCGCCGAGCTCGGCCACGCGAGCTTCGAACAGCGGCCGGTCGAACGTCTCGTAGCGCGCCGTCTTCGCATCGGGCAGGAGGAGCGCGATGGTGTCGTCGCTGGGCGGATCGTTCTCGGCGGGCGTCCCGGTGCAGGCGGAGAGCAGCGCCGCGGCGACGACCACCACCGCGGCGGCCAGCGCGGTGCGACGCCCGCCCGGGCGCCGCCACGGCCGATCGTGTCGGATGCGGGACATCGGACGAGCCTATGCGGTGATGGGAAGCGAGGATGCCGTCGGGATCTGGGCGCTGACCGTCACATGGTCGAGTGCGATGGCGATCGCCCCGCGCGTCTCGGCCCACTCGCCGAACGAGGCGCCGACGATCTCGGGCAGACCGCCCGCCGACGGCAGCGCGGTGCGCTCGAGCGAGTGCCGCATCGGCGCCATCAGGATCTCGCCCGCCAGCCCCAGCTCGCCGCCGACGACGATGACCTCGGGGTCGAAGAGGTTGCAGAGGCTCGCCGCGGCGATGCCGATATGGCGTCCCGCATCGGCGATGACGCGACGCGCGGCGCCGTCCCCGGCCTCGGCGGCGTGGAGCAGGTCGCCGAGGCGGTGCATGCCCTCGCTCGGCGGGAACAGCGACAGCAGCGCCGGTCCGCCGGCGTAGGTCTCGAGGCAGCCGCGGTTGCTGCAGCGGCAGATCGGTCCGTTCTCGTCGAGCGTGACGTGACCGATCTGGCCCGCCTTGCCGTTGACGCCGCGGAACAGGTCGCCGCCGACGACGAGTCCGGCGCTGATGGTGTGGCCGACGCGGATGAAGACGGACGATGCGGCGGCGCGGCCGTTGCCCTCGCGCGCTTCGGCGAGTCCGCCGAGGTTCGCCTCGCTGTCGACGTGCACCGGCCGGCCGATGCGCACCGAGAGGCTCTCGGCGACGTCGACGCCCTCCCAGCCGCGCAGCAGGCCGGGGGTCGACACCATCCCGGTGCGCGGGTCGATGGGCGCGGGCAGCGCCAGCCCGACGGAGAGGAGATCGGCCAGCGACCCGCCGAGCGACTCCATCATGTCGCCCAGCAGCAGTGCGAGACGGTCCAGTTCGGAGTCGTGGCGGTGATCCAAGGGGAGCGGGAGCGAGGACTGCGTGACGATCGTGCGCGCGGTGTCGGCGATCGCGATGTGCAGCTGCCGTGAGCTGTAGTGGACGCCCGCGACCAGGCCCAGCCGGCGGGCGAGCGACACGAGCGTGGCGCGACGGCCGCTGCTCGTCGTGAACGACGTGTGCAGAAGGCCCGAGGCCGTCAGCTCCTTGACGATGTTCGAGACCGTGGCGGGAGAGAGGCCGGTGCTGCCGGCGAGCTCGATCTGCGTGAGACGGCCGTGGCGCTTGAGCGACTCGACGACGCGCGCGCGATTGGCCTCGCGCAGCGAGGTCTGCGAGCCCGGCGGGGCATTACGGCGTGCCACAGGTCACACTGTAGCCCACCCCCTCGATCGCGGACCGGGTGCGGCGAATTCCCAGATCGGCCCTGGGTTCGCGGTGCAGCGACGGATCACGCGGAGCCGCACGGACTAGCATCGGTACGCCATGCACTCCGTCGTCGAGGCGCTCCGCGCCGCACTGCCGCCGCACACCGTCGCCACCGATGCCGAGACGCTCGAGCGGCGGAGCCACGACGACGCCGAGTGGGCCGACTTCGGGCTGCCCGCCGCCGTCGTCTTCGCGTCGAGCATCGACGATGTCGTGGCGACCGTCCGCATCGCGGCGGCGCACGGGGTCGCGGTCGTGCCGCGCGGGGCGGGCACCGGCCTGTCGGGGGGCGCGAACGCGACGCCCGGATGCCTCGTCCTCTCGCTCGAGCGGATGACGAGGATCGTCGAGGTCGACGCCGCCGAACGCTATGCCGTCGTCGAGGCAGGGGTGCTGAACGACGACCTGCGCCGCCACGTCGCCGCGCACGGGCTCTGGTATCCGCCCGACCCGGCGAGTCAGGCGATCTCGACCATCGGCGGAAACGTCGCGACCAACGCCGGCGGCATCTGCTGCGTGAAGTACGGGGTGACCCGCGACTACGTCATCGGCATGACGGTGGTGCTCGCCGACGGCAGCGTCGCCAAGCTCGGCCGCACGACCGCCAAGGGCGTGACCGGGTACGACCTGACCGGTCTGTTCGTCGGCTCCGAGGGCACGCTCGGCATCATCGTCGACGTCACGGTGAAGCTGCGACCCCTCGGCGGCCGCGAGGAGCGTGCCGTCGTCGGCTATTTCCGGACGCTGACGGATGCCGGACGCGCGGTCGCGGCCGTGTCCGAGGCGGGCATCGTGCCGTCGGCCCTGGAGCTGATCGACCGCACCTGCCTGCACGCGGTGGCCGAATGGCAGGGCTGGGACCTGCCGGAGGATGCGAACGCGCTGCTGCTGGCCAAGGTGGACGAGCCCGGTGCGCGCGGTGAAGAGCTCGCAGCCGCGATCGAGGCGCATTTCCGCACCGCGGGCGGCAGCCGCGTCGAACGGGCGGTGGAGCCCGCCGACATCGACCGGCTCTTCGGCGCAAGGCGCCTCGCGTACCCCGCACTGGAGCGGCTGGGACCGGTGCTGACCGAGGATGTGTGCGTCCCGCGCGGCGCCGTTCCCGAGATGCTCGCACGGATCGAGGAGGCGGCGGCCGACGCGGGGGTCGTGATCGCCAACATCGCCCATGCGGGCGACGGCAACCTGCATCCGCTGATCATCGCGCCGGAGGGCGACGGCGACGCGAAGTCGCGCGCGAAAGCGGCGTTCGATCGCATCGTCGACGACTGCCGCGCGCTCGGCGGAACCGTCACCGGCGAGCACGGCGTGGGCCTCCTCAAGCTAGACGGCGCGGCGGCCGAGCTCAGCCCGGTGGTGCGGGGGCTGCACCGCTCGATCAAGCACGCCCTCGACCCGGCCGGGCTGCTCAACCCCGGCAAGGCCTTCCCGAACGGAGACTGAGATGCCCTCGATCCCCGCGGACGACTCCGCGATCCACTCTGACGACGGCGTGCGGCTGCACGTCGAGGAGGCAGGCGAGCGCACCGGCCGCCCGGTCGTGCTGCTCGCCGGGTTCAAGGCCGCCGCCACCACGTGGCGGTATCAGGTGCCGGTGCTGGCGCGCGCGGGCTATCGGGTGCTGTCCGTCGACGTCCGCGGCCACGGCGCCGCGGAGCGGCCGGCGTCGGGCGTCGACATGGCTCGCAGGGGGAGCGACGTCCGCGACGTACTCGCGGCGCTCGACCTTCGGGGCGCGGTGCTGGTGGGCGGCTCGATGGGAGCGAACACCATCTGGTCGTACCTCGGCCAGGAGGGCGCGGAGCGCGCTGCGGCGGTGGTGTCGGTCGATCAGACGCCGAAGATGCTCAACACCGCCGACTGGCGGCACGGGTTCTACGGCTACACCCCCGAGAACGCGGACACGTACTTCGCCGAGGGCATCCCCGAGACCGGCCACGGCACCCCGATGCTCCGGCGGGGCATGCGGCTGGTGCGGCTGCTGCGGGCCATGAAGGGCGCCGAGCGTGAGCTGAGCGCCGGCGAACTCGCGCTCCTCAACGATCACGCCAAGGCCGACTGGCGGCCGGTGATCGCCGCGACGCCGCTGCCGGTGCTCTTCGTCGCGGGCGCCGAGAGCGAGTTCTGGCCGAGCTCGCATGCGGCGGCCGCCGCCGCGCTCGCCCCGCGGGGCGAGTCGGCCGTGATCGCCCACGACGGCCACGCGGCGAACATCGAGCAGCCGGCGGCATTCAACGCCGGACTGCTCGACTTCCTCGCCCGCGTCTCCTGACGAGCCCCGCCCCGTGTGCCGCGGGGGCGATGGAGCCGCTACTCGCGGAGCCGCACCAGTCGCTCGTGCCCGGTCTCTTCCAGCTCGGCGATCGACTCGCGCGCCTTCACGAAGTCGTTGAACGAGCGATAGCCCAGGGCCTTCTCGCTGAACGAGGGGTCCATGCGCCGCATGTGCGTCTTGACCGCCGAGCTGTGGAGCCACTCGGAGTCGTCGTTCTTGTCGTGGCCGAGCCGCAGCGCGCGCTCGAGGAGGCGCGTCGCCGTCTCCTGCGGATCCTCCGCCGGCTCCTCCACGGGCTGCTCCTCCACAGGCTGCGGCTCCAGGGGCTGGGGCGGCTCGGGAGCCGCGGTCTCGGCGCGGGCCGCGACCGTCTTGGACGAGGCACGACGATTCGTGCGCTTCGGCGGCGCCGCGGTCTCCAGCGCCTCGTTGAGCGCGGCCTCGATCTCGGGCGCCGAGCGCGTCGGCGCGGCCTCGACTGCCACGGCCTCGGGCGTGCCTGCCTCGGGCGTGCCGGCCTCGGGCGTGCCGGCCTCGGGCGTGCCGGCCTCGGGCGCGACGGCCTCGGGCGCGACGGCCTCCTGAGCCGCGGCATCCGTCACCGCCGTCTTCGCCGTCCCTCGGCGGCCTCCCGAACGCGGCGCGGCGGTGGCTGCTGCCGCGGCTCCCGTCTCCTTCGCCTTCGCGGCCCGGGTGGAAGAAGCGGCCTTGGCCTTCGCAGGCGCCTTCTCCGGCGCCTTGACCGCCTTCGCAGGCTCGCGTGCGAAGCGCGGGACGCCGGGCAGCGAGTCGTACGCCTCGAACTCGTCGCAGGCGGCAGCCAGGGACTTCGCCGTCGACCCCGCCACGCCGACGCCGACCACGTAGCGGCCGAGGCGCTTGCATCGCTGGGCGAGCGGGACGTAGTCCGAGTCGCCGGCGACGATGACGACGTGCGTGAGGTCGGGCAGACGGAACATGTCTTCGACGGCATCCACCGCGAGGCGGATGTCGGCCCCGTTCTTGGCGTAGGCCGCGGCGGGGAAGAGCTGCACCAGGTCCACCGCACGGGCGACGAGCTGCGAGCGATAGATCGCGTTGACGGGAGCCGACCAGTCCGCGTACGCGCGGGTGAGCACCAGCGTGCCGAAGGATGCCGCGAAGTCGATGATCGCGCCGACGTCGATCGTCGCCGCCGAGAGCCGCTCGGCGATCTCGGGATCGGCCGGGTTCTCGGCGATCCGCTGCCGGTCGCGCGAGTACGAGTTGCGGCCGTGCACGCGGTCGTACCAGGACATCACGATGTTGTCGAAGTCGAGATACACCGCGACGCGGGGATTCTGCAGATCGGGCATGTCAGGCCTCTCCGGGGTAGCGCACGCCCACGAGCGCGCGGATCTCATCGAGCGTCGCCATGATCGCGACGGTCTCGTCGATCGGCAGCACGTCCGAATCGGTGCGACCCTCGGCGAGATAGCGCGAGGCCGCCAGCGCCTGGTACTGCATCCCGCGGCCGGCGACGTCGGAGACGAAGTCCTCGAGCACCGTGCCGTCGTGCGAGACGACGCGGAACGACGTCGGGGTGTACCAGACGCGGGCGATCTCGATGCGGGCGTCGGTTCCGATGATCGCGGCCGTGTTGGGGCCGGCTGCGCGGGAGGCGGAGAGCGTCGTGGAGAGCGCCCCGGACTCGTGCGCCATGATCGTGGCGACCTCGGTGTCCGCTCCGGTGTCGCCGAGGCGCGCGGTGGCTCCGATCGACAGCGGCTCGCCGAGGATGTCCCATGCGAACGACACCGGGTAGATCCCGAGGTCGAGCAGGGCGCCGCCGCCGAGGGCGAGGTCGTTGAGCCTATGGGCGGGATCGCTCGAGATCCGCTGGGTGTGGTCGGCGGTGACCGCACGGATCTCGCCGAGCGCTCCGGAGGCCACCAGCTCGCGGATGCGGACCATGTGTGGCAGGTAGCGCGTCCACATGGCCTCCATCGCCAGCAGCCCCCGCTCGGCCGCCGCGTCGCGGACCGCCGCCGCCTCCGTCGCGTTCAGCGCGAAGGGCTTCTCGACGAGCACGTGCTTTCCGGCCTCGAGCGCCAGCAGGGCGTTGGCGGCGTGCATCGGATGGGGCGTGGCGATGTAGACGATATCGACGTCGGGGTCGGCGACCAGGTCCTCGTACGAGCCGTGAGCGTGGGGGATGTCGAAGTCGGCGGCGAACGCCTCGGCGGTCTCGCGGCGGCGCGATCCCACCGCGGCGACGTCGAGCCCCGCGGTGCGGAGGTCGGAGGTGAAGGCCCGTGCGATGCCCCCGGGACCGAGGATGCCCCAGCGCGGGGAGGACGAGCCGGGCGTCTGCCGGCTCGATGGTGAGGACTCTGAGGTCATGACACGAGGCTAGCGGCGGGAGCGCACCGGCGCCCGACCCGCTAGTGTGCGACGGCCTCCGGCTGCCGCACCGCGTCGGCGCTCTCGGCGCTCTCGGCGATCCGGTCGAGCGCGCGGGCGAGGTCTTCCACGATGTCGCGGGCGTCCTCCAGGCCGATCGACAGCCGCACCGTCGTCGGGCCGATGTGGGCCTCGGCCAGCTGCGTCGGCGACATGTGGCTGTGGGTCATCGAGGCGGGGTGGGCGACGAGGCTGCGGGCGTCGCCGATGTTGGCGACGAGCCTCACCACCTGCAGACGCGAGACGAACTCCTCGACGAGGCGGAAGTCGGCCTCGGCGTCGCCGGAGGCAGGCAGGTCGAACGCGAACACCGAGCTCACCCCGCGCGGGAGGTACGTCTGAGCCTGAGCGCGCCAGGGGCTGGAGTCCAGCCCCGGGTGGTGCACCCGCGCGACCGCGGGATGCGTCTCGAGGAACCGCGCGACGGCGAGCGCACTCTCGGTATGGCGCTGCATGCGGAGGTCGAGCGTCTCGAGGCCCTGCAGCAGCTGGAAGGCGTTGAACGCCGACAGCGACGGGCCCAGGTCGTGGACGTACTTCGTCTTGACGAGCGCGATGTACGGCGACCCCGTCTGGCCGAAGCGCTCGACGAGGCTGCCGTCGGGGACGCGCGGGTAGGTCTGCGTCAGCTGGGGCCAGCGCCCGGGCTGCGCGGTGAAGTCGAACGTGCCCAGGTCGACGACGACCCCGCCGAGCGAGGTGCCGTGGCCGCCCAGGAACTTCGTCGCGGAGTGCACCACGATATCGGCCCCGAAGTCCTTGGCCCGCTGCAGGTACGGCGTCGCGACGGTGTTGTCGATCACGAGGGGGACCCGCGCGTCGCGGGCGACGGCCGCGACCGCGCCGAGGTCGAGCACCTGGGCGATGGGGTTCGAGATCGACTCGGCGAAGAGTGCGCGGGTCGTCGGACGAACGGCGGCGCGCCACGCCTCGATGTCGTCCTGGTCGACGAACGTCACCTCGATGCCCCAGTCGGCGAACGTGTCCTGCAGCAGGTCGACGGTGCCGCCGTAGAGCTGGCGCGCGGCGACGATGTGCTCGCCCTGCTTGGCGAGCGCGAGCAGTGCCACGGCGACGGCCGCCTGGCCCGACGCCACGCCCGCGGCGCCGATGCCGCCCTCGAGCTCGGCCACCCGGCGCTCGAACACGAGCACGGTCGGGTTCGCGGCACGGCTGTAGATGTTGCCGTCCTTGCGGAGTGCGAAGAGGTCGCGCGCCTCGGACAGCGAGCGGAACTCGAAGCCGTTGGACTGGTGGATGGCGGGAACAGCGGTGTTCTCCGCGACGGAGGAGTCGAACCCGGCCTGCACCTGCGCCGTCGCGAACGAGCGAGGGGCGGCCGGACGCGGCGGCAGGTCGTTGTCGGTGGCACGAGGCATGCTGACCATTGTCGAGCCGGGTGGGCCGTGCCCGTACGTCGTGTGTCGAACTGTTGCGGTACCGGCTCCGGCGCCGCCGCCCGGCGGTAAAGCGCGCGCGAGTGGGACGCGAGCCGGAATGGACGCAGAATGGACCGGTGGCGCAGCTGATCACCCCCGCAGAACTCGACGACCTTCTCCGCTCCGGCACCGCCCGCGTGCTCGACGTCCGCTATCGCCTCGACCGCCCGGACGGCAGCGCCGAGCACCTCGAGGGGCACGTGCCCGGCGCCGTCTACGTCGACATGGAGACGGAGCTGTCGCAGCACGGCCGGCCCGAGGACGGGCGGCATCCGCTCCCGTCCACCGAGAGCCTGCAGGCCGCCGCCCGCCGCTGGGGCCTCCGCGACGGCGACACCGTCGTGATCTACGACGACGACCGCTCCCTCGGCGCCTCGCGCGCGTGGTGGCTGCTCACGCGGTCGGGCGTCGGCGACGTGCGCATCCTCGACGGGGGCCTCGGCGCCTGGCGCGCCGCCGGCCTGCCCCTCGAGACCGGACCCGTGGTGCCCGAGCCCGGCGACGTGTCGCTCACCGCGTTGGAAGAGCCGGTGCTCTCCATCGACGAGGCTGCGGCACTCGCCGCCTCCGGCGTGCTCATCGACGTGCGCGCCGCCGAGCGCTACCGCGGCGAGGTCGAGCCGATCGATCCCATCGCCGGGCACATCCCCGGCGCCGTGAACCTTCCGACCGGTGCGTACATGGACGGCGAGCGGTTCCGGGATGCCGCGAGCCTGCGTGCGCTGTTCGCCGACGTCGGCGTCACCGAGGGCGTGGACGCGGCCGCCTACTGCGGGTCGGGCGTCACCGCCGCGCAGGCGGTGTTCGCCGCCGAGCGGGCGGGACTGCGGCTCGGCATCTACCCGGGCTCATGGAGTCAGTGGACCCACACGCCCGGCCGCCCCGTCGCCACCGGCGCCGCGCCGTAGCCAGGAGGGCCGTCAGGGCACGAGGGTGATCTTGCCGTCGACGCCCGCCTCGATCGCGCGGTGCGCGTCTGCCGCGTCGGCGAGGGCGAACGACGGGCCGAGCTCCACCGAGAAGAGCCCCGCCGCCATCAGGGCGACCGTCACCGGCACCGCCTCGGTGCGCCACACCTGCTGCTGAGCGGTGAGCGGCTGGGGAGACCCGCCCGAGAACGCACGGATGCCGAGGCCCGCGGCATCCCGTCCGCGCACCAGCGTCGCGATCCGCTGCCGGTCGGGCACCAGCTCGATCGACGTCTCGAGCGCCTCATCGGTGCCGGCGGCGTCGACGGCGACGGTCAGGCCGTGCGGGGAGGCGTCGCGCACGCGTTCGGCGAGCCCTTCGCCGTACGCGACGGGGATGGCGCCGAGCGCACTCACGCGGTCGAACCGGCGCTCGGACGACGTCGCGACCACGCTCGCGCCCCACAGCACTGCGAGCTGGATGAGCGCCTGCCCGACGGCACCCGATCCGCCGTGCACCAGGAGGGTGTCGCCGCTGCCGACCCCCAGCGAGCGCAGCGTCTGGTAGGCGGTGCCGACCGGGATGCCGAGCGCGGCGCCTTCGGCGGCGCTCACCTGCGGCGGCCGGGCGAAGACCCGCCCCGCGGGGACCGCCAGCTCGGTGGCGTACGCACCGGACGCGCCCGCGAAGACCACCGGGTCGCCGGCCCGGAACCCGTCGACGTCGTCGCCGACCGCGATCACGACGCCTGCGCCGTCGCCGCCCACGCGCCGCGGCTCGGTGATCTCGCCCGACGGCCGTGCGCCCGAGCGCAGCTTCGCATCGATCGGGTTGACGCCTGCCGCGGTGACGCGGATCGCGACCTCGTCGGGACCCGGCACGGGCTCGGGGACGGAGACCTCCCGCAGCACCTCGGGGCCGCCGAACTCGGTGTACACGATCGCAGTGGTCATGGCGTGGGCAACTCCTGTCGTCGGCGGCTATTCCCGCAGGGACTTCTGGATGCGCTGCAGCGAGACGGGCTCCGCCGTGCCGAGCGACTGCGCGAACAGGCTCACACGGTACTCCTCGAGAAGCCACCGTGCGTGCACGAGTGGCGCCGGAGCGCCATCGAGCGGCGGGATGGTGCCGCCCGCCTCGGCGAAGACGGTCGCGGCGCGCTCGAACTCCGTCATCCGCTGCCGGTCGCGGCCCGGATTGTCGGCGAGCGTGCGCACGCGGTCGAGCGCGCCGCGCAGGTAGCGCGGCAGGTGCGCGAGGCGGGCCGTGCCGGTGCGCGACACGAAGCCCGCGAACACCAGACCCGCGAGCTGGCCCTTGACGTCGTTGAGGGCGCCGAGCAGCGTCAGCGAATTGCCGTCGCGCATCGCCTTCTCGACCTCGCGCGACGCCGTGAGGATCCGCGCGGCCAGCGACACGGTCTGGAAGAGCTCGTCCACGACGGCGCTCGAGAACGCGTCCCGCACCGCCTCGAAGCCGGCCCGCGTGCGCACCGGCTCGTTCGCCGCAGTGCGCATGATGACGGCATCCGCCACCGCCACGCGGCAGTCCTCGATCAGCGCCTTCGCCGACGGATACGGGGATGCCGCGAGCGCGAGCTTCTCGGCGGAGGTCAGGTGCTCGAGCACGTACGCCGTGGGTGAGGGAACCGACAGCAGCACGAGGCGCCGTACACCGGCCCGCGTGGCACGGGCCGCCGCCTCGGGGGTGGTCTCGACGCGGACGGCCACCGAGGCGTTCTCGTCGACGAGCGCGGGGTAGCCGCGCACGACGCCGCCGGCGACCTTCGTGTCGACCACCTCGGGGAGGTCGCCGAACGTCCAGGCGGTCAGGCCGGAGCGCTCGGCGAACGTCGACTCGGGACGCGCCGCAGCCCCGGGCGCGGCCGCCGCTCGCGGTGCCGGCGAGCCCGCCGCCGGTCCGGACGCCGGCGCCCGGGCGCTGAGCGAGCGTGAGACCGATGCCCGGGCCCGGTCGGCGAGCCGCGCCTGAAGGGCCGTGAGGTCGCGATCCGAGCCGACGGCACGGCCCCGTTCGTCGACCGCGCGGAACGAGACCTGCAGGTGACCGGGCACGCGCTCCATCTCGAAGTCGGCGGCGCTCACCGGCTGACTCGCGACCCGCTGGATGCGCGCGGCGAGGGCCTCACGCAGCCCCGTCGGCGGCAGGCCGTCGCGGGCCTCCGGACCCTGCCCGGCGAGGTCGGCCGAGAAGGTGGCGGCCCAGTCTGCGGCGGGCACGACGTGGCGGCGGATCGACTTGGGAAGCGAGCGCAGCAGGGCCGTGATGAGCTCGTCGCGCATGCCCGGCACCTGCCAGTCGAACCCGTCAGGGCGCAGCTGGGCGAGGAGTGCGAGCGGCACGACCGCCGTGACGCCGTCGTCAGGGGCGCCGGGTTCGAAGCGGTACGCCAGCGACAGCACCTGGTCGCCCTGCGTCCACCGCGCCGGGAAGTCGCGCTCGTCGCCGCGCGAGGCCTCGTCGACGAGGTCGGCCTCGGTCATGTCCAACAGGCGCGGCGTGCGGGCGGAGGCGTCCCGCCACCACGCCTCGAACGACCGCGCGTCGAAGACGTCGCGGGGGATCCGCGCGTCGTAGAAGCGGTACACGGCCTCGTCGCCCACCAGGATGTCGCGGCGCCGCTCGCGCTCTTCGACCTTCTCGAGGCGCCGGCGCAGTTCCAGGTTGCGCCGCTCGAAGGCGGTGAGGCGCTTGTCGAGGTGCGTCGAGTCCCAGTCGCCCTCGACCAGCGCGTGGCGCAGGAACAGCTCACGCGCGAAAGGGCGGTCGAATCGCGCGAGCTGCACCCGGCGCTTCGGCACGATCTCGAGCCCGAACAGCGTGACCTTCTCGTAGGCGGATGCCGCACCCGCCGCCTTGGACCAGTGCGGCTCGCTCAGCGAGCGTTTGGCGAGGTCGCCCGCCAGCGGCTCGGCCCACTCCGGGTCGATCGCGGCGACCGTGCGGGCGAACAGCCGGCTGGTCTCGACGACCTCGGCCGCCATCACCGCGCTCGGGCGCTTCTTCTTGAGCCCCGAGCCCGGGAAGATCGCGAAGCGCGTGCCGCGCGAGCCCACGTACTCGGCGCTGCGGCGCTGGTCGGCGCGGTCGGAGCGATCGGAGGATCGTCCGCGTGCGGCGCTGCCGGTCGTGCGCTCGTCCAGGATCCCGAGCTGCGACAGCAGTCCCGAGAGGATCGCCTTGTGGATCTCGTCGGCGTCGGCGGCGCCTCCGTGAACGGTCCCTGCGCCTCCGCGAACGGTCCCTGAGCCGGTCGAAGGGCGCGGAGCCTTCACCAGGGTGCTCAGCTGCCGGTGCACGTCGGCCCATTCGCGGACGCGCACGTAGTTGAGGTGCTCGGCGCGGCACAGCCGTCGGAACGCGCTCGAGCCGAGCTCGGCCTGCTTGTCCTGCAGATGGTTCCAGAGGTTCAGGAGGCTGACGAAGTCGCTGGTGGGGTCGGTGAACCGCGCGTGCAGGCGGTCGGCCTCCTCGCGCCGGTCTTCGGGGCGCTCGCGCACATCCTGGATGGACAGCCCCGCGACGATCGCCAGCACGTCGCGGAGGACCCCGGTGCGGCGAGCCTCGATGAGCATGCGCGCGAATCGGGGATCGATCGGCAGGCGCGCGATCTCGCGGCCGAGGTCGGTGAGCGTCGGGTGAGTGCGGCCGTCGCCCGAGGATCCGGCACGTGCCCCGGTCCCCGTGCCTCCGGAAGGGCGCACGGCGCCGAGCTCGACCAGCAGGTCGAACGCCGCCTTCACGCCGCGGGAGTCCGGCGGGGTGAGGAACGGGAACGACGAGATGTCGCCGAACCCGAGCGACAGCATCTGCAGGATGACCGAGGCCAGGCTCGTCCGCAGGATCTCCGGCTCGGTGAACTCGGGCCGGCTGTCGAAGTCCTCCTCGGAGTACAGCCGGATCGCGATGCCGTCGCTGGTGCGTCCCGCGCGGCCGGAGCGCTGCTGCGCGGACGCCTGCGACACGGCCTCGATCGGCAGACGCTGCACCTTGCTGCGGTTGCTGTACCGCGAGATGCGCGCCGTGCCGGTGTCGACGACGTATCGGATCCCGGGCACCGTCAGGCTGGTCTCCGCCACGTTCGTCGCGAGGATCACACGTCGACGGATGCCGGCCACCTGCGACCGCTCGAACACGCGGTGCTGCTCGGCCGCCGACAGCCGCCCGTACAGCGGCAGTACTTCGGTGGGGGCGGCATCCTTCGCGTACATGCCCCGCACCGCGTCCGCGGCGTCGCGGATCTCGGCCTCACCCGGCAGGAAGACCAGCACGTCGCCTGCAGGCTCACGGTCGAGTTCGCGGAGCGCCGTCGTGATGCCGTCGACGTCGTCGGACTCGTCCGCCTCTCTGGTGGGCAGCGCGGGCGGGCGGTAGCGGATCTCCACCGGGTAGGTGCGTCCCGACACCTCGATGATCGGCGCCGGGGTGCCGTCGGGCTTCGCGAAGTGCTCGGCGAAGCTCTGCGGGTCGATCGTCGCGCTGGTGATGACCACCTTGAGGTCGGGGCGCTTCGGGAGGATCCGCCGCAGATACCCGAGGAGGAAGTCGACGTTGAGGGACCGCTCGTGGGCCTCGTCGACGATGACCATGTCGTAGCGGCGCAGCAGCCGGTCGCGGTGGATCTCGTTGAGGAGGATCCCATCGGTCACCAGGGCGATGCGCGTCTCCTCCGACACCTTGTCGGTGAAGCGCACCTTGTAGCCGACGGTCGAGCCGAGCGGCACCTGCATCTCCTCGGCGATGCGCTCGGCGATGGTCCGGGCCGCGATGCGGCGGGGCTGGGTGTGGGCGATCCGCGTACGGCCGAGCTGCAGCGCGATCTTGGGGAGCTGGGTCGTCTTGCCCGATCCGGTGGCGCCGGCGACGATGACGACCTGGTTGTCGCGGATCGCGCGCGCGATCTCGTCCCGCGCGGCGCTGACAGGAAGCTCCGGTGGGAACGAGATGACGGGTGCGGGCGCAGACATAGCCTTCGATCGTATCCCGTTCGGCGGGCCGATCAGCCACTGCCTGTCACGTCACATCCGACGGCGCTGGCCGCGCAAAGAGGGTTGTGCTGCAGAGGACTTTGCAGTACAAAGTTCTCATGGCCATCGACACGAACCGCGGATCGGCGCCGCCGCGCCCGCGCCCGCGGAACGGCGACGGTGCGCTCGCCTGGGGCATCGGGCTGCCGGCCTTGCGCGTGGCGCTGGTCGCGGCGGCCTGCACCCTGGCGTGGCTCGTGGTGGGCGTCACCGCGGAGTGGATGCCGTACCCCTTGCCGCCGATGTTCGCCGCGATCGCGATGCTGCCGGTCAACCTCGTGTGCCTCGCGCTCGTCGTCCGGCGGCTGCGGTCGCAGGGCCGCCGCGTGGGCGACCTCGTCGGCTACCGCCGCGGCCGGCTCGGCCGCGACATCCTGTGGGGCCTGCTGTGGCTGGTGGTGCTCTACGTGCCGTTCACGCTGACCGTCATGCTGGTGATGGCGCTGCTGCACGGCGACGCCATGTACGTCGCGTTCGAGACGGTGTTCTTCGATCCCGAGGCGAGCTTCCCTCTCTCTCCGGCGGTCGCCGCGGTGCTGGCCGTCGTCGCCGTCCTGACCTTCGCGCCGCTGAACGCGCCCGCTGAAGAGCTGCTGTACCGCGGCACGGCGCAGCAGGATCTGACGAGACGGATGCCGGTGGTCGCCGCGATCCTCGTGGCATCGGCCTTCTACGGGCTGCAGCACGTCTGGTACGCGCCGACGCCCGACGCGGTGCTGGTCTACGCGTGCGCCTTCTTCGTGTGGGGAGTGGGCTCCGGTCTCATCGCGTGGCGACAGCGACGGCTGCTGCCCATCATCGTCGCCCACTTCCTGGTGGACCTGCTCACTTCGCTCCCCGCCCTCGCCGTGCCCTTCCTTCTCGCGAACGGAGCATCATGACCCTTCCCGACCCGCCCGCCGGTGCGGGCGACGACATGCGCGACGATCCGCGCGAGGTCGCTGCGATGCTGGAGCTCGTCCGCTCCGAGCAGGCACGGATGAGCCGGCGCCTCGCCGCAGGGGTCCCGGTCATCCTGCTCGGCTGGGGAGTGGCGTGGTTCGTCGGATTCCTGCTGCTGTGGATGATCGACGGGGCGCGGCCCACCTTCGCGATCCCCATCGCGGTCGCCGCCGTGGCCTTCGTCATCCTCATGGCGGGCGCCCTGGTCGTGAGCGCCGTCGTGGGGGCGCGGATGGGCCGCGGCATCCGTCAGGCTCCCGGCGCCGCGTGGACGGGCATCGTGTTCGGGCTCACGTGGCCGATCGGATTCCTCGCGATCATGGCGCTCGGTCGCGCACTGGTGGTGAACGGGATGCCGCCGGAGCTGGGCAGCATCTACTACCCGACGTCGGCGACGATCTTCGTCGGCATCATGTACGTGCTGGCGGGCGGGATCTGGCGCAACTGGCAGTCGATCGCCATGGGCGGATGGATCCTCCTCGTCGCGGCGGTCGCCCCCTTCTTCGGCTATCCCACCCACTACCTGGTCTTCGCGCTGGCCGGCGGCGGCGTCTTCCTGCTGGGTGCGCTGGTCGCCTGGCTGTGGCTGCGCGAGAGCCGCCGCCGTCCCGAGCCCGCCGAGGACGTCGATGAGTGAGCTCGATCCTGTCATCCACGCCGCCGCGCGACTGCGCATCACCGCGGCGCTGGCGACGCTCGATGCGGGCGAGAGCATCACCTTCCCGCGCCTGCAGGAACTGCTCGACATGACCGCCGGGAATCTGTCGACGCACCTGCGCAAGCTCGAGGAGGCGGGGTACGTCGCGGTCGACAAGACCCACCGCGGGCGCACGCCGGTGACGTATCTGGCTCTCACCAAACAGGGGCGACGCGCCTTCGAGGACTACGTCGAGACCCTCCGATCCGTGCTGGGAGAATCCGCATGACCATCGCCGAGTTCGCACACGTCACACGTCGCTACGGAGACCTCGTCGCCGTCGACGACGTCAGCCTCGAGATCGACCCCGGCGTCATCGTCGGGCTCCTCGGGCCCAACGGGGCGGGCAAGACCACGCTTCTCTCGCTGCTGCAGGGTCTGCGCCGCCCGACCTCCGGGCGGGTGACGCTGTTCGGCGCAGACCCCTCCGACGCGCACGCGCGACGCCTGCTCGGATCGACCCCGCAGGAGACCGCACTGCCCGACACGCTGCGCGTCGGCGAGGTGCTCGACTACGTCGGCGGACACTTCGCCGATCGGGCGCCGACGGGGGAGCTGGCCGTGGAGTTCGGTCTCGACGAGCTGCTGCGGCGGCAGTGCGGGTCGCTCTCCGGCGGCCAGAAGAGACGTGTCGCGGTCGCCCTCGCGTTCGTCGGGCGCCCGCGGCTCGTCCTCCTCGACGAACCGACCACCGGCCTCGACGTGGATGCGCGCCGCACGCTGTGGGCCGCCATCCGTCGCCAGCACGAGGCGGGTGCGACGGTCGTCGTCACCAGCCACTACCTCGAAGAGATCGAGGCGCTCGCCCAGCGCGTCGTGGTGCTCGGAGACGGGCGCGTGCTCGCCGACGACACCGTCGCGCACGTGACCTCGCGCGTCGGCGTCAGTCGCGTCGAGCTCTCCTCGTCCGACAGCGGCGCGATCGCCGCGCTCCCCAGCGTCGTGCAGCACGAGAGCGCGGAGGGGCGCGAGATGCTCACCGTGACCGACGCCGATGCGTTCGTGCGGGAGCTGGTGGGGTCGGGCGCCGACTTCCGCGCTCTCGCCGTGCGGGGAGCCACGCTCGAGGAGGCCTTCCTCGCGCTCACCGAGGCGTCCGCGCCGGGCTCGGGCCTCGCGGCGGCCTCCCTCCGGAAGGACGTCGTATGACCAGCATGCCCACCGCCGCACCGGCGACCCGTCGAACCGACGGGCGAACGCCGCCGTCGACCCTGCGCCTCACGACGCTGCACGCGAAGTACGTTCTCATCGAGACGTTCCGTGTGCCGATCGCCGTGATCGGGACCATCGTCTTCCCGGCCGTCTCGCTGCTGTTCTTCGTCGTGCCCCAGCGCGCGGTCGCCGACCACCCGCTCTACGCGACGCAGGCCGTCATCTCGGTGTGCGTGTTCGCGGTCATGGCGAACGCGCTGTTCTCGTTCGGGCTCACGATCTCGGAGAACCGCGAGAAGCCGTGGGATCCGTACCTGCGGACGCTGCCCGCGCCGGGGCTCGCCCGTGTGCTGGCCCAGATCCTCTCCACCGGCGCACTGGGGATCGTGGCCATCGTGCCCGTGGTGGTCGTCGGCGGACTCTTCACTGCGGCCGAAGCACCGCCGCTGCGGATCGTCGCGGGACTCGTGGCGCTCGCGGTCTCGGCCGTGCCGTTCATGCTGATCGGCACGGCGGTCGGCTACGCCTTCCCCTTCAAGGCGGCGATCGCCGTCGTCCAGATCGTGATGTTCGCCCTGGCGTTCATCGGCGGCCTGTTCCTGCCTCCGATCCTCTTCGCCGACTGGCTCAACGCGATCTCGAAGTTCACGCCGTCGCGGCAGGCACGCGAGTTCGTGATCTGGGCCGTCTCCGGCGGGCCGCTCGAGTGGTGGGTGTGGGTCGGGATCGTGGTGTGGACGGTCGCGATGCTCGTCATCTCGCTGCTGCTCTACCAGCGCGACGAGGGCAAGCGCTACCGCTGACGGTCCGCGCCCGACGCGCCTACGCTGGAAACATGACAGTCCCCAGCGTGACCTTGAACGACGGCAGCACCATCCCGCAGCTCGGCTACGGCGTCTTCAAGGTGCCGCCGGCCGACACGGAGCGGGCCGTCACCGAGGCGCTCGAGGTCGGCTACCGTCACATCGACACGGCGGCGATCTACGGCAACGAGGAGGGCGTGGGTGCGGCGATCGCCGCGAGCGGCATCCCGCGCGACGAGCTGTTCATCACCACGAAGCTCTGGAACGACCGTCACGACGGCGACGAGCCGAACGCCGCCATCGCCGAGAGCCTCGACAGGCTCGGGCTCGAGCGCGTCGATCTCTACCTGGTGCACTGGCCGGCGCCCGCGCGCGACAACTACCTGCACGCGTGGGAGAAGCTCATCGAGCTGCGGGATGCCGGCCTCACGCGCAGCATCGGCGTCTCGAACCACCTGGTGCCTCACCTCGAGAAGATCGTCTCGGCCACCGGCGTCGCGCCCGCCGTGAACCAGATCGAGCTGCACCCCGCCTACCAGCAGCGCGACATCACCGACTGGGCAGCGGCCCACGACGTGAGGATCGAGTCGTGGGGTCCGCTCGGACAGGGCAAGTACGACCTCTTCGACGCAGCCCCCGTGGCGACCGCGGCGGCGGCGCACGACAGGACTCCCGCGCAGGCTGTGCTGCGCTGGCACCTGCAGAAGGGCTTCATCGTCTTCCCGAAGTCGGTGCGCCGCGAGCGCCTCGAGGAGAACCTCGACGTCTTCGGCTTCGAGCTCACCGACGACGAGATGGCCGCCATCGACGCGATGGACGCGGGGGACGGCAGCGGTCGCGTCAGCGCGCACCCCGACGAGGTGAACTGACCGCCCGACAGCGGAAGGAGCGGATGCCGTGAACCCACGTCTCGCGGAAGCGACGAGCCCGTATCTGAGAGCCCACGCGGGCAATCCGGTCGCGTGGTTCCCGTGGGGCGAGGAGGCGTTCGCCGAGGCGCGGCGCCGCGACGTGCCGGTGATGGTGTCGATCGGCTACTCGACCTGCCACTGGTGCCACGTGATGGCGCGCGAGTCGTTCGAGGACGCCGCGACCGCAGCGGAGCTCGACGGCGGCTTCGTGTCGATCAAGGTCGACCGCGAGGAGCACCCGGAGGTCGATGCGGCGTACATGGCGGCGGCCGCCGCGTTCACCCCGAGCCTCGGGTGGCCGCTCACGGTGTTCACGACACCCGAGGGCCGGCCGTTCTACGCGGGCACCTACTTCCCGCCGCAGCCGCGCGCCGGCATGCCCGCCTTCCGGCAGGTGCTCGCTGCGGTGCAGGAGGCGTGGACCGAACGGCGCGACCAGATCGATGAGACCGCCGACGCCGTCGCCGGCGCCCTGGCCGAGGTGCGCGACGCGGCCCCCGCGCCCGAAGACCCGGCCGCTGAGCCTGTCGCAGCGCCCGTCGCCGACGACCTCGTCGCAGCAGCGCACGCTCTCGCCGCCCGCGAGGACCGGCGCCACGGCGGATTCGGCGACCCCGGGTCGAACGCCCCCAAGTTCCCGGTGGCCACAGCGCTGCGGTTCCTGCAGACCCGCCTTGTCCGTGAACAGGCGGCGGAGGCCTCCGCCGTCGCCGACCGGGCCCTCGCGGCCATGGCCTCATCGCCGCTGCGGGACCCCGTCGAGGGAGGCTTCTTCCGCTACGCGACCCGTCCCGACTGGACCGTGCCTCACTACGAGCGCATGCTCACCGACAACGCCCAGCTGCTCGACGTGGCCATGGACGCAGCGCCGGTGGACGCGGCACTCGACCAGCAGGATGTCGCGCGCGGCATCGCCGGGTTCCTCATCGACGTCCTCCAGCAGCCGGGCGGCGGCTTCGGCGCCGCGCAGGACTCGGAGTCGTGGATCGACGGCGCCCGGAGCGAGGGCGGCTACTACTTCCGCGACGCCGCCGGGCGCGCCCCGCTCGAGCCGCCCGCCGTGGACGGCAAGGTGGTGAGCGGCTGGAACGGGCTCGCGATCGGCGCGCTCGCCCGTGCGGGCGCGCGCCTCGCCGAGGCGTCGTGGATCGAGGCCGCGCGCTGGGCGGCCGATGCCGTTCTCGAGACGAACGTCGCGCCCGACGGCCGGCTGCTGCGCGCCTCGCTCGACGAGATCCCGTCACGGGCGCACGCGACCCTCGCCGACCACGGCCAGCTCGCGGGCGGGCTCCTCGCCCTCGCGGTGGCGACGGGCGAGGTCGCCTATGCGGTCCGGGCGCGGGAGCTCGTCGACTCGTGCGTGGCACCAGACGGTCACGTCACGGTGCCCGGCGGAGGAGACCCGGTGCTGACACGGCAGGGGATCGGCGCGCCGGATGCCGCCTCCGACGCCGACGAGCCCTCGGGGCCGGCGGCGCTCGCCGAAGCAGCAGCGGCGCTGTGGACGCTCGGCGCCGGCGAGCAGTACCGCGCTCTCGCCGAGCGGCTCGTCTCGACGCACGCGTCCGCCGCCGTCGCGCAGCCGCTCGCGTACGGCGCGCTGCTGCGGGTCGCCACGAGCCTGGCCGGCGCGCCGCGGCAGGTCGTGGTCGTGACGACGGACGCCGCGATCGCGATCGCGGCCGCGGCCCGCGGCATCCGTGCCGACGTCGTCAGCATCGTCTCGCCCGAGCAGGTCGCCGCGTGGGAGGGCGCCGGGTTCGGGCTGTTCGCCGACAAGGCGCTGCGCGACGGGTGGGCGACCGCCTACGACTGCCGCGATTTCGCGTGCCGGCTGCCGGTCACCGACCCGGCCGACCTGCGGGCCTAGACCGACACCGCTTCAGACCCAGCTGTCGAGCCACATGTGCATGTGCCAGAAGTCGTACGGCACGTTGACCGCCGAGATGACCGGGTACCAGAAGGCCGAGAGCGCCAGCGCGACCCCCAGGAACACCAGGACCAGACGCTGACCCGTCAGACGGCGGTAGGTGTCCGCTGTCGGGGGCCCGGCGATGTCCTTGAGCGCGAACGTCAGCGCCAGCAGCATGAAGGGCAGGATGAGCACGGTGTAGAACTGGAACACCGTGCGCGAGGGCAGGAACAGCCAGGGGACGTACGTGACGGCGATGCCGGTGAGCACGAGGGCGTAGCGCCAGTCGCGGGATACCACGAAGCGGTACGCCAGGTAGAGCACCGCGACCACTCCGGCGTACCAGATCAGCGGGTTCGGCATCGTCGCGATGACTTCGCTGCACCCGTTCGGAACGGTGCATCCGTTCACGCCGACCGCATCGTGGTGGTAGTACACGCCGGTCGGCCGGATCAGCAGCGGCCACTGCCAGGCGGGGCTCGCATACGCGTGCGCGGAGGTGATCCCCGCGGTCGATGTGTACATCGCCACGTGGTAGAGCCAGAGGCTCTCGAGCGGATTGCTCCCGGCATGACGGTCGTACCCGCCGTCGGTGACGAGCCAGCCGGTCCACGACGCCAGGTACACCAGCACCGCGACGGGGACGAACAGCAGGAAGGTGACGAGACCCTGGCGCACGGCATCCGTCGGCCAGTACGCCACCCCCGCCCGCCGGCGGGCCAGCGCATCCGTCACCACGAGGTAGATGCCGAGACCCGCCAGCACCCACGCGCCCGACCACTTGACCGCGGTCGCGGCCCCCAGTGCCGCACCGGCCGCGATGAGCCAGGGCCGGTTCCACAGCAGAGGTCCCCACGACGTCTGTCTCACCGTCGACGGGTCGTCGCCGTCGTGGCGTGCGGCGACCGCCTCGGCGATGCGCGCCATCGTCCGCTCGCGATCGCGCAGCACGAACAGGAAGGCGAGCAGCACGAAGAAGGTCAGCGAGGTGTCGAGCAACGCGACGCGGCTCATCGAGATCGCGAGGCCGTCGACGGCCATGAGGAGCCCCGCGACGACGGCGAAGGTGGTCGACTTCGTCAAGCGCTTCGCGATGAGCATCAGCACCAGCACCGCGGCGATGCCGAGCAGCGCGGTCGTGATGCGCCAGCCCCACCCGGACTCGGGACCGAGCACCATCATGCCCAGGGCGATGAGCCACTTGCCGAGCGGCGGATGCACCACGAACGCCGGATTCGTGGTGAACACGTCGGGCTCGCCCGACAGGAACCTCTCGTTGCCGTCGCCGGGCCAGGATGCCTCGTACCCGAGGTTCAGCAGCGTCCAGGCGTCCTTGACGTAGTACGTCTCGTCGAACTGGTTCATCAGGTCGTGCGCGGCGGCGAGGTTCCAGAGGCGCAGCACGGCGGCGATCACCAGGACGATCGCCGGCCCCAGCCAGGCGTACAGCCGCCGGGCGCGCGCGTCCTCGCTCAGGCGGCGAGCGAAGCGGTCGTAGAGACTCGGTCGTGCCGGGGGGAGGAGCGGCGCGGCGGGCGGGTCGGCACTGTGCTGGTCAACACCGTGCTGGTCAACACCGTGCTGGTCAACACCGTGCGGGTCGACGCCGTGCTGGCCGGCAGCGGGCAGCGGGGCATCCGTCACCCGGCCAAGTCTAGGCTGAGGGCGTGATCATCCTCGCGGCGACCCCGATCGGAAACCTCGGGGACGCGTCCCGCCGCCTCGTCGAAGCCCTCTCCGAGGCGACCGTCATCGCCGCCGAGGACACCCGTACGACGCAGCGGCTGCTGGCCGCCCTCGGCATCGCGAACCGCCCGCGACTGATCGCGCTCCACGACCACAACGAGAAGGAGCGGGCACCCGAGCTCGTCGAGCTCGCCCGCGACCAGGACGTGCTCGTGCTGAGCGACGCCGGCATGCCCACGGTGAGCGACCCCGGCTACGGCCTGGTCGCAGCGGCGGCCGCCGCGGGCGTCGAGGTGACCGCGATCCCCGGACCCAGCGCCGTCGTCACCGCGCTCGCCGTATCGGGGCTGCCGACCGACCGCTTCACGTTCGAAGGATTCGTGGCGCGCAAGCCGGGGGAGCGCGCCGCGGCCTTCCGGGGGCTCGCGTCCGAGCCCCGCACGATGGTCTTCTTCGAGGCGCCCTCGCGCGCGGCGGCGACGCTGGCCGACATGGCGACCGCCTTCGGCGCCGACCGTCGGGCCGCCGTCTGCCGTGAGCTGACGAAGCTTCACGAGGAGGTGGCGCGCGGCGGACTCGCCGACCTCGCCGCCTGGGCCGAGGCGGGCGTCCGCGGCGAGCTGGTGATCGTGGTCGAAGGCGCGCCCGCGCGCGAGGTGCCCTTCGCCGACGCCGTCACGCAGGTGCTCGGGCTCGTCCGCGACGGCACCCGGCTGAAGGCCGCCGCGGCCGAAGTGTCCGGTGAGACCGGACACTCCAGCCGCGAGCTGTATCAGGCCGCGCTGTCCGCACGCGGGTAGCGGCGCCGGTCTACGACTTCGCCTTCTTCAGCTGGCTCACCGCCTTGTCGACGAGCTTGGTGGCCGCCTTCACATCGGCGGCCGTGGCCTGGGAACCGGCGAGGACGACCTCGCCCACCGCGACGGCGTCATCGAGCCGCGCGAGCGAGGTGTCCGTGTACCGCTCGCGATCGACGGATGCCGCCGCCGCGAGTGCGCGCTCCAGTGAGGCGGTGTCGACATCGCCGCCGCCGGTCGAGGCGGCCTCCACGAGTCGCACCTCGTCGAGCACACCCCAGGCTCCGGCCGTGAGGGAGAACTCTGCGGCGATCTCCACCACGCCATCGGCTCCCACGACGATCCCGGGCACCTCGGCGGTGCGGAAGTCGTTCCACACGGTGAACTCCAGCGGTGCGCTCCACGATCCCTCCGACGTGGTCGCACGGAGGGTGCGCGTATCGGTCGCAGGGCTGTTCGTGCCCTGGGTCGTCGCCTGCAGCACGTAGGTGCCCGCCGGAACACCGGTGAGGGTCTGCGTCGCCGACGTCTGGTACGCGGCGCCGTTCCAGAACGTCACTGCGTAGTCGCCCGCGAATGCGTCGGCCGTCTCGGTGCGGGCGGCGGGCGCGGTCAGCGACCACGCGCTCATGTCGGCGCTTTCGAATCCGGGGTTCACCACGAAGTTCGCCGTCTCCACGGTCACGCTCGCCGTGACCGCGAGCCCGCTGTCGGTCCGTCCGGGAATCTCGTACCGGCCGGGGCCGCGGATCCACGCGGCCGCGTCGCTCCACTGCACGCCGTGGTGCTCGGTGGTGCCGTCGTTGAACTGGACCGCGACGGCAGCGGGCAGCTCGATCGGCGCGCCGTCGACGACGCTGAGCGTCACCTCCTGGATCGAGACGATCTCGCGGGGCGCGACGGCCCCGGTGCGCACGTACTGGAAGGTCTTGAGCGACTCGAGCGGGGTGCCGTCCCACGCGAACAGCGACTGGTTGTCCCACGCCGACCCGCCGTAGTACTCGCCCACGTGGACCGGGTCGTAGTCGCTCGCGGCGCTCGTCGCCCAGCCCGAGCCGAACTGCTCCCACAGCACGCGGTTGGCCTCGAACTCTGACGCCGGGCCGACGGGAAGCCACGCCGGCTCCCAGTAGTACACGCCGATTCCGGCCTCGCCCACGGCGGCGACCGCCGCGATCACGTCGCGGAGCTCCCACGCCTGCCCCTGCACGCTCACGGGGTACTGATCGGTGGTGCCGCCGGCGCCGATGACGTTCGGGTAGCCGTCGCCGTCTTCCAGCGTGCGTGCCCAGCTGGTCTCGGCGACCATGACCTTCTTGCCGTACGACGTGGCGATGTCCGACAGGACCGCGGTGAGGTTGTCGATGCCGCCGTGCCAGTAGGGGTAGTACGAGCTCGCGAAGACGTCGTAGTCGACACCGAAAGACGCCAGGCCCGCCGCGTAAGTGGCATACCGGCCCGCCGTCTCGGGATTGGTGAAGTGCACCGCGACGAGCGCGTCGGGAAGCACCTCCCGGACGGCGGCGCTGCCGGCCGAGATCAGCGCCGCGAACTGCGCGTCGATCTCCCGACCCGGCCGGGTGTGGCCCGCGATGGCGTTGTTGGTCTCGTTGCCGATCTGCACCATGCGCACGTCGACGCCGGCGTCTTCGAAGCGCTGGAGCGCGTCGGCGGTGAAGTCGTGCAGCGCCGTCACGGTCTCGGCGTCGGTGAGCGCCTCCCAGGCCTTCGGCGCGAGCTGACGCCCGGGGTCGGCCCAGAAGTCCGAGTAGTGGAAGTCGACGAGCACGTCCAGCCCCGCGCCGGTGGCACGCTGCCCGATCTCGACGGCGCGATCGACGTCGACGGTGCCGCCGCCGTAGCCTCGCCCCGCGGCGTCGTACGGGTCGTTCCACACGCGGATGCGCACGGAGTTGACGCCGTTGTCGGCGAGCACGTCGAAGAGGTCGGCAGGCTGCCCCGCGGCATCCCGGAACACCACGCCGCTCTCCTCGAGCGAGAGCACGGTGGAGACGTCGACGCCCATCGCGAAGTCGTCGGCGAGACCTTCGACCTTGTCGACGAAGATGCCGGCGTCCACCGGCCCGTCGGTTTCGTCGGCAGCGGCCGCGCCCGCCACGGCGAGGCCCGCGACGAGGATGACGGATGCCGCGACAGCGGCGAGTGTGGACCGCACGGGGCGGCGGTGGAAGAGACGCATCATGGTGTTCTCCTGCTTCGTTGAGGGAGGTGGGGAAAGAGGGCCTGTCAGCCCTTGACGGCGCCCGAGGTCAGGCCGCCGACGATGTAGCGCTGCAGCAGCAGCGTGAGTACGAGGATCGGTATCGCACCCAGCACTGCGCCGGCGGTGAAGAGGCCCCAGTTCGCCGTGAGCTGATCGGACACCCAGCCGTACATCCCGACGGCGAGTGTCCACTGGTCCTCGCTCGTCAACACGATCCGCGAGATCAGGAACTCGGAGTAGGTCGCGATGAACGACAGCAGCGCGACGACGGCGAGGATCGGGGTGACGAGCGGGAAGATCAGACGCCAGAAGATCTGCGCATGGGTCGCGCCGTCGATCTTGGCCGACTCGTCGATCTCGATCGGCACGGTGTTGAAGAAGCCGTACAGGAGGAACGTGTTGGCGCCGAGCACGCCGCCGAAGTAGATGCAGATGATCGCGATCTTCGAATTGAACCCGAGCGCCGGGATGACCTCGCCGAGCGCCAGCAGCATCAGGAAGATCGCGATGAACGCGAGGGCCTGCGGGAACATCTGGATGATGAGGAGGCCCGACAGACTCGCTCGGCGCCCCGAGAAGCGGAACCGCGAGAACGCGTACGCCGCCGCGGCACCCATGAGCACCGACCCGATCGACGTGACGATCGCGATGATGAGCGAGTTGCCCATCCACGTCCAGTACCGGGTGTCGGCGAGGCCGGCGAAGTTGTCGAGGCTGAGGCTGCTGAACAGCCCGGATGCCGCGGACAGAGTGCCGCGCGGGTTCAGCGCCGCCGACAGGGTGTACACGAGCGGGAACGCCGCGTAGAAGACGATGACGACGGCGAAGAGGTACTTCCACCCCACCTCGACGAGCCAGCGACGTCGCCGTGCCCGGGTGCGGTCGCGGCAGGCCCCGGCCTTCGTCGGCACGGTGGTGGTCGCGGTCTGGCTGGACATCATTGGAACTCCTCCAGGCGACGGGTCTGACGGAACGAGATGGCGGCGATGACGCCCACCACGATGAACACGACGATCGCCAGTGCGCTGGCCAGCCCGAAGTCGGCCGCGCCGCCGGAGACGCCCGAGATGTCGTAGATGGCCGAGATGAGGATGTCGGTGTAGCCCAGCCCGTAGGGCGCGCCCGGGATGGGCGGACCGCCGTTGTTGAAGAGGTAGATCACCGTGAAGTTGTTGAAGCCGACGGCGAAGGAGGCGATCGCCAGCGGAGCGGTCGAGACGAGCAGCAGCGGCAGGATGATCGACCAGAAGCGGCGGAACCGTCCCGCACCGTCGATCTCGGCGGCCTCGAGGGCGTCGGTCGGGATCGCCTGCAGGGCGCCCGTGCACACCAGGAACCAGTAAGGGAAGCTCAGCCAGACGTTCACGAACAGCACGGCGAACCGGGCGAGCCACGGGTCTCCCAGCCAGTTGATGTTCGCGCCGAAGAAGAACAGGTCGTTGATCACGCCGAACTCGGCGTTGAACATGCCGCGGAAGACGAGCGCCGAGAGGAACACCGGGAACGCGTACGGGAGGATGAACAGCGTCCGCAGCACCCTGCGGCCGCGCACACGCGGGTCGTTGAACACGAGGGCGAACAGCAGCCCGAGCGCGAAGGGGACGAGCACCGACAGGATCGCGAAGACGAAGGTCCACGCCGCGACCAGCAGGAGCGGTTCGGCGAGCCGGGGATCGGTGAAGATCTTGACGAAGTTGTCGAAGCCCACGCCGACGAACCACCCGGCGGGCAGGCTCGAGCCGTCGTCGGCGACGAAGCTGCCGCGGTCGGTCGCGTGATAGACGGTGCCGTCGGTGGTGTCGGTGATCGTCTGGGCCTGTTCGTCCCAGACGAGCGTCGATTCGTACACCGCGCCGCTCGACCCGTCGCGCGATCGGATCGAGCCGTCGTTCGGGTCGTCTGAGACCGGGACGCGCAGATCGATGACCGTCTGCTGCAGCGCTTGGTCCGACAGCAGCCGGCTGCGCTCGACGATCGTCCAGCCGGGGACGTCGGTCGGCGCGCCCGCGCCCATCTCGCCCACCTCGCTCAGCGGCTCGAGCTCCGACCCGACGAGCACCGTGCCGTCGTCGTTGATCGCGAAGCCGAGCTCGCCGAGTCCGCGCTCCACGACGGCGAGCGGATAGGTGGGGCTGTTCTCGACACGGCGCTCACCCTGGATCAGAGCCGCCTCGACCGCCTGCTCCTGGGTGCCTGCGTGACCCGTCCCGTAGTTGGTGAAGGCGATGTACGCCGTGTAGCCGAAGATGAAGACCTGGAAGGCGAGCAGGAAGATGAGGCCCGGCAGCAGGTACTTCAGAGGCAGCGCGCGCCTGGTGAAGTAGACCACGTCGACCGCGGCGACCAGCACGATCATCGCGCCGAGGATGAACCACGACTCGACCCGGAACGCCGAGATCACGACCATCACGCCGAACGCGTTGACGAGCGCGACCAGGATGAGCTTGACGATGAAGCCCCATCCCACCCCGCGCCATCCGCGCGCGTGCGACTCGCCCGATCGTCGCGGGGTGCGGTCATCGCTCGGGGGCGAGACCTGACCTTCCGCTTCCTTCACCGACATCTGTTCTCCTGTTCGACCGCGAGCGTGTGTGGGGTGGTGGGGTGCGATCCCGGGACGCGTCCGCGCCCCGGGACCGCGAGGAGAGTCAGCCCGCGACGGCCGCCGACAGCTCGGTGATCATCGTGTTCCAGGTCGAGACCGGGTCCTGGCCCGTGATGATCTGCGACTCGGCGGCGTTCCAGTAGTCCCACACCGATCCCATCTCGGGGATCGACGGCATCGGCACGCCGGCCTGCGACGAGGCGAGGAAGCCCGCGATGATCGGGTCCTCCGCGACCTCCTCGGCCAGGGTCGACCACGCCGGGATGCGCGGGTCTGCCTCGTACAGTGCGCGCTGCGCGTCTTCGGTGCCGAGGTAGTTTACGAGGAACTCGTTGGCCAGCAGTGTGTTCTCGCTCTGCGAGCTGAGGTAGAAGCCCTGCACGCCGACGAACGGTGCCGCCTCCTCGCCACCGGCGGAGGGGATCGGGTTCACCGCGACGTTCACGTCGGTGTACTCGCCGATCGCCCACGGACCCTGCACCGTGAACGGCGCCGCACCGCTGTTGAACAGCTCGTTGTTGATCGCGTAGTCGACCGTCGTGGAGATGTAGCCGGTGCCGGCCTCGCCGTTCGCACCGAGCCACGTCGCGAACGCCTCGCCGGCCGCGCCGCCCATGCCGACCTCGGTGGTGTACGAGCCCGATGAGTCCTGCACGAACACCGGGGCGCCGAACGACGTCTGGAAGCCGTACATCAGGTAGCCGTCGCCGGTCTGGCCGTTGGTGCTGATCACGAACGGACGCTCGGCGCCGGAGGCGAGGCCCACCTCGATCATCTCGTCCCACGTGGTGGGCGCTTCCTCGCCCACCAGATCCACGTTCTGGATCAGGGCGAGGGTCTCGAGCGAGTACGGCAGGGCGTACAGCTGGCCCTCGTACGTCATGGCGTCGATGGCGACCTGCTCGAACTCGCTCGCCTTGTCACCGAGGTCGATCGTGTTGACGACGCCGGCCGCGACCAGCGCGCCCAGCCAGTCGTGCGCACCCACGGTGATGTCGGGGCCGTCGCCGGTGGGCACCTGTGCGATGAAGTCGTTGCGGATGTCGTCGAAGTTCTTCTGGACCAACTCGACGGTCGCGCCGGTCTCCTCCTCGAACGTCGCCGCCGCGGCCTCGACCGCGGGCTCGCGGTTCTCGTCGACCCAGATGGTGAGCGTCTGGCCTTCGCCGTCGATCGCCTGCTCGCCGGAGTCGGTGTCCTCGCCGGCTGAGCTGCAACCCGCCAGGAGTGCCGCGGTCGCGAGTACCGCGATGCCGGTGCCGATGTGCTTGCGCATGATGTTCCTTCCAGGAAGTGGTCGAGGCGGCGCTGCTCTCGTGGGTCGCGCCGTCACGACCGGTTGATGTCATTGCCCGGGATGGGGTGCTGCTGTGTGTGTCGACGATCTCGCTGAGACGGCATCCCGGAACCAGGCGAGACTAGGGATTGCCGCTCTTGGCGGAACCACCTCCCCCGGAGTGCGGGAGCGGGGTGCGGACGACCGCGACGCCGCCGGCGGGCACGACGAGCTCGCCATCGACGTCCTGGGCGCTCAGCAGCTCGACGCCGGACACGGCGAGCGGAACGTCGTCATCGCGGTGGTTGATCGCGATCGCGTAGTCCGCGCCGTCGCCGCGGCGGACGACCAGCTCGAGGCCGTCCGGAAGCCCCGAGGGGGAGAGGCCGGCATCCGCGTACACGTCCGACATGACGGTGCGCAGGCCGGCGGCATCCAATCGGGTGCTGATGTACCAGCCGTGCCCGGTGCCGTGCGCGTGCCGGGTGACCGCCGCCTTGCGGGCGCCCGGACCGTCGACGTGGGTGGCGAGGACGTCGGCGCCGTCGAGGACGAGGTCCTCCTGCCACGCGTCCGCGACGAGAGTCGCGGAGGTGGAGCCGTCCCATCGCACGGCGTGGCGCGCGCCTTCGCGAAGGGGCAGGAACTCCTCGACGACGACGCCGAGGGCCTCCCGCAGCGGCGCGACGAAACCGCCCGGATGCACGGCGTCGTTCTCGTCGACGATCGCGGAGAAGAACGACACGACGAGCGTGCCGCCGGCTTCGACGTAGCGCGTCAGCTTCGCGGCGTCGTCGGCGCTGAGCAGGTACTGCGCCGGGGCGATCACGAGCTTGTAGCTCGAGAGGTCATGGCCCGGCAGTGCGAAGTCGACGGTGATGCCGTCGCGCCAGAGGCGCTCGTAGAACGTGCGGATGCGCTCGGCGTGGGACAGCTCGACCGACGGCCGCCACTCGAGGTCCTGGGCCCAGAACGATTCGAAGTCCCACAGGATCGCGACATCCGCCGCCACCCGCGCACCGCGCACCTCGTCGAGGCGTCCGAGCGCCGCACCGAGCTCGACGACCTCCCGCCAGACGCGGGACGAGGTTCCGGCGTGGGGGATCATCGCCGAGTGGAACTTCTCGGCGCCCGAGCGTGACGCGCGCCACTGGAAGAAGAGGATCGCATCCGCCCCGCGTGCGAGGTGGCTGAGCGAGTTGCGGGCCAGCTCACCGGGACGCTTGGCGACGTTGCGGGGCTGCCAGTTCACGGCCGAGGTGGAGTGCTCCATGAGGATCCAGGGCTTCCCGCCGCCGACGGAGCGCGACAGGTCGGCCGCGATCGCGAGCCCGATCTCGCCCTCCGGATCGGCCGCCCAGAGGTAGTGGTCGTCCGAGACGATGTCGACTTCGCCGGCCCAGGCCCACAGGTCGGTCGTCCAGCTCTGGTTGGCCATGAAGTTCGTGGTGACGGGCTGCGGGGCGTGGGCGCGGATAGCATCGCGCTCGGCGCGGAAGCAGGCGCGGAGCTGGTGGTCGGTGAAGCGGGCGAAATCGAGGCGCTGCGCCGGGTTCACGACCGACGGCGCCGCGGCGGGGGCGCCGATGTGGTCCCACTCGCCGTAGTGCTGGCCCCAGAAGGTCGTTCCCCACGCGGTGTTGAGCGCCTCGAGCGAGACGTACTTCTCGCGCAGCCACACGCGGAAGGCGCGCACCGAGTGATCGGAGTAGTCCTCCCCGACGGGCACGCCGTACTCGTTGTGCACGTGCCACATGACGACGGCGGGGTGCGAGCCGTAGCGCTCGGCGAGCGCGGACGCGATGCGCACGATCGCCGCGTGGTACGCGGGAGAAGAGTGCGATGCCATGCCGCGGGCGCCGAAGCCCATCGTGACGCCGTCGCGCGTCACCACGCGGGCATCCGGATGCTCGGCGAAGAACCAGGCCGGGGGAGAGGCGGTGGGGGTGCCGAGGTCGACCGCGATGCCGTTCTCGTGCAGCAGGTCGAGCAGTTCGTCGAGCCACGCGAAATCGAAGACGCCCTCACGCGTCTCGAGGAGCGCCCAGGTGAAGATCCCGACGCTGACCAGGTTGACCCCGGCCACGCGCATGAGTGCGACGTCCTCGCGCCACACTTCGCGGGGCCATTGTTCGGGGGTGTAGTCGCCGCCATAGGCGATTCCCCGGATCTCGGGCCAGCGGTCGGGCGATGCCATGGACACTCCATCGGGTCGGGTGCAGGAACGGTCTGCAGCTCGGGGCGGTCGTCCGGACGGCGCCGACTGTGACCGGTCACAGTTCTACCCGAGCCGATCGATCGATGACGGGCTGCGGCGGGAAGCGTTACGCAACTGTGACCGGTCACAGTCATGATCGTGTCGGCGCTCCTGCGCCGTCGCACGGGGGTAGAGTCGCTGGTCGTGGACGAGACGACGGCCGTGCGGCGCAGACCGACGATTCGCGACGTCGCCGCGGTGGCGGGCGTCTCGCGCGGCACCGTCTCGCGCGTCATCAACGGCGGCCACTGGGTCTCGCCCGACGCACGCGCGGCAGTCGAGGAAGCCATCCGCCGCACCGGCTACACCGCCAACCACGCGGCCCGCAGCCTCGCCACGGGACGGGCAGGCTCCCTCGCGTTCCTGCTCACCGAGCCGCAGCATCTGCTGTTCGACGATCCGACCTTCGCGCTCCTCCTGCGGGGAGCCGCCGAGGCGCTCGCGCAGCGGTCGATGACGCTCGTGCTCCTGGTCGCCGGTACTCCGGCCGAGCGCGCGAACGTCGCGCACTTCGTCAGCACCGGCCACGTCGACGGCGTGCTCTTGATCTCATCGCACGAGGCCGACCCGCTCGTGGACGAGCTCCTGGCGGCCGGCGTGCCGACCGTGTGCTGTGGCATCCCGCTCGGTCACGAGACACAGGTGCCCACGGTGTCGGTCGATGAGATCGGCTCTGCGCGCGAGATGACCCGCTACCTGCGCAGCCGCGGGCATGAGCGCATCGCCATGATCGCCGGCCCTCACGACACCCCTGGCGGGAAGTTCCGCCTCGTGGGCTTCCGTGAGGAGATGGGCGAGCACTTCGACCCCGAGCTGGTCGAGGAGGGCGACTACAGCCAGGAGTCCGGTGCCGTCGCCATGGCGCGGCTGCTCGAGCGCACGACCGACATCGACGCCGTCTTCGCCGCCAGCGACCTCATGGCGGCCGGTGCCGTCGCGGCTCTGCGCCGGGCGGGCCTCCGCGTTCCCGACGACATCGCAGTGGCCGGCTTCGACGACTCCGGACTGGCCGCCACGCACGAGCCTCCGCTGACCACGATGCGCCAGCCGTGGGAACGCCTCAGCAGCGAGATGGTGGCGCAGCTCCTCGACGTCATCGCGGGTGCACGCCCGGGGCCTGTCACGCTGCCGACGACCCTCGTGGTGCGCGAGAGCGCCTGATGTGGCGGGGGTTCGCCGTGCACGAGCGCCCGAGTGTTACATCCGGCCCCTGCCGCGACCCTCGACGACGGCGTCCGGTCACAGCGGCGGCGGCGGCATCCCGTCGAACTAGACTCGTCGGGTGACTTCCGGCCCCTCGTCCTTCTACATCACGACGCCGATCTACTATCCGAGCGACGTGCCCCACATCGGCCACGGCTACACCACCGTGGCGGTCGACACCCTCGCGCGCTGGCACCGCCAGGCGGGCGACGACACCTGGATGCTGACGGGCACCGACGAGCACGGTCAGAAGATGATGCGCGCCGCGTCGGCGAACGGCGTCACGCCGCAGGAGTGGGTCGACAAGCTCGTCACCGAGGCCTGGTTCCCGCTGCTGCAGACGCTGGATGTCGCCAACGACGACTTCATCCGCACGACGCAGCAGCGCCACGAGGAGCGCGTGCAGCAGTTCGTGCAGGCGATCTACGACCGCGGCTACATCTACGCCGGCGAGTACGAGGCGCTGTACTGCGTGGGCTGCGAGGAGTTCAAGCCCGAGTCCGAGATCGTCGACGGCACCGGCGCGTTCGAGGGCCTCAAGGTCTGCGCGATCCACTCGAAGCCGCTCGAGCTGCTCCAGGAGAAGAACTACTTCTTCAAGCTCAGCGAGTTCCAGGACAAGCTCCTCGAGCTGTACTCGGGCGTGCCCGACTTCGTGCGCCCCGAGTCGGCGCGCAACGAGGTCGTCTCGTTCGTCAAGAACGGGCTGAAGGACCTCTCGATCTCGCGCTCCGCGTTCGACTGGGGCATCCCGCTGCCGTGGGACGAGTCGCACGTCATCTACGTGTGGGTCGACGCGCTGCTCAACTACGCCACGGCGATCGGGTACGGCACCGACCCCGAGGAGTTCGCCCGCCGCTGGCCGGCGTACCACATCGTCGGCAAGGACATCCTGCGGTTCCACGCCGTGATCTGGCCGGCGATGCTCATGGCCGCCGGCCTCGAGGTGCCCCGCGGCGTGTTCGCGCACGGCTGGCTGCTCGTCGGCGGCGAGAAGATGTCGAAGTCGAAGCTGACCGGCATCGCGCCCACCGAGATCACCGATGTCTTCGGCTCGGACGCGTACCGGTTCTACTTCCTGTCGGCGATCGCGTTCGGTCAGGACGGCTCGTTCTCGTGGGAGGACCTCTCGGCCCGCTACCAGGCCGAGCTCGCGAACGGCTTCGGCAACCTCGCCTCGCGTACGACCGCCATGGTCGAGCGCTACTTCGAGGGCGTCGTGCCGCCGCCTTCCGACTACACCGCGGCCGATCTGCACATCCAGAAGACGGTGGCGGATGCCGCGGCCGCCGCCGACGCCGCGATCGAGCGCTTCCGCATCGACGAGGCGATCAGCTCGGTGTGGACGATCGTCGACGCGCTGAATCTGTACATCACCGAGAACGAGCCGTGGGCGCTGTCCAAGGACGAGGCCCAGCGCGAGCGTCTCGGCACCGTGTTGTACACCGCGGCTGAGGGCCTGCGGGCGCTCGCGGTGCTGCTGTCGCCGGTCATGCCCGAATCGACCGAGAAGCTGTGGGTGGCGCTCGGCGCCGCCGAGTCGATCGGGCGCCTTCAGGACCAGCGCATCCGCGAGGCCGGCGCCTGGGGAGTGCTGAAGCCCGGCACGTCGGTGAACGGCCTGGCGCCGCTGTTCCCGCGCGTCGAGCAGTCGGTCTGACCCCGCCCCCCCATCCATGTCCCGATTCCGCGCCGTCATGTCCCGAAAAGCCGGCGTCCGGGACCGAAGAGCGCGAGAAAGTGGGACACGTCAGTGAGTGAAGCGACCACCGCGGTCCCGTATCCGGCGGAGGGCTCCGACCCCTCGCAGTACGTCCGCACCCGCGAGAAGGGATCGCGGGACGTCACCTACCCCGACGCCCCGGAGCCGTTGGCGGTGCCGGTCTACGACAACCACGCCCACCTCGAGATCGAGGACGGCGAGGTCGGCCTGTCGCTCGACGAGCAGCTCCAGCGCGCCGGCGAGGTCGGGGTCGTCGGCGTCGTGCAGGCCGGCGGCGACATCGAGTCGAGCCGCTGGTCGGCCTGGGCGGCGGCATCCCATCCCCGCGTGCTGGCGGCCGTCGCGATCCACCCGAACGAAGCGCCCGCGTACGCGGCCGCCGGCCGGCTGGACGAGGCGCTCGCCGTCATCGACGAGCTGGCGGCGCAACCGCGCGTGCGGGCCATCGGCGAGACGGGGCTGGACTTCTTCCGCACCGGCGAAGAGGGTCTGCCCGCCCAGTTCGAGAGCTTCGAGGCGCATATCGGACTCGCGAAGAAGCACGGCATCGCGATGCAGATCCACGACCGCGACGCCCACGACGCCGTGCTCGAGACGTTGGCACGCGTCGGCGCGCCCGAGCGCACCGTCTTCCACTGCTTCTCGGGCGACGACGCCATGGCCCGCATCGCCGCGGAGCGCGGCTACTACCTCTCGTTCGCCGGCAACGTGACTTTCAAGAACGCCCAGAACCTCCGCGATGCGCTCGTGGTGACGCCGCGCGAGCGGATCCTGGTCGAGACGGATGCCCCGTTCCTGACGCCGATCCCGCATCGCGGGCGTCCGAACGCGCCGTATCTCGTGCCGGTGACCGTGCGGTTCATGGCCGCCGAGCTCGACGTCGATCTCGACGAGTTCTGCGCCCAGGTCGCCGCCAACACGCTCGAGGCGTACGGCTCGTTCGAGGACTGACGGGATTCGCCCGCCCAGCCAGAGATTCTCTCCGCGAGACAGGGGATTCGCGGCGAGACCGGGGGCGATGCCCCGGGTCTCGTCGGAAATCCCTTGGTTCGGCGAGACAGGGGATCGGCGGGGCCGCGCGCCGGCGGTCAGTCCGGCAGCGGAAGACCGCCTGCGCCGGGCTCCTCCTCGGTGGCGACGTCCTTCGCGTCCTTCTCGTCCAGCACCGGCTTCGCGGCGGCGATGTGCGAGATCGACCGCCACACCAGCGCGAGCGTGATGGCGGAGCCGGCGAAGGCGAACCACCACGGCGCCGTGGGCCCCCACGTCTGGGCGAGGACCCCGCCGATGAACTGACCGATCACCAGTCCGCCGAAGACCCCCACCATGTTCACCGAGGCGATGCGGCCCTGCAGTTCCATCGGCACGAGACGCTGGCGGACGGTGGTCGAGATCGTCCCCCACACGAAGGCGTACAGGCCGAAGCCGAACATGATGACGAAGGCCACGGCGGGCGAGGTCGTGAGCGCGAACGAGAGGTGCATGAGCACCTCGAGCGACAGGCACACCCGCATCAGCGTCGAGAACGACACGTGCTTCTCGAGCCAGCCGAAGCTGAAGATCGCGATGAATCCGCCGAGCGCCGACGCGGTGGCCAGGGCGCCGTAGCCGACCGGCCCCATGCCGAGGTACTCGGTGGCATACAGCACGAGGACGCCCCACGGGGCGGCCCAGGTGACGTTGAAGACCAGGATGATGATCACCAGCGTGCGCACCGGCGCATTGTGGCGTAGCCACTGCAGACCCTCGCGGATCGCGTGCACCTTGGTGCCTGGGGACGATTCCGGATGCTCGGGGACGGGCGTGCGCGCGATGCGGGAGATCAGGAGCACCGCCAGCGACACGCACAGCACCTGCAGCACGAACGGCCAGAACGAGCCGAGGGCGAACAGGAACGCGCCGAGAGGTGGTCCGGCGAGCTGGTTCGCGACGAGGTAGCCCGCCTGCATGCGCGCGTTGCCGATGCCGAGGTCGGCGGGCTTGACGAGCATCGGCAGCAGTGTGCTGCCGGCCGAGTCGGCGAACACCTCGGCGGTGCCGTAGAGGAAGCTGGTCGCCAGCACGAGCCAGACGGTCGCGTTCCCGGTGAGGAGGAACACCACCAGGGCGAGCACGACGAGCGCCCGCACGCCATTGGCGAGCATCACCAGCCGCCGGCGGTCGTGGTGGTCGGCGACGGCACCGGCGAGCAGGCCGAACAGCAGCCACGGCAGGAACTGCATCATGGCGCCGGCGGCCACGAGGATCGGGGACGACGTGAGCGACGCGATCAGCAGCGGCGCGGCGGCCAGCGCGATGCCGTCGCCCAGGTTGCTCGTCCACGAGGACGCGAGGAGCCACCGGAAATCGGTGCCCAGGCGGCGTGGTGCGATCAGTTCGCCGAGCGAGGGCATCCGTTCATCCTAGAGGGCGAGACGGATGCCGCAGCCGCCGCAGGGTCAGCTCGCCGGCGTCGCGGCGCCCTTGTGCGTGAAGAGCGTCTCGGTCTGCTCGATGTCCATGCCCTTGGTCTCGGGGATGCGCAGCAGCACGTAGAAGAACGACAGGGCGGCGAACACCGCGTACATGCCGTAGGTGAGCGGCAGCGACCACGACGACATCGCGGGGAACGAGATCGTGATGAGGAAGTTCGCGATCCACTGCGCCCCGGCGGCGACGCCGAGCGCCTTGCCGCGGATGCGGCTGGGGAAGATCTCGCCGAGCAGCACCCAGACGAGTGGCCCCCACGACGCGCCGAAGCCCACGACGAACACGTTCGCCGCGATGAGCGCGATCGGCCCCCACGGTGCGGGCAGGGTCACCGCGCCCTCGGCATCCGTCTCGGAGAACACGAACGAGATCGCCATCAGTCCGAGCGACACGGCCATCATGACGGAGCCGGTCAGCAGAATGGGCTTCCGGCCGACGCGGTCGACCAGGAAGATCGCGATGAGCGTCACCAGCACGTTGGTGATCGAGGTCACGACGCTGATCGTGAACGAGTCGCTCTCGTCGAATCCGACCGACTGCCAGAGGCTCGTGGAGTAGTAGAAGATCACGTTGATGCCGACGAACTGCTGGAACACCGACAGGATGATGCCGACCCAGACGATCCGCTGCAGGCCCAGCACGGGCCCCCGCAGCGAGACGCCGGCGTTCTTGCGGTCGCTCTCGATCGCGGTCTGCAGGTCGCGGATGGTGTGGTCGAGATCGGCGGCCGGCACGAGGCGCGAGAAGATCTCCTTCGCCTCGGCGTAGCGTCCCTTCGCGATGAGATAGCGCGGCGACTCCGGCAGGGTGAACGACAGGATGCCGTACACCGCGGACGGGACGACGCCGACCAGGAACATCCAGCGCCACGCCTCGAGGCCGAACCACAGCACCTCGTCGGCGCCGCCGGCGGTGTTGGCGAGGAGCGCGTCCGACAGCAGGGCGGCGAAGATACCCAGGGTGATCGCGAGCTGCTGCAGCGAGGCGAGGCCGCCGCGGATCTGCCGGGGCGCGATCTCGGCGATGTAGGCGGGCGCGACGACGGACGCGATGCCGATGCCGAGACCGCCGATCACGCGCCAGAGCGCCAGGTCCCAGGCGGAGAACGCGAGCCCCGCGCCGATCGAGCTGACGAAGAACATGATCGCGCCCAGGAACATGACCCGCAGACGCCCCCAGCGATCCGACAGGTTGCCGGCGATGATCGCGCCGACCGCGCAGCCGAGCAGTGCGATCGCGACCACGAAGCCGGTGATGACGTCGTTCAGCGCGAAATCCTGCGAGATCGAGTCGACGGCGCCGTTGATCACCGACGAGTCGAAGCCGAACAGGAATCCGCCGACGGCGGCGGCGACCGAGAGGCCGATCGCGCGGCGCCCATACGGGCTGCGGAGGGAGAACGCGTCTGCGGGGATCGATCCGGTCGAACTCATGGTCGTACGCTAGCGGCCGGGTCGCGCGAGGGCGAGGTCATCGGCGGCCGGTCGGCGAACGACGCGCGATCCGGGTTTGCGCACCCGCACGCCGTACAGTGAACGCATGCCCGTGACACTCCTCGGCGCGGCCGAGATCCGTGCCCTCGCCGCCGAACTCGACGTGACGCCGACGAAGAAGCTCGGGCAGAACTTCGTCGTCGACGCCAATACGGTCCGCAAGATCGTGAACGTCGCCGAGGTGGTCCCGGGCGACCGCGTGGTCGAGGTGGGGCCGGGGCTGGGATCGCTGACCCTCGCGATCCTCGAGGCCGGGGCATCCGTCACCGCCGTCGAGATCGACCACCGCCTCGCGGAGCGCCTGCCGGCGACCGTCGCCGCGCACGGCGTCGCGGACGGGGCCCTCACGGTGGTGGACGCCGATGCGCTGCGTGTCACCGAGCTGCCCGGCGACCCCGCGGTGCTCGTCGCGAATCTGCCGTACAACGTGAGCGTGCCGGTGCTGCTGCACTTCCTCGAGCACTTTCCCGGTCTCGACCGCGGCGTCGTGATGGTGCAGGCGGAGGTGGGGGAGCGGCTCGCCGCCCCGCCGGGCTCGAAGGTGTACGGCGCCCCCAGCGTCAAGGCCGCCTGGTACGGCCCGTGGCGACTGGCGGGCACGGTTTCGCGACAGGTCTTCTGGCCCGTCCCCAATGTCGACAGCGTGCTGGTCGGGTTCCGCCGGGACGCCGAGCCGCGCGGTGACGAGGCCCTGCGGCGGAGGACGTTCGGCATCGTCGACGCGGCCTTCCAGCAGCGGCGCAAGATGCTGCGGCAGGCGACCTCCGCGGTCCTCGGTGGCTCCGCGGCCGCCGCGTCCGCGGTGCTGGAGAAGGCCGGGGTGGCGCCGACCGCGCGCGGCGAGGACCTCTCCATCGACGATTTCGTCCGCATCGCCCAGGCGGCCGGAGATCCCGACGCGGTGTGAGTTTGGTCATTGTTCACCGTGTGGTGACCGGATGGCCCGAAACATGCCGGTAACATTTCTGCCGTCCGCCGTCCCGCTCCACGGGCAGCTTGCCTCGCGGCGGACCGGAGTGAACCGACATGCGACCCGCAGAGCATCCGGCCCCTGAACGCATCCTGCTGCACATCAGCGACACCCACCTGCGCGCGGCGTCCACGCCGCGTCTGTTCGACGCGCTCGACGGGGCGGCCCAGCTGACGCGAGCGCTGGACGTCATCGAGGAGTCGGGCGTGCGGCCCGACGCGGTGGTCTTCACCGGCGACCTCGTCGACCTCGGGGAACGCGGCGCCTATGCGGATCTGCGCGCCCTCGTCGAGCCGTTCGCCGAACGCATCGGGGCGCGCGTGCTCTGGGTGATGGGCAACCACGACGATCGCGCGGCGTTCCGCGCCGAGCTGCTGGACGAGGCATCCGATCGTCGTCCCGTCGACCGCGTCGACGAGCTCGACGGGCTCCGCGTCGTCACCCTCGACACCAGCGTTCCCGGTCACCACTACGGCGAGCTGCGCGATGAGCAGCTGGCGTGGCTGAGGGAGGTGCTCGCCACCCCGGCGCCGCTCGGCACCATCGTGGCGATGCACCACCCGCCGGTCCCGGCCGTGCTGCCCCTCGCTGCGAGCGTCGAGCTGCGCGATCAGTCACGGCTCGCGGCGGTGCTCCGCGGCACCGACGTGCGTGCCATCATCGCCGGCCACCTGCACTACTCCACCTTCGCCACCTTCGCCGGCATTCCGGTGTCGGTCGCATCCTCCACCTGCTACGCGCAGGACCTCACGGTTCCCGTGGGCGGCACCCGCCCCCAGGACGGCGCGCAGGCCTTCAACCTCGTGCACGTCTACGACGACACCGTCGTGCACTCGGTCGTGCCCGTCGACGCGCCGCGGACCCTGGAGTACATCGACGCCGACGAGGCGCAGCGCCGGCTGCGCGCCGCCGAGGTCGCGCCGCTCAGCGTCGTCCGGAGGGATGCGCCGACCGAGCCGATTCCTCTGCTGCGCTGAGCTCGGCGCGCTCCCACGGCGCCCGCACCGGGAACATGCGCTCCAGCGAGTCGCGGAGGCTCCGCACCCGGACGTCCTCGGGGACCTCGGCGTTGCCGCCGTCGTTGAGGCAGAACATGTCGACGTCGGTCCGCTCGGCGAGGCGCTGCATGCGCCGGAGCCCCGACGCCATGGTGGTCTGCGCGTACCGCACGCGCGGCTCGTGGGTGGCGACCGCCCGCCCGGTCATGAGGGCGTAGTAGTGGTAGAGGCTGTTGGTGACCGAGATGTCGGTGGCGGAGCGGAAGCGGGATGCCGCGGTCCGCGCGAAGTCGTCGGGGAAGGCCTCCTCGAGCTCGGCCATGACGCTCCTGCGCAGCGGCGTCGCGCAGTGGTCGAGGTCGCGGACGATCGTGCGGCCGAATCGCTCGCTCAGCAGGGCGCGGTTGACGCGGAGCCCGTTGTCGTGGCCGCTGCGATGCGACGCCGGCGCGCCGGCCCCGATCCGCACCTCGCACTCGACGAACTTCGTCACGCCGGCCGGGGTGAAGAAGAGCTCGGGCTCGACCAGGCGGCCGAAGAACATGTCGTCGTTGGAGTACAGGAAGTGCTCGGCGAGGCCCGGGATGCGGTGCAGCTGCGCCTCGACGGCGTGCGAGTTGTGGGTGGGCAGCACCGAGGGGTCGGCGAAGAACTCCTCGCTGCGGACGATGGTCACCTTCGGGTGCTCGAGCAGCCAGGACGGCGCCGGCGAGTCGGTCGCGATGAAGATCCGTCGCACCCAGGGCGCGTACATGTGGACGCTCCGCAGCGCGTAGCGCAGCTCGTCCACGTGACGGTAGCGCGCGGGGCCGTCGTCGCCGTCGCCGACGACGTACTCGGCCATCTGGGCGGCGCGCATGCGCTGGAAGGCGCTCGATGAGCCGTCCACCCACGAGAAGACGAGGTCGACCTCTTCGGTGAACTCGTGCGGCTGCGGGTCGAACATGCCGTCCAGCGTCCGCCACGCGCGCCCGTACCGCTCGACGGTCGTGTAGGTGAGATCGTCGGCGGGCGTGAGCTTGCGCGTGAGGGCGTTGTCGTGGGGCGCCTCGACGACGTCGTCGGCGAAGCGCCAGAACTCGAGGTGGGCGCCGAGGGCGGCGGTGTAGCGGAGCGTGCCGTTGCGGCTGATGCGCGGCCGGTAGACGCGGACGCCGGACGGGGCAGCGGGGAACGGCGAGGCGTCCGAGGCGAGCACGGGCGGACGCCCCTTCGCCTTGATGTACACGGGCTCCGTCGCGCAGAGGCCGGCGAGCGCGGTGAGCGCGCTGTCGCGATCGGCGAGGTCGACGGCCAGCGCGGGGATCGCGCGATCGTGGCGGATCAGGGTCACGGAGATGCCGGCTGCCTCCAGGGCGCCGGCGACGAGCAGGAGATCCGTCGTGCGGGCCTCGACCGGCGTGACATCGTCGTGCACGACGTGCAGGATGCCGCGGTCGATGGCGATGTCCGCGCGCTCCAGCAGTCCCGTCCATGTGAGGGCGGGCTGCGGCAGAGCCGAGAGTGCGGCCATATTTCCTCCTTCGCTGGCGACGCGGTGTCGCCGTCCGGTGTGGTCACCTTAGGCATCATCCGTTACGAAGACGTTTCCGACCGCATCCTTGACATGCCGGCACCGCGTGTGCCCCTGTGCCGGGGCGCGGCGGGAGGCACACGCCGCGGGCGCCACCTGCGCGCCGCACGCCGCGCCGATAGCCTGGACCGGTGACCGAAGACGCGCGCTACCTGTCCCGTGGAGGAGACCTCCACCGCCCCTACGCCGCCGCCGACGACCGCTACGCTTCCACGGGCTCCGCGGCAGGAGGGGAGTACCGCCGCGTCGGCACGTCGGGCCTCACCCTCCCTCCCGTGTCGCTCGGCCTCTGGTGGAACTTCGGCGACAACATCCCGTTCGACAACCAGCGAGCCCTGCTGCGCCACGCGTTCGACCGTGGCATCACCCACTTCGATCTCGCCAACAACTACGGCCCGCCGTACGGCAGCGCCGAGACGAACTTCGGCCGCATGATGCGCGAGGACTTCGCGCCGTACCGTGACGAGCTCATCATCTCGTCGAAGGCCGGCTACGACATGTGGCACGGTCCGTACGGCAACGGCGGTGCGCGCAAGTACCTGCTCGCCAGCGCGGAGCAGTCCCTGCAGCGCCTCAGCATCGACTACGTCGACATCTTCTACTCGCACCGCGTCGACCCCGACGTCCCCGTCGAAGAGACCGTGGGCGCGCTCGACACCCTGGTGCGTCAGGGCAAGGCGCTGTACGTCGGCATCTCGTCCTACAGCGCGGAGCGGACGGCGGCGGCGGCCGCCGTCGCCCGATCGCTCGGCACGCCGCTGGTGATCCACCAGCCGTCGTACTCGATCCTCAACCGCTGGGTCGAAGACGGCCTGACCGGGGTGCTGCGGCAGGAGGGCATGGGGGCGATCGCGTTCACGCCGCTGGCGCAGGGCCTGCTCACCGACAAGTACCTCGGCGACGGCTCGGCCGAGCGTGCGCAGCAGCGGGCGTCGCTTCCCAGCGGGTCGCTGAGCGAGAAGGGCCTGTCGACGCTCCGCTCACTCGACGTCATCGCGAAGGAGCGGGGGCAGACGCTCGCCCAGATGGCGATCCAGTGGGTGCTGCGCGACCCCGTGGTCGCGTCCGCCCTGATCGGCGCGTCGCGTCCGGCGCAGCTCGATGAGAACCTCAAGGCCCTCGAGGGCCCGGCGTTCGACACCGAGGAGCTGGAGCGCATCGACGCGCTGTCGGATGGCATCGACGTGGATCTCTGGGCGGAATCGGCGAACCGGTGACGCAGGCCCTCGCCGCCGACGGCGTCCGGGTGCGGGCGCCGGGAAAACTGAACCTCTTCTTCGAGGTCGGCGGTGTGCACGACGACGGCTACCACGACGTCGCGTCGGCGTATCAGGCGGTGTCGCTGTACGAGGACGTGTGGGCTTCGCCCTCCGACGAGTTCACGGTGGCGATCTCGGGCACCGTCGACGTGACCGGAGTGCCGGCCGACGACCGCAATCTCGCGGTGCGCGCGGCGCGGCTCGTGGCGCAGCGCATCGGGTACGACGGCGGCGTGCACCTCGACATCGTCAAGCACGTGCCGGTCGCGGGCGGCATGGGCGGCGGATCGGCGGATGCCGCGGCCGCCCTCGTCGCGTGCGACGCGCTGTGGGGTGCCGAGCTGGGCACCGCCGAACTGCACAAGCTCGCCTCCCGGCTCGGCGCCGACGTGCCGTTCGCCCTCATGGGGGGGACGGCGATCGGGACCGGCCGCGGCGACCAGCTGAGCCCCGCCCTCGCGAAGGGCCGGTTCGACTGGGTCGTGGTGCCGTCGAAGGCCGGACTGTCGACGCCCGAGGTGTACGCGCACCTCGACGAGCTTCGGGTGCGCCCCGATATCGCCACCGCAGCCCGCGTCCCCGCCGTCGATCCCACGGTGCTGCAGGCGCTGCGCGCCGGCGACCCGGTCGCGCTCGCCGAGCACACCCGCAACGACCTCCAGATCGCCGCGCTGTCGATGCGGCCGCAGCTGCGCGAGGTGCTGGAGCTGGGCGAGGAGTCCGGTGCGCTGGCCGGGCTGGTGTCGGGGTCCGGCCCTACGCTGGCCTTCCTGGCGGTCGATCCCGAGTCGGCACTCGAACTGCAGATCACGTTGTCGGCCGCCGGGTACGAAGCGCTCCATGTGCACGGGCCGGTGGCCGGTGCACGCGTGGTGGCGTGAGACCGGCGTCCTGAGCCCCGAGAGGAAGACCCCATGAACACCGTCGATTCCACGCGCGTTGCCGGCGAGTCCGAGCGCGCCGCGTTCCGCGGCGGACCCGTGGACGAGCAGTCCCGCACGCGGCTCGCCGCGAACGGCCTCGACTACCGCCGGCTCGAGGTCGAGGGCGACGGGTTCGTCGGCTGGCTCCAGTCCGTCGCGCGAGGCTTCCAGGACGGCGAGCGCACCGATGAGCAGATCTCGGCGTCTCGCGACCGCAGCGGCTTCCGCCGGCTCACCGGGGTGTACGACCCCGCGGGTCCGATGGCCGACGCCCCGGTGGCGACCATCGCGTCCTGGCTCGGCGAACTCACCGTGCCGGGCGGTGCGGCGATCGCATCGTGCGCGATCTCGGCGGTGACCGTCGCGCCGACGCATCGTCGCCGCGGCGTCGCCCGGGCGATGCTGGAGGGCGAATTGCGCGCCACTCAGGCCGCCGGGATCCCGATGGCGATGCTCACGGTCAGCGAGTCCCCGCTCTACGGCCGCTACGGGTTCGCCCCGGCGGCGGCGGGCGCATCGTGGCAGATCGAGACCAAGCGCGCGGCGTGGATCGGCCCGCAGCCCGCCGGGCGCGTCGACTTCGTGACCCGCGAGCGGGTGCGTGAGCTCCTGCCGGCGCTGCACGAGCGGGTGCGCCACCGCTTCCCGGGCGAGATCGATGTGCCGGGCAGCCACTGGGACGGGTTCGCCGGCACGAATCCGGCCGCCGAGAAGGTCGGCGAGAAGCGCGCCGTCCAGTACACGGATGCCGAGGGCGAGGTGCGCGGTGCTGCGGTCTACGCCGTGCGCGAGAACCACGACGACTTCACCAAGGCGACGGTCACGGTTCACTACCTCCTGGCCGAGACCGACGACGCGTACGCCGCGCTCTGGCGGTTCCTCCTCGAGCTCGACCTGGTCGCCGAGGTGCACGCGGGAGAGCTCTCGATCGACGAGCCGCTGCTCTGGATGATCGCCGACCAGCGGGCGGCCAAGGTGACGGTGCGCGACCACCAGTACGTGCGGATCATCGACGTGGCGGCATGCCTCGAGACGCGTCGCTACGGCGGTGCGGGCACACTCGTGCTCGACGTGTCCGACCCGCTCGGGCTCTCGAGCGGGCGGTATCTGCTCGAGGTCGACGCCGACGGCGTCGGACGTGTGACGACTCTCGCCGACGGCGAGTCGCCCGACGGGGCGGTGGAGGTCGCGCTCGGCATCACGGAGCTGTCGGCCACCTACCTCGGAGCGGTCTCAGCGGCGACACTCGCCGCGGCGGGACGTGTGAAGACGACGGATGCCGCGGCCGCTGCGCGCGTGCTGGGCTGGCACACCGCGCCGCGGCTGAGCATCTGGTACTGACTCCGCGTCGCGCAGCGCGCGCCACCTCCGGCGGGAACACATCCGCGCCAGGGCCGGTTCGTCCTCTGGGGGCAGACCAACCCACCTGGAGGAATGATGAAGGCTGTGCTGAACGGCGTGGTGATCGCCGAGGCCGACAAGGACGACCTCGTCCGCATCGAGGGCAATTGGTACTGGCCGCCCGTGGCGGTCGCGAAGGGCGCCCTCGTCGAGAGCGCGACGCCGTACACCTGCCCCTGGAAGGGTGAGGCCCAGTACTTCAGCGTCCGTGCCGGTGACGGCGAGCACCCCGACCGCGCGTGGTCGTACCCGACGCCGCACTCGAGCGCCGTTGCGCGCGTCGGCGCCGACTTCTCGGGCTACGTGGCATTCGACCGCGCGGTGCAGATCGCCGACTGACCGGGTCTCCTCGGCTCCCCGCGCGCGGCCGGGCCCCGCACCTCGCCTAGCCTGGAGGGGACATGGCACATCTTCTGGGGGCCGAGGCCCTGCATCTGGAGTTCCCGACGAAGGTCGTCTTCGACCGGGTCTCGCTCGGCATCGACGAGGGCGACCGCATCGGCGTCGTCGGCCGCAACGGCGACGGCAAGTCGAGCCTGCTGGCGATGCTCGCCGGCCGGCTCGACCCCGACGGCGGTCGCGTGACGGTGCGCGGCGGCATCCGTGTCGGCGTGCTCGACCAGGCCGACACGCTGGACGACACGCTCACGGTGCACCAGGCCGTGGTCGGCGATCGTCCCGACCACGAGTGGGCCGGTGACGCCCGCGCGCGCGATGTCATCGCGGGGCTGCTGGGCGACCTGCCGTGGGACGGACCCGTCGCGGGGCTGTCGGGCGGCCAGCGCCGGCGCGTCTCGCTCGCGACGCTGCTCGTGGGCGACCATGACGTGCTCTTCCTCGACGAGCCCACCAACCACCTCGACGTCGAGGCCATCTCGTGGCTCGCCGAGCACATCAAGGGCCGCTGGCCCGCCAGCCAGGGCGGCCTCCTGGTCGTGACGCACGATCGCTGGTTCCTCGACGAGGTGTGCAACACCACGTGGGAGGTGCACGACCGGATCGTCGAGCCGTTCGAGGGCGGCTACGCGGCGTACATCCTGCAGCGCGTGGAGCGCGACCGCCAGTCGGCGGTGATCGAGCAGCGGCGCCAGAACCTGGCCCGCAAAGAGCTCGCGTGGCTGCGTCGTGGCGCTCCGGCCCGCACGTCCAAGCCGAAGTTCCGCATCGACGCCGCCAACGTCCTCATCGCCGACGTCCCCGAGATCCGCGACGCGACCGAGCTGCGCTCGCTCGCCGTCTCGCGCCTCGGCAAGGACGTCGTCGACCTCCTCGACGCGGCCGTCGCCTACGACGGCCGCGAGGTGCTGCATCCGGTCGAGTGGCGGATCGCGCCCGGCGAGCGCACCGGGATCCTCGGCATCAACGGCGCCGGCAAGTCGACCCTGCTGGGCCTGGTGTCGGGCGATGTCGAGCCCACGTCGGGGCGGGTGAAGCGCGGAAAGACCGTGAAGGTCGCCACGCTCACACAGCGCCTCGACGAGCTCGAGGAGCATCTCAACGATCCGGTGCGCGTCGTCATCTCGCGCCTGCGCACGACCTACACGTTCGGGGCCGGCTCCAAGGCGCAGGAGCTCACCCCGGGCCAGCTGCTCGAGAGCATGGGCTTCCAGAGCGCGCAGCTCTCGACGCCGGTGAAGGACCTCTCCGGCGGTCAGAAGCGGCGGCTGCAGCTGCTGCTGATCCTGCTCGAGCAGCCGAACGTGCTCATCCTCGATGAGCCCACGAACGACCTCGACACCGACATGCTCGCCGCCATCGAAGATCTGCTCGACTCCTGGCCGGGAACGCTCCTCGTCGTGTCGCACGACCGGTACTTCATCGAGCGCGTCACCGACCAGCAGTACGCGATCCTCGACGGCCACCTGCGCCACCTCCCGGGAGGCGTCGACGAGTACCTGCGGCTGCGCGCCCGGGCACTGAGCGAGCGCGACGACACGAAACGCGGTGCCGGAACGGATGCCGCAGCCCCCGCATCCGCGTCGCCCTCGCTGTCGGGAGCCGACCTGCGCGCCGCGCAGAAGGAGGTGTCCGCGCTCGAGCGTCGGCTCGAGAAGCTCGAGTCGCAGATCAGTGCCGCCCGCATCGGGCTCGCCGACCACGACCAGGCGGACTATGTGGGCCTCGGAGCGGAGATGGCGCGCATCGGCGAGCTCGAGAAGGAGCGCGACGGCGTCGAGGAGCGCTGGTTCGAGCTCACCGAGCAGCTCGGGTGAGCGTCCCTGAGCGTGAAAGACCCGGGCAGGATCGGCGATATCCGCGCCTCGGCGGGCTGATCTGCTCGATCCAGCCCGGACATTTCACGCGGTCGCGTCGAAGCCCAGGCTGAGTTTGCGCAGCAGGGCGGCGAGCCGCTCGCGGTCTCCCCGCGAGAGCGTGTCGAGGAGAAGCGCCTCGGCGTCGACGAGTCGCGTGATCGCGGCATCCACCCGGATCTTCCCCTCGTCGGTGAGCGTGACCAGCACGCTGCGACCGTCGTCGGGGTCCGACTCGCGGCGCACCAGCCGGCGGCCGACCAGGCGATCGATGCGGTTGGTCATCGTGCCGCTCGACACGAGGGTCTGCTGCAGCAGCTGCTTGGGGCTCAGCTGGAACGGCTCGCCGGCCCGCCGCAGGGCTGACAGCACATCCCACTCCCACGGCTCGAGCTCGCTGCGGCGGAAGGCGTCGCGGCGCGCGCGGTCGAGGTGCCGTGAGAGCCGGTCGACGCGCGAGAGCACGCCCAGCGGCGAGAAGTCGAGGTCGGGGCGCTGCGTCGTCCACGCCTCGACGATGCGATCCACCTCGTCGCTCTGCGCCGTCATGCCCTCATTATGGCGGTCCGGTCCCCGCCGACGCCGCCGTTCGGGTGGTGCGACGGGCGGCATCGCGAGCGCATCACGGCGTGTCGTGACACCCGAGTGCGGGCCGAGCCCGGCGAGAGGGTCTGGCAGACTTGTCGGGCGGCATCCGGACCACCGGGCGCCGTGGTCCGCCGTGGTGTAATGGCAGCACGACAGCCTTTGGAGCTGTGAGGCCCAGGTTCGAGTCCTGGCGGCGGAGCATGACCGACACCCCCCGCGACAGCGCTCTGGCCGTCATCGTCCTCGCCGCCGGCCAGGGCACCCGCATGAAGTCCGCGCTGCCGAAAGTGCTGCACCGCATCGGCGGCCGCCCGCTCGTCGGGCACGTGCTCGACACCGCCCTCGCCCTCGAGCCGGAGCGCGTCGTGGTGGTCGTGCGGCACGAGCGCGACCTGGTCGCGGGTGCCGTCGTGGAGGCGGCGCCGGGCGTCATCGTGGTCGACCAGGACGAGATCCCGGGAACCGGCCGTGCGGTCGAGATGGCCCTCGACGCGCTCGACGACTTCGCCGGAGACGTCCTCGTGCTGAGCGGCGACGTGCCGCTCCTCGATGCCGACACGCTGGCCGAGCTTCTGCGCCGGCACCGCGACGGTGCCGTCGCCGCGACGGTGCTCAGCGCGTCGCTCGACGACCCCACCGGCTACGGCCGCGTCATCCGCGACGCCGACGGCGCCGTGTCGCGGATCGTGGAGCAGAAGGACGCGGCGGCGGATGAGGCATCCGTCTCCGAGATCAACGCGGGGGTGTACGTCTTCCAGATGCAGGCTCTCCGCACCGAGCTGGCGCTCGTCGGAACCGCCAACGCGCAGGGCGAGAAGTACCTGACCGACGTGGTCGCGCTGCTGCGCGGCGATGGCCTCGCCGTGGCGGCCCAGACCGCTCCGGATGCCGCCGCCGCCCTGGGCGTCAACGACCGCGTGCAGCTGGCCGAGGCCGCCCGCCTGCTCAACGCCCGCACCGTGCGCCGCTGGCAGCTGGAGGGCGCGACGATCCTGGACCCCGCGACGACGTGGATCGACGTGACCGCGACGCTCGCCCCCGACGTCACGGTGCTCCCCAACACGCACATCCTCCGGTCCACGACGATCGCGACCGGTGCCGTCGTCGGACCCGACACGAGCCTCGTCGACTGCGAGGTGGGCGAGGACGCCACCGTCACCCGCACCGACGCGACGCTCGCCGTCATCGGCGCCCGCGCGACCGTCGGTCCGTTCGCGTACCTCCGGCCGGGCACCTACCTCGGCGAGAACGGCAAGATCGGCACGTTCGTCGAGACGAAGAACTCCACGATCGGCGAGGGCAGCAAGGTGCCGCACCTGTCGTACATCGGCGACACCACGATCGGCCGCGGGGTCAATCTCGGCGCGGGCGCGATCACCGCGAACTACGACGATCTGACCAAGCACCGCACCGAGATCGGCGACGAAGTCCACACCGGCTCGCATAACGTCTTCGTGGCGCCCGTTAGGATCGGAGACGGCGCGAAGACGGGGGCGGGGGCGGTCATCCGCAAGGATGTGCCCGCCGGTGCCCTCGCTCTCAGCGTCGCCCCTCAGCGCAACGTCGAGGGGTGGGTCGAGCAGAACAGACCGGGTACCGGAGCGGCGGATGTCGCCGCCAAGGCCCGCAGCGCACAGAAGGCGGACGATGTCGCGCAAGAAGAAGACCGTTGAACTCGACCGGGCGAATGACATCGCCCCCGGCCTCGTCGCCAAGACGAAGAAGCGGCTCGTCATCGCACGCGGGAGCTCGCACCCCGAGCTCGCGGCACAGGTCGCCGAGCAGCTGAGCACGGAGCTGGTGCCGACCGAGTACCGCACCTTCGCCTCGGGCGAGATCCTGACCCGGTTCGAGGTCTCGATCCGCGGCTGCGACCTCTTCCTCATCCAGAGCTTCGGCCCGCCGGTCAACGAGTGGATGATGGAGACCCTCATCATGCTCGACGCGGCCAAGCGCGCGTCGGCCAAGCGCATCACCGTCGTGGCGCCGTACTTCCCCTACTCCCGTCAGGACAAGAAGGGCCGCGGCCGCGAGCCGATCAGCGCGCGACTGGTCGCCGATCTCTTCAAGACCGCCGGGGCCGACCGCATCATGAGCGTCGACCTGCACGCCGCGCAGATCCAGGGCTTCTTCGACGGTCCGGTCGACCACCTGTTCGCCAAGCCCGTGCTGCTGGAGTACTTCCAGAACACCCTCAGCGAAGCCGACCGCGAGCGCCTCACCGTCGTCTCGCCCGACACCGGACGGGTGCGCGTCGCCGACCAGTGGTCCGACAGCCTCGGCGCCCCGCTGGCGATCATCCACAAGCGCCGCGATCCCAACGTCGCCAATCAGGTCACCGTCAACGAGATCGTCGGCGCGGTCGAAGACCGCGTCTGCCTGCTGGTCGACGACATGATCGACACCGGCGGCACGATCGTCAAGGCGGCCGAGGCGCTCAAGGCCAACGGCGCGACGCGGGTCATCGTCGCCGCGACGCATGCGATCTTCAGCGATCCGGCGGCCGAGCGGCTGCAGAGCCCCGCGATCGACGAGGTCGTCGTGACCGACACGGTGCCCATCCCCGACGAGAAGCGGTTCCCGAGCCTTACGATTCTGCCTATCGCCCCGCTGCTCGCACGGGCGATCCACGAAGTGTTCGAGGACGGCTCCGTCACCAGCATGTTCGACGGGGCGGCCTGACGCCGGCACCGGGTCTCACCGACCGACTCCGGGGCGGCGACGGAAGGACGAAGCATCCATGACGCAGCCGCTGGACTCCGCACCGCTCGACTCCGGACAGCTGACGGAGGGCCGCCTCACCGTCGCGCGTCCTTGGGGGCTGCCGGTCGAGCAGGTGCTGGCGCACCTCGATGCCGACGCCGGGGGACTGCGCACCGCTGACGCCGAGGCGCGTCTCGAGATCGCCGGCCCGAACCGCCTGCCCGACCCCGTGCGCAAGCCGGCGGTGCTGCGCTTCCTGGCGCACTTCAACGACACGCTGATCTACATCCTGCTGGGCGCCGCCGTCATCAAGGCGCTCATGGGCGACTGGCTCGACTTCTGGGTGATCATGGTGGTCGCGGTCATCAACGCCGTGATCGGGTACATCCAGGAGGGCCGCGCCGAGAAGGCTCTGGCCGGCATCCGCGGCATGCTGTCGGCCGATGCCAGCGTGCGGCGCGACGGCGGCTGGGTGACCGTGCCGGCCGCCGATCTGGTGCCGGGCGATGTCGTGCGGCTGATGCCGGGCGACAAGGTGCCCGCCGACCTGCGGCTGCTGCAGGCCTTCCAGCTGCGCATCGACGAGGCCGCGCTCACCGGCGAGTCCGTTCCGTCGTCGAAGACCATCGAGCCCTCGGCGCCCGAGGCCGGAGTAGGGGACCGGGGATCGATGGCCTTCTCGGGCACCATCGTGAGCGCCGGCCAGGGCCGCGGTGTCGTCACGGCAACGGGACCCACGACCGAGCTCGGCCGCATCCAGAGCCTCGCCGACGAGGCGGAGTCGCTCGCGACCCCGCTCACGCGTCAGCTCGACGGCTTCGGACGCGTCCTCACCGTCGTCATCCTCGCGATGGCGGCGATCATGATGATGATCGGCCGCTTCCTGCACGGGATGCCGTACCCCGAGCTCATCTCGGCGGCGATCGGCTTCGCCGTGGCGGCGATCCCCGAGGGCCTGCCGGCGCTCGTGACGATCACGCTCGCGATCGGCGTGCAGCAGATGGCCCGCCACAACGCCATCACGCGCAAGCTCCCCGCGGTCGAGGCGCTCGGGTCGGTGACGACGGTCTGCTCCGACAAGACGGGCACGCTGACCCGCAACGAGATGACCGTGCGGCACATCGTCACGCCGCTCGGCCAGTACGACGTGACCGGGCTCGGCTACGTCCCCGAGGGCGAGATCGTCCCCGCCGGCGCGACCGCGGAAGCGGGGGCGGCCGCCGACCGCGGCGATCTGGCCGCGATCCTCGCGATCGCGACGCTGTGCAACGACGCGCACATCGTCCGCGGCGACGACGGCGCGTGGAACCTCGTGGGCGAGCCGACCGAGGGCGCCCTCAAGGTCGTCGCGATGAAGGGCGGCGTGGGCAGCGCCGGCGGGCGCCGGGTCGCCGTCATCCCGTTCGACTCGGCCCACAAGCTGATGGCGACGCTCAACGAAGGCGCCCGCTCGGGCGGTGCGGCCGGCGAGGTGTCGCGCGCGATCCTCGTCAAGGGCGCGCCCGACCGGCTGCTCGAGCGGTCGCTCACGCAGCGCGGCGCCGACGGGTCGGAGCCGCTCGACCTCGCGCGGTGGGACGCGGCGGTCACCGCCCTGAGCTCGCAGGGCCTCCGGGTCCTCGCGGCGGCGCGCAAGCCCGTGCGGCCGACCACCGACGAGTTCGAGCTCGACGACCTCATCGACCTCGAGTTCATCGGGCTGTGGGGGATCGTCGACCCGCCCCGGCCCGAGGCGGTCGAGGCCATCGCGGACTGCCACACCGCCGGCATCCGCGTGAAGATGATCACGGGCGACCACGCCGGCACGGCCCTCGCCATCGCGCACGAGATGGGGCTGGCGGGCGCCGACGCCGAGGTGCTCACCGGTGCCGAGCTCGAGGCGCTGAGCCAGGAGCAGCTGCGCGAGGTGGTGCGCGACGTCGACGTGTACGCGCGCACGAGCCCCGAGCACAAGATCCGGATCGTGAGGGCGCTGCAGTCCCACGGCGAGGTCGTCGCCATGACCGGTGACGGCGTCAACGACGCTCCCGCCCTCACCCGCGCCGACGTCGGGATCGCGATGGGCATCAAGGGCACCGAGGCGACCAAGGAGGCCGCCGAGTTCGTGCTGGCCGACGACAACTTCGCGACGATCCGCAGCGCGATCGCCGAGGGCCGGCGCATCTACGACAACCTCCGCAAGTCGATCGTGTTCCTGCTGCCCACCAACGGCGCGCAGTCGCTCGTGATCCTCGTGGCCGTCGTCTTCGGTCTGGCGCTTCCCATCACGAGCGTGCAGGTGCTGTGGGTCAACATGGTGACCGCGGTGACGCTGTCGCTCGCGCTCGCCTACGAGCCCGCCGAGCGCGGCATCATGCGCCGCCCGCCCCGCGCCACCGGCGGTCCCATCATCGATCGCCGCGAACTCGGGTTCGTGCTCGTCGTGTCGCTCATCATCGGCGGCGCGGCGATGGGCGTCTTCTACGGCGTCGTCGCGGCGGGGGAGGACATCGAGGTGGCCCGCACCGAAGCGGTCCTCATGCTGGCGCTCGGCCAGCTCGCCTACCTGTTCAACTGCCGGTTCCTCAGTCGCTCCAGCCTCACGCTCGACGTGCTGCGCGGAAACCGCGCGGTCTGGTGGTCGGCCATCGCCCTGATCGTGCTGCAGGTGATCTACACCTACGTGCCGTTCATGAACGTGCTGTTCGACTCGCGGCCGCTGGCCGCGACCTCCTGGATCCTTCCGATCGTCGTGTCGATCGGGATCTTCCTCGCGGTCGAGGCGCTCAAGGCCGCGCTGCGTGCGCGCGGCACGGCGTCGTCATCCGCCGACACGCTCAGAGGCGGCTCATAGGACGGACTGACAGGATCTTCCCGACGCTGCTGCGTCAGCCGCTCGCTTCGACCGAGCACCGACCGAGCACCACGAGCCAGGAGGACCGTCATGATCCGCACCGCACTCGCTTCCCGCCCCGTCCGCGCCGGGGCCGCGCTGACCGCCGTCACCGGAATCGCCCTCCTCGCCGGCTGTGCGCCGACGGCATCGGAGGCCGAGGAGCCGGCCAGCCCCGACACCACCGAGACCACCGACAGCGGCTCGACCGACGGAGGCTCCGCGGGCACCGGCTCGTACGCCGACGGCACATACACGGCCGACGGCTCGTACGCCACGCCCGAATCGGTGGAGACGATCTCGGTCACCGTCACCCTCGAGGGCGACGTGATCACCGACGTCGAGGTGACGGGCGACCCGCAGAAGCGCGAATCGGAGCAGTACCAGGGCGAGTTCATCGGCGGCATCGCCGATGTGGTGGTCGGGCAGGACATCGACGACATCCAGGTCAGCCGCGTCGCGGGATCGTCGCTCACGAGCGGCGGGTTCAACGAGGCCATCGAGACCATCAAGGCCGAGGCGGCGAGCTAGGCCGTGACAGCGGCGCCGGAGCCGTGGCGCTTCGACGCCATCGGCACGAGGTGGGAGATCGTCACCGAGCGCCGCCTGCCACCGGCGGTGCGCGACGAGGTGATGTCCCGCATCGACGAGTTCGACCGCACGTGGTCGCGATTCCGTCCGGACTCGGCGGTGAGCGCGCTGGCGCGCACCGCGGGCGCGATCCCCGCGCCCGCCGACGCCGTGCCGATGCTCGATGCCCTCGAGGCGCTCTCGAACGCCACGGCGGGCGCCGTCAACCCGCTCATCGGGGCATCGCTCGACGCCCTCGGCTACGACGCCGGGTACACGCTCCACGACCAGGGGCCGCTCCCGGCCCCGTCCGGCTGGCAGCAGGTGCTCACCTGGGGCGAGCGGCGCCTCGCGCTCGCCGTGCCCGCCACGATCGACGTCGGCGCCCTGGGCAAGGGCCGCCTCGTCGACCTCGTGCTCGACATGCTGATGCGCACCGAGACCGGCGACCTCACGGTCGACGCCGGCGGCGACCTGGCGGTGCGGGGGCGGCCGCAGCGCATCGGGCTGGAGCATCCGTTCGATCCCCGTCGCGCGATCGGCGTGTGGGAGGTGACGGATGCCGCGCTCTGCGCCTCCGCCGTCAACCGGCGCGCGTGGCCATCGGCTGCCGGCACGACCCTGCACCATGTGCTCGACGCGCGCACCGGGCAGCCGGTGCGGACGATCGCCGCGACGTGGGCGGTGGCGCCGGACGCGATGACCGCGGATGCCGTCGCGACGGCCCTGTTCTTCGACGGCGGCCCGCGCCTGGCGCACGAGTGGGGCGTCGACTGGGTGCGCATGACGACGGATGGCCGCGTCGAGTGGTCTCCCGGCTGCCGCGCCGACGTGTTCGTGCGAAAGGACCGCGGGGCCCGGACCGCGCCGGCTTCCCGACCGAATAGCCTTGAGCAGTGACCGAACCCCGCCCCGAAACCCTCACCGGGCATGTCGTCGCCGTCGCGCGCGACGACGCGCATCGCTTCAGCAAGCCGACGCGTGAGAGCATCGCCCTGATCGCGGGGCTCGGCGTCGAGGGCGATGCCCACGCCGGCACCACCGTGCAGCACCTGTCCCGCATCCGGCGCGACCCCACGACGCCGAACCTGCGCCAGGTGCACCTGATCCACGCCGAGCTGTTCGACGACATGGCCGAACGGGGCCACGAGGTGCACCCGGGCGCACTGGGCGAGAACGTCACCACCGCCGGCATCGACCTGCTCGGGCTGTCGCGGGGCACGCGTCTGGAGCTGGGCGACGACGCGGTGGTCGAGATCACGGGCCTCCGCAACCCCTGCGTGCAGATCGACGGCGTCTCGACGGGGCTGATGAAGGAGCTGGTCCACGTCGACGATTCGGGCGCCACCGTGCGCCTGGCGGGCGTCATGTCGGTCGTGCTCGAGGGCGGCGTCGTACGCCCGGGCGACGGCATCCGTGTCATCCCGCCTGCGGGCCCCCACGAGCCCCTGCAGCCGGTGTGACCCCGATGGGCACCCTCACCGCCGTCTGGAACCGCGTCTTCGCGGTGCTCGGCCGCATGTCGATGTACCGGCTGGTCTACTTCGCGCTCGCCGCACTGGCCGTCGTGGCCCTGCTGCTGTCGTTCTTCGGTCTCGTAGGCCCCGATCCGCTGCAGCTCGTCGTGACGCTCGCGGTGCTCGCGGCCGTGTGCGTGGGGGTGGATGCCGCGGCCCAGCGCCTGCTGAACCTGCCCTGGCGCCTGGAGTCCTCGCTGATCACGGCGCACATCCTGCTCTTCGTGCTGCGTCCGACCCTCGAGCTCGCCGGACTCCTCGGGATCGTCATCGCCGCGGCCGTCGCGTCGCTGTCGAAGTACGTGCTCGCGTGGCGCGGGCGCCACATCTTCAACCCCGCGGCCGTGGGCGCGACGGTGCTCACGCTGCTGAGCCTGGTCTGGCCGGATCTCGGCGCGTCGTCCTGGTGGGTCGGGACGCCGGCGCTCGCGGCGCCCGTGATCCTGCTCGGACTGGCGGTGCTCGTGCGCACCGAGAAGCTGCGGGTGGTCGCGGTGTTCCTGGTGTTCGCGGTCGCCGTGGCCGTCTTCCGCACCGCGGCGCAGTACCAGGCGGCCGGTGTCGACCTCGACGTGCTCGACGTGCTGTGGCCGGTGCTCTGGTCGTCGCCGTTCCTCTTCCTCGGGGCGTTCATGCTGTCCGAGCCGCTCACGCTGCCGCCGCGGCGCTGGCAGCAGCTCACGGTCGCCACCGTCGTCGGCGTGCTGGCGGGCTGGCCGATCCCCATCGGCGACATCACCCTCGGCCAGGAGCGGGCGCTGCTCGTCGGAAACCTCGTCGCCTTCGCGTTCGCGGTGCGCACCGCCGTGCGGCTCACGCTCGTGTCCCGTTCGGAGCCCACGCCGAGCGTGCAGGAGCTGACGTTCCGCGTTCACGACCGGCTGGCGTTCCTCCCGGGCCAGTATCTCGAGCTCGAGGTGCCGCACCGCCACCCCGACGCCCGCGGCACGCGTCGCGAGTTCAGCATCGCGTCGGCCCCCGAGGACCTTCCGCTCCTGAAGGTGGCGTTCAAGGACGGCAAGACCACCAAGCCCCTGAGCTCGTACAAGAAGGCGCTGGCCGAGGTGCGACCCGGCGACGCGCTGGCGATCACCGGTGTCTGGGGCGACTTCCTGCTCCCCAAGCGCGACGCCGCGCCGATCCTGATGGTGGCCGCCGGCATCGGCGTCACGCCGTTCGTGTCACAGCTGCGCCACGCGCAGGAAGCGGGCCTCGACCGCGACATCGTGCTGGTCTACGTCGCGTCCGACTCCTCGGAGCTGGCGTACCGCGACGAGATCGCGGCATCCGGAGCCCACGTCATCGTGTTCACGCGTGACCGGCCGACCGACCTGCCCGACCACTGGGTCTGGGCGCGCGGCGTGCGGCTCGACGCCGACGGGCTGCTGCGCGTGGTGCCCGACATCGCATCGCGCCACGCGTACATCTCGGGGCCGGCGGCCCTGATCGCCGATCTCGCACCCGCGCTCGAGCGCGCCCGCTCGATCACCACGGACGCCTTCAGCGGCTACTGAGGCCGGGGCTCAGGGCCGGGTCGGCGGGTCGAGCAGGCAGGCGCACCTCGAACGTCGTGTCACCGGGGACGCTGTCGACACGGATGCTGCCGCCGTGGGCGTCGACGATCGCCCGGGCGATCGAGAGGCCGAGGCCGGTGCCGCCCGTCTGGCGTGCACGCGAGCGGTCGGCGCGCGAGAACCGCTCGAACAGCTCGTCCTTGATCGACGGATCGATGCCGGGGCCGTTGTCGTGCACGCGGAGCACCGCGGCGCCGTCGTCGCGCGCGACACCCACCGTCACCGTCGTGCCCGTCGGCGTGTGCGTGCGGGCGTTCGCCAGGAGGTTGGCGGCGACCTGGTGCAGCCGGCCGGTGTCGCCGGCGACGAGCACGGGCTCATCGCCCACCTCGAGCACCCACTCGTGGTCGGGACCGGTGGGCCGCGCATCGCCGACCGCGTCGATGACGAGCCGCGTGAGGTCGACGGTGCCGTAGACGAGTTCCTGGCCCTCATCGAGGCGCGCCAGCAGCAGCAGGTCCTCCACGAGCGAGGTCATGCGCAGCGACTGCGCCTGGATGCGCTCGAGCGACGCCTCCGTCGTCTCGATGGTGGCGGCGCCCTGACCACGACTGAGCGCCTTCAGCGAGAGCTCTGAGTATCCGCGGATCGACGAGAGCGGCGTGCGCAGCTCGTGGCTGGCGTCGGCGACGAACGCGCGCATGCGCTCCTCGTTGCGCTGGCGCGCCGTGAGCGACTCGTCGACGTGGTCGAGGAGCGTGTTCAGCGCCTCGCCGACCCGGCCGACCTCGGTGCGGGGGTCGGCCTCGCGTGTCGGCACCCGCTCGGCGATGGTGACCTCGCCCTGGTCGAGCCGCTGCGTCGAGACCCGGGCCGCGGTGTCGGCGACGGCGCGCAGGGGAGCCAGGCCGCGGCGGATGGTCCAGGCGGTGGCCACCGCGAGCAGGAGGAGGCCGCCGGCCGTGAGGAGGCCGATCGTGGTGAGCATGCGACCGATCGTCGCCGCGACGTCGTCGCGGGAGAGCCCGACGAGGGCGAAGGTGCCGCCGACCTGCACGGGCTCCACGCGATACGTCCCGCGGTCCTCGACCGTGACCACGAGCTGGTCGTCTTGGTCGCGCAGGCTCTCGCTGATCTTGTCGATCTCGTCCTCGCCGAGTTCGACGACGCCCTCGGCGGTCATCACTGCGGCGGTCGGAGCGGCGGGAACCGTCTGAACGGCGAGGAAGTAGCCGGGTGGCTGTGGCTGCTGGGTGAGGATCTCCTCGGCGGTGAGGCCGGCGACCCCGGCTTGCGCGATGACGACCGACGACCGCCGCGCCGCCGACTGCACGTTGTCGTTGAGCTGCTGCTCGAGCACGCCCCCCAGGATCGCGCTCGTCGCGGCGGCGACGAGCACCATGATGAACGACGTGATGCCCACGACCGTGACGATGAGCTTGCGCTGCAGCGTCCACGGTGCGCGGCGGGGCAGCTGCTCGCCGGCCGGGGAGTCGGACGCCGTACCGGACGCGTCGAGGGGAGCTTCGGCGGTCGCCGAGGCGGCGGCCGCGGCATCCGTCCCCGTCTTCTTCGCCACCGGTTCTCCGCCGGCCGTGTCGGTCACTGGGGCGCCTTGATCATGTAGCCGACGCCGCGCACGGTGTGGATGAGGGGTTCGCGACCGGCGTCGATCTTCTTGCGCAGGTACGAGATGTAGAGCTCGACGACGCTCGAGCGGCCGCCGAAGTCGTAGTTCCAGACGCGATCGAGGATCTGCGCCTTCGAGACCACGCGGCGCTGGTTGCGCATGAGGTAACGGAGCAATTCGAACTCGGTGGCGGTGAGCTCGATCTCCTCACCCGAGCGCGCGACCTCGTGGCTGTCCTCGTTGAGGCTGAGGTCGCCGACGCGCAGGATCGGCTCGGCGCCGGCGGCGTGGGCGGTGCCGGCACGGCGCATGAGACCGCGGAGGCGTGCGACGACCTCCTCGAGGCTGAAGGGCTTGGTGACGTAGTCGTCGCCGCCGGCGGTGAGCCCCGCGACACGGTCGTTCACGGCATCCTTCGCGGTCAGGAACAGCACCGGGACGTCATCGCCGGCCTGACGCAGCCGCTGCAGCACGGCCATGCCGTCGAGGTCGGGCATCATGATGTCGAGCACCATGGCGTCGGGTTCGAACTCGCGCGCAGCCTGCAGGGCCTCGAACCCCGAGCCGGCGGTCCGCACCTCCCACCCCTCCATGCGCAGCGCCATCGACAGCAGGTCGGTGAGCATCTGCTCGTCGTCCACCACGAGAACGCGAAGATTCGAGCCGTCGGGACGCAGCAGGGTGGGCGCGGGGTTGGTCATGCGTCCAGTGTGGCGCTCTTCCTATGCGGTTCCTATGGAGCGCGCTATGCGCCGGCTGTGAACTGCGGCTCCGGCGCGGCCTGCGCTGCGACATCCGGCTTCATACGGTCTGCATAGCCCCCGCTGGCGGCGCACATGAATGAGCTCCGTAGGTTCCCTTCGACGGCCGGCATTCCGCCCGCCGAGAGGAGACCCATGTACCTGACCTATCTGCGGCGGGAGCTGGCCGGCCGCAAGAAGCAGACGATCATCGTTGCGGCGGGCCTTGCGATCGCCATCGCGCTCGTGATGATCGTGAACTCGCTCGCCGCCGGGGTGAGCGCCGCGCAGGCGCAGGCGCTCGAGTCGGTGTACGGCGTCGGCACCGACCTCACCGTCACCGGCGCTCAGGCCGAGCCCGGGGAAGGCGGCGCGCGGTTCGACTTCGCCGAGGACGGAGGCGAGACCGCCGACGACGGCACCACCGAGCTCAGCCAGTCGCGCCTGGTGACCGAGCCGATGCGCTCGACCCTCGACGCGTCGACGCTCGGCACCGTGACCGGCGTGGAAGGCGTGGCCGCGGCATCCGGGGCGCTCAGCCTCACGAACATGACCTTCTCGGGCGAGCTGCCGCCGCGTCCCGATGAGTCCGGCGACACCACCCAGGCACTGCCCCCGCAGCAGACCGAGGGCGAAGCCGGGGGCGGATTCGCCGGCGGCTCGTTCGACGTGGACTCCTTCACGGTGCTCGGCATCGACCCGTCGGCGGATGCCGTGGGCCCGCTGTCCGCCGTGGAGCTGAGCGACGGCCGAGGCCTCGAGACATCCGACGCCGGCGCCTACGTGGCGGTGCTCGATGCGACCTACGCCGCGACCGCCGACCTCGCCGTCGGCGACACCATCGACGTCGGCGGGCAGGACTTCGAGGTCGTCGGGATCGTCGCCTCCACCTCGGACGAGGCCGACACCGCGTCGAACGCGTACATCCCGCTGGACGTGGCTCAGGAGCTCTCCGGCGCAGGAGATGTGATCTCGACGGTGTACGTGCAGGCGGAGACCTCCGACGACATCTCGGCCGTGCAGACGGCGCTCCAGGAGGAGCTCCCCGAGGCGACGGTGAGCTCGCAGTCCGATCTCGCCTCCACCGTGTCGGGATCCCTCTCGAGCGCGTCGGCGCTGATCACAAATCTCGGCACCTGGCTGTCCCTCGTCGTGCTCGCCGTCGCACTCGTGCTCGCGGTGCTGTTCACCATCTCGGGCGTCTCGCGCCGCACCCGCGAGTTCGGCACGCTCAAGGCGATCGGCTGGTCGAACAGCCGCGTCGTCGGGCAGGTCGCCGGCGAATCGGTCGTGCAGGGGCTCATCGGCGGTGTTGCCGGTCTCGTCATCGGCTTCGCCGGCATCCTCGCCATCAACCTCATCGCCCCGACGATCTCGACGCCGCCCGCCACCGAGAGCTTCGGCCCCGGTGGCGCCGGGGGCACGGTGTCCCGCGGCGGCCCGTTCGGCGCCGCGGCCATGCAGCAGTCGGGAGCCGACATCGTCCTGCAGGCGCCGGTCACGCTCTGGGTCGTCATCGCGGCCGTCGGCATCGCGGTGCTCGGAGGCCTCGTGGCCGGTGCGTTCGGCGGCTGGCGCGCCGCGCGGCTGAGCCCCGCCGAAGCGCTCCGCTCGGTCGGCTGAGGCATCCGATGTCCGGCGCCGTCCCCACCGCACCCGAACCCGTCTCCGCAGAACCCGCCTCCAGGAAGGGAGAGCACATCATGACCATGATCGACATCGAGACCCCCTCTGCTCCGGATGCCGCAGCCCCGGCGCAGTACCGGCTCGAGGGCGTCAGCCGCACCTACACGCAGAAGGGCCGCATCGTGAAGGCGCTCGCCGGCGTCGACCTCACGATCGACGCCGGAGACTTCGTCACGATCCAGGGGCCGACCGGCGGCGGCAAGTCCACCCTGCTGCAGCTGCTGGGCGCGCTCGACCGTCCCAGCGCCGGCTCGGTGCACCTGGGCGAGATCGACATCGCGACCGCGAGCAACGCCGAGCTGGGCCGCATCCGCGCGCACGAGATCGGCTTCGTGTTCCAGGGGTTCAACCTCATCCCGACGCTCACCGCGCACGAGAACGTCGACATGGCGCTGGAGCCACTCGGGCTGTCGAAGGACGAGCGCTCCGCCCGCGTCGCCGAGGCCCTCTCGCACGTCGGCCTCGCCGACCGCGCCGACCACCGTCCGGGTGAGCTCTCAGGCGGTCAGCAGCAGCGGGTCGCGATCGCGCGCGCGATCGTCAAGCGCCCGCGCGTGCTCCTGGCCGACGAGCCGACCGGAAACCTCGACGAGAGCATGCGCGACGAGATCCTCTCGGTGCTGCAGGCTCTCAACGACGAAGGGCTCACGCTCATCGTCGTCACGCACGACTCCGCTGTCGCGCGCCGCGCGCGGCGCCGCCTGCGTCTCGACAAGGGTGCGGTGCGCGAGATCACCCGCCGCTGATCAGCTGCCGCCGGTCAGCCGACGCTGATCAGCCGGCCGAGCGCGCATGGGCCGCGATGCGATCGAAGAGCGCGTCGCGGCCCTCGTCGATGCGCTGCTCGTCGGGGTGCGCGTCGTAGTGGGCGAGGATGCGGCGGGCGCCCTCGTCGAAGGTGATCGTGGTGCGGAAGTCGGGCACCAGCTGCGTCACCTTCGACGCGTCGAACAGCATCGAGTGGGCCTTGTCGCCGATGAGCGTGGGCCCGAGATCGGGTGCGAACGCCGCGATCGTGTCCGAGGCGACATGCACGAGATCGGGGGAGTCGACACCGGCGGCATCGGCCAGCCAGCCGTAGATCTGGTTCCAGGTCGGCGCGTGCGTCCCGGTGATCGTGAACGCGTCGCCGATCGCTGCCGGATTGCCGAGCAGCCCGGTGAAGGCGACCGCGAAGTCGTCCGAGTGCGTGATGGTCCACTGGCTCGTTCCGTCGCCGTGCACGATGACCGGTCGACCCGCGCGCATGCGCGCGATGTCGGTCCAGCCGCCCAGGGTCGGCAGCAGCCGCTCGTCGTAGGTGTGCGAGGGTCGCACGATGGTCACCGGCAGACCGCGCTCGCGGTATGCGGCGACGAGCACGTCCTCGCACGCGATCTTGTCGCGCGAGTACTTCCAGAACGGATTGCGCAGCGGCGTCGACTCGGTCACCGGCACGCGCCGCGGAGGCTTCTCGTACGCGGATGCCGAGCTGATGAACACGTACTGCCCGGTGCGTCCCTCGAACAGTTGGAGGTCGGTGGCGATGTGCTCGGGAGTGAAGGCCAGGAACTCGGCGACCACGTCGAACCGGCGGTCGCCGAGGGCGGTGCGCACCGCGCCGGCGTCGCGCACGTCGGCCTCGATCAGTTCGACCTCGGGCGGGAGCGGGCGTCTCGCGGTGCCGCGGTTGAGCACCGCGACCTCGTGCCCGAGGGCCACCGAGCGGCGCACGCACGCCGCGCTGATCGTTCCGGTACCGCCGATGTAGAGGATGCTCGTCACCCGTGCGAGCCTACGCCCGCACGCGGACGGCGCGGTGGAAGGCGCTCTCTCGCTGACGGCGAACATCTTCCCCGATGTCGGTGGAGGCCCCTAGCGTTGCGGTCATGAGCAACGACGACCTCAGTGCCGGATCCGTCGGCACCGTCATCCGTCCGGGCGACTCCGAATGGGAGTCCGCCCGCCGTTTCCACTCCGGCATCGGCGAGCCCGCTGCCGTGATCCGCGCCGCGAGCGTCGACGACGTGCGCGGCGCCGTCCGCTACGCCGCCGCCGAGCGGCTCGACATCATGATCCGCGGCGGCGGTCACAGCGCCTGGGGCGGGGTGCCCGGCGGCCTCACCCTCGACCTCTCCGCCCTCGACACGGTCGAGGTCGACGGCACGCGTGTGCGCGTCGGCGGCGGTGCCCTCTGGGGCGGCGTCGCCCATGCCCTCGCCGAACGCGGGCTCGGGCTCAGCTCGGGCGATACGGCCTCGGTGGGCGTCGGCGGGCTCACACTCGGCGGCGGCATCGGCTGGATGGTGCGGGCCTGGGGACTCGCCGCCGACCAGCTGGTGGGCGCGCAGCTCGTCACCGCGCGCGGCGACGTGGTCGAGGTGACCGAGACGTCCCACCCGGAGCTGCTGTGGGCGCTGCGCGGCGGCGGCGGCAACTTCGGCGTCGTGACGCGGTTCGACTTCGAAGCCCACCCGCTCGACGGCGTCGTGCACGCCGTCTACGGGCTCGAGGGCGACGCTCGGCCGGTCCTGCGCGTGCTGGCCGATGTCCTGGCCGATGCGCCGCGAGAGCTGACCGTCACCTACATGGACGTCCCCGCGATGGACCCGAGTGCGCCGGCGGGCGCCTCGATCACGGCGGTGTGGGCAGGCACCGATGAGGACGCCGCCCGTCGCGCGCTGGCGCCGCTCGCGCATGCGCCCGGCGTCACCGAGCGGGAGTTCGGCGTGCAGGATTATCCCGACGTCCTGCTGGAGGCTCCCGAGTTCGACCCCGAACAGCCGATGCCCGGCTTCGTCGGAGGAAACACGCTGCTCGGGGCGCTCGACGACGACGCCATCGACCGCCTCGTGACGTTCCGCGAGCAGCACCCCGCGTCGGTGGTGCTGCTGCGCTCGCTCGGCGGCGCGTACGGCGACGTCGCGCAGGACGACACGGCCTTCCCGGCGCGCGACGCGACGTGGTTCGCAATGGCCGGGGCGTTCGACATCCCCGGCATGCTCGACGACGCGGGGCGCGCCGACGTCACGGCCGAGTGGGAGGCCATCGAGGCCAAGGGCTCGGGCGTCTACGGCAATTTCACCGTGTCGACGGACGAGACGATCGCCCAGCACATGTACCCGCCGGCGACCATGGCGCGACTGGCCGCGGTCAAGCACACGTGGGACCCGGGCAACATGTTCTGCCGCAACCACAACGTGAAGCCCGTACCGAACGGCCACGCGGGCTAGAAGTCGGCGCAGACGCCGGAGGGCGGATCCCCGCGATGGAGATCCGCCCTCTGATGTGTCGGCCTCGTCCGGCGCGGGTCTCGCGTCAGTGGGTGTCTTCGGCTTCGATCTCGGACCTGTCGCCCGACCACAGCGTGTGGAAGGTGCCGTCCTTGTCGATGCGCTTGTAGGTGTGGGCGCCGAAGAAGTCGCGCTGACCCTGGATCAGCGCTGCCGGCAGGCGCTCGGCGCGCAGGCCGTCGTAGTACGACAGCGACGACGAGAACGCGGGCGCCGGGATGCCGGCACCCGCGGCCGTCGACACGATCCTGCGCCAGGCGCCCTGTGCGCGGCCCAGCGCCTCGACGAAGTAGGGCGCGGTCAGCAGCACGGCGAGATCCGGCGTCTGGTCGTAGGCGTCGGCGATGCGGTTGAGGAACTGGGCGCGGATGATGCAGCCCGCGCGCCAGATCTTCGACACCGCGCCGAGGTCGATCTGCCAGTCGTACTCGGCGGCGCCGGCGCGGATCTCGTCGAAGCCCTGCGAGTACGCGACGATCTTCGAGGCGTACAGGGCGAGCCGCACGTCCTCGATGAACGCGTCGGCGTCCTCGACCTCGAGCTCCTCTTCGGCGCCGGGCAGGTCGCGCGAGATCTCGCGCTGCTCGGGGTGCGACGAGAGCGAGCGGGCGAACGTGGCCTCGGCGATGCCCGAGACCGGGACGCCGAGCGACAGGGCGGTCTGCACGGTCCACGCGCCGGTCCCCTTGGCGCCGGCCTGATCCAGGATGACGTCGACGAGCGGCTCGCCGGTCTCGGCATCCACCTGGCGGAGCACCTCGGCGGTGATCTCGATGAGGTACGACTCCAGCTCGCCGCGGTTCCACTCGGCGAACACGTCGGCGATCTCGGCCGGCGTCTTGCCCGTGCCGCGCCGGATGAGGTCGTACGCCTCGGCGATGAGCTGCATGTCGGCGTACTCGATGCCGTTGTGCACCATCTTCACGAAGTGGCCGGCGCCGTCGTGGCCGATGTGCGTGACGCACGGCTCGCCCTCGGCGACCGCGGCGATGGACTTGAGGATCGGGCCGAGGGTGACCCACGACTCGTCCGAGCCGCCGGGCATGATCGACGGGCCGTTGAGGGCCCCCTCCTCGCCGCCCGAGATGCCGGCGCCGACGAAGTTGATGCCGGTCTCGCGCACGGCCTTCTCGCGGCGGATCGTGTCGGTGAACAGCGCGTTGCCGCCGTCGACGATGATGTCGCCCGGCTCGAACACCTCCACGAGCGCGTCGATGACGGCGTCGGTGGGACGGCCGGCCTTCACCATGATGATCGCGGCGCGCGGCTTCTGCAGCGACGCGGCGAACTCCTGGTACGAGAACGCGGGCACGAAGCCCGCCTCGGGATGGGCGGCGAGCAGCTCGTCGGTCTTGGACCGGCTGCGGTTGTGCACGGCGACGGTGTTGCCCTCGCGGCTGGCGAGGTTGCGCGCGAGGTTCGACCCCATCACCGCGAGACCCACGACGCCGATGTTCGCCGTGGCCACGCGATCGGTCTCGGGACCCTGCGGCTCCGGAGTCTCGCGGGCCACGTCCTCGGGTGCCGGTGCGGCCTCGTGTGCGGTCGTCGCCTCGTCAGGAGCCTGGTCCTGATCCGTCGAGATGTTCGTCTCGGCCTGATTGCCGCTCGCTGAAGGGTCGTTCGAAGACACACGCGCTCCTGAGGTTAGATCGTCTCTTTCAGCCTAGAGTCTGACGGGTCCGTGTTACGCCGCAGCGGCGGGACGCTCACACCCCGAACCGGCCGGGTGTGACGCGTCGTCGGGCGGTGGGCTACCGTGGCCGTCGTGACCGAGCCCTCCCTCCCGGGGTCCCCCCTCCCGGAGTCCACCCCGCCGGAACCCGCTGCGCCGGAGCCCGCTGCGCCGGGAGTCGTCGGCGCCGGCCCCGCATCGGCGATGCGGATCGTGGTGATGGGGCCGAGCGGTTCGGGCAAATCCGTCGTCGGTCTGGCGCTGGCCCAGCGGCTCGGACTGCCGTTCGTCGATGCGGACGACCTCCATCCCACGGAGAACGTCGCGAAGATGGCCGCCGGGGTCGCACTCGACGACGGCGATCGGATGCCGTGGCTCGACGTCGTGGCCGCGACGCTGCGGGAAGCGCCCGGGGGAGTGGTGATGGCCTGCTCGGCGCTCGCCCGCCGCTACCGCGACCGCATCCGCGGCCGAACGACCGCACCCCGTGTCGTCTTCGTCGAACTCCGCGTGCCGCGGGACGAGCTCGCGCGTCGCATGGGCGCGCGCGAGCACTTCATGCCTTCATCGCTGCTGATCTCGCAGCTGCAGACGCTCGAGCACCTCGAGCCGGATGAGGCGGGCGTCGTCGTGGCGGGAGACCCGCCGCTGGCCGATGTCGTCGACGCCGCGGTGGCGGCGCTCGAGCGGTATCAGTCCTTGCGGTAGCCCTGGCGACCGAGGCTCCAGAACGCCAGCGCGGTCGCAAGCGCACCGACCGCGGCCATGGCGCCGATGAGCCAGAGAAGAGCGTGGCTCCAGAAGCCGTAGTCCATGGGGTCCTCCGAGGGAGCGGGAAGCAGGGGCGTTCCTCATCGTAGCGGGCGCGCTGGTAGACTCGTCTCGAACTTCGGCGAGGGATGCCTCGCGCCCGTCGATTCCGGTGGGCTGCGGCATCCGTGATCGACGCAGTGATGCCGGCCCAACGGGCTTTCCTCACGCGTGCGCGTTCGAGTCGAAGACACCCCGAATACCCCGGGCCCGCCACCGCGCAGGCCGAGTCAGAACGGCCACGCGCCGCAGCTTACCGGGCCAGTGCGCCCACAAGGAGAACCCCATGTCGTCCGAGCCCGATACCAAGGTCCAGGCCGAGTTCCGCGAGAGCTTCGGCAAGGGCTTCGCCCGCCGCCTCCGCGCCGCCGGCAAGATCCCCGCCGTCATCTACGGTCACGGCACCGACCCCGTGCACGTCGCCCTGCCGGGCCACCAGGTCTCGCTGCTCATCCGCCGCGCGAACGCGGTGCTCGAGCTCGACCTCGAAGGCACGTCGCAGCTCACGCTGGTCAAGGATGTGCAGAAGGACCCGGTGCACCAGGTCATCGAGCACATCGACCTGCTCGTCGTGAAGAAGGGCGAGAAGGTCGAGATCGAGGTGCCGATCGTCGTCGTGGGCGAGTCCGCTCCCGGCACCATCGCGAACCTCGACAACACGACCGTCACCCTCCAGGCCGAGGCCACGCACATCCCCGAGCACATCGAGGTCGACGTCGAGGGCCTCGAGGAAGGCACGCACATCACGGCCGCCGACCTGAAGCTGCCGAAGGGGTCGGTCCTCATCGCCGACGCCGAGCTGCTCATCGTCGCCATCTCGGTGCCGGCTTCGACGCTGGCCGCCGAGGAAGAGATCGCCGAGGCCGATGCCGAGGTCGCCGCCGAGCAGGCCGAGGCCTCGGAAGAGTCCGCCTCCGAGTAATTCCTTCACGACGGCGAGGGGGTGCGGATGCCGCGCCCCCTCGCCTTCGTCTCACCGGCAGGATGGATGACATGGCAGAGACGTGGCTGATCGTCGGCCTGGGAAACCCCGGCCCCCGCTACGAGCTCACGCGCCACAACGTCGGACAGCTCGTGGTGGATGAGCTCGCGGGACGGCGTGGCGAGTCCTTCAAGGCGCACAAGGCGAACGCGCGCGTCGTCGAGACGTGGCTGCGCCCCGGTGCGGCGAAGCTCATCCTCGCCAAGCCGAACACGTTCATGAACGTGTCCGGCGGACCCGTCGCCGGGCTCGCGAAGTTCTACGGCATCGCCCCCGACCACGTGGTGGTCGTGCACGACGAGCTCGACATCCCGTTCGACACGATCAAGCTCAAGGTCGGCGGCGGCCACGGCGGCCACAACGGCGTGCGCGATGTCGCCAAGGCGCTCGACACGGCGGAGTTCCCGCGCGTGCGCGTCGGCATCGGCCGCCCGATGGGGCGTCAGGACCCGGCCGACTGGGTGCTCGACCCGTTCGGCGCCACGGAGCGCAAGAACCTGCCCATCCTCATCGGCGACGCCGCTGACGCGGTCGAGCAGCTCGTGGCCGATGGCCTCCTCGCCGCTCAGCAGAAGCACCACGCCCCCCGCGTCTGACCTCTCGCGTCCGCTGAGCGCCGGCTGCGGCATCCGCGTTCCTCAGTTGAGGAATGGTGCCGAGATGCGGAGCAGCGGGCCGAGATCGGCCCTCGTTTCGGCTCTGGTCCTCAACTGAGGAAACAGCGACGGAGAAGACGGATGCCGCGGGCCGAGGCTTCGCGAGACCCGTCAGCTGCCCATGCCGGTGCCGGCGGCGAGGCCGGCGGTCAGGAAGCCCTGCACCACGGCGCCGAAGGCGATCGGGCCGAGGGCGGCGACGATCACTGCGGCGATGCCGGCGCCTCGTCCGCGCGCCGTGACGATCGCGATGACACCCTGCACCAGGGCCCACACACCGAGCGCGGTGCCTACCCAGAACGAGACCTCGCCGAGCAGCACCCAGTCGCGTACCGGCGTCAGGATCGACCAGTCGAAATCGGTGTCGAGGGCCCCGGCCGTGATCTGGCGGCCGGCGCCGAGTCCGATCCGGTAGCTCGCGATCGCACCCAAGATGCTCGCCCCCACCGTCGCGACGAGGGCGAGGACCAGGGCGACCACGCCGAGTACGCTGCTGCGATGCGCGGGCGCGGCGCCGTACGCGGGACCCGCCGCACCGGGCGCGAGGGCGTAGCCGGCCGGCGGGGCGTACGCTCCTGCGGGAGGTGCGGGCCGACCGGGCGCAACCCCCGGATGTCCGCCGGCGGGCTGCGCCGGGCCTCCGGTCGTCCCCGCAGGCGGTCCGAACGGTGGTGCGGCGGGCGGCGCCCACGGCCCGGGCGGGACGGGCGGGTTCTGCGGCGCGTCAGGGGTGCTCACGCGATTGATCCTAGGAGCACGGTCACGTGGAATCCGCCTGCACAGAATCGGATCTTGTCGGCGACACGCCGGAGAGCGGATGCCGCGGCCCGGCGCGCCCCGCACGCCCTCCGATTCTGTGCACCCGGTGTCGTGTCGGTCCGTGGAGCCCGGGTGTCGGTCCTGCGCCGTAGACTCGTGCGGTGACAGTTCCCGGGATCGTTCGCGCCCTCGAGCAGGCTGAGCCGTTTCGGGACGCGGTGGCCGCGGCATCCGTCGATGCCGACTTCTCGCTCGTCGAAGGACTCGACGCTCCGCTCCTCGCAGCCCTGATCGAGCGCCGCCGCGCCGCGGGCAAACCGCCGGTGGTGATGCTGATCGCGCCCACGGGGCGCCGTGCGGAGTCGCTCGGTCCCGCGCTGGGTGCGCTGCTGCCCGGCGCCGAGGTGCTCCACTTCCCGGCGTGGGAGACGCTGCCGCACGAGCGGCTGAGCCCGAGCGCAGAGACCGTCGGCACCCGGCTCGAGATCCTCACGCGCATCGCCCGCTGGGATGCCACGACGCCGCTCGTGATCACCGCCTCGGTGCGGGGCGCCATCCAGCCGCTGGCGGCCGGACTCACCGACGTCGCGCCGATCGAACTCGTCATCGGCGCTCGCGGGCACGACCTCGGCGACGTCTCGGCCCGGCTCATCGAGCTCGCCTATCACCGCGTCGACATGGTGTCGCGGCGCGGCGAGTTCGCGGTGCGCGGCGGCATCCTGGATGTCTTCCCGCCGACCGCACCGCACCCGTACCGCGTCGAGTTCTTCGGCGACGAGGTGGACGAGATGCGCGCCTTCTCGGTCGCCGATCAGCGGTCGCTGCCCGGCGAAGTGCGTGAGGTCACCCTGCTGCCCAGCCGAGAGCTGCTGCTCACCGACGCCGTGCGCGAGCGTGCCCGAGAGCTCAAGGACGAGCTGCCGGGCCTGGCCGGCATGCTCGAGAAGATGGCCGAGGGCATCCCGGTCGAAGGCATGGAGTCCCTGCTCCCGGCCGTCGTGGATCGGCTCGTGGCCGTCGTCGACTATCTGCCCGAGGGCTCGGCCGTCGCGCTCGTCGACCCGGAGCGCGCCGTCGCGCGTGCGATCACCCTCGGCGACACGAACCGCGAATTCCTCGAGGCGGCGTGGAGCGCGGCGACGGCAGGTGCCAGCACCCCGATCGACCTGGGTGCCGGCGACTTCCTGTCGCTGCCCGCGGTGCGTGCGGCTGCCCGCGCACGGGGCGGTGTCTGGTGGAGTCTCAGCGCCTTCGACTCGGGACAGGCGGATGCCGCCGCCGAAGGCCTGATCGACGAGGACATCGACGTCGCACTCGAGGCCGCCGCCGCGATCCGCGTGCCCGGGTCGGCCGTCCCGTCCTTCCAGGGCAACGTGGAAGGCGCGACGGCGCACATCGGAGCGCTCCTGGCGGACGGCTGGCGCGTCGTCGTCGCGGCATCCGGAGCCGGCCTCGTAGAACGCGCCCGCGACGTGCTGGCCGAACGCGGCATCGCGGCCCGCAGGGTCGACGAGGTGCTGCAGGCGCCCGAGCCGGGTGTCGCCCACGTGGTCCTGAGCGTGCTCGAGCGCGGGTTCGAGGCGGCGGACGCGAAGCTCGCCGTGCTCACCGAGTCGGAGTTCTACGGCCGCACGATCGGCGGCGACAACCGGGTCGTCAAGAAGCTCGCCTCGCGGCGCAAGGCCGTCGTCGACCCGTTGCAGCTCAAGGCCGGCGACTACGTCGTGCACGCGACGCACGGCATCGGCAAGTTCGTCGAGCTCACCCAGCGCGAGGTCTCGAGCGGCGGACGCAACGCGGTGAAAAGCGTGCGCGAGTACCTCGTGCTCGAGTACGCGCCGTCCAAGCGCGGCTACCCGGGCGACAAGCTGTTCGTGCCGACCGACCAGCTCGACCTGCTCTCGCGCTATGTCGGCGGCGAGGCCCCGACGCTGTCGAAGATGGGCGGCAGCGACTGGGCCCAGGCCAAGAGCAAGGCCCGCCGCGCGGTGCGCGACATCGCCGTCGAGCTCGTCAAGCTGTACTCGGCGCGCATGGCGTCGAAGGGCCACGCCTTCGGGCCGGACACCCCCTGGCAGCGCGAGCTCGAAGAGGCGTTCCCGTTCGCCGAGACTCCCGACCAGCTGCAGACGATCGACGAGATCAAGGCCGACATGGAGAAGCCGATCCCGATGGACCGCCTGCTGTCCGGCGACGTCGGCTTCGGCAAGACCGAGGTCGCCGTCCGCGCCGCGTTCAAGGCCATCCAGGACGGCAAGCAGGTCGCGATGCTCGTGCCGACGACGCTGCTGGTCAAGCAGCACCTCGAGACGTTCACCGAGCGCTTCGCCGGCTTCCCGGTGAAGGTCAAGGCGCTCTCGCGGTTCCAGAGCGACAAGCAGGCGCGCGAGGTGCTCGCCGGCCTCACCGACGGCACCGTCGACATGGTCATCGGCACGCACCGCATCCTCACCGAGAAGGTGATCTTCAAGGATCTCGGCCTCATGATCATCGACGAGGAGCAGCGTTTCGGCGTCGAGCACAAGGACCAGCTCAAGAAGCTGAAGACCAACGTCGACATCCTCGCCATGAGCGCGACGCCGATTCCGCGCACACTCGAGATGGCGGTGACGGGCATCCGTGAGATGTCGACGCTGCAGACGCCGCCCGAGGACCGGCATCCGATCCTGTCGTATGTCGGGCCGCGCAACGACAAGCAGATCACCGCGGCGATCCGCCGCGAGCTGCTGCGCGAGGGCCAGGTGTTCTACGTGCACAACCGGGTGCAGTCGATCCAGCGCGTGGCGGCCGAGCTCGCCGAGCTGGTGCCCGAGGCGCGCATCGCGGTCGCACACGGCCAGATGGGGGAGCACGCGCTCGAAGAGGTCGTCGACGCGTTCTGGGAGCGGCGCTCCGACGTCCTGGTCTGCACGACGATCGTCGAGACCGGTCTCGACATCTCCAACGCCAACACGATCATCATCGACCGCGCCGACAAGTACGGTCTCAGCCAGCTGCATCAGCTGCGCGGCCGGGTGGGTCGCGCGCGGGAGCGGGCCTACGCGTACTTCCTCTACGACGACATGAAGCCGCTCAGCGAGACCGCGGCCGACCGCCTCGAGACGATCGCGGTCAACAACGACCTCGGCTCGGGCATGCAGGTCGCGCTGAAGGATCTTGAGCTGCGCGGCGCCGGCAATCTCCTGGGCGCCGAGCAGGCCGGTCACATCGCGGGCGTGGGCTTCGACCTGTACCTGCGCATGATCGGCGAGGCGGTCGCCACGTTCCGCGGCGAAGAGACCGAGGGACCTGCCGAGCTGCGCCTCGAGCTGCCGGTGCAGGCCCGCATCCCCGAGTCGTACATCGACAGTGAGCGCCTGCGACTCGAGGCGTATCAGAAGCTCTCGGCGGCGGCATCCGTCACCGCGCAGCCCGACGCGATCGACCTCGTGGTCGAGGAGCTGACCGACCGCTACGGCGAGCCGCCGGCCGAGGTCGAGGGACTGCTCGCGGTCGCACGGCTGCGACGCCGTGCAGGACAGGCCGGCCTCGCCGACGTGGTCGCGATGGGTCCGAACCTGCGCATCGCGCCCGCGAACCTGCCCGATTCGATGCGCGTGCGCCTGCAGCGGCTGCACCCCAAGGCCAAGCTCGTCGCCGGCGGCGAGGCCATGGTCGTGCCGCTTCCGTCGGCCGGCGGCGAGCCGCTCGGCGACGACGAGCTCATCGCCTGGGTCGCGCAGCTGATCGAGCAGCTGTGGCCGCCCAAGAAGGCCGACGCGGATGCCGCCGCCGAGGCGGCCGTCAGCGCCTGACCGTCGGCGTGCGCGCCCCGCCCCTCAGCCGAGTGGGCGGGCACAGCCCGCTGTGGGCGACCCGTTCTGCCACCGTGGCGGTCAGATGACGCCCTGCGCCAGCATCGCGTGCGCGACCCGTTCGAAGCCGGCCGAATTGGCCCCGACGACATAGTCGCCCGGGCGGCCGTATCTCTCGGCGGCGGCGAACGCGGCGTCGTGCACGTCGGCCATGATCGCGCGCAGCTTCGCCTCGCTGTCATCGAAGCTCCAGCGCTGACGGGCGGCGTTCTGGCTCATCTCGAGCGCCGAGGTCGCGACGCCGCCCGCGTTCGCCGCCTTGCCCGGCCCGAACAGGACGCCCGCGGACTGGAAGAGTTCGATCGCCTCGGGAGTCGAGGGCATGTTGGCGCCTTCGGCGACGGCGCCCACGCCATTCGCGATGAGTGTCCGCGCGTCGTCGGCGTCGAGCTCGTTCTGCGTGGCCGAGGGGATCGCGACGTCGACAGCCACCTCCCAGGGGCGTGCGCCTTCGGCGTAGCGGGCCGTCGGGCGTCGCGCCGCGTACTCCGCGATGCGCGCCCGCTCGACCTCCTTGACCTGCCGGAGCAGACCGACGTCGATGCCGGCGTCGTCGACGACGTAACCGGAGGAGTCCGATGCCGTCACGGGCGTCGCGCCCAGCTGGTGGGCCTTGTCGATGGCGTAGATCGCCACGTTGCCCGAGCCGGACACGCCGACCCGCTTGCCCGCGAGCGTCTCGCCGTGGACGCCGAGCATCTCCGCACTGAAGAAGACCGCACCGTAGCCGGTCGCTTCGGTGCGGACCTCCGCGCCGCCCCACTGCACGCCCTTGCCGGTGAACATGCCTGACTCGTGGCGGTTGGTCACCTTCCGGTACTGGCCGAAGAGATAGCCGATCTCACGGGCACCCACGCCGATGTCTCCGGCGGGCACATCGGTGTGCTCGCCGAGGTGGCGGTAGAGCTCGTTCATGAACGACTGACAGAAGCGCATGATCTCGGCATCGGAGCGGCCGTGCGGATCGAAGTCGCTGCCGCCCTTGGCGCCGCCGATGCCCTGACCCGTGAGGGCGTTCTTGAAGATCTGCTCGAAACCCAGGAACTTGATGATCGACAGGTTCACCGAGGGGTGGAAGCGGAGACCGCCCTTGTAGGGACCGAGCACCGAGGAGAACTGCACGCGGAACCCGCGGTTGACCTGCAGGCGTCCGGCGTCATCGACCCACGGCACGCGGAAGATGATCTGCCGCTCCGGCTCGACGAGCCGCTCCAAGATGCCGCCGTCGATGAACTCCGGGTGCGCTTCCAGCACCGGTGCGATCGATTCGAGCACCTCGTGCACCGCCTGCAGGAACTCCGGCTCGTGAGGATTGCGCGCCGCGACGGTGTCGAGGACGAGGCGGATCGACTCGGTGGACGCGAGGGCGGCGGGAGCAGCGGTGGTCGGCAGTGCAGAGGGCATATCGGGAAAGCTTTCGGGGTGGAGCGATGCGCTCTGGGGTGGCGCTTCTTCACCCTACCCAGGGTCCGCAGCGTCGACCGCGCGTGTGACGACGGCGCCCGCCGTCCCCGCGCAGCGTGTCTGCGCGCGCTCCGCGCGACGCACCGCATCCAGGTGCGGGAGAGTGGTGGGATGGTGGCCGACCTCCGCATCGAGATCTTCCCGGACGACCTGGACCGGGCCGTCGACTTCTACGTCCGCGTGCTCGGGTTCACGCTCGTGCGCGATGAGCGGCACGTCGAGTGGGCCTACGTCGCGCTCGAGCTCGGCCGCGTGCGCGTCGGCGCGGCCTGGCGGGCGTCCGTCGATACCGCGCCCCGCCGACCACCCGTCGGGGTGGAGCTCGTGCTCGAGACGGACGATCTGGATGCCGCCCGCCTGCGGGTCGCCGAGGAGGGCTGGCCCGTCGACGACGACGTGCAGGCGCAGCCGTGGGGCCTCCGCGACTTCCGGGTGCTCGATCCGAGCGGGTACTACTGGCGGCTGACCGAGCACCCGACCTGACCGCGTGAGAAGACGTCGTGCGATGGAGACGGCGTGCGGTGAAGATGCACCGCACTACGCTGTGAACCGACCGCGACGGCCCCGACGACGAGCGGGCCGGCTCGGGATCGAGGAGGCATGATGCGTTTCGAGCACCTCGGGGCCCAGCCCCGCATCCACCCCGACGCCGTCGTCGCCGCGACGGCCGTGATCAGCGGCGACGTCGAGATCGGCGCCGACTGCCAGATCCTCCACGGTGCGGTCATCACCGCCGAGGGCGGAGCGGTCACCCTCGGCGCGAATGTGATCGTCATGGAGAATGCGCTGATCCGTGCCACCTCGACGAATCCGGTCCACATCGCCGATCACGTGCTCGTCGGCCCGATGGCGAGTGTGTCGGGCGCCGTCGTCGAGGAGGAGGTGTTCCTCGCGACCGGCACCCGCGTCTTCAACGGTGCGCGCATCGGCGCGCGCAGCGAGGTGCGCATCAACGCCGTCGTGCACCTGCGCACGACGCTTCCGGCGGACTCGACGGTGCCGATCGGCTGGGTCGCCGTGGGAGATCCGGTCCAGGTCCTTCCGCCCGATCGCCACGAGGAGATCTGGGCGGCGCAGCGGGAGTTGGACTTCCCCGGCTACGTGTTCGGCCTCGACCGAGAGACCCCCGACCTCATGGTGCAGCTCACCGAGCGCTACGGCCGCAGCCTCGCGCGTCACGCCGACGACCGCCGCCTCGACTGACATCTCGGCGATTCGGTCGCTCAGCCGGCGGTCACGAGATCCACGTGGCGCTGGCCTTCCCCCGGCCGAAGCCGTAGGGTCGCGACATGGGCCGTCTGGGGACCCGTTCGAGGCTCGATCAGGCCGTGGGGGCCTTCTCGAGCAACTGGCGCAACGCCAATCTGCGGCGCGCGCAGCTGAGCTTTCTCGGTGCCTGGACAGCGGAGTGGGCCTTCACGGTGGCGCTCGGCATCGTCGCGTACAACGCCGGCGGCGCGCTCGCCCTCGGCGCGGTGGGACTGCTGCGCATGCTCCCTTCCGCGCTGCTGGCGCCCATCCTGTCGCCGTTCGCCGACCGTGGGCGGCGTGAGCGCGTCCTCGTCGTGGTGTCGGTCGTGCGGGGTGCTGCCACCGCGGTCGCGGCGGCCGTCGTGGCCGTGTCGGGCCCGATCGCCGTCGTCTACGCGCTCGCGGTCGTCTCGACGATCGCGGCGACCATGTTCCGGCCGGCGCACTCCGCCCTCCTGCCCACGCTGTGCCGCACCGGCCACGAATTGGCCAGCGCCAACGTCGTGCGGGGTCTGCTGGACTCCGTCGCGACGCTCGTCGGGCCGCTCCTCGCCGCGATCCTGCTGGCCTTCACCGATGTCTCCGTCGTGTTCGCCGTCGCGGCGGTCGCGTCGTTCTGGGCGGCGCTGCTGCTCTTCCGAGTGCGATACGACGCGCCGCCGAGACCGGCGGCGCCGCGGCGCGACCTGCTGAGGGAGGCCGCGGAAGGAGCCGCCGCGGTGTGGCGGAGCCGCGATCTGCAGCTGATCCTCGGCCTGGCCGCCGCCCAATCGCTCACCCGGGGCGCGCTCACCGTGTTCTCGGTCGTGGTCGCCATCGAGCTGCTCGGCATGGGGGAGTCCGGCGCCGGATCGCTGATGGCCTCGGTCGGCGTCGGCGCGGTCCTCGGCTCGCTCGCGGCCTCGCTGCTCGTCGGAACCCGGCGGCTGGGCGGGTGGTTCGCCGTCGGCGTGGCGTTGTGGGGACTGCCCATCGCCCTCGTCGGCGTCTTCCCGGCGCAGGCGGCGGCGCTCTTCCTGCTCGCGTTCGTCGGGGTCGGCAACGCGCTGATCGACCTCGCCGGGTTCACGCTGATCGGCAGGCTGACTCCGGACGCCCTGATGGCGCGCGTCTTCGGCGTGCTCGAGAGCCTGGTCGCCGTCTCCATCGGCGTCGGGGCCATCGTCGCGTCGGTGATGATCGCGTGGCTCGGCGTCGACGGCGCGCTGATTGCGATCGGCATGCTGTGTCCAGTGCTCGCGCTGGCTTCGTGGTGGCGGCTGCGCGGTCTTGATCACTCCGTCGGGGCGCTGGACGCCGAGGTCGACCTCCTCCAGCGTGTGCCGATGTTCCAGCCGCTCCCGCTGCCCGCGATCGAGCAGCTCGCTCGCGGGCTGGAGCCGGTCGAGGTGGCACCGGGCAGCGCCGTCTTCCGCCAGGGGGACCTCGGCGATCACTACTACGTGGTCGAGAGCGGCCGAGCCGACGTGCTGGGCGACGGTCGCGTGATCGCGACGCTCGGCGAAGGCGAGGGATTCGGCGAGATCGCGCTGCTTCGTCGCACGCCGCGGACGGCGACGGTGGTCGCGCAAACGCGGCTCGAGCTGAAGGCGCTCGCCGCCGATCGGTTCACCGCCGTCGTCCTCGGCTTCGCGCCCAGTGCCCAGGCGGCCGCCACGACGGTGGAGGACCAGCTGGATCGGTACGCGCCCGACGAACCGCCCGACGGGCCGCGGGCATCGTGAGACCCGCCGGGATGAACGACCGACGAAGGGCCGGGCCGCGTGGGCCTGCGGCCCAGCGGCATTCGTGATCCGCCGTCGTCACTCCCAGTGCAGGCCGCAGTCGCGACACTCGAACTCGACGCGGTCGATCAAGCCGTCGTCGAGGGCGTCTCGACGATCCCACTCGATCCGGAACCACCTCGGCTCGGTCGCCCGCGCATCGAGCGACCCGCAGTGGGGGCAGACTTCGGCGACGATGATCCGTGCCATGGGGGCCACGGTACGCCGCGCGGTGCGCGGCCCCGGGTGCGACGCGCCGATCCCGCGCGGCGTCCGGTCAGCCGGTGTTCTGCAGCCCGGCGGCCACGCCCGACACCGACAGCAGCAGCAGTCGCTGCAGCTCCGGGTCGACCGGTGCACCCTCCGGTGCCTCGCGGAGCGCCCGCAGGGCGCGCAGCTGCAGCAGCGAGAGGGCGTCGACGTAGGGGCTGCGCATCTTGACGGCCCGCTGCAGCACCGGCTTGTTGCCGAGCAGCTCGGTGCCGTCGGTGATCCGGATCACCCAGTCGCGCGTCAGCCGCATCTCGTCGCGCACGAGCGCGGCGAGGTCGTCGCGGTCGCCGAGCTCCAGGTAGTGCAGCGCGATGCGATCGTCGGTCTTCGCGAGGCTCATGGCCACGTTGTCGATCAGCGTGCGGAACAGCGGCCAGTCCTGGTACGCCTGCCGCAGGAGGGGCTCGTCGGCGACCGCATCGAGCGCGGTGCCGAGTCCGAACCATCCGGCCAGGTTGATCCGAGCCTGGGTCCACGCGAACACCCAGGGAATGGCGCGCAGGTCCTCGAGGGACTCGACCGACAGACCGCGGCGGGCCGGGCGCGAACCCAGCGCCAGCAGGCCGATCTCCTCCATCGGGGTGACGCGGGCGAACCACGGCGCGAAGCCGGGCGCCTTCACCAGCGAGAAGAAGCGCTCGCGGGATGCGGCATCCAGCGTCGCCGCGACACCCGCGTACTTGTCGGCCGCCGCGCGGTTGCGCTCCTCGTTCGAGGGTGACGACGCGAGCAGGATCGCCGCGGCGACCTGGTCGATGTGCCGCATGGCGATGGCCGGATCGCCGTAGCGGGCGAAGATCACCTCACCCTGCTCGGTGAGCTTGAACCGGCCGTCGACCGAGTGCGGCGGCTGGGCCATGATCGCCGAGTTGGCAGGCCCTCCGCCGCGGCCGAGCGCGCCGCCGCGTCCGTGGAACAGCGTCAGCTCGATGCGGTTCTCGTCGGCCCAGGCCGCGATCTTGGCCTGCGCCTCGTACAGCGCGAGGTTCGCGGCGACCGGTCCGACGTCCTTCGACGAGTCGGAGTAGCCGAGCATGACCTCCAGGCGCCGTCCGGTGGCTTCCAGGCGAGCCGCGAACTCCGGGTGCTCGACGATCTCGGCGAGGATGCGGGGCGCCGCCTGCAGATCGGCGAAGGTCTCGAACAGCGGGATGACGTCGAGCACGGGGGCCCGGCCCTCGGGGCCGACCGCGTACGCCGCGAGCTTGTGGACGGCGGCGAGGTCCTCGGCGGACTGCGTGAACGACACGATGTAGCGGCCGGCCGCCCGCGAGCCGTAGCGCTCCTGCAGGAACCCGACGGTGCGGATCACATCGAGCACCTCCTCGGCGAGCTCGCTGCGCGGGACACCCGACTCGAGCTCCGCGAGCACCTTGGCGTGCACGGCCGAGTGCTGACGCACCTCGAGCTCGGTGAGGTGGAACCCGTACGTCTCGACCTGCCACAGCAGCTGCTGCAGGTGCCCATAGGCCTGGCGCGGTGCGCCGGCCTGCACGAGGGAATCCTGCACGACGCGGAGGTCGGCCAGGAGGTGCTCGGGGTCGGCATACGCGAGGTCGGCGTTGCGGGCGCGCGTCGCCTCGATCTTCCGCGCGATCAGCAGCACGATGCGGCGATGCGGCTCGTCGGGCGACCGCTTGGCGATGTCCTTCGCGGCGTCCTCGTCGGCCGCCTTCAGGCGCCGCCACAGCGCCAGCAGCGCGTCGCTCGGCGGCGTGGTGGTCGCGTCCAGCGTGAGCGTGCGCCCGATGCGGCCGGCGGTGCGGGCGAGGCCCAGCAGCACGTGCTCGCTCGCGATGGCGGACGCCTTGCGGGTGACGGATGCCGTCACGAACGGGTTGCCGTCGCGATCGCCGCCGACCCACGACCCGACCCGCACGAAGGGACGGACGACGGGCGCGCGGCCGCCGGCCGCCGGCCCCTGCAGCGCGTCGTCGACGCGGCGGTAGACGTGCGGCACCGCGGTGTAGAGCGTGTCGTCGAACACTGCCATCACCGCGCGCACCTCGTCGGTGGGCGCAGGCTTCTCGGATCGCAGCGGTGCCGTGCGCCACAGCGTGTCGATCTCTTCGAGCATGCGCCGCTCGGCGCGGCGCTGGTCGGCACGCTGCTGATTCACACCGCTGCGCCGCGATGCGTCGTGCTCTTCGAGGAGCGTCGCGAGGCGGCGGATGCTGGTCGAGACGGCGCGGCGGCGCGCCTCGGTCGGATGCGCGGTGAAGACGGGGTGGAACCGCATGTTCTGCAGCCGGCGCAGCGCGGTGTCGTCGCCGACCTCGGCGGCGAGCCGCACGAAGGCCGCCGCGACCGAGTCGGTGGCCTGCTCGCGGTCGGGCCGGCCGTCCCGTTCACGGAGGATGCGCACCCGCTGGTGCTCCTCGGCGAGATTCACGAGGTGGAAGTACGCGGTGAACGCCCGGGCGACCTCCTCGGCGCGCGCGACCGTGAAGGAGTCGGCGATCGCCGCGGCACGGGCGAACGCCTCGGGCGTCTCGTCGGTGTAGGCCTGGATGGTCGCGGTGCGCAGGCGCTCGACGTCCTCGTACAGCCCGGGCGAACCGCTCTCGCGCAGCACCTGGCCGAGGAGGGTGCCCAGCATGCGCACGTCGCTGCGCATCTGCTCGGGGATCGCCTGCTCCGCCTCGTATCGGCCGACGAGGTCGATCGCTTCGGTCTGGGTGAGTTCGCGCATCTCTCCAGGCTAACGGCGCGCTGTCGCCCGGCCGTCACGGCCGACGCTGTGTGACGACGGCGCCGCACGGCGTCCCTCGGTGACGAAGTCGGCCTCGCTACACTGGCCCGTGGAGAGCCGGGAAGTCTGGTCGGCGCACCCCTTGTCGACCCGCGATCCCCTCCGGAGGCCCGATGTCGCTTCTTCGCTCCGCCCGCTTTCCCGCTGTCATCCTGCTCGTCGCCGCAGGTCTCGGCCTCTTCGTCGCCAACTCCGCGGTGGCGCCCGCCGTCGACGCGGCCATGCACGCCGAGTTCGGCATCCCGGGCGTCTTCGAGCTGAGCCTGTCGCACTGGATCAAGGACGGCCTCCTCGCCGTCTTCTTCTTCGTCGTCGCCGTCGAGCTGCAGTACGAGCTCACGGGCGGGCAGCTCAACTCCGCCCGCAAGGCGCTGCAGCCGGCCATCGCAGCGGCCGGCGGCGTGCTCGTGCCGATCGCGATCTACGCCGCGATGGCGTGGGGCACCGACGCGACCGCAGGATGGCCGATCCCGACGGCGACCGACATCGCCTTCGCGCTCGGCGTCCTCGCGGTGTTCGGCAAGGGGCTTCCCGCGGCGCTGCGGGTGTTCCTCCTCGCCCTCGCGATCCTCGACGACATCGTCGGCATCATCTTCATCGCGGTGCTCTTCACCGACGGGGTGGACATCGCGGCGCTCGCCGGGGCGGCGGTCGCGGTGGTCGCGTTCGGCATACTGAGCAGGCAGCTCGATACCCGCGCCCGCATCCCGATCGCGGTGGTGCTGGTGCTGCTCGCGATCACCACGTGGGTGCTGGTCTACCTGTCGGGCGTCCACGCGACGATCGCGGGCGTCGTCCTCGGGCTCGCGATGGCGCAGCGGCCCGCGCTGCGCGTGCGGCACGAGCTCGAGCCGTGGGTGAACGTCATCGTGCTGCCGGTGTTCGCGTTCTCCGCCGCGCTCGTGGCCATCCCGTCCGTGCCGCTGTCGCAGCTGTCGCCGGCGTTCTGGGGTGTGCTGGTGGCGCTCCCTGTCGGCAAGATCGTGGGCATCGCGGCGTTCGGCTGGCTGTCGCTGCGCCTCGCGCACCGGGGGAGTGCGCCGCCTCTGGCATTCGCCGACCTCGTCGCCGCCGGAGCGCTGGGCGGCATCGGGTTCACGGTGTCGCTACTGCTGTCGGAGCTCGCCTTCACGGATGCTGCGGACCTGCGCGATCAGGCGACACTCGGCGTGCTGGCCGGTTCCGTGATCTCGCTCCTGCTGGCCGCCGGCCTCGTATCCTGGCGGGCATGGCATTACCGGCAGCGGGCGACGACCGGATCCGCGACGACGTGACCGACGCACGCCCGCATGACGCGGCCGACCCGCTCCGCGAGGCGGCCGAGGTCATGCGCGCGGTCCGCGACCGCTGCGTGTGGACCCAGCAGATCGACCATCGCGCCCTGGTGCCCTACCTCGTGGAAGAGAGCGCGGAGCTCATCGACGCCGTCGAGGACGGCTCGCGCGACGAGCTGCGCGAGGAGCTCGGCGATCTGCTCTGGCAGGTGCTGTTCCACGCCGAGATCGCCTCCCGCGACGAGACCGCGCCGTTCGACATCGACGACGTCGCGCGTGGGCTGACCGACAAGATGGTGCGACGGCATCCGCACGTCTTCGGCGATGCGATCGCGACGACGCCCGAAGAGGTGCTGGTGCACTGGAACGCCGCGAAGGCGGCCGAGAAGAGCGCGCGCACGAGCGTCCTGGACGGCGTGAGCGAGCGGATGCCGAGCCTCGCGCTCGCCCAGAAGCTCCTGTCGAAGGCGGCCCAGGCCGGGGTCCCCGCGCCGGGGACGTCGAACCAGGAGATCCCCGTCGACACCGAGGGCGAGACCACCGGTCTCGGCGGAGCCGCCCGGTCTCAGCGCGACGAGGCGACGAGTGAGGCCGAGCTCGGCGACGCGCTGCTCGCGCTCGTCGCAACGGCTCGAGCGAACGGCTGGGACGCGGAGCGGGCACTCCGCGAGCGGCTGCGGCGCATGGAGCGGGACATCCGCGCCGCCGAAGGGGCCGCCGAAGGGGCCGCCGAAGGGTAGAGGGTCGTCGGCGGAGGCCGTGCGCGAGGAGCGCCCTCGGCCCATCTGGGAAGATGGCTCCGTGGCATCCGTCAATCCGCCGCGCGGCATGCGCGACTTCCTCCCCGCCGAAAAGTCCCGTCGCGAGCGCGTGCTCGCCGTCATCCGCGAGCGCTACCGCGCGCACGGGTTCGACGAGATCGAGACGCCCGTGATGGAGGAGTACTCGCGGCTGCACGCCGGCATCGGCGGCGACAACGAGAAGCTCGCCTACAACGTGCTCAAGCGCGGCCTCGACGCCGACGCCATCCGCGGGGCTGCCGATGACCCCGCGAGCCTCACCGACCTCGGGCTGCGCTACGACCTGACCGTGCCGCTCGCGCGCTTCTACGCGACCAACCGCGGGCAGCTGCCGTCGGTGTTCCGCTCGATCCAGATCGCACCGGTGTGGCGCGCCGAGCGCCCGCAGAAGGGCCGCTACCGCCAGTTCGTGCAGTGCGACATCGACATCATCGGGGATGCGTCGGCCCGTGCCGAGGCCGAGCTCGCCGTCGCGACGCTCGACACGCTGGACGCACTGGGCCTGGACGGCGGCAGCATCCGCATCAACGACCGGCGCCTGCTCGACTGGATGCTCGACAGCTTCGGCTTCGGCGCCGACGAGCGTCCCGGCGTCCTCATCACGATCGACAAGCTCGACAAGATCGGGCCGGAGGGCATCGTCGCCGAGCTGCGCGAGCGCGCCCTTCGACAGGCGTCCGGGCCCGACTCGACGGCGATCGACGCCTTCGAGGCGTTCCTGCGCCGCCCGATGGCGCTCGAGCACCACCCGTACGGTGAGCGCCAGATCCGCAAGGCGCTGCCGGCGGACGCGCCCGACGACATCGTCGCGCACCTCGTCGGGATCGGTGAGGCGGTGGCCGCGGCGCGCGCTTCGACAGGCGCAGCAACCGATGCGGGGTCCGTGAGCCTGTCGAAGGGCGGCGAGATCCCGCTGGTGTTCGACCCGTTCCTGGTGCGGGGCATGGGCTACTACACGGGCACGATCCTGGAGCTCGCCCACCCCTCGGTCGACTACTCGCTCGGCGGCGGCGGTCGCTACGACGGCATGATCGGCCGCTTCCTCGGGCAGGATGTGCCCGCGGTCGGCTTCTCGATCGGCTTCGAGCGCATCGTCGACCTCGTGGCGGAGCAGACGGATGCCGCAGCCCCGGCCGTCGTGCTGGTCCACGACCGCGACGTGTCCGAGGCAGAGCTGCTCGCCCTGAAGGCCGGGCTGGTGCGACAGGGTTCGCGGGTGCGCCTGGAGCAGCGCACGAAGAACCTCAAGGCGCTCCTCGAGCGCGCGGCCACCGACGGCTACACCGCCTTCGCGACGGTCGGGGCGGGCACGACCGGCGCCACGCTCGAGGTTAAGCCCCTCAGCTGACGGGTTGTGTCGGCCGGCGCCGGGATGTCAAGACGAAGTTGACATGGCCGAACGTCAAGCGTAAGTTGACAGGCATGAGCGCATTCCCCGAGCATCTGTCGCCTCTCCACCGACGCCTGACCGGCGCAGCCATCGCCGCGATCGTGACGGGCGTCGTCATCGTCATCCTCGGCGTCGGATTCGGGTGGTCCGGCGTCGGGGGAGGCTTCGCCCTCGGCGCAGGAGTCGGCCTCGCCGGCGTGGGTGCGTACCTCTGGGGCTACGCCAACGGGATGAGCCGGCCCGCGACCCGGGCAGGCTGGCTCCCGAGCCGCGACGGGCGGGAATGACCGCGCTCGCGGACGCGGTGGGGCGGGCGGTCCTGGCCGCCGCACAGGTCGAGACCACGGGCTCGCTGACCGTCGGCGACCACCTCGCGCTGGTCGCCGCGAGCGCGCGCGCCGAGGACGAGGCCCGCGGGCTCTTGCAGCGGTCGGTCGCGGCGGCGCGGGCCGGCGGCGCGAGCTGGGCGCTCATCGGGGCGGAACTGGGCATGTCGCGGCAGGCCGCGCAGCAGCGGTTCGGCGCCGCGAGCAGCACCGCCGGCGAGTCGGAACGGTGGCTGGGCCCGGTCACCGCGTTCGACGAGCTCGCCGAACTCGAGATCGCGGGACGCCAAGGCTGGCACACGGTAGAGGCCGGCATGCTGTCGCACCGCATGGTGCGCACCGACACCCAATGGGAGCACCGCCGGATCCTGTGGCGCGGCTCGCTCGCGGCGGAGGCGGCGGACGGCTGGCGGGTGGGATGCCGCGCCTTCCCGTGGATCTACCTGATCCGCGATCTCGGCACGCCGCCCGAACCGCCACCGGCGTAGAGCATGCGTCAGGCTCTCCGCCGGAGCCTGACCGCGCGGTAGGCGATGCCGGCGGCGACGACGACCACGCCGCCCACGACGGACTGCCAGGGCAGCGTGACGGCGAGGACGAGGCATCCGATCGCCCCGACGATCTGCAGCGCCACCGGGTAGCGCCGCGCCTCACCGCGCTGGCGGAGGGCCGCGACGTTGGCCACGAAGTAGTAGAGCAGCACGCCGAACGACGAGAACCCGATCGCACCGCGCAGATCGATCAGCGCGACGAGTACCACCACGACGGCGCCCACGGCGATCTCGGCGCGCAGCGGCACGCGGGTGCGGGGGTGCACGCGATCGAGGAACCGGGGCAGGTCCGCTTCGCGCGACATGGCGAACGTGGTGCGACTCACGCCCGCGATGAGTGCGAGCAGCGCCCCCAGCGACGCGGCCGCCGCGCCCACGCGCACGACCGTGCCGATCCATTCCCATCCCGACCGCACCGCCGCCTCCGCCACCGGCTCGGTCGATGCGGCGACGCCGGCGGGGCCCAGCGCGCTCAGCACCGCGACGGCGACCACGGCGTAGACCGCGAGTGCGACGAGGAACGCGATCACGATGGCCCGCGGGATCACCCGACGGGGATCGCGGACCTCTTCGCCCATCGTCGCGATCCTCGCGTAGCCGGCGAACGCGAAGAACAGCAGACCGGCGGACTGCAGGATGCCGTAGCCGCCGCCCGCCCACACCGTCTCGGCTGTCAGCCACTCCGGCGTCGCGCTCGCCGAGAAGGCGGCCGTGATCGCGGCGGCGAGCGCGCCGAGCGAGACCACGACGATCACGCGGGCGGCGCCGGCCGTGCGCGTCACGCCGAATCCGTTCACGGCCGTGAGCACGACCACCGCCGCGACCGCGACCGGTCGCTCCCACCCGCTCGGCGCGGCGTAGGCGGCGAAGGTCAGCGCCATGGCGGCGCAGCTGGCGATCTTGCCCACCACGAAGCCCCAGCCCGCGATGTACCCCCACCAGGGACCCAGCTCCGCCCGACCGTAGGCGTAGGTGCCTCCGGACGTCGGGTACGCGGCGGCGAGCTGCGCGGACGAGGTCGCGTTGCCGAACGCCACGACCGCCGCGATCGCCAGTCCGATCAGCAGACCGGTGCCCGCGGCATCCGCCGCCGGCGCCCATACCGCGAACACGCCGGCGCCGATCATGGAGCCGAGGCCGATGAAGACGGCATCACCGAGGCCGAGCCGACGCTGGAGGGAGGGGGATGTCACGGGCGAACTTTAGCGCGCGCGATCGAACGGCGGTTTCGGGGTTCACGAGACGCCCGCCGCCCGCCAGGATGATGCCATGACGCTGCAGATCCACACCGTGCTGGTGCCGTTCGGGCCGGCGACCGCGATCGAGCTGACCGACGCGCAGGTCGCGCAACTCGGCGGCGGCAAGCGGGCCGCGGTCGTGGTCGGCATCGGCGGGCGGTCTGCACGGGTGCGCCTGGCCGTGATGGACGGCCGGAACGTCATCGGGCTCTCGAAGGCGGTGCGCGCCGACCTGGGCGTCGAGATCGGCGACGAGGTGGACGCGACCGTCGCACTCGACACGGAGGAGCGCGACGTCGAGGTTCCGGCGGACCTCGCCACAGCCCTCGACGCCGGCGGCGTGCGCCCCGCGTTCGACGCGCTGTCGCTCAGCAGGCGCAAGGAGCTCGCACGCTCCGTGTCGGAGGCGAAGCGTCCCGAGACCCGCGAGCGCCGCATCGGGGCCGTGTTGGATGTGCTCGCGGGGGCCGGAACGCCCGAACCCGGCACGTCACCGGGGTGACGGCATCCGTTCACCCGCGTGTTGTGGCATGTCGGCATGTCCCGCGCGCGTGACCTCTCGCCCGGAGCCGTCGCCGCGGCCTCGGCCGGCGCCCTGCTCGGCGCCGGACTCGTCGTGTTCGGCGGACGCGCCGTGCTGGCGCGGCAGGCCGCGCTGGCCCGTCGCCGGATCGGCAAGCCGCTGGGGGAGGAGGCACTCGACGCCGACCGCGTCTGGGCCCGTCGCTTCGCAGGCGAGCCGATCGAGCTCGTCGTACTCGGTGACTCGATCGCCGCGGGGCTGGGTGCGGAGCGCCGCAAGGACACCCTGGGCGCCCGGATCGCGAAGGGACTCGCCCGCAGGACGCAGCGGCCGGTGCGGCTGCGGACGGCGGCGATCGTCGGCGCGGAGTCGTCGGTGCTCGACGACCAGGTCGACGCCCTGCCCGCCGACTACGCGCCGGACGCGGCGGTCATCGTGGTCGGCGGCAACGACATCACCCACCGTGTGCCCGTGCCGATCTCGGTCGCCCACCTCGAGAAGGCGATCCTGCGCCTCCGCGCGCGGGGCGCTGTCGTGGTGGTGGGAACGTGCCCCGATCTGGGTGCCCTGCGGCCGGTGCCGCAGCCCCTGCGGGCGCTCGGCTCGCGGCTGTCGCGCCAGCTCGCCGAAGCCCAGGCCGAGGCGGCCTCGCGGTGCGGAGCGCGCCCGGTGTCGCTGCGTCGAGCCGTGGGGCCGTTCTTCGTGACCCAGCCGGACGAGATGTTCAGTCTCGACCGGTTCCACCCCAGCGCGCTGGGTTATCGGCGGACCGCCGAGGCACTGCTGCCCGCGATCCTCAAGGAACTGACCGCGGCTCGCGCGCTGGTGGAGTGACCGAGGACTACCGCGCGGCCTGACGGTCGTCCGGCTCGGCAACCGACTCCGACGACGGCGCGGAGGCGGGAGCTGAGCCGTTCGTCGAGGCCGCGGTGACGCGCTTCTTCTCGCGCACGTACACCTCGCGCCGCACCCTCGCGACGACGTCGCCCGCGGCATCCGTGATGTCCGTCTCGAACCACTCGAGCACCTTCGCGCCGCCTCGCGCGCGTTCGCGCAGCTCCTCGGCCTTCTCGCGCGACACCTCGAAGCGCGCGGTGAGCACCCCGCGTCCGGGCTTCAGGAACTCGATCTCGCCGCGCGTGTCCCAGACGACGTAGTCGCGGCCGAGCTGGTGCATGACGAGCATGAAGAAGTACGGGTCGGTCATCGCCGACATGGATCCGCCGAACGCCGTCTTGACGTAGTTGCGGGTGACGACGTTCACATGCAGCTCGACGGTGGCGCTCGTCCAGTCGTCGGCGAACCGCTTCACGCGGATGCCGCTGCACAGGTTGGGGATCCACAGGCTCATGCCGAGAGCCAGGCGTCGGGGAGTCACGCGCATGGGTTTCAGCATGGCCGAGTGCGGCGTGAGCGCGGAATTCGATTGGTCGATTTCCACAAATGGTTCCGTTACTTGTTCTAGTGCTAGTAGAGTTATGGCCATGCTGGTTCGCATTGATCCCGAGAGCGAAGCGCCGTTGTTCGCGCAGATCGCCGCATCCGTCCGAGCGGATGCCGCAGCCGGCCGGGTGCGCCCGGGAGACCGGCTGCCCGCGGCCCGTGACATCGCCGCCGCCCTGGGGGTGAACGTGCACACCGTGCTGCACGCCTACCAGGACCTGCGCGACGAAGGTCTCGTCGAACTGCGGCGCGGCCGCGGCGCGGTCGTCACCGTGCAGGCCGCGACCCTCGAGACGCTTCACCACGACATCGAGGACCTCGTCGCACGGGCGCGCGCGGCGGGGTTGCCGCCCGACGCCCTCGCCGCCCTCGTCAAGGAGATCGCCCGTGAACGCTGACCGCACCCCGTCCCGCCTCGCCCTGCGCCGTTTCGTGCTCGTGGCGGTGTGGCTTCCCGTCGTGCTCACGGCGCTGGGAGTCGCCGTGCAGCTGGTCCTGCTGCCCCAGATGCCGGCGGCGATCGCGGTGCACTGGAATGCCGCGGGCGCAGCCGACGGCTTCGCACCGGCCTGGAGCCAGCCCCTCGCCACCATCGTGTTCGGCCTCGGGCTGCCGCTGCTCATCGCCCTGACCTCGCTGCCGGGACTTCGCCGGGGTGAGCGCGGCCCGACCTACCGCCTGATGGGTGCCACGGCGGCCGCACTGTCGGCGCTCGTGACCGTGGCGCTGACCTGGACCTTCGTCATGCAGCGCGGGCTCGACGGCTCGACCGCTGCGCCCACCGTGTGGCCGGCCCTCATCGCCGCGTTCGTCGCGGCCGCGGTCGCCGGTGTGGCGGCGTGGTTCCTCCAGCCGCGCCAGGAGTCGATGGATGCCGCCACCACGCGCGCGACGCCGCTCGCGGTGTCCGCGAACGAGCGCGTGCTGTGGATGCGCACGATCGGCATGAACCGGGGCGCGGCGATCGCGATCGTCGCCGCGGTGCTCGTCATCGCCGCCTGCGCGCTCGGCGCCTGGGCGACGGGCGCTGAGCCGATCCTCGTGTGGGTGCTCATGGGTGTGGCGCTGCTGCTGCTAGCCTTCGCAGCCACGACGCTGGCGTTCCACGTCCGCGTCGACGACAGCGGGCTGCACGTCGGCTCGGTGCTCGGCATCCCGCGATTCCACGTGCCGCTCGCAGACATCGAGTCGGCTGCGCGCGTCGAGGTGAACCCGATGGGCGAGTTCGGCGGCTGGGGGCTGCGCTTGTCGACCGGCCGGCGCTTCGGTGTGGTGCTGCGCGCCGGCGAGGCGATCGAGGTGCTCCGCCGCAGCGGCAAGCGGTTCGTCGTGACCGTCGACGACGCCGACACCGGCGCCGCGCTTCTCGAGGCCCTGGTGAGCCGGGCGGCCTCGAGGCCTTGACGCCCGGTCGGCGGGCGGATTGGCTGAGGACATGGCTGAACCCGCACCCGACACCTGGCCGACTCCCGAGAAGTGGTCGCGTGTGGACGCGTACCTGACCGAGCTGCTCGTCGGCCACGACCCCGACCTCGAGCGTGCGGTCGCCGATCAGCAGCACGCGGGGCTCCCGGCCATCGAGGTCGCGCCCGTCAACGGCAAGCTGCTGCACCTCATGGCACGGATCTCGGGCGCCCGCCGGGTGCTCGAGGTGGGAACGCTGGCCGCGTACTCGACGATCTGGCTGGCCCGCGGCATCCCGGGCGACGGCCATGTCGTGACGATCGAAGCGGAGCCTCGCAACGCCGAGCTCGCCCGTGCCAACCTCGAACGTGCGGGCGTCGGCGACAAGGTCGAGATCCGGCTCGGCCGAGGGGCCGACGTGCTGCCCACCCTCGCCGGCGACGAGCCGTTCGACCTGGTCTTCATCGACGCCGACAAGGAGTCCAACACGATCTACCTTGATTGGGCGGCGCGGCTCGGCCGGCCGGGCACTGTCGTGATGGTCGACAACACCGTCCGCGGCGGCGAAGTCGCCAACCCCGCCACCGAGAATCCGCAGATCATCGGGGTGCAGCGCGGCCTCGAGATGCTGGGGCGCGACCCGCGCTTCGACGCCACGGCCATCCAGACGCTCGACGCCAAGGGCTACGACGGCATCGCCATCGCGCTGGTCGTCTGACGGACGAGGTCGTCGTCACAACGCGGTGGCGGGTCAGTAGGCTGAGGGGCGGACCGACGACGCTCCAGCGAATCACCCTAAGCAAGGAGAACCCCTGTGGCACAGATCGAGGCTGTAGGCGCCCGCGAGATCCTCGACTCGCGTGGAAACCCGACCGTCGAGGTGGAGGTGCTGCTGGACGATGGCATCGTCCAGCGTGCGGCCGTGCCGTCCGGCGCGTCGACCGGAGCCTTCGAGGCGTACGAGCTGCGGGACGGCGACAAGAGCCGTTACAGCGGCAAGGGCGTTCTGAAGGCCGTCGCGGCGGTCATCGACGAGCTCGGTCCGGCCATCGAGGGTGTCGAGGCGAGCGAGCAGCGCGTCATCGACGAGATCCTCATCGCCACCGACGGCACCGAGAACAAGTCGCGCTGCGGCGCGAACGCCATCCTCGGCGTGTCGCTCGCGGTGGCCAAGGCGGCCGCGGACTCGGCCGACCTGCCCCTCTTCCGCTACCTGGGCGGCCCGAACGCGCACGTCCTGCCCGTGCCGCTGTTCAACGTGATCAACGGCGGCCAGCACGCCGACAACGGGATCGACTTCCAGGAGTTCTTCCTCGCCCCCATCGGCGCCGAGACCTACACCGAGGCGCTCCGCTGGGGCACCGAGGTCTACCACGTCCTCAAGGGCGAGCTGAAGGCGGCCGGCTTCGCCACCGGGCTCGGCGACGAGGGCGGCTTCGCGCCCGACCTCCCGAACAACCGCGAGGGCCTCGACTTCCTGATCCAGGCGATCGAGAAGGCCGGTTTCACCCCGGGCACGGACATCGGCGTCGGACTCGACGTCGCCGCGAGCGAGTTCTTCGAGGACGGCGTCTACACCGTCGAGGGCAACCCGTGGTCGGCCGAGAAGCTCACCGACTACTTCGCCGACCTGGTGGCGAACTACCCCGTCGTCACGATCGAGGACGCCCTCGACGAGGACGACTGGGACGCGTGGAAGATTCTCACCGAGAAGATCGGCTCGCAGGTGCAGCTGGTCGGCGACGACCTCTTCGTCACCAACCCCACCCGCCTGCAGAAGGGCATCGACCTCGGGGTCGGCAACGCGCTGCTGGTGAAGGTCAACCAGATCGGCACGCTGTCCGAGACGCTCGACGCCATCGCCCTGGCCACCCAGAACGGCTACCGCTCGATGCTGTCGCACCGCTCGGGCGAGACCGAGGACACGACGATCGCCGACCTCGCCGTCGCCGTCAACGCGGGTCAGATCAAGACCGGCGCGCCCGCTCGCAGCGAGCGCGTCGCGAAATACAATCAGCTTCTGCGCATCGAAGAGGAGCTCGGCGAGGCCGCGGTGTTCGCGGGCCGTGGAGCCTTCCCCCGGTTCAAGGGCTGATGCGCTGACAGCGTGAGAAGTCGCGCCGCTGAGCGAGCGCACAGGGAAGGGGGAGCCGTGGCCAAGACGACGGCTCCCCCTTCTCGTACTCCGAGGGCGCCTTCGCCGGCCGCCGCGGCGCGCCGTCGGCCCGTGAGCGGACGGCGTCCGGTCGACGTGCGGGGATGGCTCGGCGGCATCCGTCTCTCCGGCTTCATGGTGATCATGATGGGGCTGGTCGTGCTCGCCGCGTTCGTGCTCGTGCCGACGATCGGCACCTACGTCGACCAGCGCCAGCAGGTGGCGGCCCTCGAAGAGGCGGTGCAGCTCAGCCGCGACGAGGTCGCCGACCTCGAGTCGCAGCGCGAGCGCTGGCAGGACCCCGCGTACATCACGACGCAGGCGCGCGAGCGCCTGTACTACGTCCAGCCCGGCGAGGTCGTCTATCTCGTCGACGACGATCTTCCGCCCGAGCTCGAGCCCCAGGAGCAGGAGCCGGTGAGCGACGAGCTCCAGGCCGCCGACGCCGACTGGATGGCGAAGCTGATGCGCTCCGTGACCGAGGCCGGGCTCGCGCAGACGGTCGCGCCCGTGACGGTGGGCGTGCCCGATCCCGAACCCTCGCCCACGCCGACGCCGTGAGTGACCGCGACCGGCACGGCCCCCTCGGCCGTCACCCGGTCCAGCACCATCCCAGGTGCCGCCGGTACCCTAGGCCCGACCAAGGAGCTGCTCTGTGACGACCCCGCCGTACCCCCCTGTCAGCGACGCCGACCTCGCCGTGCTTCGCGAACAGCTCGGTCGCCCGGCGCGGGGCGTCGTCGGGATCGCCGCGCGCTGCGTGTGCGGCAATCCCACCGTCGTTGCCACGTCGCCCCGGCTTCCCGACGGCACGCCGTTCCCCACGTTCTACTACCTCACCCACCCCGCTGCGACCGCCGCGATGTCCGTCCTCGAGGCCGACCACGTGATGCGCGAGCTCTCCGAGGTGCTGGCCGACGACGAAGAGGTCGCCTCCGCCTACCGGCTCGCCCACGAGGCGTATCTTCGCGACCGCTCCAACTTCGGCGAGGTCGACGAGATCGCCGGCATCTCGGCGGGCGGGATGCCGACACGCGTCAAGTGCCTGCACGCACTGGCAGGGCACGCGCTCGCCGCGGGTCCCGGCGTCAATCCGATCGGCGACCGCGCGCTCGCGCTGTCGTCCTGGTCGCCCGAGCGCTGCGTCTGCGCCGAGCCGGGGTCGGGCGGATGATCCGGCGGCTGGTCGCCGTCGTCGCCTCGGCGACGGTCGCCGCGGCTCTGGTCGTGGCGGCCCCCGCCACGGCCCTGGCGGCGCCGGCGCCCGGCGGTGAAGACCCGGTGCGTGCCGCCGAGTACTGGCTCGCCGACTACGGCGTCGAGAAGGCGTGGGAGACCACGCGGGGCGCCGGCGTCAAGATCGCCGTCATCGACACGGGCATCGGCCGTGGACCCGTCGAGCTGGACGGGGCTGTCGCCGGCGGCACGGATGTCTCCGGTGCCGGCTCGTCCGACGGTCGAACGCCCCTCGGCACGGTCGACAGCGATCACGGCAGCTGGGTCGCCTCCCTCGCGGCGGGGCGGGGCACGGGTCCGGACACGGGCATGATCGGCGTCGCACCCGAGGCGCAGCTGCTCTCGGTGTCGGTTGCCTTCGGATCGTCGGCGAAGCGGCCGTTCTCCGACCAGATCGCGGACGCCATCCGCTGGTCGGTCGACAACGGCGCCGACGTCGTCAACATGTCGCTCACCACGAACGTGCCGGATTGGCCCGAGAGCTGGGACGATGCGTTCCTGTACGCGTTCGAGCACGACGTCGTCATCGTCGTGGCCGCAGGCAACCGCGGAAGCGGCACCACCCGCGTCGGCGCCCCCGCGACCATCCCGGGCGTGCTGACCGTGGGCGGCGTCGACCGCTCCGGAAAGGCGAGCGTCGACGCGTCCACGCAGGGCATCACGATCGGCGTGTCGGCGCCCAGCGAAGAGCTCATCGGCGTCTCGGCCGATTCCACCCTCGTCTCGTGGGACGGCACGAGCGGCGCCGCGCCGATCGTCGCCGGGATCGCAGCTCTCGTGCGGGCGGCGCATCCCGAACTCGACGCGGCGAACGTCATCAACCGCATCGTCAAGACCGCACGGCCCGTCGGCGAGGACCCCCAGACCCGGCTCCTCTACGGCTTCGGGTTGGTGGATGCCGCAGCCGCCGTCGCGGCGAGCGTGCCCGGTGTGACCGCCAACCCGATGGGCAGCCTCGAGGACTGGGTGCGGCTGTATCGCCGCGCCCCTGTCGCGCCGACGCCGGAGGCGCCGGCGCCCGCCGTGGAGGTTCCCGCGCTGCCGGAAGCGGATGCGCCCACGCGCGTCACCTCGCCGCTGCTGCCCGATCGGGACACCGTGCTCTACGGCACCCTGCCGCTCCTGTTGGCCACAGCGACGGCTATACTGGTGGCGCTCGGCGTCACCGCTGCTGTCCGACGCATCCGATTGGCGTCCCGCGCGCCGAGCCGCTGACACAGGAGGAGTACTCCAAACCGTGACCAACACCGTGCCCAAGATCCTCATCGTCGGTGGCGGATACGCAGGCTTCTACACGGCCTGGAAGCTCGAGAAGCATCTGCGCAGGGGCGAGGCGGACGTGACGATCGTCGATCCGCTTCCCTACATGACCTATCAGCCGTTCCTCCCCGAGGTCGCGGCCGGTTCGATCGAGGCGCGCCATTCCGTCGTGGCGCTGCGCCGCCACCTCAAGCGCACCAACGTCGTCGCCGCCAAGGTCACCGGCATCAACCACGCCGGCAAGGTCGCCACGATCACGCCCATCGCGGGGGAGCCGTACGAGTTCGAGTACGACCAGATCGTCGTCACCGCGGGCGCCGTGTCGCGCACGTTCCCGATCCCGGGGATCGCCGACAACGCGATCGGCCTGAAGACGATCGAAGAGGCCGTCGCGATCCGCGACCGGCTGATGTCGAACTTCGACAAGGCGTCGACGCTTCCCCCCGGTCCCGACCGCGACCGGCTGCTGACCGTCGTGGTGGTCGGCGGCGGGTTCGCCGGCATCGAGGTGTTCGCCGAGCTGCGCTCGCTCGCCTCGTCGCTGGTCAAGAGCTACCCGCAGATCACGTTCGACGACACGCACTTCCACCTCATCGAGGCCATGAGCCGCATCATGCCCGAGGTGTCGCTGAAGACGAGCGAGTGGGTGCTCAAGAACCTCGCCCAGCGCGGCGCCTCGGTGCACCTCGACACGCAGGTGACCGGCGCCGTCGGCGGCAACATCGAGCTCTCGACGGGCGAGACGATCCCGAGCGATCTCATCATCTGGACCGCCGGCGTCATGGCGAACCCCACGGTGGTGCGCGGCGGCGACCTTCCCGTCGAGGAGCGCGGTCGCATCCGGACCCGCGCCGACCTGCGGGTGGGCAGCGAGGACGAGATCGTCGAGGGCGCCTGGGCGGCCGGCGATGTGTCCGCCGTGCCGGACCTCACCGGAGGCGGCGTGGGCGGCTACTGCGTCCCCAACGCCCAGCACGCGGTGCGTCAGGCGAAGCTGCTCGCGAAGAACCTCGTGGGCGTGCTGCGCGGCGAACTGCCGCGCGAGTATTACCACAAGAACCTCGGCGCCGTCGCGGGCCTCGGGCTCTGGGTCGGCGTGTTCCAGTCCGGCAAGCTCGCGCTCAAGGGCCCCATCGCCTGGCTCGCCCACCGCGGCTACCACGGCCTGGCGATGCCGTCGTGGGAGCGCAAGTGGCGCGTGCTGTGGGGCTGGTGGAACAACTTCTGGCTCGGCCGCGACATGGTGAACCTGTCGACGGTGCAGAACCCGCGCTACGTCTTCGAAGAGTTCGCGGCGCGTCCGCGCCCGCCGCAGCCCGTCGAAGCCCCGGCGGAGCAGGCGGCCCCGGTCGCCCCGGCCAAGAAGGCTCCCGCGCGCAAGACGCCGGCGAAGGCCGCTGCGGCCGACGCCGGAAAGGTCGCCGCCAACTAACGTCGTGAGTTGTCGCGCCCTACGGGAGCGCGCCGGCCCCGCCGCAGGCTCGTCTGAGAAGATGAGCCTGCGGCGTTCGTGTGTCCGGCGGACGACGATCGGCCCCCGTAGCCCAATGGCAGAGGCAGGCGACTTAAAATCGCTTCAGTCTGGGTTCGAGTCCCAGCGGGGGCACTCGCCGACCCCTCGCCATCGTCGAGAAGACCCGCTAGCCTGGGCAAAAGCGGCGAAGGGGCCCCGATATGGGCGAGAAGAGCACGGAAGAGCGAGGCGCGAGCGGGAGCGAAGCGCCCCGGAGCGGGTGGTGGTGGAAGCTCACCGCCCTGTTCATGGGTGTGCCGCCGGTCGCGGTCTGGGGCGCCGAGGAAGAGGTCGAACAGGAGCGCGCCTCGAAGCCGAAGGACTGAAGCACGCCGTCGCCTGTCACGCGCCGACGAGCGGCCCCGGCGACGGTCGTGGCAGGCGTCCGCCGCACTCTAGGCTGGTGCGATGCGCACGCACCCGAAGCGAGCCGTATGAGTCTCGATCTGCTGTCCACACCCAGGACGACGAAGCCCTGGGCCCACCCCGCCTCCTACTGGGGCGCGATGACTGCTGCCCTCGCCGAGGTCAGCGGCCCCGTCGCCGCCATCAACGCCGAGGCCCTCCGCTACAACGCCCTCGACCTCGTCGTGCGCGCCGGCGGCGTCCCGATCCGCGTCGCGAGCAAGTCCGTGCGCGTGCGCGAAGTCCTCGACGCGGTCCTCGCGCTGCCGGGCTACCGCGGCATCCTCGCCTTCACGCTTCCCGAGGCGCTCTGGCTCGCCGAGACCACGGATGACATCGTGCTCGGCTACCCGACGGTCGATCGGGCGGCGATCGCGGCCCTCGCGGCCGACGAGACCGCCGCATCGCGGATCACCCTGATGGTCGACGACCTCGCGCAGCTCGACCTCGTCGACGCCATCGCGGCCCCGGCCACCCGTTCCGAGATCCGCGTCGCGATCGACGCCGACGCCTCGTGGCGGGCTCCCGGCCTCGGCCACATCGGCGTGCTCCGCTCGCCCCTGTACGAGGCGGGGGAGGTCGCGGCGCTCGCGCGTTCGATCGCCGCCCGGCCCGGATTCCGGCTCGTCGGCCTGATGATGTACGAGGCCCAGATCGCCGGTCAGGGCGACGCGACGGGATCGGGGGATGCCGTCATCCGGTGGATGCAGCGTCGCTCGGCGTCCGAGCTGCTCGAGCGCCGTGCCGCCATCGTCGCGGCCCTCCACGACATCGCGCCCCTGGAGTTCGTCAACGGGGGTGGTACGGGATCGCTCGAGCTGACGGCATCCGATCAGTCCGTCACCGAGGTGACCGCCGGCAGCGGTCTGCTCGCCGGCCACCTGTTCGACGGCTACCGCGCGTTCGATCCGGCGCCGGCCGCGGCGTTCGCCCTGGAGGTCGTGCGCAAGCCGGCGCCCGACGTCGCCACCGTGCTCGGCGGCGGGTGGATCGCGTCGGGTCCCGCACTCGAGTCGCGCCAGCCGCGGGCGGTGGCGCCCACGGGCCTGCGCATGGCGCCGCGCGAGGGTGCCGGCGAAGTGCAGACACCGCTGCGCGGCGACGCGGCGCAGGCCCTGCGCGTGGGTGACCGCGTGTGGTTCCGCCACTCCAAGAGCGGAGAGCTCGCCGAGCGCGTCCTCAGCTACCACCTGGTCGACGGCGACGCCCGCGTGGGCGAGCTGGCGACGTACCGCGGCGAGGGGAAGGCGTTCCTGTGACCCGCCCGGGTGGCATATGGCGCAACTGGGCGAGGACGGAGTCGGTACGGCCTCAGCGCGTGGAGTTCCCGCCGACGGTGGCGGCGGTGCAGCGTGCGGTGGTCGCCGCTGCGGCGCAGCGCATCCCGGTCAAGGCGGTGGGCGCCGGTCACAGCTTCACCGGCATCGCCGTCGCGCCCGGCGCACTGCTCGAGCTGCGAGACCTCAGCGGCCTCGTCTCGGTCGACGTCGACCGCGGCCGCGTGACGCTCCTCGCCGGCACCCGCCTGCACCGCGTGCCCGCACTCCTGGCGCCTTTCGGCCTCGCGATGGAGAACCTGGGCGACATCGACCGCCAGTCGATCGCCGGGGCGATCTCGACCGGCACGCACGGCACCGGCGCCCGCTTCGGTGGACTCGCGGCCCAGGTGGTGGGTGCGACGCTGGTGACGGCATCCGGCGATCTCCTCACGGTGAACGAGGACGAGAACCCCGAGCTGGTGCCCGCGGTGGCGCTCGGGCTCGGCGCGCTGGGCGTCCTGGTGGACGTCACGCTGCAGTGCGTGCCGGCGTACGTGCTGCACGCGGTGGAGCAGCCGGAACCCCTCGACGAGGTGCTGACGGCGCTCGACGAGCGCGTCGCGGCCGCGGACCACTTCGAGTTCTACTGGTTCCCGCACACCGATCGCGCGATGACGAAGACCAACACCCGGCTGCCCGAGAGCGCCCCGCGGCATCCGCTCGCCCCGGTCGGCAAGTGGATCGACGACACTCTCGTCGGCAGCGGCCTGCACCAGATCGCCTGCTCGACCGGTCGCGCGATTCCCGCCCTCGTACCCACCATCAACCGCGTGTCGGCCAGGATCTGGGGTGACCGGGAATTCACGGATGCCTCCGCCCGCGTGTTCGCGACCAGCCGGTCCGTGCGGTTCCGCGAGATGGAATACGCCCTGCCGGCGGCGGACGTCCGCCCCGCCTTCGAGGCGCTCCGCGCTCTGATCGACGATCGCGGATGGCGCATCGGGTTCCCGGTGGAGGTGCGGTTCGCCGCGGCCGACGACCGCTGGCTGTCGACCGCCCACGGGCGTGCGTCGGGCTACATCGCGGTGCACCGCTACTGGCGCGAGGACGCCACGGAGTACTTCGAGGAGGTCGAGCAGATCATGCTCGGATTCGGGGGGCGTCCGCACTGGGGCAAGATGCACACCCTCGATGCGGCGGCCCTTCGTGAGCGGCATCCGCGGTTCGACGACTTCGTACAGCTGCGCGACCGGCTCGACCCGGAGCGGCTGTTCCGCAACCCGTATCTCGATCGCGTCCTCGGTGGGTAACGGCTGGGAGTCCCAGGATCGCCATCATGTGCGGCGGGTGTGCGTCGGTAGGATGAGGTGACTACGGAACGGAGCCTCGGCACATGGAATGGCTGATCCCAGTCCTTATCGTGGTGGCGCTCGCCGTCATCGTCGGCATCTATCTCTGGGCGACGTACAACTCGCTCGTCCAGCTCAACGTGCGCGTCGATGAGGCGTGGAGCGACATCACCGTCCAGCTCAAGCGTCGAGCGGACCTGTTGCCGAATCTCATCGAGGTGGTCAAGGGCTATGCCACGCACGAGAAGGCGGTCTTCGAACGCGTGACGCAGGCGCGCGCCGACACGCTGTCGGCCACCGGCCCCGCTGAGGCGGGTGCTGCCGAGGGGCGCATGCAGCAGGCGCTCAAGTCCCTGTTCGCCGTCGCCGAGGCGTACCCCCAGCTGCAGGCGAGCCAGAACTTCCTGCAGCTGCAGCAGTCGATCGTCGACACCGAAGACAAGATCCAGGCTTCCCGCCGGTTCTACAACGGCGGTGTGCGCGAGCTGAACACCAAGATCAAGGTCTTCCCGAACAACCTCTTCGCGCGAAATCTGGGGTTCTTCGAGCGCGAGTTCTTCGAGGTCATCGACGGCGCCGCGATCTCAGAGCCGCCACGCGTGCAGTTCTGACGCGACTCGGATCAATGCGAGCGGCAGCGAGCGTTGATGCGGGTCGGGGTCAAGGTTGAGCGAGCGGAGCGAGTCGAAACCCCCGCTGCAACCTCCATCGAGACGGATGTCGGATCCGGCCGGTAGCGTCGAGGCGTGACAGTCCGGCTGACCCGTGACGAGGCGCGTCGCATCGCGTTGCGCGGCCAGCTGCTGACGGCCGAGCGTCCCGCGGGCATCGTCGAGACCATCGACGCGCTCACGATCGTGAACATCGAGCCGACCGCCGCGGTGGCGCCCAGTGCGGATCTGATCCTCTGGAGCCGGCTCGGCTGGCCCTACCAGCCTGCCGACCTCGTGCGACTGGTCGAAGAGGACCGCGCCGTGTTCGAGTGGGGCGGCTTCTATCGCGCCATGACCGACCTGCCGCTCCTCCTGCCCGAGATGCGGCGCCGGCCCCAGTCGGCGCAGGCACGGGAGTGGCTCGCGGCCAACGAGGTGTTCCGCCGTGAGGTGATGGCGCGCCTGCGTGCCGAGGGACCCCTGCGGGCGAGCGACATCCCCGACGCCGCTCAGGTGTCGTGGCGTTCGTCCGGTTGGACGAACAACCGCAATTCGCTGCAGCTGCTCGAGATCCTCGTGCTGCGCGGCGACGTGGCCATCTCGTCCAGGGATTCCTCCGGCCGCCTGTTCGACGTCGCCGACCGCGTGTATCCCGCCGATGTGCCGATCCTCGGCGACGAAGAGGCGGCTCGCGAGCGGGCGGAGCGCCGGCTCGCTTCGCTGGGCATCGCGCGCGCAAAGGGCATCGCCCAGCCGCTGGAGCCGATCGACGTCGGCGAGCTCGGCGAGGAGGCCGTCGTCGACGGGACGCAGGGCACCTGGCGGGTTGATGCCGACGCACTCGCCGCGCTCGACGACTTCACGCCCCGGACCGCGCTGCTGTCGCCCTTCGACCGTCTCGTGTTCGACCGTCGCCGGTTGGAGGACATCTTCGGGTACGAGTACCTGCTCGAGATGTACAAGCCCGCCGCGAAGCGCCGGTGGGGCTATTTCGCGCTGCCGATCCTGCACGGCGACCGCTTCGTCGGCAAGCTCGACGCCAAAAGCGACCGCAAGGCCGGCGTGCTGCGGGTGCACGCGGTCCACGAGGACGAGCCGTTCACCGATGAGATCCGCCGGGCGGTGGATGCCGAGATCCAGGATCTCGCCCGCTGGCTCGGGCTCGACGTCGTCGGTTCGCCGGCGGCCTGACGAGTCGCAGGTCGCGCAGCGGTGCCCGCCGGTCGGGCGCCGTCAGTTCGCCAGTTCCTCGACGCGCAGATCGGCGCTGCGCGACCGCGCACCGGCACCCGGCTCGTCTGTGCCCGGCTCATCGGTGCCCGGCTCATCGGTGCCGGGTTCATCGGTGGCGAGCGCCACGGGCTCTGCCGGCCCGGCATCATGGCGCGAGGCCTCCGGCATCACGCGGGCGAGGTCCTCGACCGCGTCGCCCCACCGTGAGATCGAGATCGACGCCAGCCGCTGCCAGTCCGCAGCGAGCCGGAGCTCGTCGGCGAGGCGCGGTGCGGCATCCGCGGGTCGCCCGTGCTCCCACCAGGCCGACTGGACCCGGAGCGTCGACGCCGCACGATCGGCCTTCAGATCGACGCGGCCGACGACGTCGTCGTCGATGAGGACGGGCAGCGAGTAGTAGCCGAACCGGCGCTGAGCTGCCGGCGTGTAGATCTCGATGCGGTACTCGAAGTCGAAGAGGCGCTCGGCGCGATCGCGGAACCACACCACCGGGTCGAACGGCGTGAGGATCGCGGCAGCCTGGATACGACGCGGCACGACGGCGTCGGCGTGCAGCCACGCCTTGGCGGGGCGGCCCGCCGTGGTCCACCCCTCCACCGCCACCGGGTGCAGCTCGCCGGCATCCGTGAGGTCGTCCAGGGCGGCTGTCACCGCCTTGCGGTCGGCGATGCGCCAGTAGTCGGCGATGTCGGCCGCCGTCGCGACCCCGTATGCCCGGGCGGCGCGCCGCACCAACTCGCGCACGGCGTCGTCGCGGGGCACCGGCGCGTCGAGCACCTCGCGCGGGATCACCTGCTCGGCGAGGGCGTAGCGTCGCTCGAATCCGCGACGGCCGGCGATCGCCACCTCGCCGAACAGCCACATGTACTCGAGGGCGTGCTTGACGACGTCCCAGTCCCACCAGGGTCCGCGGGCGCCCTTCTTGGCGTCGTGCTCGATCTGAGCGGGGCGGAGCGGGCCGCGGTCGGCGAGCTCGGCACGCACCCAGTCGATGATCTCGCGATGGGTGTCGAACCAGCCGCCGGGCTGCGAGCCGTACTTCGCGCGCATCGCCTGCATACGGAAGTCGAAGAGCCCCCAGTCGTCCGCGGGGATGAACGCGGCCACGTGCGCCCAGTACTCGACGTAGGGCGATCGCCGCGCGAACAGCAGGCGGTCGAGCGCGGCCGTGTCATAGGCGCCGACGCGCGAGAACAGCGGCATGTAGTGCGAGCGGGCGAAGACGTTCACGGAGTCGATCTGGAGCGTCGCCATGCGCGCGAGGGCGCCGTTGAGCTGCCGCGTCCCCGCGGTCGCCGGTCGGGGGCGCGCGAACCCCTGGGCGGCGAGCGCGACGCGGCGCGCCTCCGCGGCGCTGAGCGAGGACTTCACGCGCGTCAGCCTAGCCAGCGCCTCCGACATCCCCGCAGGCTCCTTCATGACCGGTGCGGAATGCGACGCGCCTAGACTGGGCGAATGAGCACTGGGCGTACGAGCGGCTCCGACGACAAGCCCCGCAGCTCCCTGTTCGATGCGGTGCGCGACCGCAGTCGGGTGGTCTCCACCGAGACCTCCGCCGCCGTGCCGCGTGGCCTGCGCATCGCGACCGCGTACTCCTGGCGGGTGATCGTCGTCGCTGCGGCGATCGGCATCGTCGTGTGGCTCGTGATCCAGCTGAAGCTGCTCGTGATCCCGCTGCTGATCGCCATCCTCATCACCGCGCTCCTGTGGCCCACCTTCGCGTGGATGCTCCGCCGGCGCGTTCCCCGCTGGCTCGCCATCGTCATCTCGGTCGTCGGCACCCTGGCCATCGTGACGGGCCTGCTCTGGCTCGTGGTGTGGCAGATCATGAACCAGTGGGACTCCGTGCGGGCCAGCACCGTCGCGGCCATCGACCAGTTCCGGCAGTACCTCATCGACGGGCCGCTGCATCTGAGCCCCGAGCAGATCGACGACCTCCTCGACCAGGGCTGGGTCTTCGTCCAGGAGCAGGCCGAGCTCCTGTGGTCGGGTGCGCTGGCGATCGGCTCCACCATCGGTCACGTCGTCACCGGCGCCGTGCTGGCGTTCTTCATCCTGCTGTGCCTACTCGCCGACGGCGCCGGCATCTGGCGGTGGACGCTGCGGCTCTTCCCCAAGAAAGCCCGTCCCGCCGCAGACGGCTCCGGACGCGCCGGCTGGGTCACCGTCGTCAACTACGCACGGACGCAGCTGCTCGTCGCGACGATCGACGCCATCGGCATCGGCCTGGGGGCCGCACTCCTCGGCGTCCCACTGGCCATCCCCGTCGCCGTCCTGGTCTTCCTCGGCGCGTTCGTGCCGATCGTCGGTGCCGTGGTGACCGGCACCGTCGCGGTGTTCCTCGCGCTCGTCTACAACGGCCCCTGGATCGCCCTGTGGATGCTCGTCGTCGTGCTGGGCGTGCAGCAGCTCGAGGGCCACGTGCTCCAGCCGCTGCTCATGGGCTCCGCCGTCAAGGTGCATCCGCTCGCGGTCGTGCTCGTCGTGGCAGGCGGTGCAATGATCGCCGGCATCCCCGGCGCACTGTTCGCCGTCCCGCTCGCGGCGTTCGTCAACGTCGTCGCCGTCTATCTCGCAGAACGTGCGTGGGAGACCGGAGCGAAACCCTCCGGCGACCTCATCTGGAGCACCGTTCCGCGGCAGAGGAGAGTCCGCCCGTGACCACCGCCATGTCTTCCGCAGGACCCGCCGGCCCCGCTGCGGCGGCCGACGATGCGGTTCCCTCCGCGTCGTCGGTGCCCACCCTCGCCGATTTCGAGGACGCGAGGGCCACGCTCGAGGGCGTCATCACGCACACGCCGCTCGACGAGTCCCAGCACCTGTCCGACGTGCTCGGCGTGCCGGTGCACCTCAAGCTCGAGAACCTGCAGCGCACCGGGTCGTTCAAGATCCGCGGCGCGACGTACCGCCTCTCCCGGCTGACGGCCGAGGAGCGTGCGCGCGGCGTGGTCGCCGCCTCCGCCGGCAACCACGCGCAGGGCGTGGCGCTCGCGGCGAAGGCCCTCGGCATCCGCGCCACGATCTTCATGCCGCTCGGCGTGCCGGTGCCCAAACTCCTCGCCACGCGCGGCTACGGCGCCGATGTCGTGCTCGAGGGCGCGACCGTCGAGACGCCGCTGCGGATGGCGGCCGAGTTCGCCGAGCGCACCGGTGCCGTGTTCATCCATCCGTTCGACCACCATGACGTCATCGCCGGCCAGGGCACGCTGGGCCTGGAGCTCATGGACGAGCTGCCCGACCTCGACACGATCGTGCTGGGCATCGGCGGGGGAGGGCTCATCGCCGGCGTGGCGGCGTCCGTCAAGGCCCGCGCCGCCGCGGAGGGCCGCACGGTGCGGGTGATCGGCGTGCAGGCGGCGAACTCGGCTGCGTATCCGCCGTCGCTCGAGGCGGGGCATCCGCTCGAGGTGCCCACCCTGCCGACGATCGCCGACGGCATCGCCGTGGCCCGGCCGGGGGACCTGCCGTTCGAGATCATCCGGGATCTGGTGGACGAGGTGGTCACCGTCACCGAGGACGACATCGCGCGGGCGCTCCTCGTGCTGCTCGAGCGCGCCAAGCAGGTCGTCGAGCCGGCGGGCGCCGTCGGCGTGGCCGCGATCCTCGCAGGCAAGGTGGTCGCCGACGGCCCGACCGTGACCGTGCTGTCCGGCGGCAACATCGATCCGCTGCTGCTGCAGCGCGTCGTCGCGCACGGGCTGTCGGCATCCGGTCGGTACATGACGCTGCGCATCCCGCTGCCGGATCGCCCCGGTCAGCTGGCGCAGGTCTCGGAGCTGCTGGCGATCGCCGGGGCGAACGTCATCGAGGTGCTGCACACGCGCCACGGCCAGGGACTGCAGATCAGCGAGGTGATCCTGCAGCTGAGCGTCGAGACGCGCGGCGAGGAGCACCGCGCACACGTCATCTCGGTGCTCGAAGGCGCCGGCTATGCTCCGACCGTCGTTCCCGACTGACGCGCCGCGCGCGCCCGTCGGGAACCGGCGTCACTGGCCGTTGTAGGTCTCGACCTTGACGATCTCGACGGCGATCTCGCGCCCGTTCGGAGCGGTGTACGAGGTCTTCTCGCCCTCCTTGCGGCCGAGGATCGCGGTGCCCAGCGGCGAGGCCTCGCTGTAGACGTCGAGCTCGGAGCCGACGGCGATCTCGCGGTTGCCGAGGAGGAAGACCTCTTCGCCGCCGGCGATGATCGCCGTGATGACGGTGCCGGGCTCGACCACGCCGGTGCTCTGCGGGGCCTCGCTCACCGTGGCGGTCTTCAGCAGGTGCTGGAGCGTCCGGATGCGGGCCTCCTGCTTGCCCTGCTCGTCCTTGGCGGCGTGGTAGCCGCCGTTCTCCTTGAGGTCGCCTTCTTCGCGCGCGGCCTCGATGCGCTTGGCGATCTCCTCGCGGCCGGTCGTCGACAGGTGCTCGAGCTCGGCGGCCAGGCGGTCGTACGCGTCCTGGGTGAGGAAGGTCACGGGGGCGTCGGTGGACACGGCTGACTCCTTCGTTCGGCCCGGCATACGTGCGGCACGGGCATAAACCGAACGCCCCGGCTCACGGCCAGGGCGCGATTCGACTGATGTCCCGACAGACTACGTCACTGCGCGGACGGAGACAAAACCCAGCACGAGTTGACGAATCCCGTCGTCGCGAGCGCGGTCGTGGGGATCACCTCGCGGAACGCCCGGGCGTGCAGATCGGATGCCGGGAGCTCGACGACGCGCCAGCCCACCACGCCGTGCTCCTCGTCCTGGGCCTCGATCGCGCAGGCGACGGCGGATCCCGGGGGAGAGGTGATCTGGAATCCGAGCGAGACCGAGTGCTCATCGGCCACCTCGAACGAGGTCGTGTCGGCGTCGACGGAGTCCAGGGCGTTCTGCACCGTGAACCAGCCGAACAGGGCGACGACCGCCACCGCGATCAGGACTGCGCCCCCGATCGCCCAGCGGCGGGCAGGCGAACGACGACGGCCGTAGCGCTCGTCGAGCATGTCCTGCGTGGTCACGCCGCTCCCTGACGTCTCGAGGACCCGGATCGGAAGTCGACGCCGGATCGGAAGATTAGGCTGGACCTCCAGGCTATGCGCTCGCGCGCACCCCCGACGACACCGCCCTCCCCGGGCAGAGCGAGGACCCCATGCAGCACGCGATCGCCGTGATCCTCAGCGCCGCGACGACTCCGACGCCCACGCCGTCCGAGGTCGACCCCGACATCGTGACCCCGGGCGTGGTGGGCTTCCTCGTCACCGCGTTCGTGGCGATCGCCGTGATCCTGCTGGTGTGGGACATGATGCGGCGCATCCGCCGCGGTCGCGTGCGCGCGGACATCCAGGAGGAGCTGGATGCCGAGGAGCAGGCGGCACGGGCCACCGAGGCGACCGAGGCCGATGACCAGAGCATCGATGCGGGAAGCGCCGATGAGCCGAGCCCCGATGACGACGACCCCCGCCGCGGCGGGGCGCCTCGAGCCTGACCCCGTCAGACGGACGGGACGGGACGGGATGCCGCGGGTCGCGGCATCCTTCGTCAGCCAGGCAGTCCCAGCGACGGTGACAGCGGGTTGAGCGCGATCAGCAGGCACGCGGTCCAGTGGCACAGGAACGCCAGCACCGTGCAGACGTGGAAGATCTCGTGGAAGCCGAAGTGGCCGGGCCACGGGTTGGGCCGCTTGAGCGCATAGACGACGGCTCCGCCCGTGTAGAGCAGCCCGCCGACGGCGACGAGGATCATCATCGCGGCATTGGCCTCGAAGAGGTCGACGAGGTACATGACCGCGGCCCAGCCCAGCGCCAGATAGAGGGCGACGTACAGCCAGCGCGGCGCGTGGAGCCAGAAGACGCGGAACAGGATGCCGACCAGCGCGCCGCTCCACACCAGCACCAGCAGCAGTGCGCCCTGCTGCGGCGGGAGCGCGAGCGTCGCGATCGGGGTGTACGTTCCGGCGATCAGCAGCAGGATGTTCGCGTGGTCGATGCGTTTGAGGATCGTCTTGGTCCGCGGGTTCCAGTCGAACCGGTGGTACAGCGCGGAGTTTCCGAACAGCAGCAGCGACGTCGCCATGAACACGACGCACGCCCACTTCGCCGGCCCGCCCTCCGCGACCACGATCAGCACGATGCCGGCGGCGATGGCGACCGGGAACGTGGCCGCATGGATCCACCCGCGCCACGAGGGCTTGATCTCGGGCGTCGCGGCATCGACGGCCGCGGCATCCATCAGCGGCAGCACGGGGACCTCGGGGGCCCGGGAATCACTGCGACGGCGGCTCATCGTCTCAGCGTAGACGGCGGCGCATACCCGTCGGGGAACATGCCCGGTCGAGGCCATGCCGCAGCCCGCCCTCGCGCTAGGGTCCCCGCCGCACCCGGGGTAGCGTAGGCGTGTGGCGCGCGGCGAGACGAACGAGGGCAGGGGACCCCTCTACCGCCTCTACATCAACCGCCTGCGCCGGCGGCTGGATCCCGCCGCGGTGCCCCACCACCTGGCGATGATGATCGACGGCAATCGGCGCTGGGCCAAGCAGCTCGGATACGACTCCGCCGCGCACGGCCACCGCGCCGGCGCCGCCAAGATGAAGGAGTTCCTGCGCTGGTGCGACGACGTGGGCATCCGCGTCGTGTCGCTGTATCTCCTCTCGAACGACAATCTGCGCAAGCGCGACTCCCGCGAGCTGTCGGATCTGATCGAGATCATCGCCGAGCTCGCCGACGAGCTCTCGCACGAGCGCGACTGGCGCGTGAAGCACGTGGGCCGCGCCGATGCATTGCCCGGCGACCTGTCTCGCGTGCTCGCCGACGTCGAGGCCCGCACCAAGGGCAACGCCGGGATGCACGTCAACCTCGCCGTCGGCTACGGCGGGCGCGGCGAGATCGTCGACGCCGTGCGCAGCATCATCGCGCAGCACGACGAGCAGGGCGGATCGCTCGAGGAGCTCGCCGCGAGCCTCACCCCCGAGCAGATCGGCGAGCACCTCTACACCGGCGGACAGCCCGACCCCGACCTCGTGATCCGCACCTCGGGCGAGCAACGCCTGAGCGACTTCCTGCTGTGGCAGTCGGCGCACTCGGAGTTCTATTTCGTCGAGGCCCTGGGACCCGATCTGCGCGAGGTGGACTTCCTGCGTGCGATCCGCGACTTCACCTCGCGAGAGCGCCGCTTCGGCAGCTGAAACCGCTGTCCCACCGGGGCTCGCCGCTCTGACAGACTGATGCGCGTGACCGATCTGGATTCGTATCTGGCGTCGTTCGATGGGGAACCGGGGTATCTGGACTGGGCGGCGTTCGGCCCGCTCTCTCCTGCCGTCCGCAGCGAGGCGCAGGGAGACACCGAGCTGCTCGGCTCGGGGCGCCGCACGAGCATCGAGCTGGTGGCCGACCACGTCCGCGAGGCGCGCGAGCTGGTCGCCGAGCTGATCGGCACGGATGCCGAGCACGTGGTGCTGCAGCCGTCCACCACGCACGGACTGATGCACGCCGTCTACGGACTGGCAGGCGGACTGATGATGAGCCGGGGCGAGTTCCCCAGCCTCACGGTGGCCGCCACCCGCGCCTCGGACGCCTTCGGATCACTCCAGCTGCAGTGGGTGGAGCCGTCGCACGGATTCATGACGCCGGACGCGGTGCGCTCTGCTCTCTCCGACGACACCCGGGCCGTGGCGGTGAGTCTCGTCGACTTCCGCACGGGCTACCGCACCGACCTGTCCGCTCTGCGCGAGGTCATCGGCGATCGTCTGCTCATCGTCGATGCCATCCAGGGCTTCGGCATGGTCGAGGCGGATTATCTGGCCGCCGACGTCGTCTGCGGCCACGGGTACAAGTGGCTCCGCGCCGGACGCGGGACCGGCTTCTCGTGGTTCGGAGAGCGCGCGCTCGAGCGCATCGCGCCCGTGCTCTCGGGATTCCGCGGCGTCGACGGCGACCTGCCGGTGGACACCGTGCCGGCGCCCTCTGCGTCGGCCCAGGCATTCTCGGTCTCCGGGCCCGACACGCTCGCGACCGCGCGGTTGGCGACGGCGCTCCGCGAGGTCGCCGACGTCGGCGTCACGCAGATCGAGTCGGCGCTGTCGGCACGCGCGACGGACGTGATGTTCTTCGCCGACCGCTATGAGGTGCCGGTGGTGACGCCGCGCGAGCCTGAGCACCGCGCGGGGATCGTCACACTCGAACCCGCTCCGCAGGACGCCGCACCGCTCGCCGCGTCGCTCGCGAACCATGGCCTCACCGTGACCACGCGGGCGGGCCGCATCCGCGTCGCCCCGCACGTCGGCACGGGCGCAGACACGCTCCGGCTGTTCGGGGACGCGCTCGCCGCGTTCTCTTCCGCGCGGGTCTGGTGACGACGCTCGCCGGCTGACATCGCCTCGCGATGCCGGAGCCGTCGGCGAGGCGAGGGGCCACAGCATCCGTTCATCGAATCGACACATGTTTCCTGCGTGTCGGGCGCGCGCAATGTCGGCGCACGGACGTAGCGTGAGCGCATCGGGCAAAGAGCCCGGTCGAGTCGGCCTCACGGATCGCGACTTCACGATCTTCGACTCGCTACCCTGGTCGACTCGTGACTGCCGGGTGAAACACCCGGGGCGGGAGTGGGTTGTGACCACACGAGCACCACACGAGCAGCGCAGTCGGCATCTCGAGGAGGTCGCGGACTCCGATCAGGATCTGCGCACCTACGTCCTCGACACATCGGTGCTGCTCAGTGATCCACGGGCATTCTTCCGTTTCGCCGAACACAGCGTCGTGATCCCCGTCGTGGTGATCACGGAGCTCGAAGGCAAGCGGCACGATCCCGAGATCGGCTACTTCGCCCGGCAGGCGCTGCGCCACCTCGACGAGCTTCGCGTCGAGCACGGCCGCCTCGACTTCCCGGTGCCGGTCGGCGAGGGCGGGACGCTGCGCGTCGAGCTCAACAACACCGACCCCACGGTGCTGCCGTCGGGCATGCGACTCGGCGACAACGACAGTCGCATCCTGGCCATCGCGATGAATATCGCGAGGGACGGGCAGGAGGTCACCGTCGTCTCGAAGGACCTGCCCATGCGCGTCAAGGCCGCCTCGCTCGGCATCAGCGCGGAGGAGTACCTCGCGGAGCAGGCCGTCGACTCCGGCTGGACCGGCATCTCCGAGATCGACGTGTCGGGCGACGACATCAGCGACCTCTACGAGAGCGAAGTCGCCGTCAGCGAGGACGTCCGCGGGCTCCCGGTCAACACCGGGCTGATCGTCCACTCCGAGCGGGGATCGGCGCTCGGGCGCGTCATCGGCGACGGCGAGTTCCGCCTCGTCCGCGGCGATCGGGACGTGTTCGGGCTGCACGGACGCTCTGCCGAACAGCGCATCGCCATCGACCTGCTCCTCGACCCGGAGGTGGGCATCATCTCGCTCGGCGGCCGGGCCGGCACAGGCAAGTCCGCGCTGGCGCTCTGCGCAGCGCTGGAGGCGGTGCTGGAACGGCAGCAGCAGCGCAAGATCATCGTGTTCCGGCCGCTGTTCGCCGTCGGCGGGCAAGAGCTCGGATACCTGCCGGGGGACCAGCAGGAGAAGATGAACCCCTGGGGTCAGGCGGTGTTCGACACTCTCGGCTCGGTCGTGTCGAGCAACGTGCTCGAAGAGGTGATCGAGCGGGGCCTACTGGAGGTGCTGCCCCTGACGCACATCCGCGGACGCTCGCTGCACGACGCGTTCGTGATCGTGGACGAGGCGCAGTCGCTCGAACGCAACGTGCTGCTGACGGTGCTGAGCCGGATCGGTCAGGGCTCACGCGTCGTGCTCACCCACGATGTGGGCCAGCGCGACAACCTGCGCGTCGGCCGCCACGACGGTGTCGCGTCGGTGATCGAGACCTTGAAGGGGCACGCGCTGTTCGGGCACGTGACGCTCGTGCGCTCGGAGCGCTCCGCCATCGCCGCGCTCGTCACCGACCTGCTCGAGGCGGGAGAACTCGCCTGAGAGACCGTCGGATGCGCTGACGGCGCGGCGGGTCGGGGATGCCGCATCCCTGACCCGCCGCGCCGGATCAGCATGAGAAGAGTCTCATCGCCCGTGGCTCCTGTGACGCGGTCGGTCTGTCACCATGGATGGAGGGGAATCGTTCGGCGCACAGGGGAGGCAGGCGAGACGTGGAAGCACGCACGGGGCTCGTGATCGGCGGCGTCACCGCCGTCGCAGCGAGCATCGCCGTCGTGACCGCGGTCGCGCTGACGAACACCATGGCCCTGACGGACTCGCGCGGCACGAGCCTCGCGTCCGAGAGCGTGGTCGTTCCCTCCACCACATCGCCGTCCGCGTCTCCTCGGGCGACGCCGACCGCCACACTCGAAGCGGCTCCTCCGGCTGACGCGGAAGTCGTCGAAGCACCTGCTCCGCTCGTCGTGGATCCGCCGTTCGCATCCGACGCGCCCAAGATCCCGGCGGCGCCTGCGGCCCCCGCCACCCCGGCGACGCCGCCGGATGCATCGGGGCCCGCCCCCGCAGCCGACATCGAGCCCGTGATCGCGGCGGCGAAGGCGTCCGGCTCGTGGGACGAGCTCCGCGCGTGGACGCAGGCGCACGGCTGGACCGCCGCGCGAATCGATGCCCTGGTGTCACGCCTCGAGCGGGAACTGGCAGAGAAGTCGTCGGAGCTGTCCAACAACGCCGAACTCGCCGAGGCCCCTGTGCCCAGCGAGCCCGACACCCAGCGGCGTCAGGTCCAGGCTGAGGCGGAGTACGACCGCCAGACCGCTCCCGACCCGGTATCGGTCGGCAAAGAACGTCCCGCGCAAGCGGGCTCGAACGTCGGGAACGGCAACGGCGCCGGTCACGACGCGAAGAAAGACCAGTCGCGCAATTCCCCAGACAAGCGCGACTGACAACGGTCGGATTCCCCAGTCCGGCCTTTCACAGCCCCCGGTGTCCCCCAGCACCGGGGGCTTCTTCGTGCCCTCCGGCCCTACTCCCAGCGGTAGCCGGCGCCGCGGACCGTGACGATGTGGTCCGAGCCGAGCTTGCCCCGCAGGTAGCGCACGTACACGTCGACCACGTTGGACCCGGGATCGAAGTCCAGCCCCCACACGCGGCTCAGCAGCTGCTCACGGCTGAGGACCCGCCCGGGGTTGCGCAGGAACTGCTCGGCCAGCGAGAACTCACGCGCCGACAGGTCGATCTCCCGTCCGGTGACGGTGGCGCGGCGAGCCAGGATGTCCAGGACGACGTCGCCATGGGAGATCGACACTCCGGGCTGGGGCACGCTTTCGCGCAGCCGGGAGCGGACGCGGGCCAGAAGCTCTTCGAACGTGAAGGGCTTGGGTACGTAGTCGTTGGCTCCGGCATCCAATCCGGTGACGGTGTCGCGGGTGCTGGAACGCGCCGTGAGCATGATGACCGGGATCGCCGACCCGCGGGCGCGCAGCTCGCGCAGCAGTTCGAATCCGTCCATCGTCGGCAGGCCCACATCCAGCAGCACCAGGTCGGCATCACCGCGGAGGGCCGCCTCGAGTCCTTCCGGCCCGTCCTCGACCACGAGGGTCTCGTAGCCCGCTGCCTCCAGCCCACGGCTGACGAAGGCGGCGATCCGCGGCTCGTCCTCGACGATCAGGATCCTGGTCATCCGGCGGCCTCCCGTTGCAGTACGACGTCTCCGGCGCGCACCGGCACCGGCAGCTCGGCCTCCGTCGGAGGCAGATGGATGGTGAAAGTGGCCCCGCCGCCGGGGGTGTCGGTGACCGTGCAGTGACCGCCGTGACCCTTGGCGATGGCGTCGACGATGGCGAGGCCCAGTCCCGAGCCTCCCACGGAGCGTTTGACGTGAGCGCGGTCGAAGCGCCGGAAGATCCGGGTACGCTCGTCCGGCGGGATCCCTTGGCCATGATCGCGCACCCAGAGACGGGTGCCCTCGAGGTCGCGCGCGCTGCCGATCTCGATCGGACTGCCGACGGGCGTGTACTTGGCCGCGTTGTCGGCCAGCTGAAGCCAGGCCTGCAGCAGGCGGTCCTGATCACCGCTCGTCTCACCGTCGGCCATCGCCTCGATCGTCCAGGTGTGACCCGGGATCACGGCGACGAGTTCGCCGACACGCGCGGTCAGGGACGCGAGGTCCACCGGCGCGACCGTGTTGGAGTCCGCTTCGGCGGTCGCGAGCAGATCGATGTCTTCGACGAGCCGGGTCAGCCGGTCGAGCTCGGCGATGCCGATGTCGCGTGCCGAGGCCACATCCGCGGCATCCTGCGGATTCATCAGTTCGAGGTGGCCACGGACGATGGTGATCGGGGTCTTCAGCTCGTGACGCACGTCGTCGAGCAGCTGACGCTGACCGTCGACCGAGTCCTCCAGGCGGTCGAGCATCGAGTTCACGGTGCGGGAGAGGTCGGAGATGTCGTCGTTGCCGTGCGGCTCCAGTCGCCGCGAGAGGTCGCTGATGGAGATGGCGTCGGCCGTCTCACGCAGATGGCGGATCGGCGACAGCAGCCGCCCCGTCACGAACCAGCCCACGATGCCGATCGCGAACAGCACCGCCACCGCGGCGATCACGTACGTCGTCATCGCGAACGTCACCGGCTGCAGTTCCTCGCCGAGGTTGACCGCGCGCACGTAGAGTCCCTGTCCCGGGTCGCCATCCATGCGCACCGGAATCGCGATGTAGCGCAGCGATCCCTGGTCGGTCACCGCGGTTCCCCGCTTCGTGCCGCCGTCTGCGGTCTCCTCGACGACGCGGTCGATGAGCTGCTGGTTCTTCGAGATGTCGAAGCCGGACAGCGTGGCCGGAACCCAGCGCGGTACGCCGTCGACCAGCGCCAGCGAGGCCTCGTTGCGGGCGGGGACGAGCCGCGCGACGACGGCTCTGAGGTACTCGTCGATGGAGCGGAAGTCGTCCTTGTCGAGTTTCTCCTCGGTCGCCGCGGGAGCCCCCTGGGTCGCGCCCTCGGCGGCATCGGCGGACACCGCCTGCAGCGAGTCGACCTGAGCTTCGAGCCGTTCGTTGATGCCCGCCAGGGCCTGCTCGCGCTGCACGAGGAACGTCACACTGCCCACGATCGCCAGACCGACGCACGCCACGGCGAGGATCGCGGCAAGGATCCTGACGCGCGCGGGGACCGGGCGGGGCGTTCGGGCCATGTCCCGATTATCCCGCCGACGCAGGGGGAGCGGCATGGGGCGGGCGAATCAGCCCGCGTGCGTCATCGAGAGCAGGTCGAGTTTCTCGTCGAGCTGCTCAAGGGAGAGCTCGCCGCGCTCCACGTAGCCGAGGTCGATCACGGCTTCGCGCACCGTGATGCCCTTCGCCACCGAGTGCTTGGCGATCTTCGCCGCCGCCTCGTAGCCGATGAGCTTGTTGAGGGGCGTGACGATTGACGGCGACATCCCGGCGTAGGCCGCCGCGCGCTCGACGTTCGCCTCGAGACCGTCGATGGTCTTGTCGGCGAGCACGCGCGAGGTGTTGGCGAGCAGTTCGATGGACTCGAGCACCGCGCTGCCCATGATGGGGATCGCGACGTTCAGCTCGAAGGCGCCGGAGGCTCCGGCCCACGCGACCGTCGCGTCGTTGCCGATGACCCGGGCGCACACCATGAGCGTCGCTTCGGGGATCACCGGGTTGACCTTGCCCGGCATGATCGACGAACCGGGCTGCAGGTCGGGGATGTGCAGCTCGCCGAGGCCGGTGTTCGGGCCCGAGCCCATCCAGCGGAGGTCGTTGTTGATCTTCGTGAGCGAGACGGCGACGGTGCGCAGAGCGCCGGATGCCTCGACCAGAGCGTCGCGGTTGGCCTGGGCCTCGAAGTGGTCCTTGGCTTCGGTGATCGGAAGCTCGGTGTCGGTCACGATCAGCTCGATCACGCGCTGCGGGAAGCCGAGCGGCGTGTTGATGCCGGTTCCCACCGCCGTGCCGCCCAGCGGCACCTCTGCGACGCGGGGGAGCACAGACTGCACGCGCTCGATGCCGAGGCGGATCTGACGGGCGTAGCCGCCGAACTCCTGGCCCAGGGTCACCGGCGTCGCGTCCATCAGGTGGGTGCGGCCCGACTTGACGACGGTCTTCCACAGGTCGGCCTTCGCCTCCAGGGCCACCGCGAGGTGGTCGAGCGCGGGGATCAGGTCGTCGATGATCTCCTGTGTCACCGCGATGTGCACCGACGTGGGGAAGACGTCGTTGGACGACTGCGACGCGTTGACGTGGTCGTTCGGGTGCACGGTGGCGCCGAGCGCCTGCGTCGCGAGAGTGGCCAGCACCTCGTTCATGTTCATGTTCGACGACGTGCCGCTGCCGGTCTGGTAGACGTCGATCGGGAACTGGTCGGCGAACTCGCCCGCGATGATCCGGTCGGCGGCGCCGGCGATCGCGTCGGCGATCGCGCCGTCGAGGGTGCCGAGCTCTTTGTTCGCGAGCGCCGCGGCCTTCTTGATGCGAGCGAGCGCCACGATCTGCGCGGGCTCGAGCCGGTCGCCGGAGATCGGGAAGTTCTCGACGGCGCGCTGCGTCTGCGCGGCGTAGAGCGCGTCCTTGGGCACACGCACCTCGCCCATGGTGTCGTGCTCGATGCGGTACTCGATGTCGGTCACGTCGTTGTTCCTCACGTGTCGGTACGGGTGGGGGGAGAAGTCGGGATCAGGCCAGGTCGGGGATGCCGACCATCACGTCGGGGACCGCGGTGCCTTCGGCGAGGCGGTAGTTGGCGCCGACGATCGCGAGGCGGCCCTCGGCGACGGCTGTGCTGATGAGCTCGGACGCGTTGAGCAGCTCGCCTACGGTGTCGCGCAGGTGCTCGCGGCCGACCTCGTCGGCGTCGATCGCGGCCGGGTAGACGCCGTCCACGGCGGACCCGCGCTGGACGCGGCGCACCGCGGGCACGATGGGGGAGATCAGCCGCCAGATGTGCGGCGGCAGGGGGTCGGCCTCGGGAGCGGTGATGTCGATCGCCGCGCGCACGGCACCGCACGCGTCGTGGCCGAGCACCACGATGAGCGGCACTTCGAGCACCGCCACCGCATACTCGAGACTGCCGACGACCGAGTCCGAGATGACCTGACCGGCGTTGCGCACGACGAACAGGTCGCCGAGGCCCTTGTCGAAGATGATCTCCGCCGCCAGCCGCGAGTCGGAGCAGCCGAACAGGGCGGCGCGGGGGCGCTGTCCGTCGGCGAGCTCATGACGGGTGTCGACGTCCTGGCGGGGGTGCCGCGGGTTGCCGGCGACGAAGCGGGCGTTTCCGCGCTGCATCTCCTGCCATGCCTTGGCAGGTGCGGGCTGGTCGGTCACTCGGCCTCCTCGCGCAGCGCGGTGATCTGATCGGTGACGGAGCGCGCCGTCTCTTCCAGGGCCTTCTCGGCGGCGGCGCCGTAGATCAGCACGGTGTCGGTGCCGGCGTCGGTGGCCAGAGCGACCGTGATGTTGCCGGTGCGATCGGCGTCGAGGTCGTAGCGCTCCCACGTGATGCCGTCGATGGTCACGGTGTCCTGCGGGGCGGAGCCCGAGAGCACCCGTGCCGCCCACGCCTCGTCGGCGTCGAAGCCCTGAGCCACACGCAGGAAGCCCCGCTGGTCTTCTCCTGCCGGGGCGTAGACGACGGTGAAGGCGCGCACCGAGCCGTTGCCTTCGATGCCCGCGTTGTTCACCACCCACCCGTCCGACATCTCGGGCGTGATCACGGTGCGCTCCTCCGAGGCCGCGATGCTCTCGGCGACCGCGGCGACGTCGATGGGCTCGCGCTCCGGGGGAGTGCCACGAGGAACGGCGAACATGATGACGACGACGACCGCCAGGGTCGCCAGCAGGGCCGCCACGAGGTTGCGCACATTCTGGCTCGAGCGGTAGACCCGCGACGACTCCGCCTTGCGGTCGGCGGTCTCTTCCGGTGTCTCGGGCCGGCCGAGCTCGGCGACGATGCGGGGCCCGCGCGTCATCGGGCCGCCTCGCCGTCGCCACGTTCGACCGTCGCCCGCGCGGCCTCGAGCCGGCGCTTGGCGCCCAGCAGCCACTCCTCGCAGCGCGCGGCGAGGGCTTCGCCGCGCTCCCACAGGGCCAGAGAGTGCTCGAGCGTCGGCGCACCCTGCTCGAGCTCGGCGACGACGCGCACGAGCTCATCACGCGCTTGCTCGAACGAGAGGGTCGCGACGTCCTCGAGGGCGCCGCTCGTCTCAGTCATGGCCTCCATCTTAGTTCGCGGCCGAGGGGGCCCCGCGCCCCGGCGAATCGGCCTGCGCGGCATCTTCCCCCGCAGGCTCGGCGGCGGGGGACGGCTGTTCGGCGATCTCGCCGTCGGAGTGCGCGGCGAACGATCCGCGCCCTACGGTGACGATGACGGGAGTGGATGCCGGAGCCTGCGCCGCGTCGCGCACGATGACGCCGTCGGTCAGGTGCGCGATGGCGTAGCCCCGGGCGAGGGTGGACGCCGGCGAGAGCGCGCGCAGCGTCGCACGGAGCTCGGCGGTGCGACGCTCGTGCAGCTGGAGCGAGCGGCCCACGCGGTCGCGCCCCCGCGCCGCGAGCAGCTCCACCTCGTGGGCGCGCGTCGTGAGGAGCGTCTCGGGCGCACGCAGCACCGGACGCGACCTGAGCTGCTCGAGCTGCGCGATGTCGTGCGAGATCCGCTGCGTCAGCCGCATGTTCATGCGGGAGCGCAGCTGACCGACGATGGCGCGCTGCTCCGCGACATCCGGGACGACGCGCTTGGCGGCATCCGTCGGCGTCGAGGCGCGGAGGTCGGCGACGTCGTCGAGCAGCGGATGGTCGTTCTCGTGGCCGATGGCGCTGACGACGGGGGTGGATGCCGCGGCCACCGCCCGCAGCAGGCGCTCGTCGCTGAAGCCGAGCAGGGTCTGCGGGTCGCCGCCGCCGCGCGCGATGATGATGACGTCGACGTCGGGCGCGGCATCCAGCGCCTTCAGTGCCGCGATCGTCTCGGGCACACAGCGGTCGCCCTGGACGGCGGCGTACTTGGTCTGGAACCGCACCTGGGGCCAGCGCAGCTCGGCGTTGCGGTGCACGTCCTTCTCGGCATCCGAATTCTCGCCGGTGATCAGGCCGATCAGGCGCGGAAGGAACGGCAGGGCGTTCTTGCGCGACGGGTCGAACAGCCCCTCGGCTCGCAGCTGCACCCGCAGCCGCTCGAGACGCTCGAGCTGGTCGCCGAGCCCGACATGACGCATCGCCGAGACGCCGAAGCCGAAGTCGCCGTTCTTGACGAAGTAGTCCGCCTTCACGCAGGCGATCACGTGGTCGCCGACCTTGAGGTCGCCGGGCAGCCGGTCGCGCGTGGACGACCAGATGCGGAACGAGATCGTGGCGTCGCCGGCGAGGTCCTTGAGGCGCCCGAACACGTTGCCGCCGCGCAGGTTGAACGCCGTGATCTCGCCCTCGACCCACACCGACCCCCACGTCTGCACGAAGCCGCGGATCGTGTCGTTGAGGCGGGCGACCGAGGTCGGAGCCTGCGCGGTGGAGTCCCGCGGGCGCACCGAGTCGGCGGGCGGGGGCTCGCCGGGGACGGCGACGGGCTGGAAGGTCGTCATGCGGTCCTTTCGTGCCCGGAGGGCGGGTGGCTCTCGCCCGGGGCACCGCTCGGCGCCGCGGGTGGTCTCACGGAGGCCCCGCTCAGGAGCCCGCCCGTAGAATCGTGGGGTGAGCATCAGCACCGCGGGGCAGACCCGAATGAGTCAGACCCCTGTGAGCATGCCCATTCCGCGCATCCCGCGGCGGCGTGAACCGCTCCAGGATATCGCCGGGTCCGGACAGAAGCGGGTGCTCCTGGCATCCCCGCGCGGCTACTGCGCGGGCGTGGACCGCGCCGTGATCGCCGTCGAGAAGGCGCTCGAGCGTTTCGGTGCGCCGGTGTACGTGCGCAAGCAGATCGTCCACAACATCCACGTCGTCACCGAGCTCGAGGCCGCCGGCGCGATCTTCGTCGAGGAGGTCGACGAGGTCCCCGAGGGCGCCCACGTCGTGTTCAGCGCGCACGGGGTGTCGCCGGCGGTCGTGAATGCGGCATCCGATCGCGGCCTCCGCGCCATCGACGCGACCTGCCCGCTCGTCACCAAGGTGCACCGTGAAGCCGTGCGCTTCGCCCGCGACGATTTCGAGATCCTCCTCATCGGTCACGTCGGCCACGAAGAGGTCGAGGGAACGGCGGGCGAGGCGCCCGACCACGTCACCATCGTGAACTCTCCCGACGAAGCTGACACCATCGAGGTGCGCGATCCGTCGAAGGTCGTGTGGCTGTCGCAGACGACGCTGTCGGTCGACGAGACCATGGAGACGGTGCGGCGCCTGCGGGCACGGTTCCCCGAGCTCCAGGACCCGCCGTCGGACGACATCTGCTACGCGACGCAGAACCGCCAGGTCGCGATCAAGAAGGTCGCGAAGGATGCCGACCTCGTGATCGTCGTGGGCTCGGCGAACTCGTCGAACAGCGTGCGGCTCGTCGAGGTCGCACTCGAGTACGGTGCCAAGGCCGCCTATCGCGTGGACTACGCGGACGAGGTGGAGCAGGCCTGGCTCGAGGGCGTCGAGACCGTCGGGGTCACCAGCGGCGCGTCGGTGCCCGAGGTGCTCGTGCAGCAGGTGCTCGACGACCTCGCCTCCGCCGGATACCGCGACGTCGAAGAGGTGCGCACCGCCGAGGAGGACCTGCAGTTCTCCCTCCCCAAGGAGCTGCGGACGGATGCCGCGGGCCGGCGTGACGACCGTGCCCTCGGTGGCCGGAGCCGCGCATGAGCGACGCACCGGCGACCGCAGAGCCCGATCCGCCGTCGGGATCGGCGGCGCCGCCCGCGGAGGCACCGCTGCCCCATCCGCGCGGTGCCGAGTCATCCTCACCCCGGCCGCACAGTGCCGAAACATCGCGACCCCGGCCGCACGGTGCCGAATCATCGCGACCCCGGCCGCAATACGGCGAGTACGCCACGCCCGAAGAGCAGCGCGCTCGCATCCAGGCGCCCGCTCCCTGGCAGCAGGAGCTGGCGACGCCCATCATGACGGAGGAGGCCCCGGCAGCCGGCATCCCGTCGCCGTCTCAGCCTGCCGAGCCCGCCCCGCGACGCCCACGCCCGGTGGACCGGATCGTGACGTTCGCGCTGCTGGCGTACGGCCTGGTGAACGTCGTGTCGGCGGTGCCGGCGTTCCTCGACTACGGCGCGTACGCCGAGACGATGCTCACGATGCTGGGCGTCGACGTTCAGGTCAGCGACCCTGCCGACGGAAGGGCGTGGGGGATCGCCGCCGTCCTCGTGCTGACCATCGGGTGGTGCGCGACGACGGCGGTCTCGTTCTGGAGCGTGCGCCGCGGGCGGCTGACCTGGTGGATCCCGCTGGTGGCCGGCATCCTGTTCACGTTCGCGGCCGGCGCGCTGATGGCTGTCCCGCTCCTGAGCGATCCCGCGGTGTGGCAGGCGCTCATCGACAGCGCGGGCGGCTGAGTGCCCGCAGCGCGGGTCGCGTAACGGCGGTGCGCTGTCGGGTGCGGGCGGCACGCGGCGTCGGGGTGCCGTGACCAGGTGCCAAAGGTCCATACTCGGATGACGGCACGGGCGTTGCGGCTCACCTGAACCTGCGGCTGCCACGTCTCGTGTCTCCTGCGGGAGGTGATGGATGCCGCACGACAGCGTGGAGAGTCGGGAGGGCGCCGCCGATCGTGACGCCGCTCGGCTGGCCGCTCTCTACGATGCCCACGCCGCCCCGGTCTGGCGCTACGTCGTGCATCTCACCGGCGATCGTTCCGGTGCCGACGACATCGTGCAGGAGACGCTGCTGCGGGCGTGGCGTACGCCCAGGATCCTCGAGCAGGACCCCTCGACCACGCGTTCGTGGATGTTCACGGTGGCCCGCCACCTCGTCATCGACGAGGCCCGCAGCGCGCGCCGCCGCCGTGAGATCGGCGTGGCGGAGGTGCCCGAGCGCATCGCGCCCGATGGGACCGACGCGCTGTTCGAGGCGATCATCGTCGAGGAGGCGCTGGCCGCATTGACGACGGAGCATCGCGCCGTCGTCGTGCGGGCCTATTACCGCGGGCAGTCGGTCGCCGAGATGGCTGACGAGCTCGACATCCCCGCCGGCACCGTCAAGTCCCGCCTCCACTACGGATTGCGCGCCCTTCGGCTCACCCTGCAGGAGAAGGGGCTGACGCGATGAGCACCGACCACGTCCGCTTCGCGGAATGGGATGCCGCGTACGTCGTGCGCGCGCTGGGCTCCGACGACCGCAAGCTCTACGAGGCGCACCTCGACGACTGCCGTATCTGTCGTGACGCGATCGCCGACCTCGCCCCGGCGATCGGTCTGCTGGCGCGCGTGGGGGTCGACCGCGCCGAGTCGCTCCTCGACGCGCCGGGTCAGGGCAGCGGCCTCGATCCCGCGACGCGGGCGCGGCTCGTGGCACGGGGCAGGCGCTACGCCCGCCGTCGGCGGGTGATCGCGTGGGGAGCCGGCATCGCGGCGGCGGCGGTGCTCGCGGTGGTGGTCGCCTTCGCGGTCACGACCTCGATCGTTCCGGCGGCGGTGCCCGAAGAGGTCGTCGCGCTCCAGCCCGTCACCGACGTGCCGCTGAGTGCGACGGTGGAGCTGACCGACGTCGCGTGGGGCACGCGCATCGCGATGGTCTGCGAGTACGCCTCCAGCGACGACCCCTCCGTCGCCGACCAGGAGTGGCCGTACGTGCTCGTCGTCACGTCGGCCGACGGCGCCACCAGCGAACTGTCGAGCTGGCGCGCCGGCCCGGGATCGACCGCGCACCTGGACGCCGGCACCGCACTGGACCGCTCCGATATCGCCGCGATCGAGGTGCGTGCCGTCTCGGACGGCAGCGTCCTGCTGCGCGGGGAGCCGGGAGAGTGAGGTCGTCCTGGCCTCGCGTGGGTACGGGCGCGCTGGCTACGATGAGCGGATGCCTCGCCTCGTCGCCGTCTGCGCTGTCCGGCGTCTGCACCCCGACCGCGGCTCCGTCGGCGTGACCGCCATCGACAAGGCCCCCGTGGACGGGCCGGTGCGCGTCGGGCCGTACGGCGTCTACGCCGACGTGCAGGCGGACCGCAAGCACCACGGCGGCGTGGACAAGGCGCTGTACGCGTACGCGGCGGAGGACGCGGCGTACTGGGAGTCGGAGCTCGGGCGGGAACTCCCGCCCGGATGGTTCGGCGAGAACCTCCGCGTCGAAGGGCTCGATGTCAACGGGGCGCTGATCGGCGAGCGATGGCGGATCGGCGACCGCGTGGAGGTCGAGGTGACGATGCCGCGGACGCCGTGTCAGACGTTCGCCCGTTGGGTCGGCGGCGACGCGGCGCGCGGCTGGGTGAAGCGCTTCTCGAGCGAACGCCGCCTCGGACCCTACCTGCGCGTGGTCCAGGGTGGGCGGGTGCAGGCCGGGGACGAGATCGTGGTGCTCCATCGCCCGGAGGGCGCTCCCGGGCTCCTCGACGTCTACCGCGACCCCGAATAGACGCTGCCTCCCGGCCGCCTCGACGAGATGCGGATGCCCCGGCGCCCAGCCCCTCGCAGGGCGGGTGCCGGGGCATCCGATGTTCACGGGCATCGCTGCCCGCGTGGGCTGTTACGCGGCGAGGCTCTTGCCCGCCGAACCGAGCTGCCGCGTCGCCTCGACGACGCGGGCCGCCATCGCCGACTCGGCGATCTTGCCCCACGCACGCGGGTCGTAGGCCTTCTTGTTGCCCACCTCGCCGTCGACCTTCAGCACGCCGTCGTAGTTCTGGAACATGAAGCCGGCGACCGAGCGGGTGAAGGCGTACTGCGTGTCGGTGTCGATGTTCATCTTCACGACGCCGTTGGCCACGGCCAGCGCGATCTCCTCGTCGGTCGAGCCGCTGCCGCCGTGGAAGACGAGGTCGAGAGGCTTCGGGCCGGTGCCGAACTGCGCGGCGATGCCCTCCTGGATCTCGCCGAGCAGCTCGGGGCGCAGCTTCACGTTGCCGGGCTTGTAGACGCCGTGCACGTTGCCGAACGTGAGGGCCGCGATCCAGCGGCCCTGGTCGCCGAGGCCGAGTGCTTCGACGACCTGCGAGACGTCGGCGGTCGTCGTGTAGAGAGCCTCGTTCGAGCCCTCGTGCTGGACGCCGTCCTCTTCGCCGCCGACGACGCCGATCTCTACCTCGAGGATGGCGTTGATCGCCTTGATGCGGGGGAGCAGCTCCTTCGCGATCTCGATGTTCTCGGCGAGCGGCACGGCCGAGCCGTCCCACATGTGCGACTGGAAGATGGGGTTGCCGCCGTCGGCGACGACCTGCTCCGATGCCTTGATGAGCGGCAGCACGAAGTCCTCGAGCGCCGGCTTGGGGCAGTGGTCGGTGTGGAGGGCGACCGTGATGGGGTAGCTCTTGGCGACCTCGTGGACGTAGGCGGCGAAGGCGAGGGCGCCGGTCGCGCGGGCCTTGACGGTGTGGCCGGCGAAGTAGTCGGCGCCGCCGGTGGTGACCTGGATGATGCCGTCGGATCCGGCCTCGGTGAGGCCCTGCAGGACGGCGTTGACCGACTGCGAGCTGGCGGCGTTGATGGCGGGATACGCGAAGCCACCGGCCTTCGCGCGGTCCAGCATGTCGGCGTACTGTTCCGGGGTGGCGACGGGCATGGGTGCTCCTAGATCTTCGCTGTGCTGAACGTGTCGGCTGAAGGGTTTCGGCTGAAAGTGCCGGCCGAAGGGTGTCGGGCGGAAGGGCGTCGGCGGAAGGGCGTCGGCCCCAGGCTGTCGATCCTTGCGGGCGTACTGCAAACTCTACCGAAGCGCCGGATCGCGCACGGATGCCGCTGCGCTGCGCCGCCGCGGGAAATCCACGTCCCTGCAGCATCGGAAAGAAATGCGATTCCTTCACTTCTGAAAGCGTGAAATTCCGGGGAATCGGGCAGCCGCCTGGCTAGGCTGACCAGCATGGTGAGTCTGACCGCGGACATGAGTCCCCTCCATCCCGACCGCAACCTCGCACTCGAGCTGGTGAGGGCCACCGAGGCCGCCGCGATCCGCGCTGTGCCGTTCATCGGCCGCGGAGCCAAGGAGGCGGCGGACGGAGCCGCCGTCGATGCGATGCGCGCGTTCTTCACCACCGTGAACTTCGACGGCACCATCGTCATCGGCGAGGGCGAGAAGGACGAAGCCCCGATGCTGTACAACGGCGAGCGGGTCGGGAACGGCCGCGGGCCTCAGGCCGACGTGGCGGTCGACCCGATCGACGGCACCTCGCTGACGGCCGCCGGGCGCAACAACGCGCTGTCGGTCATCGCCGTCTCGGACCACGGCACGATGCTCGACGCCTCCAGCGTCTTCTACATGGACAAGCTCGTCACCGGCCCGGCCGGAGTCGGAGTGGTCGACATCCGCCTTCCGATCGGCGAGAACATCCGTCTGCTGGCCAAGGCGCTCGGCAAGCCCGTCGACGAGCTGGTCGTGTCGGTGCTGCACCGCCCACGCCACGAGCGCCTCATCGAGGAGATCCGCGAAGCGGGGGCGGGCACGCGCCTGATGAGCGACGGCGACGTCGCCGGCGGGATCAACGCCGCCCGTCACAACGCGCGCACCGACATGTGCGTCGGCGTCGGCGGCAGCCCCGAGGGCATTGTGACGGCTTGTGCGATCAAGGCGCTCGGAGGTCACATCCAGGGCAGGCTCTGGCCGCGCGACGACGACGAGAAGCAGCGCGGCGTCGATGCCGGCCTGCGGCTCGACGGATACGTGTACGAGGCCGACGAACTCGTCAAGGGCAGCAACACCATCTTCGTGGCGACCGGGGTGACCGACGGCGCGCTCGTCGCCGGTGTGCGCCGCGAGGGCGGCTATCTGTACACCGAGAGCGTCGTGCTGCGTGGAGCGTCGGGGACGCTGCGGCGCATCTCGTCGGAGCACCTCGTCTCGAAGTGGCTGTGAGCTGACTGCATCTGAGGACGTGTCCCGCGGGGCAGCTGTGGCCGGTGTGGCAGATGATGCTCTTGTGACTGATTCGTGACCGCCGTTCACGGGCGACTCTGGCAGAATCGACTGTGGTGTCGATGGAGACATGATGGTGTTTCCGACGCGAGGAGTTGACGATGTCTGCGCAGTCCGCTGAACCGTCGTCGCCCCAGACGGGCGCGCATGCGGTGGTCGCCAATGCGATCGATCCGGCTCGTCGCCCCGACGTGCTGCTGCGCGTCCGGCGTGACGAGGGCCACGAGATCAGCGCCTGGTGGATGGTGGGCGCTTTCGTCGGCGTGTCCGCCGCCGTGATCGTGCTCCTCAGCTTCGTGCCGGGCGGCGCCTGAGCTCCGGCGCTAGTCGTTCGGCATGGCGATGCGCACGCGCACGTCGCCGAGTTCCGCGGTCGCCGTGGGCGTCGTGGTCGCCGTCGGCGGTGCGGGGGTCTCGTCGATGCCGGCGAGGGTCTCGTCGAGCAGTTCGGGCGCGGTGAGCCGGCGCGGGCTCTTGTCGATCGTGGCGGGTTCGCTCACCGCGTCGAGCTTCGTCGCATCGATGCCGGGGAACTTGCGCGCGCTCACCAGCACGCGGGTCTCGAGCGACCCGGCGAAGCGGTTGTAGCTGTCGACGGTCCGCTCGATCGCGCGCCGCAGGTCGTCGGCGTGCGTGGCGAGCGACCCGAGTCGCTCGTACAGCTGGTTGCCGAGGTCGAAGAGGGCTCGGGCCTCTTGCGACACGTCCTGCTGGGTCCAGGTGTAGGCGACCGTCTTGAGCACCGCCCAGAGGTTCACGGGCGACGCCAGCGCGACCCGCTTGCCGAACGCGTAGTCGAGCAGCGAGGCATCCTCTTCGAGAGCGGCGGCCAGCAGCGACTCGCTCGGAAGGAAGCACACCACGAACTCTGGGCTCGACGACAGGCCGGCCCAGTAGGTCTTGCGCGCGAGCGCGTCGACATGCGCGCGCACCGCCTTGACGTGCTTGTCGAGCAGTGAGCGACGTCGCGCCGCTTCCGCCCCCTGTGCGGTCAGCGGGATCGCGCTGGCCTCGAGGAACGCGTCGAGCGGCACCTTCGCGTCGACGGCGATGGCCTTGTCGCCGGGCAGGCGGATGACCATGTCGGGGCGGCCTGCACCGGCATCCGTCGTGATCGATGCCTGCAGGTCGAAGTCGACATGTCGGGTGAGGCCGGCCGCCTCGACGACGCGGCGCAGCTGGGTCTCGCCCCAGACCCCGCGCGTGCTGCCCGAGCGCAGGGCGCTCGCCAGCGACTCGGTCGTCACGCGCAGGGCCTCGTCGGACTCCTGCGCACGGCGCAGCTGCTCGGCCAGCGTGCCGAACTGGAGGTGCCGATCGCGCTCGAGGTCGTCGACCTTGGTGTGCATCGCGGCGAGCGTCTCCTGCACGGGGGCGAGGGCCCGCAGCACGGACTGCTCGCGCCGCTCCCGCTCCTCCCGCGCCGCCTGGTCATGGCGCGCCTGGCTCGCCAGCTCGCGGTACAGCAGCTGCTGGTGCTCGAGCTGGGCCTGGACGCCCTGACGCGCGGCTTCAGACCCCGCCAGCTGCGCCGTGAGTGCTGCCTGCTCTCGGGCCGCGCGGGCGGCACCGCGCGCGAGTCCTGCCGCCCATCCGGCCACGGCACCCACGACGATGCAGGCGATCACCACCACACCGATCACTGCTGCGTCCATGCCTTCAGAATGACCGAGGCCTCCGACATGACGCTCGCACCGCGCTGGGGCTTCAGGCGACGGCGAACGAGACGGCGGGGGCCTGGGTGATCGCGATCTGCGACACGCGCACGCCGACCGCCTCGGTGAGCGCCTCGATGTCCGCCGCGCCCAGGCGGCGCGCGGCGTCGATCATGACGTGGGCGCAGGCGAGCGCGTCGGCCGTCGCGTTGTGGTGCGGAAAGTCCCCGAAGCCCGCCTCGGCCGCGACGAACGGCAGCCGGTACGACTCGAGCCGGTAGACCTTGCGCGCGACCTGCAGGCTGCAGGCGTAGCGGTAGGCGGGGCAGTCGTCGCCCGTCGCGTCGCACGCGCGCTTGAGCACGGCCATGTCGAAGCCGGCGTTGTGCGCCACCAGGATGTCGTCGCCCGCGAAGGCGATGATGTCGGCGAGCTGCCGGCTCCATGGGGCGGCGTCGGCGACGTCCTCGGGCTGGATGCCGTGGATGCGCACATTCAGCTCGAAGAACACGTCGTGACCGGCGGGCGGGCGGATGAGCCAGCCCGTCTTGTCGACGACCCGGCCGTCGCGCACGCGCACGAGGCCGACGGCGCAGGCGGAGGCGTTGCTGGAATTCGCCGTCTCGAAGTCGATCGCGGTGAAGTCCAATGGCACCTCCCCAGACTCACCCGGCACAGGCCGCGCCGACGGAAGGCGCGCCGCACGAGGGTGTCGGCATAGGGTCGGATCATGGCCAGCCGCGAGGAGATGTCGCTGTCGTTCGGGTCCGCCGCCGGAGCCTACGAGTCGGGGAGGCCGGACTACCCCCGCGAAGCGGTGGACTGGATGCTCGCCCCCGTGCGCGACGAGGGCCGCGCGCTGCGCGTCGCCGACGTGGGCGCCGGCACCGGCAAGCTCACCCGCACGATCGTCGAGGCGGGCGCCGAGGTCGTCGCGATCGATCCCGACCCCGACATGCTCGCCACGCTGCGCGGCAACGTGCACGGCATCCCCACCTTCGTGGGCACGGGCGAGCGGATGCCGCTGCCCGACGCCTCCGTCGACGCCGTGCTGCTCGGACAGGCGTGGCACTGGGTCGACCCGGTCGCGGCCTCCGCGGAGGCCGGGCGCGTGCTCCGCGCCGGCGGCGTGCTCGGCCTCGTGTGGAACATCCGCGACGAGTCCGACCCCTGGGTCGCGCGGCTCACCGCCGCGATGCACGGCAGTCACGCCGAGGAGATGCTCGCGGGCGACGGGCCGCAGGTCGCCCAGCCGTTCGACGGCCTCGAGGCGAGGTCGTGGAGCTGGACCCGCTCGCTCTCCCGTGCCGCCCTGCTCGACATGGTCGCCTCACGGAGCTACATCATCACCGCTTCCGACGCCGAGCGCGCCAGGATCCTCGCCGCCGTCGGCGACCTGTTCGACGAGCGGCGGCGCGCGGAGCCGCACGGAGCGGGCGACGGCGCCGAGACGATCACGTTGCCGTACGTCACGCGCGCGTACCGCAGCATCCGTCCCTGACGCCGCGGGTGCGGGCACCGACGGCGTCGTCAGATGCGAACCGTCCCCACGACGTGCCACGGTCCTCTGCGCTCGCGGAACCGGGGCTCGAACCCGCGTTCGCGCAGCACGTCGACCATCGCATCGGGCGCGTGCGCGAACGCGCGGTACGGATTGCCCGTCAGCGTGTACCACGCGTTGATCATGCGTGCGGCGAAGCGCATGCCGAGGCTGTGCGTCGGATGGCTGAAGACCACGGCGCGGTTGCCTCGGCCGGCCGCGGCGCCGAGCAGCCGACGGTAATCGGGGTAGCAGCAGACGACCCGATGCAGGACGACGATGTCCGCCCGATCCACGGCCTGCGGCGTGCCCGCGAGGTCGACGCCCAGCACACGCGTGACGCGTTCGCGGAGTCCCGCCTCATCGAGCAGCCGACCCGCCTCGGGCTCGTACGCCGACGACAGCTCGACGTTCGTGGCGTGGGCAGCGCCGCGCTTGAGTGCTTCGAGCTGGATGTCGCCGATGCCGCCGCCGATCTCGAGCACGGAGGCGCCGTCCAGGCCGATGGATGCCGCGAACGAGAGGATCAGCTGCGCGCTGGGCGTCAGCCCCTCGTTGCGGTAGCGACGCGCGAGCCCGCGTGCGAACCGCGCGTCGAACTCGCGCTCGTATCCGTCAGGCGTCTGCGGTGCGCAGCAGTCGTCCATGGCGTCAGTATCGTCCGGCGGCGACGGCCGGGCAACGGGTGCGGTCCTCGGGTGTCCTCGGGGCGGAGTACCGTGTCGCGGATGCGCACTCTCACCGTCTGCAACTTCGTCACCGTCGACGGCCGTTACGAGGACGACGACCACGACATCGTCTCGTTCTTCGAGCACTGGCACCCCGATTACCACGGTGCGGACACGTTCGACCACTACACCACGGCGCTCCTGCGGGACTCCGACACCCTGCTGCTGGCCGGCCGCCGCTCGGCGCTCGGGAACCTCGGCTACTGGACCAGCGTGCGCGCGGACCCCGCCGCGACCGCCATCCGCCGCGAGTTCGCCGAGCTCATCCTCGGTGTCGAGAAGATCGTCGTCTCGGACACGATCACCGATGCCGACGTCGCTCCCTACGAGAACGTCCGCATCGTGCCCGTCGCCGCGGCGCGCGCAGAAGTCGCCGCGCTGAAGGAGCGCGAGGGACGCGGCATCCTGATCCTGCTCGGCCGGGTGCTGTGGAACGACCTGATGCGCGCGGGACTCGTCGACGAGCTGCACCTGGTGACGTTCCCGCTGATCGCCGGATCGGGGGTCCCGCTGTTCGACGATCGACCGCCGGTCGCGCTCAAGCTGCTGGAGACGCGGGTGTGGGAGGAGAGCGGCAACGTGCTCATGCGCTGGCGCGTCGACCCCGACTGACTCTTCCGGTGCAGGCGGGGCAGGGTGCGGCATCCCTCCCACGTAGACTGGATGCCCGTGGCTCTCACCATCGGAATCGTCGGACTCCCGAACGTCGGCAAGTCGACCCTCTTCAACGCGCTGACCAAGAACCAGGTGCTCGCGGCGAACTACCCGTTCGCCACGATCGAGCCCAACATCGGCGTGGTCAACCTGCCCGACCCTCGGCTCGACAAGCTGGCGGAGATCTTCCACTCCGAGCGCATCCTGCCCGCAGCGGTGTCGTTCGTCGACATCGCCGGCATCGTGCGCGGCGCCTCGGAAGGCGAGGGGCTCGGCAACAAGTTCCTCGCGAACATCCGGGAGGCCGACGCCATCGCCCAGGTGGTCCGGGGATTCGCCGACGACGACGTCGTGCACGTCGAGGGCGCGGTGAACCCGAAGAGCGACATGGAGACCATCAACGCCGAGTTGCAGCTCGCCGACCTCGAGACGCTCGAGAAGGCGATCACCCGGTACGAGAAGGAGGTCAAGGGCCGCAAGCTCGACCCCTCGGTGCTCGCCACGGCCGTCGAGGCGAAGGACGCCCTCGAGCGCGGCGTCCTGCTGTCGGCGTCGGGAATCGACCTCGCCCCGATCAAGGAGCTGGGCCTCTTGACCGCGAAGCCGTTCATCTTCGTCTTCAACGTCGATGAGGCGGTGCTGACGGATGCCGCCCGCAAGGCGGAGCTCGAGGCGCTGGTCGCGCCCGCCCATGCCGTCTTCCTCGACGCGAAGATCGAATCCGAGCTCATCGACCTCGACCCGGAGGACGCGGCGGAGCTGCTGGCATCGACCGGCCAGGAGGAGTCGGGCCTCGACCAGCTCGCGCGCATCGGCTTCGACACGCTCGGCCTGCAGACGTACCTGACCGCCGGGCCGAAGGAGGCCCGCGCCTGGACGATCGGGAAGGGCTGGAAGGCTCCGCAGGCCGCGGGCGTCATCCACACCGACTTCGAGAAGGGCTTCATCAAGGCCGAAGTCATCTCGTTCGACGACCTCGTGGCGACCGGCTCGGTCGTGGAGGCGCGCTCGAAGGGCAAGGCCCGCCTCGAGGGCAAGGACTACGTCATGCAGGACGGCGACGTCGTCGAGTTCCGCTTCAACGTCTGAAGCCCCCACCGCGTCCGGCCGGGCGCGACGAACCCACGAACGTGCACGCGAGAGGACCCCAGAACCTTGGCTGAAACCCAGATCTTCGAGCCCGACGGCCGTGCGATCCCCTACGTCGACGAGCGGGCCAACGGCCCCGCCCTCGTGCTGCTTCCGGGGCGCGGCCTCAACATCAGCTATCTGGGTCCGCTCACGCACGCGCTGGCCGAGGAGGATTTCCACGTCGTCCGCATCGGCCCGCGTCATCCGCGTGCCGCCGCCGACCAGGTGGTCTCGATGCACGATCTGGCCCAGGACGTCGTCGACGTGATGGAGCACCTCGGACTCGCGAGCGCCTGGGTCGGCGGCCACGCGTTCGGCGGCTCGGTCGCGCGGGCGGTCTCGCTCGACCACCCGGGACGGGTGAACGGCGTGCTGCTGCTCGGCGTCGAAGGCGCCGAGTCGACGGACGAGCTCGGATCCGATATGTCGGAGATCCCTGCGCAGGCGCGCGATGCCGAAGTCGAGTCGATGCAGCGCAGCGCGCTGGAAGCGACGCCCGAGCTCGAGTGGTCGTCCCTCGCACCGGCCGTGCCGGTGCTGGTCGTGCAGGGCACCGAGGACCGGATGACCCCGCCGTCGAACGGCGAAGAGCTCCAGGCATCCGCACCGGATCGCGTGAGTGTCGCGCGCGTCGAGGGCGCCGGGCACCTGTTCCCCGTGACCCACGTCGGTGCCACCGCGTGGCCGATCGAGGACTACCTCGACTGGGACTGAGCGGCATCCCGCAGCGCCCGCGCCGAGTATTCGCGCATCGGCCGCGCGTCTGACGTCCGGACGGCGACCGCTCTAGCGGCCCTGGCGCTTCTTGAACGGCTTCGGCTGGCCCTTCACCGCCGGAGCCCGACCCTTGCCCTTCGAGGCCTTGGCCTTGCCGCCGGCGGGCACGGCCGGCTTCGGAGCGGACACGGGCGCCTCGGCGATCCGCCGCTGCGCCTCTTCGAGCAGCAGGACCCCGGCCGGCGTCAGCGACCAGCTGGGTTTGCCGCGGACGATCAGCGGGTGTCCGACCTCGGCCTCCAGCTTGTCGATCGACGAATACAGCGCGGCGAGCGGGATGCCGAGCGCCTGCGCGGCGCGCGGGAAGTGCAGGTCTTCGGCGACGACGGTGACGAACCGTTGCAGCAGGGTGATGTTCACAGAGGGCCTTCCGTCGCCGGCGTCTTCAGGATACGGCGGTATCAGGACCCTCCGCGTTCGGTTCGCCCTCGGCACCGCGGCAGAGGGTGGGCGACGTCCTGCCAAAGGTGGACGCGATTCCGCCAGCCGCGGCCGATGGGCCGCCCCGTCGACAGTCGGGGACCCACGGTCGGCGACAATCGAAGACGGCCCACGGCGCGACTGCCGGCCCGACGGACGAACGGACACCCATGATCACCATCCACCTGCGCTACGAGATCGACCCCGACAAGCTCGAGGAGTTCACGCAGTACGGCCGGGAGTGGATCCGGCTCGTCAACAGGCTCGGCGGCACCCACCACGGCTACTTCATGCCCGGCGAGGGCGACAGCGACGAGGCCTTCGCGCTGTTCACCTTCCCGTCCATGGCGGACTACGAGGCCTACCGCATCGCTTCCCGCACCGACCCGGAATGCGTGGCGGCCTTCCAGTTCGCGCGTGACACGCAGTGCATCCGCCGCTACGAGCGCCGCTTCCAGACCCCGGTCTTCGACTGACAGGGATCCCGCGGCGTCACCCGAGGTCCGCGAGCGCCGCGAGACGCGCGCGTCCGGCTCCGATGGTCTGCTTCAACCGGTCGCGGGCGCCGAGCACCGACGGATCGTCGGTGAGCTCCGCGGGGATGCGGGCAGGGTTGAGCGGCGTGGTGTTCGACCACTCCCGCAGGTCGGCCTCCCTCGTCATCGCCAGCGACGCATCCCCGCCGATCACCTGCATGGTGGTCCAGTCGGCGGGCGTGTTCGAATACGGCGACGGCTTGCAGACGCGGTTCTTGTCGGCATCGTCGTCGCGCGTGGCCTCCACATAGCCCGCGAGCGCCGCCCCGAAGCAGGGGAACCCCACCCGGACCGGCTGCGGGGTGATCGCGGCCGGCGTCCAGATCGGCCGCAGGCCCGGGTATTTGAGGCCCTCGGCCGCGCAGTGCACGACGAGCGTGTCGAGAGGGACCCGCACCTCACCGTCGGCGAAGACCAGGCGTCCGGGAGCGACGGCGCGCAGGTGGCCGCGGCGGACGACGTCGTCGATGGTGCGGACGAGGTCGAGCTCCCACGTCGCAAGGGTCGGGGTCTTGGCCATGGTCGGCGTCACCGTCGGGTCGATGCGGAGCATGATCCCGGCATCCTCCATCCGGAGGAACACGTCGTCGGGGCTCGTCGCCTGCGCCGCCGCGGCCATCGTGTCCGCGGCCATGCCGAGGAAGACCCGCGGGTCGGGCTGCACGACGGCGCGATTGAGCAGCCAGGGGTCGCGCGGGCGCACCCAGGTGATGGCGCTCGGCGAGACGCCGTTCTGCAGCAGCCACACGCACGTGTCGGTCGCGGTCTTCCCCGCCCCCACGATGACGTAGTGCTCGGGGGCGCGCGACATGCGGACCAGGTCGTTCACGGGGATGACCCGGGCGCCGTCGTCGACGGCGAACGGCGGGGGAGTGAGGGCGGGGATGTCGGGCGACAGATACGCGGCATCCACCACCCGCGCACGGGGCGCTCGGTACCGTCGCCCGCTCAGGAGCGATGCGAACCGGCGGTCGCCCAGGTACTCGGAGCGCCCGTGGAACACCACCTGCCCGTTCGCCGTCAGGCGGGTCAGCACCCGCGCGTAGTACTCCGTGACCTCGGCGGCACGCGCGCGTTCGTGCAATCCGCGCTCGGGGCCGTCGGACTGCACGCGCCCGCCGCCCAGCAGCGTCGACGCGACGCCGTAGAACGCCGAGGCCTGGTGCAGCCGCACGAATCCGTATGCGTCGAGCCAGTGGCCGCCGGCGCCGTGGCGACGGTCGACGATCGCGACCGAGACGTCGGCGTGGGCGGTCAGGGCGTCGACGAACGCCATCCCCATGGCTCCCGCGCCGACCACCAGGTAGTCGACGTCGACGATCGCCTCCATGCGCTCATCAGAGCAGTGGCGATGGACGGCGTCAATGGGCCGCCCCGCGTTACACCGATGCGCGACCTGGGGCAAGTGCGACGGCGGCCCGGCCCGGTGCACCCACAATGGGCTGGTGACCGACGACGAACGTCAGGGGACAGCGCCGTACGCGGCCCCGCCCCTCGAGCAGCTTCCGCACCCCGAACCGCACCGGGCCGTCGTCCTCGTCGTGGGGGTGGTCGCGACGGTCGCCTTCGTCGTGCTGCGCTTCGTCGTGGCACTCGGCGGGCATGAGCCGCTTCCGATCGACCTGTGGTGGCACGACCTCATGGTGGCGACCGTCAGCGAGGTCGGCATCATCGCGGCATGGGTGCCGGCGATCGCCGGTGGCATGATCGGCATGATCGTGATCGGCATCCTGCTCGTCGCGGTCTTCCTGTGGCAGCGAAGGCGATGGGATGCCGTGACCCTTGCCGGCGCCATCATCGTGGTCGTCGCGATCGGCGCGCCCATGGCCGCCATCATCGCGCGCGTGCGGCCCGCCGACTCGCTCGCCGAGAGCGTCGCCACGTCGTTCCCGTCCGGCCATACCGCGGTCGCGACGACGATGGCGGTCACCCTCGGTCTGCTGCTGCGGCGCTGGTACGTCTGGCTCCTCGGCGCGATCTGGGTGCTCTACATGATGTGGAGCCGGACCTATCTGCAGGCGCACTGGCTGAGCGACGTCGTCGCCGGGATGCTGGAGGGCGTGGCGGTGGCCACGCTGGTGTGGAGTGCCGTCCAGGCCTACCGGATCCGGCGGACGATGTCGTCGTCGTAGTCGGCCGCCTGATGCCTGGATCGCGCCCGATTGCAAGCCCCAATTTCGGCGCCGGCACCTCGATACGCTTCCGCCATGACCACTGCCAAGAACGCGGCACGCACCGCGACGGAATCGCCCGCCTTCCGTACGATCGCCCGCATCGGCTACGTCGTGCTGGGTGTGCTGCACATCGTGATCGGCATCATCGCGATCTCCGTCGCGACGGGCGGTGGGGGCCAGGCCGACCAGGGCGGTGCGATGGAGATGATCCGGGATTCCCCCGCCGGCGTGGCGCTGCTCTGGGCGATCGTGATCGGGCTCGTGGCGCTCGCCGCGTGGCAGATCGCCGAGGCCTTTCTCGCTCGGGATGCGGACGCCAAGAAGAAGTGGGGTCATCGGGTCAAGTTCGCCGGCACCGCGATCGTCTACGTCGCGATCGCCCTCACCGCGCTGGTGTACGCCGTGGGAGGCCAGTCCGACTCGTCCCAGTCGTCGCAGGGCCTCAGCGCGCAGCTGATGGCCAGCACGGGCGGCATGATCCTGCTGGTGCTGATCGGGCTCGTCGTGCTCGCCATCGGGATCGCCTTCGTCGTCCGCGGGTTCACCCGGGCGTTCGAGAAGCACCTGGATCTGCCGGCCGGCACCGTCCGCAAGGGCATCGTGACGTTCGGGGTGGTCGGCTACGTCGCGAAGGGCGTCGCCGTCGCCGTCACCGGCGTGCTCTTCATCGTCGCGGCCTTCACCAACGACCCTGAGAAGGCCGGCGGACTGGACGGCGCCCTCCACGCGCTCGCCGAGCTGCCGTTCGGGCCGGTGATCCTCTGGGTGGTCGCGGCGGGTCTCATCATCTACGGACTGTTCTGCTTCGCGCGTGCCCGCTACGCGCGCATGTGAGCCGCTCCGACGCCCATCCGCCCGGGATCAGCGGGCCTCCGGCTGCCCGTCATCCGACGCCGCGACGCTCCGCCCTTCCCAGTCCGCGTCGTCCAGCGCCGAGATCGCGGCGCGGCGCCCCTCGCCGATGAGGCGCGGCACGTCGGACATCGTCCACTGCGCCATCCCCTCCATCTCCGGCTGCACGAGCACGACCGACGGATCCTGTACGAGGTCCGCCGTGCGGGTGACGGTGCGCATCATGCGCACGTTCTCCCATTTCGCGTGCAGGCGCACCACGATGACGCGGGACGCGCCGAGTTCCCGGGCGGCCGCGACCGGCACGTTGTCGATCATCCCGCCGTCGGCCAGCAGTTCGCGACCTCGCCTCACGGGCGGAAGCAGGCCGGGGACGGCGACGGTCGCCCGCAGGGCGAAGCTGAGCGGACCGGTGTCGATGATCACGCCTCGTCGCGTCCGCAGATCGGTGGCGAAAGCCGCGAATCGTCGCGGCAGCTCCTCGATGAGCGGATCGTCGCCCAACGTGCGCGACACCGCGTCGACGATGGCCGTCGTGTCGAGCAGGCCCCATCGCGGAGCCAGCGACCAGCGTGCGATGGCGCCCCAGCGGAATTCGCGCGCAGCCCGGTCGAGAGCCTCCTGCTCGACGCCCGCGGCGTAGGCGGCGCCGACGAGGGCGCCCGAGCTGGTTCCCGTGACGATGCCCGGTCGGATGCCGCGCTCCGCGAGGACCTGCAGGACACCCACGTGCGCGGCGCCGAACGCGCCGCCGCCGCCGAGCACGAGCCCGAGATCAGGGTCGTCGCCCACGTGGTCCTCCGCTCGTCGTGCGGAGCCAAGCTAGCACCGCGCACATGGGTGCTGACTGTGGGCGCGGCGCCGCGGTGGCGGTCGATCCGCGATCACGTCCGAGGGATGCCGAGCCTCGGATCGTTCCCGCGGGGTGGCTCCGCCTGCCCGGTACCCGTGTCGAGCATCGACCGCGCCAGCAGCGCCGCACCCGCCACCGCCGCCGGCATCGTGACGACCGCGCCCAGCGGCACCAGGAAGGTGAGCTGCGTGGCCACGCCGAAGCCCAGCACGCGACCGCGGTGGCGGCGCATCAGCCGGTGACGCTCGGACCGGGCCATCCCCCGCGCCGTGAAGGCCCGCGACGTGAGCTCGTCTGCCACCAGCCATCCGGTGAGCGCCACGCCGAACACCGCGCTGAGCGCGCCGCCCACGACCGGCACCAGCCCGATGAGCGCGGCGAGCAGCGCCACCCCCAGTCCGCGGCCGATGAGTGACAGTCCGTCGAAGACCGAGCGCCAGAAACCATAGCGCGCATCGGGAGGCGCGGCACCGGCATCCGTCTCCACGGCTCTCCAGATGCGCTCATAGAAGGGGTCGCCGACGAGCAGCGTCACGGCGGTGAAGGTCACGACCACCAGCACGAGCGCGGCGCCCAGCAGGGCCGTGCCGACGGCGATGCGGAAGACCGTCGCCCAGAGGCTCGGCCAACCGTCGGCGAAGGGCGTCATGGCGTCCGTGAGTCCGGGCAGCGAGGCGCTCAGGGCGATCAGCCCGGCCAGGAACAGAGCCCCGACGATCGCCGCGGGCAGCAGCCCGAGCATCATCAGACCGGGGCGGCGCCGCCAGTAGGCGAAGCCGCGCCCCAGGTGGGCCACTCCTCTGCCGATCTCGCGCATCTGCCTCAGCCTACGACGCCGTCTCGAGCGTCCGGTGCCGTCCGTCCTGCGACAGGCATCGACGACCCGGCGGTCAGTGCGACGGTGCCGTCGCGTGCGTGACGCTCGCGAGCACGTCCTCGAGGAACGTCGCCACGATCCGCGCGTCGCCGGATGTGAGCTTCGCGGCGATCGAGCGCAGCCGCACCGTGAGCGGGTCGAGGTGGTCGAGGTCGAGGTCGCCGTCGAGGGGCCGCACGAGCTTCTTGCGGCGGTCATTGGGGTGCCCGTGCACGACCACGAGTCCGCGTGCCACCAGGCGATCGATGAGCGCCGTGCCCGAGGCGGGGGAGAGGTGCAGCGCGCGTGCGATCCTCCCCGGCGTGACCTCTTCTGAGTCATCGCGCTCGAGCAGGTACCGCATCGCGGCCCGGTCGGTCTCGGTCATCCCGCTCTGCTGTTCGCGCTGGCGCGTGAGTTTCGCCTCGGCGAGGCGGAGATGCTCGAGGATGCCGGCGACGTCAGGTCGTCTGCCCTCTGCTGGTTCGGAAGCCCCGGTCTGGACCATCACGACTCGCCCTTCTCTGCCTCCGGCGCCGCGGTGAGGACGCCGGGGTCCTATTGGACCATGAAATTCAAGTGAATGAAACACCAGATGGTAAAACTCTCATCATCGAATAGTTCGATGACGAAGTATCATGGAGCTCTGGCCTTCGGAAGGAACAGCACCCATGGCTGAACTCATCTACGGTGCCGAGGGCGATCCGGTGCACATGCCGGAACATCTCCTCGCACATGTCAAACTCGTCGTCGCCACGAAGCTGCGCCGCAACGAGAGCTTCATGATGACCTGGCGTCATCCTGACGGCAGCGGCCGTTCCTCGGTGTGGCTCGAGCCGTCCATTCCACTGCGGTTCGTCTTCGAGAGCATCGAAGAACCGGCGATCGATCACGCTCTGCTCGCGAGCCTGGCGGCGGCGGCCAGTTCCAACGGCGGACTCATCCTCGACCTCGCAGACATGCATCTGCTCGCGGCGTCGGGCGACGCTCCGCCGCGGCCGGAGAAGGCACCGGCCGAGGTGGCCCAGCCGGCGGCGTGATCGCGGCCTCGACCTGCGTCGCGCCCGGGTTCGGTCTCGCAGACCGGTCGAGGCGTCCGCTGTCAACCCTTTTGTCCTCGTGCCGGCGGGGCCGCATCCTCGGAGCGCAGGAGGTTGACGATGACCGAATCCATCGCCGACGAGGACGTCGCGCACAAGCCGGCGCCGAGCACATCGGCGCCAGAATCGCCACGCGGAACGAGGTCCGGGGAGCGATCGGCGCGCAGCGACGCCCCGGAACGCCCGCGGCGGCGCCTCTCCGACGAGCACCCCTGGTGGGGTCCCATGCCGGCCGACCGGCATGAGTGAGAGCGCGGAGGCGAACATGCGCGACGACATACATCAGCTGGTGCTGACCCCGCTGGCCGATCGCGCGTGGCGCTTGCGCGATCACGCGATCGACCGGGGCGATCCCTCCAGCCTCGTCGCCTACGTCGAGCTCGATGACGACGGCATGTACGAGGCCGTCTGGGTCTCGGTCGGCAGCGGCACGGCGCGGTTCGCATCGCTGGAGATGCTCTTCCTCGCGGCCGTGCAGATGCTGGAGCAGTGCCGCAGCCTCGGCGCTCTCAAGCCCGACCCGATCCCGCACCGCCCACCCGCCCGCGCGTGAGCTCATCGCCCGTGTCGGCGGGCGATGGCAGGATGGGGCCATGCCTGAGTCGCCAGAGGTCGAGGCTCTCGCGCGGTTCCTCGCCGACGAGGCATCCGGTCGTGAGATCCGCGCCGTCGATGTGCTGGAGTTCCGCACGGTCAAGACCCGCAGTGCGCCGCCGACCGGCATCGCCGGACGCACGATCACGGGTGCGGCGCGTCACGGCAAGCATGTCGAGCTCATCCTCGACGAGAAGAGTCTCGTGGTGTCGCTCGGCCGGCACGGGTGGATGCGCTGGGTCGGCGCGGACTCGACGGAGGCGGAGTCGGAGGTGCCTTCCGATGCGCCGCCGGCCCTCGCCACGCTCGATCTGTCGCGCGACATCGCTCTTGAGGTGACGGATGCCGGATCCTGGGTGTCGCTCGGCCTGTTCGTGGTCGACCGGGCCGACGAAGTCCCCGCCATCGCGAAGCTCGGCCCTGATCCGGCGGATCCGGACTTCACACGCGCCCAGTTCGATGCCGCGCTCGGCGGGCGCCGGAAGCAGATCAAGGCGATCCTCCAGGAGCAGGAGACGCTCGCAGGCATCGGCAATGCGTACTCCGACGAGATCCTCCACCTCGCACGCCAGTCGCCTGTCACCCACGCTGCGGCACTCGATGCGGAGGCGACCGACCGCCTTTTCGAGGCGACGATCACCACGGTCAGAGGGGCCATCGCGGCTCGGAGCGGCGTGCCCATCGATCAGCTGAAGGCGCAGAAGGTCGCCGCGATGCGCGTGCACGGGCGCAGAGGCGAAGCATGCCCCGTCTGCGGCGATACGATCCTCGATCTGACGTTCTCCGGCGCATCGGCGCAGTACTGCCCCACCTGTCAGAACGGGGGAGTGCCGCTGTGACCGGGTCGCAGTGGGCCCCGGCGGGCGCCCGCGTAGGTAGCATGGACGGCATGACGACTTCGCAGCAGCCGGCCCCGATCACGCTCGCGCCGGTTCCGGACGACAAGAACCTTCTCACGGTCGTCGACTCCGCCGGCTCGTGCTGCGGCGGCGGCAGCTGCAGCATCGACTGACCTGACGCTCCCCAACCTCGCCACGCGCCGTCGATGACCGACGAACAGCTCCACATCACGCCCCGCGTGGGTCGCATCCTCATGTCCGAGGAGGCGATCTACGGACTGATCCTCGTCTCGGGGATGATCGTGGTCAGCGGGTCCTCGACGGGCACCGCCGTCGATGCGTTCATCACCGTCGGAGTGACGGTCGTCGTGTTCTTCGCGGCCCATGTGTTCGCCGGGACGCTCGGTCGCCTCGCCGCGACGGACGGGAAGGCCGGGTTGCGGGCAAGCCTTCGGGCCTCCGCCCATCTGTCGGGCGGCATGCTCCTCGCCGCCGTGCCGCCCCTGATCATCCTGCTCCTCGGCGCGACGCGCGTGATCGACGACAGCCTCGCCCTCTGGGTCGCGCTCATCGCCAACACCGTGCTGCTCGGCGCGCTGGGCTGGATCGCCGTGGCCCGCTGGAGCACCCACTGGATTCCCCGCATCCTCAGCGCCGTGATCACGGCCGCCTTCGGCGGGGTGCTCATCCTGTTGAAGGCGCTCATCCACCACTGAGGCTCGACCAGCGCTGACGATCAACCAGCACTGACGATCGACCAGCGCTGAAGATCAACCGGCACTGACGCGCGCGGCGTCGCCCGGTGCGCGCAGCGCGGCGACGAGCGCCGGCGTCAACCCGGGGACGTCGTCGACCGGAACGGCGAGAGCGAGCAGCGCGCGACTGAAGAAATTGCGCGCGGCGGCGGCCAGAGTGATGTCGACGATCTCGCGGTCGGTGAACCCGACCTCGCGCAGCCGGCCCGAGTCGGCGTCCGTCATGGCCGCGGCATCCGTCGAGAGCTTCTCGGCGTAGGCGACCACGGCACGGTCGCGCTCGTCGAGGTCGGCCCCGACGCCGTCGCGCGCGACGCTCGCCAGCTGGTCTTCGTCGAAGAGACCCGCGCGCAGGCTCCGGCGGCCGTGCGCGAGGAGACAGTGCTCGGAGCCCATCGCGCGCGCGGCGCCCAGCGTGGCGAGTTCGTAGGTGCGCAGGCCGATGGACGGCACGATCGCGCGGACCAGCGTCTCGAAGGCCTGGTGCGCCTCGGGATTCACGGCCATCGCCCGGGTGTACGCGAAGACGAAGCCGTCGCCCTTCCGGTCGCTGTCGTACATGTCGGCGACGTGGCCGGTGGCGCCGTCGAGATCCGGAGTGCTGACGATCATTGTCGTGCCTTCCCGTCGGGTTCGGGCGCAACCAGAATGGCGGATGCCCCACCCCTTGTCGAGGGGTGGGGCATCCGCCTGATACCGGGGCCGGCGCGGCCGAGCGATCAGTGGGCCGCGGGCATGCCCATCGGCTGATCGGCGGGCTTGCGGATCAGGAAGGCGCCGACGAGCATCGGCAGCGACAGGACGGCAGCCGTCAGGAACGCCGCATGCGTGCCGGCGGCGCCCGCGGCGGCCTGCTCCGCGCCGGACGAGGTGGCCGCGGCGGTGGCTGCGGCCATGACCCCGAACATCACCGCGATGCCGGCGGCGCCCGCGACCTGCTGCACGGTGCCGACGACCGCCGAGCCGTACGAGTAGAACTTCGGCTGCAGCGACGCGAGCGACGCCGTGAACAGCGGGGTGAACGACAGCGCCAGGCCGATCGACAGCACGGTCTGCGCCCCTGCGACGAGCCACACCGGAGTCTCGGTGCCGAAGGTCGTGTAGAACCACAGCATCGCGCTGGTGATCACGGCACCGGGCACGAGCAGCACCCTCGTGCCCCAGCGGTCGTAGATGCGACCGATGAAGGGACCGGCGAGTCCCATCGCCAGCGCGCCGGGCAGCACCACGAGACCCGCGGTGAGCGCGTCGACGCCGATCACGTCCTGCAGGTACAGCGGCACGACGGTGATGGCACCGAAGAACGCCATCGACATGATGGCCATCTGCCCGATCGAGAGCGAGAAGTTCGCGCTGCGGAAGACGCGGAGGTCGAGCAGCGCGTCGTCCTTGCGCTGCAGCAGCACCTGGCGCCAGCCGAACAGGCCGAGTGCGATGATGCCCACGGTCAGCGACACGACGAGCGTGGTGGTCGAGGCGGCGCTCGCGGCCGCGGCATCCGCTCCACCGCCATGGCCGCCGGCCCCCAGCTGGCTGAGCCCGAAGACCAGTCCGCCGAAGCCGAGAGCCGACAGGATCACCGACAGCACGTCGATGGGAGCGTGCGTGGTCTCACCGAGGTTGTGGATCCAGCGGGCGCCGACGACGAGCGCCACGATGGCGATCGGCAGGACCATGCCGAAGATCCAGCGCCATTCGAAGTTGTTCAGGATGGCGCCGGCGAGCGTCGGGCCGATCGCGGGGGCGAGCGAGATCACGATGCTGACGCGGCCCATCATGCGGCCGCGGATGGCTGCGGGCACGACGGTCATCAGCGTCGTCATGAGCAGCGGCATCATGATGGCGGTGCCCGAGGCCTGCACCACGCGCGCGACGAGGAGCATCGGGAACCCGGGCGCGAGGAACGCGAGGAGCGTCCCGGTCGAGAACAGCGACATCGCGGCGACGAACATCGTCCGCGTGGTGAAGCGGCGCAGCAGGAAGCCGGTGATCGGGATGACGACGGCCATCGTCAGCATGAACGCGGTCGTCAGCCACTGCGCGGCCAGGGCGGTGATGCCGAGATCGGTGATGAGGTGCGGGATCGCGACGCCCATCGTGGTCTCGTTGAGAATCGCGACGAACGCGGCGGCGAGGAGCAGCCAGATGACGCGGCTCTCGCGCGGGCCGAGCTTCGCGACGCCGGTGGCGGCGGTGGTGCGGGGGACGGCGATGCTGCCGGTTCCGGGGGTCGTATCGATGGCGGCCATAGGTCGTCTCCTCGAGGCTCGGATGGACAGCGAAGTGCCACCCGAGGATGGCAAGCTCTCACCATAACCACAGGTTCCGACATCCCATTCCCGATTCGGGGAAGGTCGACCGCCGGGCGGACGGTCCGCGGGGATCAGCTGCCGGGGCGCGGGGACTCGGTGTCGTCCCACCTCTCCGATCCGATCGCGTCGGTCGGCTCGGCGTCGGGCTCGCGGTCCTCGAGGTTCTTCGGAAGCGGGTTGACGATCTCCTCGTGCGGGATCGCCTTGAGCGCGTCGATCTCCTCGCGCAGCTCGGCGAGGTCGCTGCCATCGTGTTCGGGGGCGTCGGGAGTCGAGGTCATGTTTCGAGCCTAGCGTCGGAGCCCCGCGTCGGCAGGGCTCATTAGGCTGGCGGTGTGAGCATGCGCGGTGGTGGGGGCGGGGGAGGCGGCGGACACCCCGGCTTCCGGCCCGTCGACACCGAGGCGCAGCGCCGCGCGAACGCGGAGGCGCCCGAGATCCCAGGGCTGGGCAAGCGCGTCGTCGGACTCTTCCGTCCGTACAAGTGGTCCATCCTCATCACGGGCCTGCTCGTCGTCGTCGGAGCGGGTATCGCCGTCATCCCGCCGCTCCTCGTGCAGCGGGTGTTCGACGATGCGCTGTTCCCGCTCGACGGCTCGCCGCCCGACCTGAGGCTGCTCTGGCAGCTCGTGGTCGCGATGATCGCGCTGTTCCTGCTGTCGGCGGCGCTCGGCGTGGTGCAGACCTGGCTCACCTCCACCGTCGGCAACCGGGTCACGGGCGATCTGCGGGTGAAGCTGTTCGACCACCTGCAGTCGATGGAGCTCGGCTTCTTCACGCGCACGAAGACCGGCGTCATCCAATCGCGCCTGCAGAACGATGTGGGCGGCGTCTCGGGGGTGCTCACCAACACGGTGACGAGCATCCTCGGCAACACCGTGACGGTCGTGGCCTCGCTCGTGGCGATGATCCTCATCGACTGGCGGCTCACGATCATCGCGGTCGTGCTCATGCCCTTCCTGGTGCTGGTGCAGCGACGTGTGGGCCAGGTGCGGGCCCGCATCGCCGGCGAGACGCAGGAGTCGCTCTCGGAGCTGACGGCCATCACGCAGGAGACGCTGAGCGTCTCGGGCATCCTCCTTTCGAAGTCCTTCAACCGGCAGCGCACCGAAGCGAGCCGCTATGCCGACGAGAACCTCAACCAGGTGCGGCTGCAGGTGCGCCGGGCGATGAGCGGCCAGGGCTTCTTCGCCGTCGTGCAGGTCATCATGGCGAGCGTGCCCGCGATCATCTACCTGGTCTCGGGCTACCTGATCGGCGGTGGCAGCGACACCATCACCGCGGGCACGATCGTGGCTTTCACGACCGTGCAGGCCCGGCTGCTCATGCCGCTCATGGGCCTGATGCGCGTCTCCCTCGACCTGCAGACCTCGTCGGCGCTGTTCGCGCGCATCTTCGAGTACCTCGACCTGGTGCCGGCCATCCGCGACGATCCCGTCGCGATCGACGTGGCCGACGCGCCCGGTCCCCTCGGGCGCATCGAGTTCCGCGATGTCGTGTTCCGCTACCCCGACGCCGCCGCCGACAGCCGGGCGACGCTGCGCGGCGTCTCGTTCGTGGCCGAGCCGGGCCAGCACGTCGCGTTCGTCGGGCCTTCGGGCGCGGGCAAGACGACGGTGCTGTATCTGACGCCGCGGCTGTACGAGGCATCCGGCGGCTCCGTGCTCTTCGCCGGTGAAGACGTGCGCCGCCTTCGGCAGGAGTCGATCGTCGACCACGTCGGCATCGTCTCGCAGGAGACATACCTCTTCCACGCCACGATTCGCGAGAACCTCCGCTACGCGAAGCCGGCGGCGACGGATGCCGAGCTCGAGGCCGCGTGCCGTGCGGCCAACATCCACCACGTCATCGAGCGCTTCGAGCAGGGCTACGACACCGTCGTCGGTGAGCGCGGCTACCGGCTCTCGGGCGGTGAGAAGCAGCGCATCGCCATTGCCCGCGTGCTGCTGAAGGACCCGCCGGTGCTGCTGCTCGACGAGGCCACGTCGGCGCTCGACACCGTGTCGGAGCGCGTGGTTCAGGAGGCGCTGGATGCCGCGGCCCGCGGCCGGACCACCCTGTCGATCGCCCACCGGCTGTCGACGGTGATCGCGGCCGACGTGATCCACGTGGTCGAGGCGGGACGCATCGTCGAGTCGGGCACCCACGCGTCGCTGCTGGCGGCGGGCGGCCTCTACACCGAGCTCGCGGCCCAGCAGCTCGCGACGACCAAGATCCTCGAGGCGGAGGATGCCGAGCCGCCGGCCGACCACCCGGGCCGTCGGGCGGACATCGCTCCGGACGTTCCGGTGGTCCCCGTGGACGAGGTGCTGGCGTCCGGGCGGGGCGCTGTCGAGGCGGAGTGGCGCGAGGACTGACGCGGTCGTCAGACCCGGGTCACCACAGCCGGGCGGCGGCGACGGCGGTCGCGGCGGGCTCGGGAAGCTCCGGACCGTCGAAGCGCGCCCAGAGCGCCCGTGCGAACGCCCCGAGTTCCCGCCGGTAGTCCTCGTCGGCATGGTCGCGGGCAAGATCGACGAGCGGCGGCAGGTCCATGGCGAGGATGAGTCGCACCCGGGATGCCGCGGCACGTGCCTGGCCGGCGGCATCCAGCACCGCGATGCCACCCGTCAGCGCGTCGAGGTAGTCGCGCAGCACCGGCAGCTCACCCTTGTGCTGGGTGATCGACGAGCCGTCCGCCCGCTCGCGCCACTCGACCACGACGTCGGGGATGACGTCGAACGCCCGGGCGCGCGTGTACATCTGCTGCGCGACGATCTGGTCTTCGTACGCCTTGCCGACGGGGAACCGCAGGCCGGTGCGCTGCCACAGATCGGTGCGGCTGACCTTCGACCACGCGACGATGTTGCCCGATGCCTCGGGGTGCTGATCGAGAGTCGTGCCGAGGCGCGTCGGAGCGGTGGCGGCCGCGACCCACGGCTGCACGATGCCGGGCGTATAGCCGCCCGCGGTGTCGGGACGCAGCCGCACGTACGCGCCGAGCGCGAAGTCGCTGCCGCTGGCCGTGAGAGTGCCCACGAGCCGCTCGAGGGCACGGGGGGTCAGGCGGTCATCGGCGTCGAGGAAGCCGACGAAGGGCGTGCGCACCAGATCCAGCCCGCTGTTGCGCGCTGCGCCGAGGCCCTGCTGCGCCGGGTGGTGGACCACCCGGAAGCGGTCGTCGTCGGCCGCTGCGGCGTCGAACAGGGCACCGGTCTCATCCGTCGACGCATCGTCGACGAGGATCGCGGTCCAGTCGGTCCGGGTCTGGGCACGGAGGGAGTCCAGCGCCTCGCCGGCGTAGGCCGCCACGTCGTAACCGGGCACGATCACGGTCACGGCGGAAGTCACGTCCTGATCCTACGGTCGCCCGGGGGCACCGGGATCCTTCGGGCGGCACCGCGCTGCGGGCGGCTCTGCGGGGCGTGCGCGGTGCGGCGGCTCAGCGGCCGGGCGGCGAAACCGCGGCGACGGATGCCTCGACCGCGTCGGCGACGGCATCCAGCGGTGCGTTCAGCCAACGAGGGAAGGTGAACCGCACGGCGGTCTGCGCCAGCTCCGGCGCGATGCCCATCGCAAGGAGGACGTGCGACGGCTCGTCGCTGCCCGCCGCGCAGGCCGAGCCGCTGGACGAGACGACGCCCCGGCGTTCGAGCTCGAGCAGGACGGCCTCGCCGCTGGTGCCGGCGAAGGTGAAGCTCGCGGTGCCGGCGAGCCGGTGCACGGGATCGCCCGTGAGCCGTGCAGACGGCACGCGCTCGAGCACGCGGGCGATGAAGCGGTCGCGGATCGCGCTGACGCGAGCGGATGCCTCGACCCGCTCCGCCTCGGCGAGCTCCAGCGCGGTGGCGAAGCCGACGGCGCCGGCGACGTCTTCGGTGCCGCTGCGGCGACCGCGCTCCTGCCCGCCCCCGTGCAGCAGCGGCTCGAGCGGGATCCGGCCGCGGATGCCGAGCACCCCGGTGCCCTTGGGTGCACCGAGCTTGTGCCCGGCGAGCGAGATCGCGTCGTAGCCGAGCTCCGCCGCCGACAGCGACAGCCAGCCGGCGGCCTGCACAGCGTCGAGGTGCAGCGGGACGCCGCGGTCGCGAACGGCGGCAGACACCGCGGCGACATCCTGAACGGTGCCCACCTCGTTGTTGGCGTAGCCGATGCTCACCAGCGCCGTGTCTTCGCGGAGGCTTCGGGCGACGGCATCTGTCGACACGCGTGCGTGCGCGTCGACCGGCACCCGCGTCGCCGCGAATCCGTGCACCCGCTCGAGGTAGGCGACCGACTCGAGCACCGACTCGTGCTCGATCGGAGTCGTGACGACGTGCAGCCCAGCCCGCGGACCGTCGGCCCCCGCGCGGCGCAGGGCCGCGGCGATCGCGATGCCCTTGATCGCGAGGTTGTTGGCCTCGGTGCCGCCGGACGTGAAGACGATGTCGCCGGCGCGCAGCGCCAGCACCCGGGCGACGCGCGCGCGCGCATCGGCCAGCGCATCGGCCGCCGCCTCGCCGACGGTGTGATGGCTCGACGGATTGCCGTACCAGCGGGTCAGGTACGGCGTCATCGCCTCGAGCACCTCGGGGCGCACCGGGGTGGTCGCGGCGTTGTCGAGGTAGAGCATGCTCATGGGCTGCGGCTCCCGTGGCTCAGGGTGCGTCGATCCGCACGTCGAGCCCGAGATCGAGCGCGCGGGCGGAGTGGGTGAGCGCGCCGACCGAGATGACGTCCACACCGGTCTCGGCGATCGCGCGCACCGTCTCGAGAGACACGCCGCCGGATGCCTCGACCGTCGCCCGGCCGGCGACCTGGGCGACACCCGCGCGCAGCTCGTCGAGCGAGAAGTTGTCGAGCATGATCGTGCCGATGCCGGCGGCCAGCACCGGCTCGATCTGCTCCAGCCGGTCCACCTCGACCTCGATGTGGGTGGTGTGGGGCAGGAGGTCCTTCGCGGCGAGGAGTGCCGCGGTGGGCGAGACACCCTTGTGTGCGAGCACCGCGAGGTGGTTGTCCTTCGCCATGACGGCGTCCGACAGAGAGTGGCGGTGGTTGCGGCCGCCGCCGTCGCGTACCGCCTTGCGCTCGAAGGCGCGCAGACCCGGCGTCGTCTTGCGGGTGTCGGCGATGCGAGCGCCGGTGTGGGCCACCTCGGCGACGTAGGCGCCGGTGAGCGTCGCGATGCCCGACATCCGCTGCACGAAGTTCAGTCCGATGCGCTCGGCCGTCAGCACCCCCCGCGCGGGTCCGGTGACGACGGCGAGCACCGCGCCCGGTTCGAACCATTCGCCGTCCTCGACGACGAGCTCGACGTCGATCGCCGGATCGGTGAGCCGGAACGCGGCCTGGAACACCTCGCCGCCCGAGAAGACGCCGCGCTCCCGGGCCACCAGGTCGGCGCGCGCGACCGCGTTCTCGGCGATGAGCGTCTCGCTCGTGAGGTCGCCCCAGGGGGCGTCCTCTTCGAGCGCGGCGGCGACCGCCCGGTCGATCACGGCCCGGGTCAGCAAGCGACCACCTCCTCGACGGCGGGCGCCGGGGTATCTGCAGAACTCCACAGATCCTGGCGCCGATCTGCAGCGCCCGCGGCCGCGAGGCGGGCTGGCGCGTCGATCCGTGGAGTTCTGCGGGCCGGGGCGGGAGCGGAATCCTCGACCGGTGCGTCGGCGCGGAAGTGCGCGCCGACGGACTCGCGGCGGGCGCGGGCCGCGGCGACGACCTCCCCCGCGACGAGCAGCAGATTCTCGTCCTCGTATCCGTGCTCGGCGACCGGGGTGCGCGATTCGGCACGCCAGTGCGCGAGGACGGATGCCGCGCGCCCGAGTCCCTCCTCGTCGCGGACCAGTCCCACGTGCTCCCACATGAGCTCCTGCAGCGCTCGCCGCGAGAAGCCCGGCGTGGTCGGTCCAGGCGTATCGCGCGCGGATGCCGCGGCGCCGGTGGACTGGAGTCCCGCGGTGACGGCTGCGTCCTGGACCGCGGATGCCGGCCACGAACCGGATGCCGCATCCGCCGCGATCGCATCTCCGGCACGCGCGCCGAACACAGCGCCCTCGAGCAGCGAGTTCGACGCCAGACGGTTCGCGCCGTGTACGCCGGTGCGGGCGACCTCACCCACCGCGTAGAGACCCGGCAGGGACGTGCGGCCGAACAGGTCGGTGGCGACACCGCCCATCAGGTAGTGGGCGGCCGGCGTCACCGGGATCGGCTCGCGCGCCCAGTCGAGGCCGCGCTCGCGCACGGCGCGGTCGATCGTCGGGAAGCGCCGCGCGAGGAACGCCGCGCGCTCGTCGGCGTCCGAGGAGTGGATGTGCGTCGCGTCGAGGAGCACCGGGCGCCCGTCCTGAGCCTCCATCTGCTGCGCGATCGCCCGGGCGACGACGTCGCGAGGCGCCAGCTCGCCGTCGGGATGGGCGTCGAAGACGAACCGGCGCCCGTGCTCGTCGACCAGGGTCGCGCCCTCGCCGCGTACGGCCTCCGACACCAGGAACGATCTTCCGATCGCCAGTCCGGCGGCGTCAGCCTTGCCTTCCAGCACCGTCGGGTGGAACTGGAAGAACTCCAGGTCGGCGACGTCGGCGCCGGCGCGGATCGCCGCGGCGATGCCGTCGCCCGTGGCCACCTCGGGGTTGGTCGAGTGCGCGTACAGCTCGCCGGCGCCGCCCGTGGCCAGCACGACCGCGTCGGCCGCGAGGGTCGCGCGGCCGTCGGGGCCGGCATCCGTCTCGCCGATCAGCAGCTCCACTCCGGTGACCCGTCGCCCGCCCGCCGCGGGCGCGCCGACCTCGTCCAGCACCAGGCCGAGCAGGAAGGCGTGCTCGATGACGGTGACGTCGCTCACGCGCAGCCCGGCGACCAGCGCCTTCTCGATCGCCGTCCCGGTGGCGTCGCCGCCCGCGTGCAGGATCCGCGGATACGAATGCGCGGCCTCGAGACCCTTCACGAACCCGCCGCCGGCGTCGCGGTCGAAGGCGACGCCGAGGGCGATGAGCTCGCGGATGCGGGCCGGGCCCTCGTCGACCAGCACCTGGACGGCGTCGGGATCGCTGAGCCCGGCGCCCGCGACGAGCGTGTCGCGCACGTGGTCCTGGGCGCGGTCGTCGTCGAACATGACGCCGGCGATCCCGCCCTGGGCGTAGCGGGTGTTGGCGTGCTCGAGCACGTCCTTGGTGACGAGCGTCACGCGGCAGCCGTGCGCGACGGCGTGCAGCGCGGTGAGGAGTCCGGCGATCCCCGACCCGACGACGATCGCGTGCGGCCGAGTCGCAGCCGCGGTCATGACGCGTGCTCCCAGGCGGCCGCGGGTGCGGCGGGGGGCTTGGCCGCCAGCATCCGCTCCAGTGCCAGACGGGCGGGATCGGCCACGTCCTGCGGCACCTCGATGCGGTTGCGCACCTCGCCCGCCACGAGCCCCTCGAGCACCCAGGCGAGGTAGCCCGGGTGGATGCGGTACATCGTCGAGCAGGGGCACACGACCGGGTCGAGGCAGAAGATCTCGTGCTGCGGGTACTGGGCGGCGAGGCGCTGCACGAGGTTCACCTCGGTGCCGATGGCGAACGTCGTGGGCTCGGTCGCGCCGGCGATGGCCTTGCGGATGTAGTCGGTCGAGCCGGCCTCGTCGGCGGCGTCCACGACCTCCATCGGGCACTCCGGGTGCACGATGACCCGCACACCGGGGTGCTCGGCGCGCGCCTTCTCGATCTGGTCGACCGAGAAGCGCCGGTGCACCGAGCAGAAGCCGTGCCAGAGGATGACGCGGGCGCTCTCGATCGCGTCGACGGATGCCCCGCCCAGGTGCTTGCGCGGATTCCACATCGGCATCTGCTCGAGGGGGACGCCCATCGCCTTCGCGGTGTTGCGCCCGAGGTGCTGGTCGGGGAAGAACAGCACCCGGCGTCCACGCTGGAAGGCCCATTCGAGGACGGTGCGCGCGTTCGACGACGTGCACACGATGCCGCCGTGGCGACCGACGAAGCCCTTGATCGCGGCGGAGGAGTTCATGTACGTGACGGGGATGACGGGCACGAGGCCGTCGGCATCCGTGGCGTCCATGTCGCCGTACACCTCGGCGAGCTGCTCCCAGCAGTCCTCGACCTGGTCGATGTCGGCCATGTCGGCCATCGAGCAGCCGGCGGCGAGGTTGGGCAGGATCACGGCCTGCTCGGGGCGCGACAGCAGATCGGCGGTCTCGGCCATGAAGTGCACGCCGCAGAACACGATGGCTTCGGCATCCGGATGCTCGAGGGCCGCGTTGGCGAGCTGGAACGAGTCGCCCACGTAGTCGGCGTGGACGACGACCTCTTCCCGCTGGTAGAAGTGGCCGAGCACGACGACGCGGTCGCCGAGCGTCGCCTTGGCGGCGCGGACGCGATCGGCGAGCTCGGCCTCGGACGCCTCGCGGTACTCACGGGGCAGCTCTCCCTGGCGGGGGGAGCCGGTGGGGATGACGTCTCCCATCGACGAGCCGGGTCCGTAGCCGGGGCGCGTGTCGAAGTCCCACGGGCCGGCGGCCAGGTCGGTGTTGCAGGTCTCGCCGGTCGACGCGCCCGCGATGATCGCCTGGATCGCGTGGTCCACCGACGCATCGGTCGGAGTCCGCTCCGCGGCGGCGGGCGGCGGCTGGAGGGTGATGTTGACGGCAGGCATGTCGGGCGCTCCGTTCGGATGGGTCAGTCGCGGGTGTCGAGCGGGCCGCGGTCGGCGAGCTCGACGTCCTTGTTGTAGCGGTACAGGCGCGCCGGGCGGTGGCTGCCGGTGCGGAATCCCTCGGTGGGGATGAGGGTGCCGGAGTTCTCGACCTGGCGGCGGAAGTTCGCCGGGTCGAGGCGTCTGTCGAGGATCGCCTCGTACACCTCGCGCAGCTCGGCGAGGGTGAACTCGTCGGCGAGGAGGCCGTGGGCGATGCGGCTGTAGCCCACCTTGTTGCGCAGGCGCCACAGTGCGTATTCGACGATCTCGTTGTGGTCGAAGGCGAGGCGGGGGAGCGTCGCGGCATCGAACCAGGCGACGTTCTCGACCGAGGCGTCGGTGATCTCGTCGGCCCGCAGGAGCGCCCAGTACACGATCGAGACGACGCGCGTGGGGGAGCGGTCGACGGCGCCGAAGGCGTACAGCTGCTCGAGATAGCTGGGCGCGAGGCCGGTCGTCTCGGCGAGGGTGCGGGATGCCGCGGCGGCGAGGCCTTCGGCCGCATCGAGCCAGCCGCCGGGGAGCGCCCACTGACCTTCGTGCGGATCCCGGGTGCGCCGCACGAGCGGAAGCACCACCCGGACGCCGTCGCTGCCGGGCAGGCGTCGGAGCGTGAAGATCACGGTCGACACCGCCACGCGCGTGGGATCGGCGCCGGTCGGTGAGCCGGGGGCGGGGACTTCGGAAGCTGTTCTGGTCATGATGACTCTAACTGTCGAATCGATCATAGTGTCACTGCGACCAGAAGCCAAACCGTCGCCGTCACACGAGCCGGCTCCTGGCTGCTCGGGCGAACCGTTGCCAAGACGTGACGTACGCGCGGCCGCTGAGGGATGCGAAGTGGGAGGAATGTTTGTTAGGTTTACGTCCAAACATTTGTTAGGGCTCAGTACTTAATGAATGCCGGTGCCCCGCACCTTCCCTTCCTGCAATGCCGCACGAGAGAAAGAACCAACGATGATTCGAAACGCGAAGCGCCGAGCGGCGCTCATCGCCGTGGCCGGGACAGCGATCCTGGGCATCGGCCTGTCGGGCTGTGCCGGTGGTGGCGGCGACGACGACAGTGACTCCGAGGGACGCACCCTCCGGGTCTGGGCCGGCAGCCAGACGCCCATCGAGGCCAACTTCAACCCGTTCTCGCCGAGCGTGCTGCACGCCGCACTCGGCCCGATCTACGAGCCGCTGTTCTTCTACAACAAGACCGCGGACGACACTCCCGCGCCCATGCTCGGCGAGAGCTACGAGTACAACGAGGACGGCACCGTCATCACGGTGAAGCTCAAGGAGGGCGTGAAGTGGAACGACGGTGAGGACTTCACCGCCGACGACGCCGCCTTCACCTTCAACTACGAGCCGAACCACCGCGACGGCCTCATCTCGGCCGAGGCCACGGACGAGAGCACCGTCGTCCTCACCTACGAGACGCCGCAGTTCACCAACGAGTTCCAGATCCTCGGCACCACCTGGATGCTGCCCGAGCACATCTGGTCGGAGGTCGACGACTACACCACGTTCACCGACGAGGAGCCGGTCGGCACCGGCCCGTACGTCGTCGACACCGTGACCGATGCCTCCTACACCGTCGTCGCCAACGAGGAGTTCCGCGACGAGGGCGTGCCCGCGATCAAGAAGCTGCAGTACATCGGCATCGACGCCAACCAGTCGGCCCAGGATCTGCTGACCGCGGGCGAGCTGGACTGGACGGGCATGTTCGTGCCCAACCCGGACTCCATCACGTCCAAGGGCGTGATCAGCATGCTCAACACGCCGCAGGACCCGACGGTCCTGTACACCTGCGCCAACGCCGAACTCGGCTGCACCGGTCCGCAGACCGACGTCGCCGTGCGTCAGGCCCTCAACGTCGCGATCGACCGCGGCACCATCAAGGAGAAGGCCTTCGTCGGCCTGACCGGCGACATCTCGCCGACCTTCGCGCTGCTGCCGCGCGACCAGAAGTGGGTCGGCGACCCGGCGAACGAGATCAGCCCCCAGTCGCCCGACGCCGCGGCCGCCGGCGAGATCCTCGAGGCCGCCGGCTACGCGAAGGGCGGTGACGGCTTCTACGCGAAGGACGGCGCGCCGCTCGAGCTCAGCCTCATCTCGGTCGACGGCTGGACCGACTACAACGACGCCGCGAAGCTCATCAGCGAGCAGGCCGCCGAGGCCGGCATCAAGGTCAACGCCTCGACGGTGCAGTGGCAGGAGTTCTCGGACGCGCGCCAGACCGGTCAGTACCAGCTGATCATGGGCGGCGTCATCGGCACCTCGGTCGCCGACCCGTTCCAGATCTACAAGGACTGGTTCGCCGGTGAGTCGACGTCGCAGGTCGGCGAGGAGGTCCCCTCGGGTCGCTGGAACTTCAGCCGCTACGACAACCCCGTCGTCAACGAGGCCGTCGCCGCGGCGGCCGCCACCGACGACGAGGCCGCGAAGCAGGAGGCGTACGCCGCCCTCCAGGCCGAGATCGTGCGCGACCTGCCCTACATCCCGCTGGTCATCAACGCCACCCAGACGTTCTTCAACACCAAGGACTTCACGGGCTGGCCGACCGAGGACGACCTGTACGCCTTCCCGCCCGCGTGGGGCTCGGTCGCGTCCGGCTACGTCCTCCAGCACCTGGAGCCGGTGAAGTAATGCAGAACCGGGCAGAGGCCGCGGCACGGAGGAGCAGGCCGCAATGAAGTTCTATGCGCGGCGGATCGCGTTCTACGTGGTGACACTGTGGGCGACGATCTCCCTCAACTTCCTCCTGCCGAGGCTTCTGCCCGGGGACCCCGCCGACATCCTCCTCGCGAAGATGCAGCGGGCGGGCGGCGAGCTCAATGAGACGACCGTCCGCAACATCAAGGCCCTCCTCGGCGGCGACACGTCGTCGATGTGGGAGCAGTACGTCGCGTACTGGGGCCGGATGCTCCAGGGCGACCTGGGCGTCTCGGTCACCAAGTACCCGACGCCGGTCACCGAGCTGATCGCCGCGGCGCTGCCGTGGACGGTCATCCTGGTGGGGATCGCCACCGTCATCTCGTTCGTGCTCGGCGTCGGCATCGGCGCCTGGGTGGGGTGGCGGCGGGGCACGTGGGTCGATCACCTGGTGCCGTTCACCACGGTGCTCCAGTCGATCCCGTACTTCTGGCTGGCCCTCGTGCTGGTGGCGATCTTCTCGGTCGCACTCGGGATCTTCCCGATCTTCGGCGGCTACGACGTCTGGGAGTTCCCCAACGGCCCGGAGTGGAGCTGGGACTTCATCGGCAGCGCGATCTACCACGGCTTCCTGCCGGCGCTGACGATCGTGCTGAGCTCCGTCGGCGGCTGGCTGCTCGGCATGCGCAACATGATGGTCTCGACCGTGTCGGAGGACTACATCATCACGGCCGAGGCCAAAGGGCTGAAGCCGATGCGCATCCTCCGCACCTATGCGACGCGCAACGCCGCGATCCCGTCGATCGCCGGCTTCAGCATCTCGCTCGGCTTCGTGGTGGCCGGCTCCATCGTGATGGAGCAGGTGTTCACCTACCCCGGCATCGGCAAGCTCATGATCCAGTCCGTGCAGAACAGCGACTACGCGCTCATGCAGGGCGTCTTCCTCGTGATCACCGTCGCGGTGCTCGCGGCGAACTTCATCATGGACATCGTCTACGGATTCATCGACCCGAGAGCGCGTCACAATGTCTGAGAGGGTCGAAGTGACCGAATCGTCGACCGGCCGTCTCGAGAGCGCCCCCGAGACGCTCTCCGACCGCACCATCGACTCCGTCATCGTCGCGCCCGGCGCCCTCATGACGCCGCCCGTCGACGCCGAGGTCATCGCCGCACGGGACGAGGCGTCCGCCGCCCGCCGCGGCATCCGGCAGCTGCTGCCGCGCATGTCGCTGAAGCTGGCGCTCGGCCTCACCATCGTCATCGGAATCGTGCTGTTCGGCATCCTCGGGCCGCTGTTCACCCAGGACCCGATGGACTCCGACAACCCCGCCCTGTCGCCGCCCAGCGCCGAGCATCTCCTCGGCACGACCAAGCTGGGCTACGACGTGCTCGCCCAGCTCGCCTGGGGCACGCGCGGATCGCTGATGGTCGGCATCACCGCCGGTCTCATCGCGCTGGTGCTGTCGATCGTGTTCGGCATCATCGCCGGCTACAAGGGCGGCTGGTGGGACGAGATCCTCTCGCTCTTCACGAACATCATGCTCGTCATCCCGGGCCTGCCCCTCGTGATGGTGATCGCCACCTACATCCCCGGGCGAAGCTGGATGCTGGTGGCCGTGGTGCTCGGCATCACGGGCTGGGCGGGATCCGCGGTCGTGCTCCGGGCGCAGGCGCGCTCGCTGCGGTCGCGCGACTACGTGGCCGCCAGCCGCGTCGCGGGCGAGAAGACGACGCGCATCATCCGCGTCGAGATCCTGCCCAACCTGCTCCCGCTGCTCGCGGCGCAGTTCCTCTTCGCGATCATCTTCGCGATCCTCGGCGAAGCGGGCCTGTCGTACCTCGGGCTCGGGCCGACGGGATCCATCACGTGGGGCACGATGCTCAACGACGCGCAGACCGGTCAGGCGCTCGGCACGGGCGCCTGGTGGTGGTTCGTGCCGCCGGGCCTCATGATCGCGCTGCTCGGCGCCGGACTGTCGCTCATCAACTTCTCGATCGACGAGATCATCAACCCGAAGCTCCGCCTCGCCCCCGAGAATGCGCGCCGTGTGCGCAAGGCCAAGCGCGCGGGCCGCGGTGTCGAGTCGGTCCGCAGCACGAACGGAGTCGCCGCATGAACCGGGATGCCGTCCTCACGGCGCGCAGCGTATCGATCGAGTACGAGGTCGATCCGCCCGTCAAGGCGGTGCGCGATGTGTCGCTGACGCTCCACCGCGGCGAGATCCTCGGCCTCGCCGGGGAATCGGGCTGCGGCAAGTCCACCCTCGCGTACGGGGTCAACCGCCTGCTCAAGCCGCCGGCGCTGATGACGTCGGGCGAGATCGTGTTCCACGACCGCTCCGGCGAGGACATCGACGTCGTCGGCCTTGCCGACGAGGAGCTGCGCCGCTTCCGCTGGGACAAGGTGTCGATGGTCTTCCAGGGGGCGATGAACTCGCTGAACCCCGTCATCAACGTTCGTGCGCAGCTGTTCGACGTGTTCACCACCCACCGCCCCGAGATGTCCAAACGCGACAAGCAGCGGCGCAGCGAAGAGCTCCTCGAGCTCGTGGGTGTCGACCCGAAGCGGCTGTCGAGCTTCCCGCACGAGCTGTCGGGCGGGATGCGTCAGCGCGTCATGATCGCCATGGCGCTCGCCCTCGATCCGCAGGTCATGATCATGGACGAGCCGACGACCGCACTCGACGTCGTGGTGCAGCGCGGCATCATCCGCGAGATCATGCGCCTGCGCGAGCGGCTCGGGTTCGCCGTGATCTTCATCACCCACGACCTGCCCATGCTGATCGAGATCAGCGACCGCATCGCCGTCATGCTGCAGGGCGAGATCGTCGAGCTGGGCACCGCGACCGAGATCTACCGCGATCCGCAGCATGAATACACGAAGAAGCTGCTGTCGAGCTTCCCGAGCCTGCGCGGCGATCGCGGCGACTTCGTGCGCACCGGCGCGCAGCCGGTCTCGGCGACGCTGGGCTCGGCCGTGAACGTCCCGCTCGAAGGAGGAGCCGCATGAGCGCCCAGCCACCCACCGCGCAGGGGCCGCGCACGCTCGAGGCCCGCAACCTGGTCAAGGACTTCCGGCTCCGCAGCGGGCTGAGCTTCTCCACCCTCCACGCCGTGAAGGATGTCTCGTTCACGCTCGAGGCGGGTCGCACGATCGCGCTGGTGGGGGAGTCCGGCTCCGGCAAGTCCACCATCGCGAAGATGCTCGCACGGCTCGAGACGCCGACGAAGGGGCAGATCCTCCTCGACGGGAGACCGGCGGGCAACAGCAGCCGCGAGGTCGCGGCGTACCGCGGCGACGTGCAGATGGTGTTCCAGGACCCGTTCTCTTCGCTGAACCCCTTCCATTCGATCGAGCATCACCTCGAGCGCCCGCTGCGCATCCACAATCCGGGCATGGGCAAGGCGGAGGTCCGCCGGCGGGTGCTCGAGCTGCTCGACCGCGTGCGACTCACCCCGACCGACAAGATGGCGGAGCGCCGCCCGCACGAGCTGTCGGGCGGTCAGCGCCAGCGCGTCGCGATCGCGCGCGCCCTCGCGCCGGGGGCGCAGTTCATCATCGCCGACGAGCCCGTCTCGATGCTCGACGTGTCGATCCGCCTCGGCGTGCTGAACCTCCTCGCACAGCTGCAGCGCGAGGACCACCTGGGAGTCCTCTACATCACCCACGACCTCGCGACCGCGCGCCACTTCTCGGACGAGATCCTGGTGATGTACCGCGGCGACATCGTCGAGCGCGGCCCGGCCGACACCGTCATCCTCGACCCGCAGCACGACTACACCCGCACGCTGCTGGGAGCCGCGCCCGATCCCGAGAACCAGGGGAGGCTGCGCGACGAGGTGCGCAGGGAGCTGGCCGCGCCGCAGCACTGAGCCACCTCCCGCGCGCCGCACCCCACCGCACGACACGCCCGGAGTGCCCGTCGGGGTCGTCTCCCAGGCTTGATGCGTAGCCTGTCGAGGCGGATCCTGACGGGCGGAAGGGGTGGGATGGTCGTCGTCGACGTGGTGATCGTCCTCCTCCTGATTGCGGCCTGCATCGCCGGGGTGCAGCGCGGCTTCTTCGCCAGCATCGGCACCTTCGCGGGCATCGCCGCCGGCGCCTTCGCGGCGTACTGGCTCACGCCGCTGGTGAGCTCGTGGGTGCCGTCGCCCATCTGGCGTGGGCCGGCCGTGATCCTCGCCGCGATCGGACTCATCTTCGCGGGCGCCGCCATCGGCGCAGCGATCGGCGCGGCGCTGCGCTCCGGCGCGGACCGTCTCAAACTCCGCGGCGTCGAGCGGTTCCTCGGCGGCATCGCATCGGTGCTCGCCGCCATCCTGGCGCTGGCCTTCGTGGCTCCGGCGATCGCCGTCGCCGGCATCCCCGTCGTCTCGTCCGCCGTCGCCTCGTCGAACATCCTGCGCGGCATCGAGGCGGCCACCCCCGACCCGGTCGCCGCGGCGCTGGCACAGCTGCGCGGCGCGGTGCTCGAGGACAGCCTCCCGGGCCTCGGTCGGCTGCTCGGGCCCGGGACCGTCGAGGCGGCGCCCCCGGTCGCCCTGGACGATCCGGAGCTGCAGCGGGCCGCGGCATCCGTCGCCCGCATCTCGGGCACCGCCTACGCCTGCGGACGCGGATCGGCGGGAAGCGGATTCGTCATCGCGGAGGACCGGCTCGTGACGAACGCCCACGTCGTCGCCGGCGTCGACACCCCCATCGTGGAACTGCCCGGCGTGTCGGCGCGCGAGGGTCGCATCGTGTACTTCGACCCGATCGACGACCTCGCCGTGATCGCCGTCGACGACCTGGGCGCCGACGTCCTGCCGTTCTCGGGGACGCTGGCCGCCGGTGACGCGGCCGCCGTGCAGGGATTTCCCTACGGGGGCCCGTTCACGATGGTGGCGGCCGGAGTGGAGTCCGTGGGAACGGCCAGCGTGCCCGACGTGTACGACGAGTCGTGGAACCCGCGCGAGATCTACGCTCTCGACGCCGTAGTGCGGCCCGGCAACTCGGGCGGCCCGCTGCTCACCGACGACGGCGCCGTCGCGGGTGTCGTCTTCGCCCGTGCCGAGAACGACGAGAACCTGGGCTACGCGATGACGATGGCGGAGCTCACCCCGGTCGCGGAGCGCGCGCCGTCGCTCTCGAACACCGTGTCGACGGGATCCTGCGTCGGCTGAGCCCCGGGCGACCGCTATGCTTGCTGCGCAAGTCAATACGGCCCATCACCCGGGCGGGAGAGCCTCGGCAGCGCGATCGTCGAGCACCGAAGGAGCAAGCCTCCCCGCCAATCTCTCAGGTACGCGTACCGTTCGGGCAGGCCGACTCTGGAGAGTGACGCTGATGCGTCCGCCGAAGGAGAAAGTCGGATGCCGCGCATCCGGCGAAACTCTCAGGCCCATGACAGAGGGGGAGTTCACAGGCGTCGAGCGGCGCCTGCCCGTCAGCGACCGGGAGAACTCATGACAGACCACCGCCCTTCGGACCCGCGGACGACCGCGCTCCATGCCCGCCACGAGGCGCTCGGCGCCTCGTTCACCGACTTCGGCGGCTGGCTGATGCCCGTGCGCTACACGTCCGATCTGGCTGAGCACCACGCGGTCCGCACGGTGGCCGGACTCTTCGACATCTCGCACATGGCGGAGTTCGGCGTCGACGGGTCGGGCGCCGGGGCGTTCCTCGACTACGCACTGGCCGGAGCGATCTCCTCGATGCGCGTGGGCAAGGCGAAGTACTCGCTGGTGCTCGACGACTCGGGCGGCATCGTCGACGACGTCATCGTGTACCGCATCGCCGAGCGTCGCTTCCTCGTGATCGCGAACGCGGGAAACCGCGATGCCGTCGGCCGCGCGTTCGCCGCGCGCGTCGAGGGCTTCGATGCCGAGCTGGACGACCACACCGACGACATGTCGCTGATCGCCGTACAGGGCCCCATCGCCCGTGCCGTGGTGGAGACCACTCCCGGCATCGTCGACGTCACGCCGTCCTTCGCCGACCTCGGCTACTACGCGTGGTCGTCCGGATCGTTCGACGACGCCCCCCTGTTCGTGGCCCGCACCGGATACACGGGCGAGGACGGCTTCGAGCTGCTGATCCCGAACGCGGCCGCGCCGGCGCTCTGGGACGCGCTGCTGGCGGCCGGCGAACCGCTCGGTCTGGTTCCGGCCGGCTTCGCCGCGCGCGACACGCTGCGCCTGGAGGCCGGCATGCCGCTCTACGGCCACGAGCTCTCGCGCGACATCGTCCCGGCCCAGGCCGGCCTCGGCCGCGTCGTCGCGGTCGACAAGGACGACTTCGTCGGCAAGTCCGCGCTCGCGGCCGTCGTGACGCCCGACGCCCCCGTGCTCGTCGGCCTCGTCTCGGAGGGGCGTCGCGCGGGCCGCGCCGGTTACGCCGTGTTCGATGCGGCCGATGGCGCGGCGCCGGTCGGCGAGATCACGAGCGGTGCGCTCAGCCCGACGCTGGGGCATCCGATCGCCATGGCGTTCGTCTCCCCGTCACTCACCGAGCCCGGCACCGAGCTCTTCATCGACGTGCGGGGGACCCGCATCCCCGCGACCGTGACCGCCCTGCCTTTCTACCGGAGGAACTCATGACCGACCTCACCGCACTCAAGTACACCGCCGAGCACGAGTGGGTCGCCCTCGACGGCGACACCGCGACCGTCGGCATCACCTCGTACGCCGCCGACAAGCTCGGCGACGTCGTGTTCGTCGAGCTTCCCGCGGTGGGCAGCACGGTCACGGCCGCGACCGTCGTGGGCGAGATCGAGTCCACCAAGTCGGTCGGCGAGCTCTACGCGCCGCTCACGGGCGAGGTCATCGAGGTCAACGACGCCGTGGTCGACGACCCGTCGCTCGTCAACGCCGACCCGTTCGGCGCCGGCTGGCTCGTGAAGCTCACGGTCGACCCCGCCGCCGTGGCCGAGCTGCTCGACCGCGACGCGTACATCTCGCTCACGGGCAGCGCCGAATGACGGGCCAGTTCGCCGATCGTCACATCGGAACGGATGCCGCAGCCCAGCGCACGATGCTCGACGCCCTGGGCTACGAGAGCGTCGAGGCCCTCGTGCAGGCGGCGGTGCCGGCATCCATCCATGCGAAGCCGCGCCCCACGAGCGACATCCCGCCTGCCGCGACCGAGGCCGAGGCGCTCGCCGAGCTGCGCGCGCTCGCCTCGCAGAACCGCACGGCCCGCCCGATGATCGGCCTCGGCTACTACGACACGCTCACGCCGTCCGTGATCGCGCGCAACGTGCTGGAGAACCCGTCCTGGTACACCGCCTACACGCCGTACCAGCCCGAGATCTCGCAGGGCCGCCTCGAGGCGCTCATCAACTTCCAGACCATGGTGACCGACCTCACCGGGCTCGCGACGGCGAACGCCTCGATGCTCGACGAGTCGACCGCTGTGGTCGAGGGCATGCTCGTGACGCGGCGCGCCTCGAAGTCGGCATCGAACGTGTTCGTGGTCGACGCCGACGCGCTGCCGCAGACGAAGGCGCTGCTGGCCCATCGGGCGGCCGCGGTGGGCATCGAGCTCGTCGAGCTCGACCTCGCCCACGGTGCGATGCTCCCCGACGAGCACTTCGGCGTGCTGGTGCAGTATCCGGGCGCCTCGGGGCACGTGTGGGACCCGTCCGGCGTCGTCGACGCGGCGCATGTCGCGGGCGCGCTCGTGGTCGCGGCCGCCGACCTCCTCGCCCTGACCATGCTGCGCTCGCCGGGGTCGTTCGGCGCCGACGTGGCGGTGGGCACGACGCAGCGCTTCGGCGTGCCCCTGGGCTTCGGCGGACCCCACGCGGGCTACATGGCGGTGCGCCAGGGCCTCGAGCGGCAGCTCCCGGGGCGTCTCGTGGGCGTCTCGCAGGATGCCGCGGGCCACCCCGCGTACCGCCTTGCGCTGCAGACGCGCGAGCAGCACATCCGCCGCGAGAAGGCCACGTCGAACATCTGCACGTCGCAGGTGCTGCTGGCCGTGATGGCCTCCATGTACGCGGTGTACCACGGCCCCGAGGGGCTCCGCGCGATCGCGTCCGATGTCGCGAAGAAGGCCGAGGCGCTCGCCGCCCGGCTGCGGTCGTACGGCCTGTCGCTCCGCTCGGACGCGTTCTTCGACACCATCCGCGTCGCGACGCCGGGCGCCTCCCGCCGGGTGATCGAGCGTGCCCGCGAACGCGGCTACCAGCTGTTCTGGGCCGACGACGCGACGGTCGGCGTCTCGGTCGACGAGACCACCACCGCCGACGACCTCGCGGCCGTCGCCTGGGCCTTCGGGCTCCCCGAGGACGAGTTCCTGGGCTCGGGCGCGCAGGGCGAGCGCACGCTGCCGTTCACGGATGCCGAGCCCCTCGCCGGCGTGCCCTCCGGGCTGCGCCGCGTCGAGGAGTTCCTCACGCACCCGGTGTTCAACACCCATCGCTCCGAGACGGCGATGATGCGCTACCTCAAGCAGCTCTCCGACCGGGACTACGCGCTCGATCGCGGGATGATCCCGCTGGGCTCGTGCACGATGAAGCTCAACGCGGCGACCGAGATGGCGGCCGTGTCGTGGCCGGAGTTCTCGCGCGTCCATCCGTTCGCGCCTGAGGCGGATGTGCACGGCTACCTCGCGCTCATCGAGCAGCTCGAGGTGTGGCTCGCCGAGGTCACCGGGTACGACGCGGTGTCGCTGCAGCCGAACGCCGGCTCGCAGGGCGAGCTCGCCGGTCTCATGGCCATCCGGGGATACCACCGTGCGAACGGCGACCGCGACCGCACGGTCTGCCTCATCCCGTCGTCGGCGCACGGCACGAACGCGGCCTCCGCGGTGCTGGCCGGCATGCGCGTCGTCGTGGTCGCCTGCGACGACGCCGGCAACGTCGACCTCGACGACCTGCGCGCGAAGATCGCGGCGCACGCCGGCGAGCTGGCGGCGCTCATGATCACCTACCCGTCCACGCACGGCGTCTACGAGCACGACGTGCTCGAGATCACCCAGGCCGTGCACGACGCGGGCGGGCAGGTGTACATCGACGGCGCGAACCTCAACGCGCTCCTCGGCTACGCCCGCTTCGGCGACCTCGGCGGCGACGTCTCGCACCTCAACCTGCACAAGACGTTCGCGATCCCGCACGGCGGCGGCGGCCCGGGCGTGGGTCCGGTCGCGGCGAAGGCGCACCTCGCGCCCTACCTGCCGAGCCACCCGTTCTCGCAGCGCAGGGACCACGCCGGCGGCGTCTTCGACGGCGGACCCATCTCGGCCGCACCGCACGGATCGGCCGGCATCCTGCCGATCTCGTGGGCGTACGTGCGCATGATGGGCGCCGAGGGCCTGCGCGACGCGACCGCCGCCGCGGTGCTCGCGGCCAATTACATCGCCGTGCGGCTGCGCGAGCACTACCCGGTGCTCTACACCGGCGAGGACGGCCTCGTGGCGCACGAGTGCATCCTCGACCTGCGGCCCCTGCGCGAGGCCACCGGGGTCACGGTCGACGACGTCGCCAAGCGGCTCATCGACTACGGCTTCCACGCCCCGACGATGTCGTTCCCGGTCGCGGGCACGCTGATGGTCGAGCCGACCGAGTCCGAGGACCTCGCCGAGATCGAGCGCTTCATCGAGGCGATGATCGCGATCAAGGCCGAGGCCGACGCCGTCGCGGCGGGGGAGTGGCCGGCCGGCGACAACCCGCTCGCGAACGCGCCGCACACCGCCGAGGCCGTCGTGGTGGGCGAGTGGACCCATCCGTACTCGCGCGAGACTGCGGTGTACCCCGTCCACGCGCAGATCCGCACCAAGTACTGGCCACCGGTCCGCCGGATCGACCAGGCCTACGGCGACCGCAACCTCGTGTGCGCCTGCCCGCCCATCGAGGCCTTCGCCTGACGGGCAGGGCCCCCGACGGTCCGTGAGCGATGGGATGCCGGTGCCCCCGGCATCCCATCGCTTTCATGTCGCGGGAGTCGGCTCCGGGGTCGGTGCGGGCGTCGGGGTCGGCTGAGGTATCGGGGCGAAGATCTCGGGCCACAGCGCGGCAGCGAGGGGATAGCCCACGAACGCGACGATGTCGAGGAGGGTGTGCGCGATGACGAGGGGCATGACGCGCCCCCATCGGCGGTAGCACCAGCCGAAGACCACGCCCATCGCGAAGTTGCCGACGATCGCGCCGAAGCCCTGATAGGCGTGGTACGCGCCGCGCAGGGCCGCCGTCGTCAGGATGATCGACCAGTCGTTCCAGCCCAGCCGGCGGAGCCTGTCGAACAGGTAGCCGATGAAGATGACCTCTTCGGTGAGCCCGGCCCGCAGCGCCGACAGCAGCAGGAGCGGCACCGTCCACCAGGCGGCGTCCAGGGGCGACGCGACGACGGCGACCGTGATGCCCAGCGCCCGGCCCGCCGCATAGAGCGCGAGCCCCGGCAGGCCGATGACGGCGGTGAGCAGGATGCCGCGGCCGAGGTCGCCGCCGAACCGCGTGAAGTCCAGGCCGATGCGCCGCAGCGCGTTGCCTCCGGGCTCCCAGAGCAGGTAGACGACGAGCGCCACCAGTGCGAGCGCGAAGAAGACGGACAGCAGCTGGTACACGATGTCCCAGATCGCCTGCGCGTCGCGCGGGGGGTTCACCTGAGTCTGCTGAGAGCCCAGCGGGATCGGTGCGACGAGCTTGCGCACCAGCGAGAGCACGGAGTACAGCGCCGACTGGCCGACGGTGATCGCCAGCACGATCCACACTTCCCACGTCAGTCGTCGGCGCTGGAACGGATCGAGCCGAGACAGCGTAGTGGATTTCCCCCTATCAGCGGCAGGGGTGAGCGGCGTCATCTTGTCAGATTGTCACACCCTGCGTCGATTGAGTTAAGGCTCTGTAACGTTTTGGTCGATCGTTTTGACCATCTCACAAGCGGTGCTTATCGTTTTCCCATCCGCGCGCCCGTCCGGTCAGAGGCTGAACGTGCGCGCATTACCCTGCACAAGAGGAGACACAGTGTCTGACAAGACGACGTGGCGCAAGCGCGCACTCGGAGTCGCGGCGGGCGTCGGAGTGACCGCGTTGGTCCTTGCCGGCTGCTCGACGACCCCGCCGGAGGAGGAGGCCCCCACGGCCACCGACACCGCGGTGACCGTTGCTGAGACGAACGAGTTCACGGGCACGAACTCGAACAGCGTCAACGGCAACCTCGACATCAACGGCAAGGTCGACTACCTGACCAAGTCGACGTTCTACTACGTGAGCGACAGCTACGAGGTCGTCCCCGACGAGTCGTTCGGCACGATGGAGGTCGTCAGCGAGGATCCGCTTCAGGTCCAGTACACCCTCAACGAGGGACTGCAGTGGTCGGACGGCGAGCCCATCACGACCGACGACCTGGTCTTCGGCTGGGCGGTCACGTCGGGCATCTTCGACGACGCGACGCTCGACCCCGAGTCGGGTGAGCCGATCAGCGGCACCCAGTACTTCCAGTACGCAGGCAGCACCGAGGGCCTCATCACCTCGACCATCACCGAGGTGGCCGACGACAAGCTCTCCCTCACGCTCGAGTACGACGAGCCCTTCGTCGACTGGAACATCCAGGACCTCATCGACCAGCCGGTCCACGTCGTCTCCGAGAAGGCGGGCGTCGACCAGGCCGAGCTCGTCGACACGATCCTGACCAGCCCCCGCGGTGACGCTGCGGCTCCGGCCCCGGTCAACGAGACGCTCAAGGCCGCGGCTGACTTCTGGAACACCGGCTTCGACATGACGTCGCTGCCGGAGGACCCCTCGCTGTACCTCGCGAGCGGCCCGTTCATCATCGACTCGTACGAGCCCACGCAGTCCATGACGCTGAAGCTCAACGACAAGTACCAGGGCGACCTGAAGCCGCAGTTCTCCGAGCTCGTCATCCGCTTCATCGGTGACGCGCAGGCCCAGGTGACCGCCCTCCAGAACGGCGAGGTCGATGTCATCGCCCCGCAGGCGAGCGGTGACACGCTGACGGCGCTCCAGGGCATCGACGGCGTCGAGGTGCTCCAGGGCGACGCGCTGAACTACGACCACCTCGACCTGACGTTCGCCGGCCCGCTGGCCGAGCAGAGCGTGCGTGAGGCCTTCCTCAAGACGATCCCGCGTCAGCAGCTCGTCGACACGCTGATCAAGCCGGTCAACCCCGAGGCCGAGGTTCTCAACTCGCAGCTGTTCATCCCGGCGCAGTCCTCGTACGAGGACGCCGTCGCCAGCAACGGTTCGGACGCGTACGCCGAGGTCGACATCGAGGGCGCCAAGGAGCTCCTCGCCGGTGCGACCCCGACGATCCGCCTCATGTACAACATCAACAACCCCAACCGCGTCGCGGCGTTCGAGGCCATCCAGGCTTCGGCTGCAGAGGCCGGCTTCGTGGTCGAGGATGTGGGCCGTGAGGACTGGAGCGCTCAGCTCGGGTCGGACATCTACGACGCGGTCATCTTCGGCTGGATCTCGCCCGGTGTCGGCAACGGCACCATCCCGCAGATCTTCGCCAGCTTCGGTGGCAGCAACTACAACAAGTACGCCAACGAGCGCGTGGACGAGATCGCCCGCGAGATCCCGACGACGCTCGACACCGACGCGATCGACGAGCTGACTGTCGAGGCCGACGCGGAGCTGTTCGCCGACGCCTACGGTCTGCCGCTCTTCCAGGGCCCCGGTCTCGAGGCGCACGCCGACAACATCGAGGGCATCACCTTCATGGGCAACCAGACGGGTGTGTTCTGGAACTTCTGGGAGTGGACGGTCTCCGAGTAATTCGGTGACTAGCTGAAACACCACGCCATGGGGCGTCGGGTCTTTGCAGCCCGGCGCCCCGTGCGTGTGTCTTCCCGTCCACAGCCGGCGGAGGCGACAGCGGGGCTCTGCTCCCGTCATCCACCGCCTGCTACCTTTTCTGCATGAAGGGCCAGCCCAGTGCTTAGCTTCGTTCTGCGGCGCATCGGGGTCTCGATCCTGATCCTCATCGCCGCATCCTTCCTGATGTACACCCTCGTGGCGCTCGCCCGAGACCCCCTCGAGGACCTGTACGCCTCCAACAGCCCGAACAAAGATCAGCTCATCGCGCAGCGGACCGACTGGCTGAACCTCGACCAGCCCATTCCCGTCCGCTGGTTCAACTGGCTTCTCGGCGCCGCGCGCTGCGTCATCCCGTTCGGCGGCTGCGACCTCGGCGTGACCATCCAGAACCAGCCGGTCACCGTGCTGCTGGCACGCGCGATGGGCGCGACGCTCCAGCTCGTGACGGCGTCGACCATCCTCGCCATCGTGCTCGGCATCCTCGTCGGGATCGTCTCGGCCCTGCGTCAGTACAGCGCGGTCGACTACTCGTTCACGTTCGCCAGCTTCCTCTTCTACTCGCTGCCCTCCTTCGTGATGGGCGTCCTCCTCAAGGTCTTCCTGGCCCTGGGCTTCAACAACTGGCTCGTCAGTCCGGTCTTCACCTGGCCCTGGATCATCGCGCTCAGTCTGATCTCGGGTGTCTTCTGGCAAGCGATCATCGGCGGGAACAGGCAGCGTCGCCTGGTCGTCTTCGCCGCGTCGGTCGTGACGACCGGAGCCATGCTCTACGGCATGAGCGTGACGGCGTGGTTCCTCCACCCGTCCCTCGGCCCCGTGCTCACGCCCCTGCTCATCGCGGCCTTCGGCGCGGCGATGGTGCTGATCATCGCCGGTCCCCGTGCGCGCTACGCGTGGCGCACCGCCGGGGCCACCGTGATCGTGCTCGTCGTGGCGTTCTTCGTGCTGCAGCCCTTCCTCGACTCGCTCAACGGCTGGGGCGTGTTCGGACTGTTCGTCGGCGCGAGCCTCATCGGCGCGGTCGCGGGCTGGCTCCTCGGCGAATACGACAAGGGCCAGGCCATCCGCATCGGCATCCTCACGGGCGCGCTCGGCATGGGCGTCATCATCCTGAATCAGTTCATGTCGCGCTGGTACGACTACGTCACCAACCCGAAGGTGAACGGCCGCCCGATCGCCACGATCGGCTCGGAGACGCCCAACCTGGTCGGCGACTGGTGGATCCAGAGCATCGACACGTTCACGCACCTGCTGCTGCCGACGATCAGCCTCATGCTGATCTCGTTCGCGGCATACACGCGGTACTCCCGCGGCGGCATGCTCGAGACGCTCAACCAGGACTACATCCGGACGGCACGGGCGAAGGGCCTGCCCGAGCGCACGGTCGTCGTCCGGCACGCGTTCCGCAACTCGCTGATCCCGATCACGACGATCGTCGCGGCGGATGTGGGCGCCCTCATCGGCGGCGCGATCATCACCGAGCGCATCTTCGCGTTCAGCGGAATGGGTGCGCTGTTCAACCAGGGTCTGCAGCACGCCGACCCGAACCCCGTCATGGCGTACTTCGTCGTCATCGCGGTGTTCGCCATCACGTTCAACTTCCTCGCCGATCTTGCGTACTCGGCGATCGACCCGAGAGTGAGGGTCAAGTAATGTCCATCCCGATCGATCCGAGCCTCGAGCCCCCCTCATCGCCCTCCGACGGCGGTGTGCACGTCCAGACGGCGGATGAGCGCGGCGTCAGCCAGGGACGCCTCACCCTCCGTCGGTTCCTGGCCCACAAGCCGGCCGTCATCAGCGCGATCCTGTTCATCCTCATCGTCGGCTTCGCCGTCTCGGCGACGGGCATCGGCCCGATCCCGGGCTGGTGGAAGTGGAGCTACGAGCAGCTGATCCCGATCACGAACAGCGGCCTGCCGACCCTGACGCTCTTCCCGTTCTCGCTGGGCGACCACCCGTTCGGGCAGAGCACCGTCGGCAAGGACTACTTCGCGATGGTCATGCGCGGCCTCGTGAACTCGTCGTACATCATGTTCACGATCGGCATCATCGGCGCCTTCCTCGGCGTGGTGGTCGGCGCACTCGCGGGCTACTACCGCGGCTGGGTCGATTCCGTGCTGATGCGACTGACCGACATCGTCATCGTGATCCCGGTGATCGTCATCGGCGCGGTCGTCGGTTCGGCGGTCGGCGGCCTCGGGCCGGTCCTCCTCGCCGTCTTCCTCGGCTTCGTCGCCTGGACCGGCATCGCACGACTGGTCCGCGCGGAGTTCCTCACGCTGCGCGAGCGGGAGTTCGTGGAAGCGGCGCGGGTGGCGGGTGCCTCCGACGCGCGCATCATCTTCAAGCACATCCTGCCGAACGCCATCGGCGTGGTGATCGTGGCCACGACGCTGCTGATCGCCGCCGCGGTCATCCTGGAGACGTCCCTGTCGTTCCTCGGCTACGGCGTGCGTTCTCCCGACGTGTCGCTGGGCCTGCTGATCTCGGCGAACGAGTCGGCGTTCCAGACCCGCCCGTGGCTGTTCTGGTGGCCGGCGTTCTTCATCGTGATCCTGTCGCTGCTCGTCAACTTCGTCGGAGACGGACTGCGCGATGCGTTCGATCCGCGCCAGAAGCGCGTGGTCTTCCGCAAGGTCAAGGAGCTGCCTCAGGACGCCGTGCTGGTCGGCGGGACGACCGTCGACGTGCCCGAGGGCGCCCTGGTCACCGCCGGCGGCGGCACCAACGTGTCGGGCGTCACGAGCGAGCGTGCCGACGACGTCCTCGACGAGGAGATCGCGCCCGACCCGGGACGTGGCGCATGATGCGCGCCGGGCTCTCAGCCCGTGGCGACGATCAGCGCGACGGACACCATCGCGAGCACGACGCACGCCGCGATGAGCAGCACGTGCCACTGGCGCTTCACCGGCGTCTCGCCGGCGACGCCGAGCGGGACCTGACCGGCGTCGAGGCGCCGGCGCCAGGTCTCGCGCACCACGACGGCCGCGTTGCCCGAGTCGGTGCCCATGCGGTCGCTCGGACGAGCATCGCCTCCCGCGGCTCGCGCCTCACGGCGTGCTCTGGTGTTGCCCATCATGGTGGTGAAGTAGCCGGGAGCCGGCGCGGACCACGCCGTGAAGCCTCCCGACGGCGTATGCAGCGTCAGCGCTCGGGCGGTCTCCACGTGCACCAGGGCCGCCCACGGGATGTCGACGTCGTGGCTGACGTTCTCGATGCGCACGCCATGCTCCGAAACGATGACGCACGGTCGCCACAACGCGGCCCAGCCGAGGAGAGCGGCGAGCGGGGCGCCGGCGTACACCCACGCCAGCCTCGGATCCGAGCTCCACACGGCGGTGATCACTGCGAGCGCCGCAAGACTCCAGACGATGATGGCCGCGATGCGGTTGAAGCGGGAGTCGATGCGGATCGCCTGGTCGGTCACCCCCCCATTGTCTCCAACGATCCCACAAGGACCATCCAATGAACGAGTTCCCGACGTCCCCGGCATCCGGCAGCCCGCTGCTGGAAGTGAGCGGCCTGTCCGTCGACTTCGCCGTCGACAATTACTGGGTTCCCGCGGCCAAGAAGCTCGACTACACCGTGAGCTCCGGAAAGGCGCTCGCCATCGTGGGTGAGTCGGGCTCCGGCAAGAGCGCGAGCTCGATGGCGATGCTCGGACTGCTCCCGAACAACGCCCGCGTCACCGGAAGCGTCAAGCTCGGCGGGCGGGAGATCCTGGGCCTGCGCAAGGACGACCTGCGCCGCGTGCGCGGTCGCGACATCGCCGTGATCTTCCAGGAGCCGATGACGGCGCTGAACCCGGTGTTCACCGTCGGCTTCCAGATCATCGAGACGCTGCGCAACCACCGCGGAATGACGCCGAGCGAGGCGCGCACGCGCGCGCTCGAGCTGCTCGACATGGTCGAGCTGCCCGACCCCCTCAAGGCGTTCAACTCCTACCCGCACCAGCTGTCGGGCGGCCAGCGGCAGCGCGCCATGATCGCGCAGTCGATCTCGTGCGATCCTCAGCTGCTCATCGCCGACGAGCCGACGACGGCGCTCGATGTCACCGTGCAGGCCGAGATCCTCGATCTCATGCGCGACCTGCGTCACCGGCTGGACTCCGCGATCCTGCTCATCACGCATGACATGGGCGTCGTGGCCGACCTCGCCGACGACATCGTGGTGATGCGCAAGGGCGAGATCGTCGAGCGCGGCACCGTCGGCGGCGTGTTCAACGCCCCGCAGCACCCGTACACGAAGCAGCTGCTCGCGGCCGTGCCGCGCATCGGCGATGCGGCCGGCGAGTCGATCGACACGACGGCGGCGCTCGCGGGCGACACGTCGGTGATCCGTCTGGCGGATGTCGCGGCCCGCGAGGACGCCGAGCGCCGCAAGGGCCTGGGCGCGCCGGTGCTCGACTTCGCCGACGTCGCGATCGACTACCCGAAGCGCGGGCGCGTCCCCGCGTTCCGGGCGGTGGAGCACGCGACGTTCTCGATCTTCCCGGGCGAGGTCACCGGCCTGGTCGGCGAGTCCGGCTCGGGCAAGACGACCGTCGGTCGCGCCGCCATCGGGCTCCTGCCGATCGCGGATGGGCGGGCCGAGGTGGTCGGTCACGACATCTCCAAGGCCGACCGCCGTCTGCTGCACCGGGTGCACAAGGACGTCGGCATCGTCTTCCAGGACCCGTCATCGTCGCTGAACCCGCGCCTGCCGATCGGCCAGTCGATCGGCGAGCCGATGTTGCTGGCGAACGTGGCGAAGGGCCGCGACCTCGACATGAAGGTGCAGGACCTGCTCGATTCCGTCGAGCTGCCCCGCTCGTACCGCAACCGGTACCCGCACGAGCTCTCGGGCGGCCAGAAGCAGCGTGTCGGCATCGCCCGCGCCCTGGCGCTGCAGCCGAAGCTGCTGATCGCCGACGAGCCCACGTCGGCGCTGGACGTGTCGGTGCAAGCCACCGTGCTCCAGCTCCTGCGCCGGCTGCAGGCCGACCTCGGCTTCGCGTGCCTGTTCATCAGCCACGACCTCGCCGTCGTCGACTCGCTCGCCGACCGCATCATCGTGATGCACCACGGGAAGATCGTCGAGCAGGGCGCGACGGGCCAGATCCTGCGCGCACCGCGCGAGGACTACACCCGCCGCCTGATCGCCGCCATCCCGGTGCCGGATCCCGAAGAGCAGCGGGTGCGCCGCGAGGCGCGCGCGGCGCTCCTCGCCGCAGGCCTGGAGGACTGACGCGACCGCCGAAAGGCGACACACAGGAGCGCCCAATAGAATGGGGATGCCGGCACTCCGGCATCCCCATTCTCTTTTCAAGGATTCCCTCATGGCGCGCGCCCTCCGTCCGGACCTCCGCAACGTGGCTATCGTCGCTCACGTCGACCACGGCAAGACCACCCTCGTCGACGCGATGCTGCGCCAGACCGGCTCCTTCGGCTCTCACGAGCACATGGAGGAGCGCGCGATGGACTCGAACGACCTCGAGCGCGAAAAGGGCATCACGATCCTCGCGAAGAACACCGCGATCACCTACCAGGGCATCCACACCGACGTGCCCGTGACGATCAACGTGATCGACACCCCGGGCCACGCGGACTTCGGCGGCGAGGTCGAGCGCGGCCTGTCGATGGTCGACGGCGTCGTGCTGCTCGTCGACGCGAGCGAGGGCCCGCTGCCCCAGACGCGCTTCGTGCTGCGCAAGGCGCTCGAGGCGAAGCTGCCCGTCATCCTGCTGGTCAACAAGACCGACCGCCCCGACGCGCGCATCCCCGAAGTGGAAGAAGAAGCGCACGATCTGCTGCTCGGCCTCGCGTCGGACCTCGTCGACGACGTGCCCGACCTCGACGTCGACGCGCTTCTGGATGTTCCCGTCGTCTACGCCTCGGGCCGTGCCGGCGCCGCCTCGCGCAACCGCCCCGAGAACGGCACCCTGCCCGACAACGACGACCTCGAGCCGCTGTTCGAGGCGATCCTCGAGCATGTCCCGGCTCCGTCCTACGACGACGAGGCCCCGCTGCAGGCCTGGGTGACGAACCTCGACTCGAGCCCCTTCCTCGGTCGCCTCGCCCTGCTCCGCGTCTTCAACGGCACGCTCAAGAAGGGCCAGACCGTCGCCTGGGTGCGCTCGGACGGCAGCACCAGCAACGCCCGCATCACCGAGCTGCTCAAGACGCGCGCACTCGACCGCTACCCGGCGGAGAGCGCCGGCCCCGGTGACATCGTCGCCATCGCCGGATTCGAGGACATCACGATCGGCGAGACGATCGCCGACCCCGAGGATGTCCGTCCGCTGCCGGCCATCACGGTCGACGACCCCGCCATCTCGATGACGATCGGCACCAACACCTCGCCGCTCGTCGGCAAGGTCAAGGGCCACAAGCTGACGGCCCGCATGGTGAAGGACCGCCTCGACCGCGAGCTCATCGGCAACGTGTCGCTGAAGGTGGTCGACATCGGCCGCCCCGACGCGTGGGAGGTGCAGGGCCGCGGTGAGCTGGCGCTGGCGATCCTCGTCGAGAACATGCGCCGCGAGGGCTTCGAGCTGACCGTCGGCAAGCCGCAGGTGGTCACGAAGAAGATCGACGGCAAGACGTACGAGCCGTTCGAGCACCTGACGATCGACGCTCCCGAGGAGTACCTCGGCGCGATCACGCAGCTGCTCGCCGCGCGCAAGGGCCGCATGGACAACATGACGAACCACGGCACCGGCTGGGTGCGCATGGAGTTCATCGTGCCCTCACGCGGTCTCATCGGCTTCCGCACCGAGTTCCTCACCACGACGCGCGGCACAGGCATCGCCAACGCGATCTCGCACGGCTACGAGCCGTGGGCTGGCCACATCGTGACGCGACAGAACGGCTCGATCGTCGCCGACCGTTCGGGTGTCGTCACCCCGTTCGCGATCATCGCGCTCCAGGAGCGCATGTCGTTCTTCGTCCAGCCCACCCAGGAGGTCTACGAGGGCATGGTCATCGGCGAGAACTCGCGCGCCGACGACATGGACGTCAACATCACCAAGGAGAAGAAGCTGACGAACATGCGTTCGTCGACGTCGGACTCCTTCGAGTCGATGACCCCGCCGCGCCAGCTGTCGCTCGAAGAGAGCCTCGAGTTCGCCCGCGACGACGAATGCGTCGAGGTGACGCCCGAGATCGTCCGCATCCGCAAGGTGAACCTCGACGCGACCGAGCGCGCCCGTGCGACGGCGCGGCTCAAGCGCCAGGACGCCAGCGTCTGACGCGCCCCCGCGCCGACGGGCGCGCCGAGAGGGTACATCTCCCCACGTGGGTGGAGAGATGTACCCTTTCGCGATTCTCAGCGCGCGCGGACGGTCACCGTCACCGGCTTCGCGGCGGTGGTTCCGGCGGCGTTGGAGAGCACCGCGGTGAACTCGTAGGTTCCCGGGGGCAGCTCGCCGACCGTGGTGACCGCGTGCTGGGCCCCGGGTGTGGCCGCGACGAGCGGCTGCCGGTCGATCTCCACGCCGTCCTGGAAGAGCACGTACTCGGTCGCGTTGGTGCCCCACCACAGATCGGCCGCGATCGACACGACGCCGGTGCGCGCGCCCGACGCGGTGAGCACGGCTCGGCCGGGTGCGGCATCCGTCACCGTCACGGTGTGCGTGCGTGACGCGGTCTCGCCGTGCGGATTGAGCGCGACGACGGTGTATTCGTAGGTGCCGTCGGTGCGCCCCCCGATGTCGAACGCGGCGTGCTGCGCGGCGGGCGAGCCACCGGCGATCCACTGCGCGTCGACGAGTGCGCCGTTCTCGTACAGCTTCACGACAGTCGCGTTCTGCCCCCACCAGAGGTCGGCGAGTATGCGATAGTCCCCGTCGCGCAGCCCGGTGTCGCGGCCGTTGTCGTCCGAGACGGCGAAGGCTGCGGGTGCGGCGGTCGCCACGGGCGTTCCGGACGACAGGATGCCGGCGCCAGCGCCCGCGCGGACGATCGCCGCCACGTCGGCGACGGCGTCGAGTGCGTAGGGGTAGGCGTCGGCGGGGTCCCACCGGACGTCGGGGGAGAGCGGGGTCGCGGCCGTCGCGTTGTATGCCGCCAGCACGTCGGTCGGCTCGCCGTTCACGAGCGTGTCGCTCGCGCGGAGCTCCGTTCCGCCCCATCCGGCGATGATGCGCGAGACGCTCGACGGATCGACGAGCTCGACGGCGTTGGACTCGGCGACGATGCTGCTCTCTCTGCCCGCGCCCCAGAAGTACTGGAAGAACGGGTTGCCCGGCGACGAGGCGGCGGTGGTGGCATCCGTCTGCTCGTAGAGGTTGTTGTAGACGTGCACATCGCCGAAGCGCACGCGCGGAGCGCGCTGGCCGATGTCGGTCCAGCGGTTGTGGTGCTGCGTGACGCGGTGCTGACCGCGGTCCTGCGTGCGCGAGTCGGAGGAGCCGATGATGTCGGTCTTGTCGTGATGCTGGAACCAGTTCCACGACATGGTGACGAGGTCCGACCCGTGCGTCACGTCGAGCAGACCGTCGTGCACCTCGAACGGCCGGCCGTAGACCGTGTCGAGGCTCGACGCGGGGTGGGCGCCGTCGTCGAACGTGTTGTGATCGACCCAGACGCTCGTGGAGGTCCACACCGAGAGGTTGTCGTACGCCGAGTTCCAGTTGCCGCCGGAGTCGCCGGCATCCCATTGCGGGAAGCAGTCGTAGGCGTCCGACAGCGTCACGTTGCGCACGATCACGTTGCGCGCATCGCGGATGCGCAGGGATGCCCCGACGACGCGGGCCTCGTCGCCGACGCCGACGAGGGTCACGTTCGAGCCGATGTGCTGCAGCGTGAGCTTCGCCTGCAGCGCGGCGGCCTCCACCCGGGCCTGCTCCAGCGGACCGGACGGGTCGACACCCGGGCCGAATGCCGCGATGTAGTCGTCCATGTCGAACGGCGCGCCGGAACCGGTGACCGTCACCTGGGAGGCGATGTCGTCGCACGTCACCCGGGTGCCATCAGGGCGCAGCCAAGGGTCGAGCGTGCCGGTCACGTAGACGATCCTCGGCACCTGGTTGTAGCGCGCGTCGTTCTGCGAGCCGCCGGGAACTCCGGCGAGGGCGTCACGCAGCTGCTGCCAGTCGTCGACGACGTACACCTGCGCCGGGTCGGCGGCGCTGCCGCCGGTGACGGGCTCGGCGAGCCGCTGGACGCGCTCCGGATACGTCGGGCCCGACCACGAAGCCCACCCGTCGCCCGGCGCGATCACCTCGTGCCCGAGATCGACGGCGGGGGAGGGCGCGGGCTCGGCTGCCGGTGCGGCGGCTGCGGGCATCGCCACCATGGGCGCCGCCGCGAGGGCCAGCACTGTCGTCGCCACGCCGATGCCGGCGGCCAGCGGCCCCCGTGGTGTTCGGGTGCGCCGCGCGGGCGTGGCGGTGGGCGTGGGCAGCGTCGTTCTCATGGGACTCCTTCGTCCGGGGCAGAATCCGTGATGAGAACGGGTGGTGGCACCCACAAGCGAGGAAGCGTTTTCTGCGTGTGTCACCAGCATGCGCGCGCGAGCCGGAAAGCGCAATCCCCGTCGTGTGCAGACGGGCCCCGGTTCTTCGTGGCGGTTCTCCGGCGCGGCCCGAAGGGCGCCGGGCGCGCGCGGGGCGACTCTGCCGCGTTCGGGACCGGAAGCGCCGGGAATCCTTGGGGGTGAGAGCGGCAGGCCGCTCGCGTCCGGGTGGACCGGCGTCGCTGTCCCGGCCCGTCGTTAACATGGCGACGTGACCCTCGATCCTCGTTTCGACGACGCGCACGGCGCCGGCGAAGCCAGACGGGCGGTGCGCGAGGGCCTCGGGGTCGCCATCGCGACCAGCGCTTACGGCATCTCGTTCGGGGCGCTCGCGGTCGCGTCGGGCCTCGACGTCTGGCAGACCTGCGTGCTGAGCCTCGTGATGTTCACCGGGGGGTCGCAGTTCGCGTTCGTCGGGATCGTCGGCGCCGGAGGACTGGCCGCCGCGCCCGCGGCGATCGCCTCCGCGGCGCTGCTCGGGGTCCGCAACGTCGCCTACGGCATCCGCATGTCGCCCGTGATCGGCGCGGGGTTCTGGCGCCGGGCGGCCGCCGCGCACTTCACGATCGACGAGTCCACCGCCGTCTCGCTCGCACAGCGCACGTCGCGCGCACGCACGCTGGGGTTCTGGGTCACCGGCATCGGCATCTACATCGGCTGGAACCTGTCGACGCTTGCCGGTGCGCTGCTCGGCGACGTGCTGGGCGACCCGCGGGCGTACGGGCTGGACGCCGCCGCGGCGGCCGCGTTCCTCGCTCTGCTGTGGCCGCGGCTGCGCGCCCGCCAGCCCATCGTGGTGGGCGTCGCGGCTGCCGTGGTCGCGACGGTGCTGACGCCGGTGCTCATGCCAGGCATCCCCGTGATCGTGGCCGCGGCCGTCGCCATCGTCGTCGGCTGGACGAACTGGCTCGGCAGGGACGACACGGTGGACGCCGAGCCCGACGACGTTGCGGAGCGGGAGGGCCTGCCGTGACCATGTGGACTGCTGTGCTGGTGGCCTCGATCGTGTGCGTGGCGCTCAAGACCGTCGGCTACCTCATCCCCGCCCGCTGGGTCGAGGCGCCGACGCCGCTGCGGATCGCAGACCTGCTGACGGTGGCGCTGCTCGCCGCTCTCGTCGCGGTGCAGACCCTCGGCGCCGGGCAGGCCGTGGTGGTCGACGCCCGCGTTCCGGCGGTGCTCGTGGCGGCGGGCCTGCTGCTCCTGCGGGCGCCGTTCCTCGTCGTGGTGATCGCCGCCGCTCTCGTGGCGGCGCTGCTGCGCCTCTGGGGCTGGGCCGCGTAAGACCGCACGTGCCCGTGCCGCCGCGCACGCCGACCGGCCCGAAGGGCTGGTCGGTAGCATCGAGTCATGCGTTCCTCCGTCCCCGCCCGCATCGGCAGCTGGATCGTCGCGCTGCTCGTCGGGCTGGTGTACGGCGTCGCCGGCACCGTCGCGCACGCGTATGAGCTCGGCTGGTTCCCGCTCGGCCTCGTCCTTGCGGTGATCGGATCGGGCGCGCTGCTGCTGGCGGTCCGCCTCCTCACCTCCGACCGGTGGGCGACTCTCGCCACCGGCGGCGGCATGATGATCTCGACGCTGGTGTTCTCGGGGAGCGGCCCCGGCGGTTCGGTGGTCGTGCCACAGACCGGTCTGGCCGTTTTCTGGACCTTCGCCGTGCCGATTCTCGTGGCACTCGCCGTCGCCTGGCCGGATCGGACGCGCGCCGCCGACTGAGCGGACGAGCGACGACGGGGCGCCGGTAGACTGATCGCGTGACGTACGTGATCGCCCTTCCCTGTGTGGACGTCAAGGACCGCGCCTGCATCGACGAGTGTCCCGTGGACTGCATCTACGAGGGCGACCGATCGCTGTACATCCACCCCGACGAGTGCGTCGACTGCGGCGCCTGCGAGCCGGTCTGCCCGGTCGAGGCGATCTACTACGAAGACGACCTGCCCGACGAGTGGCAGGACTACTACAAGGCCAACGTCGAGTTCTTCGACGACATCGGCTCCCCGGGCGGCGCCGCCAAGGTCGGCGTCATCCACAAGGACCACCCGATCATCGAGGCGCTCCCGCCCCAGGAACACTGACGTGGGGGTCGCCGACCTCGCGGACTACCCCTGGGACGCCGTCGCACCGTACGCGGCGCGCGCCCGTTCGCACCCCGACGGCATCGTCGACCTGTCCATCGGCTCACCGGTCGACCCGACGCCTGAGGTCGTCGCCGACGCGCTGCGCGCGGCGACCGACGCCCACGCCTATCCGCAGACCGTCGGGACGCCGTCGCTGCGCAGCGCGATCGCCGCGTGGTACGACCGGCGCCGCGGCGTGCCCGGCCTGACGTCGGACGACGTGCTGCCCACCGTCGGCTCGAAGGAGCTCGTCGCCCTGCTGCCGCTGCTGCTGGGGCTCGGGCCGGGCGACACCGTCGTCCATCCTCGCGCCGCCTACCCCACGTACGAGGTCGGCGCGCGGCTCGTCGGCGCCACGCCGGTCGCCGCCGACGACCCGGCGGAATGGCCCGAGGGCACACGCCTGGTGTGGGTGAACTCGCCCGGCAACCCCGACGGAAGCGTGCTGGACCTGGACGCCCTGCGTGCCGCGGTGCACCGGGCCCGGGAGCTCGGCGCGGTGATCGCCTCCGACGAGTGCTACGCCGAACTCGGGTGGGACGCCCCCTGGGACCGGGAGCCGGTGCCGTCGGCGCTGGATCCCCGGGTCACCGACGGCGACCTGCGCGGCATCCTCTCGGTGTACTCGCTGAGCAAGCAGTCGAACCTCGCCGGCTACCGCGCCGCATTCCTCGCCGGCGATCGGACGGTGGTGGCCCGCCTGCTCACGGCGCGCAAGCATCTCGGCCTGATGCTGCCCCTCCCGGTGCAGACGGCGATGGTGGCGGCCCTCGAGGACGACGCGCACGTCGCCGCGCAGAAGGAGCTGTACCGTCGCCGGCGCGAGGTGCTGCGGCCCGCGGTGGAGGCGGCGGGCTTCCGCATCGACGCGAGCGAGGCCGGGCTGTACCTGTGGGCCACGGAGGGCCGCGACGCATGGGAGAGCCTCGGCCGGCTGGCCGACATCGGCATCCTCGCCGGTCCCGGACACTTCTACGGCGTGCACTTCCCGCAGCACATCCGGCTGTCGCTCACCGCGACCGACGACCGCATCGCGGCGGCCGCAGAACGCCTGCTGGCGGCATCCGTTCTCTCGCGCTGAGGATTCCTCCATCGGATGCCGGGTCCCTTTGGCCGTGTCAACAGTAGGCGCAGCGGCGCACTAGGCTGTAGGAACGCGGCGACGCGGCATGCCCGTCCCGCCCCTCCGTTCTGATGCAGACCGCCCCACGGTGACGCTCAGGACCGGACGACACCCCCGGTACGACCAGAAATCGCGAGGAGGCGCCGTGAGCGACGCGGGCACCCACCAGGAGAAGGCCACCCTCACGATCGGTGATACGTCCGCCGAGTTCCCGCTGCTGCGGGGCACCGACGGCTCGCCGAGCGTGGACCTCTCCACCCTCACCCGCCAGACCGGCTACACGGCTCTCGACTACGGCTTCGTGAACACCGCGGCGACCAAGTCCGCGATCACCTATATCGACGGCGACCAGGGTGTGCTGCGCTACCGCGGCTATCCGATCGAGCAGCTGGCGAAGAACAGCACGTACCTCGAGGTCGCGTGGCTGCTCATCTACGGCGAGCTGCCCACGGCCGACCAGCTGGGGGAGTTCGACGAGAAGATCCGTCGTCACACCCTGCTGCACGAGGACCTCAAGCGGTTCTTCTCGGCGCTGCCGCATACCGCGCACCCGATGTCGGTGCTGTCCTCGGCCGTCTCCGCGCTGTCGACGTACTACGAGCACCAGTCCGACCCGAACAATCCCGAGCACGTCGAGCTCAACACGATCCGCATGCTGGCGAAGCTGCCCGTCATCGCGGCGTACGCGCACAAGAAGAGCATCGGGCAGGCGTTCCTGTACCCCGACAACTCGCTCGGCTTCGTCGACAACTTCCTGAAGCTGAACTTCGGCGTGCTGTCCGAGGTGTACCAGGTCGACCCGGTGATGTCGCGCGCGCTGGAGCGCCTGCTGATCCTGCACGAGGACCACGAGCAGAACGCGTCCACCTCGACCGTGCGCCTGGTCGGCTCCACCGGGGCGAACCAGTTCTCGTCGATCTCGGCCGGCATCAACGCGCTGTACGGCCCGCTTCACGGCGGTGCGAACGAGGCCGTGCTCGACATGCTGGCGCGCATCCGCGACTCGGGTGAGAGCGTGCAGCGCTTCGTCGAGCGCGTGAAGAACAAGGAAGACGGCGTGAAGCTCATGGGCTTCGGGCATCGGGTCTACAAGAACTACGACCCGCGCGCCAAGCTGGTGAAGGAGTCGGCCGACGAGGTGCTGACCGCACTCGGCGTCAGCGACCCCCTGCTCGATCTCGCGAAGGAGCTCGAAGAGATCGCGCTCAACGACGCGTACTTCCAGGATCGGCGCCTGTACCCGAACGTCGACTTCTACACCGGCGTCATCTACAAGGCGATGGGCTTCCCGACGCGGATGTTCACCGTGCTCTTCGCGATCGGCCGCCTGCCCGGCTGGCTGGCGCAATGGCGCGAGGCTGCCGGCGACCCGCAGACCAAGATCGGCCGTCCGCAGCAGCTGTACATCGGCGCCGAGGAGCGCAACTACCCCGGTCTCTCGTGACCCTTCCCGATGACCGGGCGTCCTTGCCCTCGGTCATCGGCGAGAAGCGCCCGGCATCAGCGTGATCCATCGCTGGTGCCGGGCGCTTCTCATCGCGGCAGGGGCGTCAGGCGTGCAGCGCTTCGTTGAGCGTGACGCCGATGCCCGCTCGGCGGACCGCCTCGACCGCGCCCGTCAGCGAGTTGCGCCGGAACAGCAGCCCCGCTCGCCCAGAGAGGTCGGCGCCCTTGGCGGTCGCGGGCGAGCCGTCCGCGCGCGGCGGCTCGTCGGGCAGCACGATCTTCGTGCCGGCAGTCACGTAAAGTCCCGCCTCGACCACGCAGTCGTCGCCCAAGGAGATGCCGATGCCGGCGTTGGCGCCCAACAGCGTGCGAGCGCCGACCGACACCTTGTGCGTCCCGCCGCCCGACAGCGTTCCCATGATGGAGGCGCCCCCGCCGATGTCGCTGCCGTCGCCGATGACGACGCCCTGCGAGATGCGGCCTTCGACCATGCTCTGCCCGAGCGTGCCGGCGTTGAAGTTGACGAAGCCCTCGTGCATGACGGTCGTGCCGGGGGAGAGGTACGCGCCCAGGCGCACGCGCGAGGCGTCGGCGATGCGGACGCCCACGGGAGTGACGTAGTCCAGGAGGCGCGGGAACTTGTCGAGTCCCTGCACCTGGATGCCGTCGCGCGCGAGGAAAGGACGCAGTCGGGTCAGCGCGTCGGGGTGGATCGGGCCGGCGGTGGTCCAGGCGACGTTCGGCAGATGGGCGAAGACTCCGTCCAGGTTGACCTCGTTCGGGCGCACGAGCAGATGCGACAGCGCGTGCAGGCGGAGGTACGCGTCGGGCGTCGACGCCGGCGCGCTGTCGAGGTGGACCTCGACCGCCACCACATCCACGGTGACGGCCCGACGGGGGTCGGCCACCGCGAGATGGTCGAGCGTGTCCGGTGCCAGCTGGGGATCGAACCCGAGCGGGATCCGCCCGGCAGCGGGGGAGGGGAACCACGTGTCGAGCACGGTTCCGTCTTCGGCGGTTGTGGCGAGGCCGACGCCCCAAACCCATCGTTCTTCGGTCATGGGATCAACGCTAGCGCGGTCGCCTGCCCCCGTCTTCCGCGTGATTCCGGGGGTGTGGGGGTGCGACACGCCCGGGGTGCGGGCTGGATTCGACGGGTGGCGGGGTCGCACGTAAAGTATTACTTGTTCGCCCCAAAGGGTAGAGCGGAAGGCCGGAAGGCCTGGCTCCCCTCAAGCAGTGAACAACCCCATCCGATGTGCTCCTGGTGAGTCGGCCGGTTTCGGCTTAGGATGGGTATCTTCCACTTTCGTGTGCGTCGGTCTGCGACTGCGGTGGGGTCTTGTGCCTCGCCGCTTCGATTTGACAGGCGGGACGGGATGTGTAAGATAGAGAAGTTGCCCAGCGGCGAAGGTTGAGAGACCGGAACGCTGGTGCGTCCGATCTTTGAGAACTCAACAGCGTGCACTTGTCAAATGCCAATTTTTGTATCCTCGCTGACCTTTTTGGTTGGTGGGGGTCCTTTTTGGATCAATTCATGGATGTCAGTTTGATATTCGTTTTTGGTCATGGTTGAACTCGCTGCTTTCGACTCGTTTTCCCGGGTTGTTGGTGGTTTTCATTTTTTTATGGAGAGTTTGATCCTGGCTCAGGATGAACGCTGGCGGCGTGCTTAACACATGCAAGTCGAACGGTGAAGCCCAGCTTGCTGGGTGGATCAGTGGCGAACGGGTGAGTAACACGTGAGCAACCTGCCCCTGACTCTGGGATAAGCGCTGGAAACGGCGTCTAATACTGGATACGAACCACAGTCGCATGGCTGGTGGTTGGAAAGATTTTTTGGTTGGGGATGGGCTCGCGGCCTATCAGCTTGTTGGTGAGGTAATGGCTCACCAAGGCGTCGACGGGTAGCCGGCCTGAGAGGGTGACCGGCCACACTGGGACTGAGACACGGCCCAGACTCCTACGGGAGGCAGCAGTGGGGAATATTGCACAATGGGCGCAAGCCTGATGCAGCAACGCCGCGTGAGGGATGACGGCCTTCGGGTTGTAAACCTCTTTTAGCAAGGAAGAAGCGAAAGTGACGGTACTTGCAGAAAAAGCGCCGGCTAACTACGTGCCAGCAGCCGCGGTAATACGTAGGGCGCAAGCGTTATCCGGAATTATTGGGCGTAAAGAGCTCGTAGGCGGTTTGTCGCGTCTGCTGTGAAATCCCGAGGCTCAACCTCGGGTCTGCAGTGGGTACGGGCAGACTAGAGTGCGGTAGGGGAGATTGGAATTCCTGGTGTAGCGGTGGAATGCGCAGATATCAGGAGGAACACCGATGGCGAAGGCAGATCTCTGGGCCGTAACTGACGCTGAGGAGCGAAAGGGTGGGGAGCAAACAGGCTTAGATACCCTGGTAGTCCACCCCGTAAACGTTGGGAACTAGTTGTGGGGTCCTTTCCACGGATTCCGTGACGCAGCTAACGCATTAAGTTCCCCGCCTGGGGAGTACGGCCGCAAGGCTAAAACTCAAAGGAATTGACGGGGACCCGCACAAGCGGCGGAGCATGCGGATTAATTCGATGCAACGCGAAGAACCTTACCAAGGCTTGACATACACGAGAACACCCTAGAAATAGGGGACTCTTTGGACACTCGTGAACAGGTGGTGCATGGTTGTCGTCAGCTCGTGTCGTGAGATGTTGGGTTAAGTCCCGCAACGAGCGCAACCCTCGTTCTATGTTGCCAGCACGTAATGGTGGGAACTCATGGGATACTGCCGGGGTCAACTCGGAGGAAGGTGGGGATGACGTCAAATCATCATGCCCCTTATGTCTTGGGCTTCACGCATGCTACAATGGCCGGTACAAAGGGCTGCAATACCGTGAGGTGGAGCGAATCCCAAAAAGCCGGTCCCAGTTCGGATTGAGGTCTGCAACTCGACCTCATGAAGTCGGAGTCGCTAGTAATCGCAGATCAGCAACGCTGCGGTGAATACGTTCCCGGGTCTTGTACACACCGCCCGTCAAGTCATGAAAGTCGGTAACACCTGAAGCCGGTGGCCCAACCCTTGTGGAGGGAGCCGTCGAAGGTGGGATCGGTAATTAGGACTAAGTCGTAACAAGGTAGCCGTACCGGAAGGTGCGGCTGGATCACCTCCTTTCTAAGGAGCACTTGGACCTCTTCGGGGGTTCCAGGACCCAGTACCACACCGTTCGTGTGTGGCTGGGGCTCATGGGTGGAACATTTGACATGGCGTCAGCGCAGCTGGGGTCCACTAGTACGCCGCATCCTTTCGGGGGTGTGGTTGGAGGGTGGGTTCTGGTGAGCGGGGCGCCGGCACGCTGTTGGGTCCTGAGGGACCGGACGCTGCTTCTGCTGCCTTTCGGGGTGGTGGGGGTGGGGGACACTCCTCTTGGGCCTTCTGATTCCTGCGCCGTTTGGCGGGTGGGGTTGGGGGGTACCGCCCGTACTTTGAGAACTACACAGTGGACGCGAGCATCTTCGAGATGATCCTTCGGGGTCGTCTTGTTATAGATGATCTTAAAGATCATTAGTCAATTTCGCCCGGACCTTTTGGTTCGGGTTCGATTCTTGATGAAACTCATGTGATTTCAAGTCTTTAAGAGCAAACGGTGGATGCCTTGGCATCTGGAGCCGAAGAAGGACGTAGCAATCTGCGATAAGCCTCGGGGAACTGATAAGCAAGTTTTGATCCGAGGGTGTCCGAATGGGGAAACCCCGCCAGGGCGCGTGCGTACCTGGTGACTCCCGCCTGAATATATAGGGCGGGTAGAGGGAACGTGGGGAAGTGAAACATCTCAGTACCCACAGGAAGAGAAAACAACAGTGATTCCGTGAGTAGTGGCGAGCGAAATCGGATCAGGCTAAACCTCATGTGTGTGAGAGCCGGCAGGCGTTGCATGTGGGGGGTTGCGGGACTTTCCGGACCATTCTGCCGAGTGGTCGACGTGACAGAAGCGTATAGACGAACCGTCTTGAAAGGCGGGCCAGAGTGGGTGACAGCCCCGTAGTCGAAATGCGTGTTCTGACGTGGAGAGTATCCCAAGTATCACGGGGCCCGAGAAATCCCGTGTGAATCTGTCAGGACCACCTGATAAGCCTAAATACTCCCAGATGACCGATAGCGGACAAGTACCGTGAGGGAAAGGTGAAAAGTACCCCGGGAGGGGAGTGAAATAGTACCTGAAACCGTTTGCTTACAAACCGTTGGAGCCTCCTTAGTAGGGGTGACAGCGTGCCTTTTGAAGAATGAGCCTGCGAGTTAGCGATATGTGGCGAGGTTAACCCGGGTGGGGTAGCCGTAGCGAAAGCGAGTCTGAATAGGGCGATTCAGTCGCATGTCCTAGACCCGAAGCGAAGTGATCTATCCATGGCCAGGCTGAAGCGACGGTAAGACGTCGTGGAGGGCCGAACCCACTTAGGTTGAAAACTGAGGGGATGAGCTGTGGATAGGGGTGAAAGGCCAATCAAACTTCGTGATAGCTGGTTCTCTCCGAAATGCATTTAGGTGCAGCGTTGCGTGTTTCTTGCCGGAGGTAGAGCTACTGGATGGCCGATGGGCCCTACAAGGTTACTGACGTCAGCCAAACTCCGAATGCCGGTAAGTGAGAGCGCAGCAGTGAGACTGTGGGGGATAAGCTTCATAGTCGAGAGGGAAACAACCCAGACCACCATCTAAGGTCCCTAAGCGCGTGCTAAGTGGGAAAGGATGTGGAGTTGCTTAGACAACCAGGAGGTTGGCTTAGAAGCAGCCACCCTTGAAAGAGTGCGTAATAGCTCACTGGTCAAGTGATTCCGCGCCGACAATGTAACGGGGCTCAAGCACGCCACCGAAGTTGTGGCATTGACATTATTGGTAGGCCTTCGTGGTCCAGCCGTGTTGATGGGTAGGAGAGCGTCGTGTGGCGAGTGAAGCGGCGGGGTGACCCAGCCGTGGACGCCACACGAGTGAGAATGCAGGCATGAGTAGCGAAAGACGTGTGAGAAACACGTCCTCCGAAAGACCAAGGGTTCCAGGGTCAAGCTAATCTTCCCTGGGTAAGTCGGGACCTAAGGCGAGGCCGACAGGCGTAGTCGATGGACAACGGGTTGATATTCCCGTACCGGCGAAGAACCGCCCAAACTAATCCAGTAGTGCTAAGTGTCTGAATCCCATTGACGGATCCCTTCGGGGTGAAGCTGTGGGCCTAGCGCACGACCCCATTCTGGTGCGGTTAGCGTATTAACAGGTGTGACGCAGGAAGGTAGCCCATCCCGGGCGATGGTTGTCCCGGGGCAAGTGCGTAGGCCGAGTCATAGGCAAATCCGTGACTCATACAGGCTGAGACACGATGCGGATGAAAAGTGGGTGATCCTATGCTGCCAAGAAAAGCATCGACGCGAGGTTCTAGCCGCCCGTACCCCAAACCGACTCAGGTGGTCAGGTAGAGAATACCAAGGAGATCGAGAGAATCGTGGTTAAGGAACTCGGCAAAATGCCCCCGTAACTTCGGGAGAAGGGGGGCCATCCACTTATATGAGCTTGCCTCAAAAAGGGTGTGGTGGCCGCAGAGACTAGTGGGTAGCGACTGTTTACTAAAAACACAGGTCCGTGCCAAGTCGCAAGACGATGTATACGGACTGACGCCTGCCCGGTGCTGGAAGGTTAAGAGGACCGGTTAGCCGCAAGGCGAAGCTGAGAATTTAAGCCCCAGTAAACGGCGGTGGTAACTATAACCATCCTAAGGTAGCGAAATTCCTTGTCGGGTAAGTTCCGACCTGCACGAATGGCGTAACGACTTCCCAACTGTCTCAACCGCGAACTCGGCGAAATTGCATTACGAGTAAAGATGCTCGTTACGCGCAGCAGGACGGAAAGACCCCGTGACCTTTACTACAGCTTGGTATTGGTGTTCGGTGTGGCTTGTGTAGGATAGGTGGGAGACTGTGAAGCGGATACGCCAGTATTCGTGGAGTCATTGTTGAAATACCACTCTGGTCACTCTGGATATCTAACTTCGAACCGTAATCCGGTTCAGGGACAGTGCCTGGTGGGTAGTTTAACTGGGGCGGTTGCCTCCCAAAAAGTAACGGAGGCGCCCAAAGGTTCCCTCAACCTGGTTGGCAATCAGGTGGCGAGTGTAAGTGCACAAGGGAGCTTGACTGTGAGACTGACAGGTCGAGCAGGGACGAAAGTCGGGACTAGTGATCCGGCAGTGGCTTGTGGAAGCGCTGTCGCTCAACGGATAAAAGGTACCTCGGGGATAACAGGCTGATCTTGCCCAAGAGTCCATATCGACGGCATGGTTTGGCACCTCGATGTCGGCTCGTCGCATCCTGGGGCTGGAGTAGGTCCCAAGGGTTGGGCTGTTCGCCCATTAAAGCGGTACGCGAGCTGGGTTTAGAACGTCGTGAGACAGTTCGGTCCCTATCCGCTGCGCGCGTAGGAAGTTTGAGAGGATCTGACCCTAGTACGAGAGGACCGGGTTGGACGAACCTCTGGTGTGCCAGTTGTACTGCCAAGTGCACCGCTGGTTAGCTACGTTCGGGATGGATAACCGCTGAAAGCATCTAAGCGGGAAGCCGGCCTCAAGATGAGACTTCCATACCTTCGGGTGAGAGGCTCCCAGCCAGACTACTGGGTTGATAGGCCAGATGTGGAAGCGCAGCAATGCGTGCAGCTGACTGGTACTAATAAGCCGATGACTTGATAACACACCGTTTCTGGTGCTTGCGTCCACTGAGTGGTTCCCGATGTACGGTCGGGAACACAACAGAACATAGATTTTTTCACGTTGTGAAGACTGAAACATCAAGAGAGTTTCGGCGGCCATAGCGAGAGGGAAACGCCCGGTCCCATTCCGAACCCGGAAGCTAAGCCTCTCAGCGCCGATGGTACTGCAGGGGGGACCCTGTGGGAGAGTAGGACACCGCCGGACACCCATTCACGTAATGGCCACCCCCCAAGGGTGGCCATTACGCGTTAACGGCGACTTTTCGCCTCGGTAGACTCGGGGGATGCCCGCGCTCGATCTGTCGCTGTCCTCCGCCGAACTGACTCGCATCGTCTGCGACATCCCGAGCGAGTCGGGCGACGAGAAGATCCTGGCCGACGCCATCTTCGAGCAGATCTCCCCGCTGCCTCACCTCGAGACCTATCGCGACGGCGACACGATCGTCGCCCGCACATCCCTGGGCAGAGCTCAGCGCGTGGTGATCGCCGGCCACATCGACACCGTCCCGATCAATGCCAACATCCCGACGAAGGACATCGACGTCGACGGTGACCCCTTCATCTGGGGCCGGGGCACTGTGGACATGAAGGCCGGCGTGGCCGTGCAGCTGAAGCTGGCGGCCGAGCTGATCGCTCCTCGCGTCGACATCACCTGGATGTGGTACGACCACGAAGAGGTCGATGCCGACCTCAACGGGCTCACCCGCCTGGCTCGCACGCGCCCCGATCTGTTCGCCGGCGACTTCGCGATCCTGGGGGAGCCGTCCAACGGAGAGGTCGAAGGCGGCTGCAACGGCAACCTGCGCGCGATCGTGCGCACGCACGGCGTGCGCGCGCACAGTGCGCGGGCCTGGATCGGCGACAACGCGATCCACCGGGCGGCGCCGATCCTCGGCCGGCTCGCGGAATACGAGCCACGCGAGGTCGAGGTCGAGGGACTGGTGTACCGGGAGGGCCTCAACGCCGTCCGCATCCGCGGGGGCGTGGCAGGCAACGTGATCCCCGACCTCTGCGAGGTCGAGGTGAACTATCGCTTCGCGCCCAGCCGGGACGTCGCCGAGGCGGCGGATCATGTGCGGGACGTGTTCTCGGGCTTCGAGGTGGACATCGTCGACGCGGCGGCGGGCGCCCGCCCGGGCCTCGACGCTCCACTGGCTCAGGAGTTCCTGGCGGCGGTGGGCGCGTCGCCGCGTCCCAAGTACGGGTGGACGGATGTCGCCCGCTTCAGCGCCCTGGGCGTGCCGGCGGTCAACTACGGGCCCGGAGACCCACACCTCGCGCACCATGACGAGGAGCGCGTGCCGCTGTCTCAGATCGTGGCGGTCGAGCAGGGACTGCGCGCGTGGCTGGCGACCAGCTGACGACCGCCCCCGTGGTGCAGTCCTCGCGCGGTCGCGTCGCCCTGCGCATCGCCGCCATCTACCTCGCTGCGCGGTTGGTCACGACGCTGTTCCTCTTCCTGGCTGCGCAGCTGTCCGGCTTCCAGAGCCGCATGGGCGCGGATGCCGGCCTGGCGGACGCCGTCGTCGCCTGGGACGGCGCGTGGTACTGGCTGGTGGCCTTCTCGGGGTACCCCACCTCGCTGCCGCTCACGGATGCCGGGCAGGTCGCCGAGAACGCCTGGGCCTTCCTGCCGCTGTATCCGTATCTCGCCCAGGCCGTCTCGGTGCCGTTCGGCGGTCAATGGGGGACCGGTGCCCTGATCGTGTCGCTCGTCGCCGGGTACGGGGCATCCGTCGCTCTCTATCATCTGCTGCGCCTGCGCCTGGATGAGTCGGCGACCCTGTGGGCGGTGGCCTTCTTCGCCAGCGGCCCGCTCGCCGCCCTGTTCCAGGTGGGCTACGCCGAGGCGCTGAACCTCTTCTGGCTGTTCTGCGCGCTGTGGTGCGTGGCGCGGCGACGCTACGGCTGGCTGTACCTGCTCATCCCGCTGATGGCGTTCACGCGTCCCGGTGTCCTGGCCTTCGCACTGTGCCTGGGCCTCTTCGGCATCTGGAGGTGGTTCCACCGGGTGCGAGAACCGCTCCGCGCGCCGGAGATCGCCCACATCATCGCGCTCGGCCTGCTGGCCGCCGTCGCCGGGTTCGCCTGGCAGATCATCGCCGGCTGGGTGACGGGCGAACCGGGGGCGTATCTCGCGACCGAGCTCGCCTGGCGACGCAACTGGGTGCCCGGCGATCCGACCTTCGTGCCGTTCGAGCCGTTCCTCGCCGGGGTTTCCTTCTGGTTCGAGACGATGTGGCATCTCCCGCTCCCCCTCGGCTACGCACTGGTCGGGGTAGGCGCCCTGCTGATCGGCGCGGCGCTGGCGTTCCTCCCGGCGGTGCGGAAGCTGGGCATCGAGATCCGCTTGTGGAGCGCGAGCTACCTCCTCTATCTGCTGCTGGTGTTCTTCCCGCAGTCGAGCATCTTCCGTCTGCTCGTACCGCTGTCCCCGCTGTGGGGGGCGTTCGCCGTGCCGCGCTCGCCCGCGTGGCGGGTCGGCGTGCTCATCGCGTGCCTGGCCGGTCAATGGTGGTGGATCTACAACATGTACGCCCTGGGCAACAGCACGTGGCAGGTGCCGTGACCCCGCATGAACGGAAATGATGCGTTCCGCGGATGCCGCTTTCCCCAGGCGTGCCCGGGGCGGTTGCCCTCACGATAAACTTGACGTGCAGACCATCGATGAAAAGGAGCCGCAATGGCAGCCATGAAGCCGAGAACCGGAGACGGGCCGATGGAGGCCGTGAAGGAGGGTCGACTCATCATCGTGCGCGTGCCGCTCGAGGGAGGCGGTCGTCTGGTCGTCTCGGTGAACGATGCTGAGGCCAAGGAGCTCTACGACGTCCTGAGCGGCGTCGTCAACGCCGCGTAGACGCACGTTGCGCGAATGGCCGGTCCGACGGGACCGGCCATTCGCGCTTTTCGCGGACGTGTCAGGACTGGGGCACGGTGGTGAGCTGCAGCAGCCCCTCACCCGTGATCGACAGCGCTCCGATGACGGCCGGTGACGCCTGGGTCTCCTGGATGAGCGAGCGGTAGGCGGTGGTCACCGGGTCGCGACGCACGGGGTCGGCCACGCCGCCACCCGCGAGCACCCGCGGGACGAGCACCGTGCCGCCGGCGCGCACCAGGCGAAGGCCGTGCTCGACGTATTCGATGACACCGTCGGGGTCGGCATCCACCAGCACGATGTCGTAGGAGGCCTCGTTCATGCGCGGCAGCACTTCTGCGGCACGCCCGGTGATGAAACGCGCACGGGCCGGAGGGATGCGGGCTTCGGCGAATGCCTGCCGTGCGGCACCGAGGTGCTCCGGCTCCTTGTCGATCGTCGTGAGGGTCGCGCGGGGTGAGCCGTGAAGCAGCCAGAGGCCGGAGACGCCGGCGCCCGTGCCGATCTCCACGATGTTGAGTGCCTGGGATGCCGCCGCGATCACCGCGCACTGAGCACCCACGGCCGGGCTGATCGGTGCGGCGCCGAGTTCGAGCGCGTGCGCACGCGCACGCGCGATGTGCTCCGGCTCGCTCGTCGCCTCGTCGACGAACCGCTGGTTCGCGCTCTGCTCTCCCATCGGCATCCTCCGCGTGCCAGCCTACGTGGCCATGCGGCGCTGATCGCTCAGGCACGGCGGTAATCTGAAGGCATGATCTTCGGGCTCACGATCGAGAAGCTCCTGCTGATCGGACTCGTCGCGGCACTCATCCTCGGGCCCGAGCGTCTGCCGCGGTATGCGGAGTCCCTCGCGGGACTGACGAAGCGGGCTCGGGAGTGGGTGTCGACGGCGCGCACCCGGGTGCGTGACGAGATGGGTGAGGACTTCGACGACGTCGACTGGCGCACTCTCGATCCGCGGCAGTACGACCCGCGGCGAATCATCCGCGAGGCGCTGCTCGACGACGCACCCGTGGCGAGCGTCGCCGCAGCGCAGACCACCGCCGAGACCGATGCGCAGACGCCGCCCACGACACCGGTGCGCTCGCCCTTCCGTGGCCCGGCGGACGGCCCGACCCCCTACGACAGCGAGGCGACCTGACGCCGCCCGCGCGTCACTGCGGGCGGAACGGGAGCGCGCGTCCCGACAGGCCGCGCGGCGTGCGCGCGAGCTCTGCGGCCACGCCGGCGATCGCCTGTGCCGCGGGGTCGTCGGGATGGGCGATGACGGCCGGGATGCCGGCATCCGCGTCCGTCCGCAGCGTCGGGCTGAGCGGCACCGACGCCAGCAACGGCACCTGGGCATCGGGCTGGGACAGTGCCGCAGCGACAGCGGAGCCGCCACCGGTGCCGAAGAGGTCGATGGTCGTGCCGTCCGGCAGGGTCATGGCCGACATGTTCTCGATCACGCCGATCACCCGCTGCCCGGTCTGACGCGCCACCAGGCCGCTGCGCACCGCGACGTCGGACGCCGCGGCCTGCGGCGTCGTGACGACGAGCACGTCGGCATTGGGCAGGAGCTGTCCGACCGAGATCGCGACGTCGCCGGTTCCCGGCGGCATGTCCAGCAGCAGGACGTCGAGGTCGCCGAAGTAGACGTCGGTCAGGAACTGCAGCACGGTGCGGTGGAGCATCGGCCCGCGCCAGGCGACGGCACCCACGGCCTCTTCGCCGTCGCGGCGGCGCAGGAACATCCCGATCGAGATGACCTTCACCCCGTGGGCGACCGGCGGCAGCATGAGGTCGTCGACGCGCGTCGGCTGCGGCACGGCGCCGTCGGGCCCGACGAGGCCCAGTTGCCCGGGGATGGAGAAGCCGTGCACGTCGGCGTCGACGAGTCCGACCGCGAGCCCGCGGGCGGCGAGCGCGGCAGCGAGATTCGCCGTGACGGTGGACTTTCCGACGCCGCCCTTTCCGCTCGTGACGGCGATCACGCGCGTGAGCGTGCCGGGGCCGAACGGCATCTCTCGCGCGCGGCCACCGCGCAGGCGTTCCGTGAGGGCGTGCCGCTCGGCCGGAGTCATGACGCCGACCTCGAGGGCGACATCCGTGATCCCCGGAACGGATGCCGCAGCCCCGCGCACATCGGACGCGATGCGGTCCGCCGCCGGGCAGCCGACGATGGTCAGGGCGATCGCGACGTGCGCGACACCGTCTCGGACCGAGATCTCACGGACCATGTCGAGCTCGCCGATCGGTCGGCGCAGCTCGGGGTCGGGCACAGCGCCGACGGCGGTGCGGACGGCGTCCGCGTGTGCCGCCGTCATCGCGTGGCGCCCTCATCGACCTCGGGGCTGTTGTCGAGCTTCTCGAGCAGGGCGCGCAGCTCGGTGCGCAGCACCTCGCGCGTCACGACCTGGTCGGCGAAGTCGTTGACCGCCATGCGCAGTGCGACGACCTCGCGGGCGAGGTACTCGGTGTCGGCGAGATTGCGCTCGGCGCGCTGGCGATCCTGCTCGATCTGCACCCGGTCGCGGTCGTCCTGCCGGTTCTGCGCCAACAGGATGAGGGGCGCCGCGTACGAGGCCTGCAGCGACAGGATCAGCGTCAGCAGGGTGAAGTTGGTCGCAGACGGGTCGAACTGGAGCTGAGGCGGCATGAAGATGTTCCATGCCAGCCACACCGCGACGAAGATCGTCATGCCGATGAGGAAGCCCGAGGTGCCCATCGCGCGGGCGAACGCCTCGGAGAAGCGCCCGAACCTGTCGCGGGACGGCTGAGGGCTGCGCTGCAGCATGCCCGAGCGTCCGCGGGGCGCGTCGAGCGAAGGGTGGCGGTTGCTGCGTGCCATCACCGCTTCCTCCCGCCGCCCTTGCCGGTGCCGAACGTCAGCGTGCTCCCGGTCGTCGTCGGCACGGCTTCGGACGCCGGGCGCCGTTCGTCGTCTTCGGCGTCATGCGATCGCCAGTCCTCGGGCAGCAGGTAATCGAGCACGTCATCGACGCTGACCGCCCCGACCAGTCGGTGGGCGGGATCCACGACGGGCAACGACACCAAGTTGTAGGACGCGAGCAGACGCGCCACTTCGGCGGCGGATGCGGTGGCGGGCATGGGGTCGAGCGTGTCGTCGATGATGGCACCGAGCCGCTCGTGCGGCGGGTAGCGCAGCATCCGCTGGAAGTGCACCGTGCCGAGCAGTCGGCCGGTCGGCGTCTCGTACGGGGGCAGGGTGACGAACACCGCCGCAGCGAGCGCCGGGTGCAGCTCGTGACGGCGGATGAGCGCGAGCGCCTCCGCGATCGTCGCGTCGGCGGACAGCACGATGGGCTCGCTGGTCATGAGACCGCCCGCCGTGTCGGGGCCGTACTTCAGGAGGGCGCGGACATCCTCGGCCTCCTCGGGCTCCATGAGGTCGAGGAACTCCTCGCGCTGGTCCTCCGGGAGCTGACCCAGAAGGTCGGCCGCGTCGTCGGGCTCCATCGCGTCGAGGATGTCGGCGGCGCGCTCGTCGTCGAGGGCCTCGAGGATGTGCACCTGGTCGCCCTCGGGCATCTCTTCGAGCGCGTCGGCGAGCCGGTCGTCGGGGAGCTCGTCGACCACCTCGAGAAGTCGGTCCTCCGGAAGATCGAGCAGCGTGTTGGCGAGATCGGCGGGGCGCAGCTCGGAGTAGGTGGCCACGAGCTGCTCGGCCGATTGGGCCTCACCAGGCACCTGGCTCTCGCGCACGGCATCCCAGGTCGCGAACGTCGTCGGACCCTTGGCGAAGGGGGAAGCGCTCGTCTTGGGCTTGCGCAGGAAGAGCTGGCCGACATCCCATTCGCCGAGCCGGTTGCGCTCGATCGCGACGTCTTCGATCACGGCGGTGCCGGAGCCGTCGGCGAAGAACACCTTGCGGCCGAGCATCTCGGCCATGACGCGCACCTCACCGCCGCGCTGCTGGAAGCGCCGCACATTGATGAGGCCGGTGGTGATGACCTGGCCCGTGGCGATGGAGGTGACGCGGCCGATGGAGACGAAGACATGGCGGCGGCCCGGGATCTCCACCACGAGCCCGATCACGCGGGGCGGATCGTCTTTTCGGTAGATGACGACGACGTCGCGGACCTTGCCGAGACGGTCGCCGGCGGGGTCGAAGACCGAGCACCCTGACAGGCGCGCGACGAAAACCCTCTGCGTGCTCACACGTCCCAGCGTAGTCCGCGTGCCATGGGAGGATGGGGAGATGACCATGATGGGAGGGCGCTCCGCGCAGGGATCCGACGCGGTGGGTCAGGCCGTGGCGAGCTTCCCGACGTACGAGGCGGCGCAGAAGGCGGTGTCATCGCTCATCGCCGCCGACATACCGGCGCGGGACATCGCGATCGTCGGTCAGGGGCTCCGCTCGATCGAGCGGATCACCGGACGCCTCGGCTACGCATCAGCCGCGCGCTCGGGCGCGGTCAACGGACTCCTCCTCGGACTGCTCTTCTCCGCGATCCTCGTGATCGGCTCCCCGTCGGTGCCGATCCAGGCGTTCGTGGGCGTGTTGTTCGTGGGCATCGCCATCGGCATGCTGCTCAGCATCGTCACGTACTCGTTCGTCCGTCGTCGGCGCGACTACGCGTCGGTCATGCAGGTCGTCGCCGACCACTACGAGATCACCGTGACCGACAACAGCGTGCATCGCGCGCGTCAGGTGCTCGGCCCCCAGGTGCCCACGGCCCCCGCCGCGTCCGCCGCCGCGGCCTCGCGCGCCGCATCGCCGGCGCCCGCCGTACCCGCGACGCCCGCTGCACCCGAGCCGGCGTCCCCGCCGGAGCCGCCGAAGTACGGCGAGCGGGTCGTGCCGACCCCGGATGCCGCGGCCGAATCCGCGCCGGCTGACCCGCGCCCGGCCGGCGCCGGCGACCCCGGCCCGGCGGACACCGCCGATCCTCTCCCGGCGGACGCCACGGATCCCGCCCCGGCGGATGCCGAGACCGATCGAGCCGACGTGTCGGAGCAGCCGCGCGGCGAGGACGGCGACCGCGCATGACCGCGGCCGGCGATTCCTGGCGGATCGCCGTGGCGCTGCCCAACGGGAGTGCCGACGTGTCAGTCGACCTGGTGGCACCCGCGTCGCTCTGGGCCTTCGCCGCGCTGGCGCACGGCGCCGGCGCCGGGTACCGGCATCCGTTCCTCACCGGCTTCGCCGACGCCCTCGCGCGGGAGGGGGTCGCAACCCTGCGGTTCAACTTCCCGTACGTCGAAGCCGGCAGACGGATGCCGGGACCCGCGGCGCACGCGGTCGCCACGTGGGCGGCCGTCCACGCCGAACTGGCCGCCCGAGCAGGTGACGCGCCGGTTTTCGCGATGGGGAAGTCGTACGGCGGACGCATGGCGTCGATGGCGGCGGCGGAGGGCGTGATCGACCCGGCGGGGCTGGTCTACCTCGGCTATCCGCTGCACCCGCCCGGAAGCCCCGACAAGGCCCGCACCGCCCACCTGCCGGATGTGCCGCAGCCGCAGCTGTTCGTCGAAGGCACCAACGACCCCTTCATCGATCCACACGACCAGCTCGAGGCGGCGGTCGCCTCGTGTCAGACGGCCGAGATCGGGTGGATCGACGGCGGCGGGCACTCGTTCGAGGTGAAGGGCCGCAAGCGTCCGCCGGCCGAGATCGCCGCCGACCTCGCCCCGCAGGTCGCCGCCTGGATGCGGCGTCACTCGGGGGCGGGGCCGACGTAGCGGCCGCGGGGTCGCAACCGCATCGGGCGCTCGTCGTACTCGTCGAGCGCATGGGTGATCCACCCGGCGATGCGGCCGATCGCGAAGATGACCGCGCCCGCATCCTCGGGCATGTCCGACCACAGCGTGAGCGCCGCCAGTGCGAGGTCGAGGTTGGGTCGGGTCTCGGCACGGCGCGCGACCTCATCGGCGACCGCATCCACCGCCGCCAGCACGTCGGTGCTCTCGGGCATCTCACGCAGCATCTCGAGCAGGACGGTCGCGCGCATGTCGCCGCCGGCATACAGCGCCTGCCCGAAGCCCGGGATGCCGCGCCCGCCGTCGCGCACCGCCCGGGCGATCGCCGTGGATGGCGGATCGCCGTCGAGTACGCCACGCAGCATGCGGACGGCGGCACGGCTCGCCGTGCCGTGCAGCGGTGCGTCGAACGCCCCCAGCGCTGCCGTGACCACCGCGTAGCCCGAGGCGCGTGCCGACGCGGCCACCCGCGCGGCGAGCGTCGAGACGGCGAGGTCGTGGTCGATCACCAGCACGAGCGCGGCGTCCAGGATGCGAATCCCCTCGGGACGCGCCGAGCCGCCCAACGCGCGCCACAGCGTGTGCGCGATCGTCCTCGCTTCGCCGTCCGGAGCGAGCGCCGCGGGAAGACCGGTGAGCAGCCGGGCGCCAACACGGATCAGCTGCGACGGGTCGGGGTCGTCACGGAGCGGGTCGGTGGCGCCGAGCGCGGTGACGGCGATCTGCACGCGATCCAGTGCCGAGGCGGTCTCACCGAGCGCCGCGATCGTGCGCCGGGCCACCGTCAGATCTTCGCTCGAGGGTCCTCGGAGCGACGGCACGTTCCAGAGCCATGCCACGACCTCCTCGAACGAGTGCTCGCGCGCCAGTCGCGCTGCGGAGCGTCCCCGGAAGCGCAGTTCGTCGTCTTCGTCGATGTGGGCCAGGCTCGTGTCGAGCACCATGAGCGGCGTGCCCGCTGCCCGAGAGTCGCGCACGGTCGTTCCCGGCGCGGGGCTCGTCGCCCGCCGGCGACGGCGCGCGAACGCCTCGACCTCGAGCGGATCGAAGGACGACCCGGCGGCGTCGCGTTCGCGCGAGAGCAGCCCTCGTGACACGTACGCGTACAGAGACTCCGGCTTGACGCCGAGTCGCGCCGCCGTCTCGGCGGCGGTGAGGCGTGGCAGATCGCTCATGATGTTGATCCGATCAAGATTGACGAACGCACGATCAAGTTCCGACACTGACTGTAGCGGCATCGCCCCGCCGGGACCGTTTCGCGGTTCCCCCGACCCCATTCGCTCGACCACGATTCGCCTGACCACAAGGAGCCGAAATGAGCGCCATGACAGCACCCACCCCGATCGACGTGCCGCGGGGGCTCGCCGGCGTCGTCGTCGCAGAGACGGCGGTCAGCGACGTCCGGGGCGACGAGGGCTTCTACCAGTACCGCGATCGCTCCGCGATCGAGCTCGCCGCGTCGGCGACGTTCGAGGACGCGTGGCAGCTGCTGGTGACCGGCGACGCGGCGACGGATGCCTCGCGCGGGGCGTTCGCCGGCCGCGTCGCCGCCGCTCTGGAACGACGCGATGACGTCGAAGCCGCCGTAGCGGCCGCGGCCTCGGCGACGCCGGACGTGCTCGCCGGGCTCGCGGCGGCCTGGCCGCTGCTCGGCGCTCGGCGCGGCATCCGTCCGCTGTACGACCTCGACGAGGACCAGCGCCTCGATGATGCGATCTCGCTGGCTGCGTGGACGCCCGTCATCGTCGTCGCGCTGTGGCGACGTGCCCACGGGGAGGCGGTGCTGCCGGCTCACGAGGGCCGCGGCGTCGTCGCGAACTACCTGCACCAGGTGACGGGCGCCGTCCCCGACGAAGCGACGGAGCGTGCGCTCACCGCCTACCTCATCGCCGTCATGGACCACGGCTTCAACGCCTCGACCTTCACCGCCCGGGTCATCGCCTCGACGGGAGCGGATGCCGCGGCCTGCCTCGTCGGGGCCCTCGGCGCTCTCACCGGCCCGCTGCACGGCGGGGCGCCGTCCCGCGCGCTCGACGGGCTCGATGCCGTCGGAACGGCCGACCGCATCGAGCCGTGGATCCGCGGCGAACTCGCCGCGGGCCGTCGGTTGATGGGATTCGGGCACGCCGTGTACCGCACCGCGGACCCGCGCGCCGAGCTGATGAAGGAGGTCGCACTGCGCACCGGCGGTGCGCGGGTGGAGCTGGCCGTGCGATTTCAGGAGACGGCGGAACGGCTGCTCGCGGAGGCGAAGCCCGGGCGCGAACTTCACGCCAACGTCGAGTTCTGGGCGGCGCTCGTGATGGAGCGGTGCGGCCTGCCCCGATCGATGTTCACCCCGACGTTCGCCGTCGGCCGCACCATCGGGTGGACCGCACACATCCTCGAGCAGGCACGCGACCCGAAGATCATCCGGCCCTCAGCGCGCTACGTGGGCCCGCAGGTTCGGGCTGCTGCCTGAACCGGGGTGGACTGCCGGCGCGCCTTGCTCACCGACCTGCGGCGTAGCCTTGCTCACCGACCTGCGGCGTACCCCTGCATGCCGCGCGGGTTGGCGGCGCCCCAGAGGACGCCGGTGTCGGCATCCCGTCCGACGGCCGACACCCGGCCGAGCGCCCAGTCGCCGGCGCGCGTCACCACGTGGCCGCGGCGTTCGAGGCCGGCGATCAGCGCATCGCCGAGGCGGTTCTCGACGACCGCGCCGGCGGGCGTCCAGGTGCGCGGCCAGAACGACTCCGGGAGCGAGGTCGTGTGCAGCGCGGGCGCATCGATCGCCTGCTGCGGCGAGTAGCCGCCCACGATGATGCGCAGGAGGGCCAGCAGCTGCCACTGGTCCTGCTGGTCGCCACCGGGGGAGCCGATCGCGAACTCCGGACGCCCGTCACGCAGCACGAGCGTCGGAGTGAGGGTCGTGCGCGGACGCCTTCCCGGCATGAGGGATGACGGATGCCCCGGCTCGAGCCACGTCATCTGCAGGCGCGTGCCCAGGCAGAACCCGAGGGCGGGGATCGTCGGCGAGGACTGGAGCCACCCGCCCGACGGCGTCGCAGAGACGATGTTGCCCCAGCGGTCGATCACGTCCAGATGGCAGGTGTCGCCCCGCGTCTCGCCCGACGACGACACGCGCGGCTCGGCGGGTGCGACCGTCGGCTCGCCGGTGCCGAGCCGGGGCGCGTCGTATGCCGTGCGCAGCGGCGGGCGGAACGCGGTTCGCCCCGGCAGCGAGCCGGGCCGGAACTCCGCAGAAGCGGTCTCGCTGATGAGGGAGCGTCGAGCGTCCAGATAGTCGGCCGACAGCAACGCGTCGAGGTCGACCTCGTCATCGCCGAACCAGCCGTCGCGGTCGGCGTACGCGAGCTTCTGCGCCTCGAGGATCGTGTGCGCGCCGGCTTCCTGCGAGGGATCCAGGAGATCGTCGGCGAGCGGTTCGAGCACGCCGAGTGTCTGCAGCAGCGCCGGACCCTGCGTCCATGCCCCGGCCTTGGCGATGGTGCGGCCGCGGAACTCCCGCGTCACCGCCGTCTCGTAGCCGGCCTCGAAGGCGGCGAAGTCGTCCGGCGTGATGACGCCCGCGTGCGCGCCGCCGTCGGAGTGCCGATGCGGCTGCGCCAGGAACGCCGACGCCTCGTGTGCGACGATCCCGGTCCGCCACTCCCGGCGTGCGGCGTCGATGCGGGCGGCACGGCCCACCGGGCCGTCGTCGCGCACCGTGCACGAAGCGTGCACGAGCCCGTCGAGAACGGCGGCATACGCCGGATTGCGCATGATCCGACCCGCCGCCGGCGGTTCGTTCTCCGGCATCCACAGTTCCGCGGACGTCGGCCAGTCGCCGCGGAACAACTCGGCCACGCGCGCGATCGTCGCGGCCGCGCCCGCCACCAGCGGGTGCCCGTCGCGGGCGTAGCCGATCGCGTACGCCAAGACGTCGGTGAGCTCCCACGTGCCGTGGTCTCGCAGCAGCAGGAGCCAGGCGTCGACGGCGCCCGGCACCGCCGCGGCGAGTCCGCCGGCGCCGGGCACCAGATCGAGACCCTCGCCGCGATAGTGCTCGATCGTCGCCCGGGCGGGCGCCGGCCCCTGGCCCATGAGCACCGTCGGGGCGGCAGCATCCTTCTGCTGGAAGATCGCCACCAGGTCGCCGCCCGGACCGTTCAGATGCGGTTCGACGACGTGGAGCACGAACGCTGCGGCGACCGACGCGTCGAACGCGTTGCCGCCGCGTTCCAGCACCGCCTGCGCGGTGGCCGTCGCGAGCCAGTGCGTCGATGCCGACATGCCGAAGGTGCCCGTCAGCGTCGGGCGCGTCGTGAACGACGGTGCAGCGGTGTACGTCACAGCGCTCAGCGGGCTCCGGCGATCCAGGCCTCGACCTCGTCGGCGGTACGCGGGATGGCGGCCGACAGGTTGACCGGGCCGTCCGCCGTCATCAGGATGTCGTCCTCGATGCGCACGCCGATCCCGCGGTACTCCTCCGGGACGGTGAGGTCGTCGATCTGGAAGTACAGGCCCGGCTCGATCGTGAAGACCATGCCCGGCTCCAGGATGCCGTCGTAGTACATGTCACGACGCGCCTGCGCGCAGTCGTGCACGTCGATGCCGAGGTGGTGGCTCGTGCCGTGCACCATGTAGCGGCGGTGGTGGCCGCCGCTGTCGGCATCGAGAGCCTCCTCCGCCGACACCGGCAGCAGGCCCCATTCGGCGACCCGCGCCGCGATCACCTGCATCGCCGCCTCGTGCACCGAGCGGAACTTCACCCCCGGCTTCGCGGCCGCGAAGGCCGCGTCGGCAGCCTCGCGCACCGTCTCGTAGACCTTGCGCTGCACGTCGGTGAAGCGGCCGCTCACCGGCAGCGTGCGAGTGATGTCGGCGGTGTAGAGGCTGTCGACCTCGACGCCGGCGTCGATCAGGATGAGATCGCCCGGCACGACGGCGCCGTCGTTGCGCGTCCAGTGCAGGTAGCAGGCGTGGGGACCGGATGCCGCGATCGTGTCGTAGCCGACCGCGTTGCCGTCGCTGCGCGCCCGCTGATGGAACACGCCCTCGACGATGCGCTCGCCGCGGGGATGCTCGACGATGGCCGGGAGATGCGCGACGATGTCGTCGAAGCCGGAGGCTGTGACCTGGACGGCGAGCTCCATCTGGCCGATCTCGTAGGCGTCCTTCACCAGCCGCAGCTCCGAGACGAACCGCGTCAGCTCGTCGTCCTCGTCGAGCACGACGTCGCCGTCGGCCGCCTCGAAGTCGTCGATGTGCGCGGTGGCGAGACCGAGCTCGGCGCCGACGCCGGCCAGCGCGGGGCGCGGACCGATCCAGAACTCGCCGATCGAGGCATCCGAGTAGAACTCGCTCGTCGTGCGGTCGGCGCGCTCGCGGAAGTACAGCGTGACCTCGTGACCGCCGGAGGTGCGGGGCTCGAACACCAGAACGCCACCGGGCTCCGAGTCCGACGCCCAGCCCGTCAGGTGCGAGAACGCGGAATGCGCGCGGAAGGGGTAGTCGGTGTCGTTGCTGCGCTGCTTCAGCTCGCCCGCGGGGATCACCAGGCGCTTGCCGGGGAAGGCGGCAGAGACGGCGTCGCGGCGCGCCGCGGCGAACGGCGCCTGCGCGCGCGCGGGCGGCATCGTGTCGGGACGCTCGGCCCACCCGGTGGAGATGGTGTCGAGGAAGCCCTGACCGAATGGCTGGCGGCGGTTGGTGCTGGTGGAGGGCGGGGTCGCGGTCTCGGTGGTGCTCGTGGCGCCGGTGGACTGCTCGCTGGCTGCGCTGCTCATGCCCTCCAGTCTCGCACGCGACCGCGGGCGCGAGACAGGCTCAGCCGGCCGGCTCGTACTGCACGATCAGCGGGCGATGGTCCGAGCCCGAGTCGTCGAGCGACCGCAGCACCAATGACCCGGATGCGCGCCACTGAGGCGTGGCCATCACGTGGTCGATGGGGGTGCCGAGGATGGCCGGCATCTGCGCCGACCAGGTGCCGAGCGCGCCGTTGCCGGTTTGGACGGCGGCGTCGGTGCAGTGGCCGAGGGTGCCGCCGTCGAGCCCGAGACCGGCCATGTGGTCGACGGTCGCGTTGAAGTCGCCGGCCATGATCACGTTGCCGTCGCCGCACTGATCCGCCAGCCACTGCAGGTCGTCGCGCCAGCTCTGCATGTAGCTCGGCCGAGGGGCGACCGCGTGCACGGCCACCACGATGGGGCCCTCGCCCGACACCGGCATCGCGACGGCGCTGGGCACGGTGGAGGTGTTGCTCGTCCCGTCGAGGGAGGACTCGATGACCGCGTAGTCGCCCAAGTCGGGCGAGATCAGCAGCGTCGTCGATCCGGCATCCCATTCCGTGGAGGGATCGGAGGCGTGGTGCGCCCACATCCGGTGTCCGAGGTCGCGCATCGCGAGGGCGACGCTCTCGCCCGTCTCGATGGTGGTCTCGGGGAGGGCCACGATGTCGGCATCCATCGCCACGGCGATCTTCGCGATCGTCTCGGGCGGCGTCGCCGGACCCGCCGTGTTCCAGGTCATCACGCGGATGCTCGCGTCGGTCTTGGCCGGGAGCGGGTCGGTGCCGAGGCCGCCGCGCCCCGACAGCACCGCGACGTTCGCCACCGTCGCGATGCCGGCGAGGAGCGCGATCGACAGGGCGAACGCGCGCAGCGGCCGCACGATCGCGAAGAGGAGCGCCAGCAGCGCGGCAGCGGCGAAGGCGAGCGCGAGGATGCCGCGGAACGACACGATCTGGGCGATCGGGTAGATGCGCTCGACGCGGAAGAAGCCGGGGAACGTGAGCACCGCTGAGGCGATCGCGCTCAGCGCGATCACCAGGATCCCGAGCAGGCGAAGCACGACGGCGACTCTATGCGAGCAGGCTGTGAGATCCGTCAGCGCCGCGGGCGTGGCGCGAGTCGGCGCCGCGCTACCCTCGGAGGATGCCCGGCTCCCAGCGCTTCGAAGGACCGAGCGATCTGCATCTGCACTCGGCGAACTCCGACGGCACGCAGCCCCCGGCCGAGGTGATGGCGTCCGCCCACCGGCACGGGGTGCGGACCGCGGCGCTGACCGACCACGACACGACGTCGGGGTGGGCCGAGGCGGCGGATGCGGCGACCTCGCTCGGCATGACGTTCGTGCCCGGCATGGAGCTGTCGGCGCGCCACGAATGGCGGAGCGTTCACGTGCTGGCGTACCTGCCCGATCCCGACGAGCCGGCACTGCGGGCTGAGACCACCCGCATCCGCTCGTCGCGGCTCGATCGCGCACGGCTCATGGCCGACCGGATCTCCCGCGACTACGACGTGGTGTGGGACGACATCCTCGAGCAGACGACCGACGGCGCGACCGTCGGCCGCCCGCACATCGCCGACGCCCTCGTGGCGCGGGGCCTCGTGCGCGATCGGGCGGAGGCCTTCGCCGGAATACTGAACCCCGGCGGCGACTACTACGTCGCGCTGTACGCCCCCGATCCGGTGACCGCCGTGGGGCTCGTCGCCGGCGCCGGGGGAGTGCCCGTCATCGCCCACCCCGCGGGCCGGGCCGGGCTGCTGCCCCAGCGGCTGATGGAGCGGATGCTGGATGCCGGCCTCGCGGGCTTCGAACTGGGACACCGCGAGAACCGGGACCCCGCGCTCACCACCCTGCGGGAGCTCTGCCGGGAACGCGATCTCATCGTCACCGGCTCGAGCGACTACCACGGCCTGGGAAAGCCCAATCAGCCGGGCGAGAACACCACCACCGACGAGATGGTCGCGCGCATCATCGCGCGGGCGACCGGAAACGCCCCCGTCTACCCGTGAGGGCGGACAGGGGCGTTTCGCGGTCGCGATCAGCTCTGAGCTGATCAGCCCCGAGTGCTGATCAGCTCAGCGCCCGGGCCTTCAGCGCGTCGTACTCGGCCTGCGTGATCGTGCCGGCGTCCAGCAGACCCTTGGCCTTGGCGATCTCGTCGGCAGCGCTGGCGCCGCCGGAGCCCGCCACGGACTTGATGTAGGCGTCCTGCGCGCTCTGCAGCTCGGCCGCCTGCTTCGCGCTGCGCTGGGCCATGCCGTTGCCGCGGGCGATCAGGTAGACGAGCAGCGTCAGGAACGGGACGAAGATCAGGAAGATGATCCAGACCGCCTTCCACCACCCGTTCAGCGTGTGGTCGCGGAACAGGTCGCCGATGACGGCGAACAGCGCGAACAGGTACGCCATGAAGAAGAAGATCCAGAGGAACCACCAGATGATGTCCCAGAAGGAGCCCCAGAAGCCCTGGTACTCATATGCGGTGGTGACGGCATCGAGGATGTGCACGATTCGCCTTTCTTGACTGCGAGGTTGCGGCGCCACGTGCGCCGCTTGCGCTCACCATAGCGCGGTCGCGGTGCCGTGTGACGGCACCGCGACCGGTGAAGACGAATCAGGCGCCGACCGTGGCGCCGCCCGCGGGGGCGGACCCTCCGCCGCTGCCGCCACGGCGACGCCGGCGCCGGCGGGGCGCGGGCTTTCCGTCGTGGTGCTCCTTGCCGCCGCCGTCGTGCGTGCCGCCGCCCTCGGTCGAGCGGTCGCCGTCCGGGGACGTCGTGCCGTTCTCCGACGGGGCGGAACCTGCGCCTTCGAGCGGCTCGAACGTCGAGCCGACGCGCTCGGCGTCACCGCCGCGGCGCCGACGACGCCGGCGCGCGGGGGCCTGTCCGTTCGTCTCGACCTCGGCTGCGGCATCCGTCGCCCGCTCGGGCTGCACGCGGACGGCCTGGGTCTTCGGGGCGGTCACGATGCGCCCCTTCGTGCCGGCCGGGATGTCGAGATCGGTGAACAGGTGCGGGCTCGAGGAGTACGTCTCGACGGGCTCCGGCTGACCGAACTCGAGCGCACGGTTGATGAGGGCCCACTTGTGCAGGTCGTCCCAGTCCACGAAGGTGACCGCGATGCCGGTCTTGCCGGCACGGCCGGTGCGACCGGCGCGGTGCAGGTACGCCTTCTCGTCGTCGGGGATGGTGTGGTTGATGACGTGCGTGACGTCGTCGACGTCGATGCCGCGCGCGGCCACGTCGGTGGCGATGAGCACGTCCTTCTTGCCCGCCTTGAAGCCCGCCATCGAGCGCTCGCGCGCCTCCTGGCTCATGTCGCCGTGCACGGCGCCGGCGTTGAAGCCGCGATCGTTCAGCTCGTCGACGAGCTTCTGGGCGGCGCGCTTGGTGCGGGTGAAGATGACGGACTTGCCGCGACCCTCGGCCTGCAGGATGCGCGCGATGACCTCGTCCTTGTCCAGCGAGTGCGCCCGGTAGACGAGGTGCTTGATGTTCGCCTGCGTGAGGCCCTCGTCGGGATCGGTCGCGCGGATGTGGATGGGGTTCGACATGAACCGGCGCGCGAGGGCGACGATCGGGCCGGGCATCGTGGCCGAGAAGAGCTGCGTGTGACGGATGGCCGGCACCTTCGAGAAGATCTTCTCGATGTCGGGCAGGAAGCCGAGGTCGAGCATCTTGTCGGCCTCGTCGAGCACGACCTCGGTCGCGTGCGAGAGGTCGAGGAGGCGCTGGTTGTTCAGGTCGATGAGGCGCCCCGGGGTGCCCACGACGATCTGCGCGCCGGCCTTCAGCTGGTCGATCTGGCCCTCGTAGGCCTTGCCGCCGTAGATGGCGACGACGCTCGTCGGCCGGCCCGACGTCAGCATGTCCATGTCTTCGTAGACCTGGACGCACAGCTCGCGGGTCGGCACCACGATGAGCGCCTTGACGCCGGGCGCCGGGGTGGGTCCGAGACGCTGGACGACGGGGATGCCGAAGCCGAACGTCTTGCCGGTGCCGGTCTTGGCCTGGCCGATGATGTCCTGGCCGGGAAGGCCGAGGGGGATGGTCTGCTCCTGGATGGGGAACGCGTCGACGATGCCTTTTACGGCAAGAGCCTCGACGATGTCCTGATCAACGCCGAGTTCGGCGAAGGTCGTCACGATGTGTGCCTGTCCGACAGTGAGATGCTGCCTGGGTTCTTGCCCGGGCGCGGTTGCAGCCTCGTCGAGGCCACCGCGCGGGCGGAAGTGCGGTCCACGCCCTTCTCTCCCACAGGCGCGGGCGCCCCGATCCGACGCCGGGGACGTCACCCACGATACCCGAGGGATCCGGTGCGAACACGTGGAGGTCGGCGCCTCGTAGGCTTTCGTGCATGGTGAAGTGGTTCTGGGAGCGGCGCGACACGGGCCGCAAGCTCCAGCTGCGCTCGCGTGACGAGCTGAGCGGCGGCGATCGTGTCGACTTCGAAGAGCTGGCTCCCGACATCGATACGTTCCTCGGCCAGGCCGCCTATCTGCAGCTCGGATTCTTCGAGACGCTGACCGAGCTGATCCAGACCACTCCCGAGCTCGGCGAGAAGGAGGCGGTGTCGCGTGCTGCCGGCGCCGCGCTCACCAAGCACGAGGCGCTGGTCGCGCTGATCCGCGAGCGGGGCGACGACCCGACCGAGATCATGCGCCCGTTCCGGGAGCCGCTCGACGGCTTCCGCGCGGCCACGCACGGCGTCCGCTCGCAGGAGACCATGCTGTCGGTGCACATCACCGCGGGGATGCTCGACGACTTCTACCTCGCCCTGTCGGCGAGCTACGGCGACACCGGTGACCGTGTCGCCCGGATCCTCCAGGCCGACGACGACCGCCAGGCCATCGTCGAGCTGATCGCCGAGACCATCGCCAGCGACCCCGAGTGGAAGTCGCTGCTCGCGCTCTGGGGCCGCCGACTGGTGGGGGACACGCTGCTGATCGCGCGCGCGGCGCTGCGACCCGTGTCACTGGGACGCGCCGAGGAGCAGAAGGTCGAGCCGGTCTTCACCGAGCTCATGGCCGCCCACTCACGTCGCATGGACGCGATGGGCCTCGCCGCCTGAACGGCAGTGTCGGCGGCGTCAGCCGATGCCGAGACGGGTCTTCTCGCGGGCGTCGTGTGCGACGCGGCTGCGCGAGATCGCCAGAACCGCCGGGTAGGTGACGACGATCGGCACCACCAGCGCCGCCAGCCAGGGCCACGGGGTGTCGATGCCGACGCCCAGCCACGTGAGGATCGCCCACGCGAGGCCCGCCGAGACGGCGCCGATCATGGGAGCGAGCACGACACCGCGCGTGAGGCGCTGGTGCAGCTGGAAGTGGATGCCGACGCCGATGACCGCGCCGACGATGAAGGCGATGAGGATCTGCACGTCACGAATCCGGTCAGGCCACGAAGCCGACGCGGCGGGATTCCTCGGAGCCGAGCTCGATGTAGGCCAGTGCCGCGGTGGGGACGATGTACGAGTTGCCCTTGGCGTCGGCGAACGTCACGTGCGTGGCGCCGGCGTCGAGCGCTGCGGCGACGGACTTCTTCACGTCGGCCGCCGGCTCGTTCGTGTCGAAGTTGAGCTCGCGGCCGGTGTTCGCGATGCCGATGCGGATCTCCACGTGACTGACCTCCTGCGCGGGGCGACGATGTTCTTGCCGAAAGGCTGAGGGTCCCCGGACGCATGGCAACTCTACGACACGGCGGAGGGGCATCCGCCCGCGGCCGGAACGCTCTGGGCGAACGGCCGATGTCGGCCGGCCGCGCTAGCGTCGAAGGGTGACCTCGGGCAGCCATGACCACGCGACATATGCGCCGGACGCGTCGCAGCAGGCCGTGCTGGCACTGCCGGCGGACGCGTCGGGCGTCGTCGTGGGGGCCCCCGGAACCGGCAAGACCGAGACGCTCGTCGCGCGCGTGGCGGCGCTGGTCGAGGCCGGCGTCGACCCCGACACCGTGCTCGTCCTCACGCCGTCGCGACAGACGGCGACGGCGTTGCGCGATCGCCTCGGGCTCGCCGTGCAGGTGGCGACGACCGGTCCGCTGGCGCGGTCGGTCGCCTCGTACGCGTTCCAGATCGTGCGGGCGCACGCGGTCGCCGTGGATGCCGACCCGCCCCAGCTGCTCACCGGCGGCGACGAGGACCAGATCATCCGCGACCTCCTCGAGGGCGACGAAGAGGACGAGGCCGCCGGCGCCCCGCGCTGGCCGGACTGGCTCGGCGCCGCGATCCGCGGCACCGCCGGCTTTCGCACCGAGGTGCGCACGTTCCTCGCCGAGTGCACGACGCTCGGCATTGGGCCCGCACGGCTGCGTGAGCTGGGCGAGCGGCACGAGCTGCCCGCGTGGGTCGCGCTGTCGTCCTTCTTCGCCGAGTACCTGCAGGTGCGAGACGGCATGCGCGGCGCGCACCGGGATGCCGCCGGGCTGGTCCGCGAGGCGGTCGGGCTGCTGCGCACCGCACCTGCCGGGAGCCCGGCCGTCGACCGGGTGCGGGTGGTGCTCGTCGATGACGCGCAGGAGCTGACCCTCGGCGGCGTGGAGCTGCTCGAGGCTGTTCGCGCCCGTGGCGGGGCCGTGCTCGCATTCGGCGACCCGGATGTCGGCTCCGGCTCGTTCCGCGGGGCGACGCCCGAGAACTTCGCGCGGCTGGCGTCGTCCCTCGGGGCGGTGCAGGTCCTCGCGGGCGGGCACCGCGGCACGCCGTGGCAGCGCGACCTCGTGGGGCGGGTGACCCAGCGGATCGGCGCCGTCGGCGTCGTCGCGCACCGCGGTGCCGCCCTCGATGCCGAACCAGACGAATCGGTGCGCGTGCTCAGCCTGCGCTCGACCGCGGAGGAGTACGACGCCGTCGCGCGGGTGCTGCGCGAGCGACACGTCCGCGACGGCGTGCCGTGGCGGGACTGCGCCGTGATCGCGCACGACACCCGCCAGGTGGCCGCGCTCGAGGCGGAGCTGTCGGCCAGAGAGGTGCCGGCGCGCTCGGCCGGGCCCGGCCGGGCGCTCGGCGCCGTGCGGCCGGTGGCAGACCTGCTGCGGCTCGTCGAACTCGCCTCCCGCGACGACTGGAGCTTCGAGGACGTGTCGGCGGCACTCGTGGGCACGTACGGGCGGCTCGACGTCATCGAGCTCCGTCGGCTGCGTTCGGCGCTGCGCCACGGCGAACTGCGCCGGCTGCTCGAGGCGGGCGCCGAGAATGCCGACCACGCGGAGAACGCGCCGGCCGCGGAGACGGTCGAGCGCTCCGGCCGCGACCTGGTGCTGTCGGCCATGCGGCAGCCGCTGGAGTTCGACCTGCTCGACACCCGGGAGGCGCGACGGGCGGGGTCGCTCGCGCGCACCCTCCAGGCGCTCCGCGAGGATCTCGACCGCGGTGCCACCGCGCATGAGCTGCTGTGGACGGCGTGGGATCGCAGCGGCCTCGCACGCACGTGGGCGGAGCTCGCACGGGGCAACGGTCCTCTCGCGGAGCAGGCTCATCGCGACCTGGACGCCCTGGTGGCGCTGTTCCAGGCGGCCAAGCGCTTCGTGGAGCGATCGCTCGACGCCGATCCGCGGGTCTTCGTGCGATCGATCCTCGACAGCGGCGTCGCCGAGGACCGGCTGGAGGCGCCGACGCGGGACGACAGCGTGCGCATCATGACGCCTGCGGGCGCCCTCGGCATGGAGTTCGACACGGTCGTCGTCGCGGGTGTGCAGGACGGCGTATGGCCGAACACCCGGCTGCGGGGGAGCCTCCTCGACACGTGGCGACTGGCGGATGCCGCCACCCGCGCCGACGGCGAGACGATGGGCGCCTTCGACCGCCGTCGCGCGGCGATGCACGACGAGCTGCGGCTGCTCGCGCGGGCGCTGTCCCGCGCCACCGCCCGGCTGATCGTGACGGCCGTGGACGACGACGACACAGGCCCCAGCGTCTTCTTCGAGCTGCTGCCCGACCCCGAGCCGTTCGAGCTCGACCACCCGGTGTCGCTGCGCGGGCTCGTCGCACGACACCGGCGCACGCTCACGCATCAGGTCGGGCGCGCGGCCTCGGCCGCCGGCCGCCCGGGAACGGTGACGGCGGGTCCGGCCGCGGGCTCGGCGGAACGCGCGGCCGGGCAGCTGGCACTCCTGGCGGATGCCGGGGTCCCCGGCGCGGCGCCCCGCGAGTGGTACGGCGTCTCGGCTCCCACCTCGACGGGCCCGCTGCGCGATCTGGCACGAGAGGACATCCGCGTCTCGCCGTCGCGCCTGCACGCCCTCGAGGAGTGCGAGCTCAACTGGGTCATCGCGGATCTCGGCGGCGACCCCGGCGGCACGACGGCGGGCCTGGGCACGATCATCCATGCCGCTCTGGAGCACGCGGCCGGGCACGACGAAGCCGCGCTCTGGGCCGAGGTCCAGTCGCGGTGGGGCGAGCTGACGTTCGAGGCCGCGTGGCGCGATCGCGCCGAGCAGACCCGGGCGCGGGACCTCGTGCGGCGCCTGCACCTCTATCTGCGCCGCTTCGACGACGCCGGCGGCACGCTGATCGGCGCGGAGCCGCACTTCGAGGTGGAGATCCCACTCGACGACCTCCCGCGCACAGAAGAACACCCTGCCACCGCCGAGGAGCACCGTGTGATCCTGTCGGGATACATCGACCGCGTCGAGCTCACTCCGGAGGGAACCGTCGTCATCCTGGATCTCAAGACCGGCAAGCGCGAACCGCAGACCGACGCCAAGGTGCTCGACAACCCTCAGCTGGGCGCGTACCAGCTGGCGTTCGAGTCGGGCGCGATCCCCGAAGTCGACGGACACGCCTCGGGCGGCGCGAAGCTCCTCGTCCTGCGCCCGACAGCGACGAAGTCCGACTACGTGACGCCGTGGCAGCCTCCCTTCGACGACGAACGTCGGGATGCATTCCTCGGCCGCATCCGCACCGCCGTGACGATCATGCGGGGCGAGACGTTCACCGCCCCCTACGAGGAGCACTGCCGCGACGAGCACGCCTACGGGCTGTGCCGCATCCACACGGTCGGTGCGGTGAGCGCCTCGTGACCGTCGTGCAGGGCCTCTCGGTCGAGCAGCCGGCACGCGACGTCGTCACGCCCGGCCCGCGCCTGTCGGCGCGCGTCATCGCGGCGGCGCTGGGCCAGTTCCCGCCGACGGACGAGCAGACCGCGGTCATCGAGGCGCCGCTGGCCCCGGCGCTCGTCGTCGCCGGCGCGGGCAGCGGCAAGACGGAGACGATGGCCGCGCGCGTCGTCTGGCTGGTGGCGAACGGCATCGTCCGTCGCGACGAGGTGCTGGGGCTGACGTTCACCCGTAAGGCCGCCGGCGAGCTGGCGGAGCGCATCCAGAAGCGTCTGGCGCGCCTGGCCGAGTTCGAACGGCACGGTCTGCTGCCCGCGCTGCCCGGGCTCGCGGAGGCCGGTGCCCTCGACGCCTTCGGCGACCTCGAGCGCTCCGGCATCGACGGCGCGCGCGCGACCGCCGAGCGCCGGCGACTGCTCGAGACGCTCGCGCGAGCGGTCGACGCGACCCCTCAGGACTCGTCGGAAGACGCCCTGCTGCACCGGCCCACGGTGTCGACCTACAACAGCTTCGCCGACCAGATCGTGCGCGAGCACGCGCTCCGCATCGGACGGGATGCCGAGGCCGCCGTGCTCTCGGAATCCGCGGCGTGGCTCCTCATGCGCCGCGTCGTCTTCGCCTCCGACGATCCGCGCCTCGAAGAGCGCGGCGAAGCCGTGCGCTCCATCGTCGACGCGGCGCTGCGCATCGCCCGCGACGGCGTCGACAACCTCGTGGACTTCGACGCGCTCGCGGCGTTCCCCGAGCGCTTCCGCGGCGTCCGTGAGCTGCCGTCGACCAACCGGAGGACGACGGTCTACGCGGATGTCGCGGACGCCGTCGACCGCGTCGAGGCGCTCGCCCTCCTGGCGGACCTCGCCCGCGAGTACGCCGCCGAGAAGCTGCGGCTCGGGGTCATCGACTTCTCCGACCAGGTCGCCGGCGCGCTGGAGGTGGTCGCGAGTCACCCCGCGGTGGCCGACGAGCTGCGCGATCGCTACCGGGTGGTGCTCCTCGACGAGTATCAGGACACCTCGGTGGCCCAGACCGACCTGCTCGCCGCGCTCTTCGCGGGCACCGGCGTGATGGCCGTGGGCGATCCGCATCAGGCGATCTACGGCTGGCGCGGTGCGAGCGCCGGCAACCTCGGCGGTTTCGCCGACGCCTTCGCGCCCGGCACGCACTGCGCGCAGTACGCGCTCCTCACGAGCTGGCGCAACAGCGCGTCGGTGCTGACGGCGGCGAACGCCGTGCTCGCGCCGCTGGCGGCATCCGCGGGCGCAGTGGCCGTGCAGGAGCTCCGCGCGCGTCCCGGCGCACCGGCGGGTGTCGTCGAGCTCGGTTTCGATTCCGACCTCGACACCGAGGCCGATCGTGTCGCCGAGTGGTTCGCGCGCGTGCGGGCGGAGCGCGCGCAGGAGGGCCGCTCGACGACCGGGGCCATCCTCTTCCGCAGCAAGAAGCACATGGTCCGCTTCGGCGACGCGCTCGGGCGCCGCGGCATCCCGCACCGCATCCTCGGCCTCGGCGGCCTGCTCTCCACCCCCGAGGTGGTCGACGTGGTCTGTGCGCTGCGGGTGATCAGCGATCCGTCGGCGGGCTCGGCGCTCATCCGCCTCCTGTCGGGCCCGCGGTGGTCCATCGGCCTGCCGGATCTGCGCGAGCTCGCGGCGCTGTCCCGCCGGCTCGCGCGGCACGACGCCGCGCTCCAGCCGCTGGCGCCGGAAGTGGTCGAGCGCATCCGGGGGAGCGCCGGCGACGACGACGGCTCGCTTGTCGACGCGCTCGACTTCGTGCTGCGACAGAAGCCCGACCACGGCTGGCTGGCGGGCTTCACACCCGAGGCGCGTGAGCGGCTGCGCGACGCGGCATCCGTCTTCGCGGGACTCCGCCAGGCGAGCGGGATGCCGATCCCGGAGCTGGTGCGGCTGATCGAGCTGGAACTGCGGCTCGACATCGAGCTGGCGGCGAACGAGTCACGGGGGCCGGCGCGGATCGCGTCGGCGCAGCTGCGCGCGTTCGTCGACGAGGTGCACGCCTTCCTCGCCGCGGACGAGACCGGCTCGCTCTCGAGCCTGCTCGCGTGGCTCGACCACGCCGAGCAGCTCGACGAGTTCGCCCCGCGCACCGAGCCGCCCGAGGACGACGTCGTACAGCTGCTCACGATCCACGGGTCGAAGGGCCTCGAATGGGATGCGGTCGCGGTCGTGCGCCTCGTCAAGGACGAGCTGCCGAGCGCCCCGCGCGACACCAAGGCATGGCTCGGCTTCGGCGTGCTGCCCTACGCATTCCGCGGCGATTCGGCCTGGCTCCCCGCACTCCGCTGGCAGTCCGCGCAGACGCAGCAGGAGCTGAAGGAGGCGATCGACGCCTTCGTCGAGGCCAACCGCAACCGGCAGCTCGAGGAGGATCGCCGGCTCGCCTACGTGGCGGTGACGCGCGCGCGCGACCATCTGCTCCTCACCGGCGCGACGTGGTCGGGCACCAAGCGGCCCCGCACGCGCAGCGTGTTCTTCACTGAGATCGCCGAGGCGCTCGGCGTGGCGCTGGCCGACGACGAGGCCGGCGACGACCCCTACCAGGGAGCCCGCCGTGTGCTGCAGTGGCCGATCGACCCCCTCGGCGGCCGCCGCGAGGCGGTCGAGTGCGCGGCGCGCGCGGTGCACGAGGCTGCTGCGTCGCCCCTGGGCGAGCTGGATCCGCAGGCGGCTCTGCTGCTCGCCGAGCGCGAGGCGCGCCGCGCGCGTCCGGTGCACACCGCACCCACGCGCATCGCGGCCTCGCGGTACAAGGAGTACGTCGCCGACCTCGAGGGCACGCTGGCGGGCATCGCCCGACCGATGCCCGAGCGGCCCTTCCGACAGACGCGCCTCGGCACCCTCTTCCATGCGTGGGTCGAACAGCGCTCGGGGCAGTCAGGTCTCGGCGGCTCTCTCGACGATGCGCTGTGGGAGACCGACGATGACGTGTCCGGTGGCGTGGCATCGGGAAGCGAGGCGTCCGTCGAGGACGCGACGGCCCTCGCAGCGCTGCGCGAGCGGTTCCTCGCGTCCGAGTGGGCGTCGCGCCGGCCGATCGAGGTCGAGACCGAGATCGATTTCACGACGATCGGTCCCGACGGGTTGCCGCACATCGTCATCTGCAAGCTCGACGCCGTGTATCGGCGCGAGGACCGCGGCGGGCGGATCGAGATCGTCGACTGGAAGACGGGCGTCGCACCGCGGACACCCGCCGAGAAGGACGAGCGGATGCTGCAGCTCGAGCTCTACCGCCAGGCCTACCACGCGAAGCACGGCGTGCCGCTGGAGGAGATCGACGTCACGCTCTATTACGTCGCGGAGGACGTCATCCTCCGCGGTTGAGGCGCACCGACGCCGTTGAGAAAGGAGTGTGCGCGGCGTCAGCCCGGAGACGTCGACTTCACTCGGCCCGCCAGCGGCGCAGTGCCGCTTCGGACGCACGTTCCGCCTCGGCTGCGGCATCCGTGCCGGCATCGCCGTCGGTCGTCGCCGGCGAGCCGAACGGCGCGGCAGACCGGACCGGCAACGCGATCGGCGCCGTGGAGACGTCATCCGACGGGTGCGGTGCGACATCGGGAACCGGATCGGGGGTGTCGTGGGTATCGGACTGCTCTTCGGCGACCCACTGCGCGAGCTCTTCGGGGTCGTACGCGTCGGTGTGCATCGACGTGTCGACGGTCGGCGCGACGGGGCCCGGCGTCCGCTCCAGCAGCGCGATGGCGTCGTCGACGTCGAGGGCGTCGTCCGACACGATGTCGTCACCGGCGACGCCCGTCGCCAGTGACTCGAGCAGCTCGACGGCGTCGGCGACGATGTCGTCGCGGTCGGCGTCGTGCCCGTGCACCAGCCACTTCGCGAACTCGAGCTCCGCGTACAGGCGTGCGCGCTCGCGGGTGCGGGCGTCGGGCGCACGGCCGCTGCCCGCCACGTAGGCGGCGTAGACGTCGTCGGCCGCGTCGGGCGCCGACGCGAGCCACTGCAGGTCCGTGGCCGGGTCGCCGATCGACAGTCCATGCCATTCGAGCAGGCCCGTGACGGTCGGCACGCCGTCGAGATCCTCGAACAGGAAGGAGGCCGCGCCCGCCCCGCCGAGCACGACGGCCGACTCGAAGCGCCAGAGGTCGTCGGAATCCGCTGCGCGATGCCAGCGGCGGGCGAGGCTCACCGGGAGCCGGCGCGTCGCGACGGCGCGATCGATCAGCCGCGTGACGTCGGCGCGCACCTGGGGCGGGGTGCGGGCCGGAAGCCCTTCGCCCTTCACGATCGAGTGGGGGAGGGCGTGCAGCGCGGCGAGCGCCGCACCCAGCGAGGTCGCCGCGCCACGTCCGGCCGGCAGGTGCGCGGCATCGACCCGGTAGCCGGGAAGGAAATCGACGACCACGACCCGCGAGTCGCCGAGGCCGGCCTCTCCGAGCAGCTCCGGCGCGCGGAAGGGGAGCAGGCCGCGAACGCCCGGCGTGAGGGCGCGGAGGGCGCGCGCTTCGGCGGCGAGCTCCGGCGCGGCCGAGGCATCGGCGGGAACGCGCACGACGACGCGTCGCCCGTCGTCGAGGTCGGCGACCGCGGCGTCGTAGCGACCGGTCGACCCCTCCGTGAGGGCCCCGACGCCGACGACCCCGACCCGAGGCAGAGCCGACGTGACCGACGCGGCTAGAGTGAGGGGTGAGCGTGCCATGTGCCCAGGGTAGGTCGGTCGCGCTCGTCCGTCCCCGCGCCACGCCCGGCCCTGAACGACGAAGCGGAGCATGTTCGATGACGGCGCCCGACAGCATGAGCCCTCCTCCGCTGGCACGTCCCGGCTTCGACCGCGCCGCCGGGGAGCGTCTCGTTCCGGGTCTCGTCGATGCGCTGAAATCGGATGCCGAGACGCGCGTGCTCGTGATCGCAGGCGACGCCGCCCCGCTGGCCGCGCCGGACGCGCTGCTGTGGCGTTCTCCCGACGACGTGCCCGCCGGCGCCGAATGGGCCTTCCTCGGGCGGCACGATGACGGCGGTGCGCTGCTTGCGGCGGTGTTCCCGTCCTCGGAGGACGAGCTGTTCTCGGCGCCGGCAGGATGGGCGGGTCTGCGCTCGGCGGGGGCGGCATTGTCGGCGGCGGAGGCGGGTGCCTTCGTCGCGGCACTGAGCCTCGGACGGTGGCTGCTGGACGCCCCGTTCTGTCCCGCCTGCGGCACGCGGACGATCCTCGGCGACAGCGGGTGGTCGCGCCGGTGCCCGCACTGCGGACGCCAGCACTTCCCCCGCACGGATCCCGCGGTGATCGTGGCCATCACGAGCGCCGAGGACCCCGACCTCCTGCTTCTGGGGTCCAACGCGCTGTGGGGCGCCGACCGCTTCTCGTGCTTCGCGGGGTTCGTCGAGGCGGGGGAGTCGCTCGAGGCCGCCGTACGCCGGGAGGTCACCGAGGAGTCGGGCGTGGCCGTCGGCGTCGTCTCCTACCGCGGCTCGCAGGCATGGCCCTACCCCCGTTCGCTCATGGTCGGCTTCCTCGCCGCGGCGATCGACGACGCGGCGGCGGAGGCCGACGGCGACGAGATCGCGGCGGTGCGCTGGTTCACACGGGACGAGATCGGCCGAGCGCTGGCGGGCCGCGGTGACGTCACCCTGCCGGGTCCCGCCTCCATCGCGCACCGCCTCATCGCCGACTGGCACGCGGAGCGGGCATGAGCTCCGACGTCCTCGACGGGCTCGACGAGAACCAGCGAGAAGCGGCGACGGCGCTGCGCGGCCCGGTGGTGGTGCTGGCGGGCGCCGGCACCGGCAAGACGCGCGTCATCACGCACCGCATCGCCCATGGTGTCGACACCGGTGCGTACTCCCCGGGGCGCGTGATGGCGGTGACCTTCACGACGAAGGCGGCCGGCGAGATGCGCGGCCGGCTGCGGGCGATGGGCGTCGGCGGCGTCGCGGCGCGCACCTTCCACGCCGCCGCCCTGGCGCAGCTCAACTTCTTCTGGCCGACGCTCGCGGGCGACAGCGCGCCGGGCATCATCGACAACAAGGTGCGCCTGCTCGCTCACGCAGCCGACTCCATCGGCCTCTCGCCCGATACGGCCACGCTGCGCGACGTGGCGTCCGAGATCGAGTGGCGGAAGGTGTCGATGCTGAGCGTCGACGGCTACGTCGCGGCACGGCCCAACGGCGTCGGGCGACTCGGCGTCGACCGGGTGGTCGCACTCCAGCACGCCTACGAGAAGCTCAAGGATGAGCGGCGTCAGCTCGACTTCGAGGACGTGCTGCTGGCCTGCGCCGGCATGCTCGAGGCGGAGCCCCAGGTGGCCAAGGCGGTGCGCGAGCAGTACCGGCATTTCACCGTGGACGAGTTCCAGGACGTCTCACCCTTGCAGAACCGCCTGCTCGAGCTCTGGCTGGGCGACCGGCGCGACATCTGCGTCGTGGGCGATGCCAGCCAGACGATCTATTCGTTCGCGGGCGCGGACGCATCCTTCCTTCTCGACTTCCCGACGCGCTTCGAAGGAGCGCGCGTGGTGCGGCTCGAGACGAACTACCGATCGGATGCCCCGGTCCTGGCGGTCGCGAACGAGCTGATGCGCGGGCGCCCGGGCGCACTGCACCTCACGGCGGCCGCGTCACGCGCCGCCGAGACAGCCGGCGACGAGCCGAACCCCGCAGCGACGGCGTCCGGAGTGACGGCCCCCACGGCATCCATCCCGACCGTGACGGCGTTCGAGGACGATCGCGCGGAGGCACGCGCCGTAGCGGCCCGCATCGGGGCGCAGATCGCCGCCGGCGCCGATCCGCGCCACATCGCGGTGCTCTACCGGGCGCACGCCCAGTCCGCCGAGCTGGTCGCTGCGCTCGCCGACGCGGGCATCGCGACGACGGTGCTCGGCGGTCGGCGCTTCTTCGACATGCCCGAGGTGCGCCAGGCGGTCATGGAGCTGCGCGCGGCATCGGTCGCTCCGATCGAGAGCGGATTCGTCGACACGGTGCGTGACATCCTGCGCTCACGCGGCCTCACGGACGAGCCTCCCGAAGCCGGCGGCGCGCTGCGCGATGCGTGGGAGGCCCGCGCCGCCATCCTGCGGCTCGCCCAGGAGGCGCCGGCGGGCACCACGCTGCGGGCGTTCACCGACGAACTCACGGCGAGGGCGAAGGTGCACGACGAGCCGGCGATGCGCACGGTGACCCTGGCGACGCTGCACGCGGCGAAGGGGCTGGAGTGGGAGCACGTCCACCTCATCGGCGTGGCGGAGGGCCTTCTGCCGATCTCGTACGCGACGACCTTCGAGCAGGTGGACGAGGAGCGGCGCCTCGCGTACGTCGGCATCACGCGGGCCGGGCGAACGCTGTCGCTGACGTGGTCTCGAGGCGTACGGGAGCGGCAGCCGTCGCGGTTCCTGCGAGAGATCGGCAGCGGCACTCTGCGTGCGGGCGGTGCGATCGCACGTTCCGGTGCAGGGAGCCGGCGCGCAGCGCCACCGACCGCGTCCGGGGCGCCGAGGGGTTCCGCGCGCGCTCAGCGATGAGTCGTCCGGCGACGATGCCGGCCTCCCACAGCACCGCGGGCTCGCTGTCGACCGCTCGCCCGAGCAGCTGCGCGGCGACGGCCGGCCACGACGGGTCGTCGTCGCGACGTCGAGCGGCGATGCATGCCAGGCACGCGGTGCGTCCCGGCTCCACGAACGGCCCGATCTCGGCTCCCGAGCCGGTCAGCGTCACCGGCACGTGAGGGATGTCCGCCCCCATGAGCCCCGCGACGGCGCCGGGTGCGACCAGCCGGTGCACGACGAACACCACGGCGGCGGCATCCGGGTCCGCGCCGCCGACCGGATCGAAGCGGTGCGCCGTGTCGACGTCGAAGCCCGCCGCGGCGAGTCCCGTGCCGACCGCATCGCGATGGTGCTCGGGCACGTCCGACGCGCAGTGCAGCACGACGCGGCGGGTGGCCGCGGCATCCGTCGTCAGCGCACGGCGGATGCGCGCGAGGAACCGGGTGGCGGCGGCGGCGTCAGGAGCGCCGAGAGCCTGCGCGAAGGGGACGAACGCGCCGTCCGGGACGCCGCGTTCGAGCTCGCGGAGGACGCGCTGCTGCCACGGCTGCGGATCCTCGAGGATCGCGACCGGCTCCGAGCCGAACTGGAGCGCGGTGTCGGTCCGCCACACCGGAGGAAACGCGGGGTCGAGTCGCAGCATGCGCCCGATCCTTCCGCACGGGCGGTCGTCCACCGGCGGTATCCACAGACGCGAGGCCGTTCGGGCGGGATCGGCAACCTGGGGAGGAGGCGGCACCGTGCCCGGTCGCGTCAGACCGGTCGATGATCGCCGGGAGCGCCGCTCCCGTCGTCGTCGTCCTCCTCCGGCGTCTGGTCCTCGGGTCCGCTCTCGTCCTTCGGTGCCGACGAGTCCTCACCTGCGAGCAACCGCGCGAGCGCATCGTCCATCTCGTCGCGGACCGGCTCCTCGCCCCGTGCCCGGGCCTCGAGCCGAGCGACGAGCGCCGCAGGGTCGTCGATGTCGGAGGGGGCGGGCATGAGGTCGGGATAGTCCCACAGCGAATCGCGTGCGGCCGGGCCCACGGCATCCGTCACGGCACGCCACATCGCCGCGGCTTCGCGCATGCGGCGGGGCCGGATCTCGAGGCCCACCAGCGAGCCCAGCGCGCGCTCCGCCGGACCGCCGACCGCCCGACGGCGTCGCACCGCCTCGGCGATCCGCTGCGCCGAGGGAAGGCGCGAAGTCGCGTCCTCGGTGACGACTTCGACCCAGCCCTCCACCGTGGCGAGCAGATTCTCGAGTCTCGCGAGCGCGGCGTCCTGCGCCTCCGAGCGCGCCGGAAGCAGCGCGCCGCTCTCGATCGCCTTGCGGAGCTCTTCGGGTTCGGACGGATCGAAGCGCGTGGCGAGGTCTTCGAGCGCATCGGTGTCGACGTGCACGCCGCGCGCGAAGTCGGTGACCTGCGAGATGACGTGCAGACGCAGCCATCGCGCGTGGCGGAACAGCCGGGCGTGCGCGAGCTCGCGGGTGGCCGCGTACAGGGCGAGCTGGTCGTCGGGGACCTCGAGGTCGCGCCCGAAGTCGGCGAAGTTCTGAGGAAGGATCGCGGCCTCGCCGTCGGGCATCAGCGGGATGCCGACGTCGCCGCCGCTCACGACCTCTTTGGAGAGGTTGCCGACCACCTGGCCGAGCTGCGACGCGAAGAGCGACCCGCCGACCGTGCGCATGAGGCGACCGGCTCCCTGGACGAGACCCTGCATGTCCTCGGGGGCCTGCTCGCTCAGCGCCGTCGTCAGAGCGTCGGCGATGCTGGTCGCGACCGGGGCGGCGAGCTCCTCCCACACCGGGAGGGTGGCCTCGACCCAGGCGCCGCGCGTGAGGGTCACCGGGGGAGAGGGCAGGTCCGAGATCGTGGTCGCCTCGCTGAGCCACAGCGTCGCCAGCGCGAACGCCTGATCCAGGTCGGTGCGCTGGCCGGCCGTGACGCCGAGCCCCTCCTGGTTGGCGATGTGGAGCGCCTGGCGCTGCGCCATCTCCCACGAGATGCCGCTCTCGTCGGCGTTCTCGAACGCCCCTTGGAGCTGCCGCATGACCGCCTGCATCATGGCCGGGTCGATGTTCATGCCGGACAGGCGCGAGAGCTGTTCGGGGTCGAAGTCGCCCGCGGAACCCCCGAACAGCCGCCGGATGAGCTCCTGGAAGTCGTCCTCGGGGCTGGGCCCGTCGCCAGGAGTGTCGTCGTCTGCCACTTCAGCCGCCTTTCAGCCGGTCGATGACGTTGCGCTCTACGCTAGTCGCAGCATCCGACGCACTCCCCGGCAGGGACCCCGAACGCCTTACGCCGGTCGCGAACGACCCGGCACCCATCGAGAAGGCACGGAAGAGAGGTCCCGCGTGGCCCTGTTCGACGAGAACACGACGATCGAGCCCGCTCCCCGACCCCGGATGTCGCGGCGCACGCTCGCCGGCGTGTGGGCGCTCGCCGTCGCGATGATCGTGCTGCTGATCATCACGTTCCTGCCGACGTCGTACGTCATCCAGCAGCCCGGGCCGGTGTACAACACCCTCGGCAGCGCCGAGAACGCGGATGGCGAGGAGGTGCCGCTCATCTCGGTCGAGGGAGCGCAGACGTATCCCACCGAGGGTTCGCTGGATCTCCTCACGGTGCAGGTGCAGGGCAACCGCGAGCGCACGCCCTCGTGGTTCGAGCTCGCGATGGCCTGGTTCGATCCGAGCAAGGCGGTGCTCCCGATCGAAGCGATCTTCCCCGCGGGGCAGACGACGGACGACCGCAACGCGGAGAGCGCCCAGATGATGGTGAACTCACAGAACGAGGCCACCGCCGCCGCGCTCACCGAGCTCGACTATGACGTGGGTGCGACGCTGGCAGTCCACTCCGTCCTCGACGACGCCGCGGCCGCGGGCGTGCTGCAGGAGGGCGACCTCATCCTCGAGGCGAACGGCGAGGCGGTCGCGGACGTGTCGGCGCTGCGCTCGGTCATCAACGAGGGCGAGGGCGACCCGGTCGAGCTGCTGATCGTGCGCGACGGCGAGCAGCAGACGGTCGAGGTGACGCCGAAGGAGGAGACAGGCGAGGACGGCGAGACCGTCTGGCTCATGGGTGTCAACCTCACCACCGACTACGAGTTCCCGATCGACGTCACGATCCAGCTCAACAACGTGGGCGGTCCGAGCGCGGGGATGATGTTCGCTCTCGGGATCATCGACACTCTCACTCCGGACGAGCTGAACGGCGGCGAGCAGGTCGCCGGCACCGGCACCATCACTGCGGACGGCGAGGTCGGCCCGATCGGCGGCATCCGACAGAAGATGTGGGGCGCGGTGGATGCCGGAGCCGAATGGTTCCTCGCGCCGGAAGCGAACTGCGACGAAGTCGTCGGCCACATCCCCGGCGACCTGCGGGTCTTCTCGGTCGAGGACCTCGACGACGCGCTCGCCGTGCTGGACGGCGTGCGAGAGGGCGGAGACCTCGACGCGCTGCCCACCTGCACCGCGGGGTGACGCGGGGGATCGTGCCCCAAACGTTGCGCGATTCCGAGAGTTCGCCCAGGGAGGACAAGGCGGCCGCCCTGAATCCGCCGCCTAGGATGGGACGGTGACCACGACCTCGTCGCCGCCCCCGGCCACACCCTCCCGCACCCGACGCGTCATCGCCATCACCCTCGCGATCATCGCCGCGCTCGTGGTGGCCTTCTTCGTCTTCGCGAGCCTGTACGCCGACTGGCTCTGGTTCGACCAGCTCGGGTTCACCGAGGTGCTGCTGACGCAGTGGATCGCCCGTGTGGTCATGTTCGTGGTCGGCTTCCTCGGGATGGCCGTGCCGGTGTGGCTGTCGATCCAGCTCGCCTACCGCCTGCGACCCGTGTACGCACGGCTGAGCTCGCAGCTCGACCGCTACCAGGAGGTCGTCGAGCCGCTGCGACGGCTCGCGATGTGGGGCATCCCGGTCTTCTTCGGCTTCTTCGCCGGCTTCGCCGCCTCGGCGCAGTGGGAGACCACGTGGCTGTGGTTCAACGGCGTCGCCACCGACACCACCGATCCCGAGTTCCACCTCGACACCGGCTTCTACATGTTCGCGATGCCGTTCTGGAGCTCGCTGATCGGGTTCGCCTCGGCGGTGCTGCTGATCTGCCTGCTCGTCACCGCACTCGTGTCGTACCTGTACGGCTCGGTGCGCGTGGGCCAGCGCGAACTGCGCATCTCGAAGTCCGCGCGCATCCAGCTCGCGGTGATCGCCGGCCTCTACCTGCTGGTGCAGGCGGCGAGCCTCTGGCTCGACCGCTACAAGACGCTCGTGGAGTCCGGCGCGGACGACCGCATCACCGGCCCCGGGTACACCGGCGTCAACGCGATCATCCCCGGCCAGACGATCCTCGCCATCGTGGCGGTCATCGTCGCCATCCTCTTCTTCGTCACCGCCATCATCGGCCGCTGGCGCTACCCGCTCATCGCGACCGCGCTGCTGGTGGTGTCGGCGATCGTCGTCGGCGTCGGCTATCCGTGGGTCGTCAACACCTTCCAGGTGCAGCCGAACCGCTTCTCGCTCGAAGAGGAGTTCTACCAGCGCAACGTCGATATGACGCACCAGGCATACGGCGTCTCCGGCCTCACGCAGGAGGACTTCGCCGCGGTGACGGATGCCGAGCCCGGCCAGCTGCGCGACGACGCCGCCACGACCGCGCAGGTGCGCATCATGGACCCGGCGATCATCTCGCCCAACGTGCGCCAGCTCGAGCAGTACCGGTCGTACTACCAGTTCGCCGACCCGCTCGACGTCGACCGCTACGAGCGGGACGGCGTGTCGCAGGACACCGTGGTGTCAGTCCGCGAGCTCAACCTCGACCAGCTCGGCAACGCGGCGGACTGGCAGAACTCGGCTGTCGTGTACACCCACGGCTACGGGATCGTGGTGGCCAAGGGCAACGACCGCACGGGCGACGGCGATCCGGTCTTCCTGGAGCGCGGCATCCCCGCCAGCGGCTTCCTCACGGACCAGGACGACTTCCAGCCGCGCGTCTACTTCGGCGAGTCCTCGCCGCCGTACTCGATCGTGGGCGCGCCCGAGGGCACCCCGCCGGCGGAGCTGGACTATCCCGAGGGCGGCGACGCCGCCTCCGGCGAGCAGAAGACCACCTTCGAGGGCGACGGCGGGCCCAGCCTCGGAAGCGTCTTCAACCGGCTGGTGTACGCGCTGAAGTTCCAGGCCGAGCAGATCCTCTTCTCGGACTACGTCAACTCAGAATCGCAGATCCTCTACGACCGCAACCCGCGTGAGCGTGTGCAGAAGGTCGCGCCGTATCTGACGCTCGACAACGACGCGTACCCGAGCGTCGTCGACGGCCGTATCGTGTGGATCATCGACGGCTACACCCTGAGCGCGAACTACCCCTACTCGTCGACGGTCAGCCTCACCTCCGCCATCTCGGACTCCAGCAACCCCGCGCCGCGCTTCGCGCTCGACGACATCAACTACATCCGCAACTCGGTCAAGGCGACCGTCGACGCGTATGACGGCTCGGTGACGCTGTACGCGTGGGACGAGGAGGACCCGCTCCTGCAGGCGTGGCAGAAGGTGTACCCCTCGACGATCGAGCCGATCAGCGAGATGTCGGCCGACCTGATGAGCCACGTGCGCTACCCGACGGATCTGTTCAAGGTGCAGCGCACGATCCTGGGCGTCTACCACGTCGACGACGCGCGGTCGTTCTACCAGAGCGACAACCGCTGGCAGACGCCGAACGACCCGCAGGACGACACCGCACTGCAGCCGCCGTACTACCTCACGATGCAGATGCCCGGTGAAGAGGCGCCGACCTACTCGATGTTCACGTCGTTCATCCCGTCCTCGACGGGCGGCAACGCGCGGAACGTGCTGATGGGCTACCTCGCCGTCAACTCGAACGCCGGGGCCGAGGCCGGTGTGAAGAGCGAGGACTACGGCAAGCTCCGCATGCTGGTGATCGACGCCGACACCCCGGTCTCGGGACCCGGCCAGGTGCAGAACGACTTCGACTCGCAACCAGAGGTGTCGTCGTTCGTGAACATCCTGAAGCAGGGCGACTCGGACGTGCTGAAGGGCAACCTGCTCACGCTCCCCGTCGGCGGCGGCCTGCTCTACGTGCAGCCGGTGTTCGTGCAGTCCTCGGGCGCCACGAAGCTGCCCAAGCTGCAGAAGGTGCTGGTGTCGTTCGGCACGGACATCGCCTTCGAGGACACGCTGAACGAAGCGCTCGACACGCTGTTCGGCGGCGACTCGGGTGCTGACGCCGGTGACACCGACGTCGAGCCCACGCCGGGCGGGACCCCGCCGCCGCAGCCGACGCCCGGGCCGACCGAGTCCGCGGAGCCGACCGAGCCGACCGAGCCGGCTGAGCCCACCGACGAGTACCAGGCCGCGCTCCAGGAGGCGCAGCAGGCGCTGGTCGACCGGCAGACCGCGCTCGAGCAGGGCGACTGGGCCGCGTACGGCGAGGCCGACGCCCGGCTCACCACCGCCATCGAGAGGCTCATCGAGCTCGGCGAACAGTAGACCGGAATCAGCGAAGGGCCGCCCATCGGAAGATGGGCGGCCCTTCGCCGTCGTCCTACGCGGTGAGGATCGCGTACCAGATGAGCAGCAGCGTCACCGCGAAGCCCGACAGCTGGTTCAGCCACAGGAAGCGCCGCCATCCCGTCGTTGCCGTCGCCGCGTCGGCATCGAGGACCGAGCGGTAGGGCCAGACCGTCGCGAGATAGGGCACGACGAGGACCGCGGCCAGCGGGCCCGGCCAGCTCGTCGCGAGCATGGCGACGCCGGCCGCGGCGTAGCAGCCGAGCGCGAAGCGGACCGTCCATCGTGCGCCCCGCGCGGTCGCGATCGACGCGATGCCGGCTTCGCGGTCGGCTACGACATCCTGCACCGCACCGAACGCGTGGGAGGCGACCCCCCAGAGAGCGAACGCGACGATGAGCCCGACGAGCGGCAGCGTCCACGTCGCCCCGGCGAGCACGAGCGCGTAGACGGCCGGGGAGAAGAAGTGGATGCTGCTGGTCACCGAGTCCGCGAACGGCCGCTCCTTGAGGCGCAGCGGCGGCGCGCTGTAGAAGACCACGAAGAACAGGCTCGCCGCGAGCACGAGCCACGACGCGGGGGAGCCGACGACGACGAGGTAGGCGACGAACGGCAGGCACAGCAGCCCCGCCGTCCACAGCGTCACCCGGTGCAGGCGCCGGTCGAGCACCGCCCCGTGCGCCCCGCCCTTGCGCGGGTTGCGCAGGTCGGACTCGTAGTCGAAGACGTCATTGATGCCGTACATGGCGAGGTTGTACGGCACGAGGAAGAACAGCGTGCCGATGATGAGGGTCGCGTCGATCTGACGTGCGGTCAGCAGGTACGCGGCGGCGAAGGGGTAGGCGGTGTTGATCCAGCTCACCGGCCGCGACGAGATGAACAGCTGTCGCACGACGGCCCCTGTGCCGAGGGGTGGTGCGGCGGTCATGAGCGCACCTCCGCTCGCCTTGGGCGAGACGGGAGCAGCGTGAACACCGCGGGAACGAGGAACGCCGCGCAGAGCGGATAGGCGAAGTCCTCGATCGGGGCCAGGCCGATCCGCACCCCGGAGATGAGCGACTCGGGATAGGTGAAGAGGCCGGCGGCGATCATCAGGTTGTCGAACACGGCGGTGAGGATCACCAGGATGCCGGCGGCCAGGGCGGACGCCGTCATCCGCTGCGCGAAGCGCGGGCGTCGCGCCGTGAGCAGCACGAGGACCACGGTGATCGCGAGGAAGGGCACGACGATGAGCGGGTATGTCATCGGGCTGCCTCCGACGTCGACGCCGCGGCATCCGTCCACCGGCGATCGAGCAGGCGCTGAACGCCCGCCCAGGCGACCAGCGCCAGATAGCTCAGGAAGGCCAGGAAGACCGGCTCTTCGAGCGGGAGATGCGGCGCGAGATCGATGCCCAGCAGCAGCGGGCTGCCGCCCTTGACGAACACGCCCGTGGCGATCCCGACCGCGTCCCAGGCGAGGAAGAACGCCGTGCCGATGCCCACGGCGGCGAGCGTCCGACCGGGCGCTGCCCAGGCGGCGAGCCGCCACCGCCGATCGATCAGCAGGATGCCGGCGGCGGAGGCGAGGATCGCGGCGAGATACACACCCGGCATGCCTACACTCTCGCAGGTTCGGCGAGAGGACCGGGCGACCGGTCGCCGCGGAGCCGTTTGACGACCAGCTCGGCGGAGATGAGGCACATCGGCAGGCCGATCCCCGGCAGCGTGGAGGCGCCGACGTACGACAGGCCGTCGACGCGCCGCGACGCATTGCGCGGCCGGAAGACCGCACTCTGCCCGAGCGTATGCGCGAGGCCGAGCGCGTTGCCGCGCCAGGCGCCGAGATCGTCGGCGAAGTCGCCCGGGGTGACCGTGCGGCGCACGACGACGCGGCTCGCCAGATCCGGGATGCCGCACCATTCGGCGATCTGCGCGATGACGCGGTCGGCGGCGGCCTCGATCTGCGGGTCTCCTGCGCCGCCGATGCCCCCGTGCCCGAGGCTGGGGTCCGCGGGCACGGGGACGAGCACGAACAGATTCTCGTGCTCGGGAGGCGCCACGGTGGGGTCCGTGGCGCTGGGGCGGCAGACGTAGAGCGAGGCGGGGTCGGGGATGCGCGGATGCGGGCCGAAGATGTCGTCGAAGCCCGCGCGCCAGTCGTGCGCGAACAGCAGCGTGTGATGGGCGAGCTGCGGCAGCGCCCCCTCGACGCCGAGCATCACCAGCAGCGCGCCGGGGCTCGGGGTGCGCGAACGCCACCATTCCTCGGGGTAGCTCTGCTCCGCGCGGGGGACGAGCTGCGTCTCGGTGTGGTGCAGGTCGGCGCCGGACACGACGAGATCGGCGCTCACGCGGCGTCCGTCGGCGAGCTCGACGCCGGTCGCGGCCCCGGCCTCCGTGGTGATCGCCGTGACGCGCGCGCCCGTCTCGATGACGACTCCGGATGCCTCCGCCAGGCGGGCGATCGCCCCGATGAGCTCGGTGAAGCCGCCACGCGGATACAGCACGCGGTCATCGAGGTCGAGGTGGCTCATCAGGTGGTACAGGCTCGGCACGCCGTACGGTGAGCCGCCCAGGAACACCGCCGGATACTCGAGGATCTGGCGCAGCCGCGGATCCTGGAAGCGGCTCTCGACGTGGCGCGCGAGGCTGCGCGTGAGCAGCGGCGCGAGGCGCGGCATCCGTCGCAGCAGGGCGGGGTCCCTCAGGCCTGCCGTCGTCTCGTAGGTGTCGTAGAGGAAGCGATTGACGGCCAGCTCGTACGCGTCGGCGGCGGAGTCGAGGTACGCGTCGAGCTTCGCGCCCGCGCCCGGCTCGACGCTCTCGAACAGCGCGGTGGCCTCGGCGCGTCCGGACCGGATGTCGAGCGGCTCGAGGCCGGTGGACGGATCGGAGTACACGCGGTACGCCGGATCCAGCGGCACCAGGTCGAGCTCGCGGTCGGCCGTCGTGCCGAGCAGCCGGAAGTAGTGGTCGAACACCTCGGGCATGAGGTACCAGCTGGGGCCGGTGTCGAAGCGGAACCCGTCGTGCTCCCACGAACCCGCACGGCCGCCCAGCTCGTCGCGTGCCTCGAACAGCGTGACGTCCCAGCCCTCGGTGGCCAGCAGCGCCGACGCGGCCAGCCCGCCGATGCCGCCGCCGACGACGACGGCGCGCCGGCTTCCTTCGGTGGTGGTCATGCGCGCGCCTCCCGTGGTGCGAATCCCAGCAGGGCCCGTGCCGCGAGACGCGCTTTGACGGCGTCGGGCACACGCACCCGGGCGTCGTCGTCGCCGCAGGTGCGCAGCCGGGCCGCCAGCTCGGCGAACAGATCGTGCGCCGCGGTCACGGCGCGACGGCAGTCGGCCGGGAGCGCCGGAATGGTGCGCGCGGCCGCGGCGAGGTCGGCGTCGATGCGATCGAGGATCGCCGTGCGCCCCACCTCGTCGCCGGTCAGCCCGAGGTAGTCCCGGCCCAGCACCGCATCGTCGTGATTGCGGTCCCGCAGGAAGTTGACGTCCTGGAACGCGGCGCCGAGACGGCGGGCTCCCTCGGTCAGCTCGGGTGACGGAGTGATCGGATGCGGCGCCCCGGCGTTTACGAACACCTGCAGGCACATGAGGCCGATGACCTCGGCCGAGCCGTAGACGTAGGTGTCGTGCGACATGGCGTCGTGCTGCTGGGTGTGCAGATCGGTCCGCATCGAGGCGAAGAACGGCGCGACGAGCTCAGGTCCGATCCCGCACTCGCGCGCCGTGCCGGCGAACGCGTGCACGACGAGGTTCGAGCTGAACCCGCGGTCCGTGGCGTCGAGGACCTCCTGCTCGAGCTGATCCAGCACCTCGCTCATGGCCTGCGGCGTCATCCCGGCCTCGGCAGCCGGACCGTCGACGATCTCGTCGGCGATGCGCGCGAGGGCGTAGATGTTGCGCACGTGGGGACGGGGACGCGGCCCGAGCAGGCGGCACGCGAGCCCGAACGAGGTCGAGTAGCGCGCGATCACCGTGGCGGCGGCATCCGCGGCCGCCCGGTCGTACAGCGCGAGTCCGGTCGAGGTGCGGCGCTGTGCCTGCCTCACGGGATCCTCGCTTCGATGCCGTCGGCGAGGGTGCGCAGCAGGACGCCCGCGCGAGCCGGCAGGGCAGGATCGTCGGCCGCCGTCCGCACGGACGCGAGAGTCTCGGTCACAAGTGCGACCATACGCTCTCGCGCGCCGCTCGATTCGAGCACGGACTGCGCTTCGCGAACCGCCACCGGGCCGGTGCGGGCCAGCGCCAGCGCTTCGTCGACCCGGCCGGCGGAGGCGGATTCACGCGCGAGAGCGACCAGCGGCGTCCGCTTGTTCTCGCGGAGATCGGGACCCGTGTCCCGTCCGGTCTGCTGCGTCGTGCCGAACGCTCCGATGAGGTCGTCGACGAGCTGGAAGGCGAGTCCGAGGCGTCCTGCGGCGTCTCCGAGCACGCGCAGCGCCTCGGCGTCCGCGCCTCCGAGAACGGCCCCTGCCTGGAGGGGGGCGCGGAACGAGTACACCGCGGTCTTGTTGAACGCGGTGTCGAGGGTCGCGCCGCGCGAGGGGTGGCGCATCGCGACGCTGTTCTCGACATCGGCGAGCTCGCCCGCCGCCGAGACCACGATGGCATCGTCGAGGAGCGTGAGGAGGCGGTCGCGGGTCGCATCGTCGGTGTGGGCCATGGCCACCAGCCGGAACGCCTCGTGGAGGAGGATGTCGCCCGCGAGGATGGCGGCGGCGTCGCCGAGCAGGGCAGCGCCCTCGGCGTCTGCGCCGCCGTCCTGGGCGCGCAGCCGGAACTCGCCGCCGATGTTCGGCACGCCCCGACGCATCGTGTCGTGGTCGATCACGTCGTCGTGCACGACGAAGGCGGTGTGCAGCAGTTCGAACGCGGCCGCGACCGACAGAGCGGCCGAGGCGTTCGCATCGTCGGTGCGGAACGCGTCGAAGGATGCCGTCACCAGCGCCGGCCGCAGGCGCTTGCCGCCGTGCGCGGCCCGCGTGATCGCATCTGCCAGGGCTCCGAACGCGGGACCGAGTTCCACGGCCCGGTCGCGGATGCGCGCCAGCGCCCCGTCGATCGCGATCTGCAGCCGCGGGTCGGTCGCTGCGGGGATCATGACGCGCGACGCTGACGGGCGGGGGTGTCGAACAGGTGAAGCTGCTCGGCCTGCAGCACGAGCCACGGGCTGAACGCCCAGGGCGTCGCCTCGAGCGAGGCCGCGATGGCTTCGGGCTCCACCCAGCGTGAGTCCACCACCTCGAGCGGGTTCATCACCGGCTCGTCGTCGGTGTAGGCGATGTACACGGGGCACACCTCGTGCTCGACGATCCCGTTCGCATCGGTGGCGCGGTAACGGAACAGGGGGAGTGCGACGCGGATGTCGCTCAGCGTGAGCCCCAGCTCGAAGTCGGCGTGCCGGCGCACGGCCGAGAGCACCGGTTCCGCGGGACGAGGGTGACCGCAGAAGGAGTTGGTCCACACGCCCGGCCACGTGCGCTTGCTCAGCGCCCGGCGGGTGAGGAGCACCTGTCCTTCGCTGTTGAGGACGTGACAGGAGAACGCGAGGTGAAGCGCTGTGTCAGGACCGTGCACGCTCGACTTGGGCGCGGTGCCGATGGGGTTTCCGTCGTCGTCCAGCAGCACCACGTGGTCGGTGTCGGGCATCCGATCACTCCTCTCCTAATTGCTAGCCAAACTAGCAATTTTTCCTATGCGATGCTACAACGGGTCGGAGGGAACGTCCATGAAGTCCGAGCGCTGGCAACCGCAGACGAATCATGAGCACGCCGTGATGCGTGTGCTCACGTCGATTCGCGCCGTCAGCGACGCCATGGAGCGCATGCACAGCGGCATGAAGGACGACATGGACATGAACGCCACCGATGTGGCGGCGCTGCGGCTCCTCGTCATCCGGGAGCGGCAGGAGCAGTCGGTGAGTCCCCGCGACATCGCACGGCACCTGCGGATCTCCACCGCTTCGACCACGAAACTGCTGGACCGGCTGGTCGATTCGGGACACGTCGAGCGCCGCCCGCACCCGACCGATCGCCGTGGTCGCGTGGTCGTGCTGACGGAGACGGCACGCCAGGCCTTCTTCCGCGTCTTCGGGGAGCGCCTGCGCGCCATGCGCACGATCGCCATGCGGTACGACGAGTCCGAACTCGCGGTCATCGAGCGGTTCCTCGACGACCTCAGCGGCGCGATGGACCCGCCGGACTGACAGTCCGTCTAGGGCGGCGTGGGGACGGAGCACAACGAAGAAGAGGGCGTCCCTTGCGGGACGCCCTCTTCTTGTTTTCTGTTGCGGGGACAGGATTTGAACCTGCGACCTCTGGGTTATGAGCCCAGCGAGCTACCGAGCTGCTCCACCCCGCGGCACAAGGAATAGCCTAACACGGGTTTGGAGTGCTCTTGCACACGGGGCGTGCGGGTTGCTGTGCTCGCGTCGCTCACGACAGGATGAGCGCATGCCCGGCGACCGCGATGCCCACCCGAAGGATGACCGCGCCGACGGCCGAGACGAGACGCCCGAGGAGCGGGCCGACCGCAACTGGAACGAGGTGCTGCAGGAGCTGCGCGTGCTGCAGACCGGCACCCAGATCCTCACGGGCTTCCTGCTCGCCCTCGCTTTCCAGCCGGCGTTCGCGGACCTCTCCGATCCTCAGCGCGCGGTCTACCTCGGCCTCGTGGTCCTCTCGGCGATCAGCTCGATCGTGGCTCTCGCGCCGGTGGCGCTGCACCGTGTGCTCTTCCAGCAGCGCGCGAAGCCGGCTGTCGTCCGCTACGGCCACGGTGCGCTGATCACCGCGCTGCTGACGGTGTCGGTGCTGGTCGTGGGCGTCGTGGCGTTCGTGTTCGACGTCGTCCTCGACGGTGCGGCCGCCTGGTGGGCGCTGATCCCGCTGGGGCTGCTGATCCTCGTGCTCTGGCTGGTGGTGCCCGCCATCATGCGAATCCGCATCCGGGCGAACGGAGACCCACGATGACCGACACTCTGCCGATCGCGGTCGCGCAATTCGCCCCGACGGCCGACGCGGCGGCGAACATCGAAGCCGTCGCACATCTCGTGGCGACGGCATCCGCTCGAGGCGCCCGCGTGATCGTCTTCCCGGAGTACTCCAGCTACTTCGTCGACCCGTTCGACGAGTCGCTCACCGCCCACGCGCAGCCGCTGGACGGCCCGTTCGTGCAGGCCCTCACCGAGATGGCCGGCACCCACCACATGGTGATCGTGGCGGGCCTGCTGGAACGGGGAAGCGACGAGCAGCGCGTGCGCAACACCGCCGTGGCGGTCGACGGCACCGGGCTGATCGCGCACTACCGCAAGCTGCACCTGTACGACGCTTTCGGGCAGCGCGAGTCGGACTGGGTCGAGCCCGGGGAGCCCGCCCCGCCGCAGACCTTCGAGCTCGCCGGACTCCGGTTCGGGCTCATGACCTGTTACGACCTGCGGTTCCCCGAGGTCGGAAGGCTCCTCGTCGATGCGGGGGCTGACGTGTTCCTCGTGCCGGCCGAGTGGGTGCGCGGGCCGCTCAAGGAGCACCACTGGCGCACACTGCTGCACGCCCGGGCGATCGAGAACACGGTGTTCGTCGCCGCGGCGGACCACCCACCCCCCTTGGGTGTGGGCAACTCGCTCATCGTCGATCCGCTGGGGGTCGAGCTCGCCGCGGTCGGCACGTCGACCGATGTCGCGGTGGCGCACCTCGACGTCGGGGCGATCGGGCGGGTGCGGCGGGTCAACCCCGCGCTGGCGCTCCGACGATTCGGCGTGCAGCCGCGCTGAGCGCGGGATGCTCGGCGGTCAGACGAGGCGGGCGAGGCGGGATGCCGCCTCCTCGAGCACGTCGACGCGCTTGCACGCCGCGAACCGCACCAGCGTCGCGTACTCGGCGCGCCGCTCCGGCGTGGCGAAGGCGGTCAGCGGAATGGCGACGACTCCGCCGCGCTCGGGGAGCTCACGGCAGAAGGCCCCGGCATCCGCTGCCCCCAGCGGGCCCGCGTCGGCCACGGTGAAGTAGGAACCGGCCGGCGTCGATACGTCGAAGCCCGCGGCGCGGAGACCGGCGCCGAGGAGGTCGCGCTTGGCGCGCAGGGTCTCGGCGATGCCGCGGAAGAAGTCGTCGCCGAGGCGGAGCCCGGTGGCGATGGCGGGCTGGAACGGGCTGCCGTTCACGTAGGTGAGGAACTGCTTGACGGCGAGCACCGCGTCGACGAGGGCGGCGGGGCCGGAGATCCAGCCGATCTTCCAGCCGGTGGTCGAGAAGGTCTTGCCGCCGGACGAGATCGTCAGCGTGCGCCCCCATGCCCCCGGCAGCGTCGCGAGGGGCACGTGGGGCTCGTCGAAGACGAGATGCTCGTACACCTCGTCGGTGACGATGACGGCGTCATGGCGCTCCGCGAGACGCACGATCTCGTCGCGGACATCGGCGCTGAACACGGCGCCGGTGGGATTGTGGGGGTCGTTCACCAGGATGACGCGGGTGCGATCGCCGACCGCGGCGCGCAGCTCCTCGAGGTCGGGCTGGAAGTCCGGCCACCGCAGCGGCACCGTCACCAGCCGCGCACCCGCCAGCGCCACGATCGCGGCGTACGAGTCGTAGTGCGGCTCGAAGACGACCACCTCGTCGTCGGGGCCGTCGAGCAATGCCAGCAGCGCGGCGGCGAGCGCCTCGGTGGCACCGGCGGTCACCAGCACGTCCCGGGCGGGATCCAGCAGGAGGCCGTAGAACCGCTCCTGGTGCTCCGCGATGGCGGAGAGCAGATCCGGGATGCCGCGGCCCGGCGGATACTGGTTGACACCGTTGGCGATGGCCGCGCGTGCCGCCTCGAGCACCGCTGCGGGGCCGTCCTCGTCGGGGAAGCCCTGCCCGAGATTGATCGCACCCGTTTGCGCCGCAAGGGCCGACATCTCCGCGAAGATGGTGGGGTGGATCGACCCGTCGTCACCGACGAGTCCGGCACCCGCGGCGGTGCGATGCCAGGCTCCGGGGATCTGTCGCATCGCTTCACCGTACCGGGCGGGCTCATCCCTGTTGCATAGGCGAGTCCCATTCGCGACATAAGAAACGCACAGCATCGGTGGGCACAGTGGTGAGTGCTTGGCAGAAGGAGCAATCATGAGCGACATCCAGGGCGATCGCCCGGAAGACCAGACCCCCGCCGTCCCGACTCAGCCGGCCGCGGAGGCCGCCGCGCAGACGCCCGCCGAGCCGGAGGCGGCCGCGCCGTCCACCGCGCCGGCGCCGCCCGCCGCTCCCGCTGCCCCGCCCGTGCCGCAGACGCCCGCTGCCCACGCCGCCACCGCCGCGCCGAGCGCGCAGACCGCGTCGCACAGCACGCAGGCCGCGCCGACCCAGCCGGCCGCGCCGACCCCGCCCACGCCGCCGGCCGGTTACCCGGCAGGTGCGCAGGCATACGCCCGTCCGCAGGGCTACGCGGGGCAGCCCGCCCCGTACCCCCACTCGTACGCCGGACAGCAGCAGCCCGCCGCTCCCGCACCGGGTGCGTCCTTCGGCGTCAACCCGGCCGACACGCAGCCGACGCTTCCGATCGGCGGCGCCACGGGCCCGATGCCGACCTCGACCGCGAAGAGCACCACGAAGGACAAGAAGCCTGCGGCCGCCGGCAAGATCGTGGGGCTCATGGTCGCCGCCGCCATCGTCGGCGGAGCGGCAGGCCTCGGCGGCGCGTACGCGGGCGTCTCGTGGTTCGCACCGGTGAGCGCCTCTCCGGTCGCCGGACCCGCAACGGTCACCGTCAACGACACCGACGAGGTCAACCAGACCACCGGGATCGCCGCCAAGGTGCTGCCGAGCGTCGTGACGATCGCCGCGACGAGCTCCTCCGGAGCGGGAACCGGCTCGGGCGTGGTCCTCACCGAGGACGGCTACGTCGTCACCAACACCCATGTCGTGACCCTCGACGGCGCCACGGGCGACGCGACGGTCCGTGTGACGACCTCGGACGGCCGCGTGTACGACGCCGAGGTCGTCGGCACCGACCCGACGTACGACCTCGCGGTCATCAAGCTGCAGGATGCCGAGGGCCTGACCCCGATCGAGTTCGCCGACTCGAGCAAGCTGAATGTCGGCGACACCACCGTGGCGGTCGGCGCACCCCTGGGCCTGGCGAACTCCGTGACGGAGGGCATCGTCAGCGCCCTCAACCGCTCCATCCAGATCGCCTCGTCGGCCGCGCCCGACAGCGGTGACGAGAACGAGCAGCAGCCCGAGGAGAACGGTCAGGAAGGGCCGTTCCGCTTCGACTTCGGTCAGGGCGACCAGCAGTCCTCGGCCACCGAGACCATCTCCATCGCGGTCATCCAGACCGACGCGGCGATCAACCCCGGCAACTCGGGCGGCGCTCTCGTCGACTCCGACGGCAAGCTCATCGGCATCAACGTCGCCATCGCGAGCGCGGGCGGCTCGTCCGCGGACGGCTCCGGCTCGATCGGCGTCGGCTTCTCGATCCCGTCCGACATCGTCGAGCGCATCACCGATGAGCTCATCGAGAACGGCGAGGCGACCCACGGCCTGCTCGGCGCCACCGTGCAGCCCGCGGCATCCGTCGAGGGTTCGACGACCACCGGGGCCTACATCAAGGAGCTCACCGACGGCGGCGCGGCAGCGAACGCCGGTCTCCAGGCCGGCGACGTCGTCATCTCCTTCAACGGCGTTCCCGTGACCGACTCGACCGATCTCACCGCGCAGGTGCGCGGCGCGGCGGCCGGAAGCCAGGCGGAGGTCACCTACGTCCGCGACGGCAAGACGCAGACGGCGGAAGTGACGCTGGGCTCGCTGCAGTAGCCGCACGCGCGGTTGCACACCACAGGACGCCATCTCGCGAGTCAGCGAGTCCCGATACGGGCTCGCAGGTAGGCTCGCGGGATGGCGTCTTTCTCTTTCGGCGCGGGCAACGCGCGAAAGCTCGCGACGCTGCCGCTGTATGCCGCAGGACGCATCTTGACGATGCTCGTGCCGCGCACGCGTGACGAATGGGTCTTCGGCTGCGCGGTCGGCATCGGCGACGGCGCCCTCGCCCTCTGGGACGTCGCGGCCGCGCACGGTCGCACCGCGGTCTGGCTCGTCGGCTCGAAGCAGGAGGCGACGGATGCCGCGGCCCGCGGCATCCGCGCTGTTCCGAAGCGTTCGCTGCAGGGCCTCTGGCGCACCGCGCGCGCCCGGGTGATCGTGGTCACGCACGGCTTCGGCGACGTGAACCGGTACGCCGTGTCGGGCGCGTTCGTGGTGCAGTTGTGGCACGGGATCCCGCTCAAGCGCATCGGCGTCGATTCTCCCGAGACGCTCCGGGTACCCGGCCCGATCGAACGGACGCCGGCCGCCGGCACCGTCAGAGGTCTGCTGCGCGCGATGTACCGCGGCGCGGCGCGGCGCATCCGCGTGCTGCCGGCCGCATCGCACACCGTGCGAGGTCGCCTCGAGTCCGCCTTCGCCCTGCCCGACGCCCGCGTGCCGGTGACCGGCGAGCCGCGGGTCGACGTGCTCTCTCGCGGCACGGCCGCGGAGCGCCGCAGCGACGCTCGGGCGGCCATCGCGCGCGCCGTGCCGCGAGCGACGCCGGAGGCGCGCTTCGTGCTGTACGCGCCGACGTGGCGCGACGGCGCACCCGACCCCGCGGTACCGACCGCCGACGAGTGGACCAGGATCGTCGAGGTGCTGAACCGGCACGACGCGACGCTGCTGGTGCGCTCGCACCCGCTCGGCGCCGGCGACTACCGGCCTCCGTTCCCGACCGATCGCGTGCAGCCGCTCGGCAGCGACCGCGTGCCGGACGTCACGCCGCTGCTGCCGGGTCTCGACGCGCTCGTGACGGACTACTCGTCGCTCGCGTTCGACGCGGCGCTGGTGCCGCTGCCCACGCTGTTCCTCGCCCCGGACGTCCAGGAGTACGCGCGGAGCCGCGGGTTCTACGGCCGCTATTCGGATGTCGCCGGCGACGATTGGGCCGTCGACTGGGCCCACATCGCCGCGCAGCTCGACGCTGTCCTGGGGGATTCCGCCGAGCGCGCGCGGCGGATCGATCGCGCCGCCGCACTGAGCGCGCGCGTGCATGCGTTCCGCGACGGACGCAATGCCGAGAGGGTGTACCGTGCGATTCTGGCCGGAACGGCCCACGATGCCCGTGCCGAGGAAGGAACCGGATGACCGAGGCGAGCTTCACGACGGACGGCGTCCCTGCGCTCGTGCTCGCGGGCGAGGGGGAGCGGCCCGAATCCGTCGAGATCGTCGGCGCCCGGGCTCGCGTCACGGCGCGTGTGACAGGCCGCGGCAAGACGTGGAAGGCGACGCTGCCGTTGCGGGCGGCACGCTGGGGCGGTCCGGAGCTGCCGCTGCCGTCGGGGACGTACGAGGTGCGGATCGGCGGTGCGACGGCCAGCGGCATCCACCCGCCCGAGGCGCTCCCCGTCACTCAGCTCGGCACGCTGCGCGCGACGCTCGACGGCTGGACGCTGCGCGTCGGTCCGCCCATGGACCCGGCGTACGACTCGGGCGAGGGACAGGACGCCCTCGAACGCCGGTATGCCACGCGACCGGCGTCCGGGTTCGAGAACGCGGTGTTCTTCGAGAGCTTCTACGGGCGCAATGCCAGCTGCAACCCGCTCGCGATCGATCGCGAGCTCGCGCGGCGCGCGCCCGACGTCACGCGGTACTGGAGCGTGGTGGACCTGTCGGTCGCCGTGCCGGAGGGAGCGATCCCGCTCGTCGAGGGGAGCCCCGAGTGGTGGCGTGCGCGGGGAGCGGCCCGGCTGCTCGTGGTGAACGACTGGCTGCGCCGGCGCTTCGCCCGCCGCAAGGGCCAGGTGGTGCTGCAGACCTGGCACGGCACGCCGCTCAAGCGCCTCGCGCTGCACCGCCCCGGATTCGACCCTCGGCGCATGGCCGCCGTGGTGCGCGAGTCGCGCCGCTGGAACGTCCTGCTCGCGCAGAACCCGTATGCCGCCCGCATCCTGAGCAAGGCGTACGCGTTCCTCAATCGCCCGGTCTGGGTCGAGGGCTATCCGCGCAACGACGTGCTGACCACCGGCGACGGCGCGGCGACGCGCCAGGCACTCGGCATCCGTCCCGGTGAGCGGGTGATCCTCTACGCCCCGACGTGGCGAGACGACCGGGACCAGATCGTCGACTTCGTCGACCCGGTGGCGCTCGCCGCCGCGACCGACGCCGTCGTGCTGGTGCGCGGGCACTCGCGCACCCTGCTGCCGGGGCGGGATGCCGAGGGGCCGCGCGTGATCGACGTGACGGGCTTCCCCGACACCGCCCTGCTGCTGCTCGTCGCCGATGCCCTGGTCACCGACTACTCGTCGGTGATGTTCGACTTCTCGGTGACCGGCAAGCCGATGTACTTCCTCGTTCCCGACATGGAGCACTACCGCGGCGAGCTGCGCGGGTTCTACTTCGACCTCGCCGCACACGCTCCGGGGCCGATGGTGCGCACGCAGGACGAACTGGTCGCGGCGCTCGCCGCCGACGGGGACGCCGGCGGGGATGCCGCGTACGCCGATCGCTACCGGCTCTGGCGGGACAAGTTCAACGCTCGCGACGACGGGCACGCGGCCGAGCGCGTGGTGACGCGGATCCTCGATCAGGGCTTCATCGACGTCTGACGGACGCCGGCCTCATCCTGCTCATGGCAGAGGCGTGTTGCGGGTGCCCAGGCGGGAGGTGTCGACCGTGTCATGGGCACCGCCGACGACACCGAGGACGAACCCCCAGCCCCACGCGAGGTGCATGCTGGGCAGCACCGCGGCGGTCCACAGCTTGTCGCGCCAGCCGTGCCCGCCGCCGGGCCCGAGGGCGACGCCGACGATGAGGACGGCGTAGGCGATCACGGGCAGATACACGACGGATGCCGCGACCGCCCACCATCCCTGCACCACGCCCGTCAGCTGCAGCACGCCGACGACGAGTGCGAGCAGGATCGTCAGCACGAGCGCCGGAGGTGCGAAGAAGCGCAGCGAGTTGCCGCGCCCGAACCGGCGGACGAGCTCGCCGCGCCAGCGCCCGGTGGCCGAGAACTGGCGCACCAGCCGCGTCCAGCTCTCACGCGGCCAGTACGTGACGGCGAGCGTCGGATCGAACCACACGCGATAGCCGGCGCGGCGGATGCGGAGATTGAGCTCCCAGTCCTCGCCGCGGCGGATGGTCTCGTCGAAGAGGCCCACTTCATCGAGCACCGCGCGGCGCATCACACCCAGGTACGCCGATTCGGCCTCACCCTCCTGCGTTCCGCCGTGATAAGCGCCGCCGCCGAGTCCGATGGGGGAGTTGTAGGCGCGCGCGACCGCACGTTGGAAGGGGGTGCGGCCGTCGGCGCGCATCACTCCGCCCACGTTCGCCGCGCGCACCCTCTCGAGGGTCGCGAGGGCGCTGCGGGCGTAACTGGGATCGAGTTCGGAGTGCGCGTCGACGCGGACGACGGTCGGGTACCGGCCGGCGCCGATCGCCAGATTGAGGCCGATCGGGATGTCCGCGGCGGGGTTGTCGATCAGCACGATGCGGTCGTCGCCGCGGGCGAGCTCGCGGGCGAGCTCGGTCGTGCCGTCGGTGGACGGACCGAGTGCCAGGATCAGTTCGGTCGGCCCGGCGACATCCTGTGCCAGCACCGTCTCGACCGCATGTCGGAGGTATTCGTGCTCGTTGAGCACCGGCATCACGAAGCTCACGCCGGCATCGGGGGGAGGGACCGGAGCGTCCCTGCGCCCGTGTTGCTCGACATGCACGCGTCGATCATGTCATGGGTGCCGCTGGGTAGGCTGGAGGCGTGGGTCTGGTCTCAGATGGAAAGAAGGCGGTCGCGCTCGTCCGCAAGGCGGTGCGCAACCGCTCGGCCGTCATCGACGTGAGACGCACGCTCGTGGGCCGGCCGCAGCATCCGGCGTTCCACTACCGCGTGGCCGTGTACTTCGCCGACGGCGCGGTCAACATGTACCAGATGCGGCAGTGGTACAAGCCTCTCGCAGCCCTCGCGAAGACGTGGCCCGTCGTCGTGCTCAGCCGGGCGGCGACCGGTGCCAAGGCGCTCCTCGACGACGCTGCGCTGCCCGTCGCCTTCGTGCCGACGGTGCGCGATCTGGAGCGCTTCGTCGCCAAGCAGGACATCCGCGTCGTGCTGTACGTGAATCAGAACACCCGCAACTTCCAGATGTTCCGGTACGGGCGCCGGTGGCACGTGTTCATCAACCACGGCGAGTCCGACAAGATGTACATGACCACCAACCAGTACAAGGCGTACGACTACGCGATGATCGCGGGCGACGCCGCACGCGAGCGGCTCTCGCGGGTGCTGTGGGACTACGACATCGATCGGCGCACCATCGAGATCGGCCGTCCCCAGGCCGACCACTACTCGGGAACGCTGCCGTACACGCCGGACGAGCGCACCGTCGTGCTGTACGCGCCCACCTGGGAGGGTGACCGGCCCTCGGCGCACTACGGGTCCATCGCCACCCACGGTGAGGCGCTCGTGCGTGCGCTGCTCGCCACCGGGCGCCACCGCGTGATCTATCGCCCGCACCCGCGGTCCGGCGTGGTGGACCACGAATACGGCGCGGCGAACCGGCGCATCATCGCCGCGCTCGCCGCGGCGAACACCGCGGATCCGGGCGCGCACCACTTCTTCGACGACGGACCGGAACTCGGCTGGCAGCTGTCGGCCGCCGACGTGGCGATCGTGGACATCTCGGCGATGGTCTACGATCGGCTCGCGGCCGACAAGCCGCTCCTCATCACGCGTCCTGCCGATCCGGCGGCGGCGATCGACATGCACGGCTATCTGTCGGCGTGCGAGTGGCTGGATGCCGCGGCCGCGCCCGACGTCGTCGCCCAGACCGAGCGGGTGCTCGGCGACCCTGAGGCGGTCGCGCGTCTCAAGGAGTGGGTGACGCGCTACTTCGGCGACACGACGCCCGGTGCGGCATCGGCGCGGTTCCATGCGGCCGTGCAGGGGCTCATGGACGACTGGGAGACCTGGTACGCCCGCTCGGTCGTCGATGACGACGACGAAGCCGACGACGAGGCCGAGCTCGACGACGAGGGCTGAGCGGGGACCGTCGCAGCGGCCGGAGCCTCCGCTCCGGCTCCTGATGCCACAGATCGCTCAGGTGACGGGTGCCGGGCGTTCGACGAGCCGCGCGATCGCCCGCAGCGGGATGGCGACCCAGGTCGGGCGGTTGCGGGCTTCGTAGATCGCCTCGTAGACGGCCTTGTCGAGTTCCAGTGCCGCCAGCAGCGGATGCCGCGGGTCCAGGCCGCTGCCGGAGGCCTCCGCGTAGCCTTCGACGAACGCCGCCCGCGCGTCGAGAGCCCACGCCCGCACCGCATCGGCCGAACGGTCGGGGTCGTCCAGGCGCAGCGACCCTGCGACGTAGTCGAACGAGCGGAGCATGCCCGCCACGTCGCGCAGGGCGAAGTCCGGTTGCCTGCGCTCGGCCATCGGGCGGAGCGGTTCGCCTTCGAAATCGACGAGGAGCCAGCCGCGCTCGGGGGAGTGGAGCACCTGCCCGAGGTGGTAATCGCCGTGGATCCGCTGCAGCGGCGGCCAGGGCACCTCGAGTGCGCGGCGGTACACGGCGGCTGCGGCATCCCGCTGTCCCGCGATCTCCGGCACCTCGGCGATCGCTATGGCGAGCCGTCGCTCCCAGGTGGCCGCGGCGGCGTCGCGGTCGGCTGCGGTCGGGTTGCGGGTCGGGAAGCAGCGGGTCAGTGCGACGTGCACCTCAGCGGTCGCGGCGCCGAGCGCGCCCGCCTGGGCGCGGAAGTCCTCGCCCCGCGCGGCGGCCAGGAGGGCGACGCGCCACGCGTCCTCGACGCCCGGCAGGTACTCCTGCGCGAAGGCGAGCGACCCGCGCACGCTGCCGTGTGCGGTGGTGAGGTCGGGCCAGCTTCCCTCGATCGAGCCGACCGGCCGCGGCACGTGCGTCGATCCGGCTCGCGCCAGTGCTTCCTGCAGCTCGATGTCGGGATTGAGTCCCGCGTGGAGCTGGCGATAGACCTTGCAGATGACGGGAGTGCCGACGCCCTCGTAGATGAGGGAGGTGTTCGACTGCTCTCCGCTGATCACCCGTGCCGTGGCGAGTGCGGGAACGCTGTCGGCAGCCACAACTCGGGCGATCGCGGTCGTCTGCGGGCCGCGCGCGGTGCCGCCGCGGGTGATGAGACGCAGCAGCGCCTGCGCATACGCCGGGTCATGGGGCCCGTCGATGAAGGTCGTGCCGGGGGTCGGACTGCCGATGGTGTGGTCGGGATCGGCTCTCACGGTCTCCGTCGCCCGCTCGACCACGGGGATCTGGTAGAGCACGGCCGGAAGCGCGCCTTCGTCCGCAACGAGGAACGTGCGGATGCGCACACCTGCGTCGGCCTCGCCGAGGTCATCGGCATCGACCGCCATGTCCCACCACGACACCAGGCGGAGGCTCGGCGGGCGGCCCTTCGCGGCGTACCACCGCTGCCTCGGCATCCACGCCGCCAGGCACGCCAACGTGCTGTCCATACCTGTGAGCGTATGCCCGCGACGGTTGACATGTCGAGGACGAGTGCAAGCGCTTACAGTCGAGGCCGCTGTCAATCGTTCGAATCAGGCTCCGCTGCGGCATCGCTCCCGGCCACCGGCGTGACCGGGATCACGATCGCCTCGATGACGCCGCCGCCGCCGAACTCCGGCAGGCCGATGCTCCCCAGGCCGCCCAGATCGACGGGTGCGGCATCCGGAAGTCTCTCCGCGCTCGATTCGGCGCGCGCCGGTTCGGACGGCAGACCCGCCCACTCGGTGGGTTCCTCGGGACGCTGGCTGAACAGACCCATACCGCCATTCTCGCCCCGGCGGCACCACCACGGGTCACATGCCGAATCTCCACAGATACTCCTCGCCGTCCTCGGGACGCAGCCAGGCGATCGTGACGACGGCGGAGCCGGGGTCGGCCTCGCACAGGCAGAGCTCGGCCGTGTCGCCCGGTGGCATCAGGCCCCAGTGCTCGGTCAGGGAGGCCGCACCCGCGTCGACGAAGACGCGCACGACATCGACTGGCAGGCGACTGGCGTTGGTGACGAGCGGATGCCTGTCGTAGACCTCGTCGACGCGCCAGGGCACCCGATAGGCGTGCGGTGGAGGGGGTTCGTCCGAATCGAGGGCGCGAAGCATGACCGCCACGGTAGGAGCCGGCCCCGACGCGCAGGGGGCGGTATCGCGGTCACGACGCTTTCGCTGTGGAGAACCCTGCGAAGCGCCCTCCGACGAGGTGTGGGGGAGGAACCTCAGTCGGCGGAAGGAGCCTCGATCTCGCGCTTCCTGCGCCGCACGACGCTTCCGACCGCGGCCGTCGTGCGGGTCACCCCGCCGACCACGACCTCGCCGGCGCGACGGATGCCGCGCCCCGCGATCCGCTCGACCCGGTCGGCGCCCGGTCGAGGCTCCAACTCGGGCGGCAGCTGGAGCGGCGGCAGGCCGAACGCCCGCCGGGAGCCGACGAGCACGCGCCGCCCGAGGATGTTGTTGCCCACGCCGCCGATGGCCGCACCGATCCCGAAGGGCAGCGCTTTGCCGATCCAGGACGCCCCGCCTCGAGCGGCGAACTGACGGATGAACGTCGACTTGAGTCGATCGACGAGCGGGCCGACGGCGGCGCGCGGCAGGGACTTGGTGATGAGCTCGCCCCAGTAGCCGGAGCGACTCGGGCCGCGCCCGGCCGCCTGTCCGGCGAGCTGCGCAACGAGGTCGATGCCCTCTTTGCCCAGCATGAGGGTCAGCACGAGCGCTCGCGCGCGGTCGGGATCCGAGACCGGGATGCCGTGGACCTCGGCGACCGACTGCGCGAACAGCGTCGTCGCCTCGAGGAACGCCACCGTCTCGACGCCGCTGAGAGCCAGCGTGACGCCGGTGCCGATCCCCGGAACCACGGCGGTCGCACCCACCGCCGCGCCGCCGCTCGTGACCGCCGCGAGATAGCGTCGCTCGAGGATGCGGACGATGTCGGCGGCGGAGGCATCCGGATGCCGCAGCCGGACGCTGCGCAGATGCGCGAGCACGACGGGTCGCTGGATCGAGAGCACCCGATCGAGCGCCCGGATCGTGAACGGGTGCTCGTCCGAGCCCGCGGGCGGCAGACCGCCCTGCCACGGCGAGTCGCCGGGCAGGGAGTGGATGCGGTGAACCTTCTCGCTCATCGCGCCGAGTCTATGCGTCCGGATCCTGACGTCGGCTCAGGGTTGACACGCCTGCGTGCAGGGGTCAGACGTACAGGTTCGCGCGCTCGAGGTCTTCGGCGAAGTCGACCTCGACGGCGTACAGGTCCGAGATGTCGAGCGGCTGGAGCAGCACGCCGTCTTCGGCGATCGCGAGCTCGAGGCCGCGCTCGAAGTAGTCCTGGTCGTCGACGCGCGTGAGGTGGCGCATGAACGCCTTCTTGTCGCGGCTCGAGATGTAGTTGATGCCCACGGCCTCGCCGATGCCGCCCTTGACCGTCTTCGACAGCTCCTTGATGAAGCCCTCAGCCGTGACGGTGTACTTGACCTCTTCGTCGCTGACCTTCGAGGTGTTGACGGTGACGAACGACTGGTCGCGCTCGATGAGCTCGATGGCGCGGCCGAGGACGCGCGGATCGAAGACCACGTCGCCGTTCATCCAGAGCACGCCGCCCTTGCCGGTCTTCGCGAGAGCGCGCAGCAGGCTCTTGGAGGTGTTGGTCTGGTCGTAGCGGTCGTTGTACACGTAGTCCACGTCCGGGAAGGCTTCGACGACCGTCTCCGCCCGGTAGCCCACCACGGTGGTGATCTTGGCGTCGCTGCCGAAGGTGGCACGGATGTTGTCGTGCTGCTGCTGCATGATGCTGCGGCCGTCGCTCAGCTCGGTGAGCGGCTTGGGAAGGCTGCGGCCGAGGCGCGAGCCCATACCGGCTGCGAGGATGACGGTCTGAAGGGTCAAAAGTCTTCTCCTGAAGTGCGTGATTCACTGCCGGTTCACCGGCGCGACACCCCTTCGTGCCGGGACCATGCTATCCATGGCCCCTGGGAAGGCGCATAATGTTGGGCTCCCGTTGCCGATTTGTGACATAACGCGATTGCCGCGACGCGGCGACATGAACTGCCCCGGGATCAGGCCCGCTTGATACGTTGGTTGGGTGACAGCCTCCCTCCCGGTGCCGAATGACATCGATCCGGATGAGCCGGACCGTCACTCCGATGCGCACGCCGTGCGCCTCGCGGACACGGTACTGCCGGCCACGGACAAGCCCCGCCGCCCGCCCCGCAAGCCGCGCTCGGACAAGGGCACGCCGCGCACGCCCCGCACTCCCGCGCGAAAAGCCGAGCCGCAGCCCGATCCGGGTCCGCCGCCGCCGCTTCCGAGCGATCTCGAACTCGCCGCGAGTGCCGCCGCGCGGATCGTCGTCCCGCCGCGTCCGCCTCTTCCGCCGGTCACGGACTCACCGCCCGCCGACGCCGCTCCCGTACGCCCCCGCGAGAACGATTCCGAACCCGGGCCAGCACCCCGGGTCAGATCGGACGCCGGACCCGCATCCGACGCCACCACGGCCGACCCCGCGGTCCACCCCGGACCCGGATCCACGCGGCAGGACGTCTCGCACATCACGCCTCTTGCCGATTCCGCCGCGGTGGTCGATGCTGAGCCCGTGGTCGAGTCCGCGCCGGTGGCCGAGCCCGCGGCGCCGGTTGAGCCTGCGCCCGAGCCCGTTTCCGAGCCTGCGCCCGAGGCAGCGGCCCCGATCGCGCCCCCGCCTGCGCCGGCGGACCTCGATTCCGAGCCCCGACGCGGCGTTCCGCCCGTCGGCGCGCCTCAGCCGCCGTCGGTCCCGCCTCTGGTCGAGAGCACCCCGGCCGCCGGCACGGCGGCTGCGGCATCCGTCATTCCCGGAACCCCGGCGGTGCCCGCCACCGGCGGCGATGCGCTCGTGCTCCGCGGCGTCACCAAGCGGTTCGGCAGCACCCACGCGGTCGACGGCATCGACCTCACCGTTCCCGCAGGGACGTTCTACGGGCTGGTCGGCCCGAACGGCGCCGGCAAGACGACGACCCTCTCGATGATCGCGGGCCTTCTCGAACCCGATCGTGGCACCATCCACATCGGTGGGGTGGATGCCGCGGCCAAGCCGCTCGCGGCCAAGCGCCTGATGGGCGTGCTGCCCGATCGGCTGCGCACGTTCGACCGCCTGACGGGGCGCCAGCTGCTCTACTACTACGGAGTGCTGCGGAAGCTGCCTCCCGCCGTCGTCGAGAGCCGCACGGCGGACCTGGCGCGGGCCTTCGATCTCGAAGACGCCCTCGGCCGGAGCGTGTCGGACTACTCGGCCGGCATGCTGAAGAAGGTCATGCTCGCCGGGGCGCTCATCCACTCGCCGCGCCTGCTCGTGCTGGACGAGCCGTTCGAGGCCGTCGACCCGGTCTCGAGCTCGATCATCCTCGACATCCTCTCGGCGTACGTGGCTCACGGCGGCACGGTGATCCTGTCGAGTCACGGCATGGAGCTCGTCGAACGGGTCTGCACCCGCGTGGCGGTCATCGTCGCCGGGCAGGTGCTCGCGGAGGGCACCGTCGCCGAGGTGCGGGGTGAGCTCACGCTCGAGCAGCGCTTCGTCGAACTGGCCGGCGGCCTCAGCGACGTGGAGGGCCTCGAGTGGCTGCACACGTTCTCCGACTGAGGGTCGCGCTGCTCTTCGGCGCGCTCCGCGGGGACGCAGGGCACGTCGTCCGTGTGGTCGGCGCGCTGGTCCTCCTCCTCGCCGCGACGGTCGCGGCGTGCTGGGCCCTGCTGACGCTGCGGGATGCCGCCACCGAGGAGGTGCTGGCGGTCACCGTGCTCGGCGGCTCCGCGGTCACGCTCGGCTTCGCGCTCGCACCCCTGTTCGGAGCGGTCGACGATCCGCTGGATCCGCGGCGGTTCGCGCTGTTCGGCCTGCCTCGGGGTGGCCTCGCAGCGGTGCTCGCCGTCGCCGGGCTCCTCAGCGTGCCGATCATGGTGCTGGTCGCCGTCGCAGTGTGCGCCGCGATCGTCTGGGCCGACCACGGCGTGCCGGTGCCCATCGGCATCCTCAGCGTGGTCCTGGGAGTCCTCACCTGTACGCTGCTCGCCCGCCTGTGCATGGCCCTGGCGTCGCTGTTCCTGCGCGATCGGCGATCTCGCGAGCTGTCGGGCGTGTTCGTGCTCGTGGTGCTGGTGGTGGTGGTGCCGGTGGGTGTGTTCCTGGCATCCCTCGAATGGCAGGGCGCCGTGCCGCCGCAGCTGCTCGAGGCCGTGGATCTGCTGGCACTGACGCCGCTCGGCGCGGCCTGGGCGCTTCCGGGAGTGGTGGCCGTCGGCGGCGACGCCTGGCTCCCTGCACTCGTCGCCGTGGCGACCATCGTGGTGCTCGCGCTGCTCTGGGCCTGGGCTGTCAGACGGCTGCTCACGACGACCGAGCGGCCCACGTCGGGCCGTGCCCGCGGCGGGCTGGGGTGGTTCGGCGTGGCGCCGGGAACGCCGGGGGGTGCCGTGGCCGCCCGCAGCCTCATCTACTGGTTCGGGGATCGCCGCTACGTCGTCAACGGACTGGTGATCCCGTTCGCGGCGGTGATCACGGTGGTGCCGCTGCTCATCGCGGGCGTGCCGCCCGAGCTCGTCGCGCTCGTGCCGGTGCCGTTCGCCGCGCTCTTCCTCGGGTGGCTGCCGCACGACGACCTCGCGTACGACTCCACGGCGGTCTGGATGCACATCGCGAGCGGCGTGCGCGGCGTCTCCGACCGGGTCGGGCGCCTGGTGCCGGTGCTCCTCGTCGGTGTGCCGCTGCTGGCGGTGGCCATTCCGGTCGCGACGACGCTGCACGGGCGGTGGGCGGTGCTTCCGGCGCTCACCGGGGTGTGCGCCGCCCTGTTCCTGTCGGGTCTGGGGCTGTCGAGCATCTCATCGGTGGTCGCGCCGTACGCGGTGTCGCGGCCGGGTGAGAGCCCGTTCCAGCAGCCCCAGCGCACGAGCGCCGCGGGCGCGGTCGCGCAGGGCGCCGTCATGCTCGGCGCGCTCGTCCTGTCGGCGCCGGTGCTGTGGTGCGGGTGGCTCGCGCTGCAGGGCGACACGGCTGCCGCGGAGATGGCGCTGTGGGGCGGCCTCGCCATCGGACTCGGTGTGCTGCTCGTCGGCATCACCGTCGGGGCGATCGCGTTCGAGCGTCGGGGCGGGCGGCTGATGGAGTTCGCGGAGTCGACCTGAGTCGTCCGGACGGGCCCGACACCGGTCGGCCCCGGCTACACTGACAGACCATGAGCACCCCGCTGGACAGCCCTGATCAGGGCGGTATCGCGACCCTCGATCGCGAGCTCGAAGAGCTCCTCAAAGAAGAGAACATCGAGCCGGGTGACCACGAGCGCTTCTCGCATTATGTGAAGAAGGACAAGATCCTCGAGTCCGCGATCACCGGCAAGCCGGTGCGTGCGCTGTGTGGCAAGAAGTGGACGCCCGGCCGCGATCCCGAGAAGTTCCCGGTCTGCCCGACCTGCAAAGAGATCTACGAGTCCCTCGGCGCCTGACTCCGGCCGTCGGAGCGTGCGGGTGCGAGCCCGCGCTGAGCGCGCAGGTGTGAGCCCGGACCTCGCATGAGCGTCACTCCGCGTCGGCGTAGACCGTCGGGATCGCCGGGTCGGAGCGGCTGAGGGCCAGCGCGCGCACGGGAAGCTCCTCGCGCACGCGCGCGTGGTGCGCCCGGGCGGCTTCCACGCCCGCGTTGCCCTCGAACACGGTATCCGGTGCGCCGTCGGTCACGAGCGGCACCTGCAGCGGGCGCGCTCCCGGGTGCGCCGCCCCGGTGTCGAGGGCTTCGAAGCCGTCGGACACGACGATGAGCTCGCTCGTGGCCGTGCCGTCGTCCAGGGTGCGGAACGCCGCCTTGCGCCCGCCCTTCGATCCCTTGTCGGTCGACGCCTTCGCCACGCCGACCCACCCGCCGTCGTCGCCCTGCCGGGCGACCAGCTTGTAGACCATGCCGGCGGTCGGGGTGCCCGATCCCGTCACCACGGAGGTGCCCACGCCGTACGAGTCGACCGGGGATGCCGCGAGGGCCGCGATCGCGTACTCGTCGAGGTCGCTCGTCACAGTGATGCGGGTGCCGGTCGCTCCGAGCTCGTCGAGCTGCGCGCGCACCTCGGCCGCGACCGTGGGCAGGTCGCCGGAATCGATGCGCACGCCCCCGAGCCCCGTGCCGGCGATGCGCACGGCCGTCTCGACGCCCCGGCGGATGTCGTATGTGTCGACGAGCAGCGTGGTACCCACGCCCAGCGCCTCGATCTGGGCGCGGAAGGCGCCCTCTTCGGTGTCGTGCAGCAGCGTCCACGAGTGCGCCGCGGTGCCCATCGTGGGGATCCCCCAGCACCGGCCGGCTTCGAGGTTCGAGGTGGCGGCGAAACCGGCGATGTAGGCGGCGCGTGCGGCGGCCACCGCCGACCCCTCCGCGGCGCGGCGGGAGCCCATCTCGGCAAGGGGCCGGTCGCCGGCGGCCACGCTCATGCGCGCGGCCGCGGTCGCGATGGCGGAGTCGTGGTTGAGCACGCTCAGCGCGAGCGTCTCGAGCACGACGGCCTCGGCGAACGTGCCCTCGATCGTCAGGATGGGGGAGCCGGGGAAGTACAGCTCGCCCTCGCGGTAGCCGGTGATCGAGCCGGTGAAGCGGTAGCCCTCGAGGAAGTCGAGGGTGGCGGCATCCACCACCTTCTCGTCACGGAGGAACCGCAGCTCTGCGTCGGCGAAGCGGAAGTCGCGGATCAGCGACAGCAGCCGGCCGGTGCCGGCGACCACGCCGAAGCGCCTGCCTGCCGACAGTCGCCGGCCGAAGAGCTCGAACACGCAGCGGCGGCCGGCCGTGCCGTCGCGCAGGGCCGCGTCGACCATGGTGAGCTCGTAGCGGTCGGTCAGCAGGGCGGTGGAGGCGCCCTCTCGCGAAGCGTGCCCGTGGGTCATGCGGGCCAGCCTAGTGAGCGGCTGGCGTAGGCTGGGGCATCGTGAACGACGCGCCGATCGGAATCTTCGACTCCGGAGTCGGCGGACTCACCGTCGCGCGGGCCGTCTCGGCCCAACTGCCGCAGGAGTCGATCCTCTACATCGGCGACACGGCGCGTTCGCCCTACGGGCCGAAGCCCATCGCGGATGTGCGCCGCTACGCGCTCGAGGTGCTGGACGAGCTGGTGGCCCAGGGCGTCAAGATGCTCGTGATCGCGTGCAACACCGCGTCGGCCGCCATGCTGCGCGACGCGCGCGAGCGCTATGACGTCCCGGTCGTCGAGGTGATCAACCCCGCCGTTCGGACTGCGATGTCGACGACTCGCAACGGCCGTGTCGGGGTCATCGGCACCGCCGGCACCATCAGCTCGGGCGCCTACCAGGACATGCTCGGGGTGAACGAACGGCTCACGGTCTTCGCGCAGGCCTGCCCGCGGTTCGTGGAGTTCGTGGAGGCCGGCGTGACCGGCTCGCCCGAGGTGCTCGCGGTCGCCGAGGAGTACCTGGCGCCCCTTCGTCACGCCGGCGTCGACACCCTCGTGCTCGGCTGCACGCACTACCCGTTCCTCGAGGGCGCGATCAGCTACGTCATGGGCCCCGACGTGAGCCTCGTCTCGAGCGACACCGAGACCGCGAAGGACGTCTACCGTCAGCTGGTCTCCCGCGACCTGCTCGCGGGTCCGGATGCCGAGCCCCAGCACGTCTACGAAGCCACCGGCGCGTCCGCCGACGAGTTCCTGCGCCTCGCCCACCGGCTCATGGGCCGCGAGGTCAGCGCGGTCCGACTGGTGCAGACCGGCGCCATCGACCTGCCGACGCGGCTCGGCTGAGGCATCCGTGTCCCACAATCCCCGCACCATGTCCCGAAAATCACCGCCCCCGGCATCGGGAAGCGATCGAATTCGGGACATGCGCATCGTCAGAGGAGAGAAATGACCGACATCACCCGCGCCGACGGCCGCACCGTCGACCAGCTGCGTCCCATCACCATCGAGCGCGGCTGGTCGAGCCAGGCCGAAGGGTCGGCTTTGATCTCGTTCGGCAACACGAAGGTGCTGTGCACGGCGTCGTTCACCAACGGCGTGCCGCGCTGGCTCTCGGGCAAGGGCAAGGGCTGGATCACCGCCGAGTACGCGATGCTGCCGCGCGCCACGAACGAGCGCAACGACCGCGAGAGCGTCAAGGGCAAGATCGGTGGCCGGACGCACGAGATCTCGCGCCTGATCGGCCGGGCGCTTCGCGCCGTCGTCGACACCAAGGCACTCGGCGAGAACACGATCGTGATCGACTGCGACGTGCTGCAGGCCGACGGCGGCACGCGCACGGCGGCCATCACCGGCGCCTACGTCGCCCTGGCGGACGCGATCGAGTGGGGTCGGCGCAAGAAGTTCATCGGGCAGAAGGCGCAGGTGCTGTTCGACTCGGTGTCGGCCGTGTCGGTCGGCATCATCGACGGCGAGCCGATGCTCGACCTGGCCTACGTCGAGGACGTCCGCGCCGAGACAGACATGAACATCGTCGTCACCGGTCGCGGTCTCTTCGTCGAGGTGCAGGGCACCGCCGAGGGCGCGCCCTTCGACAAGCGCGAACTCGACGCCCTCCTCGAACTCGGCGTCAACGGCTGCGCCGACCTGCGCACGCGCCAGCTCGCCGCGCTCGGCGAGGGAGCGGCCGAGGGCGCGGCATGACCGCCCACCCGGACGACATGGCCGAGGCCATCGCCGCGGCGGAGGCCCAGACGGCCGCCGCGGACGCGGACGCGGACGGCGTCGTACGCCAGATCGTGCTCGCGACGCACAACCGTCACAAGGTCGAGGAGTTCCAGGCGATCGTCGCGGCCACGCGCCCGGATCTGTTCGTCGTGGCCTACAGCGGCCCCGAGCCGGTTGAAGACGGCGTCACGTTCGCCGAGAACGCGCTGATCAAGGCGCGCGCCGCGGCGGAGCACACCGGTCTGCCGGCTCTCGCCGACGACTCCGGCATCTGCGTCGACGTGCTCGGCGGCGCACCCGGGGTGTTCTCGGCTTACTGGGCAGGACACGCGAAGGATGCCGCGGCCAACCTGGAGCTGCTGCTCGACCAGCTGTCCGACATCCGCGATCCGCACCGCACCGCCCAGTTCGTCTCGACGATCGCGTTCGTGGTGCCGGGTGACGCCTCGCGCGAGAGCGTGGTGGAGGGCGTGTGGCCGGGTCGCCTGGCGGAGGCGGCCGCGGGCGAGGGCGGCTTCGGCTACGACCCGATCTTCATCCCCGACGGGCAGGCGCCCGACGCCGAGCGGACGGTCGGCGAGTGGACCGCTCTCGAGAAGAATGCGGCATCCCATCGCGCCCGCGCCTTCGAGGCGCTCGGGCCGCTGCTCGCGGAGCTGTGACCCGCCACCGGTGGCACTGCGACTGAGAATCACGATCATTCCCGACTAGCCGGAACGGCGCGTTCGGGGGCGGTCACGGGCTTAGCCTGGGCGCATGCACGATCACGCGCCGACCGGGATCCGCGGGGCCGGCAGCCGCCGCCTCCTCGGGATCTCGCTGGCGATCACCGCCACCGTCATGGTGGTGCAGATCGTCGGGGCAGCGCTGTCGGGATCCCTCGCGCTCTTCGCGGACGCGGCGCACATGTTCACGGATGCCGCGGCCCTCGTGATCGCCCTCGTCGCAAGCACGGTCGCCGCACGGCCGGCCAACGACCGCCGCACCTTCGGCTATCAGCGGGCCGAGGTCTTCGGCGCCCTGGTCAACGGCATCATCCTCATCCTGCTGTCCGCGTGGGTGGCGTATGAAGGCGTCTCGCGCCTGCTGAACCCGGACGACGCCGAGGTCGCCGGCGGACTCATGCTGGTGGTCGCCCTCATCGGTCTCGTGGCGAACGCCGTCGCGATGTGGCTGCTCGGCGCGGCGCAGCGGCACAGCATCAACGTGCGAGGCGCGTACCTCGAGGTTCTCGGCGACCTGATCGGCTCGGGTGCCGTCATCGTCGCGGCGATCGTCGTCCTCACCACGGGATGGGACCAGGCCGACGCGATCGCGTCGCTCTTCATCGCGGCGATGATCGTGCCCCGCGCCATCCGGCTGCTCGGGGAGGTCCTGTCGGTGCTCGCCGAGTCGGCGCCGAAGGGCACGCACGTGCGGGAGATCCGCGACCACATCCTCACCACCCCGGGCGTCGTCGACGTGCACGATGTGCATGTGTGGCAGCTGACCCGCGGCGCACCCGTGTTCACGGCCCACGTCGTGGTCGACGACGCCGCGCTCGCGGACGGCCGGGCAGCCGGCATCCTGAGCGGTCTGCAGACCTGTCTGTCGCAGCACTTCGACGTGGAGCACTCGACCTTCCAGCTCGAGCCCGCCGGTCACGTCGAGCACGACGCCCACGCCTGAGCGGCAGCCGGTCAGTCCTCGCGGCGTACCTCGTCGGGGCGCTTGTCGGGGCGCAGACCCCGCCACCGCGGATGGCGGAGGATGCCGGCCGGCGTGAACTCCCCGTACTCCACCTCGCCGACGAGCTCAGGCCGCACCCAGAGGGCGTCGCGGGCGTCGAGCGGAGGCACGCCCGTCAGCGGATTGTCGTCGGTGCGCAACGGCAGCAGCTTCTTCATCAGCGTCGCGAGCGTCGAGTCGCTGAAGCCCGTGCCGACGCGGCCGGCGTAGCGCAGGCCGTCCTCGTCGGGGATGCCGAGCAGAAGCGATCCGAAGGTGCTGCTGCGCCCGCCCTTGCCGGGACGGATCCCCGCGATCACCACTTCCTGGGTGCGGGTGATCTTCACCTTCAGCCACGACTCGGCGCGGCCGCCGCGCACGTAGCGCGAGCCGGGATCCTTGACGACGATTCCCTCGAGCCGCAGCTGCACGCTCGTATCCAGGGCCGCGTCGACATCGTCGAACACCGGAGGAACGGCGATCGCGTCGACGGATGCCGCCACCACCGCCTCGAGCACATCCCGTCGTTCGCGCAGCGGGAGGTCGGCGAGATCGTCGCCGTCGTGCGCGAGGATGTCGAAGAGGTAGTAGCGCACCGGCGTGCGCCGCGCCTCCCGCGCGATGTCGCCCGCGCGCTCGAGGTTCATGCGGGTCTGCAGCAGCGGGAAGCTGGGCCGGCCGTCGGGCTCGAGCGCGACCAGCTCGCCGTCCAGCACGGCCGGCTCGCGGCCGAGGCCGGCGTCGACCGCCGTGATCTCGGGGTACCGGTGGCTCACCTCGTTGCCGCTGCGGGCGAAGAGCCGCAGCCGGTGACCGTCCCACGCGCCGACGGCGCGGATCCCGTCCCATTTCATCTCGACCCACGCCGGCTCGCCCCAGCGCTCCGAGGCGGCACGCGCCACGGCGGGCGTCGCCGTCGTCGACAGCATCGGGCGCAGTTCCTCGCCCTGAGGCAGCGGCGTCGTCGAAGGTTCAGCGGCAGCGTCGACGCCGTCGTTGCCCGGATCAGGTGTTCTGCCGCCGACAGGACGCCGTGCGCGCGATCGTCCTGTCGGCGCCGGATCTCCTGTTCCGGATGCCGCGGGCCGGGGCTCCGCGACCGGGGACGACGCACGCCGCTCGTGGCCGGCGCGGGGCGCCGGGCGCGGCTCGTCGGCTTGGGGAGTGGCCTCGACGACGATGCCGTCCGGCTGCGGCCGGCCGTCGGCATCCGTCTTCATCCGGTGCAGCAGCCAGCTGGACTTCTCGCCCTCGCCCTCGGTGCGGATCAGCGCGAGGCGCACGCGCCCGAGCGGCCCACCGGGCCGCCCTTCGAGCGTCGCGATGATCTCGTCGTCGCGCCACTTCTCGAGGTCGTAGCGGCCGTCGTCCCAGATGGTCACCGTGCCGCCGCCGTACTCACCGGCGGGGATCGTGCCCTCGAAGGTCGCGTACTCCATCGGGTGATCCTCGGTCATGACGGCGAGGTTGTTGCGCTTGTACGAGTGCGGGACGCCGCGCGGCACCGCCCAGCTCACCAGCACGCCGTCGCGTTCGAGGCGGAAGTCCCAGTGCAGGCGGCTGGCGTGGTGCTCCTGGATCACGAAGCGCGGCCGCTCGCCCGACGGCGTCGCACCCAGGGGGTTCGCCGGCACGGGCTCGGGCGTGCGCTGCGCGCTGCGCTTGGAGATGTAGGCCGACAGGGGCCCGGACTCGGCCTCGCGCCCGCCGGCGTGGAAGCCGAGCGCCGCCATCGGATCGCCGATGGTCTCGATGCGCTCGAGCACCTCGGTGAACTCGAGGTGGCGCAGCTGCGGGTCGTCGAGCTCGTCCCAGGTGCGGGGCGCGGCGACCGTGGGGTGGGCGCGGCCGCGGAGCGAGTACGGCGCGATCGTGGTCTTCGACCCGTTGTTCTGGCTCCAGTCGATGAGCACCTTCCCGTGGCGCTCGCTCTTCTTCATGCTGCTCACGACGAGGTCGCGGTGGTCGGCCTCGATCGCGCGGGCGAGCTCGTTCGCGAGCGCGGACGCCTGCTCGGTCGACTGGCCGGGCGGCAACGCCGTGTAGAGATGGATGCCCTTGCTCCCGCTCGTGACCGGATACGGCTCGAGCCCCATGCCGAGAAGGATGTCGCGCGCCCAGCCTGCGACGACGGCGCACTCCTGCAGGCCGGCGCCCGGCCCCGGATCCAGATCGAGGACGAGCCGGTCGGCGGGTCCGCGATCGCCGTCCGGGGCGAAGCGCCACTGCGGCACGTGCAGCTCGAGACTGGCCACCTGCGCGAGGTAGACGAGCGTCGGGATGTCGCCGACCAGCGGATACTCCTTGGTTCCCGTGGAGTGGGGGATCGGCATCCGCCTCACCCATGAGGGCGCGCCGCGCTCGAGGTCCTTCGCGAAGAAGACCATGCCGGGGTCCTCCGCGGTGCCGACGCCGTCGGGCCAGCGCTTGCGGGTCACCGGGCGGCCGATGACGTGGGGGATCAGCACCTCGCCGATGCGCGAGTAGTAGTCGATGACCTCGCCCTTGGTGGTGCCCGACTCGGGGTAGAGCACCTTGTCGAGGTTCGTGATGCGCAGGCGCCGGCCGCCGATGCGCACCAGCTGCTCGTCGCCCGCCATGCGCACAGATTATCTTCGTCGCGTCCCGCAAGGGGTGGTCCGGTGTCGCCGGCCTGGTGTTCACTGGTGTGATGAGGGCGATCTGGAAGGGTGCACTGACGTTCGGGCTCGTCAACGTGCCGGTGAAGGTGTACTCCGCGACCGAGGAACACGACGTGTCGCTGCATCAGGTGCACAACAAGGACGGCGGGCGCATCCGCTACCAGCGGGTGTGCGAGATCGACGGCGAGGTCGTGCCGTACTCCGACATCGACAAGGCCTACGACGACGGCGACAAGACCGTCGTGCTGACCAAAGAGGACCTCGCGTCGCTCCCGGCCGAGAAGAGCCGCGAGATCGACGTCGTCGAGTTCGTGCCGAGCGAGCAGATCGATCTGCTGACCCTCGATCGCGCGTACTACCTCGAGCCCGACTCGAGCTCGCCCAAGGCGTACGTGCTGCTGCGCAAGACGCTCGAGCAGACCGACCGCACGGCGATCGTCCGGTTCTCGCTGCGGCAGAAGACCCGCTTGGCCGCCCTCCGGGTGCGCGGCGACGTGCTCGTGCTGCAGACCCTGCTGTGGGCCGACGAGGTGCGTGAGGCGGCGTTTCCCGCCTTGGATGAGAGCGTCCGGATCTCGGCGAAGGAGCTCGAGCTGTCGGCATCCCTCGTCGAGAGCTTCTCGAGCGACTTCGATCCCGAGGAGTTCACCGACGAGTACCAGCAGGAGCTGCGCACCCTGATCGAGGCGAAGCTCGAGCAGGGCGACGCGCTCGACACCTCCGAGACGTTCGGCGAGCAGGAGGAAGAGGGCGCGGGCGGCGAGGTCATCGACCTCATGGCCGCGCTGCGTGCCAGCGTCGAGAAGTCGCGCGCGGCTCGCGAAGGCGGCGGATCGAAGGCGTCGGGCAAGAAGGATGCCGGCGCCGACGAGAAGCCGGCTGCCAAGGCATCCGCGAAGAAGCCCGCAGCGAAGTCGTCGGCGAAGAAGCCGGCCGCCAAGAAGAAGGCCTCCTGACGGATCCCGCCTGGGCCCCTCGTCGGGTCAGGCCCTCGGGGCGCCGCCCTCGTGGTGCTCGGGGCCGCGGTCGAACACCTCGGAGTCGAGGACGAGCGCCTCGGCCTCGCTGTGGTCGGTGACGACATCCTCGCCGGCGAGCGCGGCCTTCTTCGCCTTGCTGCGCTCGCGGAAGTAGTGCCACAGCGTCACGAGCGCCGTGCCGCCGACCGCGGCGAGCAGGATCAGGTCGATGTAGTTCTCGACGAAGGTGGCGACCGGCGGGATGAACCCGATGGCGTAGCCGAACATGGTGAGACCGAAGCCCCACAGCACCGCGCCGATGAAGTTGTAGAGCGTGTACTTCCACTTGTTCATGTGCCCGACGCCCGCCGCGACGGGGGCGAAGGTGCGCACGATCGGCACGAAGCGGGCCAGGATGATGGTCAGTCCGCCGAACCGCTCGAAGAACGCGTTCGTGCGCTCGACGTTCTTGACGCTGAAGAGCCCGGATTCCTTCTTCTCGAACACCGCCGGCCCGCCCTTGTGGCCGATGTAGTAGCCGACCTCTCCGCCGACGAAGGCGGCGAGACCGATCAGCAGCGCCACCCACCACACGCTGATGGCGAACACGCCGTGCGGCGCATACGACTGCGGGTGCGACAGCAGGCCCGAGATGACGAGGAGCGTGTCGCCGGGGAGGAGGAATCCGATGAGCAGGCCCGTCTCGGCGAAGACGATGAAGCACACGGCGACGAGCGCCCAGGGGCCCGCCCATTCGATGATGGCGGCCGGATCCAGCCAGGGGATCAAGGCGGTGGGAACAGCGTGCACGATGGGTTTCCCGTCGTCGGTCGGCGGAGGATGCGAGAACTCGCGTGCGGAAGGTGGGACTTGAACCCACACGCCCGAAGGCACAGGAACCTAAATCCTGCGTGTCTGCCGATTTCACCACTCCCGCAAGTGGCTCTCAGTCTACTGAGGGGACTGGGGCTCGGCTGTGGGGCTGGCCCCCGCTTCGGGCGTGGATCAGCGGCGGATGCCGAACAGGAAGTAACTCGCCGGGCCGATCCAGTTCACGAGGATCGCCGGGATCCACGCCGCCTTCGGCCCGCGCACCTCGTCGGCCTCGCGGTGGGAGAGATCCCAGAACGCCAGGAATGCGAACACGACCTGCACGAGGCCGACGACGCCGAGGCCTGCCTTCGCCGCCGGCGTCAGTTCTGTCTTCGTCATCATCGTCGTCCTTTCGTCGGTTCTTCCATCCTGCCCCTCGAGGGCGACGGCCGCATCTGTGGATAACTTTCGGCTGGCTCCGCGACGAATTGCGAGGATGCTGACGTGACCTCCTCCACCGCTCCCGTCGCGACGCTGGTGGCGGAGCGGGTGCGTGAGAGGCTGCGTGCGGAGCGCTCGGATCCGACCCGTGACCCCGAGTTCGCCGCCCAGGTGGCCCGGGCCGAGGTGCGCCGTCACAACGACTTCGCGCTGGCCCGCGGGATGGCGCCGGTCGACGACGAGACCGCTTGCGTGCGGGAGGTCCTCGCCGCCGTCGCGGGCTTCGGACCGCTGCAGGCATACCTCGACGATCCGACGGTCGAAGAGCTGTGGATCAACGCTCCCGACCGGATCTTCGTGGCGCGGGCGGGCGTCGCCGAGCGGGTGCCCCTCATGCTCACCGACACCGCGGTGCGAGATCTGGTGGAACGGATGCTGCAGTCCAGCGGCCGTCGCGTCGATCTGAGCCAGCCCTTCGTGGACGCCTCCCTTCCGGACGGCAGCCGGCTGCACGTGGTGATCCCCGACATCACGCGCCGGCACTGGGCGGTCAACATCCGCAAGTTCCTGCCGGCGTACCGCGACCTGGGCCGCCTCGTCGCAGCGGGCTCGATCGCCCCGGAAGCAGCCACCCTGCTGCGCGATGCGATGATCGCCGGGCGGTCGGTGCTGGTCTCGGGAGCGACGCACGCGGGCAAGACGACGCTGCTCGGTGCGCTCATCGCGGCGTGCCCGCCGGAGCATCGGATCGTGACGGTGGAAGAGACGTTCGAACTCGCCGTCGCCGCGCCCGACCTCGTGTCACTGCAAGGACGACAGCCCAGCCTCGAGGGCACCGGCGAGGTGACGCTGCGGCGGCTCGTCAAAGAAGCGCTGCGCATGCGCCCCGACCGTCTGGTCGTCGGCGAGGTGCGAGACGCCGAGGCTCTGGACCTGCTGCTGGCGCTGAACACCGGTGTTCCCGGCGCGGCCACGATCCACGCGAACTCGGCACGTGAGGCCCTCGGCAAGCTCGCTGCGCTTCCGCTCCTGGCCGGACGCAACATCGACGCGAGCTTCGTGCAGCCGGCGGTGGCGGCATCCGTCCACCTCGTCGCGCACTGCGAACGAGACGCCACGGGCGCGCGGCGCGTGGTCGAGGTCGTCGCGCCGACCGGTGTGGCCGGCGGCGTGATCACGGCGCGCACGCTCTACCGGGCGGACGCCTCGTGACGTTCGTATGGGGCGCCGTACTGGCGGCGGGGCTGCTGCTGGTGGCGTCGCCGTGGCTGTGGCCGGCAGGTTCGCGCGTGCGCGCCGAGCCCGTGCATCGAGGGCGGATCGCGCGCCTGCTCGAAGACGCCGGGATGGCTCGCGTCTCCGTGGCGTCGATCGTCGTCGTCGCGGGGTTGTGCGCCGTGGTGGCAGCAGCTGTCGCGTGGCTCGTCGCGCCGGTCGCCGCGCTCTCGCTGGTCGCAGCATCGGCGGGGGCGATCGCCCCGTTCGCGTGGCTGCGAGCGCGGCGTTCGAAGCTTCTGCGCACCCGTCGCGGACTCTGGCCCGATGTGTGCGATCTGCTCATCGCCTCGGTACGTGCGGGGATGTCGCTTCCCGACGCGGTGGCGAGCTTGGCCGACTCGGCACCCGGTGAGCTGAGACCGGCGTTCGCCGGGTTCGCGCGGGACGTCGCGGCGTCCGGCCACTTCGACTCCAGCATCCAGCGTCTGAAGACCACCCTCGCGGATCCGGTGGCCGACCGCATCGTCGAGACGCTGCGGATGGCGCGACAGGTCGGGGGTACGGAGCTCACCTCCGTACTCAGGGCACTGGCCTCGTCGGTGCGCGCGGATGCGGCGCTGCGCGCCGAGGTCGAGTCGCGGCAGTCGTGGGTGCGCGGCGCAGCGGTACTGGGCGTGGTCGCCCCCTGGGTGATCCTCGCACTGCTCGCCATGCGTCCCGAGGGCGCGAGTGCCTACGCCAGCCCGGGCGGGATCGCCCTGATCCTCGTCGGCGCGGCGGTCTCGCTGGTCGCCTATCGGCTCATGATCCGGCTCGGCCGCCTGCCCGAACCGCGGCGGTGGTTCGGATGATCGTCACCGGCGTGAGCGACGTCGCCTTCGCCGTCGTACTCGGCACGGCGCTCGGCGTCGGCGTGTGCCTGCTGATCTCGCTCGCGCCGCGCTGGGGTGCTCCGAGCCTGGCGCGACGGATCGCGCCGTACATCCGCGACGTCACCGACCCACGGGGCCTCGACGTGGTGGGACCCGGCGGCGGGGCGACTTTCGCCTGGGACCCCTCCACGTGGTCGCTGCTCATCCGGGGACGGCTGGCCCGTCTGGCGGTTGGCGACGCGGTCCTCGCCCGACGCCTGCACCGTGCGGCATGGACCATCGACCCGGCGCGATTCCGCAGCCGCCAGCTCGGCTGGGCGATCGCGGGGCTCGGCCTCGGCGGCTGCGTCGTCGTCGCGCTCGTGCTCACCGGGCGCGGATCCCCGGTGCTCGGTCTGCTCCCGCCGGTCGCTGCCGTCGCGGCGGGGCTCGGGTACGACGCCTGGCTCACACACGCCGCCCGCGCTCGCGCCGCGCGCATCGAAGAGGAACTGCCCACGGTGCTGGAGTTCCTCGCGCTGTGTCTGTCTGCCGGCGAGGGCATCCTCGACTCGCTCCGACGCGTGAGCGAGGTGGGTGCAGGGGAGCTGACGACGGAGCTGAGGAGCGTGATCGTCGCCGTCGGCACCGGATCGTCGCTCTCGGAGTCGCTCACGCGTCTGGCGGCCGGCCTCGAGATCCCGGCGCTGACCCGTTCGATCGATCAGCTCGTCGCCGCCATCGAGCGCGGCGCCCCGCTCGCGCATGTGCTGCAGGCGCAGGCGCTGGACGCCCGCGAGGACGCCAAGCGCGCCCTCATCGAGCGCGCCGGGCGGAAGGAGATCTACATGCTCTTTCCGTTGGTCTTCTTGATTTTGCCGTTGAGCGTGCTGTTCGCGGTCTTCCCCGGGATCTTCATGCTTCGACTCGGACTCGGCTGACAGGCCGGAAGGAGAAATGATGACAACACGGATGCAGTGCCTCACGGCTCGGCTTCGCGGCGCGCGGCGCGACCTCGCCGAGGACGAGCGGGGTGACGTACCCGGCTGGGTCCTGATCACGTTGATGACGGCGGGGCTGGTCGTCGTGATCTGGGCCATGGCGGGGCCGGCGCTCGCCGACCTGTTCGAGCAGGCGATCAGCCGCGTCTCCGGACTCTGACGCGATGCGCGTCGCCGCGAGCCGCATGTCGGGCCTACGCGCCTGGATCGCCGCGGAGCACCGCGACGACACGGGCGCGAGCCCGGTCGAGTTCGTCCTCGTCGGCACGCTGCTCACCGTCCTCACACTCGGCGTGCTGCAGTTCGGCCTCGCGGTCTACGTACGCAACGTGGTGCACGACGCTGCGGTCGAGGGGGCTTACCACGCGGCACTCGCCGACACGACGCTCGCCGACGGGGCGCAGCGCACCCGCGACATCCTGAGTCGAACGATCGGTCGCGAGTACGCCACCGACGTCAGCGTGCGCGAGGGCTCATCGCTGGGTCAGCAGACCACCGAGATCCAGGTGGCCGCGACACTCCCGCTGGTGGGTCTGCTCGGTGCTCCGCGTTCGCTGGAGGTGACGGCGCATGCGCCCGTCGAATCTTTCGACTGAGCTCGTCGCGGCTGCCGGTGACGACGCGGAACGCGGCTCTGCGGCGCTGGAGTTCATCCTCCTCGGGCTGCTGATGCTGGTGCCGCTGGTGTACCTCATCGTCTCGCTCGGACTCATCCAGGGGCAGAGCCTCGGCGCTGAAGCGGCGGCGCGGCACATCGCCCGTGCCGTGTCGACCGCCACCGACGCGGACGACGCGCGCAACCGCGCCGATGCCGTCCTCGCTGCGGTGTCGCAGGAGTACGGCCTCGACGACGTGGACCTGTCGATCGGCTGCACCCCGGCTGGGGCCTCCTGCCCGCGGGCGGGCGCAACCCTGCACGTCACGGTGAGCACCGCGGTGACACTGCCGCTGGTTCCGCCGGTTCTCGGACTCGAGGACATCGCGGCGGTCCCGGTCGAAGCGACGGGCGCGCACAAGGTGTCGCGGTTCTGGAGCGGACAATGAGGCTTTCGGTGCGCAGAGGCGGCGGCGCGCGGCGAATGCCGGAGGCGGACGACGAGGGGAGTGTGCTGATCCTGACGCTCGGCTACGCGGTGCTCGCGATCGCAATGATCCTCGTCTGTACCGCGGCGACGAGCCTGTACCTCGCGCAGAAGCAGCTCGATGCGGTGGCGGATGCCGCAGCCCTCGCCGCCGCGGACGGCTTCGAGCTCTCCGTCGCCGGCGGTGAGCCCGTCGCCACGCTCACCGATGCCGGCGTACGTCGCGAGGCGGTCGCGATAATGGATGCCATCGGAGACAGGGCGCGACTCGTCTCCGCCACGAGCCCCGACGGCGTCTCTGCACGGGTCACGGTGGCGGGGGAGTGGCATCCGCCGATCGTCACCGTCTTCGTACCTGATGGCGTGACGCTCGAATCCACGGCGACGAGCCGCACCGCGCTGCGATGACGCTGACCGCGCCTGCTGCGCCGTCCACCGCAGCGCCTACGCGCGGCCCGGTCAGACGCCGGCCGTGACGGCGGCGCGGGCGGCGAGTGCGACGGCCTCCATACGGGAGTGGACGCCCAGCTTGACCAGCAGGTTCTGCATGTGGGCGCCGACGGTCTTGATGCTGATGCCCATCGCCGTCGCCACCTGCTTCTGCCCCAGGCCCTCCGCCGTCAGCGCGAGTACTTCCCGTTCGCGCTGAGTCAGCGCCGAGAGCTTCGTCAGATCGGCTGTCGCGACATGCAGCGGGCGCGTGCGCTCGATCAGCCGCCGCACGCGAGCGAGGAACTCCTCGGCGTCCATGGACTCGGCGGCGTAGTCGTCGGCGCCGACGAGAAGCCCCGCGACCACGTCGGCCGGCGTGATGCGGTCGGCCGACACGAGCACCGCGGGCATGTCGGGCCCGTAGCGGTCCCTCAGCTCGCGCAGGAAACCGCAGCCGCCGTCCTCGACCTCGAGGATCGCCACCGCGGGGACCTGGCCGTTCAGCCAGGCCGCGGCATCCCTTGCGCGTCCGAACGACGCCGACGACAGTCCCAGCCGTCCCAGCAGCGCCACGTAGTCCGCCCTGACATGATCCCCAGCGACCACCAGTGCGAACGTCACTTCCGTGCTCACGATTCCTCCCCCGAATCGCGCGCCTTCTCGCTCGGGACGGATCACCCTAGGGAGTTTCCCCACACCCCGGTACCCAGTTGCCGATGGTCGCGTCCCCACGCGATTTCTAGCGTAAGTCCTGTCGAGCGCCGTGACCAGTGGCGCGCCGAGAGAAGGGTATGCCATGAACAGTCAGGACCCGAACGACTGTCGGGAGATTCCAGCGCGTCGCAGGCGCGCTCCTTGGGCGGTCGCCGCAGCCGCTCTCGCCTTGGTGGCCTCCGTCCTGGTCGCACCCGGTGCGTCCGCGGACATCATCGGACCGTACAACATCGACGGCATCGTGCCGGATGACACGGATCCCGACCTGACGCCGATCACCGATCCCGCCGGGAACACCAAAGAGCTGGGACCGCTGAACGCGAGCACGACCAAGATCGGAGTCATCCACGACGACGCGCCGCCGACACTCGGTGAGACCAACCCGAATGCGCAGGTCGACCTCAACACGACGTGGCTCGACACCGCGCGTGTGGACGGCGATGACTACCTGTACTTCGCGTGGCAGCGTGACAAGTCGACGGGAAGCGGCTTCATCGCGTACGAGTTCATGGCTGACGAGGCCCCCGCCGCATGTGCGTACGGCACGGCGACGCAGCAGCAGCTGATCGACAACTGCAACCCGTGGGCAAACAGGGCCGTAGGCGACTTCCTGATCCTCTGGGATCAGCAGGGAGGCAGCACCACGCTCCTCGTGCGCGAATGGGAGCTGGTCAACGGCGTCCTCACGCTGAGCGACGCTGTCCCTCTTCAGGACTACGACGCCGAGTTCAGCGCCGACGGTTTCCGCGGCGAGGCTGCGATCAACCTCACCGCCAACGATCTGGGGTCGGGCGGCGAGTGCCTCGCGTTCGCCAACGTCATCCCGAGCACGGTCACCGGAAACTCCGACACCGCCGACTACAAAGACACGATCCTGCAGCGGATCACGCTCAGCAACTGCGAGTCCACAACCGTGACGACGCCGACCGACGGCAGCGGCACGGCGATCACGCCAGCGGGCATCTCGATCGGAACCGGCGTTCTGACAGTGAAGGACTCCGCGGTCGTCGACGTCACCGGCGGCACGGCCGACCCGGCAGGCTCAGTAGCCTTCTGGCTGTGCAAGCTCGACGCCGGCACCTGTGACGGAACAACCGGCAAGGAGGGGACGAGCATCGGCTCGACAAACCTCCCGGCGGCCGCCACGGAGTACCCCGTCACGGTCGCATCGCCACCGGCCTATGTGACGTCGGCCGGACGATACTGCTGGCGGGCGACCTTCACCGGCGACTCCGCGAACGCGATCCCAGGATCGAGCGACTCCACCTCGGGTGAGTGCTTCACGGTCAATCCCGTGACGCCGACACTCACCACGCAGGCAGGGCCAGCTGTCTACCTCGGCGGCAACGTGACCGACACGGCGACACTCGGGGGCACTGCCCCCCAGCCGACCGCGGCGATCATCCACGCCGGACCGACTCCGCCCGCAGCGGGCGCAGCGGCCGGAGGAGAGATCGTGTTCAAGCTCTACGGGCCGAGCGCGACCGTGTGTGGACCGCTCGTCTACACGTCGGCGGCGGTGGCGGTGACCGGGAACGGGCAGTACAGCCCGGCTCCGTTCGCTCCGCTCGCTCCCGGCGAGTACCACTGGGTGGCCGAGTACAACGGAAGCCTGCCGAACACGACGGCGCAGACTCACAACACGGCGTGCAACGTCGCCAACGAGGATGTCATGGTGAACACGATTCCCACGACGATGAGCACGGCGCAGCGGTGGGTTCCGAACGACTCCGCCACGGTGACCGCCTCGCCCGGCGGCAACATGAAGGGGACGGTGCTGTTCGAGTTCTTCACGAACGGGACCTGTGCCGGTGACCCGGCATGGACGCAGCCGGTCGCCATCCCGGACGCGGGTGGCGTGGCCGGCGCCGGGTCGCCCTCGCCGGCGACAGTGAGTACGTCCAACACGACGGCGTACACCACGTCGGGCTCGTTCTCGTGGCGTGTCAGCTATGACAGCACGAACCTGGCCCACGACGATGTCGCCGCCAGCTGCAAGGAGGTCTCGTCGCTGATGATCGACAACAACAAGACCCTGCCGTGATGAAGTGACGACGGGCACCTAGTCCGTCGATCACGACAGCCTGCGGATGGCGCTCGGACCTGTGTCGAGCGCCATTCGTGTGCGCCGGCTACCACCCGTGCTCGTTGAACCATTGCCGGCGCCGATGGGTCTCGGCATCCGTCTCTCTGTCGTCTGAGGCGTCGCGGGGGACGAGCCCGCCACCGCTGCCCAGTGCGACCGATGACACAGACGGCACAGTCCGCGACCGTCGGGGAACCCGTCGGCGAAGGCGGTCGCGAGCGTGTAGTGCTCGCCGACAACGACACCGCACCCGTTCACATCAGACGGAAAGGGGGCGGGGTTGATGGATGCCGAACCCTGGCTCCGCTACAGTGAAGCGAATCGGTGCCGCGGCACCCTTACCGGGAAGGAGGAACGACGATGGCTGCCTTTGCCACGCCCTGTGTCCTGTTCTCTTCCCTCGAGGTCGCCCGCACCCACTGATCCGGTGACCTCCCATCCTGGAGTGTCCACCCGATGTCATCCGCACGCTTCGACGCGTCCGCATCCCTTCTCTCGCCGGAACTCGAACCCGGCACCGATCAGCGCTGGTCCACCTGGCCGGCCTCGTCTCCCACTCAGCGCGGGCCACTGCCGCATCCGCACTGGCTCGTCACCGCCTCAGCGGCCTTCGACACCGAGCTCGGCGTCGTCAAGACCGGCAAGGAGGCAGACGTGCACCTCATCGAGCGCGCCGTCCCCGGCACCGCCGGCGTGCTGCTCGCCGCGAAGCGGTATCGCACGACGCATCACAGTGATTTCCATCGCTCGGGCAGCTACGAAGAGGGCCGCACCATGCGCAACACCCGCGACGCCCGCGCGGTGGGCCGCAAGTCGGCGCACGGCCGCTCCGTGGCGGCCGGGCACTGGGCGCACAGCGAGTTCGAGGCGCTGCGCCGAGCCTGGCAGGCCGGCGTTCCCGTGCCCTATCCGGTGCAGGTGAGCGACACCGAGGTGCTCATGGAGTTCGTCGGCGACGGCCGCGCCGCGGCGCCGCGACTCGCTCAGAGCAGACTGCACGGCGAGGAGCTGCAGGATGCCTTCGCCCAGGTCGTCGGCATCCTCGAGGCGTTCGCCGGTGCCGGTTTCGCGCACGGCGATCTGTCGCCGTACAACCTGCTCGACCACCACGGGCGCATCGTGGTGATCGACCTGCCCCAGATCGTCGACGTGGCCGCCAACCCGCAGGGGCTCGATTTCCTGCACCGCGACGTGGTGAACATCTCGACGTGGTTCGCGCGGCGGGGTCTCGACAACGACTCGGAGGACCTGTTCGCCCACCTGATCGGGATGCTCTGGTGAGCGGCTGTTGGCCCGGTAAGAGTCCGCGAGACTAGCCCTCGGCCGCGCCGCGGGCGCAGCACGAAGGGCTCCGACACGCGTGCGTCGGAGCCCTTCGTGGCGCGCTGCGCTTAGCGGGCGCCCTTGGCCGGCGTGGCCTCGAACGCGCGCTCGATCTCCTGCGAGAACGTGTTGCCCTCGGCATCCGTCGCGGTCACACGCAGGTCGACCCAGCCGCCCTTGTCGGGCACCGGGATCTGGGCGGAGAATCCGCTGACCCAGGCGCGCGACTCGACGAAGATGCCGCCGTCATGCTCGACAGCGCCCGTCGGGGCATCCGTCTCCGCCGAAGACAGGGCCACCGGCACCCAATCGCCGCCCGCGGTGCGGGCCTCGAGCGTGGCGTCGGTGATCGCGCCGGCGGGGGAGGTGCCCGCGACGTGTCCGAGCTCCAGGCCCAGGGTGACTCCCGAGCCCTTCTTGCGGCCTTCGCCGACGAGGTTCTGCGCGTTGACGTCGACGTCGTAGTACGCCTGGATCAGCGGGAGCAGCTGGTACTCCCAATCGCCCAGCTTGCCGGTGGCGCGGAACGTCCAGTCGCTCACCGTCTTCGTGGATCCCGCCAGGTGCGAGCCGTCGTGGGTCGCGGTGCTCACCACGCGCCAGTCGTGCTCGCCGTCGGGCAGGTCGAAGACGTTCGCACCCTGGTGCTCGGTCTGGCGGATCAGCTCGCCGTCGAGGTACACGTCGGTCAGCTGCTGCACCGTCGACGGCTCGCTCCAGGTGTCGAACGCACCGGTGTGGGCCGAGTCGCCGCCGTCGGCCCAGCTCGGGATGTTGATCTGGGCGTAGTCGGACACGAGGTTGGGCACCCAATACCCCGTCCCGACGTACGGGCGCACGATTCCGCCGTAGTACTCGGCCTCGGTGCGCTCGCCCGGCTCGTAGCTGCGCATGATGTCGCGCATCTCCCAGCGGACCGACGTGATCCCCAGGCTCTGGTACCAGCGGAGCCCGTCGGTGTTGACCCACTCAGCCCGCTCGGTCCCGCGCTGCGTGCGCATCGGGAAGCCGTTGCCGTACTCCGCGCCGGGCACGAAGTCGTAGCGGAACTCGCCGATCTCCTCCCGCTGGCCGTGGAAGCGGGTGTCGATGCGGGCGAGGTCGTCCGCGGTGTGCGCGTACGAGAGGTCCGACGGGATCTCGCCGTCACCGAACTCGGCGATGTCGTACACGACATCCGAGGTCGGAACCCCGACGGCGGCGATCGTCAGCTTCTTGGTCGCCAGCTGCGCGAGCAGCTGACGCCCTTCGACGCCGCTGATCCCGGCGACCGGGATGCCGACATCCGTCGCGTAGTCCTCGGATCCCACCCACTCGTTGAACTCACCGTCGCCGTCGTTGACGACGATGAGCAGCTTCGCGCCGGCGGCGGCCGCGTTCGCGGCGCGCTGGGATGCCGAGACCTCGGCCGACCGGGTCACCACGGCGATCTTGCCCGCGATGTCCGCGGTGGCGAACTCCTCGGCGCTGCCCTTGCCGGCGTCCACGGCGGTCGCCTTGAACGATCCGTCGAGCAGCGTGGAGCCGATCTGCTCGATGAGGTCGAGCGGCTGCTTGCCCGCCGTGAGCGTCAGCAGCGGTGTCTGCAGCCGCCACCGCGTGGTGAAGCCGAAGTCGGCGTCGTCGACGGTCTGCGGCTGCGCCCACATCTCATCCGTCCAGACGGGCATCATCGCGCTCGCGACGAAGTCGTCGACCGTCACGTCCATCCTGCGGAAGACGGGATCGAGCCCGTCTTGACCGACACCGACCGTGATCTGCTCGGCGGTGCGGGCGTCGAGGGCGACCGTGCGGTTCTGGTCCAGCTCGAGCGTGGGCTCGCCGACCAGCACCGTCGCGATGGTGTCGGGCGTACGCGCGAGCTCCATGAACGACATGACCGTGTAGTCGCCCTTCATGAGGCGCAGCGTGGACTCGCCGGCGACGAGCACGGGCTCGGCCCATTGGGTCGCGGGGTCGTACAGCATCGCGTACGCGGTGGTCGCGTTGCCGTCGAAGTCGGTGGCCGTGATGGTGAGGTCGTAGCGCTCCGCCTCGGCGATCGTTCCGAGCGCGGTCCGCGTCACGGGGTCGCCCTCGATGGATCCGACGAGCACGCCCGACAGCTGGGTGCCCGCAGGAACCTTGGCCGGGTCGACCGTCATCGTCGCCGAGCGGGTCTCACCGGCGGGGATCGTGAGCGCGTCGACGTCGAGCGTGAGGGCGTCGAACGCGATGCCGGCCGACAGGGGGCCGGGCTCGCCGCCGGCGCCCGGCGTCGTGTCGCCGAGCGTCGCGGTGAGGGCGACGGTGATCTCGGCATCCGTCCGGTTGGTGTACTCGACGGTGCGCTCGACCGGGGTCGGCTCCTCGCCCCACATCAGCATGCCGAAGTCGCCCGAGCCGGACGCGACGACGGGTGCCTCCAGTGCGGCGTCGACGTCGATGACGCCCGAGCCGCCCTGGTACGCGGTGTAGCCGACGTCGACCGTGGTGCTGGCGAGGGCCGCCTTCAGCTGGTCGGTGGTGTAGTCGGGGTTCGCGCCGAGGAGGATCGCGGCGGCTCCCGCCACGTGCGGCGTCGCCATCGACGTGCCGCTCATCCCGATGTACGCGCCCTCACCGCCGGCGTCGGCGGAACGTGCCGCGGTGACGTCGTTGCCCGGGCCGGTGACGTCGGGCTTCAATGCGCCGGAGCGGGAGAGCGGCCCCTGACTGGTGAACCACGACAGCGCGCCCGACGGGTCGTCGACCGAGCCGACGGTGAGCGCCTCTTGTGCCGATCCCGGTGCGCCGATCGTCTCGGCCGCGCCGGCGTTGCCGGCGGCCACGACGAAGAGGGCGCCGGTCTGCTCGGCGATCCGGTCGAGCGACTCGGCCATCAGATCCTTGCCGTCGGACGGCACGGGGGATCCGAGGCTCATCGACACGATCGGGGCGTTCTGGCCCGCCCACTCCATCGCGTCGATGATCCACGAGTCCTGGCCCCAGCCGCTGGCGTCGAGCACCTTGCCGACGAGCAGCTGCGCGCCGTCGGCGACGCCGCGGTGGGTGCCGTCGCTCGCGGCGCCGGTTCCCGCGATCGTCGAGGCGACGTGGGTGCCGTGGCCGTTCGGGTCGGCGGCCACCTCTTCGCCGGGGACGAAGCTCTTCGAGCCGTCGAGCACGCGGCCCTGGAGATCGGGGTGGGTGTCGTCGTAGCCGGTGTCCAGCACCGCCACGGTGACGCCGGCGCCGGTGTGGCCGGCGGCCCAGGCCTCGGGCGCGTCGATGTAGCCGACGCTCGAGTCGAGCGTGGCCTGCACCTTGCCGTCGAGGTGGATCGCCTCGATCCCGCCGGCGAGCTCCGGCGCGGCCGAGAAGCTGCGCGCCGTGGGTGCGGTCAGCGTCTGCCACGCGGAGGCGGCCGCGTCGTGGCCGAGCGTCGCGGCCGAGGCGCCGATGCTCTCGAGCGCCGTCTGCACCTCGAGCCCGGGTGCCGGGGCGGAGTAGCTCCGGGCGGACGCGGCATCCTGCTCGACGATGACCGGGGTGGCGTCGACCGACGCGTCGTCGTAGCCGTACTCGATGAGAAGGGAGACGTTGAACAGGTCCTCGTCGAGCGCGCCCGCTGCGAGATACGGCATCGCGGCGTCGGGTACGACGTGGAGGTCGCCGGCCGCCTCGTACGTGCGGACACCGGCACCTTCGACGGCGGTGTCGACCGAGACGGCGTGGGTGCCGTCCGACAGGTCGGTCACCGTCACGCGGTCGCCGGTGAGGAGGGTCACCGTGTGGCTGGTGACGGCAGCTGCATCGGGCGCGGCTGAGGCGGGGGAGACCTCAGGGGCGGGCGATGCCGTGGCCGGCAGGGTGGCGAGGCCGACGCCTGCGATCGCGATCGCGATGCCGCTCGTGGCGGCGACGATCGGACGCAGGCGGCGTCCGGAGGGCTGGGGTCGTGACATGCGCGAGCCTCTCGGTTGGGGATTCCGTAGTGCCCACCTTCGTCGCCGGTGTGCTTAAAGTGGTGGCGGAGAAATGCCATGGCCACCATCCGCCAGGCTGGGCGGGTGACGATGGACGACATGGGGAAGGCCACCGTGCTCGAAGCGCTCGGTCTCGACGAGGCGCACACCGCTGTGTACCGGTGCGTGCTGCAGCAGCCGTCCGCGTCGATGGCCGAGATCGCGGCAGCCCTCAGCATGTCGCTGCCGCGCGTGCGCCCCATGGTCGCCGAGCTGGAAAGACTCGGTCTGCTGGCGCGTCAGGCATCGAGCAGCGACCGGTTCGTCGCGTCGCCGCCGTCGATCTCACTGCGCCCGCTGCTGCTCGAGCGGGAGCGTGGGCTCACCCGCGCGCACGAGGCGCTCGTCGAGCTCAGCGATCTGTACCGGCGATCGGTGGAGCGCCGCAGCGTCGCAGACGTGGTCGACGTGGTGATCGGCGACGACGCCGTGCGGCAGCGGGTCGCGCAGCTGCAGGCCGCGTCCATCGAGCAGGTGCGCGTGCTCGTACTGCACGAGATCGCCCTGCTCAGCGGCGAGGACAATATCGAGGAGGACCGTGCGCTCGCCCGCGGCGTGCGCTACCGCGTGATCGTCGAGAACGCGGTGCTGGAACGGCCGGGGTTCCTGACCGCGGCGCGTGAGATGGCCCAGATCGGGGAGGAGATCCGTGTGCTGCCGACGTTGCCGACGCGGATGTTCATCGTCGACGACCAGATGGCGCTCGTCCCGATGCACTCGCAGGGCGAGGACCGCGGCTTCGGTGCGCTCCTCATCCACCCGAGCGGCCTGCTCGACCTCGTGAGCTCGATCTTCGAGGAGTACTGGCGCGCCGCCACCGAGTTCCTCCCCATCGCCGCGATGCCCACGACCGATGACATCGACCACGACCTGCTGCACCTTCTGCTCATGGGGGTGACGGATGCCGCGGCCGCCGCGCAGCTCGGCATCTCGCTGCGGACGGTGCAGCGCCGGATCGCCGAGCTCATGGACACGGCGGGCGTCACGACGCGCATGCAGCTGGGTGCGGAGGCGGTGCGCAGAGCCTGGGTCTGACGTCGGGCCGCGGGAGAATCCCTACCAGCCGTGGACGTTGAACCACTCCTGACGGCGCCGGGTCTCGGCATCCGTCTCGCTCTCGTCCGCCGTGTCGTGCGGCACAAGCCGTGCGTCCGCGTCGAGCGCGATGAAGCGGTGGCACACCGCGCACATCGCTCGCCCGTCCGGGTAGCCGTCGGCGAGCGGGGCGGCGGGCGTGCCGGGCTCACCGGAGCCCGGACAGCGCGCGGGGTCGTCCGCGGCATCCGCCCACATGATCGTCCGGTGGCGATGCAGACCAGCGTGGCCGAGGGGACGCGTGCAGCGCCGGCCGCCCTTGCGGCTGCGGCAGAATCGCACCACGGCGGTCATGGCAGTGTCCGCGGCACGTATCTCGGCACCCAGCGCACGAAGGCCAGAGCGCCCAGCAGTCCGATGGCGCCCATCACTCCGGTCGCCACGGCGAGCGAGCCCACCGCGGCGATGGCAGAGACCAGCAGCGGCGCGACCGCGCCGCCGGCGTCGGTGAGCGTACGCCACGACCCGAGGAACGCGGCCGGATCCGACTGCGGAGCGACATCGGCGCCGAGGGTGAGCAGGATGCCGCTCGACAGGCCGTTGCCCACTCCGAGCACCGCGGCGAACATGGCGAACCACATCGCCGCCTGCGGGAGATCGTGCGTGAAGGCGAGCGCGACGAACCCCGCACCCATCAGGATCATGGCCGGAAGCGCCGCCCACAGCCTCCCGAACCGGTCCATCACCTGGCCGCTCGCGTAGAACAGCGCGAAGTCGATCGCGCCCGAGATGCCGACCACGAGCGCGATCGTCTGCGCATCGAGTCCGATCGACACGCCCCACAGCGGCAGCACGACCTGGCGCGCAGAGCGGACGGCGGAAAGGGATGCCGCGGCCAGCCCGAGCGTCGACAGCACGCGGCGGTGGCGCCACATCGTGCGCACCACGCCGGTGCCGGGGTCGGATCTCGCGCTCGCCGTAGGGGAGCCCGACCGCTGAGACCGTCGCAACGGGATCGAACCCGTGACGGGCTCGCCGGTGTCTTCGGTGTCCACCTCCGCGCGGGCGGATGCAGACGGGGCGAGCAGCTGCTTCTCGGGGTCGGGACCCAGGAGCACCAGCAGGATCGTCGCGACGAGGCAGCCGCCGAAGAACCAGATCGTCGCGTGCTCATCGCCGAGGACGGCGAGGAGCGCGGCGGCGACGAAAGGACCGACGAACATGCCGAGGCGGAACGTGCCGCCCAGCAGCGACAGCGCGCGGGCGCGGAACGACAGCGGTACGCGCGTGGTCATGAAGGAGTGGCGTGCGAGCCCGAAGGCCGCCGCGCAGAACCCGATGAGGAACACCGCGATGGCGAAGATGCCGAGCGACGGCGCGAACGCCATGCCCACGATGCCGGCGAGGGAGACGAAGCCGGCGATCGCCATGGTGAGGCGTTCGCCGATGCGGGCGACCGACCAGCCGGCGGGGATGTTTCCGCAGAGCTGGCCCACGACGAGCGCTGACGCGACGAGGGCGGCGGTCGCGACATCCGCTCCGAGTTGCGCGGCGATCACCGGGATCAGGGGGATGACGGCACCCTCGCCGAGCGCGAAGAGCAGTGTGGGGCCGTAGACCATGGGGCCGAACCGCCACAGCACGTCCCGCGCGCTGGCGGACTCGGCGTGATCGCTCATCGCTTCCACGTTAGTCTGGACTGTCATGCTCGACTTCGATCCCTCCGCCGATATCCAGGCCCTGCGCTCCACGTTCGCCGACATCAAGGCCGTGGTCGACGTCGAGGCACTCACGAAAGACATCGCGCGTCTCAGCGAGGAGGCCGGCGCCCCCAATCTGTGGGACGACGTCGAGAAGGCGCAGAAGGTCACCAGCGCCCTCAGCCACCGCCAGTCCGAGCTCAAGCGCGTCACCGACGTCGAGCAGCGTCTCGACGATCTCGACGTGCTGGTCGAGCTCGCCAACGAGATGGACGACGAGGATGCCGCCGAAGAGGCGCGTCGCGAGATCGCCGAGCTGGAGGACATCGTCAGCCAGCTCGAGGTGCAGACGCTCCTCGACGGCGAGTACGACGAGCGCTCCGCCGTCGTCACGATCCGCTCGGGCGCCGGGGGCGACGACGCCACCGACTTCGCCGAGATGCTGCTGCGCATGTACCTGCGCTGGGCCGAGCGTCACAAGTACCCCGTGAAGCTCATGGACACGTCCTATGCGGAGGGCGCGGGCATCAAGTCCGCGACGTTCGAGGTCGACGCCCCTTATGCCTACGGCACGCTCTCGGTCGAGGCCGGCACCCACCGTCTCGCGCGCATCAGCCCATTCGGCTCCGCCGACAAGCGGCAGACGTCGTTCGCGGCGGTCGAGGTCATCCCGGTGATGGAGGAGGCCGTCGAGGTCGAGATCCCCGAAGGGGACCTCCGTGTCGACGTCTTCCGCTCGTCCGGTCCCGGTGGCCAGTCGGTCAACACGACCGACTCGGCCGTGCGCCTCACGCACATCCCGTCGGGCATCGTCGTGTCGATGCAGAACGAGAAGTCGCAGATCCAGAACCGCGCCGCCGCCATGCGGGTGCTGCAGACGCGCCTCATGCTGCTGCAGCGCGAGGAGGAGGCGGCGAAGAAGAAGGAGCTCGCCGGTGTCATCACCGCGAGCTGGGGCGACCAGATGCGCTCTTACTTCCTGTACGGCCAGCAGCTCGTGAAGGACCTCCGCACGGGGCACGAGGTCGGCAACCCCGCCGTCGTCTTCGACGGCGACCTCGACGGCTTCATCTCGGCCGGCATCCGCTGGCGCAAGCGCAAAGACGTCGACGACTGATCCGCCGGGTGCCCGGAGTCCACCGGTGGATGCCGCAGCCGTGAGTGTCGCTGGACACGGGGACGGGGCGGCCGCATAGGCTCGTTAGGCCATGATCCGGTTCGAGAACGTCACGAAGCGCTTTCGCGGCACTTCCAAACCCGCCCTGAGCGATGTCGATTTCGAGGTGCTGCGCGGAGAGTTCGTCTTCCTCGTCGGCGCCTCCGGATCCGGCAAGTCCTCCTGCCTGCGCCTGATCCTCCGTGAGGAGACGCCGTCAGAAGGCCGGGTGGTCGTGCTCGGTCGCGACCTGCGGACGCTGTCGAACCGCAAGGTGCCCTACTTCCGCCGGCACATCGGCGCCGTCTTCCAGGACTTCCGGCTGCTACCGACCAAGACGGTCTTCCAGAACGTCGCGTTCACGCTGCAGGTCATCGGCTCGTCCCGCGCCTTCATCCAGCAGGCGGTCCCCGAGGTGCTCGCGCTCGTGGGCCTCGCCGGCAAGGAGAAGAGGTTCCCCCACGAGCTGTCGGGTGGTGAGCAGCAGCGCGTCGCCATCGCCCGCGCGCTGGTCAACCGCCCGCAGATCCTTCTCGCGGACGAGCCGACCGGAAACCTCGACCCGGCGACCTCCATCGACATCATGCAGCTGCTCTCGCGCATCAACGCGGGCGGCACGACCGTCGTCATGGCCACGCACGAGGCCGGCTTCGTCGACCAGATGCAGCGCCGCGTGATCGAGCTGCGGCACGGCGAGATGGTCCGCGATGAGCGGCACGGCGGCTACGGCGACCGGTCGGGACTCCCGAGCCTGGCGCCCGAGCCGGAGCGCGGCGCGGCCGCCGTCGCCGCCCTCACGGCGGTGCTCGAGGTGCAGCGCGAGGCCGCCATCGCCGCCGCTGCGGGGCTCGATCCCACAGCTGTCGAGGAGGACGAGCCGATCGCCGGCGAGACGGAGACGGTGTCTCCGGGCGTCGCGGCAGCCGCCGCTGCGGCAGCCGAGGCAGCCACCGCCGCAGCGCTCGCCGTCGACGAGCTGAGGAAGGCCGAGGCGCTCGAGCAGTCGGCCGACGGCCCCGATGGGCCCGAAGAGCCGGAGGCGGTGGCTGCGCCGCCCGCGCACACCCAGTCGATCCCGGTCGTCGACCTCGAGCAGATCGAGGTGGCGGAACTCGGCCTCGCCGACCGGCTCGGCCTCGGCGAGACCGACCCCGACGACGAAGTGGGGCCCACCTCATGAGGTTCGGACTCATCATGTCGGAAGCCTTCACAGGCCTGCGTCGTAACCTGTCGATGGTCGTGTCGGTCGTGCTCGTCACGTTCGTGTCACTGACGTTCGTCGGCGCGGCGATCCTCATGCAGATGCAGATCGGCACGATGCGCGACTTCTGGGTCGAGCGGGCGCAGGTCGCCGTGTACATGTGCACGAGCATCTCGACACCGGCGACGTGCTCGAACGGCGAGGCGACGCCCGAGCAGGTGGAAGAGGTGCGGGCGAAGCTCGAGGGCAGCGCGCTGGCGCCGCTCATCCGCGAGCTCACGTTCCTCGACCACCAGCAGGCGTACGACGAGCTGCTGCAGATCGCCGGCGAAGAGAACGCCAGCGTCATCACGGCCGACCAGGTCAACGAGACGTTCCGCATCACCCTGGTCGACCCGGAGCAGTCCGACGTCATCATCGAGGCGTTCAGCGGGATGCAGGGGGTCGAACTGGTCAACGACCAGATGCAGTACCTCGATCCGCTCTTCTCAGCCCTCACCATCGCGACCTACATCGCGGTCGGCATCGCGGTGCTCATGCTCATCGCGGCCGTGCTCCTCATCGCGACGACGATCCGTCTGTCGGCCTACGCGCGAAGGCGGGAACTGGGGATCATGCGGCTGGTCGGGGCATCCAACCGGTTCATCCAGACCCCGTTCATCCTCGAGGGCGTGTTCGCGGCGCTGCTGGGATCGATCCTCGCGAGCGCCGCGGTCATCGCGGGCGTGCACTTCGGCGTCGACCAGTATCTGCGCAACCGCGTCGACTTCGTGACGACCTGGGTGGACATCGGCGACGCGTGGCTCGTCGTGCCCGTTCTGATCCTGGTCGGTGTGGCGCTGGCGGCGCTGTCCGCCGGCTTCGCGATCCGGAGATGGCTGCGGGCGTGAGATCCCGCGCCCTCGCGGGGGTAGACTGACAGGCTGCCGTGCGCCAAGGACCTGCTCACGGACCGGCCGGACGCTCAGGAGCCGGCTGCACGGCTTCGACGAGGAGACATCATGCCCAGGGAACGCGGGGAGAAGGTCGTGGCGACCAATCGTCGCGCGCGCCACGAGTACGCGATCGAGAAGACGTACGAGGCCGGCCTCGTGCTGACCGGCACCGAGGTGAAGTCGCTGCGCGAAGGCCGTGCGAACCTCTCGGACGGCTACGCCTACATCGACAACGGCGAGGCGTACCTCGACGCCGTGCACATCCCCGAGTACTCACAGGGGCACTGGACGAACCACTCCTCCAAGCGCACGCGCAAGCTGCTCCTGCACAAGGAGGAGATCGTCAAGCTCTCGCACGCCATCTCGGCGGGCGGCTACACGCTGATCCCCCTGAAGCTCTACTTCTCGGACGGCCGCGCGAAGGTCGAGATCGCGGTCGCGAAGGGCAAGCGCGAGTTCGAGAAGCGCCAGACGATCCGCGAGCGTGAGGACAAGCGCGAGGCCGAGCGCGCCATGCGCTCTCGCAACCGCCTCGGCGACTAGCCCCGGCTCGGTTCAGCGCACCACGGGAGCGGCGGCATCCGTCGCGTCGTGCGAGGCCCGGTCGCTGAAGGCCGTCTTCGGCACGAAGCACAGCAGCACGGCGGCAGCCAGGGCCGTCGCACCGCACACCGCCCACACGGTGAAGTACCCCGACAGCGACCCGGCCGTGCCGCCGGCAGCGGCGCCTGTCGCGCCCTGCAGCAGGGCGATGCCGAACACGCAGGAGGCGATCGCGCCGCCCACCGTCTTGACCGAGTTCGTGAGGCCCGTCGCCACGCCGGTCTGGCTCGGCGGAGCAGCGGATGCCGCAGCCGCCGGGAGCGCCGCCACCAGGGCGCCGGAGCCCAGACCGACGATCAGCATGTTCACGATGACCTGTGCGTAGGTGTCGTGCAACGGCAGGAACATCAGGAACCCGACGCCGACGAGGGTCGCCGCGCCGATGAGGGTGAGTCGGGGTGCGGTGAGTCGCGCAATCAGCGAATACAGCAGCGCGCCGGTGATCATGGCGATCAGATACACGCCGATGATCAGCGAGGTCTGGAACCCGGTCGTTCCCAGACCGTAGCCATACGTCTCGGGGTCGGTGCGGGCGAACGTCGACAGCGGCGCCTGCGCGCCGAGCACGCTGACGCCGAACAGTCCTGCCGTGAGGAACACCGGGCCGAGCGCGGGGGAGCGGAACATCCGCACGTCGATGAGCGGGTCCTCCCGTCGCAGCTCCCACAGCGCGAACGGTACGACGAGCAGCACGCCCAGTGCCGTGACGAGCCAGGCGACCAGGTCGACCGGGCCGTCCAGGCGCAGCAGGCTGAGGCCGCCCGTGAAGGCGACGAGGGCGAGCGAGATGAGCACGAGGCCGACGTTGTCGAGGCGGCCGCCGGTCGGCTCCGGCGACTCCTTCACCCCGAACAGGATGACGAAGAAGCACGCGACGACGAGCAGCGCCGGCACGAGCAGCACGATCCACAGCGGCAGCGTGTCGATGAGCATGCCGCCGACCAGGGCGCCGATGATGGCGCCGGACTCCAGTGCCGCCACGAGGAATCCCGCAGCACGCGCGGTGATCGTCGCCCGGCCCTCCATACGGCGCGAGCGCGACCAGATCAGCGCGATCTCCAGCGGCAGCCAGACGACGTAGAAGCCCTGGATGGCCCACGCTGCGAGGAAGACGGCGAACGAGTCGGTGAACGGCAGCACCAGGGATGCCGCGGCCGTGATGGCCGTCGAGATCACCAGCATGCGCTTGTGCCCCACCATGTCGCCGAGCTTCGCGAAGGCGGGCACGACCAGCGCCGACAGCATGAGCTGTGTGCCCTCGAGCCAATTGACATCGGCGTCGTGCACGCCGAGGTGCCGCGCGATGTCGGTGAGCATGGGCGTGTAGTAGCCCTGGATCACGCCGCTCGTGAACTCGACGAAGGCCAGGAAGCCGACGACGCTCGCCAGCGTCCCGATCGTGACGCGTGAGGACATGGCGCTGCGCGTCATCCGTGCTCCTTGCTTGTGGGCCCCAGACCCGAGCGTGCTCCCTCCGCCCTCGCGCGTGCGCACAGGGCGGGTGCGATCACTCTAAGCGCTGCAGCAGCGTGCGATGGAACAGCTCACCCCGTTCGAGCGCCGTGATATCGACGCGCTCGTCGACCCCGTGGATCGACGAGCGCTGCGCCTTGCTCATCTCGAGCGGCGCGAAGCGGTAGACCGCGGGCGAGAAGCGGTGGAAGTGCCGCGAGTCGGTCGCCGCCATCATCATGTACGGCACGGTCGCCGCGTCCGGATGGGACACCTTCACGGCCTCGGTGATGAGCGCGAACTGCGCGTTCTCGGTCGAGGACTCCGGCGACGGCTCGTCACCTTCGAGCACCTCGACGGTGACGTGTCGATCGGCGATCCGTCGCCGCACCCGAGTGACGGTGCTCTGCACCGACTCGCCGAGCGCGATGCGCAGGTTGAGCGTCGCCGACGCCTGCGAGGGCAGCACGTTCGCGGCCGTGCCGCCGGACTGCATGGTCGCGGCGACGGTGGTTCTCACGAGAGCAGCCGGCTCGCCGCCCATCGCCGCGAAGGCCCGCGCGGTCAGCCACGGCATGGCGGCCAGCAGGCGATAGAGGCGGTGAGGGATGCCGTCGGCCCGTGTCGCGAAGAGCTCGAGCATCCGCGTGACCGCAGTCGGAGTGCGCGCCGGGAACGTGCCGGGGCCGAGGCGCTCGACCGCGCGCGCGATGCGGCGCACCGCGGTCCGCGACGGCGGAGCGGACGCATGTCCGCCCTCGCCGCGGGCGCTGAGGCGGAGTGTGAGCACACCCTTCTCGCCGACGCCGACCATCGCCGCCCGTCCGCGGACGAAGGGGAGGGGCGCCGCCACGACGGCGCCGCCTTCGTCGAGCACGAGCCACGGCTCGACACCGCGGTCCCGCAGCGTCTCGGCGATCACCCGGGCGGCGCCGCCGAACGTCTCCTCGTCACCGCCGAACGACAGGTACACGTCCCGCGCGGGCGTGAAGCCGGCCGCAAGGAGGTTCTCGACGGCATCCATCACCACCACCAGCGGTCCCTTGTCATCGAGGGCGCCGCGACCGTAGACCCAGCCGCCCTCGATGCGTCCTTCGAAGGGCGGATGCGACCACGCGTCGCTCTCGTCCACGGGAACGACGTCGAAGTGCGCCATGAGCACGGTGGGCCGCTCGGCGACGCGTCCACGCCAGCGATAAAGGATGCCGAGCTCGCCGATGCGCTCCCGCTCTAGGCGCTCGTGCACGAGGGGGTAGAGATCGACGAGAAGATCCGCGAACGCGTCGAACGGCGCCGGTCCCCGTTCGGCGCGTTCGGCATAGACCGTGGGCAGCTGGATCATGCGCGACAGCCGCTCGGCGATCCCGGGGCGGACGCTCACGGGTCGCCCGTCGGGGGAGCGCGACGAAGCGTCTCCGCCGTGTTCGTGGCGTTTCGTCTCGGTCGTGCCTCCCTCGCTCAACGACCGCGAAGGGTCGGCGTGTGGCCCACTGGACGTGTCCGACGTCGGGTGCGCGCCGTCGGCAGCGGTCATCGGGCGGCGAAGCGCGCCTCGACGGCGGCGGAGATCACGATGTCTTCGGGCTGCAGCTGCACCGCCGGCCCCCCGCCGGCGGCGTCGCCCGCGAAGGAGGCCTTCGCCATCAGCATGCGCCCCGGCGGGGCCATCTCGGGCCGGTCCTGCCGAGCGAGCAGTCCGAGGTCGGCGAGTTCGAGGGCGGTGACGTCGGCGAGCCCGAGGGCACCGGCGTAGGCCGTCGCGCGAGCGACGGCCACGCTCACGGCCTGGGTGGCGACATCCCTTTCGACTCGCGCCCGTGTCTCAGGCGTCAGCTTCCATTCGATCCAGCCGAGTTGGACGCCCTCGCGCTCGGCGACCTCACCGGCCCACCACGACAGCACGGCGAAGTCGGCGAAGGTGACCGAGAAGTCGACGCTGGCGTGGTGCACGGGGGCCAGACGCCTGCCCTCGGGATTCCAGGGTCGCTCCGACCACACCGACACGCGCTGGCTCGTCCACTCGATGATCGTGCCCGCCGACTTGCGAGCGGCGAGGTCATCGCGCACCGGCTCGGTGAACGCGGCCATGCGCTCCACCACCGCGCCGCGCTCGGTGCCCTCGGAGCGGATGGTGAGGTGCGCGATCGCACGCTCGGGGGCGATGCGGGTCTCGTGCTCCCCGCGGACCGTGATGACGACGTCGCTCATGAAGCCGACTCTACGCACCGCGCGCACAAGATCCGAGACATCTTCATTCAGGTGCATCCATATCCACCCTTCGGAGGGAATCACTTTCCGATGGGCGGCGACCGACCGCCCCGACGAAGGAGGACCACCGTGCGAAACAAGATTCTCGCGGGCATCGCCGCCGGGGCCATCGCAGGCCTCGGTCTGATGGTCGCACCCGCCAGTGCCAGCACTGCCGACGGTGCCGTGCTCTCGGTGCTTCACGGCATCCCCGAGACCCCGGTCGACGTGTACGTCAACGGCGAGCTGACTCTGGACAACTTCCAGCCCGGCGATCTTGCCGGACCGCTCGACCTCCCGGCCGGCGACTACGAGGTCGCGATCACGGCTCCGGATGCCGCGGATGCCAGCGCCCCGGTGCTCGGACCGGCGACCCTGACGCTCGCCGCCGGCACCAACTACACCGCCGTCGCGCACCTGAACGAGGCTGGACAGCCGACGCTCACACCGTTCGTCAACGACACGTCGAGCACCGCCGCAGGCGAAGGACGCCTGACCGTTCGCCACGTCGCGGCGGCCCCCGCCGTCGACGTCCTCGCGGGCGGCACCCCGGTCATCGAAGACCTCACCAACCCCAACGAGGCGAGCCTCGACCTCGCCGCGGGGACGATCTCGGCCTCCGTCGCGGCGGCGGGGACGACCGACCCCGTCCTCGGGCCGACCGATGTCACCGTCCAGGAGGGTGTCCTCACCGTCGTCTACGCGTGGGGCAGCCTCGAAGACGAGAACCTGGCGGTCGCCGTCCAGACGGTGTCGGGCCTGCACTCGGCCCCGGACGGTGTCAACTCTGGCACCGGCGGTCAGCTCGCCGAACGCGACGCGATGATGCAGTCCATGTTCCTGGTCGCCGGGCTGGCGCTCGCGGCGGCGGTCGCGGCATCCGCTGTCGTCGTCGTCCGGACACGGGCGAACCGCTGAGGATCTGCGACATGGCGAGGACGACCGCAGGGGCGCTGGCCGCCCTTGCGGTCGTGCTCGTGCTGGCGGGGTGCGGCTCGGAGCAACCCGAGAGCAGTCCGCCGATGACGGCACCGACCACGACGGCGCTCCCCACGCCGACCCCCACTGCGGTGGTCGAGGTGCCGGTCGCGGCGGCCACTCCGACACCGGCGCGCACCCCGCAGCCGCCGGTGCGGGTGGTCGCCGCCTCGCTCGGTGTGGAGGTTCCGGTGGTGCCCGTCGGCGTCGAGCAGGGCGGCTTCATGGAGCTGCCCGTCGACCCGGCCGTCGCCGGCTGGTACCGGTTCGGGTCCGATCCGACGAGCGCCGACGGCAATGTCGTGATCTCGGCGCATGTCGACGCCCCGGGGTATCCCATCGGCCCCTTCAGCCGGCTCCGCGAGCTGGTCGCCGGCGACGTCGTGGAAGTGGCGGATGCCGCCGGCACGACGCACCGCTATGCCATCGAATCCGTCACCTACTTCCCCAAGGCCGAGCTCCCGGTAGAGGAGCTGTTCGCGCGCACGGGCACGAAGGCGCTCGTGCTCATCACCTGCGGTGGGGAGTTCGACTCCACGACGGGCCGATACGCGGATAACGTGGTCGCCATAGCGACCCCGCTTCCCTGAGCCGGCGACGATGCCGCTCTTGACGAGGACGAGGACGAGAGGACACAGCGTGGATGACGCGCACGAGCGGGAGCTGAGCGATCGCTTCCGACGCGGCGACGAACGCGCACTCGAGGAGATCTACCGCCGGTGGTCGCCGGTCGTGTTCACCATGGCGCTGCGCTTCGTCGGCGATCGCGGCGACGCCGAGGACGTCACGCAGAAGGCCTTCGTATCGGCGTGGACCTCGCGGGAGCGATTCGACCCGACGAAGGCGAAGCTCTCGACGTGGCTGATCGCCATCACGCGGCGTCGGATCGCGGACACCCTGGAGGCACGGACCCGGGTGCGGGCGCTGCAGGCCGAACTGCAGCGGTTCACCACGCCGGACGATGTCGTGGGCGGGGAGGTCGACCTGGGCGACCGGCTGCTGCTCGCCGATGAGATCGACCGGCTCGAGCCCGACGCCCGGCGCGTGGTACGACTGGCGTTCTACGACGATCTGACTCATGAGCAGATCTCAGAGCGACTGGGCATGCCGCTCGGTACGGTGAAGAGCCACATCAGGCGAAGTCTCACCCGTTTGCGCAGCCGATTGGAGGTAGGCCATGTCGCACCTTGACCCCGACCGCCTATCGCTGATCGCGCTCGGCGAGCCGGCGACCGACGAGGAGCGTGCGCACCTCGACACGTGCGACGAGTGCGCGCTGGAGCTCGCCGAACTGGAGTACACCGTGATCGTCGGCCGCTCGACGGTGGGCGTGGGTGACCTCGAGGCGCCGCCCGAGCGCGTGTGGGCGGGCATCGCCGAGGAGCTGGGGCTCGGCGCCGCGGACCGGATGTCGACCGCCGGCGGGATTCCGGCCGCGGACGAGCGGGAGCGGGCGGCGACCGCTGACGAGCCTGAGCGCGCTTCGGCTGCGGCATCCGTCTCCGACGACGAGGAATCTCCCGGGGCTCCGGCGCCCGCGCGGCGGAAGCGGAGGACCAGGATCGTGTTCGCTCTTGCGGCGAGCATCGCGCTGATCGTCGCCGCTGTGGGGACGTGGACGCTGGTGCGCGAGACGCAGCCGGTCGAGATCGCAGTGGCGACCCTGGACGCGTTCCCCGCCCACCCCGATGCGTCGGGCACGGCGGTGATCGTGGAGAAGCCGGACGGCGCGCGGCAGGTCCAGGTCGATCTCGAGGCCGCAGAGCCGAGCGACGGATTCCGCGAGGTCTGGCTGATCACCGAGGATGCGTCGGCTCTTGTGAGCCTGGGCACGCTCGAAGGCAGCACCGGGGTCTTTCCCGTGCCCGACGACATCGATCTGCGCGAGTACGTGCTCGTCGACGTCTCGCAGGAACCGGCCGACGGCGATCCCACGCACTCGGGCGACTCGATCGTCCGCGGCGAACTCGGGTTCGCCTGACCCGAGCCGCGGGCCGGCACCTCACGGCGTCGGTGTCGGCTCCGGGGTCGGCTCCGGCGCAGGCGCAGGTGCGGGCTCCGGTGTCGGCTCGGGCGCAGGTGCGGGCTCCGGCGTCGGCTCGGGCGCAGGTGCGGGCGCCGGCTCCGGCGCGGGCGCCGGCTCGGGCGCGGGATCGATCGCCGGCGCGGGATCGGTCGGCGGCGCCGGTTCCGTCGCGGGGGCGGGCTCCGTCGCCGGCGTCGTTTCGGTCGCCGGCGCCGGTTCGTCCGCCGGCGACGGTTCGCTCACGCCATCGGGTGGCGGGGGCTCCACCACGCCGGGCACGGCGGCCTCGACGTCCGAGAGGGGTGTCGGCTCAGGTGTGGGCGACGTCGCGGGGGCAGCCGCATCCGGCTCCAGCGGCGGCGCAGCACCGACGATCTCCTTGATCTCTTCCTTGACGACGTCGAGAACCGCACTGATCTGGGCGAGCGAGTACGCGGTGATCCGGGTACCGAAATCCAGCAGCGCCTGCCAGACCTCGCCGAGCGCTCGCAGCTCCTGCTCACCCGGCTCCTGCTCGAGCGACAGCACGAGCTGGCTGGCCAGCGCCGCGGTGACGCAGGAGCGGCAATCGTAGTTCGCGGCGACGGCGAGGTTCTGCGGGACGACGGCACGCGCATCGTCGATGATCAGCACCACCTGGAACGCGACGGCGACGGCGACGCAGTCGGTGCACGAGGCGTAGGCGTGCGCCTCGTTGACGTTCGTGATCTCGACGTCGTCGACCCAGACCATCGCGAAGGCCACGTCGTACGCCACGCCGCCGTCCTCCGTCACCACCGCGAGCGCCTGGTTGTCGCCCTCTTCGGGAGGCAGCGGCTTGTCGAAGGGGAACACCCAGGTGCCGTCCCAGGCGGTCAGCGTCGGCCCCGACGGCTGGGGAGTCGCGGGAACGAGGACCATGGCCAGCATGGGGTCGGCCTTCGTCGGCAGCGTGGTGCCCCGATCGAACGTGGTCACCAGGGGCTCCCCGCTCGTGAGCCGCCGCTCCGCCGCCGCGCCGATCGGCGACGCGATCGGCGACGCCTCCCTCACGGGCAGCACGGTGCGCGGGCCGGAAGCCGGCGCGCTCGCGCGGTCGGGCAGAATCGCGGTGATGGTGCCGCGCTCGTCGGGCTGGATCGGACGGTAGTTGTCCTCACCCGGCCACCACGCCCACGCCAGCCCACCTGCGACGGCAAGACCGACGATCACGGCCACGCCGCGCTTCGGGGTCGACCCGCGGCTCCACCGCAGCAGCCCGCGGAAGAACCGGAAGCCCACGCGTCCGAGCACGAGCGCGCAGGCGAGAACCGGCAGCGCCACCGTCAGCACCTGGAGACTGTACGCGGCGACATCGAGCAGGCGACCGTTCAGCCCGGCGTCGACCACGGCCGCGACATCCGTCCCCATCGCCGATCCCGCGCTGCCGAGCAACCGTGGCACCGCCCGCACCATCGCATAGAGCATGAATCCCATCAGAGGAACCGTCACCAGCACCCACGCGGTGATGAGCACGCGCGCGCGGACGGTCAGGACACGCTGGTCGGGCGAGTTCCAGCGATGCGGCAGCAGCCCGAGCAGTGTGGGCTTGATGCGGTGGTACAGATCGGGGACGCCGGCGAGGTCGGCCAGCACGTGGTAGCCGTCGAAGCGCAGCAACGGGAGCAGCTGCGTCACCATCTGCAGGATCTGCGTCGCGACCAGCAGCAGCAGCGCCTCCCAGCCGGTCGTGAGCCACCAGAAGTAGGTGAGCACCACCACGATGGCGTTGAAGTACAGCCCGCCGAGGTCGGTGCGGATGCGGCCCGGTCGCCCGAGCCGGTAGCTGTCGGTGACGTCGGTGTAGAACGCCGGCCAGACCACGTACAGGCCCGCGCCCATCGAGCCGGGCACCCCGCCGCTGTAGCGGTGTGCGGCCGCATGCCCGAACTCGTGGAAGCCGGCGGAGATCACCGACACCACGAACACGAGCAGCAGGAGGTGGGGCCGTTGGAACGCGTCGTAGGCGGATGCCGCGAGCCCTCGCTCGAAGAACACCCACCCCACGATCGCGACGAACGCGAAGACGAGGGGCACGACGAGCACGGGACGGAACAGGAACCGGAACGGGTCGGTCAGTCGTCGCGTCGTACTCGGCTTGGTCACCGCGAGCCGCGGCTTGAGTGCCAGGAGCGGGTCGGACCGCCGCAGTTCGGGCTCGGACCCGTCGGCCTTGCGCAGCAGCCCGAGGGGCCGCAGGTGCCGGTCGACCAGCGCCTGGACGTCGGCGGCCGTGACGGCGCGGCCGGTGGCCCGCCCCACGGTCTCGGCGATCTCTGTGACTCCGCGCCGGCCGTCGACGGCGTCGAGCACGTGGTAGAGCAGCGGGGTCAGCTGGAGCACCTGTCCGTCCGCGCGCCTCACCAGCGAGGGTGAGGTCCGGTAGCCGGACCCCACCATCGCTCCGATGAGTTCGACACCGTCGACGCGGGTGGGTGCGTCGACGAGCGTTGTCACGGTGTGGTGGTGTCAGCCGAGTCGACGCTCGGGTCGGACGCCGGGGCGTCCACGGTTTCGACGGCAGGCATTTCGACCGCAGGCACGGCAGCGTCGTCGGTCGACGCGGTGTCGTCCACGGTGTCGACGGCGGGCATCTCGACCGCAGGCACGACGACATCGTCGGTCGACGCCGTGTCGTCGTCGTCGACCGGGTCGCCCTGGTCGATGTTGGACAACTGGTCGGACGTGCTGATCGCGCTGCCGCTGATCACCTGCGTGATCACCGCCTCCTGCTGGGCGATGGCGGTGGCCTCGGAGTTGTCGGCGAGGATGTTCGCCGCCACCGAGGCATCGATCGGCGCCGCCACGTTGGCGTTGGCGGCCACGGCGCCGTTGATCGGTGCCGCGAGATCCGCATCGAGGTCAACGTTGACGTCGACGTTCAGCAGATCGCCCTTCAGCAGGTCGCCGGTGTTGAGCCGGCCGAGCGCGTCGGTCACGTCGTCGATGATCTCGCCGACGGTGCCGAGCAGGTTGCCGGCGGCATCGAGCACCTGCCCCGTGAGCGGGTTCAGCGCACCGATGACGGTGCCGAGGGAGTTGACCACGTTGCCGGTCGCGGCATCGAGGATGCCGATCACGTTGCCCGCGGCATCCAGCACCGTCGTGCCGTCCACGAAGTCGGTCACCGTGCCGAGCACGTTGCCGAGGGTGTCCAGCACCTCGCCTGTCAGCGGGTCGAGCGCTCCGACCACGTTGCCGGTCGCATCCAGCACCTGCCCGGTGAGGGCATCCAGGATGCCGAGCACCTGACCACCCGAACCCACGACGGCTGCACCGTCGACCAGGTCGGTGACCGTGCCGATGAGGTTGCCGGCCGCGTCGACGACGATTCCCGACGTCTCGTTGAGCGTTCCGATGATGGCGCCGTCGGCGTCGATCACGTTGCCCGTGGCGGCATCCAGGACGCCGATGATCGCGCCCGTCGAATCGATGACGACGCTGCCGTCGATCGGGGCGGCATCCGCCAGCGCGGCGCCGTCGGCCATGAACTCGCCGGTACCCGTGCCTGCCATGAGCAGGGAACCGTCTGCGGGATCCTCGTTCTCGGTCGTGTCGGACTGATCGATGGTGCTGTCTTGCAGCGCGGTGGCGATCGCGTCGGCCTCGACGGTCTGGGTCACCTGCACCGCCTGGTCGGACATGGCCTGGGCCGACGAGCCGTCGGCGAGCAGGTTCGCGCTCACGGCCGCGTCGATCGGTGCGACCACGTTCGCATTCAGTGCGATCGCGAGGTCGATGGGCGCCGCGCCGTCGATCGCGAGGTCGATATCGGCTGCCAGGTCGAGGATCGAGACGACCTCTTTGGCAGGTAGCGCGATGATTCCCTCGCCCGCCAGTTCTTCGGCCGTCAACGGCCTCGGGGTGTTCGTGCTCATGATGGGTGTCCTCCTCCGCCGGGCCGGCGAGGGAGCCCGACGTTGTCGTTGGGAGGCGACAGGGTAGCCCGCCGACCTCGAAGCCGACTGACCTGTTTACGAATCGGGATCTCGGGCGTACCATGTGCACGCTGGGAGGGGTGATTGTCGCGCCCCGGTGGCGAGGCCACCGCCGACGGTCGGGACGAGGCGTCCGTGATCATGACATCGGCGCGGGATGGCACACGATCGGTCTCGGCGCAACCCGCTCCATGGCCGACGCGGCCTGTTCTATCGTCGTCCGCACGGACCCACGACGGCGGAGGAGCGACGCGATGTCCCGCAATGTGAGGGTGCTGCACTGCACACCCGAGGACGTGTTCGAGGTGCTGAGCGACGGTTGGCTGTATCCGTCGTGGGTCGTCGGGGCGTCCCGTATGCGAGAGGTCGACGAGACGTGGCCGATGGCGGGCGCAGAGCTGCATCACTCGTTCGGAGTCTGGCCGGCGCTCATCGACGACAAGACGGTGGTGGAGGAGTTCATCCCGTCGCGGATGATGGTGATGCGGGCGCGCGGCTGGCCGATCGGCGAGGCGCGCGTGACCATCGACGTCAAGACGCGCGGAGACGGCTGCGTCGTGCGCATCCAGGAGGAGGCGATCGCGGGACCGGGCCGGTTCATCCCGCAGCAGCTGCTCGACATCCCCCTGCACTGGCGCAACGACGAGACCCTGCACCGGCTCGCGTACCTCGCCGAAGGGAGGGCCGCCGGCCGCCTCGAGGCGACGACGGCCGAGAAGGAGATGGCCGACACCGGCGAGGAGCACCACACGGATGCCGGGGCTCGCGCCGCCACGGCCGCATCGGCGAGTGCCGACCCCGCGGATGCTGCCAAACTGCAGGGAGATGAGCTCGCCGACGCCGTGTCCGGCACCGGTGGAACGGAGGGTGCGATGTCGACGAACGCCACGGAGCCCGAGCCTGCTCCGGTCACGAGCACCGACGGCGTGGAGCAGGCTGACGCGACAGGACAGCCGCTCGACCTCGAGGACTCATGGAACCCCCTGGCCGGCGCGGGGGAGTCGGAGCCCCTCGCTCCCGACACCCCGAAGCCCGGTGAGTCGGCGGCGGACGCGGCATCCGACCCCGCGCCCAAGCCGTCACGCAGCGGCGCCAAGCCCACAGGAGCCAAGACCGCCGGGGCCAAGCCGGCCGGAGCCAAGCCCACCGCGGGCACGCCCACCGGAGACCCGCCCGTGGCGAGCGAATCCGCCGGGACCGAGGCGCCGTCACCGTGAACACCCGCCCCAGGCGCGGCGGCGGCGATCTCGACGCCGTCGTGGTGGGGGCCGGCCCCAACGGTCTCGCCGCCGCCGTCACCCTTGCCCGCGCGGGATTGCGCGTGCGGGTGTACGAACGCGCCGACCGGCCCGGCGGCGGGGCGGCCACACGGGAGCTGACGCTGCCGGGGTTCCACCACGATGTGTGCTCTGCGGTGCACCCGATGGCCTTCGAGTCGCGGTTCTTCCGCGAGTTCGGTCTGCGTGAGCGCGTGGAGTTCGTGACGCCCGACGTCTCGTTCGCGCACCCGCTCGACGAACGCCATGCGGGTGTCGCCTACCACGATCTGGGGCGCACCGCCGAGGCGCTCGGCCCCGACGCGCTGGCATACGCCCAGTTGATGCGCCCGCTCGTCGAGCACTCGACGCGCGTCGCGGAATTCACCGGGTCGCCCCTGGTGCGCATTCCGAGCGACATCCCGACTGCGGTCTCGTTCGGCCTGCGCGCGCTCGAGCAGGGAAGCCCAGCGTGGAATCTGCGCTTCCGGCAAGACGTCGCTCCCGCCATGCTGACCGGTGTCGCCGCGCACACGATCCTGTCGATGCCGAGCGTCCCCGCCGCCGGCGCGGGGCTGGCGCTCACCGCCTATGCGCACGCGCGCGGCTGGCCCATCCCGATCGGCGGCAGCCAGGCGATCATCGATGCGATGGTCGACGATCTGCGCGCGCACGGCGGGGAACTCGTCGTCGACCACGAGGTGACAGCGCTCGACGCGCTGCCCGACGCCACCGCCACTCTCCTCGATGTGACACCCAAGGCGCTCATCCGGCTGGCCGGCGACGCGATGCCCGCCCGCTACCGGCGGGCGCTGCAGCGCTTCCGGTACGGGGACGGCGTCGCCAAGGTCGACTTCGCGCTCAGCGACCCCGTCCCGTGGACGCACGCCGAGCTGCGCCGCGCGGGCACGGTGCATCTCGGCGGCACACGTGCGGAGGTGGCGGATGCCGAGAATCAGGTGAACCGCGGTCGCCTGCCCGAACGCCCCTACGTGCTGGTGTCGCAGCCGTCGCTGTTCGACACGACCCGGGCCCCGGCGGGCAAGCACACCCTGTGGACGTACACCCACGTGCCCGCCGGGAGTGCGGTCGACCGCCGCGAAGCGGTCACCGCGCAGATCGAGCGGTTCGCCCCCGGCTTCCGCGACACGATCCTCGCGGCGAGCTCACGCACGGCGCGCGAGGTCGAGCGGCACAACCCGAACTATCCCGGCGGTGACATCGCCGCCGGCGCTCCCAGCCTCTGGCAGCTCGTTCGTCGCCCGGTGCTGAGCCCCGACCCGTGGCGCACGCCGATTCCCGGCGTCTACCTCGCCTCCGCGTCCGCAGCTCCCGGCCCCGGCGTCACGGGTCTGCCCGGCTGGTTCGCCGCGCTGAGTGCGCTGCGCAATCAGTTCGGCATCCGGGCGCTTCCGGACCTTTCGCCGCGGGCGACAGGCTCCGTGGGGGCAGCGCGGCCGTAGCGTGCGATACCGCGTCGATGACCCTCCGGAGGCGCCGCAGGCCGAGGCCCGGCGATTGAGGATGTCGCGCGTCGCTCGTCGCGACGCGATGGGCTCGGCGTGCGCTGCGCGGGGATGTCAAGGGGGACGACCGCAGGAACGGATGCCGCCTACCGTCGCTGCATGGACCCGCAACACGAGAATCCCGACGCCGCGTCATCACGACCCGCCGAGTCGCGGCTGAGCCCGCTGTCGGAGCAGGAGTCGCTGCGCAAGGACATGAGCTACAGCCCCGCGAGTGAGAGCGAGACGCAGGAGAAGCAGGCCGATCCCCTGCCCGACACGGTTGATGCCGACATCGATCCCGGCGACGTGCGAGCCGTCCCCGGCACGGGCGGCCCGGACGATACCGGAGACGTCGATGTCGATCCCGGCGAGCTCAACCTGCCCGGTCGCTCGTCGCTCGAGGCCCCATGAGCCGGGCAGCCGCGCACGTCGTGGTCATCACGGGCGCATCGAGCGGAATCGGCCGTGCGACGGCGCGGATGTACGCCAAGAAGGGTGCGCGGCTCGTGCTCGCGTCGCGCAGCAAGGACGCACTCGAGGCCGTGGCAGAGGAGTGCCGGGCCCTGGGTGCGGTGGCGCTGGTCGTGCCGACCGACGTGTCGCACGAAGGCCAGGTGCGCGCGCTCGCCGCGGCCGCCCACAGCGAGTACGGCCGCATCGATGTGTGGGTCGGCAATGCGGGCGTCTTCGCCTACGGCGCCTTCGAGCATCTGCCGTCCAAGATGTTCCGGCAGGTGCTCGAGACGAACCTCATGGGCCAGGTGCACGGGGCACGTGCGGTGCTGCCGTATTTCCGGCGCCAGGACTCCGGCGCGCTCGTCATGGTCGGCTCGCTCTACTCGCGCGTCGGGTCGCCGGCCATCTCGCCGTACGTCACGAGCAAATGGGGTCTGCTCGGCTTCGCCGAGTCGCTGCGGCAAGAACTTCGCGGTACCGGCATCCGCGTGCGCGTCGTGCTGCCGGGAACGATCGACACCCCGATCTACCAGCACGCGGCCAACGTCACCACGCGGCACGTCCACCCGTTGCCCCCGGCGTCGTCGCCCACGCGGGTGGCGCGTGCCATCGTGAGGGCGCCGCATCGCCGGCGTCACGCCGTGTTCGTCGGCCGGTCGCAGACGGTCGTGCTTCCGGTGCATCGCTTCGCACCGCCCGTCTACGACGGGATGGCGGGGTGGCTGATGGACAACGTGGAACTGCGTGGCGAGGGCGCCGACGTGACGACGGGCACGGTGTTCGACCCGCCGTCTTCGGCAAGCCCAGCGACGGGAGGTTGGCGGTCGCGCCGCGGTCCCGTGGCGATCGGCGCGGTCGCCGCCGGCCTCGTCGCGATCGTGTTGTCGCAGCGCCGCCGCTGGGCCGGCGCCTCGCTCAGCGCCTGATCCGAGCCGGGTTCAGCGGAAGCCGTCCATCTGGGTGCGCTCGTCAGCGACCCGCACGCCGTAGTGGTAGGCGAGCTTGCCGCCGAGCCATCCCGACACGCCGAGGGCTGCGAGACCGACGATGCTGAGGATGAATCCGACGATGCTGACTTCGTCCTGGTCGTCGGCCGACAGCCGCACGAGAAGGTTGATGAGGAACAGCACGGTGACGCCGAGGTTGAGTGCCATGTGGATCGTCGCGGTCCTCCGCGCGTCGGTGCCGCGGCCGAGCTGCAAGTAGTCGAGGAAGCCCCAGACGGCGGCGAGCACGGCGCCGACGAGGCCGATGACGATGAGGATCCAGGCGCCCTGCACGTACGGCGCGGGGTCGTCCGAGACCAGCCCGATGATGTCGAAGACGATGCTCGCCACCCATGCGCCGATCGGGATGGTCACGAGGATGGGGTGGAAGGGGTGCCCGTAAGGCCCGGCGAGAGCCGACCGGGGCTGCTTGGCGCGCTGCTGGGGGGTGTTCTGCGACATCTCGATCTCACTCCTTAGGTGGGTGGCCTCAGCCGACCATCACCGGCGCGGTCTCGCACGGGCCTTGACAACCCGGCCCCTGTCGCGGAACGCGCTCACCGACCATCCGTTTCCGCCGGGAATGGCGGGGGAGCGGCATCCGTTGTATTCTGATGTGCTCGGATGCTTCGGCGCCCGGGTGTTGGCAACTCCACAGTGTGACAGCGGCCCTTCGCGAGAAGGAACCACCTCGATTCGAGGACACGGGGATGATCGGTTTCGACATCGCCTGCGAATCTGCGTGAAGCGGGCCGAGGATGCAGGGTTATCTCGTAAACGCTCCTTGCAAACCAATAACTGCCGAAAAGAAGCAGTCCGCGTTCGCCCTCGCTGCCTGAGCAGCGAGCCCGACGCCGTCAATCCGTGACTGATCCCGTCACGGGTATTGGCGTCATCTAGGGATCTTGCTGCGTGACGTCGCCTGAGCGTCACGCGGGACTCTTATCAGGATGGGCTCGTCGACTTAGGTGTCTGTGACAAAGGTCGGAGCCGAGTAGAACGCTTTCACAGACTGCGCCCGGAGAAACCGCAGTTACTCAGCGATGGACGGGGGTTCGATTCCCCCCATCTCCACGTACCGCTGTCACAGAAGAGGGTCCGAGAGCCGCGTAACCACGCGGATCTCGGGCCCTTTTCGTTCGAATCGTCCACAGACGGGTGACGTCATCATCGAGCAGCTCGCCTCGCAACGGAAGGACGAGCCCGAGACCGCGTTCCCCCTATCCGAGGGTGCGCAGTTCCCGCGCAGCCCGACGAGTGGTGACGTAGCGTCGGATCTTCTCGTCGGTGCCGCAGTCCTCCATGCTGCACCACCGCCGGGCGTGGTTGCGGCTCTCGTCGAGGAACAGATAGCGACATCCGCCACACTGCTTGATCCGGTCGAGCGGGCCGGTGAGCAGAAGGCGGATCGCCTCATGGACGACAGGCCACAGCGGGCCGGCGAGGGATCGGTCCTCGTCCCACGTCCAGGCGAAGACAGCCCCGGGCCGCAGTCGCGCGCTTCGGAGCGCCTCTGATTCGTCTTCGCGAAGTCTGCGCAGCACCAGATCATCAGCCTCGCGGCCTTCAACGAGTGCGCGGAACACCTCGTCGAGGTCGTCTCGAATGCCCCGCGATCGGGCGAACGCGGCGTCCGCGGCAGGCGGGTCCTCATGTGCCAGGCGGCGCAGGCGGGCTGCCGCGTTCTTCGAGACGACTCCCGCATAAGCCGCCCACGCCACCAAGCCGGCATATCCGTCGAGCAGGTCATCGACGGGGTCGCCCTGCGGTGGTCCGGTGCGTGTGTTGATGAAGTCCAGCCCCAGGTTGCCGCCGACCAGACGCATCCGGGTCACGTCATCCGATGCGTGCATCCCTACCTCTCGTCGGGCCGATGTCGGAGGTCCTCTCTAGTGTTTCCACTATAAGCACGTTTGCTGGAAACAGGGAGCAGGAGGGGTTTACCATGGACAATCTCGCTGGTCTGGGTGCCGCGCTCGCGGCCATGTCGACCGATGACGGGCGCCGATATGACGGAAGCGTCATGCTCAGTGCGCTTCCAGACGCACCGACCATCGATCGACCGAGACTCATCGACCGCATCCGCCGTCTTCTGCCGAGAGGATCCCGGGTTCGAACATCAGCCTCTGCATTGCCGCCGACAGCTGCGCATCCTTGCGTGGATGGGCGAGCGGTGTTCGAAGTCTGTGCACACTAGGCGCGCGCGGGACTGGCGGGCATTCGCACCCGCGCGGGCGGATCCGCCGGTGCTGCTCGACTGCCCGAGAAGATTCCTTCGCCCGGCCCGCGAGACAGATCGTCCACAGGCGACGGGTGCTGTTGCTCTCGGTCCGCGATGATGGGCGGGTGCCCGCCACAGCTTTCGACATGCTCGGTCCCATCGCCGAGCTCGGCTCCTTTCAGCGCAGGCGGGTACGACGAACCGCGAGCGTGTTGGCGGCAGTGGCGCTGCTGTGCATCGTGCTGATCCTGGTGTCGATGTTCACGCAGGGGGTCGAGGTGACTTTTGGGGCCGAGACACCGGTCCGGTTGCCGATTCTTGCCTTGCTGGCTGCTGTGCTGATGGCGCCGATCGTGTTGTCGGCGGTGTTCCGCTCCCGGCGGTATGGGCTCACCCTGACGAGGGATGCGCTCATCGTCGTGTCGTGGTGGCGCACGCGGACGTTCGAGCGCGGCGAGCTCTCGGCGGCCGAAGCGCTTCCCGGTGTGATGCGTATGAGCGACGGGTTCTTTTCGGGGCAAGGCACTGATGCGGCACCCTTCGCAGTCTGGCTGTCGCCGAGCAACCCTGAGCGACGGAGATTCCCTCTCGGCGTGACGACGGGAACGAGGGAGGCGACGGCGCTCGCGTCGCGGAAGATCAACGCCTGGCTCGCAGTCGAGCCGACCTCCACCTGACGCCGACCGAGATGCCCGGACGCTGACTTATCCGCTGTGGGATCCGCGTCGGGACCGAGGCGAGAGCACAGTCTCCGTCACAGCGACGATGACAAGGTCGCATGCGAGATGTCGAAGTGATCGGTCAGTTCCCGAGAGCTAGAGCGAGACGTCGTTCTCGATGGCTTCGGCCAGATCGTCGACGGCTTCGGGGGCCAGCGAGACGCCCGCGGCTTCGAGCCGTTGCCCGAGCACGTGGCTGACGTCGTCCGACACCCGGCCGTGGTGGATGTCGTCCTCCACCTCGGCGACGACGTGCTCGATGGTCTCGATGCGGTCGTCGTCGAGCGCGACGTGGAGGTTCTCGTTGTGGATGCCCATGCGCTCACCTTGGTGCGGCGGCCATGTCGCGCGCACCCCCTTGACGTGACCGCCGGTGTCGTGCGTCGTTCGCGGCGAAGCACCCCTCAGTCGACTTCGCCGACCTCGAAGGTGAACCCGTAAGCCCGCAGGCGGGCAGCCAGCCGTTCGCCCATCGCCACCATCGGGGTCAGCACGCCTGCCCGGTCGCTCAGCTCATCGAGGGCGAGACTCAGCGCCGACTCGGCGAGCATCACGCCGGTCCCGCCGTAGCCCGGGTCGTACGGGGCAGCCACCCGCGTTCGCCTGGGTGAGCCCTCGACGGGGTAGGCATCGACGTCGAGGACGAACGTGCCGTGCTCGATCGCGCCCCTGCTCGGCCCCGAGCCCGGTGAAGGCAGCACTCGATCCAGGAGCGCCCTCGTCGGGGGGAACGACAGGGCCCCGACGAACCCTGCGGTCGCGAGCGCGACGGCGCCGGCACGCGCGAAGCCGACGGCCCCGCGTCCGGTGGCCACGACCTCGCGGTACCGCATGAGCTGCCCGTAGCTCCAGTCCGTCAGGTAGTTGCTCCGCTGCACGATCTGCTGGTTGTACGCGCCCATGATGAACGGCGCCTGCCACGCCCCGCGCTCCTTGCCCCATCGGCTGCCACGGTGGCCGGGCAGTCGCACGGACGGCCCAGGCGTGAGCGCGTAGGGGTCGCCGAGGAGGCGCCGGGCGGAGGCATCCTGCGCCGCCTCTGCCAGCTGCTGCCGCAGCGAGTCGATCGTTCCGCCGCTGATGCCACCGCGCAGCGATCGCACCCGCAGCGTCGCCGCGACGATGGGCATACCGCCGGCGGCCGCATGCGCGAACCCTAGACCGAGGTCGGACGGGATCGAGTCGAAGCCGCAGGAGTGCACGATCCTGGCGCCGGTCCTTTCGGCCGTCTCGTGGTTCTGCAGGATGCTGCGCGCGACGAAGATGCTCTCACCCGACAGATCGGCGTAGGACGTGCCCGCGCGTGCGCAGGCCGCGGCAACGCTCATGCCGTAGCGGAGGTATGGCCCGACCGTGGTCGCGAGGACGGACGTCGAGGACGCGAGCCGTGCAACGGCCGCGTCATCCCCGGTGTCGACCACGATCCTCGGCCAATCGACGCCGAGCTGCTCCGTCACGCCGCGCAGACGCGACTCGGATCGTCCCGCGACGGCGATCCGCACGCCGTCCGGCGCCGAACGCGCCAGGTGCCGTGCGGTGAATCCGCCCACGAACCCGGATGCGCCGAGGAGGACGATGTCGTGGTCACGCGTGTTCGTGCTCATGCCCCGCGAGCCTAGGTGCGGGCGCGCAGCACCGGCATCCCTCTTGCCTCCGGCAGACGGATCCTCTACGGCGGTGCGTGGGTGGAGCGTGCCGAGCACGCGCTCGCGCGCTGAGAGGATGGGAGCATGACGGCAACACTCGTGACGCGCGGCCTGGCCGGCGGTCACGGCCACCGCACGCTCTTCGATTCGCTCGATCTGACGGTGGCGCCGGGAGATGTCATCGGGGTGGTCGGTGCCAACGGGGCCGGAAAGTCCACGCTGCTGCGGCTGCTCGCCGGGATCGACGAACCGCAGGCCGGCAGCATCACGCTCTCGCCCGCCGACGCCTTCGTCGGCTGGCTGCCGCAGGAGCACGAGCGCGTCGTCGGAGAGACCGTCGCCGAGTACATCGCCCGTCGCACCGGCTGTGCTCAGGCGACGAGGGACATGGATGCCGCGGCCGCCGCGCTGGGCGACCCTTCGCCGTCCGCGACCGGCGTGGATCCCGCCGACACCTACTCGACGGCGCTGGACCGCTGGCTGGCGAGCGGCGCCGCCGACCTGGACGAACGCGTTCCGGTCGTCCTCGCCGATCTAGGACTCGACCTCGGCGGGGCGCCCGCCGAAGAGGCGGCCATGACGTCGCTGTCGGGCGGACAGGCCGCCCGCGTCGGTCTCGCCGCGCTGCTGCTGTCCCGGTTCGACATCGCGCTGCTGGACGAGCCGACCAACGATCTCGACCTGGACGGCCTGGAGCGGCTCGAGTCCTTCGTGAGGGGTCTCCGCGGCGGCGTCGTGCTGGTCAGCCACGACCGTGAGTTTCTCGCGCGCAGCGTGACACGCGTCCTCGAACTCGATCTGGCGCAGCACTCCCACCGTCTCTACGGCGGTGGCTACGACGCCTACCTCGAGGAGCGCGCCACCGTTCGCCGCCATGCGAGGGAGAAGTACGACGAGTTCGCCGAGAAGAAGGCGGATCTGGTCGCGCGGGCGCGCACCCAGCGGGAATGGTCGAGCCAGGGTGTGCGCAACGCCATGAAGAAGTCGCCCGACAACGACAAGATCCGGCGCAAAGCGGCGACCGAGTCCAGCGAGAAGCAGGCGCAGAAGGTGCGTCAGATGGAGAGCCGGATCGCGCGGCTCGACGAGGTGGAGGAGCCGCGCAAGGAGTGGCAGCTCGAATTCACCATCGGCTCCGCACCGCGTTCCAGCACGGTCGTCTCGACGCTGAGCTCCGCGGTCTTCGAGCAGGGGTCGTTCACGCTCGGGCCGGTGTCGGTGCAGGTGAACGCGGGCGAACGGATCGGCATCACCGGGCACAACGGCGCGGGCAAGTCGACGCTCCTTCGGGCGCTGCTGGGCAGGCAGGCGCCGACGGCGGGCACAGCGAGTCTCGGCGCGAACGTGGAGGTCGGCGAGATCGACCAGGCCCGCTCGCTGCTGGTGGGATCACGGCCCCTCGCCGCCGCGTTCGAGGAGCTCGTGCCGGCGATGGAGTCCGGTGAGGTACGCACGCTGCTCGCCAAGTTCGGCCTGAAGGCCGATCATGTGAGCCGGCCGGTCGACGAACTCTCTCCGGGCGAGCGCACGCGGGCGGCGCTCGCGCTCCTGCAGGCGCGGGGCGTGAACGTGCTGGTGCTCGATGAGCCCACCAACCACCTCGACCTGGCGGCCATCGAGCAGCTCGAGCAGGCACTCGAGTCGTATCGGGGCACGCTGCTGCTCGTGACACACGACCGCCGCATGCTCGACGCCGTGCAGCTCGACCGGCATTGGCGGGTCGATGCCGGTCGCGTCACCGAGAATCACTGACCGGACCTCGGGACCAGTCGGCCGAGCGCCGGCAGGCGAGGAGGGTGTGCTCCTCCGCCCGCGGGTGTATCGTGCGGCTGTCTGCGTGCCTCGTTGTCGACGAGCCGCGCGTGGGCGGGGGACTGGGGGTACGACATGGCTGCCAAGTTGCCGTCGTCAGGAGCGCTGCCGGAAGGGCAGCACGCGGGTTGCGACACGTCGGGGCTGATCCTCGTGCACCGCATCCTGCGCTGGCTCTACCGGGAGCTGCCGCTGCTGATCCGCGAGGTGGATGCCGGAGATGTCGCGCGTGCGGCGATCGTCGGCCGGTATGCGCATCTCGACTTCTACGCGCTGCACATGCATCACGAGACAGAGGACATCGCGCTGTGGGACCGGCTCACTTCGCGGGATCCCGGCTGCACGCTGCACGTCGATCAGATGCGCGCCCAGCATGCCGAGGTAGCCGCACAGCTCGCCCGCATCGAGCCGCAGCTGGCTCCCTGGGTTGCGACCGCCGATCCCGGTCTTCGCGATGCGCTGGCTGGTGACATCGAGACGCTCCGCGACACCCTGGGGGCGCATCTCCGGCAGGAGGAGGACGAGATCATGCCGGTCGCCGGGGTCGTGATGTCGCAGCAGGAGTGGGACTGGATGGAGAAGCACACGCGCGAGACCCTGGCCGCCCACCGCAAGGAGCTCGGCAAGGACGTCATGGCGCTGCAGGTCGGGCTGCTGATCGCGAGTGTGCCGGAGGACGAGCGGGAGGATTGGATGCGCGAGAACATCCCCGCGCCGATCCGGCTTCTGTATCTCCTGCTGATGAAGCGCAAGTACGACCAGGCGATGCAGGAGCTCTACCCCCACCGCCCGGTGCCCGAGATGGTGTGACGACGATGTGGCGGCGTGTGAGTCTGGACGCTCGGCTCTCTCATCCTCCGGCGCGGGTGTTTCCGTACCTTGCCGACCCGGCTCGCTGGCCGGAGTTCGCACCGGCCGTCGAGTTCCGACAGCGGATCGACGGGGGGCTGGCCGAGATCGGGAGTCGCTGGTGGGCGGTCGACCGCATCTGGGGTCCCTTCAAAGTGCGGTTCGCCGACGTGCTCGAGCTCATCGAGCCCGGCCATCGCGTGGTCTGGCACTCCACGTCGCCGTGGAACTCGCGGGTGGAGTACGTGTGCGTGGCGGACGGCGGCGGCACCCGCGTTCTCGCCGACTACGAGGGCGATGTCGCGGGCTGGCTCCGGCTGGTGGCCCTGCTGCCGACCTTCGTCCTCCGGCGCATCCTGCTGCGGGACTTCCGCGGGCTGAGCCGTGTCCTCGACGCGGAAGAGAGAACGGCGGCGGCCGGGCCAGGCCGAGATCACCTCATCGGGGGTACGTCCAGCATGTACCGGCGAGCCCCGGTGCGATGAGCCTCATCGACCGAAGCGGGCGATCAGCCGGATCACTGTCGGCAGCCCGCGAGAAGTCGCCGGCCTTCCCGTCAGACTCTCGAGCAGGGGGGTCCCGTGGCCTTCACCCTGGACGTCGTTGCGGACCAGAGCCCAGCCTTGCCCGGCATCGACGATGGAGCAGCGATGCTCGGTGGCGCAGCTCACCACCCGGACATCGTCCCGATCGATGATCGTGTCGCTATGCAGCGTGAGCTCGAAGCGGGGCGGCTCCGGCGTGGCGCCGTGCTCGTCGACCACCGCACGAAGCTCTGACCACGGGATCCACAGGATCTCACGGTCGTAGCCCGACCTCACCGCGATGGCGTCAGCCGCCTGCTCGACGACGGCCGACGGTGCGTCGGAATCGAACACGATCGTGCCGTTGCTCTGGAAGGTCTGGGCGTCGGAGCAACCGGCGTCCGCGAAGCCGGCCAGGATGTCGGCGGTCGCGGGGTGCCCGCGTTGACCCTGGTTGACATTCCGCATGAAGGCGACGCAGCGCATACCCCGAGAGTAGGGCGACCGGCCGACAGCATCACGCCCAGGGCAGTCGCGTCGATTCGACGATGTAGATGCCGATCGCGATCAGCAGCGCGCCGGCCGCCATACCGCCCATCAGCCACGCCAGCCGACGGTTCGTGTGTTTGTCGGCGCCGCCGCGGCGCGCGACGAGGAACATCACCAGCCACATCACGATCACGAAGACGATGCCGACGATAGGCAGCACGAGCTGGATCTGGAAGGCGAAGCAGTAGAGCACGATGGCCACGACGGCCAGCACACCCGCCGGGAGTGTCCACCGCGACGTCGCGCCGGCCTGCAGAGCCGGCTGAGCGCCCACATCCGTCGGGATCACCGGCGGCTGCTCATCGGGCACCTGCATCGGTCCGTGCGCATCTCGCTTCGGGTCGGTCATCGCGTCCTCCTCTGCGTAGACGATCAGCCTGGCGCAGCGGACGCGCTCCTGCTCCCGGGTTGACAACGCGCCGCCGATGCTTGCCGGCTCGGGGCTTCGGCACCGGCGCCGACGTGCCCTCGCTGCCGACTGCGGCGCGCGGACCTCAGGGAGTGCCCGCGCCGTCGCCCGGCGGCTCGGCGATATCGAGGATCGCTTCGGCGAACGCATGCGGGGCCTCGGCGGGAAGGTGGTGTCCGGCGTCCGGAACGCGTCGGTGCCGCCGCGGACCGGTGAAGAAGCGGTCGTGCTGCGATCCGTCCGTGGCGGGGAAATTGCCGTCGGCCGTGCCATCGAGCGTGATCGTGGGCACGGTGATCGACGGCAGTGCGGCGAGGCGACGTTCGAGGTCGACGTACGCAGGCGCCCCGGGCTCGAGACCGAGGCGATGGCGATACGAGTGGATGACCACGTCGACATAGTCGGGGTTGTCGAAGGCGGCGGCGGTTCGGTCCAGGGTGGCGGCGTCGTAGGCCCAGGCGGGGGAGTTGCGGCGCCAGATCACGTCGGCGATGCCCCGCGCGTCGCGGGAGAGGCCGGCGCGCCCGCGCTCGGTCGCGAAGTACCAGAAGTACCAGAATCCGGCTTCGAGAGGCGGAGTGAGCGGGATGCCGGCTGCCGAGATGTCCTGGATCAGGTAGCCGTTCACCGACACCAGCCCGCCCACGCGCTCGGGCCACAGTGCGGCGACGACGCAGGCGGCGCGCGCGCCCCAGTCGTAGCCGGCGAGGATCGGCTGCTCGAGGGCCAGGGCGTCGATGAACGCGAGCAGGTCGGCACCGAGCGCGGCCTGCTGACCGGAGCGGATGCTGCGCGTGTCGCGGAACGACGTGGAGCCGTGCCCCCGGAGGGACGGGACGAGCACGCGGAAGCCGGCATCCGTCAGCAGCGGCAGCACGTCGACGTAGCTGTGGATGTCGTACGGGAACCCGTGGAGGAGCACGACCGGCTCGGCGGCGGGATCGCCCGCGTCGATGTACGCGACGGACAGTTCGCCGGCGTCGACGGTGCGCAGCGGGGTGGAAAAGGAAGTGCTCGACATGTGTGCTCCCCGGAACTCGGACCGTGAACCCTGCGGTTGTGAACTACGACCGGGCGGGCGGCGGTGTTGTGACATATGCCCGGATGAGTCCGGCGTGCCCCCTGCCGCCGGCTTTTCTGCACATCTTCGGAATTCGTGTCACAGATGGCTGGGGCATCCGGTCTCAGCTGGTGACGCGCGTGCCCACGCGCGGTGAAGCAGAGAGGGGTCGTCATGCGCATCGCGGTCATCGGGGGGACGGGACTCATCGGCTCGAGGGTCGTCGCGGCACTCGCGGCCACAGGGCACGACGTCGTCGTGGTGGCGCGCGCGGTCGGCGTCGACTCGTTCACGGGAGAAGGCCTCGAGCAGGCCCTCGAGGCAGTCGAGACCATCGTCGACGTGTCGAACTCGTCGTACACCGACGAGGCGGGCGCCCGCGAGTTCTTCTCGGGCTCGACGCTCAACCTGCTCACGTACGGCGCCGCCGCCGGGGTGCGCCACCACGTCGTGCTGTCGGTCGTCGGCACCGACCGGCTCGCCCGCTCCGAGGGCGGCTACTTCCAGGCCAAAGCCGAGCAGGAGCGCCTGCTGACGGCATCCGGTCGCCCCTTCTCGATCGTGCATGCCACGCAGTTCTTCGAATTCATCCGCAGCATCACGGATGCCGCCACCCGCAGCGGCATCGCACACCTGGCGGATGCTCTGATCCAGCCCATGGCCGCCGACGATGTGGCCGCCGCTGTCGCACGGGCCGCTCTCGCGCGCCCGACCGGTGCGATCACGGAGCACGCCGGGCCCGAAGTGTTCGAACTCGGCTTCCTCGCCCAGCGCGAGCTCCGGTTCCGCCGCGACGAGCGCGAGGTCGTCGCCGACCCGCTCGCGACCTACTTCGGGGCGCAGCTCGACCGCTGGGAACTGCTGCCCGCGCCCGGCGCGACCATCGCGCCGACGCGATTCCACGACTGGCAGGTGATGCCGCGCGAGAGCGACGCGGCGCTTCTCCCTTCCGCCGCGGGCGTACGCTGAGCGCGGCGAACGGAGCGGCAGCCGGAATGGGCGATACCACACGGCTTGGAAACGAGCAGGACGACATCACGCTGGCGCTCGCCGTCTTCGACGAGCACCGGCGTCGGATCTTCGGCATCGCGTACCGCATGCTCGGCACCGTGGCCGACGCCGAAGACATCGTGCAAGAGACGTGGATCCGCTGGCAGAACGCCGATCGCGTCGACATCCGCGAGCCGGGCGCCTTCCTCGCGACGGTCGCCACGCGGCTCTCGATCAACGCGACCCAGTCCGCGCACGCCCGCCGCGAAACCTACATCGGCCCGTGGCTGCCGGAGCCGGTCAACACCGACGCCGACCCGGCCCTGGGCGCCGAGCGGGGCGAGGCGCTGCAGTTCGCCATCCTCCTCGTGCTCGAGAAGCTGACGCCGACCGAGCGCGCCGCGTACATCCTGCGCGAAGCGCTCGATTACCCGTATGAGCGCATCGCCGACGTCATCGGCGCCACCGTGGCGAGCGCGCGTCAGCTGGTCAGCCGTGCGCGCAAGCACCTGGAGTCGGCGCGCAAAGCGGAAGTGGCGGCCAGCGCGCAGCGGCGGCTGCTCGAGGCGTTCCTCGTCGCCGCGCAGAAAGGCGACGTGAGCGCCCTCGAGCGGTTGTTCGCCGAGGACGTGGTGAGCACCACCGACGGCAACGGCGTCAAGCTCGCCGCGCGCATCCCGGTCGCCGGACGCAGTCGCGTCGCCAAGTTCGTCGCCGCGTTCTCGAGTCACTTCTGGATCGGCAAGACGATCGGATGGGCCGAACTCAACGGACAGCCTGCAGCGACCGTCTCGGAAGATGGGGTCGTCACGACCGTCGCGATGATCACGGCGTCGGATGACGGCATCCGTCAGATCCACTGGATCATGAGCCCCGGCAAGCTCGGCCATGTCGCTCCGGTGGGGGCGTGACCCGGCGGCACCGCGCGTCGTGGCTGCACTTCTCACCGCGGAGCTCGCAGTCGAGCGCCGTGCAGCATGACCGCGTGGCGAAGGCGCTCGTCGCGGCTGCGGCTTCCGCAGATCCGCGCGCCGTGGGGCGGATCCTGCACCCCGGCGTCGAGCTCACCGTCGACGCCGGCGGCAAGGTGCCCGCGCCGCGATCGGCGCTGAGCGGTGCGTCCGAGGTGGGTCGCTACCTCTCCGGTGTGCTGCTGGATCCGGCGGCGACGCTGCGTGTCGCGTCGGTGAACGGGATGTCCGGGGTCGTCGTGTGCCGCGGCGGGAAGGTGACCGGGATCCTCGGCATCCGTCTCCGGCGCCGCCGGATCGTGCAGGCGTGGCTCGTCGTCAACCCCGACAAGCTCACGGGTTGGGACGTGGAGTGAGTGTGGCGCCGAACCAGCACCCGCCCTGCGGGCGCGCCGTCACAGATCCGGCGGCTGTCCTGTCGTAGCTGGTGAGCGCACCTCCCCGCGCTCCCTGAACGAAAGGCTCATCATGGCAAAGATCGTCGTCATCGGCGGCTCCGGACTGATCGGCTCGAAGGTCGTCGCGAAGCTCACCGACCACGGGCACGAGGCCGTCCCGGCATCGCCGAACTCCGGCGTCAACACGATCACCGGCGAGGGCCTTGCGGACGCGCTACAGGGGGCGGACGTCGTCGTCGATGTGTCGAACTCGCCGTCGTTCGCGCCGGACGACGTGATGGAGTTCTTCACGACCTCGACGAAGAACCTCATCGCCGCTGCACGCGATGCCGGCGTGGGGCACTACGTCGCCCTCACCGTGGTCGGCACGAACCGCCCGAACACCATCTCGTACTTCGCGGCGAAGACGGCTCAGGAGGAGCTGATCCGCGAGTCGGGCATCCCGTACTCGATCGTCCACGCGACGCAGTTCTTCGAGTTCATCACCGGCATCGCGGCCGTCTCGACCAACGGTGACGCGCTGCACCTTCCGGGGAACCTCGTTCAGCCGATCGCGGCGGAGGATGTCGCCACCGCCGTCGCCCGTACTGCGGCCGGTGCGCCGCTCAATGCGGATGTGGAGATCGCCGGCCCCGAGGTCATGGGGCTCGACGAGATGGTGCGGCGCGGGCTCACCTTCCGCGGCGACCAGCGCGAGGTCGTGACCGATCCGGATGCGCCGTACTTCGGCGCGCGGATGGAGGAGCGGACACTGATGCCGGTGGACGGTGCGCAGCACTTCGAGACGACTCTGGAGGAGTGGCTTCCGGCGAACCCGCCGCGGGGCTGACGGGCGGCGGGGGCCCGGTCGCGCCACTCGGCGCCCCGGGCCCCCTTGTCATGTGCGGCCGCGAGCCCACCGCTCGACGATCCGGTCGGGGAGGATCGCTTTAGGATGGGCCACGTCCCAGACTCCACCCGGAAGGCCGCGATGACTGCTGGCACGCTCACCCACCTCGACGCCGGCGCCGTCATCCCCTTCGGCGGCGACCGCTTCACCACGGTCCCTGCCGACCTGGCCGCCGCGTTCCAGCCCGGCGATCACCTCCACGTCGTGCAGACCACGGGTGCTCTGCTCCACGTGCCGGCGGCGGTGCGGGACGCCGTCGAACAGCAGGTGGATGCGGCCGTCGCGGCGTTCGAACGGCTCCGGGCGGCCGAGTGCGGGCCGGTGCACGCCTTCTATGTCGCGTTCGCCGACGCGCTGGCTGACGACGACGTCTGGTCACGCATCACCGAGGCGAACGCGGCCGACGTCGCGCGTGCGGAGTCGCTGGGCCGATCGACGACCCGCCTTCGCGTGTCCGATCGCATGCGGCAGGACATGATCGACGGACTGCGCGGCTGGGCGGCGCACGTCCAGAGCGCGCCGGCGAGTGACGTCGTCTCTCGTGTCGAGCACGACGACTGGGTCGTCGAGACCGTCACCGCACCACTCGGCGTGATCGCGTTCGTGTTCGAGGGGCGCCCCAACGTCTTCGCCGACGCCGCCGGCGTGCTCGCCACCGGCAACACCGCCGTCCTGCGCATCGGGGGTGACGCGCTCGGGACGGCACAAGCCATCGAGGAGCACGCGCTGAGCCCCGCGCTGGAGAGCTCCGGCATGCCTGACGGTGCCGTCAGCCTCGTCCCGGTGCGCGAACGCTCAGCCGGATGGGCGCTCTTCAGCGATGCGCGTCTGGCGCTCGCCGTCGTGCGCGGTTCCGGCTCGGCGGTGACCGAGCTGAGCAGCGTCGCTCGGCAGAGCGGCATCCCTGTCAGCTCTCATGGCACCGGCGGCGCCTGGCTGATCGCCGACGGCACGGCCGACCCGCACCGCCTGTCCGGCGTCGTGCGGAACTCGCTCGATCGCAAGGTGTGCAACACCCTCAACGTCGCCGCCGTGGTCCGCGAGCGGGCCGACGAATTCGTCCCGTTGGTACTGGCCGCCGCAGACGAGGCGGCCGCGGCCCGCGGCGGCGTCGCGCGCGTCCATGTGGTCAACGGAAGCGAGTCCTGGCTGCCGGGCACCGACTTCGACCGCTCGATCGAGGTGCGCCGCGCCGAGGGAGTGGTCCTCGAGCCCCGTGCGACGCTGCTCGACGCCGAGCAGCTCGGCACGGAGTGGGAGTGGGAGGACACCCCCGAGCTGAGCATCGTCGTGGTCGAGGACGCCGACGAGGCCGTACGCCTCTTCAACGACTACAGCCCGCAGTTCGTCGCGGCGCTGATCTCGGAGGACCCGGCTGCGCAGGCGCGGTTCCGAGAGACCGTGAACGCGCCGTTCGCCGGCGACGGCTTCACGCGCTGGGCCGACGGGCAGTACGCGCTGCGTCAGCCGGAGCTGGGCCTGTCGAACTGGCAGAACGGGCGTCTCCTCGGCCGTGCGGGCATCCTCACAGGGGCAGACCTCACCACCCGCCGGATCTTCGCCCGACACGAGAACGGCGAGCAGCACCGCTGAGCCGGCGCACCGCCGCCGATCACCGCCCCGCGGTGATCTCCTGGGTCCCGATCACCGAGAGCAGCTGCAGCCGTTCGTAGCTCTCGGTGCCCGGCGTCGCGGTGAGCACGAGGAGGGTCTGACCCTGCTCGGGATCGATCAGGAACTGGCACTGCATCTGCATCACGCCGACCTCGGGGTGCTGCAGCAGCTTCTCGCGCGAGTGGGTTCCGCGCACCTCGTGCTCCTGCCACAACTCCGCGAACTCCGGACTCTCGGCCAGCAGAGCCTCGACCATCGCGCCGGCGCGCGACCGTGCGCCGAACTTCGCGTACGCCGTGCGGATATCGGCGGTGAATGCCCGTGAGTGCAGGGGATGGTCGTCGGCGGGGTAGACATCGCGCGCCCGGGGATCCATGAACCACCGGTAGCCGACGCTGCGCATGTAGCCGTCGAAGCGGGTCTCGTCGCCGAACAGCGCCCGCGCAGCGGGCGTCTGCGCGAGCGTCTCACCGAGCTCGGTCATGACCTGCGCGGGGGTGTCGGCGAGCCGGTCGAGCACGCGCATGAGACCCGGCGAGACGTGCTCGCTGCGCAGCGCGCGCGTCGGCGCCGTATGGCCGGCGAGCCGGAACAGGTGGTCGCGCTCATCGAGCGTGAGCCGCAGGCCGCGGGCGATCGCGGCCAGCATCTGCTCAGACGGCTGCGGACCGCGCGACTGCTCGAGCCGGCTGTAGTAGTCGACGGACATGTCGCAGAGGGCGGCCACCTCCTCCCGGCGCAGACCCGAGGTGCGGCGCCGAGAACCCCGCCGCAGCCCCACATCCTCCGGCTGCAGCGCGGCTCGGCGGCGGCGCAGGAAGTCGGCCAGCTGAGCTCTGTCCATCACCCGAGTCTGCGGCATCCGTCATTCCTCAGCCAGGGATCCGAGATCCCTCCCTCGGCCCGGCCGCTCACGCGGGTACGCGGACGCCGGTCGACTGCTCCGAAAGTTCCCAGGTCCGCCGGGCATCGGCCTCACTCCGCAGGCGCGAGTACACCGGCTGCTCCGCCGGCAGCCCGCCCAGATGACGAGGGCCCCTCGGTCCGTAGAGGTGGCCGCCCTGTGCGTTGGGGCTCGTCGCCGCATACACCGCGGACAGGGCCGCCGACGACGGAGTGCCGACCAGGATGCCGAGCCGCGACAGCGTGCGGATCACCTTGACTGCCGTGGTGTCGTCGGGGCGGCCCATCCCGGGCTGCGCCGAGAGGAGGTTGGTGGGCGTGATGCCGGGATGGGAGAGGTTGCTGCGGATACCCCAGCCCGCGGCATCCGATCGCCGTTGCAGTTCCATCGCGAAGAGGCCGAACGCGATCTTCGACGAGCTGTACGCCTTCATCGGGTCGTACCCGTGCTCCCAGTTGAGGTCGTCCCAGTTCACCGCGCCCTGATCCGCCGCGATGCTGACCTGGCTGGTCACGTGTGCGCGTCCTTCACGCAGGAGCGGCAGCAGTCGAGCGACGAGTGCGAAATGCCCAAGGTGGTTGGTCGCGAGCTGCAGCTCGAACCCGTCGGCGGAGAGCTGCCGTGTCGGCGGGTTCATCACTCCGGCATTCGCGATGAGGATGTCGATCGGCCGACCCTCGCCCGAAACCTGCTCGGCGAGCGCGGCCACCGATTCGAGCGACGACAGATCCAGCGGCAGGACACGGATGACGGCATCCGGAGTCCGCTCACGGATCAGCGCGGCCGCGGCCTCGCCCTTCTGCGTATTGCGGACCGGCATGAGGATGTCGGCGCCGGCTCGCGCCAGGCGCGCGGCGATCTCGAACCCGACGCCGTCGCTCGCGCCGGTGACGAGGGCGTGCTTTCCGGTGAGATCGGGAACGGGGATGTCGAGGATCTTCGGCATGAGGGCGGCTCCTTGTTCGATGGGAATGCCTCCATGCTGTGGGGAGCGCGGCGGGGGATTCAGGGCGCGCTCATCCGGGGATTGAGGATCCCTGGATGTCGCAGCGTGCGTGGCTTCCTCCTCCGCGCCGTCCGGTTCACCTCGGCGTTCAACAGGTCAACCGCGGTTGCCCAGGACGATGAAACGATTCGATCTCCTGTGGAAGGCCGGTTGACCTGTGGACGGGGGGGCGAGCGCCGCGTTCGGCGGCTCACGGGTGTGGTCGCAGGCCCCGGAAGCGGTCGCCCGGGGGGCGCGGCTGTTCGCTAGGCGGCGCGGGTGTGGTCGGTGACGGTGATCCGACCGCGGACGAACGGCAGCGCGGGAGCCCTGTAGAGGAGTGCGGGCGGATGCCCCGGCTCGAGGGCGAACTCGGCCTGACCGAACCGCCACATGCGGTTGAAGAGGAACACCCCGACCACGACCGTCTGATCGGCCGGAACCTGCCACGTGCCGAGGCCCCACTGCACCGGCTGGCCACGGCCCGCGATCACGAGCGTCGGCCTCACGCGGGCGTAGAGCGCGAACCAGGGCCGGTGCAGCGTCAGCTCGATGCGGCGCGTGGCGGTGCCGGTGGTGCTCATGCGGATCCCGTCCTGAATGCGCCTGCGCGCCTGCTGTCGTCGCTGTCTTGCGTGCGCATCCCCGGGCGCCTCTCGTGGTTCGCTCCCAGGCTAACCGCCGCTGGGCCCGGCGCAGACCGCGGGCACCGCACCGACAGCCGATATGCGAGGGGGAATGCGTTCGGGGGATGCTGGGCTGTAACACCGAGTGGCTGCGCTCCCGCCGGCCATGAATCTCGTAAGGAGCACCACCGTGCGCGCACTCATCCACTCCACCTTCGGCGACGCGACCGAGGTTCTCGAGGTTGCGGAGCGACCGCTCCCCGAACCGGCGGCCGGTCAGGTGCGGGTGCGCACCGTGCTCTCGCCGATCCACAACCACGACCTGTGGACGATCCGCGGCACGTATGGCTTCAAGCCCGAATTGCCGGCCGGCTCCGGCACCGAGGCGTACGGCGTCGTCGACGCTCTCGGCGAGGGCGTCGACTCGCTGCAGGTGGGGCAGCGTGTGGCCACCGGCGGTACCTTCGGCGTGTGGAGCGAGTACTTCGTCGCCAAGGCGGCGGGGCTCGTCCCCGTTCCGGACAGCATCGACGACGAGACGGCCGCACAGCTCATCTCCATGCCCTTCAGTGCGCTGAGCCTGCTCGACTTCCTCGACGTGAAGCCGGGTGACTGGATCGTGCAGAACACCGCCAACGGCGCCGTCGGCAAACTGGTGGCGCAGTTCGCCGCCGCCCGCGGCGTGCACGTGCTGGGCCTCGTGCGGCGCGATGCCGGCGTCGAGGAGCTGGCCGGGCTCGGCATCCATGATGTCGTCTCGACCGAGTCCGACGGCTGGCGCGAGCGCGTCGCGGACATCCTGGGCGAGAACGCGCCGCGGGCAGCCGTGGACTCGGTCGGCGGCACGGCGGCCGGCGACCTGCTGTCACTCCTCGGCGAGGGCGGCACGCTCGTGTCGTTCGGCTCGATGGCGTCGAGCACTCTGAAGCTGTCGGCGGGCGACTTGATCTTCAAGCAGGCGACCGTGAAGGGCTTCTGGGGCAGCACGGTGAGCCGGACGATGGATGCCGCCGCCCGCGGTGCGCTGTTCGCCGAGCTGGTGCAGCGCATCGGGTCGGGCGAGGTGAGACTCCCCGTGGACGCGGTCTACCCCTTCGAGGAGGCCAGGGCCGCCGCAGCAGCGAGCGCCGTCCCAGGACGAGCCGGCAAGGTGCTGCTCCGCTTCTGACGTCGCGCCCTGGGCCTTCAGATCCCCGCAGCCCGCCGCGGCGCGGGCGGCGGGGGGACTTCCTTGGCGGCGATGATCGCGCCGCGCGGGATGCGCTCGACGCCGCGCTTGCCGTCGACGACGACGGTCTCGGCATCCGCGCTCAGCAGTTCGCCGAGCGCATCCGTCGCCTGCCCGCTCGGCAGCAGGTACCGCACGACCACCCGGTGACCCGGTTCGGGCAGGTTCACCATGCGCCGGGGGCGTAGTCCTTGAGGAACACGCCGAACAGGTCTTCGCCCGCCTCGCCGCGCACGATCGGGTCGTAGACGCGCGCGGCGCCGTCGACGAGGTCGAGGGGTGCGTGGAAGCCCTCCTCGGCGAGCCGCACCTTGGTCGGGTGCGGGCGCTCGTCGGTGATCCAGCCGGTGTCGACGCTCGTCATCAGGATGCGGTCGGTCTCGAACAGCTCGCGGGCGCTCGTGCGCGTGAGCATGTTGACGGCGGCCTTGGCCATGTTGGTGTGCGGATGCCCCGGACCCTTGTACCCGCGGTTGAAGACGCCCTCCATCGCGCTCACGTTGACGATGTACGTGCGACGGGCGCTGCTCGCAGCCATGGACGGACGCAGCTTCGAGACGAGCAGGAACGGCGCCGTCGTGTTGGCCAGCTGCACCTCGAGCATCTCGAGCGGGTCGACCTCGTCGACGCTCTGCACCCACGAGTTGGAGTGGTCCAGGTCGGGGATGAGGCCGCCGGCGTCGATCGCGGTACCTGCGGCGAGGCGCTCGAGCGAGCTGGACCCCGCGGCCATGGCCTGCTCGGTGAGCTCGTCGGCGCGGGCGGCGGCCGCAGCGAGGATCGGATGGGCGGTGACCGAACGCTCCAGCGCCTGGGGGTGGCGGTCGTTGGTGTGGCCGAACGTGATCAGCTCGGGCAGCGGTCCGTCAGGGAGCGGCGCCAGCTCGGCGTCCACGAGTGGCTGATAGGCGCCGGGGGAGCGGCGCACCGTCTGGGTGGCGTTGTTGATGAGGATGTCGAGGGGGCCGGCGGCGGCGACATCCTCCGCCAAGCCGATCACCTGCGCGGGATCACGCAGGTCGATGCCGACCACCTTGAGGCGGTCGATCCACTCGGGAGCATCGGGCAGGCTGCTGAAGCGGCGCACGGCGTCGCGCGGGAACCGGGTGGTGATCGTCGTGTGGGCGCCGTCGCGCAGCAGACGCAGCGCGATGTACATGCCGATCTTGGCGCGACCGCCGGTGAGCAGCGCGCGCTTGCCCGTGAGGTCGGTGCGGGCCTCGCGCTTGGCGTGGCTCATCGCCGCGCACGTGGGGCACAGCTGGTGGTAGAAGGCGTCGACCACCGTGTACGGCTGCTTGCAGATGTAGCAGCCGCGCGCCTTGATCAGGGTGCCCGCGGTGGGCGCGGTCGTCGCGGTGGAGATCGGGATGCCGCGCGTCTCGTCGTCGATCCGGTCGGGCGCTCCGGTGGCCGTGGCCGCGACGACAGCGCGGTCTGCCTCGGCGATCGCCTCGCGGATCTCGCGACGGCGAACCTTCTTCACGGCCTTGAACATGGCAGCGGTCGCGCGCCGGACGGCCACGAAGTCGGGGTGCGTCTCGTCGAGCCCCGCCATGTTGTCGAGCACGCGCAGAGTGGTCGCGAGGTCGTCCGGGTCGATGCCGCTCGGCGGCAGGTCGGAAGGGATGGCGGAATCGGGAAGCACACGTGATTCTACGCCGGGCCGAATGCGCGGTACCTGTTAGCGTGCCATCGTGACCACCTCGGACGCCGCCCCGACCCGCACCCGCAGCATCCATGTCTCCGCCGCGGTCATCGTGAACGAGCGCGGCGAGCTGCTGCTGGTGCGCAAGGCCGGCACGACGGCGTTCATGCAGCCGGGCGGCAAGCCCGAACCGGGGGAGTCGCCGAGCCAGACGCTGAGCCGCGAGCTGCTCGAGGAGCTCGGCCTCTCCGTCGATGCCGAGCAGCTGCGTCCTCTCGGCTCCTACACCGCCGCCGCAGCGAACGAGCCGGGCTTCCTCGTGGTGGCCGATGTCTTCGCGACCGACATCGGAGCCCAGCAGCCGGTCATCGGGGCGGAGATCGAAGAGCTGCGGTGGATCACGCGGGCGGACGCCGAGCATCTCGAGATCGCGCCGCTCGCGCGCGAGTACTTCCTGCCGCGCTGAGCCGCCCGACGCCGCCCGGGTCAGGCGGCGGTCTGGGTGTGGATGTCGGTCTCGAAGCTCGTCGCGTTGAGGTCGAGGTACATCCGCCGCTCGGTGATCGAGACGGTCATGGTGTTGCGGCGCGCGAGCACAGCGGTGACGGCGTCGACGAAGCCGGGGTCGAAGCTGTTCAGCAGGATCTCGTCGCCGCGGTGGATCCGCTTACCGGCCCACGGTGCCGCGACCTTCCCCGGATCACGGTGCGTGTAGACCCGAGTGCGCTCGGCCTGCATGCTGCCGGTGTGCAGCCGCGCGGCATCCGGAGCCCCCACTTCGATCCAGGCGACGAGGGCACCTGTGAGGTCGCGTACGAGCACCGCGGGCTCGTCGGTGGCCGAGACGCCCTCGCTGAAGGCGATGCCCTCCTCGTACTCGAGGCAGTACGCCAGCACGCGGGTCAGCATGAAGGCGTCGGTCTCGGACGGATGCCGCGCCACGCGCACCGACAGGTCCTCGTAGACGCCCCGATCGACGTCGGCCAGCTGGATGTCGAAGGTGTACATCGTCACGCCGATCGCCATAGCGTTCGAGCCTACGCCGTCCGCGCGCGGTTCCATCGCCCTGCGCGGTCGCCCATCGCCCGCAGCGGCTCCGGCACCGGTGTTACAGTCGGCGGATGCCGGACTGGGCGATCGCCGTTCTCTCGGTGCTCGCGGGAGTGCTGGTGCTCTGGGCGGCGCTGCTGCTGATCCTGTGGGTGCAGGCCCGTCGCGCCGGGCGCGACGTGAACTGGCGTCAGATCATGCGGCTGGTCGCCGATGTCGTGGTGCTGCTGCGCCGGCTGGTCGCCGATCCCGAGGTACCCCGCGGGACGCGGTGGTGGCTGGGCGGGCTGCTCGTATACCTGCTGCTGCCGATCGATCTGGTGCCGGACTTCATCCCGGTGCTCGGGTACGCCGACGACGCCATCATCGTCGCGATCGCGCTGCGCTACACGATCCGCACGGCCGGGCGGCCGGCGATCGAGCGGCATTGGCCGGGCACACCTCAGGGACTCGAGAGCCTGCTCACGCTGGTGGGCGTGCGCTGAGCCCTTGAGGCGGTGCGCCGCGCGACGTGATCGCCGCTTCGTGCGGCGGAGGTCGTGTCAGCCCTTCGGCCACTCGATCAGCAGCAGGCCCTGCTTCGTGTCGGCCACCGTCACCTGCCCGTTCGCGAAGAGGTACGTCATGCCGTAGCCCTCGGCATCCGTCGCGATCGCCGTGTCGGCGCTTTCGGTGACGTAGAGGCCCTCAGGAGCCTCTTCGGGCACCCAGCCCTGGGCGATGAGCTCCTCCTGGGCGTCGGCGGCCTCGTCTTCCGAGAGCGCCGCCCAGCCGAACATCTGCCCGTGGTCACCGGCAGGACCCTCGAAGTCGGCCCACATGCACTGGAGGCCGCCCTCGACCTCGGTGCTGCCGATGTAGAGGGGCGACGCCTGCGAGGTCCAGCCGAGGCTCTCGAAGTCCGCGACCACCGATTCGCCGATGATCGTCTCGCACGTCGGGTCTTCGACGGCTGCGGGCTCGGGTTCCGGGGTCGCCGAGGGCTCGGGAGCGGCGGTCGTCGGCGTCGCCGCGTTGCCCGTCTCTTCTGGGGCGGCCTCAGGCGTGCCGGCGCACGCCGAGAGGAGAACCGCGGACAGGACGAGGGCGGCAGCGGTGCCGAGGATGCGGGGGGCAGGCATCGGGAGTCTCCGTGGGGGATAGGAGGCGGTCGGGGTGGGATGGGGCGAGCGGAGCGAAGGTCAGGAGGAGTGGAGCAGGTCGAGATACGCGTCGTGGAGCACGCGGTTCGTCGCGAGGGAGGAGCCTTCCGACAGCGAGTCGCGGCCGTCGAACGACGTGAACCTGCCGCCCGCCTCGGTCACAATGGGCGCGAGCGCGGCGATGTCGTACTCCTTCACGCCGAACTCGGCGACGAATTCGAGGCGCCCCTCGGCCAGCAGCATGTACGGCCACGCGTCGCCGTACCCGCGGTCGCGCCACACAGACGACGTCAGACGCTCGAGGGCGCCGAGTTTGCCGGCATCCCGCCACTGCCCGATGCTCTGGAAGCTCACGCTGGATTCGGCGATCGCATCCACCGTCGACACGCGGAGGCGTCGTGCCTCGCCAGATGGCGTGTTGGTCCAGGCGCCCAGGCCCGTGGCGGCCCACCAGCGCCGGCCGATCGCCGGCTGGCTGGCCACGCCGACGCGCGGCACCCCGTCGATCGCGAGGGCGATGAGCGTCGTCCACATCGGGATGCCCTTGAGGTAGTTCGCCGTGCCGTCGATCGGGTCGATGATCCACTGCCGGTTCGAATCGCCCGTGACGCCGTACTCCTCGCCGAAGATGCCGTCAGCGGGACGCTCCGTCTCGAGCACAGCACGGAGAGCCCGCTCGGTGGCGAGATCGGCCTCGGTGACGTGAGTGCTGTCGGCCTTCACCTGGATGTCGAGATCCTCGACGTCGAAGCGGGACATGGATGCCGCATCCGCCGCGTCGGCGAGCCGCAGAGCGAGCTCGAGATCGGCGCGAAGGTCTCCCTCGAACGGCGTGTCGAACGTCGCTGCGGGGAGAGGGGTGGTCACAGGATCCAGGATAGCGGCGGCACTCCCGTCTCGATTTCACGAGACGCGATCGTGATGCTAATGTTGGTCCTCGGTTCGCCTCGTTGTGAACTACGCACCTCTAGCTCAATCGGCAGAGCAACTGACTCTTAATCAGTGGGTTCTGGGTTCAAGTCCCAGGGGGTGCACCACGAGAAGGGCGGTCCTCACGGACCGCCCTTCTGCTGTTTCCGAGGCGTGCGCTGCGACGGGCGTCCGCGTCAGGCGGCGTCGCCGACGAGCACGGCTGCGGCCTCGTCGGCGGCATCCGCTTCACGCTCGTCGATGCGGGCGAGCGCACGGCGGCCGAAGAGGATCGTCGCGGTGGCGATGACGACGGATGCCGCGGCGAAGACGTACGGCACGGTCGGTCCGTAGAGGTGCCAGAGCAGCGCGGCGACCGGGGGAGCGGCGGCGCCGCCGAGGAACCGCACCGCGGAGTACGACGACGACGCGACCGAGCGAGGGAGGTCGGTGGCCTCCATGACGGATTCCGTCAGCACGGTGTTCATGACGCCGAGCAGCAGCCCGCCGACGATGATGCACACGACGAGTGCGGCGGCATCCTCGACGAGGAGTCCCGCGGCGATCAGGTCGATGGCGAGCAGCGGGAGTGTGATCAGCATGACGGTCGTGCGCGCCAGGTGGCGCATCATCAGCGGCGCCACCCACACGCTCGTGATGGCGAGGGCGACGCCCCAGCCGAAGAACGTGAAGCCGATGCCCATCGCGCCGAACCCGAGCGGGAACGGAGAGAACGCCAGCAGCACGAAGAAGCCGATGTTGTAGAACAGCGCGGTGACGGCCAGCACGGCGAGCGACGGCGTGCGCAGCGCCGTGAACGGCGCCGACAGCGGCACGGGCGCGGGCTTCTCGCTCGGTCCGCGCAGGAGCACGAGCACCGCCAGGAACGCGATCGCCATGAGCACGACGACGCCGAAGAACGGACCGCGCCAGCTCACTTCGCCGAGGAGCCCGCCGAGAAGCGGACCGATCGCGATGCCGAGGCCGAGAGCCGCCTCGTACAGGACGATGGCCGCCCCGCTGCCGCCGGACGCGGCGCCGACGATGGTCGCGAGCGCGGTCGAGATGAACAGCGCATTGCCGAGGCCCCAGCCGGCACGGAACCCGATGATCGCGTCGACGCTGCCGCTGAGCGCGCACAGCAGCGCGAACACGACGATGAGACCGAGTCCGATGAGCAGGGTCGCCTTCGCGCCGATGCGACTCGAGATCCAGCTGGTGACGAGCATCGCGAGGCCGGTGACGAGCAGATAACTCGTGAACAGCAGTTCGGTCTGCACCGGGCTCGCCTGCAGCGACTCGGCGATCGCCGGGAGGATCGGGTCGACGAGGCCGATTCCCATGAAGGCGACGACGCACGCGAATGCGACCGCCCACACCTGGGCCGGCTGACGCCAGACTGAACCCGCGCTGTGGCCGTGAGCGCTCATCGGATCGCCTCCGCGGTCGCGGTGACGTCGCCGCGAGTGCGATCGAGCTTTCGTGTGAGGACGGCGGCCGTCGTGCGCAGTGCTTCCCACTCTTCGGGCTCGAGGTCGTCGAAGTGCGGCGCCAGGGCGGCGGTCAGCTGCAGCATCCAGGTCTGGAGTGCCTCGAGACCCAGCGCGGTCGCCTCGACGACCGTCGCACGCGAGTCCGCGGCATCCGTCGTCTTCACCACCAGGCCCTGGTCGGCCATCTGGCCGACCAGGCGTGTCATGCCCGGCTGCGTCACACGGCTGAGTCGCGCGAGCTCGCCGATGCGCAGTGCGCCGTGGCCGCGCAGGATCGTGAGCGTGCGCCACTGTGCGGCGGGGGCGTCGTTCGCGGTTTCGAGCGCGGCGACGCGGGTGAGTGCGTGCGCGGCGACGATGAGGGTCTCGATGTCTTGGTCGTGGGTCACGGAGTAAGCATACCGTTGGTATATATCACAGGTATGCAATGTCAGATCGTCCCGATTGGGTAACGACGTGGCACGGGCAGCGCTCCTGACTTGCGCGGACGCCACGCGCTTGCCTAGATTGCAAGAACCTGAATCGGATCTCATGTTTGAGACGAAGCATCGATTCGAGGCACCAGATCCTTCCAATGGGGAAAGGCACGCACATGCGGGTTACGAAGAAGTTGCTCCTGGGCTCCGTGGTCGTCACGGCAGCGCTGGCCCTGGCGGCATGCGCGCCGTCGGCCGAACCGAGCGGTGAGGCCACGGACGGCGGCGGGCTCGAAGAGGTGACCGTCGGCATCGTCACGAGCGAGTCCGGTCCACTCGCCGGCTACGGCAAGCAGTACCTCGACGGCTTCGAGGCCGGGCTCGACTACGCCACCGACGGCACGGGCGAGATCGACGGCACGACGATCACCATCGAGAACCGCGACGACGCGGGCGACCCCGACAAGGCGGTCACCGCCGTGAAGGAGCTCATCGGCGAGGGCGTGAACATCATCGCCGGCACGGCATCGTCCGGCGTCGCGCTCGCCGTCGCCGAGCAGGCCGAGCAGAACAAGGTGCTCTACATCTCGGGGCCCGCCGCTGCTGACGCCGTCACCGGCATCAACGACTACACGTTCCGCTCCGGGCGCCAGAGCGCGCAGGACGTCGCCACCGCGGGCACCTTCCTCGAGGACATCGAAGGCAAGACCGTGACGGTGTTCGCGCAGGACAACGCGTTCGGCCAGGGCAACGTCGCCGCCGTCGAGGCGATCCTCGGCGGCAAGGGTGCGACGGTCAACTCCGTGCTCGTCGCCGAGGACGCCACCGAGTTCACGCCGTTCGCGCAGCAGGTGCTCGCCGGCAGCCCCGACCTCGTCTTCGTGGCGTGGGCAGGCGCCACCTCGGGTGCGATGTGGCAGGCGATGAGCCAGCAGGGCGTGCTCGACGAGATCCCGGTCGTCACCGGCCTCGGCGACTCCGCGACGTTCGGCGCCTACGGCGAGGCATCCGAGAAGATCAATTTCCTCAACCACTACTTCCCGGGCGCGTCCGACAACGACGTGAACACCGCGATGGTCGAGGCGATCGAGGAGGCCGGCGGCACCCCCGACCTGTTCAGCCCCGACGGGTTCAACGCGGCCATCATGATCGTCCAGGCCATCAAGGAGGGGCAGGGTGACGTCGACGCGATGGTCTCCGCGCTCGAAGGCTTCGAGTTCGAGGGGCCGAAGGGCGCGATGACGGTGCGCGAGAGCGACCACGCCCTCATCCAGGAGATGTACCAGGCGAAGCTCGTCGCTCAGGACGGCACGTTCGTGCCCGAGCTGGTCGACACGGTCTCCGCGGACGACGTCGCGCCGGCCGAAGCCGAGTAGCACCGCCGTCCCGAGCACCGGCGTGATCGAGCGCAGCGAGACGCACGGCGCGACAGCGCGTTCCGTCGGCTCGCTGCGCTCGGCACCCGGCCATCAGGCACTACGAGAGGCACTCAGCCCATGAGCACGTCCGTCCCGTCCGCGCCCGCCCCGGACGCAGTCCGCCGCGGCTCTCCGCTGCGCATCGAAGGTCTCGGCCTGCAGATCGGCGGCGCGACGATCCTCAAAGACGTCGAGCTCGACATCGCCGCCGGGTCATTGGTGGGCGTCATCGGCCCGAACGGCGCCGGCAAGACCACGCTTTTCAACGTCATCTCGGGGCTGATGAAGCCCACCGCCGGACGCGTGCTGCTCGATGGCCGCGACATCACGACGGCATCCGTGCCGGCGCGGGCCCGGGCGGGACTGGGGCGCACCTTCCAGACGGCGAGCCTCTTCCCGAAGCTGTCCGTGCTCGAGAACGTGCGCCTGGCGGCACAGGTGTCGCTGGGCGGGTCGGGGTCTCTGTTCAGCTTCCCGAGACGGACGGATGCCGCGACCGAGGTCGCGCTGGCGAAGCTCGACGTCGTCGGGCTCGGGCACATGCGCGACGCGTACGCGGGCGACATCTCGCACGGCGACAAGCGCAAACTCGAGATCGCGGTGCTGCTGGCGACGGACTCGAGCATCGTGCTGCTCGACGAGCCGATGGCGGGAGTCGGCTCCGGCGACGTGCCGGGCCTGGTCGAGAACATCCGGGCCATGCAGCGGGAGAAGGGCTGCACTCTGCTGATGGTCGAGCACCACATCGACGTCCTGATGGGTCTCGTCGAGAAGGTCGCCGTCATGTACTTCGGCACGATCATCGCCTACGACACCCCCCAGCGGATCATGGAGGACCCTCTCGTGCAGAGCGCATACCTCGGCAGCGGATCGACGGGGACGGAGGCCGCATGAGCGCACTACCTCCCGGAGGCGGCCGGACCTCGGCGTCACCCGTCCTCACCGTGCGGAACCTCCGCTGCACCATCGCCGGCCAGCAGGTGGTCGAAGACGTCTCGTTCGACGTCCCCGCCACCGGCATCACCGCGGTGCTGGGGCGCAACGGCGTCGGCAAGACCTCGACCCTCCGCGGCATCCTCGGTCTCATCGCGCGCCGCGGCGAGGTGCGCCTCGCCGGCGAGCGCATCGACGGGCTGCCCACCCACAAGATCGTGCGCCGGGGCGTCGGCTATGTGCCGGAAGACCGCGAGGTCTTCGCGAAGCTCACGGTCGCCGAGAACCTCGCGCTCGCCGAACGGCAGCGTCAGCCTCGCCGAGATTTCGTGGCGGAGCTGTTCCCCGACCTGGTCGCCCGGCGCGACCAGCAGGCGGGCACCCTCTCGGGCGGCCAGCAGCAGATGGTGTCGGTCGCGCGAGCGCTGATCAACGACAACATGCTGCTCCTGGTTGACGAACCCACCAAGGGCCTCGCGCCGAAGATCGTCGCCGAGGTCGCCGACGCCCTGCAGGAGGCGTCCAAGACCGTCCCGATCCTCCTCGTCGAGCAGAACCTCGAGGTCGTGCGACGCCTCGCCGACGACGCCATCGTCATCGCCGGCGGACGCGTCGCACACGTCGGGCGCGCTCGCGACATCCTCGACGACGAAGACCTCACCCGCCGCCTCCTCGGCGTCCACGTGGAGCACGAAGAAGCAGGCGATGCGCTGAGCGAGCGGAGCGAGTCGAAGTGAGCACCCTCGTCCTGACCCTCATCACCGGCGTCGGCCTCGGCGCCCTCTACTTCCTCGTCGCGAGCGGCCTGAGCCTCATCTACGGGCTGATGCACGTGCTCAACTTCGCGCACGGCGCCTTCCTGACGCTGAGCGCGTTCATGGGCTGGATGGTCGCGCAGGCGCTGGGCACGGATTCGTGGGGATCGTTCCTGCTGTCGGTGCTCGCCGGCGCCGGCGTCGGCGCCGTCTTCGCGACGCTGACCGAGCTCGTGCTGATCCGCCCGCTGTACGAGCGCCACATCGAGCAGGTGCTGGTCACCGTCGGCCTGTCGTTCGCGGCCGTCGCGCTCTTCGAGGGGATCTGGGGCACCGATCCCATCCACATCGCCGGGCCGCCCTGGCTGAAGCAGACGACAGAGGTGCTCGGCGCCCGCATCCCGAACACGTATTGGGTGCTGATGATCGCCGCCGTGCTCGTGCTCGCCGCGCTGGTGCTGTTCCTTCAGAAGACGCGCTACGGCATGATCATCCGCGCCGGGGTCGAGAACCGGTCGATGGTGACGGCGCTCGGCATCGATGTGCGGCGCTCGTTCACCCTCGTCTTCGCGATCGGCGGGGCGGCGGCCGGCATCGGCGGGGTGCTGGCCATGCACTACTCCACGTTCGTCTCGGCCCACCTGGGGCAGACGCTCCTCATCTTCGCGTTCATCGTCACGGTCGTCGGCGGCCTCGGTTCGCTCACCGGCGCCGCGGTCGCGTCGGTGCTCGTGGCGGTACTCCAGCAGTTCGCCAACTTCTACCTCGGCGGCACCGGCGACTTCATCGTCGTGATCCTCCTGGCGCTCGTGCTGCTGGTACGCCCGGCCGGACTTCTCGGGAGGAAGGCATGATGCGTCGCTACGTTCCTGCCATCGTCGGCGCGGCACTGGTGGTCTTCATGGCCCTGCTGCCGCTGCTGAACCTGTCGCTGCCGGGCATCCTCCCGACGCCCACGTACATGCCGGGCACGCTGGCGCTGCTGTCGCTCTGCATGGTGTTCGCCGCGCTCGCGCTGTCGTACAACCTGCTGCTCGGATCGGGCGGGATGCTGTCCTTCGGCCACGCCCTCTACTTCGGCGCCGGCGCATACGGGCTCGGCATCGCGCTCGAGCACTTCGGCGTGCCGCTGTGGCCGGGAGTCTTCATCGCCCTGATCGGCGGCATGGTGATCGCACTGGTCACCGGGGCCGTGTCGATGCGTGTCTCGGGCATCCCCTTCGCCATGGTCACACTGGCGTTCGCGCAGGCGGGATCTGTGCTCGTGCGCCGCAACTCGCAGGTCACCGGCGGCGAGGAGGGGCTGAGCCTCAACACCGATCAGGTGCCGGACTTCCTCATCGGCGTCGTGAACACACGGAATCTGTACTGGTTCGCGCTCGCGGTGCTCGTCGTCGTGTACCTCGTGACCCTGTGGGTCGACACCTCGCGTCTCGGCCATCTGGCCCGTGCGACGCGCGAGAACGAGCAGCGCGTCCGCGTGCTCGGACTGTCGCCCTACCGCGTGCGGCTCATCGTCTTCGTCATCGCCGCCGGCCTGGCGAGCCTCGCCGGCGTCGCCTACATGCTGCTGCAGTCCGGCACGGTGCCGCGCTCGGTGTCGGCCGACCTGACGATCACGGTGCTCGTGATGGTCGTGCTGGGTGGCGTCGGATTCCGGTGGGGTGCGATCGTGGGCGGTGTGCTCTACACGCTGCTCGATCAGCGACTCACCGTGCTCGCCGGCTCAGATGCCATCGCCGGGCTTCCCGATTGGCTGCGTGTGCCGCTGTCGGAGCCGCTCTTCCTCTTCGGCGTGCTGTTCATCGTGGTGGTGATGTTCCTCCCGGGCGGGATCGCCGGCACGATCGACGCCGCCGCCCGCCGCCGGCGCGGCGAGAAGGTGCGCGGCGCGCTGCGTCAGCTCGACGATGCGGGCGAGACCCCCGAGGCGGTCGCCGCCGGCACCGCCGCGTCCGACAGGGTCCGCGCATGACCTGGAACGCCGACCCCGACATCGACGACGGGCCCCACACGATCGGCCGCTGGATCGTCGACCGCGCGGCGCGCTCGCCCGAGCGCATCGCCGTCGACGACCGCGGCGTGACGACCGACTACGCGACGCTCGCCGGCCGCGCGACCGAGCTCGCAGACGGCCTGCGTCGCGCCGGCTACGGTCCGGGCGATCGCATCGCTACCGTGTCGGGCAACTCGACCGACCACGTCGTCGCCTTCTTCGCGTGCGCCATCGCGGGCATCGCGTTCGTGCCGCTGTCGTGGCGGCTCACGCCGCGCGAGCTGGCCGACGTGCTGACGCGTTCCGCGCCCGCGCTGGTGCTCATCGAAGACGAGCACGCCGCGCTCGCCGGCGAGGCGCTGCGCGTCGCCGATGGCCTCGCCGCCGCTCCTGTCGCCGTTCTCGGCACCACGGGGGTCGAGGCGGCGGTCCCGCGCGCGGCTCGCCCCAGGCCGCGACGGCCGGTGCGCGACGACGACCCGCTGCTCGTGATCTTCACGTCCGGCAGCGAGGCCGCGCCGAAGGGCGTCGTGCTCACCCACGCGAACTGCTTCTGGAACAACCTCGCCCTCGCGCAGGCGCTGCCGCTCAGCCAGGACGACGTCGTGCTCGCGATGCTCCCGCAGTTCCACGTCGCCGCCTGGAACTGCCAGCCGCTGCTCGCCTGGTGGGTCGGCGCGACGGTCGTGCTCGAGCGGTCGTTCCAGCCGACGCGGGTGCTCCAGCTGATCGCCGACCGGCGGGTCACCGCGATGATGGGCGTGCCGACGCAGTACCGGATGCTCGCGGACGACCGCGAATGGGCGACGACCGACACGGCATCCCTCCGCCTCGCACTGGTCGGCGGGGCCACCATGCCCGTCGCGCTGCAGGACACGTGGACGGCGCGCGGCATCACGCTGACACAGGGCTACGGGCTCACCGAGGCGGCGCCGAACGTGCTGCATCTTCCAGCGACCGAGGCGGCGAGCGCTCCCGGCGCCGTCGGACGGCCCTACCCGCACGTGGCGGTGCGCGTCGTCGACCCTTCTTCGGAGCTGCCGCTCGACGGCGCGGCCACCGGTGAGCTCTGGGTGCGCGGGCCCAGCGTGTTCGCCGGATATCTCGGTGACGACGCCGCGACGGCGCGGGCGATGAGCGGTGAGTGGCTGCGCACCGGCGACCTGGTGTCGCGTGACGCGGACGGCATCTTCCGTGTGGTGGACCGCCTCAAGGACATCTTCATCTCCGGCGGCGAGAACGTCGCGCCGGCCGAGGTCGAGTACGCGCTCTGCCTGCACCCGCTGGTGGAGGCAGCCGCCGTGGTGGGCGTGCCCGACGACGTCTGGGGCGAGCGCGGCGTCGCGTTCGTCGTGCCTATGGCCGGAGCTGCACTGTCGGTGGACGAGCTGCTCGCCCACGCGCGTCGCAACCTCGCGGCGTTCAAGATCCCGGTGCACGTCGAACTGGTCGATGCGCTCCCGCGCTCGACGATCGAGAAGCTCGCCCGCTCGCGGCTGCGCGAGCGGGCCCGGAATCTGGTGAGCGCCTCGCAGCAGAGCGCGCAGGGGAAGAGCGGTCGCGCCGTCAGCGGCGCTCCCACGAAGGGGGAATCTCGATGAGCATGTCCGACGAACTCGTCGAACACGAGGAGGAGCTGGTCTCGTCTGCGACCGGGCGGCCACTCACCAAGCGCGGCGAGGCGACCCGGCGCCGCCTGCTCGAGGCCGCGGAGCTCGTGTTCGCAGAGCAGGGCTACCACGAGGCATCCATCGTCAAGATCACCGAGCGAGCAGGCATCGGCCTCGGCACGTTCTACCTGTACTTCGACAGCAAGCAGGCGATCTTCGAAGCGCTCGTGCTCGATCTCAACCGCCGAGTGCGGCACTCGATGTCCGAGGCGATGACCGGGGCCTCGTCACGGCTGGAAGCCGAACGAGCGGGCTTCGCGGGGTTCTTCCGGTTCACCGCGGAGCACCCGGCGCTGTATCGGGTGGTCCGCGAGGCCGAGTTCGTCTCGCCCGAAGTGCTGCGAACGCACTACACGCGCATCGTCGAAGGCTACGAAGCGGGGCTGCGTGCGGCGCAGTCGGCGGGCGATGTCGACCGCGGCCTCGATCCGGAGACGACGGCTTGGGCCCTCATGGGCATGGGTGAGCTCATCGGCATGAGGTTCCTGCTGTGGGAGCGCGACGCCGACGGCAAGCCGCCCGCACAACTCGACCCGGTGGTGTTCGCCGGCATGACACGGTTCATCGACAACGCGCTCGCCCCGCGGGCGGGGGAGGACGACTGATGGCAGAGCAGGACCTCGCGGGCAAGCGCGCGCTGATCACGGGCGGCGCCAGCGGCATCGGCCTCGCCTGTGCGCACGAGTTCGCGGCGCGTGGCGCGCACGTCACCATCGCAGACCTGAACGCGGATGCCGCGACGGATGCCGCCGCCGCTGTCGGCGGCGAGTCCTGGGTCGTCGACCTCGCCGACACCCGCGGGCTCGACGAGCTCACTCTCGACGTCGACATCCTCGTCAACAACGCCGGTATCCAGCGGGTCTCGCCGATCACGGAGTTCGATCCCGAGGCGTTCCGCCTGCTGGTGCGCCTCATGCTGGAGTCGCCGTTCCTCCTGATCCGGGCGGCCCTGCCGGCGATGTATGAGCGGGGCTGGGGGAGGATCATCAACATCTCGAGCGCCCACGGGCTGCGCGCGAGCGCCTTCAAGTCCGCCTACGTCTCGGCGAAGCACGGGCTCGAGGGCCTGTCGAAGGTGACGGCGCTGGAGGGTGCTGCCCACGGCGTGACGAGCAACTGCATCAACCCCGCCTACGTGCGGACGCCCCTCGTCGAGAAGCAGATCGCCGACCAGGCGCAGGTGCACGGCATCCCCGAGAGCGAGGTCGTGGAGAAGATCATGCTCACCGAGAGCGCTGTCAAGCGCCTCGTCGAGGCGGACGAGGTGGCCTCGCTCGCCGGGTGGCTGGCGTCGGAGAAGGCCGGCATGGTCACCGGTGCCTCGTACACGATGGACGGCGGATGGACGGCCCGATGAGTGACGAGACCGCAGGGCACCGCTATCGCGAGATCGACGTCCCCGTCGCGGGCGGCATGCTGCATGCGGGCGTCTGGGAACCGGCGGATGCGCGGCCCGACATGCCCACGGCACTGGTGGTGCATGGGGTCACCGCCTCGCACCTCGCGTGGCCTTTCGTCGTGGACCGCCTGCCCGGAGTGCGCATCGTGGCGCCCGACTTGCGCGGCCGCGGGCGGAGCAACGGCATCGCGGGTCCGGCGGGGATGGCCGCCCACGCCGACGATCTCGCCGCGCTGCTCGATGCGCTCGGAATCGAGCGGACCCTCGTGGTGGGGCACTCGATGGGCGGCTTCGTCTCGGTCGTCTTCGCCCACCGGCACCCGGAGCGCGTCGCGCGTCTGCTGCTCGTCGACGGCGGGCTGCCGCTCGACGTTCCGGCCGGGCTCAGTACGGACCAGCTCGTCGCCGGCATCCTCGGACCGACGGCCGCGCGGCTGTCCATGAGGTTCGCGGACGCGGGGGAGTACCTCGACTTCTGGCGGCGGCATCCCGCCTTCGACGGCGCGTGGACTCCCGAGCTGGAGCGGTATCTCGCCTACGACCTCGTCGAGGACGGCGCCGGGGCATACCGGCCGGCGACGAGCTATGAGACGACCGCCGACGACACCCTCGACATGAATGCGGGAACGTCGCTGCCCGACGCGTTGGCCGGGCTGCAGCATCCCGCCCGCCTCCTCACCGTGCCGCGAGGACTCCAGAACGAGCCTCCCGGGCTGTACGCCCCCGCACACCTCGAGCGGCTGCTCGCCACCTACCCCGGCGTGCAGCATGAGCGGGTCGACGGCTTCAACCACTACACGATCGTCATGTCGCCGGCGGGTGCCGACGTCGTGGCCACCGCCGCTCGCGAGGAGCTCGCGGCGGCCGTCTGACCGGCGCCCGCGTCAGGGATTCAGGAGAAACGCGGTCCACCGCCACTGAGGGCTGCTCTCGGTGCAAGGATCCTGAATCCTCGACGTCAGCGGGCGGCCGCGATGCGGGTGGTCAGCTGGTGGGCGTGGGCCAGGAGGGTGCGACCGAGTTCGGGGAGGCGCTCGGGGCCGAACCGGAACTCCACCCCGGTCAGGCTCAGCGCCCACTGCGGGTGGCCCTCTCGCGTGAAGACCGCCGCGCCGATGCCGTACGACCCCTCGACGATGAGACCGGGGTTCACGGCGTAGCCGCGTTCCTTCGTGTCGCGCAGGCGTGCGCGCAGGCGGGGCTCGCTGTGCGAGGCGCCCCATTCGCGAGGCAGGTCTGCGTGTCGCTCGAAGTAGGCGTCCACATCGTGGGGAGGCAGGAAGGCGAGGATCGCGAGCCCGGCCGACGCCACGCCGAGCGGGAAGCGCACGCCCTCCGACAGCACGAACGAGCGGATCGGGAAGCTGCCCTCTTCGCGCAGCAGGCAGACCGTCTCGTCGCCGCGGCGCACCGAGAGGAACGCGCTCTCCTCCGTCCGCACCGCGAGGGACCGCACGATGTCGCGGGCGAGGGACGTGATGTCGTACCGGGATGCCGCGACCGTTCCCATCAGGAACAGCTCCGGTCCCGGCATCCAGCGTCCGGTGCGATCGTCCTGGTCGACGAGTCCTTCGTGACGGAGGGCCGTGAGAAGCCGGTGCGTGGTGGGCCGGGTGAGGTCGGCGCGGCGTGCGAGCTCGGCCGTCGGCATCCCGTCGCTCCCGGCCGACGTCACCAGCCGCAGCAGCTGCGCGGCCCGCGCGATCGACTGGGCTCCGGGAATGGTGCGTTTTGGCTCGGTGTCCACGATATGGACGCTAAGCCGCCAAAGCTCCACATGGCAAGTGCCGATCTGGCGGGAGAAGCGGATCGAGCGGAGGATCGTCTGCAGAACTCCACGCTTATCGCGTCCTGAGTCGGCGATCGCGCCGGAGCGGTCACTCGGTGCGACCAGCCCGTGGAGTTCTGCAGACGTCATCACGGCCGGTTCATGCGAAGGAGCAGAATGATCGACAAGACCTGGGGCTCGGCGGCCGAAGCGGTCGCCGACATCCCCGACGGGGCGTCTCTCGCGGTGGGAGGGTTCGGGCTCTCGGGCAACCCCATCGCGCTCATCGAGGCGCTGCTCGCGCAGGGCACGAGCGACCTCAGCATCGTGAGCAACAACTGCGGCGTGGATGACTGGGGCCTCGGCATCCTGCTGAACGCCCAGCGGATCCGCAAGATGACGTCGTCGTACGTGGGCGAGAACAAGGAGTTCGAGCGGCAGTTCCTCTCCGGCGAGCTGGAGCTCGAGCTGACGCCGCAGGGCACCCTCGCCGAGAAGCTGCGGGCCGGCGGCGCGGGCATCGCGGCCTTCTACACGCAGACCGGCGTGGGCACGCAGGTCGCCGAGGGCGGGCTTCCGCGGCGCTACGCCGCGGACGGCAGCATCGCCGTGGCCTCACCCGTGAAGGACGTCCGCACCTTCGACGTCGCGGGCACGAGTCGCCCGTACGTCCTCGAAGAGGCGATCGTCACCGACTTCGCGCTGGTGCACGCGCTCAAGGGCGACCGCCACGGCAACCTCGTCTTCAACAAGGCGGCGCGCAACTTCAATCCGCTCGCCGCGATGGCGGGTCGCGTCTGCATCGCCCAGGTCGAGGAGCTCGTGGAGCCGGGCGGACTCGACCCCGACAGCATCCACCTCCCCGGCATCTACGTGCATCGCATCGTGGAGGTCGGATCCGACATCGAGAAGCGCATCGAACGACGGACGGTCTCCGTGGCCCAGGCCGCCGCCCGCGAGATGCCCGAAGGAGCCTGACATGCCGCTCACCCGCAACGAGATGGCGGCGCGCGCCGCGCAGGAGCTCGCCGACGGCGCCTACGTGAACCTGGGCATCGGGCTGCCGACGCTGGTGCCGAACTTCGTGCCCGACGGCGTCACGGTGGTGCTGCAGTCCGAGAACGGCATCCTCGGCGTCGGGCCGTACCCCACCGAGGAGAACGTCGATCCCGACCTCATCAACGCCGGCAAAGAGACAGTGACGACGCTCCCGGGCGCCGCGTTCTTCGACTCGGCCACGAGCTTCGGCATGATCCGCGGCGGCAAGATCGATGCCGCCATCCTCGGCGCCATGCAGGTGTCTGCCGGCGGTGACCTGGCGAACTGGATGATCCCGGGAAAGATGGTGAAGGGCCCGGGCGGAGCGATGGACCTCGTCCACGGCGCCGCGAAGGTGATCGTGCTGATGGAGCACGTCGCCAAGGACGGCTCGGCCAAGATCGTGAACGAGTGCTCGCTGCCCCTCACCGGGCGGGGCGTCGTCGACCGCATCATCACGGATCTCGCGGTCATCGATGTGACGGATGCCGGACTCGTGCTGGTCGAGACGGCCCCCGGTGTGACCGTGGCAGAGGTCGTCGCGGCGACCGAGCCGGAGCTCCTGGTCTCGGATGAACTTAAGGTGGAAGCATGAACCACGACGACGTCGTCATCGTCGCCGCCGCGCGCACTCCGCAGGGGCGACTGAAGGGCCAGCTCGCTCCGCTCACCGCGGTGCAGCTGGGCAGCGCCGCGATCCGCGGCGCGCTCGAGCAGGGCGGCATCCCGGCCGACGCCGTCGATGCCGTGCTCGTGGGTCAGGTGCTCGCCGCGGGCAGCGGGCAGAACCCCGCGCGCCAGGCGGCGGTGGGTGCCGGCATCCCGTGGGAGGTCCATTCCGGGTCGGTCAACAAGGTCTGCCTCTCGGGGCTCACCGCCATCATCGACGGTGCGCGCATGATCGCCTTCGGTGACGCGACCGTCGTGGTGGCCGCCGGTATGGAGTCGATGACCCGCTCGCCCCACCTGCTGATGGGCTCGCGCGACGGCTGGGCGTACGGCTCGATCGAGGTGCTCGACCACATGGCGCACGACGGACTCACCGACGCCTACGACCGCGAGAGCATGGGCGCGTCGACGGAGCGGCACAACGAGCGGTTCGAGATCAGCCGCGAGGCACAGGATGCCGTGGCCGCACGTTCGCACCAGCGGGCCGCAGCGGCGCAGGCGGACGGCGTGTTCGACGCCGAGATCGTGCCCGTCGAGATCCCGCAGCGCAAGGGCGACCCGGTCGTCGTGACGAAGGACGAGGGCGTCCGGCCCGAGACGACCGTCGATACCCTCGCGGGCCTGCGGCCGGCCTTCGCACAGGGCGGCTCGATCACGGCGGGCAACTCGTCGCAGATCTCGGACGGCGCCTCGGCTGTCGTGCTCACGACGCGGTCCCACGCCGACGAGAACGGCTGGAACGTCCTCGCCGCCGTCGGAGCGTCCGGTCAGGTCGCCGGCCCCGACAACTCACTGCACGCGCAGCCGGCACGGGCGATCGAGAAGGCGCTGGCGAAGCAGGGCATCGCGGCGTCCGACCTGGACCTCGTCGAGATCAACGAGGCCTTCGGGGCCGTGGTCGCGCGCTCGCAGGCCGAGCTCGGACTCTCCGACGACATCGTCAACCCGCACGGCGGCGGCATCGCGATCGGGCATCCGATCGGGGCATCCGGCAACCGCCTCGTCGTCCACGCGGTGCACGAGCTGGTCCGTCGAGGCGGCGGCACGGCGGTGGTCGCTCTGTGCGGCGGCGGAGGTCAGGGCGACGCGCTGATCCTCACGCGCTGACCCGGCTTCCCCGGCGATCCCGAGAGGGGAGATGTCCGCACGTCGAACACGCCGACGTCTCCCCTCTCGCGCTGCCGGCGGCCAGGCTCGGGGTCAGCGGTCGACGCGGCGCTTGAGCAGCTTCTTCTCGCGGCCGTGGACGGGGGAGTCGTTCGCGATGACCTCGCCGCGCGACGCCCGGCGCACGTCGACGATCGCGCCGATCGCGAGGGCCAGCGTGATGCCCCAGCTGAGCCACCCGAGCGCCATGCGCCAGGTGAACGGCTCGTGCTCGCGAAGGCCCCTCAACAGCGTCAGCCCGCCGGTGAATGCGGTGAGGATGCCGGTGCCGAAGACGTACTTGCGCATGAGGCCACGTTAGCGCGGGACCGGTGACGGACGCGCCCCTTGACATGGGCACGCCTCGCACGTCAAGGGCGCTCGGGCCGGAGGGGCGCGCTGTTAGCCTGGGGCCGTTGCCGAGTCCACGAACCGTCAGGAGACCGCGTGACGGACCCCCACCCTCCCGCCCCACCCGAGCGCATCGCCGAACTGGTCGTCGTCGCCAACCGCCTTCCCGTGGATCGCGTCGTGGACGGCGACGGCGAGGCAGGATGGCGGCGCTCGCCCGGTGGGCTGGTGACCGCTCTCGAGCCGGTCATGCGACGGGCGGACGGCGCGTGGGTGGGATGGCCCGGCCAGCCGGACATCGAGGTCGACCCGTTCGAGTTCGAGGGCACGCATCTCGTCCCGGTGATGCTCACCTCCGAAGACGTCGAGCTCTACTACGAGGGCATGTCGAACGACACCTTCTGGCCGCTGTACCACGACGTCATCGCCGAGCCGCGGTATCGCCGCGTGTGGTGGGACGCGTACGTCAAGGTGAACCGTCGCTTCGCCGAAGCCGCCGCAGCGGTCGCCGCGGACGGCGCGACGGTGTGGGTGCAGGACTATCAGCTGCAGCTCGTCCCGCAGATGCTGCGCGACGCGCGCCCCGACCTCACCATCGGCTACTTCCACCACATTCCCTTCCCGGCATACGGGCTCTACTCGCAGCTGCCGTGGCGCCGCCAGGTGCTCGAGGGGCTGCTGGGCGCGGATGTCATCGGCTTCCAGCGCGTCGCAGATGCGGGCAACTTCGCTCGAGCCGTGCGTCGCCAGCTGCGCTACGACACCAAGGCCTCGGGCATCACCGTCCCCGGCGCGAACGGCACCAGCCGGCGGGCCCTGGCGAAGGCGTTCCCCATCTCCATCGACGCCTCGTCCTACATCGAGCTCGCCCGGCGCGACGACGTGCGTGCTCGGGCGAAGGAGATCCGCGAGAGTCTGGGCAACCCGAAGAAGATCCTGCTGGGCGTCGACAGGCTCGACTACACCAAGGGCATCCGCCACCGCATGAAGGCCTTCGGCGAGCTGCTGGAGGACGGCAAGATCGCCGTCGAGGAGGTGACCCTCGTGCAGGTCGCGAGCCCGAGCCGGGAGCGCGTCGCGGCGTACATGCAGCTTCGCGACGAGATCGAGCTCACCGTCGGCCGGATCAACGGCGACCACGACACCATGGGCCACACCGCGATCCGCTACCTCCATCAGGCCTACCCCCGCGAAGAGATGGTGGCGCTGTTCCTCGCCGCCGACGTCATGCTGGTCACCGCGCTCCGCGACGGCATGAACCTCGTCGCCAAGGAGTACGTCGCCTCCCGCATCGACAACCGCGGTGTGCTGGTGCTGAGCGAGTTCGCCGGCGCCGCCGATGAGCTGCCGAGCGCGGTGCGCATCAATCCGCACGACATCGACGGCATGAAGGACGCGATCATGCGTGCCATCGACATGCCGTCCGCCGAACAGGGCCGCCGCATGCGGGCACTGCGCCGGAAGGTGGTCGAGAACGACGTCGCGCGCTGGTCGCGGTCCTTCCTCGACGCCCTCGACGGCGCACGCGAACGCAACAGGTTCCCCGCCCTCAACCGGGCTGCGGAGGCGAACGCATGACGCTCGATCTCGCCGACGACGTGCGCGAGGCGATCGCCGGCGTCGCGGCATCCGATCTCCTGCTCGTCGCGCTGGACTTCGACGGCACCCTGTCACCGCTCGCGGACGACCCGATGGCGGCACGGATGCTGCCTGCCGCGCGCGAGGCGGTGAGTGCCGTGGTCGCCGCACCCGACACCGTCGTGGCGCTGGTCTCGGGGCGCAGCCTCGTCGACCTGCGGGTGATCGCCGAGCACGACGACGCCTCGCGCGTGCTTCTCGCCGGATCCCATGGTGCCGAGTTCTGGAGCCCGGACGAGGGGCTGCGGACCCACGGCGAGGACGAGGGCGATGTGACGCTGCGCGACGCGATGCGGGCGCACGCCGAGGCCGCGACCGCGCACCTGGAGGGCGTCTGGATCGAGCCGAAGACCTTCGGGTTCGGCGTGCACACCCGACGTGCCACCGCCGAGGCCGCCGCAGAGGCGAACCGACTGGCGGATGAGATCGTCGCGGCGGAGGCCCCGCATTGGCGACGGCGCACCGGACACAACATCGTCGAGTTCGCCTTCCGCCACGAGGGCAAGGACTCCGCGATCGCGGAGCTGCGCGAGCGGTTGGGTGCCACGGCCGTGCTCTTCGCGGGTGACGACGTCACCGACGAGGACGCCCTGGCGAGCCTGGGCGCGGGTGATCTGGGCGTGCGGGTCGGCGACGGGCCGACAGCGGCCGCCGTGCGCGTGCCCGACATCGCCGCCCTCGCCGACCTCCTCACGGTGCTGGCGACGGAGCGGACGCGCGCTCGCGGGTGAACGTCATGCCGGGCGAGCGGGCCGAGCCGCGGGAATAGACTTCAACAATGGCCCAGCCCCATTCGCCCGCTGACAACACCATCGACATCAAGCCCCGCAGCCGCGTCGTCACCGACGGCATCGAAGCCACGACCTCGCGCGGCATGCTCCGCGCGGTCGGCATGGGGGACGCTGACTGGGACAAGCCGCAGATCGGCATCGCGTCGAGCTGGAACGAGATCACCCCCTGCAACCTCAGCCTCGACAGGCTCGCGCAGGGCGCCAAGGAGGGTGTGCACGCCGGCGGCGGGTACCCGCTGCAGTTCGGCACGATCTCGGTGTCCGACGGCATCTCGATGGGCCACGAGGGCATGCACTTCTCGCTCGTCTCGCGTGAGGTCATCGCCGACTCGGTCGAGACGGTGATCATGGCCGAGCGCCTCGATGGGTCGGTGCTCCTCGCCGGCTGTGACAAGTCGATCCCGGGCATGCTGATGGCCTCCGCCCGCCTCGACCTGTCGAGCGTCTTCCTCTACGCCGGCTCGATCGCGCCCGGCTGGGTCAAGCTCTCGGACGGCACCGAGAAGGACGTCACGATCATCGACTCGTTCGAGGCCGTCGGCGCCTGCCTCGCGGGCAAGATGAGCGAGGCCGACCTCAAGCGCATCGAGTGCGCCATCGCCCCCGGTGAGGGAGCGTGCGGTGGCATGTACACCGCGAACACGATGGCCTCGGTCGCCGAGGCGCTGGGCCTCAGCCTTCCCGGCTCCGCCGCGCCGCCCTCGGCCGACCGCCGCCGCGACTACTTCGCGCACCGTTCGGGCGAGGCCGTCGTCAACCTGCTGCGTCAGGGCATCACGACGCGCGACATCCTCACCAAGGAGGCGTTCGAGAACGCCATCGCCCTCGCGATGGCGCTCGGCGGCTCCACCAACGTCGTGCTGCACCTCCTCGCCATCGCGCGCGAGGCCGACGTCGACCTGAGCCTGCACGACTTCAACCGCATCGGCGACAAGGTTCCGCACGTGGCCGACATGAAGCCGTTCGGCAAGTACGTCATGAACGACGTCGACCGTCACGGCGGCATCCCGGTGATCATGAAGGCCATGCTCGACGAGGGCCTGCTGCACGGCGACGCGCTCACCGTCACCGGCAAGACCCTCGCCGAGAACCTCGCCGACCTGGACCCCGACCCGGTCGACGGCACCGTGATCCACACGTTCGACAACCCGATCCACGCGAGCGGCGGCATCACGATCCTGCACGGCTCGATCGCCCCCGAAGGCGCCGTCGTGAAGTCGGCCGGCTTCGACGCCGATGTGTTCGAAGGGCCGGCCCGTGTGTTCGAGCGGGAGCGCGCCGCCATGGACGCCCTCGAGGCCGGAGCGATCCAGGCGGGCGACGTCGTAGTGATCCGCTACGAGGGCCCCAAGGGCGGCCCCGGCATGCGCGAGATGCTCGCCATCACCGCGGCCATCAAGGGCGCTGGGCTCGGAAAAGATGTACTACTCTTGACGGACGGACGATTCTCAGGCGGCACAACCGGCCTGTGCATCGGCCACATAGCACCCGAAGCGGTGGACGCTGGTCCCATCGCCTTCGTGCGCGATGGTGATCTGATACGGGTCGATATCGCGGCTCGCACTCTCGACCTACTCGTCGACGAGGCTGAGCTTGACTCCCGCCGCTCTGGCTGGGAGCCGCTTCCTCCGCGCTATACCCGTGGCGTTCTTGCCAAGTACTCCCGACTCGTGCGCTCCGCTGCGGAGGGCGCGACCACCGGTTGAGCCTGGTTTCCGGCATCCCGTCCGACCCATCTGTGAGGAATCTCACCATGTCAGCCGACACCGCCGCGGCCGTTCCCCGGCCGCCCGCCCGCACCGCCTCGACGCCCGTGCTCACGGGCGCGGAAGCGGTCGTCCGCTCCCTCGACCTGCTGGGGGTGACCGACGTCTTCGGTCTTCCCGGCGGAGCGATCATGCCCGTCTACGACCCCCTCATGGACGACGAGTCGGTGCGTCACATCCTCGTCCGTCACGAGCAGGGCGCCGGTCACGCCGCGGAGGGCTATGCCGCGGCATCCGGTCGCGTCGGCGTCGCCCTCGCGACCTCCGGTCCGGGCGCCACCAACCTCGTCACCGCGATCGCCGACGCCTACATGGACTCCGTGCCGATCGTCTGCATCACCGGTCAGGTGTTCTCGACCCTCATGGGCACGGATGCCTTCCAGGAGGCCGACATCGTCGGCATCACGATGCCGATCACCAAGCACTCCTTCCTGGTGAAGCGCGCCGAGGACATCCCCGGCGCGATCGCCGCGGCGTTCGAGATCGCGTCGACCGGTCGCCCCGGTCCCGTGCTCGTCGACATCACGAAGGACGCCCAGCAGGCCGAGGCGCCCTTCGTGTGGCCGCCGCAGATCGACCTGCCCGGCTACCGGCCGGTGACCAAGGCGCACGGCAAGCAGATCCAGGCGGCGGCGCAGCTGATCGCCGACGCCAAGAAGCCGGTGCTGTACGTCGGCGGCGGTGTGATCCGCTCGCGGGCGTCCGCCGAGCTGCGCGCGCTCGCCGAGACGACCGGCGCACCCGTCGTGACCACGCTCATGGCACGCGGCGCGTTCCCCGACTCGCACCCGCAGCATCTGGGCATGCCCGGCATGCACGGCACCGTCCCCGCCGTGCTCGCGCTGCAGGAGGCCGACCTGCTCGTCGCCCTCGGCGCGCGGTTCGACGACCGCGTCACCGGCAAGGCGGCGCTGTTCGCGCCGAACGCCAAGGTCGTGCACGTCGACATCGACCCGGCGGAGATCTCGAAGATCCGCACGGCCGACGTCCCGATCGTCGGCGACCTGAAGGACGTGCTCGTCGACCTGGATGCCGCCTTCCGTGCGGTGAGCGACGGCTCCACTCCCGATATCGGAGAGTGGTGGTCGTTCCTCGACGGCCTCCGCGACGAGTTCCCGCTCGGCTACACCCAGCCGACCGACGGCCTCATGTCGCCGCAGTACGTGATCAAGCGCATCGGCGAGCTGACCGGACCCGAGGGCATCTACGCCGCGGGCGTCGGCCAGCACCAGATGTGGGCCGCGCAGTTCATCAAGTACGAGCGTCCGAACGCCTGGCTGAACTCCGGCGGCGCCGGCACCATGGGCTACTCGGTGCCCGCCGCCATGGGTGCGAAGGTCGCCGAGCCCGATCGCCACGTGTGGGCGATCGACGGCGACGGGTGCTTCCAGATGACCAATCAGGAACTCGCCACCTGCGCGATCAACAAGATCCCGATCAAGGTCGCCATCATCAACAACTCGTCGCTGGGCATGGTGCGCCAGTGGCAGACGCTGTTCTACGACGGCCGCCACTCCCACACCGACCTCAACACGGGTCATGGCACCGTGCGCATCCCCGACTTCGTGAAGCTGGCGGAGGCCTACGGGTGCCTCGCGATCCGCGTCGAGAAGGAGGAGGACGTGGATGCCGCGATCCAGACCGCCCTCGAGACCAACGATCGCCCCGTCGTGATCGACTTCGTCGTGAGCGCCGACGCGATGGTGTGGCCGATGGTGCCCCAGGGCGTCAGCAACAGCTACGTCCAGTACGCGCGGGATCACTCGCCCGCCTTCGACGAGCAGGAGGACTGAGGCCATGACGACTCACGTGCTCAGCCTCCTCGTGGAGGACAAGCCGGGTCTGCTGACCCGCGTCGCCGGGCTGTTCGCGCGGCGCGGCTTCAACATCGAGTCCCTCGCGGTGGGCGTCACCGAGGTCCCCGGCCTCTCGCGCATCACCGTGGTGGTCGACGTCGACGAGCTGCCGCTCGAGCAGGTCACGAAGCAGCTCAACAAGCTCATCAACGTCATCAAGATCGTCGAGCTCGACCCCGTGGCATCCGTCCAGCGCGAGCACATGCTCGTGAAGGTGCGCGCCGACAACCAGACGCGCTCGAACGTGCTCGAGGTCGTGAACCTCTTCCGCGGGCAGATCGTCGACTACGCGCCCGACGCGCTCGTCGTCGAGGTGACCGGCGACAAGGGCAAGGTCGAGGCCTTCCTGCGCGCTCTCGAGCCGTTCGGCATCAAGGAGCTGGCGCAGTCCGGCCTCGTCGCCATCGGCCGCGGCGGCAAGAGCATCACCGAGCGCGTCCTGCGCGGCTGACACAGACCACACGACCACAACATCAAGGAGAAACACGAAGATGGCTGAGATCTTCTACGACGCCGATGCCGACCTGAGCATCGTCCAGGGCAAGAAGGTGGCGATCGTGGGCTACGGCTCGCAGGGCCACGCGCACGCCCAGAACCTTCGCGACTCGGGTGTCGAGGTCGTCATCGCGCTCAAGGACGGCTCGAAGTCGACCGAGAAGGCGCAGGAGGAGGGCTTCGAGGTCAAGTCGGTCGCCGACGCGGCCGAGTGGGCCGACCTCATCATGATCCTGGCCCCCGACCAGCACCAGCGCTCGATCTACAGCGAGAGCATCAAGGACAAGCTGACGCCGGGCAAGACGCTGGCCTTCGCGCACGGCTTCAACATCCGCTTCGGCTACATCGAGGCGCCCGAGGGCGTCGACGTCATCCTCGTCGCCCCGAAGGCCCCGGGCCACACCGTGCGCCGTGAGTACGTCGCCGGGCGCGGCATCCCCGACATCATCGCGGTGGAGCGGGATGCCTCGGGCACCGCGTGGGCGACCGCGCTCTCGTACGCGAAGGCCATCGGCGGCACGCGCGCGGGCGTCATCAAGACGACGTTCACGGAAGAGACCGAGACCGACCTGTTCGGTGAGCAGGCCGTTCTCTGCGGCGGTGTGTCCCAGCTCGTCCAGTACGGCTTCGAGACGCTGACCGAGGCGGGCTACCAGCCGCAGATCGCCTACTTCGAGGTGCTGCACGAGCTCAAGCTCATCGTCGACCTCATGTGGGAGGGCGGCATCGCCAAGCAGCGCTGGTCGGTCTCCGACACCGCCGAGTACGGCGACTACGTCTCGGGCCCGCGCGTCATCGACCCGCACGTGAAGGAGAACATGCAGGCCGTGCTCGCCGACATCCAGTCAGGCGCGTTCGCCCAGCGCTTCATCGACGACCAGGACAACGGCGCCGTCGAGTTCCTCGAGCTGCGCGAGAAGGCCGCCGCCCACCCGATCGAGACGGTCGGCCGGGATCTGCGCGCGCTCTTCGCCTGGAAGCAGCAGGACGAGGACTACGTCGAGGGCAACGCCGCGCGCTGATCGACCCTTCTGCCGCGCTCATTCCGCGCGGCACCGAGTGCCCGGCCCTGCAAAGGGCCGGGCACTTCCGTTTGCGCGCAGACCCGGTCGGAGTCTTGCTGAGAGTTTCCTCATGCGCCGGTCCTTGTCGCGGCGACGCGCGCGTGGTGTGATCCTCGCCATGGGAGAACACATGCCTGATCACGCATCCGACCACGAATCCGACCGCGACATGCCCCCTCTGGCGGACACCCCGCCGCGGTCGGGCCTCAGCCGACGGAACTTCCTCGTCGGCGCCTCGGCAGCCGGCGTGCTCGCCGCGGCGGGGTGGGTGCAGACGCCGCGGGCAGTGGCGGCCGGCGGAGGCAAGTCCGTCACCATCACGATCATGGGCACCTCCGACATCCATGCCAACGTGCTCAACTGGGACTACTACAAGGACGCGGCCTACGGCGACAGCGCCGGCAACACCATCGGCCTGGCGCGCGTGTCGAGCCTCGTCAACCAGATCCGCGCCGACCGCGGCCGCGAGCGCACGCTGCTCTTCGATGCCGGCGACACGATCCAGGGCTCTCCGCTCGGGTTCTACTACGCGACCGTCGACCCGGTGACGGAGTCCGGCGCCGTGCACCCGGTCGCAGCGGGGCTCAATGCGATCGGGTACGACGCCGTGGCGCTCGGCAACCACGAGTTCAACTACGGGCTCGAGTTCCTCGACTACTGGATCTCGCAGCTGGATGCCCCGGCGCTGGCCGCCAACGCCGTGCATGCGGGCACCACGGAGCCGGCGTTCCAGCCCTACGTCGTCAAGAAGATGCACGTGCCCGGGTACAAGCCGATCCGCGTCGGCGTCCTGGGGCTCACCAACCCCGGCGTGGTGATCTGGGACAAGAGCAATGTCAGCGGCCGCGTCGACGTGCTCGATGTCGTGGAGAGCGCGGCACGCTGGGTCGCCGTCATGCGCGCCGAGGGCGTGGATGTCGTGGTCGTGAGCGTGCATGCCGGCGACAGCGGCCTGTCGTCCTACGGCAGCGACATCCCCGTCGAGAACGCGGCCCGAATGCTCGCCGAGGAGGTGCCCGGCATCGATGCGATCCTGTTCGGGCACGCGCACCTCGACAAGCCCGAGGTACGGGTGACGAACAGGGTCACCGGCAAAGAGGTCGTGATGAGCGAACCGAAGAACTGGGGCCAGCGGCTCAGCGTGTTCGATCTGGAGCTCACGATGGAGCGGGGCCAGTGGGGGGTCGCCACCGCGAGGTCGCTCACGCTGAACACCAACACCGTCGCCGACGATCCGGCACTGGTGCAGGTCGTCCAGGCGCAGCACGACGCCGTCGTCGCCTACGTGAACACGCCCGTCGCGACGTCGTCTGAGACGCTCGCCGCGGCCGAGTCCTGCTGGAAGGACACCGCGATCCTCGACTACGTGAACCACGTGCAGATCGACGTGGTCTCGAAGGCGATCGCGGGGACGGCCGAGGCATCCCTTCCGATCATCTCGCTCGCGGCGCCGTTCAACCGTGCGGCGACCTTCCCGGCGGGGCAGGTGACGATCAAGGATGTCGCGGGTCTGTACATCTACGACAACACGCTGCTCGGCTCGGTGCTGACCGGAGCCCAGATCAAGGACTACCTCGAGTACTCCGCGAAGTACTTCCTGACCGTCGCGCCGGGCGCGCCGGTGGCTCCCGCCACCTGGACCAACGCGCAGGGAACCCCGGACTACAACTTCGACCAGTTCTCGGGCGTCACATACGACATCGACATCTCTCAGCCGCAGGGCTCGCGCATCGTGAACCTGGCGTGGGAGGGCACTCCGGTGGCCGCCGACCAGCGTTTCGTGGTCGCCGTCAACAACTACCGGCAGTCCGGCGGCGGCGGCTTCCCGCACATCGCGGCCGCGCCGGTCGTCTACAACGCCCAGGTCGCCATCCGCGAGGCGATCGTGGCCTACGCGTCGGCGACGGGAGTCATCGACCCCACGGACTTCCATGTCGTGAACTGGAGGCTCGTGCGGGCCGGTACGCCGGTCTTCTGATCCGGTGGCGATGGTCCGGCTCCCTCGGGCGGGGGCCGGGCCATCGGTGTCGCGCCCCGAGGAGGTCGCGCACACGGGATGCCACGGGTCCCGACTCCCGCGCAGGTGTCGCCCTTCTGCGGCGCGCCTCACGTATCACCTGGGGCGAGGCTTCGCTCTCACCCTCACAGCATCGCCCGAACCGGCGATCACCACGAAAGGAACGGCCATGGACGGGAACACCCTCACATTCACGGCCGACCGGCTCGATCGCGAGCGGGCGGCCAGCCTGAACCGCGAGAACGAGATTCTGCGCAGCATCGCCGATCGCGGCGCCACGATCACACCGGAGAGCCCGTCGGCACATGCCGTCGCCAGGGCCGGCGTGTGGTTCCGCGGCCTCTTCACGAGGCCGCGTCCGCTGCGATTCTCATGAATCCGTGGAGACCCGCCGCCCGGGGAGCGGCGGGTCTCACCATGTCTGGGGTTGCCCCGAGGACGCGCCCGGCTAGGCTCGCGGCATGCCCGCACGTCGTCCCGTCGAGATCGCCGTCCAAGACCCCGCCGGTGCCCGCGCCGCTATCGGCGCGGGGGCGGCGCGACTCGAACTGTGCCAGGCGCTCGACGTCGGCGGGCTCACACCGTCGCTGGCGGTCCTCGAGGGGGTCCTGGCCGCGGTCGACCCGTCGACGGTGAACGTCCTCGTGCGTCCCCGTGGCGGCGGCTTCGTGTACAGCCCCGAGGAGATCGCCCTGGTGGCTGCCGACATCCGCGCCTGCATCGATCGCGGCGCGGGCGGCGTGGTCGTCGGCGCGCTGACACCGGCCGGAGGCCTCGACGTCGACGCACTCCGCAGATGGCGGGATGCCGCAGGCCCCGCCACGCTCGTGTTCCATCGCGCCGTCGACGCGGCCGCCGACCCGGCCGAGGTCTTCGACGCGCTCGTGGCGGAGGGCGTGGACCGCGTGCTGACCTCCGGCGGCTCGCCCCGGTCCATCGACGGCGTCGCCGCGCTCGCCGCGTTCAGCGCCCGGTCGGGTGCCGTCGAGGTCATGGCCGGCGGCGGTGTGCAGCCCTCCGACATCCCCGCGCTCTTCGCCGCCGGCGTCGATGCCGTGCACCTGTCGGCGCGCTCCCGCACAGGCCACGACGCGCCGTCCGGGCCGGGCGGCGGCTCTGCGGGACACGACGTCACCGACCCCGGAATCGTGGCAGAGGCGGTCGCGGCCGCCGGCTGAGATCCGTCGCGCGTTTCCGGGCGGACGTATCACGGTGCGTCGGCGGCACCTCGGATTCGAGTGGGGCGGAAGCCCCGCATCGGACACCGATCAGAGGAGCCGTCATGAACGTCGAACCGTGGAGCACCGTCGGAGTGGGATCGTCTGCCGCGATCGTCCCCGGCATCCAGTACCTGCTGCGGGCGCACGGCCACGCCGTGGCCGTCGACGGCGCGTACGGGCCTGCGACAGCCGCCGCCGTCAGCGCCTTCCAGACGGCGCAGGGCGTGCCGTCCGACGGGATCGTCGGGCCCATCACCTGGCCCCGCCTCGTCATCGCCGTGCAGCAGGGGTCGACCGGTGACGCCGTTCGCGCCGTCCAGCAGTTCGGACTGCTGCGCTCGCCCGGGGATACGCCCCTCGTGGTCGACGGTGACTTCGGCCCCATGACGAAGGAGCGTGTCGAGTTCTTCCAGGAGTCGTGGGGCCTCTCGCTCGACGGCGTCGCCGGACGCGAGACCTGGTCGTTCTTCAGCACGTTCGTGCCGGGCGACCGGCCGTGGGCGCTCGTGAAGCAGGGCTCGTCGCAGGCGACGAACTGGCGCGTGCTCGCGGCTCAGCATCTGCTGCGTGCGCACGGGGCGACGATCGTCGCCGACGGCGCCTTCGGACCGCTGAGCGGCCAGGCCGCGCGCGCCTTCCAGCAGACGCTGCGCGCGGTGGAGATCTCGACCACCCTTGGCCAGCTGGACTGGCCGAGCCTCATCATCACCGTGAAGCAGGGCGACGGTCCGGCGGGTGCGAAGGGCGAGGCTGTCCGTGCGGTGCAGACGCTGCTGGCCGGCGTGACCGTCGACGGGGACTTCGGCCCGCAGACCGACGCGGCGGTCCGGGAGTTCCAGGGCGTCTTCCTGCCGCCCGCCGACGGCATCGTCGGCCACGAGACCTGGCACACGCTGATGATGCGCCTGTTCGACTGAGCGGCGGGGCGCCGAGAGCCGCCGCAACGCCGGTCGGCTCTCGGCCGCCTCGCACGGCGGCACTACTCTGAGACCGTGACGACCGGACGCGACGACGACGCCCTGACCTGGGACGGTGACGACGACCCCACGCTCGATGTCGGAGCGGCCGGAACCGACGTCGCCCCCGAGCCCGAAGTCCCGGCCCCGGCTCCGGCGGAGGGGCTTCCGAAGGGCTACACCGCCGTCGGCAAGGGGAGCGACACGGTGGCCTCCGCAGATGCGCCGGGTGCAGCATCCGTCGAACGATCCGCGCCTGCCGACCGCGACGCGATCGCGACGGAGCGGCGGCCCCTCGGCGACGGCGCCCTCGTCGCGCTGGGCGTGCTGGGCGGTGTGTACGCGCTCTACGCGATCGGCTGGATCATCGGCGGCCTGCGCCTCCAGGGTCGGGCCCAGTACCTCGTGCTCGACGTCATGTACCAGGGGAGCCTGTGGCTCGCCGTGCTCGCACCGCTGCTGTGGTTCGCGACGACCTTCCTCCTCACCCGCCGCTCGCGCGCGTGGGTCAGGTTCGCGTGGCTGGCGGTCGGCGTGGTGCTGCTCCTGCCCTGGCCCTTCGTGATGATCGGGGCGATCGGACAATGAGCGACGACGTCATGGCGCCCACGCCCTCACCCGACGACGGCCCCGCGTCGCGCGATGCCTCAGGGCGCGGGACCCCCGCCGCGGCATCCGGGGCGCGGAGGGGGAGGACGCCCACCTGGCTCGTGGCCGCGATCGCGGGCGTCGTCGGCCTCTTCTACGCGTACGCCGTCTGGAATGCGATCGGCAACCTCGTCGCCACCCTCCAGGTGTTCGCCGGAGCGGGACTCACCCTCAACGCGTTCGGGTGGTTCATCTGGATCTTCGCCGCAGTGTTCCCGCTGATCGTGTGGGGCGCCGCCTTCGCGATCGGGTACCGGCGCGCGCCGCACGAGCTGCTGCTCGTGATGCTCACCGGACTCGCGCTCGTCGCTGTGTTCTGGCTGAACGTCGTGGCCTACACGACGCTCAACTCGGCATCCTTCCTGGGTTGAGTCCCCGAGGGCTGAGGCCGCCGAGTCCAGCCCGTCGGCCGTCACACGGTCGGGCGGGTCACCGCACGGGCGGTAGGCTGGCACAGGCCTCGCCCCCGACGGCGTGCGGCGCGGCATCCGGTCTGCCCTGCTCCGCGCGCTCGCGCACCGCCCCCAAAGGAACCACCCGTGCCGAAGCCTGTCGTCCTCATCGCCGAAGAGCTCTCTCCCGCCACGATCGACGCCCTGGGGCCCGACTTCGACGTGCGTCACGTCGACGGCACCGACCGGCCGGCGCTGCTGGCGGCCCTCGCCGACGCCAACGCGGTGCTGATCCGCTCGGCGACCAAGGTCGACGCCGAGGCGATCGCGGCGGCCCCCGTGCTCAAGGTCGTGGCCCGCGCCGGCGTCGGCCTCGACAACGTCGACATCAAGACCGCCACCACCGCGGGCGTCATGGTCGTGAACGCGCCGACCTCGAACATCATCTCGGCGGCCGAGCTCACCGTGGGGCACATCCTCAGCCTCGCCCGCCGCATCCCGGCGGCTCACGCGTCGCTCTCGGGCGGCGCCTGGAAGCGCAGCTCGTACACCGGCACCGAACTGTTCGAGAAGACGGTCGGCATCATCGGCCTCGGCCGCATCGGCGCCCTCATCGCGGCGCGACTGCAGGCGTTCGGCGTCTCGGTCGTCGCCTACGACCCCTACGTCACGCCGACCCGCGCGCAGCAGCTCGGCGTGCAGCTGCTCGACCTCGACGAGCTGCTCGCGCAGAGCGACTTCGTCACGATCCACATGCCGAAGACGCCCGAGACGACCGGCATGATCGGCGCCGAGCAGTTCCGCCTCATGAAGAAGACGGCGTTCGTCGTCAACGTCGCACGCGGCGGCCTCATCGACGAGGAGGCGCTGTACACCGCGCTGACCGAGGGCGAGATCGCGGGGGCCGGCCTGGACGTGTTCACGAGCGAGCCGCCGGCCGCCGACGGCACCGCCTTCCCGCTGCTGAGCCTGCCGAACGTCGTCGTCACGCCGCACCTCGGCGCCTCGACCGACGAGGCGCAGGAGAAGGCGGGCGTCTCGGTCGCGAAGTCGGTCAAGCTCGCCCTCGAGGGCGACCTCGTGCCCGACGCGGTGAACGTCGCCGGCGGCGTCATCGACCCGTTCGTGCGCCCGGGAATCTCCCTCGTCGAGCAGCTCGGCCAGTTCTTCACGGGCCTCGCCCACAGCGCCCTCACGAGCCTCGACATCGAGGTGCGCGGCGAGCTCGCGGCGTACGACGTCAGCGTCTACCGCCTGGCGGCGCTCAAGGGCATCCTCGCCAACGTCGTCAGCGAGAACGTCTCGTACGTCAACGCGCCGCTGTTCGCCGAGCAGCGCGGGATCGAGACACGACTGATCGTCGAGTCCGAGAGCCCGCTCTACCGCAACATCACGATCCTCCGCGGCACCCTCGCCGACGGCTCGGTGCTCACGATCGCCGGCACCCTCGCGGGCACGCGCATGGTGCCGAAGGTGGTCGGCATCAACGGCTACGAGATCGAGGTGCCGATCGAGCGGCACCACCTCGTCATGCGGTACGCCGACCGTCCCGGCATCGTCGCGATCTACGGCCAGAAGCTCGGCAGCGCCGGCATCAACATCGCGGGGCTCCAGGTGGCGCAGGCCGACGCCAGCGGCCGCGCGCTCTCGGTGCTCACGGTGGATTCGCCGGTGCCCGAGGATCTCCTCGACGAGATGCGCGAAGCGGTGGGCGCCGACCTGTTCCGCCGCATCGAGGTCACCGAGGACTGAGCGATGGCACCGGGGGAGGCATCCGCGAAGGCTGCCGCTCCCGTGCCCGCGTCCGGCGGCGGCCCCGTCTTCCGCAGCCTCGCGTTCGAGGGTCTGTCGCGCTTCGACTACGGCGACGTGATCCTCGCGTCCAAGCCGCCGCGCAGCACCGACGACCCTCGCGTCTGGGCCGAGACGCTGTTCCGGCCGTCGTCCGCGCCCGCGTGGGTGAAGGCCGCGATGGGCGTGCGCATGGCGCTCGCCCCGCTTCTCGGACTGGAGGCCGCGCCGCGCGGGGTGTTCGACGTGCGCCGGGTGGTCGGAGACGAGGCGCTCATCGAGTACGCCGACAAGCACCTCACCTTCCGCTGCGGAGTGGGGGTGGATGCCGCGGCCGCCGTCGTGCGCGTCACCGCGGTCGTCACCTTCAACGACTGGCGCGGCCGGGTGTACTTCACGCCGGTCTCGCTGGCGCACCCGCTCGTCGTCCACGCCATGCTCCGGCGTACGCGCCGCGCCCTCGCCCGGCACGGCTGAGACGAGGGGGTCTAGACCCTCGTCGCGGCTTCGACGAGGGCGATGAGCGCGTCGAGCGCCGGACCGCGGGGGACCGGCCCCGGGATCGAGCCGCCCGAGAGCGCGTTGTTGAAGTACAGCCCGTCGCTCACGAGCATCACCAGGTCGAGCGCGACCGCGTCTTTCGTGTGCGGCCGGAGAGCCGCGGCCCACTGCTCCCGCACGTCGCGCAGTGCATTGCTCGCCACGGCGTCGCCACCCTGCGCGAGGCGAGACGTCGCGAGGATCGCGCGGTCGATGGGGTCGTTCGCCATGACCGACGTGCGCAGGAAGTACGCGATCGGCCCCTCCGGGGCAGCGATCATCACGGCGACATCGTCGGCCACCAGCGTCCGCAAGCGGTCGATGATCGCTGATTCCAGGGCCTCTTTGGTGCCGAAGTGGTACAGCAGACCGCCCTTGGACACGCCGGCCGCCTTGGCGGTGGCATCCATCGTCGCAGCGCGCTCGCCCTCTTCGATGAGGATCTGCTCGAACGCGTCGAGCACCTTCTCGCGGGCGAGGGGAGGGCGACTCATGGCGTCGATCGTATCGACAGGGGCGGCCGTATCCTGTTACTATACCGGCTGGACGGTATAGAAATGATGACTCTCACTCAAGAACTCTCGCTCGCCGACGCCCAGGGACGGAAGGTCGGCTGGCGCGGCTGGGCTGCGCTCGTCGTGCTCATGCTGCCGGTGCTGCTCGTCTCGGTCGACAACACGGTGCTGAGCTTCGCGCTGCCGTCGATCGCGCTCGAGCTCGGGCCTTCGAGCGCCCAGCAGCTCTGGATCATCGACGCCTACCCGCTCGTGCTGGCAGGGCTTCTCGTCACGATGGGCACGCTGGGCGACCGGTTCGGACGGCGACGGATGCTGCTCATCGGCGCCACCGGCTTCGCGGCGGTCTCCGTGCTCGCCGCCTTCGCTCCGAGCGCGGGGTGGCTCATCGTCGCGCGCGCCGCCATGGGCGTGTTCGGCGCGATGCTGATGCCCTCGACGCTGTCGCTGCTGCGCAGCATCTTCACCGACCGCGACCAGCGCCGGCTCGCGATCGCCGTGTGGGCGGCGATGTTCTCGGCCGGCGCGGCGCTCGGCCCGATCGTGGGCGGACTCCTGCTCGAGCACTTCTCGTGGGGATCCGTGTTCCTGCTCTCGGTGCCCGTGCTCATCCCGCTCCTGGTGCTCGCGCCCCTGCTCGTGCCCGAGAGCCGCGATCCGAAGCCGGGCCGCATCGACCCGCTCAGCATCGCCCTCTCGATGGCGACGATGATCCCCATCGTCTACGGCATCAAGGAACTCGCGGTGCACGGCTTCGCCGTCGCGGCGTGGCTGCCGATGCTCGCCGGGCTGGCCTTCGGCGTGCTCTTCGTGCGGCGCCAGCTGAGCGCCCGCACGCCGATGCTCGACATGCGCCTGTTCCGCCGGGGAAGCTTCAGCGGCGCGCTCCTGGTGAACCTCCTCAGCGTCATCGCGCTCGTGGGGTTCCTGTTCTTCGTCGCGCAGCACCTGCAGCTCATCGTCGGCCTCTCGCCGATGCAGGCGGGTCTCGCGCTGGTGCCGGGCCTCGCGATGATGATCGTGGCCGGACTCGTGGTCGTGCCGATCTCGAAGAGGTGGCCTGCTCGCGTCGTGGTGCCGGTGGCCCTGGTGTTCTCCGTCGCGGGGTACATCACGGTGGCCTTCGCCACCGGACCCGAGAGCATCGGCGCGCTGGTGGCGGCCTTCATATCGCTCGGCATCGGCATCGGCGCCGCCGAGACCGTCTCGAACGAGCTGGTGCTCTCCAGCGCGCCGCCGGCGAAGGCCGGCGCCGCGAGCGCCGTCTCCGAGACGGCGTACGAGCTGGGCGCGGTGCTCGGCACGACCGTGCTGGGCGGCATCCTCACAGCGCTCTATCGCACGAATCTGGTCGTCCCCGAGGGGATCCCGGATGCCGCGGCCGCGGCCGCGTCCGAGACCCTCGCCGGTGCGATGCACGCGGCGGGCGAGATCGGCGGCACCGCGGGCGAGGCGCTGTTCGAGGCGGCGGCGACGGCGTTCGATGCCGGCGTGACGGTCACCGCGCTCATCGGCGCCGCCCTGGTCGTCGTCGCGGGGGTCATCGCGGCCACTACCCTGGGAGAGTCCCGCCAGAAGTCGTAGGAGCACTATGTCGCGTGTCGTGAAGCTGGCCGTCATCCCGGGTGACGGCATCGGTCCCGAGGTCATCGCCGAGGCGGAGAAGGTGCTGGATGCGGCGGCCGCGGGCAGCGGCATCCGTTTCGACAAGACGCGGTTCTCGCTGGGCGCCGGCCGCTTCCTCGACACCGGCGACACGCTCACCAGCGACGACCTGGAGGCGATCAAGGCGCACGACGCCATCCTGCTCGGAGCGGTCGGGGGAGTCCCCGGCGATCCTCGCCTGAAGAACGCGAACATCGAGCGCGGCCTGCTGCTGAAGCTGCGGTTCGAGCTCGACCACTACGTCAACCTGCGGCCGTCGAAGCTCTACCCGGGCGTGCCCGGGCCCTTGGCCGCACCCGGCGATGTCGACTTCGTCGTCGTCCGCGAGGGAACCGAGGGTCCGTACGTGGGCAACGGCGGGTCGATCCGCACCGGCACGCCGCACGAGGTCGCCAACGAGACGTCGGTCAACACCGCGTTCGGCGTCGAGCGCCTCGTGCGCTACGGCTTCGATCTGGCCGAGCGTCGCGGCAAGAAGCTCACGCTGGTGCACAAGACGAATGTGCTCGTCCACGCCGGCGGCATCTGGAAGCGCGTCGTCGACGAGGTCGCGCTCGAGCACCCGGACGTGACCGTAGACTATGTCCACGTCGACGCGGCCACCATCTACCTGGTCACGAACCCGAGCCGCTTCGACGTGATCGTCACCGACAACCTCTTCGGCGACATCCTCACCGACTTGGCCGGCGCCGTCACCGGTGGCATCGGCCTCGCCGCCTCGGGGAACATCAATCCCGACGGCGCGTTCCCTTCGATGTTCGAGCCCGTGCACGGATCGGCGCCCGACATCGCAGGCCAGCAGAAGGCCGATCCCACGGCCGCGATCCTCTCCGTCTCACTGCTGCTCGACCATCTCGGGCTCCCGGACGAGTCTCGCCGCGTCACGACCGCGGTCGAGGAGGATCTGGCCGCACGCGGCGCCGACGCGGGCGCGACCCGCACGACGACGCAGATCGGCGACGCGATCGTCGCCCGGCTCCAGGCGTAATCTGAGATCACGTCGTCCTACCGACAGAGGATTCCACCCATGACCATCGACCTTCCCCTCCAGGCGCCCTCGGCCGCAGGCCTCGTCTGGAACGTCACTCGGAACACCGAGGCGACTCCGGATGCCGAGCGCGAGGCGATCCTCGCCGACCCGGGCTTCGGGCAGCACTTCACCGACCACATGGTCGACATCTGCTGGTCCGAGAAGGGCGGATGGCACCGTCCCCGCGTGCAGCCCTACGGTCCGATCCCGCTGGACCCTGCGGCGGCCGTGCTGCACTACTCGCAGGAGATCTTCGAGGGGCTCAAGGCCTACCGTCACGCCGACGGGTCCATCTGGACCTTCCGCGCCGACCGCAACGCTGCTCGCCTGCAGCGCTCGGCGCAGCGGCTGGCGCTGCCGGAGCTGCCCAGCGAGTACTTCCTCGAGTCGCTCCGCCAGCTGGTCGCAGTGGATGGCGCGTGGGTTCCCACGGCACCCGAGACGAGCCTGTACCTGCGGCCCTTCATGTTCGCCAAGGAGGCCTTCCTCGGCGTCCGGGCCGCGAAGAAGGTCGGGTACTACCTCATCGCGAGCCCCGCTGGCGCCTACTTCCCGGGCGGCGTCCAGCCGGTGAACATCGCGCTGTCGACGCGCTACGCGCGCGCAGGCCGGGGTGGCACCGGCGCCGCGAAGACCGGCGGCAACTACGCGTCGAGCCTGCTGCCGCAGGCCGAGGCGTACGAGAAGGGCTGCCAGCAGGTGCTGTTCCTCGACGACGGCTACATCGAGGAGCTCGGAGGCATGAACCTCGTGCTCGTCACGAACGACGGCCGGCTCATCACGCCCCAGTCCGAGTCGATCCTCGAGGGCATCACTCTCGCGTCGGTGCTGCAGCTCGCCGAGGACCGCGGGCTCGTCGTCGAGCAGCGCAAGGTCTCGATCGAAGAGTGGCGCGAGGGCGCGGCATCCGGCTCCATCGTCGGCGCGTTCGCCTGCGGCACGGCCGCGGTCATCGTGCCGATCGGCAAGCTCGTCGCCGACGATTACGAGATCGTGCACGAGGGTGACGCGGCGTCCGAGCTGGCGATGTCGCTGCGCGAGGAGCTCACCGGCACCCAGTATGGGCGTGTGGCCGATCGCCACGGCTGGCTGATGCGTCTCGACGGCTGAGCCTCTGCGGGAGGTTCGAGAACGGACGGATGCTGCGGCATCCGTCCGTTCCGCCGTCCGGGCAGCGCCACCGACGACGATGCGCGTCCCACTTTCTGCCGTTCCCGGGACCCCGAGTGGTTGGAAACGGGACACGACGGCGAGAAAGCGGGACATCGGCTGCCAAAGCGAGGGGGCGCGGACGCCGAGACCTGCGTCGGTGCTTGTGGCTAGGCTGATCCGGTGAGGATCGCGCGCTTCAGCCACAACGACGCCATCAAGTTCGGAATCGTCGACGAAGGAGAACTCGTCGTCCTCGCCGGCGACCCGATGTTCGCCGGATACGACACGACGGGGGAGCGCGTGCCGCTCGGCGATGTCGCCCTTCTCGCCCCGGTCATCCCGCGCTCGAAGCTGGTCTGCGTCGGCCGCAACTACCGCGACCATGCCGCGGAGCTCGGCAACGACGTGCCGACCGCGCCGATGCTGTTCTTCAAGCCCAACACCACCGTTGTCGGGCCCGGCGACGCGGTCGTGCTGCCGAAGGGCTCGGACTTCATCAGCTTCGAGGGCGAGCTCGCCGCCGTCATCGGTCGCATCGCCAAGAATGTGCCGGCCGCCGATGCCCTCGACTACGTCTTCGGGTACACGATCGCCAACGACCTGACGGCCCGCGACTGGCAGAAGTCCGACGGTCAGTGGGCCCGAGCGAAGGGCTTCGACACGTCCTGCCCGCTCGGCCCCGCCATCGAGACGGACTTCGACGTCGACGGCCCCGCCGTCATCACGACGCGGCTGAACGGCGAAGTGCGCCAGCAGGGCCCGATCAGCGACATGATCTTCTCGCTCGCCGACGTGATCGCCTATGCGTCCGCGGCCTTCACGCTGCTGCCCGGCGACGTGATCCTCACCGGCACCCCCGCAGGCGTCGGTCAGATCGTCGCGGGCGACACGGTCGAGGTGGAGATCACCGGCCTCGGCATCCTGCGCAACACTGCCCGTGACGCGTGACACTGCTCGAGATGCGTGACAAGGCCCGTGACGCCTGACGAGGGCGGCAGCTCACCTCACGCCGACGCCGTCGGCGTGAGGACCGACAGCGGGACCACCGCCGAAGAGGTGGCCGCGGTCCAGCGGCGCACCGTGTGGGTGCTCTCACTCGGCCAGGTGCTCGGCGGGCTCGCCTTCGGTGCGACGCTGTCACTCGGTGCGGTGCTCGCGGCCGACATCTCGGGCGAGGACGCCTTCTCGGGACTCGCCGCCGCCGCCGTGACCTTCGGCACCGCGCTGACGGCGGTGCCCCTGGCGGCGATCGCGCGCCGGCACGGCCGGCGACTGTCGCTCACCACCGGCATGGCGGTCGCCCTCGTCGGCGTCGGACTGGTGATCGTCGCCGTCGCCCTCGCCGCGTTCCCGCTGCTGCTCGTCGGCTTCTTCATCATCGGGGCGGGCCAGGCTGCCAACCTGCAGTCGCGCTTCGCCGCGGCGGATCTGGCGACGGATGCCACGCGCGGCCGCGATCTCTCGATCGTCGTGTGGGCGACCACGGTGGGCGCGGTTCTCGGTCCGAACCTCACCGGACCCGGTGAGGTGCTCGGCAGCGCGATCGGCATGCCCGCGCTGACGGGGGCCTACCTGTTCACCCTCGTCGCGCAGGGGCTCGCGATCGTGCTCTACCTCGTGGCGATGCGACCCGACCCGCTGCTGCTCGCGCAGCGGGTGGTCGCCTCGGCGCGGGCCGGCAGCCGCGTGATCGCCAAGGCGGATCGGCCGGTCGCAGCCCGGTACGCGATCTTCGCCGTGGCGGCCGCCCACGGCACGATGGTGTCGGTGATGGCGATGACACCGGTGCATCTGGCCCACCTGACGCACGGGGCGTCCGAGGCGGCGACCCTGTCGATCATCGGCTTGACGATCAGTCTGCACATCGTGGGCATGTACGTGCTCTCGCCGGTCTTCGGCATCCTCTCCGACAGGGTCGGACGCGTGCCGACGATCCTGGTCGGCCAGGCGCTTCTCGTCGCGGCGCTGCTCACCGCCTCGTTCGGCCAGACGTCGACGACGGCGGTGACCGTGGCACTCGTCCTGCTGGGCCTGGGATGGAGCGCGTCGACGGTGGCGGGCTCGACCCTGCTCACCGAGTCGTCCTCCGAAGAGCTCCGCACGCGACGCCAGGGCTTCAGCGACTTCACGATGAGCATCGTGGGAGGTCTCGGCGCGATCATCGCCGGCGCCCTGCTCGGCTGGATCGGCTACGGCGGCCTCGCCCTGGTCGTGCTGGTGCTCGTCGCGGCTTCGGTGCTGCTCGCGCCGCTCGGCTGGCGCGCCTCCCGAGCTCGGCCCCGCCGGTCAGACGGGCTGAAGCTCAGAACCGCGTCTCGACGAGGTCGGTGACGATGGCATCCAGCCGGTCGCCCCACGCGTCGACGACAGGCACCAGGCGCCACTTGTCGAACATCGTGCACGGGTGGGAAAGGCCGAACACCACGACGTCGCCCACCGCGAGCGGCGAGTCCGGCGCGATGCGCACGAAGCCGTGCTGATCGCTGAGCTTCGTCGTCACCGCGCCGGGGAGCGGCATCCGCTCTCCGGCGGCGTCGATCGCGTACAGCGGCTCAGGCAGACCCTCATCGAACGGGAAGTCGCGCTTGCCCGCGTCGACGATCGCGGTCCCCGCATCGAGGCGCGACACGACCCGGGCCAGTCCGCGCGCCGCGGGGCGCAGCCCCGCACCGTCGAACGGCGAGTTCTGGCGGTAGTAGCCGTGGTCGTGCACGACGTACGCACCCGACCGCAGCACGAACCGCGTGCGGTCGCCGTCGACGGATGCCGCGGCGAACGCGGCGCCGACCACGTCGGGGTAGGCACTGCCACCGGCCGACACCAGCACGTCGCTGTCGTCGTACAGCGGCGCCAACGCGTCGTGGACGGCGAGGAGCTCGTCGACGTAGGAGCGCGCCGAGGCCAGTGCCTCGGCACCGCGGCCGTGCGCCACCGAGCCCTCGTAGCCCGTCACACCTGCGAGCCGCACGGCGGGCGACGCCGCGGCACGACGCGCGACGGTGACCGCCGCCTCCAGCGAGCGGGCGCCTGTTCGCCCGCCCCGGCGCCCGACGTCGACGAGCACCTCCAGCGGCTGCGCGGGCGAGCCGCCGAGCGCGCGCTCGATCGCGTCGATGCCGGCGACGTCGTCGACCCAGCTCCACACACGGGTGCCCGCCGCCACGGCCTCGGCGGTCCAGCGGATGGCCCCCGGCTGCACCAGCTGGTTGGCGAGCATGACGGCGGGGATGCCGGCTTCCACGGCGACGCGCAGCTGCGACGGCGTGGCCACCGTGATGCCCGTCGCGCCGGCGTCCAGCTGGCGCCACCACAGCTGCGGCGCCATCGTCGTCTTGCCGTGCGGCATCAGCTCGAGCCCGCGCTCGGCCACCCAGCCGGCGAGGAACGCGATGTTGTCGTCGAGCGCCCCGTCGTCGATCACGAGCAGAGGGGTCCAGAGGTCGGCGAGCCGTGGTTCCCGCGCGAGGAACTCGGCGACGGTGAGGCCTGCGGCGTCTGCGGGGAGCCCCCTGTCGCCGGTCTCGAGCACACGGCCCGCCGGCCCGCGGCGCGCAGCGAGCGTCATTCGCCGGGCAGGACCGCGACGACGTCGATCTCGACGAGGATGTCGTAGAGCTCCGAGCCGACGGTGGTGCGCACGGGGTACGGCTCGCGGAAGAACTCGGCGTAGGCCCGGTTGTACTCGGCGAAATCGCGCTTGAGGTGCTGCAGGTGGGCGGTGACCTTCACGACGTCGTCGAACGAGGCGCCCTTGGCGGCGAGCACGCTGCCGACGTTGCGCAGCACCTGCTGCGTCTGCTCGTAGACGCCGCCGGCCACGACCTCGCCGGTCGCGGGATCCTGCGGGCCGAAGCCGGCCGTGAACAGCAGGCCCGCTGCGGCCACGCCGTGGCTGTAGGGCCCGGCTGGTCGGGGGGCGTTCTCGATGAGCACGGCGTGCTTGGTCATGCGGTTCCTTTCGTCGGACTCTGACTGTTCGTCTGCAGCGGCAGGGGTTCCGCCGCGGCGGTTTCGGGCGACGTGGCGGGGGAGCGGCGCAGACCACGACCGGCGCGGATGCCCGTGAGCTCGCCGCCCCGCAAGACCTGCCGGCCGTTGACGAACACATCGTCGATCCCGCGGGCCGGCTGACGTGGCTCGTCGTAGGTGGCGGCATCCGTGACGGTCGAAGGATCGACCACGGCGATGTCGGCCACGTTACGCGGGCGAAGGATGCCGCGCTCGTGCAGTCCGAAGCGCGCGGCGGTGCGGGCAGAGAGGTGGACGGCCGCGTCTTCCCACGAGAAGGACCGGCCGACATAGGTGCCGAGGAAGCGGGCGAAGGCGCCCCACGCGCGCGGGTGGGGGACGGCGCCGACGAAGATGCCGTCCGAGCCCCCGATGTGGGCGGGATGCGCGAACAGGCGCGCGAGGTTCTCGACCGATCGCTCCTCGCGCACCGCCATCACGGCGCTGACCTCGAGGCGCCCGGCTATCAGGAGATCCAGTGTCGCGTCCTCGACCGAAGTGGCGCGCCGCCCGGCGATCTCCGCCAGCGTGAGCCCGGCCGCCCACGCCCAGTCATCGGCGGGGGTGTGCGCGACGCGGATCATCGTCGGCCAGTCGGGCCCGAGGCTGGGCTTGTGCGCGACGGCGGGAAACCACTCTTCCCGCAGCTGCGCGCGCTGCGCCGGGTCCGACAGCAGCGCGACGGCGTCGTCGGGGTCCAGGGCGCTGTACTCCGGTGGGAGCACCGCCATCGACACCAGCGTGCAGCCGCGCGTGTACGGGTACATGTCGAACGAGAGGTCGGCTCCGGACGCCGCAGCCTCGGCGAGAAGGCGCTCGGCCTCGTCAGCATCCACATGCAGGTGCGAGACGTGGCCCCGCACACCGTCGTGCGCCTCACCCGGGGCGCAGATCGCGACGACCTCGCGGAGACCGGCCGCCGTGTTCGTCTCGTAACCGCCTCGCATGTGGGTGACGTACAGCGCGCCCACCGCGGCGACCGGGGCGCACAGCTCGGCGAGCTCGGCGGTGCCGGCGAAGATCCCGGGGACGTAGTCCAGCCCGCTCGAAAGCCCCAGTGCCCCGGCGGCGAGCCCGTCGGCCACGAGCTGCTTCATGCGGGCGAGCTGCGCGGCATCCGCCCGTCCGCGGTCCATGCCCATCACCTCGTGGCGCACCGTTCCGGCGGGGACGAGATAGCCGACGTTGACGGGCGTGGCGGCGTCGTACGAGTGCAGCAGCTCGCCGACGCCGCCACCCGCGTAGGTCGGATGCGGGCCGTTGATCGCCGCGAAGTAGCGGGTCGCCCACGCGCCGGAGCCGGGGGCGTATGAGACGCCGTCCTGGCCGCCGACGACCGTCGTGATCCCCTGGCGCAGCAGTGCGAGCTGCACGTCGCTGTCGAACACGGCTCCGTCGGCGTGCGCGTGGGCGTCGATGAAGCCGGGCATCACGAAGCGGCCGCGACAGTCGACGGTGCGATCGTCGGCTCGAGGAGCGACCTCGCCGATGTGACCGATCCTGTCGCCGACGATCACGACGTCGGCGTCGTACCTCGGTGCGCCCGTTCCATCGATCACCGTTCCGCCGCGCAGCACCGTGCGGTCGGGGTGGGCGGTCATCGCGGCCTCCGTGGGAGCGCGGGCCCCGGCTGACCCGCGGGGGAATTCTACGCAGTCCGTGCCGTCGCCGGCGTCAGTGCCCGAGAGCTGCGAGCGCGAGGTCGACGTCGTCCTCGTCGTTGAAGACGTGGAACGCGACGCGCGCCCGCCCCGACCGCCCCGATGCCGTGATGCCCGCGCTGCCGAGCCGCGCGAGCGCGCTGCCCTCCGGATCGTCCCACGTGACGATCCCCGACGGGCGTTCGGGCTCCGCGATGCCCAGCCCGGCGCGGAACGCGGCCGCGAGCCCCGTGGAGTGGGCGTGCAGCTCGAACGGGTCGAGCGCGGCGAACAGCTCGAGCGCCGGTGCGGCGCCGACGAACGCCTGCCAGGCCGGCGACACATCGAACCGGCGCGCGTCGGGGGCGAGCTCCACCTCGCCGCCGTAGCACGACGCCCACGGGTCGTCGCCGGCGTACCAGCCCGCGTTGACCGGCGTCATGCGGGCGGCGAGCCGGTCGGACACCGTGAGGAACGACACTCCGCGCGGCGCGCAGAGCCACTTGTACGCATGGCAGACCACGGCATCGAAGTCGGATGCCTCGACCGGGAGCCAGCCGACGGCCTGGGTCGCGTCGCACAGTGTGAGTGCGCCGTGCTGCGCGGCGGCGGCCACGATGGCCGCGGCATCCGCCACTTCGCCGGTGGCGGACTGCACGACCGAGAAGGCGACGAGTGCCGTGCGGGGGCGGACGTGTGCGGCGAGGTCGCGCAGGGGAGCGGTCCGCACCACGAGACCGCGGCCCGAGTGCACGAACGGCAGCACCATCGACGAGAACTCGCCGTCGGGCACGAGCACCTCGGCGCCGTCGGGCAGCGCCGACGCCACCATCCCCGCAGCGACGGAGGTCTGCGAGCCGATCGCCACGCGTTCGGCGCCGATGCCGACGAGAGAGGCGAACAGCCCGCGCGAGCGCTCCACTGCCGCACAGTAGGCGGCGAGGTCGGGGCGACCGGACGCGGCGGCGTCGAGGTCGGCGATCACGGCACGCCGCGTCGCTCGGCTGGGCAGGCCGACCGTGCACGCGGCGAGGTAGTCGCGGCCCCCGTCGAACTCGCGCCGCGCGGCGACGAGGGCGGGAGAATCGGCGATCGTGGGCATGACTCCAGCGTGGAGGTCGCTATTGCGCACGTCTACGGCAGGTGTTCCATGCCGCACATAACGAATGCTTATGATTGGCGCGTGAGCGACGTGTTCGACGACGACCCGGGGTTCGACGCGCGCGAGCTGCGCGTGGTCAAGGCGGTCGCGGACGCCGGCTCGATCACCGGGGCGGCGGTCGCCCTGGGCTACAGCCAGCCGGCGGTCAGCCAGCAGCTCAAGCGTCTGGAACAGCGCCTCGGCGTCGCCATCGTCGAGCGGGTGGGGCGGAGCGTCCGCCTCACCGATGCGGGGCGGATCCTCGCGCGGCACGCCCCCGCTGTGACGACGGCGCTGGATGCCGCGGCCGGCGAGCTCGCAGAGCTGCGAGGGCTGCGCGCCGCGCGCGTCCGGCTGGTGGCCTTTCCGTCGGCGTCGCCCACGATCGTCCCGCGCCTGCTGGCGGACCTCGCGCAGCGGCATCCGGGGATCTCGCTCACGTACGTGGAGGCGGAGCCGCCGGAGGCGGTCGAGGCGGTCCGTGAGGACCGCACGGACATCGCCCTCACCTTCAGCTACCCGGGCGACCGCGACGACCCGCACGGATCCAGCGCCCGGGGGCTCTCGGTGAACACCGTCGGCGCCGACGAGCTGCTCGCGGTGCTGCCCACCGGCCATCCCGCGGCGACCGCCGAGGCGCTCGACGTCGGCGTGCTCGCCGACGAGGACTGGATCGCCGGCTGCCCCCGCTGCCGCGGTCACCTGCTCGAGCTGTGCGGTCGTGCCGGCTTCGCACCGCGCATCGCCTTCGAGACCGACAACTTCGTGGCCGTCGAGGGCCTGGTCGCGCAGGGCATCGGCGTGGCGACCCTGCCGAGGATGGCGGTCGAGTCGTTCCCGCAGCTGCCCGGGGTCGCGGTCGTGCCGCTGCCGGCCGGCGAGCAGCGGCGAATCCACACCGTCACGGCGCGGGGGGCCGAGCGCGTGCCCGCCGTGCGGGCGACGCTGGAGGCGCTCGCGCGCCTGATCGCCATGTCCGGCGGCCGGCCCGAGGCGGCTGCCTCCCGCAACCCGGCGCGGCAGACCGTCGCGGCTTCGCCAACTACACTCTGACGCGATGCCTTCTTCGCCTGATCCCCGCACCACGACCGCCACCGGCGCCGACGTCCGCGTCCGGTTCTGCCCGTCACCGACGGGGCTGCCGCACGTCGGACTCGTCCGCACCGTGCTGTTCAACTGGGCGTACGCGCGCCACAACGGCGGCAAGCTCGTGTTCCGCATCGAAGACACGGATGCCGCGCGCGACAGCGAGGAGAGCTACCTGCAGCTGCTCGACGCGCTGCGGTGGCTCGAGATCGACTGGGATGAGGGCGTCGAGGTGGGCGGGCCGCACGCGCCGTACCGGCAGTCGGAGCGTCACGGCATCTATCGCGAGGTGCTCGACCGGCTCATCGCCGCGGGCGCGGTGTACGAGAGCTACTCGACGGCCGAAGAGATCGACGCGCGCAACGAGGCCAACGGCCGTGCCAAGCAGCTCGGCTACGACAACTTCGACCGCGACCTGACCGCCGAGCAGAAGGCGGCGTTCCGCGCCGAGGGCCGCGAGCCGGCCTGGCGCCTGCGCGTCCCCGACGAGGATCTGACCTACGTCGACCTCATCCGCGGCGAAGTGACCTTCCCCGCCGGGTCGTTCCCCGACTTCGTCCTGGTGCGCGCCGGGGGAGTGCCGCTCTACCCGTTCGTGAACCCGGTCGACGACGCGCTCATGGGAATCACCCACGTCATCCGCGGTGAAGACCTCATGCCGTCGACCGCGCGCCAGCTCGCGCTGTACCGGGCGCTCGTCGACGCGGGTGTGACGACGTTCATCCCGCGGTTCGCGCACATGCCCCTCGTGCTCGGCGAAGAGGGCAACAAGAAGCTCTCAAAGCGCGACCCGAAGGCCGACCTCTTCCTCCAGCGCGAGAAGGGCTTCATCCACGAGGGACTGCTCAACTACCTCGCTCTGCTCGGCTGGTCGATCGCTCCCGACCGCGACGTGTTCTCGCTCGAGGAGCTCGTCGCCGCGTTCGACATCGTCGATGTGAACCCCAACCCTGCGCGCTTCGACCAGAAGAAGGCCGAATCCATCAACGGCGACCACATCCGGATGCTGGCGCCCGCGGAGTTCGCCGAACGCCTGGTGCCGTATCTCACCGCCGCCGGCGTGATCGACGAGAACCCGACACCTGCGCAGAAGGCGATGCTCGCGGCATCCGCCCCGCTCGTGCAGGAGCGGATGCAGCTTCTCGGCGACGCACCCGCGCTGCTGGGCTTCCTCTTCACCGACGTCGTCGCCTACCAGGACGACGCCCTGGTGTCGCTGCCCGCGAACGCGAACGAGGTGCTCGTCGCCTCGGTCGGTGCCCTCGAAGGAGTGCCCGACACCGAGTTCGCCGCCACTGCGGTGCAGGACGCCCTCGCCGGCGCACTGATCGCGCCCGTCGAGGACGGCGGGCTCGGGCTCAAGCCGCGCGTCGCGTACGGCCCCCTGCGTGTCGCTCTGAGCGGCCGCCGCATCTCGCCGCCGCTGTTCGAGTCGATGGAGCTGCTGGGCAAGTCGGAGTCGATCCGGCGGCTCGAAGCGCTGGTGGCGTTCCGGCTCGGTTAGGCCTGCTTCGTGTGACTCGCCCGGGATGCGCGGCAGGCCGTGTCGGTTTGGAGGAGGCGCCGAAGTCGCGTAGACTTGGTCCTCGGCACGGCTTCGGCTGACAGCCTTGGGGTATGGTGTAATTGGCAACACGGAGGTTTCTGGTACCTTTGTTCTTGGTTCGAGTCCAGGTACCCCAGCCAACGAAATAACCCCCGCTCAGCGGGGGTTTTTCGTTTTCCTCGAGTCTTTCCTCGACAGGATGCTCCGGCCCGCGCCTCGCTCGCGCCGGGCATGTGCATCCCGGTCGGCTGCGAAGATCGGTGAGCTCACGGATCTTCTGGGTGCGCCGGAGTGTGACGCTGGCCGTGTGCGCATCGAGATCTGGGTGGACGGCGACGATCCGCCGGCGGGGCACGTCGCCGACGGCGGCGTGGACGTGCCGTTCTGCGGGTGGATCGACCTGTTAGCCGTGCTGTCCCAGATCGTCGGCACGCCGCGAGACGAGGACCGCCAGCTCGGTGCGCGAGCGGAGCCCGAGCTTGGCGAGGACGTTTGACACATGCGTCTCGACCGTTCGTCGCGACACGCTCAGCGCCTGTGCGATCTCGGGATTGGTGGCGCCCGTGGCGACGTGCCCCGCGATCCGCTCCTCGGTGCGGGTGAGGGCGTCCCAGCCGGAGGTCGGCCGGGTGCGCGGGTGTGTGCGGATCTGGATGCCCGCGCGCCGGAACGACGCTCGCGCGCGCACCACGTCGTAGTCGGCCCCGACCTCGGCGTACGAGCGCAGCGATGCCTCGGCCAGCACCCGGCGCTCGTCGCCCCGAGAGGGCAGCGCGCCGGCGGCGAGCTCCGCGATTCGTGCATGATCGAGGCGCCGCGGGCTTCCCGCCAGCATCCGGGTCGCCTCGAGGAGTGGATCAGCGCTCTTCGTCGCGCGCCCCCGCACGGCCAGCGCAGTGGCTCGCAGGTGGGAGACCGCCGGATTGCGGTCGGCGAGGTTCGTCAGGACGTCGACCACTTCGAGCGCGCGCTCGCGTGCGACGGCCCGCTCCGGGGAATCGGACTCCGCCATCGTTGCAGCGACGTCGACCAGCGCGAGCCCGAGCTCGGCGCAGTCCATCAGCATGTCCACCTCGTGCAGCTCTCGCCATCCGCTCCACAGCACGTCGAGGGCCGCGGCGTCGTCGCGGCCATCCGACGTGAGGCGGCTCAGCCCGAGCCAGATCCAGCTGCGCCCTCGGCCGGCCCAGGTTGCGCGGGCGGGTACCGGGTCCAGCCCGGCCGCCCACTCCCGCGCCGCGTCGGGGCCGTCCTGGCGCGCGACCACGCAGGTCCGCAGCCCGAGGATGGGACCGCCCATCCGCACATCCATCGACCCGACCATCGAACGATGGGCGTCGAGCTCGGCAGAGATGTCGGAGAGGCTGCTGATGTGGCCGCGCACCTGTGCGCCGAATGCATGGGCGGCGAGCACGCCGGTGCGGTACCCGAACTCCTCCGACACCTGCACACTGCGCTGAAGCAGCTCGAACACGTCGGCGGTGCGGCCCGCATCGGCCAGCGCCAGCGCCAGAAGCGCGTGCGGGAACGACTCGATCGACGCGAGACGGAGGTGTCGGTCGGCACGCTGCGTGGCCGACGTCAGCAGGGTGATCGCGTCGTCGAGATCACCCTGCAGATTGGCGATCTGCCCATGCAGCGTGAGAGCCATCACCTCGGCTCCGGGGTTGTCCGCCGCGGCAGCCATGGCGGCACCCTCCCGCGCCAGCCGTTCCGCCCCCGCGAGGTCGCCGAGCATGAAGCGCGGCCAGCCTGCGAAGGCGAGATGGGCCGCTCGGTCCGCAGGCTCCAGGACGTCGGCGACGGCGTACTTCTCGGACTCGTCGCGTGCGGCGATGTTGCGGTGCTGCTGCATCAGCGCATGGGTGTAGGTCGCCGAGAGTTCCGCCAGCACATCCGCAGGGACCTCGTGGCTCAGCGCGCTCTCGGCGAGAGCGGTCGATTGCGCCGCGTGACCCGCGCTCAGCGCCGCACGCGCCAGGCCCGCGGTGGCGCGCACGCTCAGGGGGTCGCCGGGCGCGACCGCCTCGACGACGCGGCCCCAGAGCTCGGTCGCGGTGGCGGGTGCGATCACGGCGGTGCTCTGAGCGAGACGCAGCATCCAGCTCAGGTCTTCGGGAGAGGTCGGCGCCTGCAGCAGATGTGCCGCCACGATCTCGGGCGGGACCTGCGCGGCGTCCAGGAGCAGGGCGATCTCGCGTCGAAGCCCGCCCCGTACCGCCGCGGGCAGATCGTGCAGCAGCACCTCCTGGATGAGCTCGTGCCGGAAGCCGACCAGATCCTGGTCGATCTCCTCGAGGAACCCCGCGGCGAACGACTCACGCAGGAGCGGCACGAGGGTGGTCACCGGCTGGTCGGCGACGATCCGCAGGTGGGCTACCGAGAAGCGGGTGCCGAGCAGCGCCGCCGAGGTCAGCAGCTCCCGTGTCGGCACGCTCAGGTGGCTGAGGTGGCGCATCATCACCATCGCGAGCGACGGCGAGGGGCCGAGCGGGGAGTCCAGCAGCGTCTCACCCCCGTCGCCGATCGTGAACGCCCCGTCACGCCGGAGCGCGCGGATCATCTCGGTGAGGAACAGGGGGTTGCCGCCCGCCGCCCCGACGTAGCGCTCCAGCGCACCGCCGATTCTCCCGCCGGTCAGGCGCTCCGCGATCGCTATGCAGGTCGCGCCGTCGAGCGGGCCGAGCTCCATCGGCACCAGCAGGTCGCGCTCGCTGAGTACGCTCAGCAGATGATCGAGTTCGGGCGGTGTCTCGTGACGGGCCTGTGTGCGCATCGATCCGAGGATGACCAGCGGCAGCTGCTCGAGCGTGCGGCTCAGACGTGCCAGCAGCCGGAGCGATGCGGCATCCGCCCACTGCAGGTCCTCGAGCACGAGCACGGTCGCGTCCGTGGCGACCATGTCGATCAGCGACAGCAGTCGCTCGCCGACCGCATGCTCGTTCTGCCGTGCGACGGTGCGCCGCCCGTCCTCATCGAGCATCGGCGCGAAGGCGTCCAGCAGCAGGCCGTGGGTGCGGCGTCGGTCCATCGCATCGGCCGACGCGTGCAGCACGGTGTGGTCCGGCGGTATCCGCTCGAGCGCCGCGGCGAGCAGCGTGGTCTTCCCGATTCCCCCTTCGCCGTGCACCAGGATGAACCTGCCGGCGACGCTGACGCTCGCGGCGACGAGCATGGCGAGTTCGGCGTCACGGCCGAGGAAGACGCGCGGCGGGCGCTGCACAGGCACCGTCGGCCCCATGGTGGTGTGCATTCGTTCGCCTCCCCATCGCCCCCCAGGACGACGCTGCGGCACTCCTGGGCAGATTCTAGAGGGCGGCGGACGCCGTGACACAGGAACCTGCGGAGCCCTTCGCCTCGCGCCTCGTGGCGGAGTGGCTGAGTGCCGCCCCGGAGGAGCGCCACCGACGGGTGCCGGGAACGATGGTCTTCGCCGACATCTCCGGCTTCACCCGGCTGACGGAGCGACTCGCGCGACGGGGGCGGATCGGCGCCGAGCTGCTGAGCGACACACTCGATGAGACGTTCGCGACCGTCCTGGCTCCGGCGTTCGAGGACGGTGCCGACCTGCTGAAGTGGGGCGGTGACGCGGTGCTTCTCCTGTTCCGTGGCGACGACCACGCCGGCTGTGCGGCGCGGGCGGCACACGGGATGCGGGCGGCGCTGCGCGACCTGGTGCGCGCCCGCGGCGCCGGGATGCTGGCGTCGGCGCCGCTGCGCATGTCGATCGGCATCCACAGCGCCGATGGCGACCCCGCGGCTGGGGGCGCCGCCGGATTCGACGTCTTCCTGGTCGGCGATCCCGTCAGCCACCGCGAGCTGATCGTCGCCGGGCCGCAGGTCAGCCACCTCGCGCTGGTGGAACAAGCCGCCGCTGCCGGCCAGATCCTGCTCAGCACGACGACGGTCGCGCGGCTGCCGTCCCGAGCGCTGGGAGCGCAGATCGACCTCGACGGCGCGGGCTCGACCGCTCGGCTGCTGCGGTCGCGCCCGCAACCTGCCGCCGGCAAGCCTCACGCCGAACCCGGGTCCCCACCCGCACGCCGCCGGTCCGACGCCGCGGCGGCCGGCATCGCGAGCGTCGCAGGAACCCTGCCGCCCGGCATCCGGGCGCACATCGAGTCGGGAGCAGCGGAACCCGAGCATCGACCGATCGCCGTCGGATTCGTCCAGTTCGCCGGCACGGACGCGCTGCTGCGCGAGCGCGGCGGCGCGGCCGCCGCGACCGAGGCGATCCACGAGGTGATCGTCGCCGTGCAGCGGGCATGCCGCAAACACGGTGCGACCTTCTTCGAGTCCGACATCGCGGTCGACGGCGGCAAGATCATGCTCACTGCGGGCGCGCCGCGCAGCGCGGGCCGCGATGCCGAACGGATGCTGCGTACCGCCCACGAGATCGCCGGTTTCCGGGGCGCACTCGCGGTCCGTGTCGGGGTGAACGCGGGTCACGTCTTCGCCGGGGACTTCGGGCCGCCACAACGGCGCACCTACTCGGTCAAGGGAGATGCCGTGAACCTCGCGGCGCGTCTGCTCGGCCGCGCGGAAGCAGGAGAAGTGGTCGCCACGACCCGGGTCCTGGCCGATGCCGGTCCGGTGTTCGACGCGGCGCCGCTGGCTCCCTTCACGGTGAAGGGCAAGCGTGCGCCGGTCGAAGCCGCCATCCTCCGCGGGGAGCGGCGAGAGACCGCAGAGGTGAGGATCCCGTTCCTCGGGCGCGAGGCGGAGCTCACCGAGATGGCGGCTGCGCTGGCCGGTGCATCCGCAGGCCGGGGAGCGGTCCTCGAAATCGTCGGCGACCCCGGGATCGGCAAATCGCGGCTCGTCGCGGAGCTCAGCATCCCGGCGCCCATGCGCAGGGTCGCCGTCACGGTCAGCAATTACGACAGCGGCACCCCGTACGCCGCGCTCGGGATGCTGCTGCGCCAGGTTCTCGGCATCGGTGTGCACGAGCAGCCCGCGACTGCCGCGGTCGTGCTGGCCGAGGTGGTGCGGCAGGCCGCGCCGGATCTCCTGCCGTGGCTGCCGTTGCTCGGCGCACCGCTCGGCCTCGACATGCCCGCGACACGCGAGGTCGACGACCTCGACCCCCGTTTCCGCCGCGGTCGGATCGAAGACACCACGATCGCGCTGCTGGCCGCTCGCCTCACCGCACCGGTCATGGTGGTGATCGAGGACGCCCATCTGATGGACGAGGCGTCGGCTGCGCTGCTGCATCGCTTCGAGGACGAGGTGCCGCGTCATCCCTGGTGCGTCATCGTCATCCGGCGCGCGACCACGGTGGGCTACGTGCCGCGCCTCACGGGCCCGCACGACAGACGGATCGCACTCGACGGTGTGCCGCCCGAGACGGCGCTCGAACTCCTCGAGTCCGCGATGGGCGTCTCACGCCCGAGTCGTCACAGGATCTCTGCGATGGCCGAGCGCGCCAACGGAAACCCGCTGTTCCTCACGTCGCTCGCCACGAGCGTGCGGACCGGTGACGCCACCGACGACCTTCCTGGTTCGGTGGAGGCCCTGCTGCTCGTCGACATCGACCGGCTCGGCGCCGCCGACCGCACCCTGCTGCGGCTCGCGGCCGTGCTGGGCGTCCGCTTCGACGGCGGCATCCTGGCGGACGTGCATGGGTCACGGATCACCGGCGACGACATCGCCACGCGGCTGCACGAGTTCGTGCGCATCGCGGACGACGGCGAGTTCGAGTTCCGGCACATGATGGTGCGGGACGTCGCCTATGCCGGGCTCCCGTACCGCGTGCGTCGCAACATGCATGAACGCGTCGCGGTCGCCCTTCAGGCTCGCGCCGGCCGCTTCGCCGGCGCGGATCTGCTCAGCCTGCACTTCCACGCCGCCGGACTTCACGGCGAGGCCTGGTCCGCGTCCCTTCGGGCCGGCGAGGAGGCGCGAGCGAAGTACGCCCACGCGCAGGCGGCGGCCTTCTTCGCGCGCGCTCTCGACAGCGCCGCGCACCTGGCGGACAGCCCCGCCGAGCGACCGAGCGTGGCGGTCTGGCTCGGCGAGTGTCTCGACATGTCCGGAGATGCGGCCGGAGCACTGGCTGCGCTGCGGCGCGCCCGCCGCGACATGCTCGCCGACCCCGTCGCCACGGCCGACACGCTCCACAAGGAGGCGCGGATCACCCTGCGCCTGGGGCGCTACCGCGCCGCCCTCGCGCAGTTGACCCGAGCGATGCGTGTGCTCGACGACGTGGACGGGACCGCTGCGGATGCGGTGAGAGCACGGATCGCGACCTGGTACGGCTTCTGCCTGCATCTGCAGGGCCGGGACGACGCGGCGGTGCAGTGGGGCCGTCGCGCCGTGGCGTCCGCTGAGGCTTCGGGAGACCAGGAGGTGCTCGCGAACGCCTGCAACGCGCTGCACCTGTCGTACGGTGCGTCCGCCATGGCCGAGGATCGCCCGTACGGGCAGATCGCGCTCGGCCTGTATGAGGAGCTCGACGATCTCAGCGGCCAGGCGCTGACGCTCAACAACCTCGCGATCGACGCGTACAACGGGGGCCGCTGGGACGAGGCGGTCGACGCCTTCGCCGAGGTCGCCCCGCGCTTCCACCGCCTCGGCGACGACGCCGACGAGGCGACCGCCCTCTACAACCGGGGGGACGTGCTGGTCGCGCAGGGCCGATGCGGCGAGGCGCTGCCCGTACTGGCAGCGTCGCTGCAGCTGGCACGCCGCGCGGACGACGAGGAGCTGGTGGGGCTGGCGCTGCGCGAGCAGGCTCGGGCGCAGGCCGCGACGGGCGATCCGAATCGAGCGTGGGCGTCGTTCCGGCAGGCCCGCCTGGTGCTGGCCGGTCTCGATCTCGCCACGGAGGTGGCGCTGCTGGACGCCGCGCACGCCGACGCCCTGGCAGCTGACGGGCGGACCACCGAAGCGCTCGCACTGCTGGACGAGGCCATCCCGCCTGCGCAGGCGAAGGCGCCCGACGCACTCGCCCGTCTGCACCGGGTGCGCGCGCACGCCCTGCTGGCCCAGGGGCGCGCCGAGCAGGCCGCGTCTGCCGCTCGAGCGGGCCTGGCGCGCACCACCGGGACGTACGGAGGATTCGAGCCGGCACTGCTCGGCCTCGCACTCGCCGACGCGACGCAGGACGACGGGCTGCGAGCCGATTCGACGCGGATGCTCGACTCGCTGGGCGTCGTGAGGTGAGCGTCGCCGCTACTTGATCGTGCCGCGCACGTCCTCCAGGAAGAGCACGACGAGTCGCAGATCGCCGGCGTTGTCACGCCTGCTGGAGACGGTGTCGGTGCAGAACTCCTGATCGGCGCCGATGACACCCTGGGCAGGGCACGTGGGCGTCGTCACCAGCTCAGTGGTCCCTGTCGGGGACCACAGGGCGCGGTACTTCGGCACGCCGCCGCCGCCGCAGAGGGACTTGTCGCACACGATGGTCATCCGCGCGGGGCTGGTGCGCGTGTACCGATCGGCCATGTCCGCGATGAACTGGGTGACGAGTGCACCGTCGCGGCAGGTCTGCCCGGCTGGGCACACCCCGAGGGACAACGCGACTCGGCCGCCGGCGCCGCTCGGCAGCGAGAGCAGACCGCACATCGGGTGTGCGGCATCCACCGTCGTGCACGCGCTGCCGTCTGCGCCCGCCGTGCCGTCCTTCAGCGCGGCGGACTCGCCATCCAGGAGGTTCAGGACGAGATCTATCGGAAAGGATGCCGTCGTGCCGGTGAGCACGGACTTGTTGTTCACTGTGCCCGCGGTGATCTGAAGCGCCGCGGCGGGGCTGGAGTACGACGTGGAGATGGTCACGGTCGAGGCGCCTGCCGGAATCGTCGCCTGCGTGGTGGCCAGCTGCCCGGGGCCTGGTGCCGTGAGGCTGACGGCCGTCGCGCTGGGGTAGGTCGCCGGTGTCGTGCCGTTCCACAGCGAGACCTCGACCACGAACGGCGTGCCGACGGCGGCGAGGACCGCCGGCATCGATGCCGCGGGCACGCCCGTCAGCTGCCCGGCGATACCCGGATCGGTGCGGGCGGTCACGGTGATCGAGGTGGGCTTGGGGATGTTGGTCGCGGAGGCCGGCTCGGCGAGAGCAAGTGGCGCCAGCAGCGCGAGCAGTGCCAGGCCGACGAAGGCGACGAGCCGGTGTCCGGCCCGGAACAGGCGAGATGACATGGCCGCTCCTCGTGTCAGGTGCTCTCAGCCTCGCGCGCGCGGGCCCGGAAAAGATCCGTGAGCTCACTGAGGTTTCGATGGGCTTCCCTCGCGCATGCTGACCCCATGGCGATCGAGTCTCGTGCTGATGCCGGTTCGGGACCGCTCAGCGAAGCGCCGCGCCCCGTGGTGCGGGGCAGCCGCATCCCCGGGCGCACCGTGCTGCTCGTGGCGTCCTTCGGGGCGCTGCTGGCGTTCCTCGACGCGACGATCGTGAACATCGCGTTCCCCAGCATGCGCGAGGACTTCCCGGACGAGTCCATCGGCACGATCTCCTGGGTGCTGAACGCCTACAACATCGTGTTCGCGTCGTTCATGATCGTCTTCGGCCGTCTCAGCGACGTGATGGGGCGCCGTCGGCTCTACCTCTTCGGGGTGGTCCTGTTCACGCTGGCATCCCTGGCGTGCGCGGTGGCGCCGTCGGTGGCACTGCTCGTCGCCGCCCGGGTGGTGCAGGCCCTGGGCGCGGCGATGCTGGTGCCGGCATCGCTGGCCGTGGTGATCGAGGGGGCTCCCGCGGGCAAGCGGGCGCGGGCCGTTGGACTGTGGGCGGCAGCCGCTGCTGTTGCGGCGGGTCTCGGCCCGCCGATCGGCGGGCTCCTCGTGGAGGCCGGCGGCTGGCGCTGGGCGTTCTGGATCAACCTGCCGCTGGGAATCCTCGCCTGGTGGCTCGGTCGTCGCCTGCTCGTGAACAGCCGGGCGCCGGGACGCCGGCGCATTCCCGACCTGCGCGGTGCCGTCCTGCTCGCCGGGGCGCTGGGCCTGACGACCCTCGCGATCATCAAGGGCGACGAGTGGGGGGCCGCGAGCGTCACGCTGTGGCTGGTGATCGGCGGCGCCCTCGTGCTGTTCGCTGCATTCGTCGCCAGCTCGATGAAGCACCCGGTGCCGGTGCTGGATCTCGCCATGATGCGCAGCCGGCCATTCCTCGTCGCCAACATCGCGACGCTCGTCGCCGGCGTCGGGTTCTTCGCCTACCTGCTCACCAACGTGCTGTGGCTGCAGTACGTCTGGCAGTACTCGGTCCTGGAGGCCGGCCTCGCGCTGGTCCCCGGCGCGCTCGTGGCCGCGATCACCGCAGGCGCTCTGGAACCCGTCGCGACGCGCTTCGGGTACCGGTGGATCATCGTCGCCGGGTTCATCGTGTGGGGGTTGGGATTCGTCTGGTACCTCACCGCGGTCGACGTCACGCCGGACTTCTGGGGGGCATGGCTGCCCGGTCAGGTGCTCAGCGGCATCGGCGTGGGCGCGACGCTGCCGCTGCTGGCGGCATCCACTCTCGCGACCCAGCCGGGCGGACGCTACGCGACAGCCTCGGCCGTGATCTCCAGCGCCCGCCAGACCGGCGGCACGATCGGCGTGGCGCTGCTGGTGGTGATCCTGGGGACGCCCACCCCGCTCACTGTCGTGGAGGATCTCCGCGAGGGCTGGATGCTGTGCATCGCGTCCTTCATGGCGGGCGCCGTGATCACACTGTTCCTCGGGCGGGTGCGGTCTTCGACCGAGGACCTCGCGGTCGAGTCGACGGATCTTTCGAAGTTCCAAGAGCCGGCGGCGGACCGCAATGTGCTGCTGCGCCGTACCCTTCCGCCGCTCGAGGAATCGCTCTTCGGCCGGCTGCCTGCCGACGTCCGTCGGCACATCGAGGCCACGGCTCCGCGGCGGACCGTGCCGGCGGGTGAGTGGATGCTGGAACAGGGGGCTCCCGCCTCGTCGATGTTCGTGCTCCTCGCCGGCCGCGCAGAGGTCGTCATCGGGGGAGCGGTCGTCCGCGAACTGGGGCCGGGCGCCGTGATCGGAGAGCTGGCTCTCCTCACCGGCGGCCTGCGCTCGGCATCCATCCGGGCGCGGCGGGACTGCCGCGTGCTCGAGGTGCCTCGCTCGGTGCTCGACGAGGCGATCGGTCAGAACCCGGCGGCACTCTCTGCCCTGGTGACGGCCCTGGCGCATCAGCTCGCCGACGCAAGCCCGCCCACAACGCGTCATGCGGCACGTCCGAGCCTGGTGGCGGTCGTCGGCGCGGATGCGCACGCACCGGTCGAGGAGGTGACGGCGCTGCTGCATCGCGGCATTTCGGCGCATCTTCGAGTCGAGGTCCTGCGCGGCCCCCGAACCCCCGAGGAGATCGATCGCGCCGAGAGTGCGAATCAGCTGGTCCTCCTCGTCGCCGCCGGTCACGACGACTGGGTCGCCCGCTGCGTCCGCGAGGCCGACACCGTGGTGCTGGTCGGCCGGACGGCCGATTCTCCGAGCGACACCCGACCTGAGATGGCACGTCGCCCGGAGCTCGTCCTGATCGGCGACGCCGACAGCGCGACGCGGCGGGCACGGCAGGCGTGGCTCGATGGGGTGGATCCGTGGCGTTTCAGCGAACTCACACAGGGCGATGTGACGGCCACCGGGATACCCCCTGCCATCCGTGGTCTGGTGGACAGGCTGGCGGGCAGATCGCTGGCGCTCGTATGCGGCGGTGGGGGAGCACGGGCGCTCACCCACATCGGAGTCCTCATCGAACTCGAGGCGGCCGGCATACACGTCGACAGGGTCGCGGGCACCAGCATGGGCGCCCTCATCGGCGGCCTCTACGCCACCGGCGCGAGCGCGGCCGAGGTCGGCGATGCGGCCTACCGTGAATTCGTGCGGCACGACATGTTCGGCGACTACGGGCTGCCGCGCACTTCTCTCATTCGGGGCAAGCGGGTGCAGCGGGCGCTCGTGCGCACCTACGGGGACTGGCGCCTCGAGGAACTGCCGAGAGGATTCCGGTGCGTCAGCACCGATCTCGTCAAGCGGTCGGCCGTGGTGCACCGCGCCGGGCCCATGGTCGACGCCATCAAGGCCTCGTCACGCCTTCCGGTGGTCTTCACGCCGATCGTCAGCGACGGTCGGCTGCTCGTCGACGGCAGCGTGCTCGACAACCTCCCGGTCGACACCGTGACCGAACGGGCAGAGGGCCCCATCATCGCCGTGAACATCTCGGCCGCCAGCGGCCGGACTGTCGCACCTGGCCAGCCACCGCGACCGGTGCGCGTGCCTGCGCTGGGCGAGACGATGATGCGCACTTTCCTGATCAACGGCGGAGACGCGGCCGGCGCCCAGAGGCTGGGCGCATGGGTCCTGACCCCGCATTCGATGGGAGCCGGATTCCTGGAGTTCGACCAATTCGACCGACTGGTCGAGTCCGGTCGCGCGGCCGCCCGGGCTCTCCTGGACCAGACCGGCGGCGACCTGTCCGGCGGCGCTGTCCGCTGACGCGGGTGCGGGTCAGCCGCCGGCCGACGTCGTCGCGAGAACAGCGCTCCTTCCACAAGGAGCCGCCCGGCGCAACCCCCTCTCACACCGCTGGAGGCGGCGTAGCCTTCACGGGAGGTTCGAGGGGCGGCACACGCATGAGTACTCCTACCGCCCTCGTCGCCGACCGCTATCGGCTCGTCAAGATGCTGGGCGCGGGCGGGATGGGCATCGTATGGCAGGCCTGGGACTCGCGCCTGCGCCGACCGGTCGCGTTGAAGATGCTGCGTACTCAGCCGGAGCTGACCGACGGCGAGCGCCAGCTCGCGACGGATCGGGCGATGCGCGAGGCCCGGATCAACGCGGGCCTGCACCACCCCCACGCGGTCACCGTCTTCGACGTGGTGGAGCACGACGGGCAGCCCTGCATCGTGATGCAGCTCATCGAGTCCACGCCGCTCTCCGAGCTCCTGCGCGAACACGGCCCGCTCTCGCCGGCCGCGGCGGCGCGCATCGGGGCGGAGGTCGCGTCCGCGCTGGCCGCCGCACACACGCTCAAGATCGTCCACCGTGACGTGAAACCCGGGAACATCCTCATCGCGGGCGACGGTTCGGCGCTGATCAGCGACTTCGGCATCTCGCATGCCCTGGGTGACGCGTCGCTCACCGCGACGGGCATGGTCCACGGCACCCCGGCCTATCTCGCCCCTGAAGTGGCGCGCGGACTGCCGACGAGCTTCGCCTCCGATGTCTTCTCGCTCGGGTCCACCCTCTATGCGATGGTCGAGGGCCAGCCGCCGTTCGGCACCGACAAGAACTCCATCGCCCTCCTCCACAAAGTCGCGAGAGGCGGGTACGCGGCACCGAAGCGCGCCGGCCCGCTCACGCCGCTGCTGCGCAAGATGCTCGCCTCCCAGCCCAAGCGGCGCCCGACCATGGCGTCGGTCGCCGATGCGCTGGAGTCCGTGCATCGCGAGAGCGCCGCCGCCCGGGAGGTCTCGGTGGGTCTCGTCGCACTCGGATTCGATGCGGCCGCCGTCGGCGGGATCGCTGACGCCGACGCTGCGACCGTGGCGGAGGACGCTTCCACGCCATCGACCACCGCGCACGCCGCCGACGCGTCGTCGACGATCCCGGTCGACGACGCCGGGCTCGAGGAGCCGGATTCCGGCCCGCCTACGCCGCCGACGATCCCGGTCGAGGACGCCGGGCTCGAGGAGCCGGATTCCGGCTCGCCTACGCCGCCGACGATCCCGGTCGAGGACGGAGGGCTCGAGGAGCCGGATCCCGGCTCGCCTACGCCGCCGACGCTCCCCGCCGCTGCCGGGTCTCCGCCCGGGCCACCGCCCGTTCCTCCGCTACCCGCAGACTCGTCGACCGTCCGGCTGCCGACCGGGAAGACCATCGCCGTCGATCAGCCCACCCGGCACGAGGCTCCGACGGCCGAGACGGAGCCGCTGCGTCCGGCCGCGCCCGCCGGCGCGGCGGTGGGTGCGATCGGCACCGCGCCGTCATGGACGACCGCGCCCCCTCCTGACGAGCCTCCCCGGCCTCCGCGCCGCCGTCGTCGGGGTCGCATCGCCGGCGCGCTGATCCTGCTGGGGGCGGTGGGGGTCGGTGCCGTCCTGCTGTTCAGCCTGCTGTGGCCGGGCGTCCAGCCGGAGGCGGATCCGACGCCCGCACCGACCTCGGTGTCGACCCCGGCCGAGGAGACGAGCCCGGCCGAGGAGACGCCCGAACCCGAGGTCGTCGCGCCCGCGCCCGCTGAGTCGGCGCCGCCCGAAGCGGAGCCGACACCGGAGCCCGCGCCGGTGTCGCCTGAGCAGCGCGTGGTCGACACGATCTCGGGGTACTACGCGATGATGCCGGAGAATCGCGACAGCGCCTGGCCGTTGATGACCGCCGACTATCAGGAGAATCATGCCGGTGGCCGCGGCGGGTACGACGCCTTCTGGTCGCAGATCTCCGACGTCTCGATCTCCGACGTCCGCGCCACGGGACCCGACACCGGGCAGGCGACGCTGACCTACTACTTCCGCGACGGCCGGGTGGCGGAAGAGGTCACCGCGTACCGCTTCACCGACGAGGGTGGCGTGCTGAAGATCGCGGCGACCGAGGTGCTGAGCAGCCAGTGAGCCGGCCGCGCCGGCGGGGATCGCCTCACACGGTGTCGTCGGCGATCACCTCGGCGGCGGCATCCTGTCCCAGCGCGAAGTAGTCGGGGTTGTCGTCGCTGTGGCCGAGCAGCATGAGTGCGACGGCGCCAGCCCATGCCCGGGCGCGGACCCAGATGTCGGGGTCGTAGTGCGATGCCGAGGCGGCGATGAAACGCCGGCGTCCCTGGGCGTCGAACGCGAGCCACGCGATCGCGAGGTCGTATGCGGGATCGCCGGCCGTCACATCGCCGAAGTCGATGATCCCGACGAGCGCGCCCTCATGGGTCACGAGGTTGCCGGGGTGCATGTCTCCGTGGATCCACACCGGCGGGCGATCCCAGGCGGCCGCCGCCAGACCGGCCCGCCACACCGTCTCGAGTCCGGTGGCGGATGGCGCGCTCAGCGTGCCGGCGTCGCGAACGGTGCGCAGGCGCTCCGCAACGGCGTCGGCGCGCGTCGCGAGGGGGGCGCCGCGAAACGGGTTGACCGGATACTCCTCCGGCGCGTCGACGTGGAGAGCGGCGAGCCCGCGGGCGAGCGTCGGCGCCCAGGATCCGCGCGCGGCGCGGGACTCATCCATGGCGCGTTCGCCCTCCATCCACGGCACGACCGACCACGCCCACGGAAAGCCCTCGGCGGGGGTGCCGTTCACGAGGGGCGCGGGAACGCGCAGGCCTGTCGGGGCGAGCCGCGCGACGACACCCGGCAGCACCGCCTGTTCGTGCAGCACGAGCGGCGCGGCGAGTGCGCGACGAGGAAGACGCACGGCGTAGGCGTCGCCGAGCCGCCAGACCTCGCTGTCCCAGCCCTCGGAGACCTTCTCGAGGGGAAGCTCGGAGGCACCCGGGATCGCCTCGGCGGCCTGGGCGGCCAGCAGGCTGCGAACGAGGCGACTGTCGATCAGGATCTCGGCGGCGGGTTTGGCTGGCACCGTACGAAGATACCGGGCGGCACGAAGGGGTTGTGTTTGTGTGGGAATGCGTTGTATTGTGTGGGAATCCAACGAAGGGTTCGCACATGTACGCGACGGAGCGCCACGAGCAGATCGAGTTGCTGCTGGCTGCGCAGGGCCGGGTGGGTGTGGTCGAACTCGCCGAGCGCTTCGACGTCACCACAGAGACCATCCGCCGAGACCTCGATCACCTCGAGTCCAGTGGCGCGTTGCGTCGCGTGCACGGCGGCGCCGTCGGGCGGGAGCGCGCCAGCACGCGCGAGCCTTCGCTCGCCGAGCGCCTCGAGCATCACGGCCGCGCCAAAGAGGCCATCGGCCGGCGCGCTCTCGATGCGCTCGGTCCGGACTTCACCGGCTCGGTCTTCCTCGACGCCGGCACGACCACCGCTGCCGTGGCCACGGCGCTCGCGCCGCGCGTCGCACGCGGGCACATGGAGGTCGTCACCCACTCGCTCACCCTCGGTCACGCGCTCGCCGCCGTCCCCGGTGCCTCGCTCTCGCTCGTGGGCGGGCGGGTGCGCGGTCTCACGGCCGCGGCCGTCGGTGCCGACACCGTGCGGGCGGTCGCAGGACTGCGCCCGGACGTGGCGTTCGTCGGCACCAACGGCGTGTCGGCGACGTTCGGCCTCAGCACGCCCGATCCCGACGAGGCGGCGGTGAAACGCGCGATCGTCGCGTCGGCGCGCCGGGTGGTCGTCGTCGCGGACGCCGAGAAGCTCGGCGCAGAGCTGCTCGTCGGGTTCGCCTCGCTGTCGGACATCGACGTGCTCGTCACGGATGCCGCACCCGACGCCGAACTGGCCGACGCGCTCGCGGAGGCCGATGTGGAGGTCTGGCTCGCATGATCGTGACACTCACCGCCCATCCGTCCCTGGACCGGACGCTCACACTGCCGGCGTCGCTGCAGGTCGGCGAAGTGCAGGGCGCGGACTCTGCCCGGGAGGACGCCGGCGGCAAGGGCATCAATGTGGCCCGCGCGGTCGCGGCCGCGGGGGAGGAGTGCACCGCCGTGGTGCCGCTCGCCCCCGGTGACCCGTTCCAGGCCCTGCTCCGCGACGCGACGCTCCTCGAGTCCGCACTCCACACCTGTCTCGTGCCGGTCGGAGGCCGGGTCCGCGCCAATCTGGCGATCACGGATCCCGCCGGCGTCACGACCAAGCTCAACCTGCCGGGCGCGCGGCTCTCGCCGGACGAAGTCGCGGCCGTCGTGGACGCGACGGTGGCGGCATCCGCCCACGCAGGCTGGCTCGTCCTGGCGGGCTCGCTGCCTCCCGGCGTGTCCGACGACTTCTACGTCCGGGTGACCCGTGCCGTGCGGGAGGCGCACGGCGCCGCAGCCCCGCTGATCGCCGTGGACACCTCGGGACCGGCCCTCGCGGCCGTCGTGGCCGAGGGCGCGCCTGACCTGATCAAGCCCAACGACGATGAGCTCGCCGAACTCGCCGGCACCCGACTCGAGAGCACCGACCCCGCCGCGGTCCTCGCCGTGGCGCGATCGCTCGTGCCGGCTCGCGTCGGGGCCGCGCTGGTCACGCTCGGCGCGCAGGGCGCGGTGCTCGTCACCGCCGACGGCGCGTGGACGGCGGGGCCGCCTCCCATCCGGGTGATGAGCACCGTCGGTGCGGGCGACAGCTCGCTGGCCGGCTACGTGCTCGCCGCGACGCGACAGGCACGCCCCGAGGAGCGCCTGCGTCATGCGATCCGGTACGGGGCGGCCGCGGCATCCCTTCCCGGCTCGCAGGCGCCGACGCCCGCAGACCTACCAGCGGGCGACGTGACCGTCACCCGCCTTCCTTAGCACCACCCCACTCGACGACCGCAGGAGGTCACCGTGTCCGACACCATCACCCCAGGCCTGGTCAGCCTCGACGCCGCCCTGGGCGCCGACAAGTCCGAGGTCATCCGCTCCCTCGCCGCACGCGTGGTCGCAGAGGGTCGCGCAACCGACGCGCAGGCCCTCTTCGACGACGCGTGGGCCCGCGAAGAGAAGGACGAGACCGGGCTTCCCGGCGGCATCGCGATCCCGCACGCCAAGAGCGCGGCGGTGACGACGCCGTCGCTCGCCTTCGCGCGACTGAAGCCGGGCGTCGACTTCGGCGCCCCCGACGGCGCCGCCGACCTGGTCTTCCTCATCGCCGCGCCCGCCGATGCGGCCGAGGCGCACCTCGCCGTGCTCTCCAAGCTCGCGCGCAGCCTCATGCAGGCGGACTTCACCGCGGGCCTGCGCGCGGCGACGACCGACCAGGAGGTGGTGGCGATCGTGCAGACGGCGATCGGGGAGGGCGCCCCGGCTCCCGCGGCGGCGCCCGCAGCGCCGCTGTCGCCGACGACGGCTGCGACGACGGATGCCGCACCCGCCGCTGCGGCAGGTCTCGCCGTGGACGGCCGCCCTGCCCGCATCGTCGCCGTCACGGCGTGCGCCACCGGCATCGCCCACACCTTCATGGCGGCCGACGCGCTGACCGCGGCCGGCAAGAAGGCGGGCATCGACCTCGTCGTCGAACCGCAGGGCTCGAGCGGATACCAGGCCCTGCCTGCGGACGTCATCCAGGGCGCGGACGCCGTCATCTTCGCGACCGACGTCGACGTGCGCGAACCTCAGCGGTTCGCCGGCAAGCCCGTCGTCCGCTCCGGCGTCAAGCGCGGCATCGAGCAGCCCGATCAGCTCATCGCCGAGGCGGTGGCCGCGGCGAAGAGCCCGTCGGCGACGCGCGTCGGCGGCGAGGCGGCGGCGGTCGCATCCGCGCCCGCGGAGAAGCTGTCGTGGGGTGCCCGCATCCAGCGCATCCTGCTCACCGGTGTGAGCTACATGATCCCGTTCGTCGCCGGCGGTGGACTCCTCATCGCCCTCGGCTTCCTCCTGGGCGGCTACAACGTCACCGACAACGCCGCGAACGTCATCGTGCAGAACTCGCTGTGGGATCTGCCGACCGAGGAGATCACCTCGAACTACGGGCCGCTCGGCCAGTACCTCGGCTCGGTGTTCTTCATGATCGGGGCCACGTCGATGGGCTTCCTCGTGTCGGCGCTCTCGGGCTACATCGCCTTCGCGATCGCCGACCGTCCGGGCATCGCGCCCGGCTTCGTCGCCGGCGCGGTCGCCGTGCTCATGAACGCCGGCTTCATCGGCGGCATCGTGGGCGGTCTGCTCGCCGGAGTCACCGCCTGGTGGATCGGATCGTGGCGCGTGCCCCGCTGGCTTCGCGGGCTGATGCCGGTCGTCATCATCCCGCTGCTGGCCTCGATCGTGGCCTCCGGGCTGATGATCCTGTTCCTCGGACGCCCCATCGCGACGCTGATGGAGTGGTTGAACGTCTGGCTCACCGATCTGGCCGGCACGGCAGGCATCGTGGTCGTCGGCGTCATCCTCGGCCTCATGATGTGCTTCGACCTCGGCGGTCCGATCAACAAGGTCGCGTACGCATTCGCCGTGGCGGGACTCGCCGCCGGCTCGCCCGAGAACCCGACGCCGTACTACATCATGGCCGCGGTGATGGCTGCGGGAATGGTGCCGCCGCTCGCCATGGCGCTCGCCTCGACCGTCCTCGCCCGCAACCTGTTCCCGCCCGTCGAGCGCGAGAACGGCAAGGCGGCCTGGCTGCTCGGTGCTGCCTTCATCAGCGAGGGCGCCATCCCCTTCGCCGCCGCGGATCCGCTGCGCGTCATCCCCGCCTCCATGGTGGGCGGCGCGGTGACCGGCGCCCTGAGCATGGCGTTCGCGGTGCAGTCGCTCGCCCCGCACGGCGGCGTGTTCGTGCTCTTCGCCATCCAGCCGATCTGGGGCTTCCTGGTGGCGATCGCCGCGGGAACCGTGGTGACCGCCCTCATCGTCGTCGCCCTGAAGAAGTGGGTCGGCCGCAAGGAGCTCGAGCAGGCCGAAGCGATCGAGTCCGCCGTGCCCGTGGCGGCCTGACGCCCGCGTCCGACAGAATCGGAAGCGTCGGCCGCAGAGGTTCGACGCAGACAGGAGAGAACCATGGCAGAACGTCAGGCCACCATCGCCAGCAGCTCGGGACTCCACGCGCGCCCCGCGAAGCTCTTCGTGCAGGCCGTGCAGGCGCAGTCCGTCCCCGTGACCATCGCCGTCGAGGGTGGCGCAGATCTCAACGCCGGCAGCATCCTGTCGCTGATGGGCCTCGGCGCCTCGCAGGGGACCGTCGTGACGCTGAAGGCCGAGGGCGACGGTGCGGAGGAGGCCCTCGACGCACTGGTCGCCCTGCTCGAGACCGACCTCGACGCGCAGTAGTCCACGCGTCCCGACGCTCGCGACGTCGATATCGCTGAACGAAGGCCCCTGACGCCCACTCCAGCCGCCGCCGGCGCGGCGGCTGGAGTCTCGGGCGCGGGGGCCTTCGTCCGCGTTCGCGGACGCCGGCTCAGCTCTCGGTGGTGTCTCCGGGGTTCAGGACCACGAGTTCACCGCCGTGCTGCTCGGCGGCCCAGCCGAGGCGCGCCCGGCCCATATCGCGCCCTGAGACGGACAGCGTCATGTCGTGGGTCGCGAACACACGCCGCGGTGCGACGGCGAGCACGAAGTCCATCGCCTCGCCGATCTTGAGCCAGGGCGCCCCGACGGGCGCGGCCAGGAGCTTCACGGAGCGGCCCTCGGGAACCGCGTACGAGTCGCCCGGGTAGTAGAAGTCGTCGTTCACGAGGACGCCGACGTTGTCGACCACGGGGATGGACTCGTGGATCAGCGCGTGGCGGCCACCGAAGAACTCGAGACGGAACGGGTCGACCTCGACGACGTCGCCGGGGTGCACCACGGTGATGTCGTACGCCGCGGCCGCCTTGCTCACGCCCTCGGGAGCGAAGATCGGCGTGCCCGGGAACATGCCCAGGATGCGATCGAGGTGGTCAGCGGTCCAGTGATCGGCGTGCTCGTGCGTGACCACGATCGCCACGACGTCCTCGAGCTCGCCCAGCGGGGCGGTGAAGGAACCGGGGTCGATGATCAGCGTCCTGCCCATGTCGACGATGGTGAGGGCCGCATGCTCGAACTTCGTGACTCGCATGTCCACGAGTCAACCGCCCCGCTGCCGCTGGAGCAAGCCGCGTCCCCGGTCAGGCGCCGGACCCGCGACGATTTGGAGCGGGCATGCGCGACGTGGCATAATCGAACGGTTGCCTGAACGGCCCCATCGTATAGCGGCCTAGTACGCCGCCCTCTCACGGCGGTAACGCGGGTTCGAATCCCGCTGGGGTCACCAGTCAGGCAACACGTCCCAGCTTCGGCTGGCGACAGGCTATGCGGCCCCATCGTATAGCGGCCTAGTACGCCGCCCTCTCACGGCGGTAACGCGGGTTCGAATCCCGCTGGGGTCACAACCCGCTCGAGGCCCCGAATCCGCCAGGATCCGGGGCCTCGAGCCGTTTCTGCTCCCGTGGCGCGAGAAGCTCTCTCAGGTGGTGGCGACCACGACGAGGATCACGGCCGAGACCACGCCGCAGCCCACCACGAAGAGCGTGAGCGTCATGAGCAGGCGCGCGTCGGGCAGGTCGGCGGGTCGGTCGTCGAGAAGCGCGCGATTGACGGCACGGTGCCGCGCGCGCGCCCCGGCCCAGAGCAGGACCGCGAAGGCGACGCCGGCGATCCCCGGTGCGAGCAGGAGCTGCTGCGCGGCCGGCGCGGTGGCGATCGACGGCAGGACGCGCAGCGCCAGCAGCGATCCGACGCCGATCGCGAGGGCCGTGCGCCGCCATGCGAGCTCGGTGCGCTCCGGCTGCAGGCCCGGGTCGAAGAGCCGCCGCTCGCTCATCGCAGGATCACTCCGAGGAGGACGAGCACGCCCACCGCGACGATGGTGACGGCCAGTGCGATGCTCGTGGCCGACCCCGGCAGCGGCGTCGCCGCGCGAAGGGCGCGCTCGGTCCGCGCCCACTCGAACCACGCGAGCACCGGCACCGCCAGCCCCGCGGCGATGAGGATCACGGATGCCGCCAGCCGCAGCGACGGCTGCAGGTCCAGGCCGAGCGCCTCGAGCGCAACCCCGCCCGCGATGAGCGCGAGGGCGGTGCGGTTCCACGCCAGGAAGGTCCGCTCGTTGGCCAGGCTGAACCGCGGATCCGGCTCGGTGCCCGTGCGGTAGACCGAGCCGGGGAATCTGCTGCGCGTCACCGCTTCACAGTATTCGACCCGTCAGGACGGATCGGCGGTTCTCGACGGATCGCGTCGCGCGGGCTCGTCACCGGAGGACGCCGGGGGAGCGGCATCCGCTCGACGACGGCGCCGGCCGCGCACGAGCCGGACGACGCCCCACACGATGAGTGCGACGACGGCGGCCACCGCGAGCCAGGGGAGAAGGAAGCCGAGCGCGATCACGATGCCGTTCAGTGTCGCCACGAGCCCGTTCCACCCGGCGGCGAGGCCGTCGCCGAAGCCGGCCGGATCCGCGGTGACCGGCTCGATGTCCGGCACCACCGTGACGGACAGCGTCGACATCGCGACCTGATCGTCGAGCATCTCCAGCTGCTGCTGGTAGGACTCCAGCATGGCCTGCCGTTCCGACAGCGCCGCTTCGGCCGAGATCAGATCGGCGACGGACTGCGCCTGAGCCATGAGTGCGGTGAGACGGTCGACGGATGCCTGTGCGGCCTCGATACGTGCCTCGAGGTCGATGGTCTGCTCGGTCACGTCCTGCCGCGAGAGGTTCGTGGCGGTCACCTCGCCGACGTCCTCGAGCTCGTCGACGACGTCCTGCAGCTGGTCGGCGGGCACGCGGACGGTGATCCACGCGCCGTCCGTCGGGGCGGGAGGGTAAGGCATGGTGTCGTAGACGATGCCGCCATCGGTCGGCGAGACCGGGTAGACGCTCCCGTCGCTGCCGACGCTCATCGACTCGACGTAGCCGCCGTGCGCCACGGCGGAGTTGGCGATGGAGCGCGTCGCGGCATCCACCTCGTCGACGGACACGGTGGCAGAGGCGGTCGTGATGATGTCGCGGTCCGTGTCGAGCCCGCTGTCCAGCTGCGCGCCGGTGGCCTTGTCGCCCTCAGCGGCATCGGGGGCGATGGTGAGGGGCGCGGATTCGCTCGTCTGGTCGGTGGCCGAGTCGGAGGCGCCGTCGGAGCCGGCAACGGAATCGGCGGGTGCGACGGCGGACTCCTCGGCCGTGCCGCCGGCGGTTCCGACGAGGGAGCCGACGGAGGGGGCGATGAGGGCGGCCACCGCGATGACCGCGGCCGCAGCGCCGCCCGCGATCCACAGACGACCGCGGCGGGTGCGCCGGACCGATCCGCGGGCGCGCTCCCGCGCGATGTCGGCGAAGAGGGCGTCCTCCATCTCGTCGATGCGCTGGGCGCTGAGCTCGGGCAGGGGTTCGGATGCCTCGGGCACCGGGGACTGCGTGTTCATGTGCTCTCCTTCACAACGGTCCGCAGCCGGGTGCGGATACGGGAGAGACGGTTGCGGACGACGCCGTGCGCGACGCCGAGCTCATCGGCGGCGGCCTGATAGGCGTAGCCCTCGGTGGCGCACAGCCGGAAGATGGCGCGATCGAGTTCGCCGAGACCGGCGACCTCCCGCAGGATCGCGTCGGCGAGCCGCTCGTCGATCACCTGCTGCTCGACGTCGACCGTCGACGGGAGCTCCTCATCGGCAGCCGCCGCGGTGTGCACACGGTCGCGTCGCTGCCGGCGCACGCGGTTGGCGGATTGGAATCGGCAGATCGTCGCCAGCCACGGCAGGAGCGAGTCCCCGGCGAGCTCGAGCTCGGGGAGCTTGCGCCAGGCGACGAGGAACGTCTCCTGGGTGACCTCCTCGGCGTCGGCCGGATTGCCGACCAGCCCGTGCGCCATCCAGTACACCGGGCGCACATAAGCCCGGTACAGCGTGCGGAAGGCGTGCTCGCTCCCGCCCGCAGCCAGCACCACGAGCTCAGCGTCGCCGGTGGCGCCGTGCGGCAGGTCGTCGTCGGGCATGCCCATCCTCCGAATTGTCTCTCACTGTGTCAGTGTCCGCACGGGCGGGATCGTCTCAGGGCACGCGGACCCGGCATCCCCACCCTGTATTCTGTTGCGAGCGAGAGGGAGTATCCCGACACCGCGCATCCGTCATCACGGGTCCCGACAGAGTGACCCCGGGTGTGCGACGCAGGCCGATCGGCCGGCGGGGGAGAGACTTTCGGCTTCGACCGACCCCCGCTGCACATCCCTCCGAAAGGCCCTGAATGGACCTCGAACTCCCGCTGTGGTTCGAAATCGGATCCTTGGTGATCCTCTCCCTGATCCTCCTGGCTGATCTGCTGATCATCCTCAAACGTCCGCACATCCCCTCCACCAAGGAGTCGACCCTGTGGGTCGTCTTCTACGTCTGTCTGGCGCTGATCTTCGCCGGCCTGATGTGGGTCATCGCCGGCCCCGAGTACGCCGGCCAGTTCGTCGCCGGATGGCTCACCGAGTACAGCCTGTCCATCGACAACCTGTTCGTCTTCGTGCTGATCATGTCGCAGTTCGCGGTGCCGCGCCGCTATCAGCAGGAGGTGCTGATGGTGGGCATCATCATCGCGCTGGTGCTGCGTGGCCTGTTCATCCTCGCGGGAGCGGCGATCATCGAGCAGTTCAGCTGGGTGTTCTACATCTTCGGCGCGTTCCTGGTCTGGACCGCGTGGCGGCAGGCCTTCCCGGGCGGCGACCACGACTCCGACGTCAAGCAGGAGAACTTCGTGGTCCGCCTGCTCCGCCGCACGATCGACATCAGCGATCACTACGACGGCGCCAAGGTCCGCACGATCGTGGACGGCAAGAAGATGTGGACGCCGATGATCATCGTGTTCGCGGCGATCGGTGTGACCGACCTGCTGTTCGCGATCGACTCGATCCCGGCGATCTTCGGCATCACCCAGAGCGCGTTCATCGTCTTCACGGCGAACATCTTCGCGCTCATGGGCCTGCGTCAGCTGTACTTCCTGCTCGGCGACCTGCTCGATCGCCTGCGCTACCTGCACTACGGCATCGCGTTCATCCTCGCGTTCATCGGCCTGAAGCTCGTCTTCCACGCGATGCACGTGAACGAGCTCCCGTTCATCAACAACGGCGAGCACATCGAGTGGGCCCCCGAGATCTCCACCTGGATGTCCCTCGCCGTCATCGTGGTCTCGATGGCGGTGGCGACGATCGCGAGTCTCATCGCGTCGTCGCGCGAGAAGAAGGCGGCGAATGCGGATGCCGCGGCCGCCGTCGTCGCGGACGAGAAGGGCACGCCGCCGACGGTCGAGCAGCCGCACGACGACGCCCGCTGATCGCACTCCCCGGGTCGCGCCTGACGTCCACCGACGTCGGACGCGACCCGGTGTCGTGCGGTCGAGTGGTAATCTGGCCCCGTGCGGATCGCTCGCCTTCTCCTTAGCGGCCGCGACGAGTCCTAGTTTCCAGGCCTCTCTCGTCGCGGAGTTCGTCGCGGGCCCACCCCATGCGGGCACAGTCCCACAGAGGAGAACGACAAGCAATGAGCATCACCGACGCGTCCGGCATCCCCGATCGCCCCCGCACCCTGGCCGAAAAGGTATGGGACGACCATGTCGTCGTCCACGGCGAGAACGGCCAGCCGGACCTCATCTACATCGACCTGCACCTGGTGCACGAGGTCACGAGCCCGCAGGCGTTCGACGGCCTGCGCGCGGAGGGCCGTCCGGTGCGCCGGCTCGACCTGACGATCGCGACCGAGGACCACAACACCCCCACGCTCGACATCGACAAGCCGATCGCCGATCTGACGAGCCGCACGCAGATCGAGACGCTGCGCCGCAACGCCGAGGAGTTCGGTGTGCGCCTGCACTCGCTGGGCGACAAGGAGCAGGGGATCGTCCACGTCGTCGGTCCTCAGCTGGGCCTGACGATGCCCGGCATCACCGTCGTGTGCGGCGACAGCCACACCTCCACGCACGGCGCGTTCGGCGCGATGGCGTTCGGCATCGGCACCAGCGAGGTCGAGCACGTGATGGCCACCCAGACGCTGCCGCTCAAGCCCTTCAAGACCATGGCGATCACGGTCGAGGGCGAGCTGAAGCCGGGCGTGACCGCCAAGGACGTCATCCTCGCGATCATCGCGAAGATCGGCGCCAACGGCGGCCAGGGCTACGTGCTCGAATTCCGCGGCTCGGCCATCCGCTCCCTCTCGATGGAGGGGCGCATGACGATGTGCAACATGTCGATCGAGGCCGGTGCCCGCGCCGGCATGATCGCGCCCGACGACATCACCTTCGACTACGTCAAGGGCCGCCCGCATGCGCCGCAGGGCCAGGACTGGGAGGATGCCGTCGCCTACTGGCGCACGCTCCCCAGCGACGAGGGCGCCGTGTACGACGCCGAGGTGTTCCTCGACGCGAACGAGCTCGAGCCCTTCGTCACGTGGGGCACCAACCCCGGGCAGGGCGTGTCGCTGTCGGGCGCCGTGCCGTCGCCCGACGACTTCGCCGACGCCAACGAGCGGGCCGCCGCCGAGCGTGCCCTCGAGTACATGGACCTCGCCCCCGGCACCCCGCTCAAAGAGGTGCCCGTCGACGCCGTCTTCATGGGCTCGTGCACCAACAGCCGCATCGAGGATCTCCGCGCGTTCGCATCGGTCATCCAGGGTCACCGCAAGGCGGACGGGGTGCGGGTCATGGTCGTGCCCGGATCCGCGCGCGTCCGCCTCGAGGCGGAGGCCGAGGGCCTCGACAAGGTCTTCCAGGAGTTCGGCGCCGAGTGGCGCTTCGCCGGCTGCTCGATGTGCCTCGGCATGAACCCCGACCAGCTCGCGCCGGGCGAGCGCTGCGCCTCGACGAGCAACCGCAACTTCGAAGGTCGTCAGGGCAAGGGCGGGCGTACGCACCTCGTGTCGCCGCTGGTCGCCGCGGCGACCGCCGTCATGGGCCGTCTCGCCAGCCCGAGCGATCTTCCCACGGCTGTCGCAGCCGCCGCACAGGGTTCGGAGGCCTGACATGGACGCGTTCACGACGCACACCGGCATCGCCGCCCCGCTGAAGCGGTCGGCGGTCGACACGGACCAGATCATCCCGGCGGTATACCTCAAGCGGGTCACCAAGACAGGGTTCGAAGACGCGCTGTTCGCCAGCTGGCGTCAGGACCCCGGGTTCGTGCTCAATCAGCCGGCCTACGCGGGCGCGAGCATCCTCGTCGCCGGGCCGGACTTCGGCACGGGCTCGAGCCGCGAGCACGCCGTCTGGGCCCTCCGCGACTTCGGCTTCAAGGTCGTGCTGAGCCCGCGGTTCGCCGACATCTTCCGCGGCAACGCCGGCAAGCAGGGGCTCGTGGCGGGCGTGATCTCCGAGGCGGACCTCGAGGCCGCCTGGGCGGCGATCGACGCGAACCCCGGTGTCACCATGACGGTGGACCTCTCGGCGCGCACGGCGACGATCGGCGACCCGGCAGCGAGTTCCGCGGAGCGCCTGGAATTCGCTTTCGAGATCGATGATTACACTAGGTGGCGGCTTCTCGAAGGGCTCGACGACATCGGGCTCACGCTGCGCGACGAAGACAAGATCGCGCAGTTCGAGGCTCGCCGAGAGGCGTGGCGGCCGCGGACACTCCCCGTCCCGTAAGCCGGGCCGTGCGCCCACAACCCGGGCGCGCGACCCTCTCAAAGCCCCCTCGTGCACACCAAGTGAGGACCACCCGGATGAAGCCACTTCTGAATGTCGCCGCCGGCGAGAGCACAGCCGCCGAAGCGGAGGAACAGGAAGTGACCGGAGAAGTCCTGGCGATCAGGGGCGGGCGGCCGCTCACCGGCCGGGTCGAGGTCAAGGGCGCGAAGAACCTCGTCACCAAGGCGATGGTCGCGGCCCTTCTCGGCGAGACCGCGAGCACCCTGCGCGATGTCCCCGACATCAGCGACGTGCATGTGGTCCGCTCGCTGCTCGAGGTCCACGGCGTTCGGGTCGACGAGGGTGAAGAAGAGGGCACGTTCCACTTCGACCCCAGCGGCGCGGTGTCGGCCCACTTCGAAGAGATCGACGCCCACGCCGGAGCGTCGCGCATCCCGATCCTGTTCTGCGGACCGCTGCTGCATCTGCTCGGCGAGGCGCTCATCCCCGACCTCGGCGGCTGCCGCATCGGCGACCGGCCGATCAACTTCCACATGGACGCGCTGCGCGCGTTCGGGGCGGTCGTCGACAAGAGCTACGAGGGCATCCGGATCACGGCGCCCCAGGGGCTGCACGGTGCGAACATCGAGCTGCCCTACCCGAGTGTCGGCGCGACGGAGCAGGTGCTGCTCACGGCGGTCAAGGCCAAGGGCACGACGGAGCTGCGCAACGCCGCCATCGAGCCCGAGATCATGGATCTCATCGCGGTCCTTCAGAAGATGGGCGCGATCATCTCGTACGAGCCCAACCGCGTGATCCTCATCGAGGGTGTCGACACGCTGCAGGGCTACGACCACCGCGCGATCTTCGATCGCAACGAGGCCGCGTCCTGGGCCTGCGCCGCTCTCGCCACCGACGGCGACATCTTCGTCGGCGGGGCGAAGCAGCAGGAGATGCTGACCTTCCTCAACGTGTTCCGCAAGGCCGGAGGCTGGTTCGACGTCCGGGAGGACGGCATCCAGTTCCGCCGCGGCGGCGCGCTCAAGCCCGTCGTGGTCGAGACCGACGTGCACCCCGGCTTCATGACCGACTGGCAGCAGCCCCTGATCGTGGCGCTCACGCAGGCCGAAGGCACCTCGACCGTCCACGAGACGGTGTACGAGAACCGTCTGGGCTTCACCGACGCGCTCAACCTGATGGGCGCCGACATCGTGGTGCATCCCCAGGGTCTCGACACGGTCGGACGCCGCGTTCCCCGGCGCGCTCTCGAGCAGGCCGCCGTGATCAACGGGCCGACCGCGCTCCATGGCGCCGACGTCGTCGTCCCCGACCTGCGAGGCGGGTACAGCTACGTGATCGCGGCACTCGCGGCAGAGGGCGAGTCGATCGTGCGCAACGTCGGCATCATCCGGCGCGGGTACGAGAAGTTCCTCGCCAAGCTCGACATGCTCGGCGCCGACTTCGACGTCATCGGATAGCCCGGTGGCGACGAAACGCCGGCGCGCATCCCCCGAGAAGACGCGTCCGAGCGCCTTCTGGCCGCTTGCGGCCATCGTGGTGCCCCTGCTGAGCCTGCTGTTCAAGCTCGAGATCGACGGCCAGGAGAAGCTGCCTCGCGACGGGGCCTACGTCCTCGCACCGAACCACCTCAGTGAAGTCGACCCCCTCGTGGTCGCACTCGCGGTGTGGCGCAGTGGCCGGGCGCCCCGGTTCATGGCGAAGGAGAGCCTGTTCCGCGTGCCCGTGCTGGGATGGGCGCTGAGGGCGACGGGCATGGTGCCGGTCGCGCGCGCCGCCTCCGCCGCCTCGGCCCGCGCGACGCTCGAGGCGTCCGAGACCCTGGTAGAGCACGGTCGCGGCGTGATCGTCTACCCCGAGGGCTCGCTCACCCGCGAGCCCGAGCTGTGGCCCATGCGTGGCAAGACCGGCGCCGTCCGTCTCGCGCTGGCCGGCGGCATCCCTGTCATCCCGATGGCTCACTGGGGCGCCCAGCAGGTGCTGCCGCGCTACGGCAAGCTCAAGCTCTGGCCGCTGCGCCGCCGTGTGCGCGTGGTCATCGGCGACCCCGTCGACCTGTCGGCCTACGTCGGACGGGCGTCTTCGCAGTCGGCGCTCGTCGAGGCGACCGACGTGGTGATGGCCGACATCGCGGGCCTGCTCTCGCAGCTGCGCGGAGAGCCGGCACCGCCCGAGCGCTGGAACCCGGCCGATCACGGCCAGAAGGAGACGGGGCGCCTTGAGCCGTAGGCAGGATGCCGCGCGCCCGCGCGTCGCCGTGGTCGGCGCGGGCAGCTGGGGAACGACGTTCGGCAAGATCCTCGCCGACGGCGGTGCGCACGTGACCATGTGGGCGCGTCGCCCGGAGCTGGCGAGCGAGATCCAGGAGGGCAAGCGCAACAGCGAGTACCTTCCGGGCATCAACCTGCCGCGCGACATGCACGCCACCCACCACCTCTCGGAGGCGCTCGAGGGCGCGGAGCAGGTTTACCTGTCGATTCCGAGCCAGGCGGTGCGCCAGAACCTCAAGGCGGTGCGGCCGCTCATCGCGCAGAGCGACGCGCCCATCGTCTCGCTGATGAAGGGCGTCGAGCGGCGCACCGGCCTGCGCATGAGCCAGGTGATCGAGCAGGAGCTGCACTGCGATCCCGCGCGCATCGCGGTCGCCTCGGGACCCAACCTCGCCCTCGAGATCGCGCGCGAGCAGCCGACCGCCGCCGTCATCTCGTCGACCAGCCAGGAGACCGCGGAGGCGGTCGCCCGCCGCGCGCGCAACCAGTACTTCCGCACGTTCGTGAACACCGACGTGATCGGCACCGAGTTCGGCGGCGTGCTCAAGAACCTGATCGCGGTCGCCATCGGCATCGTGGACGGCGTGGGCTACGGCGAGAACACGAAGGCGTCGATCATCACGCGCGGTCTCGTCGAGATGACGGACTTCGCGGTCGCCTTCGGCGCCCAGCCCGAGACCCTCCAGGGCCTCGCGGGCCTCGGCGACCTCATCGCGACGTGCCAGTCGCCGCTCAGCCGCAACAACACGGCGGGACGCCTGCTCGGCCAGGGATATCGTTTCGACGACGTGGTCAAGCAGATGAACCAGACGGCGGAGGGGCTCGCTTCGGTCGCGCCCATCCTGCAGCTCGCACGAGAAGTGGGCGTGCAGATGCCGATCGTCGAGCAGGTCAAGATGGTGCTGGACGGCACCATGAATCCGCGCGACATCGCGCCGCATCTCACAACAGACGACGACACCCCCCAGGGCGAGAGGACGACGAATGGACAAGCCGGCGGTGGCGGTGCTCTTTGGCGGTCGATCCAGCGAGCACTCGATCAGTTCCGCAACGGCGGGCGGGGTGCTCCGGGCGATCGACCGTGACCGTTACCGGGTGATCCCGATCGGGATCACCCGCGACGGCGTGTTCGTGCTCGAGGACGACGATCCCGACAAGTTCGCGCTCGATGCCGACCGGCTGCCCGAAGTCGTCGACAACGGCACGCGCGTCGTGTGGCCCGAAGGCGGCGCCGACCGGACGCTGCGCGTGCGCCGGGCCGACGGCTCGGTGGACGAGCTCGGCCGCCTGGACGTGGTGCTGCCGATCCTCCATGGCCTGCACGGCGAGGACGGCACCGTCCAGGGCTTCTTCGACACGCTCGGCATCCCGTATGCAGGCGGCGGTGTCCTGGACTCCGCGCTGTGCATGGACAAACACTTCATGAAGATCGTGCTCGCCGCCGCCGGCGTGCCGGTGTCGCCCTGGGTGACGGTCACCCGTGCGCGCTGGGAGAGCGACCCCGAGGGTGTGCGAGCCGATGCCGCAGCCCTCGGCGAGCCCACGTTCGTCAAGCCTGCGCGCGCGGGGTCGAGCGTCGGCGTCTCGAAGGTGCATGATTCCTCCGAGCTCGCGGAAGCCCTGGAACTGGCGTTCGCCGAGGACGACAAGGTGCTCATCGAGTCGGCCATCGTGGGCCGCGAGGTCGAGGTGGCGATCCTCGAGGGGCGCGGGGGCGCGATCGCCCGCGCATCGCTGCCCGGCGAGATCGTGCTGACGACACGGGAGTTCTACGACTTCGAGGGCAAGTACCTCGGCGGCGAGGGTGCCGAGGTCGTCTGTCCGGCCGACCTGACGGACGCCGAGATCTCGGCGATCCAGGAGCTCGGCATCCGTGCGTTCCAGGCGGTGGACGGCAAGGGACTCGCCCGCGTGGACTTCTTCCTGACGAACGACGGCCTCTACGTCAACGAGCTGAACACCATGCCGGGATTCACCCCGATCTCCATGTTCCCGAAGTGCTGGATCGCCTCGGGTGTGTCGTACCCGCAGCTGATCACCGAGCTCGTCGACACGGCGCTCGAGCGCACCACGCGCGTGACGGCGACCGCGAACGCGCGCTGAGGCCCGCGTTGGCCGGCGTCCGGCCGAGCCGTGCGTCGGCGTGGTCTGCGCCGTCCCGAGCGCCGGCGTGTCAGGGGGCGGGCGTGGCGCCGCGTTCGAGGCACTCGCCGTCGACCGGCAGCACGCTCACGATCGGCGACAGCGCATCCAGGACGTCGCGGCTGGACGCCCCCTCGCCGGCCTCATCGGCGGTGGTGTCGAGGTAGATCTCGACGGCGGGGGTGCGGCCGAACGTCGTCAACCGGAAGCGCGGCGCGTCGGAGTCGTCGATGATCCAGTCGACGCCCGCCACGCTCTCGCACCGCAGCACCGTCGGCCCTGGAGGCTCGACGCCGCATGTCAGCAGCACCTTCGCGGGTTCGCCCCACGCGCCGGTGGCCTGGGCGTCCGTCCACCGTCGGGGCTGTCCGCTGACCGTCCCGGGCAGGTTCGACGTGATCTCCGCGCACAGCGGGTCGTTCGCCGACTCGGCCGGATCGAGGTCGACGGTCGAGGTGCACCCCGTCAGGCCGATCGCGGCGACGGCCGCCAATCCGATCGCGACCAGTCGGATCGCGACCGGGGAGGGAGGAACACGCACCGCTCCAGGCTAACCCGGCGCGGCGGACGGCTTCGCCGCCGGCGGTAGCGTGGTGGGGTGGACGACGAGCGCGGGGATCCGACGGTGGGAGAGCTGAGCGAGGGGACCATTCTGCGCAGCATCCTGGACCGGCTCGGCGAGTCGAACGCCCTCGTCGGTCCGGGTGACGACGCCGCCGTGATCGCGGCCGCCGACGGCCGCGTGGTCGCCACCGTGGACACGCTCGTCCACGGCCCCGACTTCCGGCTCGCCTGGTCGAGCGCCTTCGACCTCGGCTACAAGGCGGCCGCCGTCAACCTCGCCGACGTCGCCGCGATGGGTGCGACGCCCACCGCACTGCTGGTGGCGCTGGCGATGCCCGACGCCACGCGGCTGTCGTTCGTCACCGGCATCGCCGACGGCCTCCGCGCCGCCTGTCGCGATCTTGCGCCCGGCTGCCGGGTCGAGGGCGGCGACCTCACCGTATCCGACACCCTCACCGTCGCGGTGACGGCGCTCGGCGCCTTGGCGGGACGCGCACCCGTGCTCCGCTCGGGTGCGCGGGCGGGTGACGTCGTGGCGGTCGCGGGTGAGCTCGGCAGAGCGGCGCGGGGCCTGCGCATCCTCTTCGAGCGCTTCACGGATGCCGCAGGCTCGCCGATCCCCGTCGACGAGCGCGTGCTCGAGCCGGAGGAGCTCACCGATCTCGTCGCGCAGCTGCGGCCGTCGCCTCCGGTCTGGCTGGGTCCCGATGCCGCGGACGCGGGGGCCACGGCGATGATGGATGTCTCGGACGGCCTCGTGCTCGACGCCTCCCGGCTGGCGGCGGCATCCGGTGTCACGCTCGCGCTGGAATCGTCGCTCGTCGGCGCGGATCCCGCATCGGCGCTCGGAGGTGGCGAGGACCACGCGCTGCTGGCGGCCTTCCCGGCCGGCCGGGCGCTGCCGCGGGGCTTCGTGCGCGTCGGCACGGTGCAGGCGCGTGGCGAGCACGCCGTCCTCGTCGACGGCAGACCGTTCGAAGGCCGCGGTGGCTGGGATCCCTATCACGACTGGGACGCCCGCACGGGCTGAGCGCCACCCGGCCGGGAGCCGATGTCGGGCTCGCCGCTACTGTGGGCACGATGACCGATCTGCTGCCGCGATCGCGGCCCGAAGACCAGGGGGTTCCCTCCGCAGCACTCGCGCGCCTCGTGTCGGCCCTCGACGCGATCGGACACGTCCACACGGTGACCGTGATCAGGCACGGCCATGTGGTGCTCGAGGCGACGTGGGCGCCCTATGAACGGGATGCTCCGCACGCGATGTACTCGGTGAGCAAGAGCTTCACGTCGATGGCCGTGGGGCTCGCGATCGACGAGCGACTCTTCGCGCTCGACGACCTCGTCGTCGAGCTGCTGCCCGACCTCGTGCCCGAGGAGCCGTCACCGCATCTCGGCGCGCTGAGCGTCCGCCACCTGCTGACGATGTCGACGGGGCACGCCGCAGAGCCGGACTGGCAGGCCTCGGACGAGTGGGCCCGCGAGGCGCTCGCCGCCGAACTGGAGTTCCCGCCCGGAGCCCACTGGCTGTACAACACCGCGGCCACCTACGTCCTGTCCGAGATCGTGCAGCGCCGCAGCGGTGAGCGGCTGAGCGACTATCTCGCGCCGCGCCTGTTCGCGCCGCTCGGCTTCCAGGAGCCGTGGTGGCTGCAGAGCCCGACCGGCGTGGACGCGGGCGGCTACGGCCTGATGATCCGCGCCGAGGAGCTCGCCGCGTTCGGGCAGCTGCTGCTGCAGCGCGGTGAATGGCGCGGCGATCAGCTGGTGCCGGCGGAGTGGATCGACCTCGCGACGAGCTCGCAGATCGCCAACGGCGACCCGGCGAGCGGTGCCTGGGACCAGCAGGGGTACGGCTTCCAGTTCTGGCGGTGTCCCGACGGCGCCTACCGCGGCGACGGGGCGTTCGGCCAGTACGTCATCGTGCTGCCCGAGCAGGATGCGGTCGTGGCGATCACCGGAGGGCTGGCGGACATGGGCCCGCCCGCCGCTGCGATCTGGAACGAGCTGCTGCCCGCGTTCGACACCGTAGAAGCCGCGGCTCCCCTTCCGGCGCCCCTCGTGATCCCGCCGGCGGGCGGCGCGCGGCGCGACACGGAGCTCGAGTACGCCTACACCGCAGGACCGATCGCGCGACTGCGGATCGGGCGGGAGTGTCTGGTGATCAACGGGATCGAGCTCGCCTGCGCGCCGCACGAATGGGCCGTCGGCGAACTCGCACTCGACGGAGAACGCGAATGGTTCGGCGACCGGGTCGCGGTATCCGGAGGCTGGCAGGGAGACGATTTCATCGCGCTGCTGCGCGTGCTCGAAGACGCGGTGACGTTCCGGATCCGCGTATCGCCGAGCGGTGGGCTGACGATCACCCGCGATGTCGGATTCGACGGACCGGATGTCTGGAGCGGGGAGCCCGCCACGACCGCCGCCGGCGAGGCGGCGTCGTCAGTCGGCTGACCCGGTGACGGTGTCGGTGGCGGCGCCTGCTTCCGCCTCTCGGGTCGCCCACCACAGCGTCGTGTCGCCGTAGCGCTTGGAACGGGTCGCGACGAGCCCGGGCGGCAGCGCAGGCTCGGGCGAGCGCGAGGCGCGCTCGACGATCACCGCGGCGTCGCCCGAGAGCACCGGGACGAGCAGAGCGAGAGTCGCAGAGAGCTCGGGCTCGCCGACGTCGTAGGGCGGATCCAGGAACACGATGTCGAACGGGCCACGGGCGGTCCGCAGGAACCCATCGGCGGCGCTGCGGTGCACGCGGAGGGCGACCTGGGTGCCGACGGCTTTGGCCACGCGCCCGGCATTGCGCTGGGCGACTGCCGCCGCCCGCGGTGACTTCTCGACGAGATCCGCGGATGCCGCGCCCCGACTGACCGCCTCGAGCCCGAGTGCACCCGAGCCGGCGTAGAGGTCGAGCACGGCCGCACCGCGCAGCACATCGGCGGATTCCAGCGCGCCGAAGAGCGATTCGCGGACACGGTCGCTCGTGGGCCGTGTGCCCGCGTCGGGGACGTCGAGCACGATCGAGCCGGCGCGCCCGGAGATGATGCGTGTCACAGCTTCACGATATCGAGGCGAGTCCGCTCCGAGCGGCGTTCACGCGACCGCGGCGTCCTCTTCCCGCAGGCGCGGTTCGGTGCGCAGCTCCGGGCGGAGGCCGGACTTGTCGGCGTAGAACGCGCGGATGACATCCATATCCGCGCGGACGTCGCCGGTGAGCTCGATCGTGGGGCCGAGACCCGTCGTCATCGTGGTGCGGTCGACATAGCCCAGCGTCACCGGCAGCCCCGCTTCGCGGGCGATGCGATAGAACCCGGACTTCCAGTACGAGCCGGAGCCGCGTGTGCCCTCGGGCGTGACGACGAGGCCGAACACCTCGCCCGCGTGGATCCGGGCGACCACGTCGCCGACGACGCGGGAGGGGTCCGCACGGTCGACGGGGATGCCGCCGATGCCGCGCATGATCGGCCCCTTCCAGCCGCGGAACAGGCTGGCCTTGCCGAGCCACCGCACCGGCATGCGCAGCCGCCACGCGATGCCGAGCATGAGCACGAAGTCCCAGTTCGAGGTGTGCGGCGCGCCCAGCAGGACGGCCGGGCGATCGGGGGCCGGTTCGGTGGACAGCGTCCAGCGACTGCAGGCCCAGTAGACACGGGAAAGGAGTCGTCGGAGCATCCGGCAACCATACGATTTCCCGCTGTGCTTCGGCCGACAGCGGCCGCGGCGGTCATACGACGTGTGGGGCGTGCAGGTCCGCCGACGGTCGTCGGCGGCGGATCCTAGACTCGTCTCATGGCGTCCTTCACCCTCGACTCGAGCCTCGGCGGCGCGGTCGGCGGCAAGACGGCGGCGGCGCTCGAGCGTGCCTTCGGCATGACGATCGTCGGCGACCTGATGGCGCACTATCCCCGCCGGTACGCGCGTCGAGGCGAGCTGACGCAGATCTCCTCGCTGCCGGTGGGCGAGCCGGTGACGATCGTGGCCGAGGTCCGGCGGGCGAGCGAGCGGCGCATGAAGAACCGCAACGGCTCCCTGCTCGAGGTGGTGATCAGCGACGGCAACGGCGAGCTGTCTCTGACGTTCTTCAACCAGGCCTGGCGCGTCAAGGACCTCAAGCCCGGGCGGCGCGGCATCTTCGCCGGAAAGGTGGGGGAGTACCGCGGCGCGAAGCAGCTCGCCCACCCCGACTACGAGCTGTTCGACGACGAGGAGCAGGCCCGCCTTCAGGCCGAGGCGAACATCAACCTGCCGATCCCGATCTACCCGGCGACCAGCACGATCGCCAGCTGGCAGCTGCAGAAGATCGTCGACCTGGTGCTCGATGGGCTCGGTGAGGTGCCTGACCCGCTCACCGACGAGTTGCGGGCGCGACACGGCCTGCTCGACGCCCGCACGGCGATCGAGCGCATCCACCGGCCCAAGGCCCTGGAGGAGATCGAGCCGGCGCGGGCGACACTGCGCATGCAGGAGGCCTTCGTGCTGCAGGTCGCGCTGCTGCAGCAGCGCCAGTTCGTCCGGGCGCTGTCCGCCACGCGCCGGGCCCCCGGGGCGCTCCTGGAGCGGTTCGACGCCGCGCTGCCGTTTCCGCGCACGCCCGACCAGGTGAGTGTGGGCGAGGACGTGGCCCGAGACCTCCAGGGCGACTGGCCGATGAACCGGCTGGTGCAGGGCGAGGTCGGCTCGGGCAAGACGCTCGTCGCCCTGCGCGCGATGCTCCAGGTCGCCGAGTCCGGCGGCCAGTCGGCGCTCATCGCCCCGACCGAGGTGCTGGCGGGGCAGCACGTGCGCTCGATCGCCCGGATGCTCGGCCCGCAGCTCGCGCCCGAGCTGATGCCCACCCTGCTCACCGGGCAGCTGCCCGCGGCAGAGCGGCGCAAGGCCGCGCTGCGTGCCGCATCCGGCCAGGCGCGCATCGTCGTCGGCACCCATGCCCTCCTCAGCGAGAGCACGACGTTCGCGGACCTCGGTCTGGTGGTGGTCGACGAGCAGCACCGCTTCGGCGTCGAGCAGCGCGAGTCGCTGCGCGCCAAGGGCTCGTCGCCGCATGCGCTGGTGCTCACCGCGACGCCCATCCCGCGCACCGTGGCCATGACGGTCTTCGGCGACCTGGACGTCTCGACCATCCGCACGATGCCGGCCGGCCGCGCAGGCATCGAGACGTTCGTCGCGCCGCTGGCCGAGCATCCCGGCTGGTTCGGGCGGGTCTGGGAGCGGATCGCCGAGGAGGTCGGCCAGGGACGCCAGGCGTTCGTGGTCTGCGCCGCCATCGACGCCGAGGCGCTCACCAAGGACGACACCGCGGACGAGCCGCCCGGAGACACGGGCGGTGAGACCCCCCGCACCCGCTGGGGGGTCGTGCAGGTCGCGGACGTGCTGTCGCGGCATTCGTCGTTCTCCGACATCCGTGTCGAGGTGCTGCACGGCAAGATGCCCTCGGACGAGAAGGATGCCGTGATGCAGGCGTTCGCCCGCGGTGACATCGACGTGCTCGTGGCGACGACGGTGGTCGAGGTCGGGGTGGACGTCCCGAACGCGTCGACGATGGCGATCCTCGAGGCCGACCGGTTCGGCGTGTCGCAGCTGCATCAGCTGCGCGGTCGCGTCGGACGAGGCGGCATACCGGGACTCTGCCTGCTGGTCACCGAGGCGCCCCGCGGCACCCCGGCCCGCGAGCGTGTCGAAGCCGTCGCCTCGACCCTGGACGGCTTCGCGCTCGCCGAGGTGGATCTCGAGCTGCGGGGCGAGGGTGACGTCCTGGGTGACGCGCAGTCCGGCGCGCGGTCGTCGCTGCGCCTGCTGCGCGTCGTGAAGGACGCCGACATCATCGCCGAGGCGCGCGTCGCGGCCGAGCAGGTGCTGGCCGACGACCCCGCCCTGCAGCGGCATCCCGGTCTGTCCGCCGCGCTCGAACGCAACGTCGGAATGGCCGAGCGCGCGGCCCTCGCGAAGAACTGACGCGCGGCGGGTCGACCTCCAGCCGCCCAGTAGGCTGGTCGGCATGAGCAGCCGGATCGCCGTCGTCCCGGGATCGTTCGATCCGCCGACCCTCGGTCATCTCGACGTGATCCGCCGTGCCGCGTCGCTGTACGACGAGCTCCACGTGCTCGTCGTGCACAACCCCGGCAAAGAGGCCATGCTGCCGATCGCGCAGCGCCAGGCGCTCCTGGAGCAGTCCATCGCCGAGAGCGACATCGACGGCGAGGTCGTCGTGGCCTCGTGGAGCATGGGGCTGCTGGTCGACTATGCGACGGATGTCGGCGCGAGCGTCCTGGTGAAGGGCATCCGCTCGCAGGTCGACGTGGCGTACGAGACGCCCATGGCGATCGTGAACCGTCACCTCGCGCACGTCGAGACGGTGTTCCTGCTGCCCGACCCCGCGCACGCGCTCGTGTCGAGCTCGCTGGTGCGTCAGGTCGCCGCGCTGGGCGGCGACGTCTCGCCGTACGTGCCGTCGGCGGTGGCGCGGTTCCTCGACACCGGCGCGCGGGGCATCTGACCACGAACCGCGGCTAGGCTGGAGTCGTGGCCAGAAAGCATGTGACGGGTCCGTTCGTCCTTCCGATCCGCGACATCATCCACCGCTCGGGCGAGATGCGCGAGCACACCATCGAGGTTCCGGCACCCGCGAAGTGGGGCGAGGGCCTGGTGTCCATCCCCGAGGGGGAGCCGGTCGTCGTCGAGGTGCGGCTCGAGTCCGTGCACGAGGGCATTCTCGCCTCCGGCGACATCGACACCCAGTACTCCGGTGTCTGCAGTCGCTGCCTCACCGACATCACCGAGGGGCTCCAAGTCGAGTTTCAGGAGCTTTTCGCGTATCCTGGGGAGGAAGAAGCTGACTTCGAGGTTCAAGACGACCACGTGGATCTTGAAACTCTGGTCAGGGAAGCGGTCGTCCTGTCGCTTCCGTTTCAGCCGGTGTGCCAGCCGGATTGCCCCGGCCTCGATCCGGTCACGGGCGAGCGACTGGCCGATAGCGCCGGATCGCAGCAGAGCGAGCCTCTCGATCCACGTTGGGCCGCGCTCCAGGACTACACCACAGACCACGACGACGAAGCACCGCGCCCCCGCGGTTGATTCCCGGCGTCGAGAACACAGAAGAGAGCAAGCCATGGCAGGTAACCCCCCGAAGCGGAAGGTCTCCCGCTCCAACACTCGTTCGCGTCGCGCCCAGTGGAAGGCGGCGCCCATCACGCTGACCACCACGATCGAGAACGGCAAGAAGGTCTACAGCCGTCCTCACCAGGCGAAGGTCGTCACCGACTCGCAGGGCACCGAGCTGTTCCTCGAGTACAAGGGCCGCAAGGTCGCCGACGTCTGATCATCGCGCACTGACGTGACAGACGTCGCTGCCGAGAGCATCGCTCACGCAGACCTCACACAGAAGCTCGGAGTCGTCATCGACCCCGAGCTTCTGTCGCTGGCGCTCACGCATCGGTCGTGGGCGTACGAGAACGGGCAGGGGCCGAACAACGAGCGCCTCGAGTTCCTCGGCGACTCCGTGCTGGGTCTCGCCGTGACCGTGCGACTGTTCACCGGACATCCCGACCTCGAAGAGGGCGCACTCGCGAAGCGACGGGCCGGCGTCGTCTCCACCGTCGCCCTCGCCGAGATCGCCCGCGGCATCGGCCTGGGGGAGCACCTCATGCTCGGCCGCGGCGAGATCCTCACCGGCGGTCGCGACAAGGATTCGATCCTCGCCGACACGATGGAGGCGATCTTCGGCGCCGCCTACCTGTCAGCCGGAGCGGATGCCGCGACCGGCCTGGTGCTGCGGCTCGTCGAGCCGCTGCTCGCAGATCCCGAGCGCTACGGCGCAGCGATGGATCCCAAGACCGCCCTGCAGGAGCTCGCCGCCCACAGCGGGCTGCAGCCCCCGATGTATGCGGTGACCTCGACCGGCCCCGACCACGATCGTCGCTTCACGGCGGCTGTGACCGTCGGCGACCTCATCGCCGAGGGTGCCGGGACGAGCAAGAAGCACGCCGAGATGGCCGCCGCGCTCACCGCATGGCGCGACCTCAGCGGGCGTGCCTGAGCTTCCCGAGGTCGAGGTCGTCCGCGCCGGCCTCGCGCCCGCGGTCAGCGGCGCCCTGGTGCTCGGCGTCACGGTCGTCGACGAGCGAGCGCTGACGCGGCACGCCGGCGACGCGACGGACTTCGAGGCCCGTCTCACCGGGCGGGTCGTGCTCTCCGCCGCCCGGCGCGGCAAGTTCCTGTGGCTGCCGCTGCACCCCGACGCGGGCGACGGCACGGCCGCCGATGCCGTCGTGGGCCACCTGGGAATGAGCGGCCAGATGCTGCTGCGGGCTCCGGGGGCGGCCGCCGAGCGGCACGAGCGCGTGCGCATCGACCTGGCGCACCCGGTGCACGGGGAGCTGTCCGTCAGGTTCGCCGATCAGCGGACGTTCGGCTCGCTGGCGATCGACGATCTGATCCCGACCGCCGACGGCGCACCCGGCGGGTGGGGGTGGGCCGAGGCATCCGTCCCGGCGCAGGTCGCCCATATCGCGCGGGATCCGCTGGATCCCGCGTTCTCGGATGCCGCCGTCCGGCTGATCCTCCGGCGCAAGGACTCGGCGATCAAACGCGTGCTGCTCGACCAGACCGTCGTCAGCGGTGTCGGCAACATCTACGCCGACGAGTCGCTGTGGGCGGCGCGCATCCACCCGGAGACCCCGGCACGCGCACTGTCGACGCGTGCGGTGAACCGCCTGCTGGCCGAGGTGCGGCACGTGCTCGACAAGGCGCTCGCCGAGGGCGGCACGAGCTTCGACGCGCAATACGTCAACGTGAACGGCCAGGCCGGCTACTTCGCCCACTCGCTCAACGCGTACGGCCGCACCGGGGAGCCGTGTCCCCGATGCGGCCGTCCGATCGTGCGCGTGTCGTTCACGAATCGCTCGAGCCACTTCTGCGCGCACTGCCAGCGGATGCCGCGCCCGGCGCCCGGACCCGATGACGGCGTCTGACGCGTCAGGCGCGCCCCGGCGCCGTCAAAGCACGAGCACCTTCTTCCACGCGCCCGCGTACGAGGCCGGCACGAAGCCGATGGCTTCGTTGATGTCGAGCATGTGACGGTTCTCCTCGGCGTTGAAGGTCGAGACCCGCGGCGACTCGGGCACCAGATCGCGCCAGCGCAGCAGGTTGGCGCACTTCACGATGGTCCCGAGACGATGTCCGCGGTGCTCCTTCACGACCAGCGTGCCGAACTGCTGGGTCGCGCCGGTGCGCTCCTCCGCGATGGCGAGCTCGTTGTACGCCGCGATCCGGCCGGTGGGCACGTGGAGCACCACCGCGACGGAGACGGTGAGCCCCTGCGCCTTCAGCCGGGCGTCGCGACGCTCGACGCGCGCGGCATCCCAATGCTGCTCGTCGATGACCATCCCGCCGGCCGGCACATCCGTCGACATGCGCGAGATCGCGTACGCGAAGCCGTCGAGGTACTCGGGCGGCGTCGGCGACGTCCACTGGATCGAACGGTAGTCCTCGCCCGCGGCCGCCTCCGCCTCGGCGAGCATGCGCTCGACGGGGCCGAAGTCGCCGGTGAGATCGAAGACGCTGTTGCGCTCCACCTGCTCGAGGGTGAAGCCGCTCGCCTGCTGGAATCGCGTCTGCGGATCGTCGGCGGGAATGGAGCCCCAGCCGGTCGGCGGCTCCAGACGCGGGCCCTCCGCCTGCGGCCGGTGCAGCGTCCACGTCTGGATCGTGGCGAGTCCCCGCTCACGGGCCTCGCGCTCGACCTCGGTGAGCAGCAGCTCCTCGATGCCCTGGCCGCGATGCGGCGGGTCGACCATGAGATCGAACTCCACGGTGCTGGCATCGGCCTGGTTCGAGATCATCAGCTTCACGGCACCCAGCACCGTGTCGCCGCGCAGCGCAGCGAAACCGAGCTGCGTCCAGTCGGTCTGGTCCTGCCAGAACCCGAGCATCTCGTCAGGCTCTTCGTGCAGATAGTCATGGCCCGCGTCCTCGCGGCAGACCGCGTTGGCGATCCGCACCATCTCGAGGAACGTACGGGCGTCCGGTGCGTCCACCGCTGCGGGAACGGCGATCCGCTGGACGGTCACGACCGCGGTGTCGGCCAGGTCAGTCATCGAGCACCTTCTTCCATGCCCCCACGTACGCGATCGGCGCGAAGCCGATCGCCTCATTGATGTCCAGCATCGGCCGGTTCTCCTCTGCGTTGTAGGTGATGACGCGCGCGGATGCGGGCGCCACGTCGCGCCAGGACAGGAGTCCCGCGCACTTGACGAGCGTGCCGAGCTTGTGTCCCCGGTGCTCCTTGAGCACGAGTGTGTCCTCCTGGTGGGACGGCTCGGTGCGGTCCTTGCCGATCACGAGCTCGTTGAACGCGCACAGCTCACCGGTCTCGATGTGCTGCGCCGCGGTCACCTGGATCGTGCGACCGGACGAGGTGTAGCGCGCGTCGTGCTCGGCGATGCGCGCGGCGTCCCACGCCTCTTCGGCGAACTCGAGGGCCGCCGAGGGCGCGTCGGTCGACATCCGGGACTTCATCCAGGCGTACCCCGCCACGTACTCCTCGGGCGTGGGGGCGAACCACTGCACCACGCGGTAGCCGGATGAGGCGGCTTGCGCCTCGGCCAGCAGTCGCTCGACCTCGGCGAACGAGCCGGTGAGGTCGAACGCGCTGTTGCGTTCGACCTGTTCCAGCGCGTAGCCGTGGCGGAGGTAGAACCGGGCGATGTGGTCCTCGGGGATCTGGCCGAAGCCGGTCGGCGGCGCCAGCTGCGGGCCGGTCGCGGCAGGATGCTCTGCCCAGGACTGCAGCACGGTGCGGCCGTGGGCACGGGCCGTCTGCTCGACGAGCTCGTACGCGGCCGAGCCGATGCCGCGGCCCCAGGTGTCGCGCAGCAGTTCGATGAGCCAGAAGGCCTCCTTCGACCCCTCCTCGTGAGGGATGTCGATCCCGGCGCGGCCGATGCACTTCCCGTCGTCCACTATCACCCACGACAGCCGGGTCTCGTACTCGGTGGGGCGGTAGTGGGGGAGGAGCTCATCCGCGGTGATCCGGTGGTCGTCGTGACCGGAGATCTCGCGGTAGATGATGTTGCGCACCCGGACCATCTCGACGAAGTCGGCGGCGTCCGGTGCGTCGATCGAGGCGGGAACGACGAGGGGGCGGAATTCGAGCCCCGTGATGGTGGTCATGTCAATGCGTCCTTGCGATGTCGATGCGAGTTGCGAGGGGGGTGGGGTCCGCCGCCCGGTGCGGGCGGCGGACCCGGTGGCCGTCACGGCCGGGGTGCGAGGGTGGCCTCGCGGAGGTAGGCGCGTTCACGCTGCGCGGTGGCCTCCTGCTGCCGGTACGTGTGAGCGTGCCGGCGGCGGTCGTCCGCGAGCCGCGGGGTGCGGGTGCTCCACAGCAGCAGCCTCAGACCCAGGTGGAGGGCGAGGCGGTCCAGGAGCGAGGTCCGGGTGTCGCGGCTCGGGAGCCGCAGCGTATCGGGGAGGCCCGAGGGGCGCTGCGGCGCAAGGAGAGTATTCATGATTGCTCTTTCCGGTTATGAAAGGGATGCCTCGGCGGGCGCCGGAGGCGGAGATGTCATGCCGCAGCACGACGGGACGATGGCAGGGGGCGCGCGCTCAGCACCGCGAAGCGGAGCCGGCGCAGCAGACGAGCAGCGCCCGGAAGCGGGCAGACTCGTCCCCTGCGGGGATCAGATGGCGGCGGGGAAACGGCCGCTCAGCACAGCGCCGAAGGAGTAGGTCCCCGACGCGACGGCACGAATCGCTCCGCCATCACGGGCGGCGATTCCAGTGGGATTCATCAGCATCATCGGGGGACCTCCTTTCTCGACTTCAGACGCGAAGAGTGACGCTACCGCCTCCGGGATACCGGCGTCAAGCTTTCTCCCAGATTCGGTGATCGCATCGCGTGTCGCGGCTCGCCGCGCACGCCGGCGTCGAACCGAGGGAGGCCGCGGATCGCGGGTTCGCAGACCGCTCGTCCTGCGGCCGGTCTACCGGGCGGGAGCGCTCCGCTCCGGTAGCGTAGGCGGGTAATCGACCGGGGTGGGGGCGAATCCATGCACCTGAAGAGCCTGACGCTCAAAGGGTTCAAGTCGTTCGCCCAACCGACGACGTTCGCGCTCGAGCCCGGAGTGACCTGCATCGTCGGCCCGAACGGCTCGGGCAAGTCGAACGTCGTCGACGCCCTCGCCTGGGTGATGGGCGAGCAGGGCGCCAAGACCCTCCGCGGCGGCAAGATGGAGGACGTCATCTTCGCCGGCACGGCGACGCGCGGCCCGCTCGGCCGTGCGGAGGTGCAGCTCACGATCGACAACAGCGACGGCGCGCTGCCCATCGAATACGCCGAAGTCACCATCAGCCGCACGCTCTTCCGCAACGGCACGAGCGAGTACGCGATCAACGGCGACTCGTGTCGGCTGCTCGACGTCCAGGAGCTGCTGAGCGATTCCGGCCTCGGCCGCGAGATGCACGTGATCGTCGGTCAAGGGCGACTGGACAGCGTGCTCCAGGCGACTCCGGAGGACCGCCGGGGCTTCATCGAAGAGGCCGCCGGCATCCTCAAGCACCGGCGGCGCAAGGAGAAGACACTCCGCAAGCTCGACGCGATGGAGGCCAACCTCACGCGCCTGAGCGATCTCGCCGGCGAGCTGCGCAGGCAGTTGAAGCCGCTCGGCCGACAGGCCCAGATCGCCCGGGAGGCCGCGACCATCGCGGCCGTGGTGCGCGACGCGAAGGCCCGGCTGTTCGCCGACGAGATCTCCGGGCTTCGGGCAGAGCTCGCATCGCACGCGCAGAGCGAGCAGGAGCGTCACTCCGAGCGGATGGTGCTGCAGGACCGGCTCGACAACGCCCGGGTGCGCATCGAGCAGCTCGAGAACGACCAGCGCTCCGAGAACGTGGACCGCGCCCGTCGTGTCGCCTTCGGGCTCGAGCGGGTGCAGGAGCGACTCCGCGGCCTGTACGCCCTCGCGGGCCAGCGACTCGCGCTGCTCGGCGACGCCGAGGACGAGGAGCGCATCGAGCTCACCACCGTGTCGCAGGCGATGATCGACGAGGCGCGTGCCGAGATCGACGTCGTCTCGGACGGTCTGGGCGCGTCGCAGGACGCTGCCGCGGCGGCCGCTCGCGATGTCGTCCGTGCCCGTGCCGAGCTCGACGCCCTCGATGTCGACATCGCCGCGCAGAGCGCGCTCGTCTCGGAGCACGACATGCGCATCACGGCCCTGAGAGGGACCGCCGAGGCCGCGGCATCCGCTCTCGCCGCCGTCCGCACCGCCGTCGAACGGCAGCAGAAGGCGCTGGATGCCGCGCTCGCACGCCGCGCGGAGGCCGAGGAGATCCTCGCCGGGGTCGACCCCGATGTCGTGCCCGACGCGTCGACGGCCGATCACGCGGCCGCGTATGAGCGCGCGCAGCGCGACGCCGCCGAGGCGGAGGCGACGGTGTCGGCACTGCGTGAGCGCCTGCACGCGGCGGAGCGCGAGCGTGAGGCGCTGACGGCGCAGACCGCCGCGCTGAGCCGGGCACTGGATGTGAAGAACGGCGCCTCGGCGCTGATCGCGCAGGGTCGCGACGGCGTGCGGGGCCTCGTCGGCGACGCGGTGCAGGTGAAGTCAGGGTTCGAGGCGGCCGTCGCAGCCGTGCTGGGTCCGATCGCCGAAGGCGTGCTCGTGGACGACCGCGCGAGCGCGTTCGCGGTGGCAGAAGCGGCCCGCGATGCCGAAGCGGGCATGGTCGACATCGTGATCGCCGAGGCGGGCATGATGCGGCCGGCGTTCCCCGAGCTCCGCGGCGTCGTTCCCGCACGCGAGGTGGTGACCGCCCCCGAGGGCGTGCTCGGCCTGCTGTCGTACGTGGTGGTCGTCGACGACCTCGAGGTCGCGCGTGAAGCCGGTCCCGCGCTGGCGAACGCCGAACTGGGCGGCCCGCTGACCCTCGTGACCCGTCGCGGAGAGGTCTACACGGAGTATTCGCTCCGCGCCGGCGCCGGCTCGTCCCGCTCCCGGCTGGAGCTGGCCGCGGAACGGGATGCCGCGGCCGAGCGCCGCGACGAGATCACCGTGGTGGCGGAATCGCTGCGGGAGGCTCTCGGCGACGCGACCCGTGAGCTCGAGTCCGCGCGTCAGCGCACCAAGACGACGCTCGCCACCCTCCGAGAGCACGATGCCGCCCTCGCCGCCCACGCGGAGCAGGTCAATCGCGCGACCGTCCGCCATGAGGCCGCCGTCGCCGAGTGCGAACGGCTCGCCGCCGGCGTCGCGCAGGCCGCCGCGGCGGTCGAAGAGGCCGAGGGCTCGGCGCGCTCGGCCGAGGACCAGCTGACCGCGGCGCTCGAAGCCCCGCGGCCGATCCTCGACGCGTCGGCGCGCGAAGGCATGCTCGCCGAGTTGGAGGCCGCGCGCGACGCAGAGATGCGCGCGCGCCTGGACGTCGAGACCCTGCGCGAGCGCATCCGTGCCGGCGAGGCGCGCGTCGTCGCACTCGAACGGCAGCGCGAACGCGAGCGCGAGGCCGCCGCCGAGGCGGCGCGACGAGCCGTCGTCCGCCGGGCGCAGCGCGAGATCGCCGCCGGCGTCGCAGGGCAGCTGCCCGCCGTCATCGACTCGGTCGACCGCTCACTGGCCCAGGCGCGGGCGGAGCTCTCCGCGGCCGAGTCCGAGCGCACGGCGGTGACCACCGAGCTCGCGCAGCTCCGTGCCCAGGAGAGCACGCTGCGGGAGCGGCTGGCGGGTCTCACCGAGAGCGTCCACAGCCTGGAGCTGCAGATCCACGAGAAGCGCCTGCATGTGGGTGGTCTGCTCGAGCGGGTGCAATCCGAGCTCGGGCTCGATGAAGACATTCTGATTTCGGAATATGGACCCGATCAGCCGGTTCCCGTCCCGGCAGACGCCGATCCCGCGCAGTCGGACGCCAAAGGAGCGGACGCCGGCGGCGACGGAGACGAACCGGTGCCCACCGTTCCCTATGACCGTGCGCAGCAGCGCCGGCGGCTGCAGGAGGCGGAGCGCAAGCTCACCCAGCTCGGACGCGTGAATCCGCTGGCACTCGAGGAGTTCGAAGCCCTCGAGCAGCGTCACAAGTTCATGACCGAGCAGCTGGCCGACCTCACCCAGACCCGCAAGGACCTGCTGACGATAATCGAGGAGCTCGACGAGCGGATGCAGTCGATCTTCCTCTCCGCGTTCGAAGACACGAAGGTCGCGTTCGGCGAGGTGTTCCCGATCCTGTTCCCGGGCGGGACCGGATCGATCGCTCTGACCGACCCCGACTCGCCCCTCACGACAGGCATCGAGGTCGCCGTGCGCCCGGTCGGCAAGAAGATCGAGCGGCTGTCCCTGCTCTCGGGTGGCGAGCGCTCGCTCGCGGCGGTGGCGCTGCTCACCGCCATCTTCAAGGCGCGGCCCAGCCCCTTCTACATCCTCGACGAGGTGGAGGCGGCGCTCGACGACGCGAACCTCGGCCGCCTGCTCGGCGTCTTCGAGCAGCTGCGCGCCTCCAGCCAGCTCATCGTCATCACGCACCAGAAGCGCACCATGGAGATCGCCGACGCGCTGTACGGCGTGTCGATGCGCCAGGACGGCGTCTCGGCTGTCGTCGGACAGCGCATCGTGGAGCGCGTGGCCTCCTGACGGACTGCCCCCCGGCTGAGGCACCCGCCCTGGTCGCGGCGGGAGTAGCGTTCGCGTATGCACACCTCAGCGCGCGCGGCGGCGGGCCTGGTCCTGGCGGCAGTCCTGTTGACCGCGTGCACGCCGGACGTCTCCGGCGCGCGGCGTGTGACTCCCGAGCCCACGGGATCGGCGTCCGGCGAGGCGACGCCCACGCCCGAGGCGGAAGACGCCGCCGCCATGCCTCCCACCGACATCACCTTCGAGGCGGGCGCGGAGCTGGACCCGGCATCCTGGCGGGCAGGGTGGGACGACCGGCTGATGGCCGCCGACGAGCGCTTCGCGGTGTCTTCACCCGACAACGGCAACGGCAGCTGGGCGTACCTCGACGGGCAGACGCAGTGCACGATCGCGTTCTACCAGGGCGCGATCACCGATCTGGAACTCGGGGCGGACGACCGCGAGAGCACCGACAGCATGCTCGCCGCGGTGCTCAGCACGCAGATCCCCGGTGTGACGACCGCGGATGTGACGGCGAACGCATCGGACGACTACGTGGCGCAGACGACGCAGGAGGGCACGGTCGAGATCCGCCTGGTCGGCGGCGGCGGCGGCGGTGGCGGAAGCGATGCCGGCTGGAGCGAGTTCGGACGCACGTTCGGCACGCTCGGCACGTCGCTCGTCGTCAACGTGGAGTGTCCGCCGGGGCAGGACATCGGCACCGAGGTCACGGCCCTCCTCAACGAGTACGTCGGGATCGCGATCGCGCCCGCCGCTGACTGATCGGCGGCGGCCCTAGGCTGGAGGAATGGCAGAGAGCTCCTGGTCGCTGGGCCGTGCGCTGCGCGGCATGTTCGTCAAGCCCACGATCGACGAGACCACCTGGGAAGACCTCGAGACCGCGCTGCTGACGGCGGACTTCGGCCCCGACATCACCGAACGCATCATCGACGAGCTCCGCGAGAAGGTCGAGCGGTACCGCACGACCGACCCGCGCGACCTGCAGCGGATGCTGAAGGAGACGCTCGAGGAGCACTTCGCGAAGTTCGACACCACCCTCCGCCTCACCGAGCGGCCGGCGGTCGTGCTCGTCGTCGGTGTCAACGGCGTCGGCAAGACCACGACGATCGGCAAGTTCGCGAAGTTCCTGCAGCGCTACGGGCGGTCCGTGGTGGTCGGCGCGGCCGACACCTTCCGCGCGGCGGCCGTCGACCAGCTCGCGACCTGGGCCGAGCGCGGCGGCGCGACGATCGTCCGGCCCCAGCAGGAGGGGCAGGATCCGGCATCCGTCGCCTTCCAGACCATCGAGTACGCGAAGAACACGGGCACCGAGATCGTGCTCGTCGACACGGCCGGACGCCTGCACACCAAGGGCGGGCTGATGGACGAGCTCAGCAAGATCCGGCGAGTCATCGAGAAGCAGGCGCCGATCAGCGAGGTGCTGCTGGTGCTCGATGCGACGACCGGTCAGAACGGCGTCATGCAGGCGCAGGCGTTCCTCGAGCACGCCGGCGTCACCGGCCTCGTGCTGACGAAGCTGGACGGCTCGGCGAAGGGCGGATTCGTGCTCGCCGTGCAGGAGCGCACCGGGATTCCGGTGAAGCTGCTGGGCCAGGGCGAGGGCATCGGCGACCTCACCGGCTTCACGCCGCACGTCTTCGCGGCGTCCCTCGTCGACTGAATCGGCCGACTCGGCGGACCGAATCGGCGCCATGCCGTGTCCGGGCTATCGCGGACGCGCTCCTTGCGGTTTCATGGGGTCATGGCGATCGAGCACGACTACTTCGGACTCCTCGAATCGGGGCCTGACGGATCGATCTTCTGGTCGGAGAATGTCGACCTGGGTGACCAATCCGTCACGGTCGATCTGACCGCGCCCGATCAGGACGATGTGTCGGAGGCGGCCCTCGACGTCGCCGCCGCGCTCATCTCGTCGATCGAGGACATCGACGGCAGCGCCCGCAACGCCATGGTGAACGAGCTGAACGATCGCACCAGCGAGGTCACGGAGTACATCCTGCAGCAGCAGGAGGCACTGGGGGAGGCCCTCGACGACGCTCTCGTGGACATCTCCGGTGACATCCAGATCGATGTGATCCGCTCGCTGCAGCTCATGAGCATGACGATCCTCGCCGACGAGCACGGCGGCTCCGACCCGTTCGCCGTGCTGGAGTACGCGCTGGACCCCGACGCCACCGACGACGTGCTGCTGGTCAACCTGGATTCCGCCGGCGCGGTGCTGTCGGTCACGAGCGCGGACTGACTCCGCCCGACACCGCTGCTCGGGTGACGAGTCCGGTGTCGCCACGCCTCTCTCGGTGAACGAGGGGATGGATGCCGGTGGTCCGGCCCGCCGCCTCAGACGGCCTGCGCGAATCCGCGTTCGACGTGCACGTCCTCGGCGATGTGCGCGAGATGCGACGGGATCTCCCGGCCCTTCGACAGCATCGACTGCGCCCACAGGCGCCCCGCCCGATACGACGAGCGCACCAGCGGTCCCGCGAGCACGCCGAGGAATCCGATGCGCTCGGCCTCGTCTTTGAACTCGACGAACTCCTGCGGCTTGACCCACCGGGCCACGGGAAGGTGCCGGGGCGACGGCCGAAGGTACTGCGTGATCGTGATGATGTCGGTGCCGGCAGCGTGCAGGTCCTGGAGTGCCTGCACGACCTCTTCGGGCTCTTCACCCATGCCCAGGATGAGGTTCGACTTGGTGATGAGGCCGGCGTCGCGAGCCTGGGTCAAGACGTCGAGCGAGCGCTCGTAGCGGAAGGCCGGCCGGATCCGCTTGAAGATGCGCGGCACCGTCTCGACGTTGTGCGCGAAGACCTCGGGGCGGCTCTCGAACACCTCGCGCAGGAGCGCGGGGTCGCCGTTGAAGTCCGTCGCAAGGATCTCGACGCCCGTGTTCGGGTTCATGGCGTGGATCTGCCGCACCGTCTCGGCGTGGAGCCAGGCACCGCCGTCCCGCAGGTCGTCGCGCGCGACTCCCGTCACGGTGGCGTAGCGGAGGTTCATGCGCACCACGCTCTCCGCGACGCGGCGGGGCTCGTCGATGTCGTAGTCTGCCGGCTTGCCGGTGTCGATCTGGCAGAAGTCGCACCGGCGCGTGCACTGCGAGCCGCCGATGAGGAAGGTCGCCTCGCGGTCCTCCCAGCACTCGTAGATGTTGGGGCAGCCGGCCTCCTGGCAGACCGTGTGCAGCTCTTCGCTCTTCACGAGCGAGTGCAGCGCCTGGTACTCGGGGCCCATCTTCGCCTTGGTCTTGATCCATTCGGGTTTGCGCTCGATGGGCGTCTGCGCGTTGCGCACCTCGAGACGCAGGAGCTTTCGTCCCTCCGGACCGGTGGCAGCAGCATCCGCCGCTCCGGGGGCAGTGCCGCAGGCGCTCATGCCGGCACCCCCGCGAAGTCGGCCGCGAACACGCGGCTCACCGTGTCGATCACGTCGCTCGGGCTGATCTCGACGCCGGCGACCTCGCTGATCGTGGTGACCCCGGCATCCGAGATGCCGCACGGGATGATGCCGCGGAAGCCGGCGAGGGAGTTGTCGCAGTTGAGGGCGAAGCCGTGCATCGTCACGCCACGCTGTACGCGGACGCCGATCGCGGCGACCTTGTCCTCACCAAGGGGGCGGCGCACCCAGACACCGCTGCGACCCTCCACCCGATAGCCCTCGACGTCGAACTCGCGCAGCGCCTCGATGAGGAGGTGCTCGAGGCGCCGCACGTGCGCGACGACGTCCACCGGCTCGGCGAGCCGCACGATCGGGTACCCGACGAGCTGCCCAGGTCCGTGCCACGTGATCTTGCCGCCGCGATCGACATCGACGACGGGCGTGCCGTCCGTCGGACGCTCGTGCCGCGCCGTGCGCGCGCCCGCGGTGTAGACGGCCTCGTGCTCGAGCAGCAGCAGCGTGTCGGGCCGCGCTTGCTCCACGACCTCGGCGTGGATGCTGCGCTGGAGCGCCCACCCGTCGAGGTACGGCACATAGTCGGGGGACAGGCCGACGGTCTGGATGTCGAGCATCGCACTCCTTCGCTCGTTCGCTCGTGGCGATTGATGAACTGCGTCCAACAATACATTCCCGTACACCGTTCGGCGCCGACCCGCCCGGGCGTCGAGCCATCCGTGTGGCGGCGCACCGTCGGCCATAAAGTGGCTTCATGTCCACCGAGCCGCGCGCAGGACGGCCCAAAGCATCGTCGCGCGAGACCATCGCCGAGGCGGCGTGCGAGCTCTTCCTCGAGCAGGGTTACGAGCAGACCTCGATCATCGACATCACGAGCCGTGCCGGCGTGAGCCGCTCGAGCTTCTTCAATTACTTCTCGTCCAAGTCCGACGTCCTCTGGGCCGGGCTCGACGAGCGGATCGCGGTGTTCGAACAGCGGCTCGCCGCGGACGAGGCGGCATCCGCCGCGTCCGCCGTCCGCGCAGAGACCCTTGCGATCGCCGAGTCGTTCGTGCCCGACAGCCTTGCGCTGGGGATCGTCAACCTCGCGGCGATGGGGCTCGAGGCGGAGTACGAGCGCGACTCCGCCCTCCGGCGAGCCCGGGTGGCGCGAGCCGCGTCGACACGGCTGGTGCGGGGCGGCGCCGATCGCCTGCGTGCCGAGGTCGCCGGCGCGGCATGGGGCGGCGCCGTGCTCGCCGCGATCGAAGCCTGGGCGCATGACGGCGCCGGACGCACGTCGCTGTCGCGCTTCCTGTCGCTCGCGGCCGATGCGGCGGCGCCGATGTCAGACTCGGCCCCGGTGGGAGAGGTGGCCCAGTTGCGCGTGGTGGTGCAGGCCGCGGCCTTCGAGCAGACGCTGGCGTTCTATCGCGACGTCGTCGGCATGCCGCAGGCGGAGGCCTACGAGGCCGAGGGCGGCGCGCGGGTCGCGATCCTCGACGCGGGCCGCGCGACCCTCGAGATCGCCAATCCCGCGCAGGTCGAGTTCATCGACCGGGTCGAGACCGACGGCGACGCCCCGAGCGACCGCATTCGCCTGGCCCTCGAGGTCGCCGACACCGACGCCGCAGTCGCACGGCTCGATGAGGGCGGCGCCGAGATCGAGGCATCCGCTCGGGTGACGCCGTGGAACTCGCGCAACGCCCGCCTGCGCGGACCTGCCGGCCTGCAGCTGACGCTCTTCCAGGAGCTCGGGGACGCACCCGCCGATCGCTGAGCGCGCGGGGGATGGGCTCAGCCGGCACGTCCGCAGGAGCGACTCTCGTCCGAGGGGTTGTGGGCGGGCGCCGGGAGGCGGCATCCGCTCGCGTAGAATCGGGGGATCATGGCGACTTTCGGCACCCTCTCCGACCGGCTCACCGAGACCTTCCGCAACCTCCGCAAGAAGGGGCAGCTCACGCCCGCGGACGTCGACGGCACCGTCCGCGAGATCCGGCGCGCCCTGCTCGACGCCGACGTGGCGCTGCCCGTCGTCAAGGACTTCACCGCCAAGGTGCGCGAGCGCGCACTCGGCGACGAGGTGAGCAAGGCGCTGAACCCTGCACAGCAGGTCGTGCAGATCGTCAACGAGGAGCTCGTCGCGATCCTCGGCGGCCAGCAGCGCCGCCTGCAGTTCGCGAAGAACCCGCCGACCGTCATCATGCTCGCGGGCCTCCAGGGATCGGGCAAGACGACCTTCGCGGGCAAGCTCGCCAAGATGCTCGAGAAGGACGGCCACACGCCGCTCCTCATCGCCGCCGACCTCCAGCGTCCGAACGCCGTCAACCAGCTCCAGGTCGTGGCTGAGCGCGCCGGTGCCGCGATCTACGCGCCGGAGCCCGGCAACGGCGTCGGCGATCCGGTGCGCGTCGCGCGGGACGGCGTCGAGGTCGCGCGGCGCCAGCAGCACGACGTCGTGATCATCGACACCGCCGGCCGCCTCGGCGTCGACGCAGAGCTCATGAAGCAGGCGGCCGACATCCGCAAGGCGACGGACCCCGACGAGGTGCTGTTCGTCATCGACGCGATGATCGGACAGGATGCCGTCAACACGGCGAAGGCGTTCCAGGACGGCGTCGACTTCACCGGCGTCGTGCTCTCGAAGCTCGACGGCGACGCCCGCGGTGGTGCCGCGCTCTCCGTGGCGTCGGTCACCGGCCGCCCCATCATCTTCGCGTCCACGGGAGAGGGGCTCGACGACCTCGAGGCATTCCATCCCGACCGCATGGCATCGCGCATCCTCGACCTCGGCGACATCCTCACCCTCATCGAGCAGGCCCAGCAGGCGTTCGACGAGGAGGAGGCGCTCAAGGTCGCGGAGAAGCTCGCGACCGAGCAGTTCACCCTCGAGGACTTCCTCGCCCAGATGCAGCAGATGCGCAAGATGGGCTCGATGAAGAAGATGCTCGGGATGCTCCCGGGCATGGGATCCATGAAGGATCAGCTCGAGAACTTCGACGAGCGCGAGATCGACCGCACCGAGGCGATCATCCGCTCGATGACCCCCGCGGAGCGCCGCAACACCAAGCTCCTCAACGGCTCCCGGCGCCTGCGCATCGCGCGCGGCTCGGGCATGACCGTGACCGACGTCAACCAGCTCGTGCAGCGATTCGAGCAGGCCGCCAAGATGATGAAGACCGTCGCCCGCGGCGGCGTCCCCAACATCCCGGGCATGGGGCCGATCCCCGGTGCCGGCCGTCCCGGTGCCTCGTCCAAGCGCGGAAAGCAGCAGAAGTCCAAGGGCTCGCGGTCGGGCAACCCGGCCAAGCGCGCAGCCGAGAACGCCGGCATCGCCGCTCAGGCGAGCGAGACTCCGACGGGTTCGGGCTTCGGGCTCGGCGCCGGCGGTGCGAAGGGCGCCCCCACCGAGGCGGACCTCGCCGAGCTGCAGAAGATGCTCGGCCGCGGCTGACTTCCGTCTCGTCGGATGCCGCGGGCTGCGGCATCCGTCCCGTCGGTCTTGCGGCGGGTCAGTGGCCGAGCGTGGCCAGGTGCTCGCGCAGGGTGGGACCGGAGCGGAACTCGCCGACCAGGTGCCGCACGACCGCTCGGAGGTCGCCGTCGGACGCGTCCGCGACGGCGAGCTGGCGCGAGTAGCTCGCACCATCGGTGAGGATGGCCTCGATCCCCGCCAGTTCGCGGGCGCACTTGAGGTCGTCGGCGATGCCGCCGATCTCGGCCAGCGTCTCGCGCAGATGGTCCGTGACCAGGCGCTGGGTGCCGACGTGGTCGACGATCACACGGGCGTCGAGTCCATAGCGGGCCGCCCGCCACTTGTTCTCGCGGATGAACCACGGCTGGATCGTCTCGAGCGGCAGCCCTTCGTCGAGCCGGCGCGAGAAGTGCTCCACGAGCACCTGCACGAGGGCCGCCAGCGCGGCGAGCTCGGGAAGCGTCGACATCCCGTCGCACGCGCGTACCTCGATGGTGCCCCAGCGAGGCGCCGGGCGGATGTCCCATCGCACCTCGGTGGCATCCTCCATCACACCGGTGGTGACCATGTCGTCGAGGTAGCCCTCGAACTCGCTCCAGTTCTGGAGCGGCCAGGGCAGCCCGGCCGTGGGCAGCTGCTGGAAGACGAGGGCGCGGTTCGAGGCGTAGCCGGTGCGCTCGCCGGCCCAGAAGGGGCTCGATGCCGACAGCGCCTGCAGGTGCGGCAGGTACACCGCGAGGGCGTTGATGATCGGGAACACCTTGTTGACGTCGTCGACGCCCACGTGGATGTGGATGCCCCAGATCATCATGTTGCGCCCCCACCACTGGGTGCGCTCGATCAGCTTGTGGTAGCGGGTCTTGTCGGTGACGCTCTGGTCGTACCACTGCGCGAACGGGTGGCTTCCGGCGCAGAGCAGGTCGATGCCGTGCGGGTCGGTGTAGGTGCGCACTTCGGCGATCGCGTCGGCGATGTCGTCGACGGCGGCCGCGACCGTGTCGCCGATGCCGCTCGTCACCTCGACGGTGTTCGTCAGCAGCTCGCCGGTGACCGTGTACCGCTCGAGGCTGGAACGCTCCTCGAGAGCGGCGAGCAGGTCGGGAGCGCGGGGGATCAGGTCTCCCGTCGCGGTGTCGGCGAGCATCACCTCCCACTCCATGCCGACGGACGAGCGGGCGGATGTCGCGAAGGGCACCGTCATGGGCACAGTCTGGCATGGGGATGCCGCCACCCGGCCGGTTCGCGAGGTGCTGCGTCATCTGGCAGAATAGAGGGCTGGACCACACGCTCGACCCTCTATCCGGCGTGGCGGTCCTCCTTCTGAGCTTCCGCCGGGTGTGCACCCCACTCCCCAGGCGACCAGTTCGTTCACTTTCCACACATTCAGGAGAATCGTGGCTGTCAAGATCCGTCTCAAGCGCCTCGGCAAGATCCGTGCGCCCTACTACCGCATCGTCGTGGCCGACTCGCGCACCAAGCGCGACGGCCGTGTCATCGAAGAGATCGGCAAGTACCACCCGACCGAGGAGCCCTCGTTCATCGAGGTCGACTCGGAGCGTGCGCAGTACTGGCTGAGCGTCGGCGCGCAGCCGACCGAGCAGGTCGCGGCGCTCCTCAAGCTCACGGGCGACTGGGGCAAGTTCAAGGGCGACAAGGACGCGGTCTCGACCGTGAAGACCCGCGAGGAGAAGCCCGCGTTCGAGATCGACTCCGCCAAGAAGTCGGTCGTCAAGCCGAAGGCCGAGAAGAAGGCGGAGCCCGCCGAGGCTCCCGCCGACGAGGCCGCCGCCGAGTCCGCAGAGTAATCCGTTGCTCGCCGCCGCGCTCGAACACGTCATCAAGGGGATCGTCGATCACCCCGATGACGTCCGCATCGACTCGTCCACGTCGCCTCGCGGCGACGTGCTCGAAGTGCACGTCCACCCCGAAGACCGGGGTCGCGTGATCGGGCGCGGCGGCCGCACGGCCAAAGCCCTGCGCACCCTCATCAGTGCCCTCGCCGACGGACGCCGTGTGCGCGTCGACGTCGCGGACGACTGAGGTGGCAGGCGAAGACACCACGGGATCGGGCGCAGAGGCCCGCAAGCCCGTGAACGCCGTTCCTCCCGCAGGCAAGACGCAGCTGCGGGTCGGCCGACTCGTCAAGGCGCACGGACTCAAGGGCGCCATCAAGCTCGAGCTCTACACCGACGATCCCGAAGGACGCTTCGTCCCCGGAGCGACCTTCACGCTCCAGGTTCCGGAATCCTCGCCGTGGCACGGCAAGCCGCTCACGGTGCGCGAGTTCCGCTGGATGAACAGCCACCCGGTCGCGTTCTTCGACGGGGTGGATGACCGTGATGCCGCCGAGGGGCTGCTCCGCGCGATCCTGTGGGTCGACGAGGATCTGCAGGCCTCGCCCGCCGAGGACGACGCGTGGTTCGACCACCAGCTCGTCGGACTCGACGTGGTGCGCGACGGCCAGGTCGTCGGCAAGGTCGCGCGGGTCGATCACTTCCCCGCGCAAGACCTGCTCATCGTCAAGGTGCGCGACGACGAGGTGCTGGTGCCGTTCGTCAAGGCGATCGTGCCGGAGGTCGACATCGCCGCCGGACGGGTCATCGTGACACCGCCGGCAGGCCTGTTCGAAGAGCTGCCCGACGACGGCGACGAGGCGCCCGCGGATCCTTCCGCGGACGACGCCGGCACGGTCGACTGACCCGTCCTCACGTGGCGCCGCCCGCGCCCGTGCGCCAGATGTGATCTGCGGGTAACACTGCGGGAAACGTCCCGGAACCTCCATCCCGGATCATCGGAGCATGGGCGAAGTTCGCACCGTGTGCTCCTACTGCGGCGTCGGCTGCGGTATCTCGGTGACGACCTCGGACGCCGGGGCGGGGCATCCGCTCACCATCGCGAAGGTCGCGGGCGACCGCGCACACCCCACGAACGCCGGGCGCCTGTGCACCAAGGGCGCGACCCACGCCGAGCTGATGCACGCTCCGGGCCGCATGACCTCCGCACACGTGCGCCCCGCGCGAGGCGAGCCCGCCGAGCCGGTGCCGTTGGCTGACGCCGTGACGGAGGCCGCCACCCGCCTGCGCGCGATCCTCGACGAGCACGGGCCCGACGCCATCGCGATGTACGTGTCGGGCCAGATGAGCATGGAGGCGCAGTACCTCTCGAACAAGCTCGTCAAGGGGTATCTGCGGGGCATCCACATCGAGTCGAACTCGCGTCTGTGCATGGCATCCGCGGGGACGGGCTACAAGCAGTCGCTCGGCGCCGACGGCCCTCCCGGCTCGTATGAGGACTTCGACCACGCCGACCTGTTCTTCGTGATCGGCTCGAACACGGCGGACTGCCACCCGATCCTGTTCCTGCGGATGGCGGATCGCCTGAAGCAGGGCGCGCGGCTCATCGTCGTCGATCCGCGCCGGACGACGACGGCCGACCGCGCCGATTTGTTCCTGCAGATCTCGCCGGGCACAGACCTCGCGCTCTTGAACGGCCTGCTCCACCTGCTCGTCGAGGCCGGTGACATCGACCAGGAGTTCATCGCCGCCCATACCGAGGGCTGGGAGCATATGGCGGAGGTCCTCGCCGAGTACCCGCCCGCGCGCGTCGCGGAGCTGACCGGACTCGCCGAGGACGACATCCGCACCGCCGCGCGCTGGATCGGCGAGGCCGACGAGTGGATGACGCTCTGGACGATGGGACTGAACCAGTCCACGCACGGCACATGGTCGACGAACGCGATCTGCAACCTCCATCTCGCCACGGGCGCCATCTGCCGGCCGGGAAGCGGGCCGTTCTCGCTCACCGGCCAGCCGAACGCGATGGGCGGGCGCGAGATGGGCTACATGGGGCCGGGTCTGCCGGGGCAGCGCGCGGTGTTCAGCGCGCCGGACCGCGCCTTTGTCGAGGAGCTCTGGGGACTCGAGCCGGGGTCGATCCGTGCCGAGTCCGGCGCCGGGACCATCGACATGTTCCGCCGCGCCGCCGACGGCGAGATCAAAGCGGTGTGGATCATCTGCAGCAACCCGGTGGCCTCGGTCGCGAACCGCAAGACGGTGATCGAGGCGCTCGAGAGCGCCGATCTCGTCATCGCGCAGGACGTCTACACCGAGACCGCCACCACCGCGTACGCCGACATCCTGCTGCCCGCCACGCTGTGGGTGGAGGCGGACGGCGTGACCGTGAACAGCGACCGCACGCTCACCCTCGTCCGCGATGTGCTTCCCGCCCCGGGCGAGGCCCAGCCCGACTGGCTGATCATCTGCCAGGTGGCGCGAGCGATGGGCTTCTCCGGATTCGACTTCGCCTCGAGCGACGAGGTGTTCGACGAGATCCGCCGCTTCTGGAACCCGCAGACCGGATGGGACCTGCGCGGCGTCACCTACGACCGGCTGCGCGAGACCCCGGTGCAGTGGCCCGCGCCGCCGGACGACGCCGCGACGCGGCATCCGATCCGCTACCTCAACGACGGGGTGAGCCAGTCGCTGCACGCGGAGGACGACGGGACGGTGCCGCGACTCGCGTTCGCGACGCCGTCGCGACGGGCGCAGTTCCTCGCGCGCCCGCACCTGCCGCCGGCGGAGCTGCCCGACGACGACTACCCCTGGGTGCTCAACACCGGTCGCCTGCCGCACCACTGGCACACGCTGACGAAGACCGGCCGGGTCGCGAAGCTCGCGAAGCTGCACCCTGGCCCGTTCGTCGAGGTGCACCCCGTGGATGCGGAGCGCCAGGGGATCGCCGAGGGCGACCTCGTCGAGGTCGCCTCGCGCCGCGGTCGGTTCGTCGTGCCGGCCGTGCTGACCGACCGTGTGCAGCCCGGCGGGCTGTTCGCGCCGTTCCACTGGAACGACGAGCACGGCGAGTACGTGACCGTCAACGCGGTGACCAACGACGCCGTGGACCCGCTGTCGGCCCAGCCGGAGTTCAAATTCGCGGCCGTGACGCTGCGACGCGTGGGCCCCCCGCCGGGCGGCGGGGCGACGGGTGCAGCCGACGAGGCGCTGGCCGCCACCGGAGTGGACCTCGCTCCGCCGGCGTTGAGCGACCTCGAGGGCGCATACCTCGCGGGCTTCCTCTCGACGGTGCGCTCGGCGGTGCTCGCGCCGGGCGAGGTGCCGGTGCTGCCGGCCGAAGCGCCGCTCGGCGCACGTGCGCGCGCCTGGTTCGACGGCGTGCTCGCCGGGGCCTTCTCGCGCACCACGGTCGGGTTCGGGATGCCGTCGGCCGCGGCCCAGGACGAGGTCGTGGTGCTGTGGGGCTCGCAGACCGGCAATGCCGAGGAGTTCGCCGCAGCAGCGGCGGGGGCCCTCGGCGCCCGAGGCATCCCGGCGCGTGCCCGGAGCATGGCGGAGCTGCGCGCGTCTGATCTGACCACCGTGCGCCGTCTGCTGGTCGTCACGTCGACGTTCGGCGACGGTGGCCCGCCCGACAACGCGGCGGCGCTGTGGCACGAGCTGAAGGCCGACGGAGCGCCCGAACTGTCGGGGCTGCGCTACGCGGTGCTCGCGCTGGGCGACTCGAGCTACGACGACTTCTGCGGCCACGGTCGGCGGCTCGATGCGCGGCTCGGCGAGCTCGGCGCGACGGCCCTCCTCGAGCGCGTCGACCTCGAGCCGGACGCCGAGGAGCCCCGCGCGGCATGGCTGGCGCAGATCCTCGACACACTGGTGGCAGAGGCTCCGGGCACCTCTGCCCTCGGCGCAGCCGGCGGGGGAGCAGCTCTCGGCTTGGCGGCACCGCCCGCCCGCCGGTTCTTCAGCCGCTCGAACCCGGTGGGCGCATCCCTCGTGCGCAACGACCTGCTCAGCGGGCCGGGCTCCGAGAAGGAAGTGCGGCGAATCGCCTTCGACCTCTCCGACACCGGCGCGCAGTACGAGGCCGGCGACTCGCTCGGCGTCGTGTGCGCCAATTCGCCCGGCGTGGTCGCGGAGTGGCTCGACGCCACCGGAATCGCGCCGCACACGATCGTCGAGCTCGATGGCCAGGAGCGCACCTTCGTGGACGCCCTCCGCACGCGACTCGACATCACCAAGACCCCGCTCGATCTCGTGCGGTTCATCGCAGAGCGCAGCGGCGACGGCACACTGTCGGCGCTGCTCCGACGCGAGAACAAGGGGCGCCTCGAGCAGTTCCTGTGGAGCCAGCAGGCCGTCGACCTCGTGCGCGACTTCCCGGTGACGGCGACCGCCGAGGACTGGGTCGGCGTGCTCAAGCGCCTGCAACCCCGGCAGTATTCGATCTCGTCGAGCCCGAAGAGCGACCCCGACACCGTCGAGCTGACCGTTTCGGTGGTGCGCTTCGAGACGGAATCGGGGCGTGCGCGCGGTGGCGTGTGCTCGACCTTCCTCGCCGACGGCGCTGCGGCCTCGGCGCCGGTCTATCTGCAGCGATCGCCCGCCTTCCGGCCGCCTGCGGCCGGCGACGCTCCGATGATCATGATCGGCCCGGGCACCGGCATCGCGCCGTTCCGCGGGTTCCTGCACGACCGCCGGGCAGACGGCCACACCGGCCGCAACTGGCTCTTCTTCGGCGAGCAGCACGCGGCGACCGACTTCTACTACCGCGAGGAGCTCGAGGAGATGCGGGACGACGGCTTCCTGACGCGCCTCGACCTCGCCTTCTCGCGTGACCAGCGGCAGAAGATCTACGTGCAGGACCGCATGATCGAGCACGGCGCCCGCCTGTGGCGGTGGCTCGAGGAGGGTGCCCACGTCTACGTGTGCGGCGACGCGACCCGCATGGCCAAGGACGTCGACGCGACCCTCATCGCCATCGCGCAGCAGCACGGCAAGCTCTCCGAGGAGGCCGCGGCGGAGTACACGCGCGCCCTCGCCGCCGAGGAGCGCTACGTCCGCGACGTGTACTGACCCCAGGTTCGTCGCGCCGCCCTGCATGTCCCGCTTTTCGTCGCGCTGCCCTGCATGTCCCGCTTTTCGGCGTGCGTGTCCCGAAATCGGTCGCATGAGGTGCTCCTGGCAAGAGAAAGTGGGACACGCTCAAGCCATCCCGCGATCCTGCGGGGAACTGCTGCCCGATACGCCCGCACAGACGGAAGAGCGGATGCCTCGAGTCGAGGCATCCGCTCTTCCGGTGAAGACGTGCGGTCAGATGCGCTGCTTCGCCAGCGACGGCCGCGGGAGGACGTAGACGAAGAACGTCAGGAGGAGCAGCCCGACGTAGGCGGCCACGAAGCCCACGAACGCCGCCGAGTATCCGCCGGTCGCCAGCTGGGACGCGTTCAGCACCTGCGGCACCAGGAAGCCGCCGTACGCGCCGATCGCCGAGATGAGGCCGAGGGCCGCGGCCGACTTGCGCTGCATCCTGGCGGCGTCGGGCGTCCCCGGCGCGAATCCCCGGGCCAGCGCGCGACCGGCGAAGATGCTGGGGATCATGCGGTAGGTGGAGCCGTTGCCCATTCCGGTCGCGGCGAAGAGCACCAGGAAGCAGCCGAGGAAGACCGCGAAGTTGCGCAGCGGCAGAGTCCAGACCAAGGCGAGCGCGCCGAGCGCCATCACCGCGAAGGCGCCCACGGTGACCCGCGCGCCCCCGAAGCGGTCGGCCAGACGGCCGCCGTACGGGCGGGCGAGCGAGCCGACGAGAGCCCCGAGGAACGCCAGCGAGACGGCCGCCTGCCCGACCTGGATCGTCGAGAACTCCGGGAACTGGTCGGCGATGAGCTTCGGGAACACGCTCGCGAAGCCGATGAACGAGCCGAAGGTGCCGATGTAGAGGACGGCCATGATCCACAGGTGCGGTTCACGCAGGGCCGCGGCAGAGCTGCCGAAGTCGGCTTTGGCGGACGACAGGTTGTCCATGTAGCGCCATGCGCCGTACATCGCGAGCAGGATCAGCGGGATCCACATCCATCCGGCGAGCGCGATGTTGAGCGTGGCACCGGCGCCGATCGTCACGGCGATCGGGACGGCGAACTGCGCGACCGACGTGCCGAGGTTGCCACCGGCGGCATTGAGGCCGAGCGCCCAGCCCTTCTCCTTCTGCGGGAAGAAGTAGGTGATGTTCGCCATGGAGCTGGCGAAGTTTCCGCCGCCGACGCCACCGAGGGCCGCGACGAGCAGCAGCACGCCGAACGGGGTCTCCGGGTTCGAGACGACGATGCCGAGCAGCACCGCCGGGATGAGCAGGAGCCCCGCCGAGACGATCGTCCAGTTGCGGCCGCCGAAGATCGCGACCATGAACGTGTACGGGAAGCGCAGGGTCGCGCCGACGAGGCTCGGGAGCGAGATGAGCCAGAACGACTCGGAGCTGGTGAGCTGGAAGCCGGCGGCCGGGAGCATCACGACGACGATGCTCCACAGCTGCCAGATGATGAAGCCGAGGAACTCCGCGAAGATCGACCAGCCGAGGTTGCGCCGCGCGATCGCACGACCCTCCCCGAGCCAGAACGTCGCGTTCTCGGCGTTCCACCCGTCGATCCAGCGGCCGGAGCGGTGGGTGAGGACGACCGGCGCGTCGGCCGGTGCGGTGGTGCGGGGCGAAGCAGCGGTCTCCGTCAACGACGGCGAATCGGTCGTGGTCATGGCGCCTCCCTGAGGTGAGCAGACACGTGAGTGAGTGTGTCTCCACGCTAGGAACACGGTGTTTCGGCCCGGCAGCCCGCGCGGTTACTTCTCGATCACTTCTGCGTCACCGACCCTCGGCCGCCGTGGTGGGTGTGCCGACACACATCGGAAACACGGGCGGCTCCTAGACTCGAAGTCATGCGCGTCGACATCGTCACGATCTTCCCGACGTTCTTCGACGTGCTCGGCGTCTCGCTGATCGGGAAGGCCCGTGACCGCGGCATCCTCGACATGCACGTCCACGACCTCCGCGACTGGACGCATGACCGCCACCGCACCGTCGACGACACCCCCTACGGTGGCGGTGCGGGCATGGTGATGAAGCCGGAGCCGTGGGGCGAGGCGCTCGACGAGCTGCTGAGCGACGACGCCGTGCTGCTCGTTCCTTCGCCGGCGGGCGAGCTGTTCTCGCAGCCGATGGCGCGGGAGCTGGCCGAGGAGAAGCACCTCGTCTTCGCGTGCGGGCGCTACGAGGGCATCGACCAGCGGGTCGTCGATCACTACGCCGCGCGCAGGCGCGTGCGGCTCGTGAGCCTCGGCGACTACGTGCTCAACGGCGGCGAGGTCGCGGCGATGGCCGTCATCGAGGCTGTATCACGCCTCATCCCCGGGGTCGTGGGAAACCCGGAGAGCCTGGTCGAGGAGTCCCACGAGCTCGGTCTGCTCGAGTACCCGAGCTACACCAAGCCCGCCGAATGGCGCGGCATGGAGGTGCCGCCGGTGCTGCTGAGCGGCAACCACGGGGCGATCGCCGCATGGCGGCGCGAGCAGAGCCTGGAGCGGACCCGGGCGCACCGCCCCGATCTGCTGCGGCAGACCGAAACCGAGCCGGCGCCCTGACGCGGCTCAGGCGGGGTCGACGACGTTGAGCCGGTAGCCCCGCTTGACGACCGTCTTCACGAGGTCGGGAACCCCCAGCGCTTCGCGCAGACGCGCGACGGCCATCTCGACCGCGTGGGTGTTCTCGCCCGACCGGGGGAGCGCCGCCTGCAGACGGGGTCGGGAGACGACGCCGCCCTGGGCGTCGAACAGCGTGGCGACGATGTCGGTGGCGCTGCGCGAGAGCGGGATGTGACGGCCCTCCAGCACGATGCCGGTGCTGCGCAGTTCGAGCCGGCCGGCCGACGTGGGAAGCGACGCCGCGCCACCGCCGCCGAAATGCGTCACGACGGCACGCACGAGTGAGCCGAGGCGTCCGCGCTCGGCGATCAGGGGATCGAGACCGGCCTCGCGCAGCGGGCCCGCCGTGATGGGGCCCACCGCGGCCATCAGCACCCGGCGCTCCGCCTCGCGCTCGACGATCGCCTCGAGCACGCCCTCCTGGCGTGCGGCCGTGACCCACTCCGCGGCGCCCGGAGCGGAGGTGAACAGCACGGCGTCGACCTCGCCCGCCGCGGCCGCGACGACCGAGCGCGCGACGGCCGCGGGATCCGGCGGCGGGCCCCAGCGGTAGACCGTGAGGCTCACGACGTCGGCGCCCGCGCGCGTGAACAGCTCGTCGAGGCCGTCGGCGCCCGAGCCGTGGTGCTGCACGGCGACGCGCCTGCCGGCGACTCCCTCGGCGAGGAGGAACTCGCCCAGCTCGACGGATGTCTCGGACTCGGCGACCCAGTCGGCCGTGAGTCCCGCCTGCTGGATCGCGCCGCGCGCCTTGGGGCCGCGCGCGACGATCTGCGCGCGGCTGAGCGCCGCGTGGAGGTCGTCGAGGAGCCCCGCTTCGTCGGCCGCCTCCATCCACCCCCGGAAGCCCACGCCGGTCGTCGCGACCACCACATCGGGCTGACGCGCGATGAGCTCGCGCGTCGCCGCGATCAGGGCGTCGTCGTCGATGTGCGGCACGATCGTGAGCGCCGGCGCGTGGCGGACCTGTGCGCCGTGACGTTCGAGGGCAGCGGTGAGCTCCGACGACCGACGGTCGACGGCGATCACGATCGTGCAGCCCTCGAGCGCGGCCGACAGGGTGGGGCGAGTGGTGGAGCTCAACGGACGGTGTCACCTGCCAGCTGGTGTTCGGGCTGCAGCAGCCCGGCACGGGCCACGTCGCCCACGACGATGACGGCGGGGTTTCGCACACCGGCACGGCCGGCATCCACCACCACCGTGGCCAGCGTACTGCGCGTCGTGCGCTGATCGCGGTGATGGCCGCGCTCGACGATCGCGACCGGGCGGTCGGCCGGCACACCGGCGTGCAGCGCGTCGGAGACGATGCGGGGCAGCGCGCCGACGCCCATCAGGATCACGGTCGTCACGCTGTCGTCGCGGAGAGCGGCGAGCGTCGCGTCGGTGACCTCCGACGGGCCGTTGACGATGTGGACGGCGCCGGCGACACCGCGATGGGTGACCGGGATGCCGGCTGCCTGCGGCACCGCGATGGCGCTCGAGATGCCGGGCACCACGTCGACCGGGATGCCGGCAGCCAGGCAGGCGGCGACCTCTTCGCCGCCGCGGCCGAAGACGAACGGATCGCCGCCCTTGAGGCGCACCACGCGCTTGCCGTCCTGTGCGCGGGCGACCAGGAGGTCGTTGATCGCCTCCTGCGGCACGGGATGGTGTCCCGGGTGCTTGCCGACGTCGATGACCTCGACGTCGGGCCCGACGTGGTCACGGATGTCGGTCGGACCCAGCCGGTCCATCACGACGACGTCCGCGCGCTGCAGCAGACGCCACGCGCGCAAGGTCAGCAGGTCGATCGGACCCGGACCGCCGCCGATCAGGTCGACGCGGCCGACCGTGTTCTCCACCCGGCCGGTCATCGCTCTCCCTCCCAGCGGACGAGGACGTGCCCGTCGTCCACGGCGACAGGCCACACGTGCAGGCTGAGGGGCTCCTTGCCCTGGGTGTCGAGACAGACACCCGTCCGCAGGTCGAAGACCTGCTTGTACATGGGGGATGCCACGGTGGGGACGTCCTGCCGTGTTCCGACGATGCCGCGCGAGATGACGTGCGCATGACTGTACGGGTCGAGGTTCGACACCGCGTGGACGCGGCCGCCCGACCCGTCCGGTCCGTGGAGCAGGAACAGCGCGATCTGGGTGCCCCCCAGGAGAGCGGCGCGGCCGCGCTCCACCTCGAGGTCGTCGAGGGCGCACACGCGTACCCAGCCGTCGGGAGCGGTGTACTCGGCCGTCTGCGGGTCGACGAGGGTCATCGGCGCACCTCCAGGGTCGTTCCGGCGATGAGCACGCGCGAATCGGCGCGCTCGTCCTCGGTCGCAGGTCGTGGCTGTCCGCGCTCGGCGGTGTACGCGAGCGAGGGGTCGGGAGTCGTGGGCGCGTTCACGAATGACGCGAAGCGACGCAGCTTCTCGGGGTCCTCGAGTGTGGCCTTCCACTCGTCCTCGTAGGAGTCCACGTGCGCGGCCATGGCGGCGTCGAGGTCGGCGCAGATGCCCAGGCTGTCGTCGAAGATCACCGCACGGAGCCCCTCGATGCCGCCGTCCAGGTCCTCGAACCACGGCGCCGTCCGCTGCAGCCGATCGGCGGTGAAGATGTAGTACATCAGGAACCGGTCGATCGCGGTGAGGAGCTCTTCGTCGCTGAGCCCTTCGGCCAGCAGCACCGCATGGCGGGGCGTGAAGCCGCCGTTGCCGCCGACGTACATGTTCCAGCCCGCCTCGGTCGCGATGACCCCGACGTCCTTGCCGCGCGCCTCGGCGCACTCGCGAGCGCAGCCCGAGACGCCGAGCTTGATCTTGTGCGGCGAGCGCAGGCCGCGGTAGCGCAGCTCGAGCTGCACCGCCATGCCGACGGAGTCCTGCACGCCATACCGGCACCAGGTGGATCCGACGCACGACTTCACGGTGCGCAGCGACTTGCCGTAGGCATGGCCCGACTCGAAGCCGGCCTCGACGAGGCGCTGCCAGATGTCGGGCAGCTGCTCGAGGCGGGCGCCGAACATGTCGATGCGCTGCCCGCCGGTGATCTTCGTGTAGAGCCCGAAGTCCTGGGCGACCTTGCCGATCACGACGAGTCCCTCGGGCGTGATCTCCCCGCCCGGGATGCGGGGGACCACCGAGTAGCTGCCGTCCTTCTGCAGGTTGGCCATCACGTGATCGTTGGTGTCCTGCAGCGTCGCGTTCTCGCCGTCGAGGACATGTCCGCGCACCAGCGTCGAGAGGATGCTCGCCAGCGCCGGCTTGCAGATGTCGCAGCCGCGGCCGGTGCCGAACCGCTCGATCACGGCGCTGAAGGTGGTCAGTCCCGACACGCGGACCGCGTCGAACAGCTGCCGGCGCGACATGTCGAAGTGCTCGCAGATCGCGTTGCTGAGCGCCGCACCCGTCTTGGCGAGCTCTGTGCCGACGATCTTCTTGATCATCATCACGCACGAGCCGCAGGCGGCTCCCGCCTTGGTGCACGCCTTGACGCCCGCGACGTCGGTGCAGCCCTCGTCGTGGACGGCACCGCGGATACGGCCTGCGGTGACGCTGTTGCACGAGCACACGAGCGCCTCGTCGGGGAGATCCCCGGCCGGGGCCGCGACTCCGCCCTCCGGCATGAGGTAGGCCGCCGGGTCGCCGCCGAGCGCCCCACCCACGAGCGGGCGCAGCGATCCATAGGCCGAGGCGTCGCCGACCAGGATGCCGCCGAGGAGCGTCTGCGCGTCGTCCGAGAGCACGAGCTTCTTGTAGACGCCCGCCACGGGATCGGCGTACGTGACGTCGAGCGCGCCCGGGGTCTCGGCGAAGGCGTCGCCGAAGCTCGCCACGTCGACACCGGAGAGCTTGAGCTTGGTCGAGAGATCGTAGCCCGGGAAGGATGCCTCACCCCCGAGCAGACGCGTCGCGGCGACCTCGGCCATCGCGTAGCCGGGGGCCACCAGGCCCACGCACATCCCGTCGAAGTTGGCGACCTCGCCGATCGCGAGCACCCGCGGGTCGGACGTCTGGCAGCCGTCGTCGATCAGCACGCCGCCGCGATCGTGCACATCCAGGCCCGCCGCGCGGGCGAGCTCGTCGCGTGGCCGCACGCCCACCGTGAACACCACCACGTCGGTGCGTGCATAGGAGCCGTCGCGGAACTCGAGGCCGGTCACCTGCCCCGACCGGTCGGGGTCCAGGCGGGTGGTGACGGTCTCGGTCTTCACAGCGATGCCGCGCGACTCGATGAGCCGCCGCAGGGCGTTGCCCGCCGGAAGATCCAGCTGCGCCGACATCAGTCGGTCGGAGGACTGCACCACCGTGCAGGCGACGTCGAGACCCTGAAGGGCGCCCGCCGCCTCGAGGCCGAGCAGGCCGCCGCCGATCACCGTGCCGACGAGCGGACGGCCCAGCTCGGCCGAACGCCGCTGCACGAACTCCTCGAGCTTCTCGACATCGTCGAGGGTGCGGTAGACGAAGCAGCCCTCGAGGCCGAAGCCGTCCACGGCCAGGCGGGCGGCGTAGGAGCCGGTCGCGAGGACGAGCCGGTCGTAGGCGACGCTCGTGCCGCTGCGCATCGTCACGCGGCGCGCCGAGCGGTCGATGCGGGTGACGGCGTCGCCTGGCACGAATCGCACGCGGCTGTCGTCGAGCACCGCGCGCTCGAGCTCGAGATCCTCGGCGGATGCGCCGGCGAAGAATCCGGTCAGCCCCACCCGGTCATAGGGGTGACGCTCCTCCTCGCCGATCAGCGTGATGCGCCACTGCTCGCCGGCCCGGCTCAGCAGGCTCTCGACGAAACGATGCGCGACCATGCCCGCGCCGACGACCACCACATGGGTGCCGAGGGCGGGCATCTCGCTCATGTCGTCACCGTACGCGGGTGATGTTGCGGCAGCGTCAGCGTCATGTTTCCGGCTGTCGACGCGGTCCCGGTGGGCCATGGCTCCTCCTCAGGGGGGAAGGTCTCGGTGACGGCGACGCTACGAGCGTGGTGTTTCACCCCCCGACCATCCGCCGTTACCCCGAGCGAACTTTTCTCTCACAGCCCCCCGCGCCGCGGTGTGAGAACCGGTCAGACCGTGGGCATATCGTTCCGGTGCCCCGCGCGCCACCCCGCGTCGCCGTTCGCCCTCGTTCGCTAGGGTGAAGGACCCGTCGAATGGAGGTCGCATGCAGGTCTGGCCAGGTTCCCCGTACCCATTGGGGGCGACGTTCGACGGCAGCGGCACGAACTTCGCCCTGTTCAGCGAGGGCGCCGAACGCGTGGAGCTCTGCCTCTTCGACGACGACGGCACCGAGACGCGCGTCGATCTCGTCGATGTCGACGCGTTCGTCCACCACGGCTACCTGCCCACGATCCAGCCGGGGCAGCGCTACGGATATCGGGTCCACGGCGAATACGACCCCGCCCGCGGCAAGCGGTTCAACGCCAGCAAGCTGGTGCTCGACCCGTACGCGAAGGCCGTCGAGGGACAGGTGCAGTGGGGGCAGCCGGTGTTCGGCTACGACTTCGGGGAGCCCGACTCGCGCAACGATGAGGATTCCGCGTCCCACCAGATGCTGGGTGTCGTCGTGAACCCGTACTTCGACTGGAGTGGCGACCGCCTGCCCAAGACCCCGTACGCGGAATCCTTCATCTACGAGGCCCACGTGCGGGGACTGACGAAGCTCCATCCCGCCATCCCCGATGAGATCCGCGGCACCTACAGCGCGATCGCCCATCCCGCGATCATCGAGCATCTCGAGAAGCTGGGCGTGACGGCGATCGAGCTCATGCCGGTGCACCAGTTCGTCAACGACTCGGGTCTCGAGGAGAAGGGCCTCGCGAACTACTGGGGCTACAACACCATCGCCTTCTTCGCCCCGCAGAACACCTACTCCTCGAGCGGGCAGCGCGGCCAGCAGGTGCAGGAGTTCAAGGCGATGGTCAAGACCCTGCACGCGGCCGGCATCGAGGTGATCCTCGATGTGGTCTACAACCACACCGCTGAGGGCAGCCATCTCGGTCCGACCCTGTCGATGCGCGGCATCGACAACGAGGCGTACTACCGGCTCGAGGATGACGACAAGCGCTACTACACCGACTACACCGGTACCGGCAACAGCCTGAACGTCGGCAACCCGCACACGCTGCAGCTCATCATGGATTCGCTCCGGTACTGGGTGCTCGAGATGCACGTGGACGGCTTCCGCTTCGATCTGGCCTCGACGCTCGCGCGGGAGTTCTACGAGGTGGACCGCCTTGCCGCCTTCTTCGAACTGGTGCAGCAGGACCCGGTGGTCTCGCAGGTGAAGCTGATCGCGGAGCCCTGGGATGTGGGGCCGGGAGGCTATCAGGTCGGCAACTTCCCGCCGCAGTGGACGGAGTGGAACGGCCAGTACCGCGACACGGTGCGCGACTTCTGGCGGGGCGAGCCGGCGACCCTCGGCGAGTTCGCGTCGCGGCTCACCGGTTCGGCGGACCTCTACGAGCACTCGGGGCGCCGGCCCGTGGCATCCATCAATTTCGTCACCGCTCACGACGGCTTCACGCTGCGCGATCTCGTGTCGTACAACGAGAAGCACAACGAGGCCAACGGCGAAGACAACCGGGACGGGGCCGACGACAACCGCTCCTGGAACTGCGGCGTCGAGGGACCGACGGACGATCCGGACGTGCTGGCGCTGCGCGCCCGCCAGCAGCGCAACTTCATCGCCACGCTGCTGCTGTCGCAGGGCGTTCCGATGCTGCTGCACGGCGACGAGCTCGGCCGCACCCAGGGCGGGAACAACAACGGCTACGCACAGGACAACGAGGTCACCTGGGTCGACTGGTCGGCACCGGATCAGCCGCTTCTGGAGTTCACCGCAGCACTGGCCCGGCTGCGCCGCGAGCACCCGACATTCCGCCGTCGGCGCTTCTTCGACGGCCGCCCGGTGCGCCGCGAAGAGGGCGCACCGATCCCCGACATCGCGTGGGCGCGTCCGGACGGATCGCAGATGCAGCCCGAGGACTGGGACTCCGGATTCGGGCGCGCCGTCGCCGTGTTCCTCAACGGCGACGGCATCCGCGAGCGCGACCGCCGGGGCGAGCCGATCACGGATGCCCATTTCATCGTGCTGTTCAACGCCGGAGACGGCGCGGTGGACTTCCTCATCCCCGCCGTGGAGTTCAGCCCGGAGTGGGACGTCATCGTCGACACCGCGGGGGTACATGCCGACAGCGACCCGATCGAGCCCGGTTCCACGCTGTCGGTGCCCGGCCGGTCTCTGATGGTGCTGCGCGAGCACGAACTTCCCGAAGGGCCGGTCGACCACTCGGTCGCCGCGTCGCTCGCGGCCGCGGTCCCCGTCGGAATCGACGATGTGCCCGGAGCCGCGCCGCCCGCAGAGCTGCGCCACTGAGGGAGGAAGAGCCATGCCCGGCACGAGTCCCGTCTCCACGTACCGTCTGCAGATCCGCCCCTCCTTCACGCTCGACGACGCCGTTGCGCTCCGCGGCTACCTGCGCTCGCTCGGCGTCGACTGGGTGTATCTCTCGCCCCTGCTGACCGCGGCCACGGGCTCCGACCACGGCTACGACGTCGTGGATCCGACCACCGTGGACCCGGCTCGTGGCGGCAGGGCGGCGCTCGAGCGCGCCTCCCGCGGCTTCCACGAGGAGGGGCTCGGCATCCTGGTCGATATCGTGCCGAACCACCTCGGCGTAGCGCGCGCCGACGAGAACCCGTGGTGGTGGGATCTGCTGGCTCATGGGCGGGGTTCGCGGTGGGCTCGTGCCTTCGACATCGACTGGGACTTCGGCGGCGGCAAGGTGCGGCTGCCGGTCCTCGGCGAGGACATCGCGCAGGCGGCGGCGACCGGCGCATTGCGCATCGACGGGGGTGAGCTCCGGTACTACGAGCACCGCTTCCCGCTCGCGCCCGGGAGCGCGCCGTCCGAACACGAGGACGTCCTCGCCGTGCATGCCCGCCAGCATTACGAGCTGATGTCGTGGCGGCGGGAGGCCTACGACCTGAACTACCGCCGGTTCTTCGGCGTCTCGAGCCTCGCGGCGGTCCGCGTGGAAGACCCGGCGGTCTTCGAGGCGAGCCACGGCGAGATCGGCCGCTGGTTCGCCGACGGCATCGTCGACGGCCTGCGGGTGGATCACCCCGACGGACTGCAGGCCCCGGTGGAGTATCTGGAGCGCCTGGATGCGCTGACCGGAGGCGCGTACACCGTGGTCGAGAAGATCCTCGAGCACGGTGAGAGCCTGCCGCAGTTCTTCGCGGCCGACGGCACGACCGGGTACGAGGTTCTGGCCACCATCGACCGCGTCCTGATCGATCCCGCCGGCGAGGCCGAGCTCGATGCGCTCGACGCCCGGTTGCGCGTCCGCTCCGGCCTCCCCGCGACGCTGGCGTGGCCCGAGGTCATCGCCGGCACCAAGCGTGCGATCGGCGAAGGGATCCTGCGCTCGGAGGTGCGCCGGCTCACCCGTGACCTCGGCGCGCCCGACCACGCTGCGACGGAGGACGCGGTCGTCGAGCTTCTCGCGCGCTTCCCGGTGTACCGCTCCTATCTGCCGGCCGGACGCGAGCACCTCGACCACGCCGCGGCCGAGGTGCGCGCCCACCGTCCCGACCTCGCGGGAGTGCTCGACACTGTGCTGGCCGCTCTCGCCGAGCCGGGGCATCCCGCCGCCCTCCGGTTCCAGCAGACGAGCGGCATGGTGATGGCGAAGGGCGTGGAGGACACCGCCTTCTACCGGGCGACGCGGCTCGGCACGCTCACCGAGGTCGGTGCGGACCCGTCGGTGTTCGCGCTCTCGGCCGACGGGTTCCACGCCGCGCAGGCTGCTCGGCACGCGGCATGGCCGCACGCGATGACGACCCTGTCGACTCACGACACGAAGCGGGGCGAAGACGTGCGGGCCCGGCTGGCCGTGCTCTCCGAGATCCCCGAGCGGTGGGGCGAGGTGCTGCACGAATTGACGGATGCCGCCTCCACCGGCCACGGACCCTTCGACGCCCTCCTCTGGCAGGCGATCGTGGGTGCGTGGCCCGCATCGCGCGAGCGCCTGCACGCGTATGCCGAGAAAGCCGCCCGCGAGGCGGGCGAAGCCACGACCTGGCTCGAGCCGGATGCCGAGTTCGAGCGTCGCCTGCATGCGACGGTGGACGCGGCCTTCGACGATCCCGCGGTGGCGGCGCGGCTCGAGTCGTTCGTCGCCGAGATCGAGGGCGCCGGATGGTCGAACGCCCTGACGGCGAAGCTGCTGCAGCTGACCGGGCCGGGCGTGCCCGACGTGTACCAGGGGAGCGAGCTGTGGGAGCAGAGCCTGGTCGATCCCGACAATCGCCGTCCCGTCGACTTCGACGAGCGGCGGCGTCTCCTCGAGCGCATCGACGCCGGCGAGCAGCCGATCGTCGATCGGACCGGCGCAGCGAAGCTGCTCGTGACGTCGCGCGCGCTGCGACTGCGTCGCGATCGCCCCGAGCTGTTCACGCGCTACACGCCGATGACGGTGGTCGGCGCGGCGGCCGAGCACGCCATCGCCGTCGATCGCGGCGGCGCCGTGGCCGTGGCGACCCGCCTCCCCGTCGCGCTGGCACGGCGAGGTGAGCGCACCGGATCGCCGTGGGGCGACACGACCCTGCTGCGCCACGCGGGGCCGACCATCGACGTCCTCACCGGGCGGGACTTCACCGGCCACATCCCGCTGGCGGAGCTGCTCGACGTCTATCCGGTCGCGCTGCTCGTCGCGGGAGAGGCGACGTGATCCCGGAGGTCTGGGCGCCTCGGGCGACGACGGTCGCGCTGCGCGCACCTGCCCGCGGCGAAGACACTCCGATGGCCCGCGAGGAGGGCGGCTGGTGGCGCGGCCAGGTGGAGCTGGCCGACGGTGAGGAGTACGGCTTCGTCATCGACGACGCCGTCGTCGCGCGACCCGACCCGCGGTCCCGGCGCCAGCAGCAGGGGGTGCACGAACTCAGCGCCGTCTTCGACCCCGCGGCCCACGAGTGGGCCGACTCCTCATGGACGGGGCGACAGCTCGCCGGCGGGGTCGTCTACGAGCTCCACATCGGCACCTTCACCACCGAGGGAACATTGGATGCCGCCGCCCGGCGCCTCGGGCACCTGGTCGACCTCGGCATCGACTTCGTCGAGCTGCTGCCGGTCAACGCCTTCAACGGCGTCCACAACTGGGGCTACGACGGCGTGCTCTGGTACGCCGTGCACGAGCCGTACGGCGGCCCGGCCGCGTATCAGCGCTTCGTCGACGCCTGTCACGCGGTGGGGCTCGGCGTGATCCAGGACGTCGTCTACAACCACCTCGGCCCGAGCGGGAACTACCTGCCCGAGTTCGGGCCGTACCTCCGTGACGCCGAATCGAACACCTGGGGCTCCTCGGTGGACCTCGACGAGTCCGAAGTGCGGCGCTTCATCGTCGAGAACGCGCAGATGTGGCTGCGCGACTACCACGTCGACGGGCTGCGGCTCGATGCCGTCCATGCGCTGAAGGACAGCGGGCCGGTGCACATCCTGCAGGAGCTGGCGGAATCCGTCGATGCGCTCAGCGCGCACCTGGGCCGGCCGCTCACCCTCATCGCGGAGTCGGATCTCAACGACGCGCGGCTCATCTCGGCGCGCGAGGCCGCCGGCTACGGGCTCACCGCGCAGTGGAACGACGACTATCACCACGCTCTGCACGTCGCGCTGACGGGGGAGACCACCGGGTACTACGCGGACTTCGCCTCGCTGGCCTCGCTGGTGAAGGCTTCCACGCGCGGCTTCTTCCACGACGGGACGTGGTCGTCGTTCCGCGGTCGGGCTCACGGGCACCCCATCGATCCGCGCATCCCCGCCTGGCGGCTCGTGACCTTCTCGCAGGACCACGATCAGATCGGCAACCGGGCCGCGGGCGACCGTCTCTCGCAGACTCTCGACGAGGGCGGAATGGCGATCGCGGCCGTGCTGACGGTGCTGGCGCCGTTCACGCCGATGCTGTTCATGGGCGAGGAATGGGCGGCGTCGACGCCGTGGCAGTTCTTCACGTCGCACCCCGAAGCGGAGCTGGGCGCAGCGACGGCACGCGGGCGCAAGGCCGAGTTCGCACGCATGGGCTGGGACGAGTCGCTCGTGCCCGACCCGCAGGATCCCGAGACGTTCCAGCGATCGAAGCTGCGATGGGACGAGAAGGATGCCGGCATCCACGCCCGCATCCTGGCGCTCTACCGCGATCTTCTCGCGCTGCGGCGCGAACACCCCGAACTCACCGACCCCGACTTCCACGCGCTCACCGCGACTGCCGACGACGTCGGGCGATGGTTCCGGCTGCAGCGCGGAAGCATCGAGATCCTCGTGAACTTCTCGGCCGAGCCCGCGCGCCTGCCGGTGGACGGCTCGCGGCGGGTGCTGCTGTCGACCGATGCGGCCGCGTCTTCGGACGACGGCTTCGTGGCGCTGCCGCCGCGCTCAGCGGTGGTCGTCGCGTCCTCCGCGGACTGAGCTCAGCGGACGCCGAGGAACGAGCGGTCCGAGAGGATGATCGGGCCGTCCTCGGTGATCGCGACGGTGTGCTCGGAGTGGGCGCCGCGTGACCCGTCGGCCGAACGGAGCGTCCAGCCGTCGGGGTCGGTCACGAGCTGGTCGGTGGTCTGAAGGAACCAGGGCTCGAGTGCGAGCACGAGCCCTGCCCGCAGCGGATAGCCGCGCCCGGGCTTCCCGTCGTTGGCGACGTGCGGGTCGCCGTGCATCTCCCGGCCCACGCCGTGTCCGCCGAAGTCCGTGTTGATCGAGTAGCCGTCGCCATGGGCGACGGCGGCGATCGCGGCGGAGATGTCGCCGATGCGGTTGCCCACCGTGGCGGCCGCGATCGCGGCATCCAGCGCCCGCTCGGTCGTGTCGATCAGCGCGAGGTCCTCGTCGCGCGGTGTGCCCACCACGAACGAGACGGCGGAGTCGGCGACCCAGCCGTCGATCGACACGGCGAAGTCGAGCGACACCAGATCTCCGTCGCGGAGGGCGTAGTCGAAGGGGAGGCCGTGCAGCACGGCGTCGTTCACCGAGGTGCAGATCACCTTGCCGAACGGGCTGGCGCCGAACGACGGGTGATAGTCGATATAGCAGGACTCCGCGCCCGCCCGGCGGATCAGCTCGTGTGCGCGACGATCGATCGCCAGGAGGTTGGTGCCGACCTTGGTCTCGTCGCGCAGCGTCGCGAGCGTCTCGGCGACGAATCGCCCGGCGGGCTTCATCGCCTCGATCTCGGCAGGTGTGCGCAACTCGATCATGTGGAGTTTCCTCTCGTTCCCCGTCCATTCTGTCGGACGCGGCGGCTCGGGGCTGGGAGGATGCCCCGTGGCCCGCACATGCGTGCCACCACCCGTCTCCGCGGCGTACCATCGGAGGCATGTGGCTGCGTCGCGCGTTCTTCGGCTGGCTCATCCCGGCGGCCTTCCTGCTGCCGCTCTGGCTCTTCGTCGGATGGGCCGTCTTCAATGCCGGCGGGTGGGCGTTCCTCTGGGTGCTGTTCCTCGCGATCCCCGGCGTGTTCGTCTGGCAGCTGATCCTCACGCTGCTGGTGCGGGCGCGCGGCACTGTTCGCGCGCACCGCGCGGTCTCGTGGTGGGACGTCCTCGGGTTCACCGTGTGGCACGGTCTGGTCATCTCCCTCGGCTTCTTCGCCGAGGCCTGGTGGGCGCCCGTGATGGTCGTGACGATCCTCGCCGGAGTCGGGCTGTTCTGGCTCGAGCTCTGGCAGCTGTGGAGTGAGGCGCGGCCCTCGAGGATCGTGCTGCGCACGTCGGACGGGCTGGCCTACATCCCCGCGCAGGCGGAGGCTCCGGAGGCCGCGGAGCGCGAGGTCATCGTCATCACCGAGAAGCAGACGCCGCCGTCGAGCTGACGTGTTTTGGCCGGGTGCGGCATCCATGGCAGAATGGATGTTTGTGCCCTGACCGGTTCTGCCTCAGGGGAATCAGCTGTACGGCGTCACGCCGGAGGCCTGCGGCACTTCACATCCTTCTACAACCCTTCCCGCGGTCGACCTGTGGCGGCCGCAGAGAGAGACGATCATGCAGATCCTCGACGCCGTCGATGCGGCTTCACTCCGCTCCGACATCCCCGACTTCAACGCCGGCGACACCGTGAAGGTGCACGTCAACATCACCGAGGGCAACCGCTCGCGAATCCAGGTCTTCCAGGGCGTCGTCATCGGCCGCTCGGGCGACGGCGTGCGCGAGACCTTCACGGTCCGCAAGATCAGCTTCCAGGTCGGCGTCGAGCGCACCTTCCCGGTGCACTCCCCGGTCATCGACCACATCGAGGTCGTGACCCGCGGTGACGTGCGTCGCGCGAAGCTCTACTACCTGCGCAACCTCCGTGGCAAGAAGGCCAAGATCAAGGAGAAGCGCGGCTGACGCCCGCTGCCCTCAGCGCTTTCTCGAAGCTCCGGACGCTCTGGCGTCCGGGGCTTCGTCCGTTCTCCGTGCGGGCCGGAATGTGCGACCCTTGAAGACGGGTCGCCGCGACCGCCGGCATCCGCGAAGGAACTCCATGACGACCGAGAAGTCGGCTCCCGCCGAGCCGGCGCCCGGGCCCCAGCCTGAGGCGACCATTCAGCCGCGTCGTCGGGGCTGGCTCGTGTTCCTGCGCGACGTGATCGTGATCATCCTGATCGCCGTGCTCGTCTCGCTCGTGGTGAAGACCTTCCTCGTCCGGTCGTTCTACATCCCCTCCGGTTCGATGGAGGACACCCTCCACATCAAGGACCGGATCCTCGTCGACGAGATCACCCCCCGCTTCGGCGGATACGACCGCGGCGACATCGTGGTCTTCCAGGATCCCGGCGGGTGGCTGCCGCCGAGCAGCGAGCCCGCGCGGCCGCCGATCGTCGAGGGCGTCGAATGGGTGCTGTCCCTCGTCGGGCTCGCCGCGCCCGACAGCGACGATCACCTCGTCAAGCGGATCGTCGGGCTCCCCGGCGACCACGTCGTCTGCTGCAACGCCCTCGGCCAGATCACCGTGAACGATGTGCCGATCGACGAGACCGCCTACATCAAACTCCCGCCCGGGGAGTCCGCGGCGTCCGGCGATGCGTTCGACGTCGTGGTACCCGACGGCAGTCTCTGGGTGCTCGGCGACAACCGCTACCGCTCGAAGGACTCGCGGTACAACACCGACCAGCCCGGCAAGGGCTTCGTCCCCCTCGACAACCTCGTCGGGCGCGCGTTCCTCGTGACGTGGCCGTTCGATCGGTTCGGGCTGCTCGACTTCCATCACGACGTGTTCGCCGCTGTCCCCGATCCTGAGCCGGAGGGCGGCGAGCAGTGACCGTCGCCGAGCCTCGGCTCACCCTCGAGCGCCGTCTCCTGCGGGAGCACACGCTCGTGATCGCGTGCGACGAGGTCGGCCGGGGTGCATTGGCCGGGCCGGTCGCCGTGGGCGCCGCCGTGGTGGACGCTCCGCGCTCGCGCAAGCGCATCCCTCAGGGACTGCGCGATTCGAAGCTCGTGCCCGAGCCGAAACGCGCAGACGTCGCCGCCCGGGCGGCCTCGTGGGTCGCAGCGAGCGCCGTGGGCTGGGCGAGCTCCGAGGAGATCGACGAGATCGGCATCATGCGCGCCCTCGGTCTGGCGGCGATCCGCGCGATCGCCGATCTCCGCGCCCACGGGATCGTGCCCGAGGAAGCGATCGTGATCCTCGACGGCAACTACGACTACATCCGCCCCGCCGGCGCGTGGGGGCTGACCGTGCAACCGGTCATCAAGGCCGACCGCGACTGCGCATCGGCGGCTGCGGCATCCGTCATCGCCAAGGTCGCGCGCGACCGGCTCATGACCGAACTGCACGACGAGTTGCCGGCGTACGAGTGGGCGCGCAACAAGGGGTACGCGAGCCCCGATCATCGCGAGGCCATCCGCATGCACGGCATCAGCCGGCACCACCGCGCGTCGTGGTCGATCGCCGACGCACCGACGCTCTTCTAGCGTTCGCCACACGCGGACCCGGATCGCCGCGCCTGTCCGCGCCCATAGGATGGAACCACCATGGATGACGAGGTCTTCGAAGACTACGACCGCGAACTCGAGCTCGCGCTGTACCGCGAGTACCGCGATGTCGTCTCGCAGTTCCAGTACGTGATCGAGACGGAACGGCGCTTCTACCTCGCGAACGAGGTGAACGTCGTGCGCCGCGACACCGAGCACGACTTCTACTTCGAGATCTCCATGACGGACGTCTGGGTGTGGGACATCTATCGTGCCGACCGCTTCGTGAAGGCGGTGCGGGTGCTCACCTTCAAGGACGTCAACGTCGAGGAGCTGTCGCGCCGCGACTTCCACCTTCCGGAAGAGCTGTCGCTCGACACCTGAGCCACCGGCTCCTCCCCAAGCACCGCGATTCAGTGACTCGTCTCGAGTTCTGAACGGATGCCGCGGCCGCGCGTCCGCGCGCGTATCCTGGCGCGCGACGATGCCGGAATGGCAGACAAAGACGTGCTCGGCCGCGCGGGCGAAGACCGAGCCGCGCGGTACTTCGAGCAGCAGGGGTTCACCGTCCTCGATCGCAACTGGCGGTGCCGCGAGGGGGAGCTGGATCTGGTCGTGGCCGACCGCGCCGCGGTGGTCGTGGTCGAGGTCAAGACGCGCAGGGGCGAGGGGTTCGGGCATCCGTTCGAAGCCATCGATGCTCGCAAGCGTGTGCGTCTCTGGCGCCTCGCGATCGCCTGGGTGGGCGCGCACCGCGACCTCGCGCAGGGACGCCGGCTGCGCATCGACGCGATCGGGCTGACCGGCACGGAGCCGGCGACAGCACGGCTCGAGCACCTCGTCGACGTGGAGGTGCCGTGAGCGTCGCGCGCACGTGGGCGGTCGCACTCGTCGGGGCCGAGGGCGAATGCGTCGAGGTCGAGGCCGACCTGTCGCAGCAGACGCCGGAGTTCAAGATCATCGGGCTGCCCGACAAGGCGCTCGGCGAGGCCGTGCAGCGAGTGCACAACGCGTGCGCCAACAGCGGCACACCGCTGCCGCGCCGGCGGCTGACCGTGAACCTTTCTCCGGCCAGCCTGCCGAAGCAGGGCTCCGGCTTCGACGTCGCGATCGCGGTGGCCTCGCTCGCGACGGAATCGTCGATGGACGGAGCGTCGGTCGCGTCGGCGGTGCACATCGGCGAGCTCGGCCTCGACGGCCGGCTGCGTCCGGTGCCCGGCGTCCTCCCGGCCGTTGCTGCCGCCCGACGCGCGGGGCATCGCCGTGTGGTGGTCCCGCACGCCAACGGTGCCGAGGCCGCGCTCGTCGGCGGGATGGAGGTGCTCGCCGCGGTGAACCTCGCTCAGGTGGTGTCGTGGCACGGCGGCGACGTCGAGGTGGCAGACGAGGAGCCCGTCGCCCTTCCGGACGACGAGCACGAACCCGCGTCCCGTGTGGATCTCGCGGAGGTTATCGGTCAGCGCGACGCGGTCGAGGCGCTGATCGTGGCCGCGGCGGGCGGCCATCACCTGCTGATGTGCGGGCCGCCCGGCGCGGGGAAGACCATGCTCGCGCGTCGGCTCCCCGGCATCCTGCCGGCACTCGACGACGGCGCCGCGCTCGCGAGCGCATCGATTCGCAGCCTCGCCGGATCCCGCGTGGTCGAGCTGTCGCGCACCCCGCCGTTCGAGGCGCCGCACCACAGCGCGAGCGTGGCTGCGCTGGTGGGCGGCGGCACGCGCTTCATCCGCCCGGGGGCGATCGCCCGGGCGAGCGAAGGCGTGCTGTTCCTCGACGAAGCCGGCGAGTTCGCGTCCAGCGCCCTCGATGCCCTGCGGCAGCCGCTGGAGTCGGGCTCCATCACGATCCACCGGGCGGGTGCGCAGGCGCAGTACCCGGCGCGTTTCCAGCTGGTGCTCGCGACGAACCCGTGTCCCTGCGGGGACTACGGCATCCGGGGCGGCACCTGCACCTGTCCGCCCGCCGCGATCCGCCGCTACCTCGGCCGCCTGTCAGGGCCGCTGCTGGACCGCATGGACATCGAGCTCACCCTGACCCGGGTATCCGTGGCCCAGCGCGACAAGGGGCCGTCCATCTCGACCGCCGCCGCGCGCGACCGCGTCGCCGACGCTCGTGCCCGCGCCCGGCACCGGTTGGCCGACACGCCCTGGCGGGTGAACGCCGACGTGCCCGGCTCGTGGCTGCGTGAAGGACCCGGTGCGCCGGCACCGGCGGTTCGACGTCCGCTGGATGCCGCCCTGCACCGCGGCGCGCTCACGCTGCGCGGCTATGACCGCGTGCTGCGTGTCGCCTGGTCCATCGCCGACATCGAGGGACGCGCGCAGCTCAGCGCCGAGCACATCGGCCGCGCCCTCTACCTGAAGAAGGGAATCGCCCTGTGACCTCCTTCGATCTCAGCGCCGGCGCCGCGCGGCGGGCCCTGGCGCCGACAGGTGCATACGACGACGACGACGCCCGCGAACGATATGCGACAGCGGTGTGGTGCCAGCTGATCGAGCCGGGGGACTCGGTGGCGGGTCGCCTCATCGCCGCTCATGGCGCCGCGCCTGCGCTCGAAGCAGTCCTGCGCGCGGGGACGCTGCCCGACGTCACCCCGCGAGAGCTGGCGGAGGGGCGCAAGCGCTGGCTGCCGCGACTGTCGGCACGCGCGGTCGCCGACTCCCTCTCGATGGCCGCGGCGCGCAGCGTCACGCTGGTGACACGGAGCGATCCGCAGTGGCCGAGCCAAGTGGATGACCTGGATGCACACGCACCGGTGTGCCTGTGGGTGCGCGGCGATGTCACCGCACTGCGCCGGCTCGAGGCTTCCGTCGCGATCGTCGGGGCGCGGGCCGCGTCGCGCTATGGCGACCATGTGGCGATGGAACTCGCCTCCGATCTGGCCGGTGGCGGCGTCGCCGTGGTGTCGGGCGGCGCATACGGCATCGACGGCGCCGCGCATCGTGCGGCGCTCTCCTCGGGTGGGCTCACGGTGGCGCTGCTCGCGGGAGGCGCGGACCGGTCCTACCCGGTCGGTCACACGCAGCTGATCGACGACATCGCAGAGCGGGGTGTCGTCGTGAGCGAGGTGGCGTGCGGCTCCGCTCCGACGAAGTGGCGCTTCCTGCAGCGCAACCGGCTGATCGCCGCGCTCTCCGCCGCGACGGTGGTCGTCGAGGCCGGGTGGCGGAGCGGCTCGCTCAACACTGCAGGCCATGCGGCCGCGCTGTCCCGGCCGCTCGGCGCCGTCCCAGGTCCGATCACCTCCGCGACCTCCGCGGGCACCCATCGCCTCATCCGCGAGTACGGCGCGCAGTGCATCACCGGCGCCGACGACGTGCGCGAGCTGCTGGGGCTGGGATCCGGGAGCGATGCGCGAGCCGGCGTGCAAGCCGCCTACACCGGCGAGTCGACGCGCGTGATGGACGCGCTGAGCACACGCGGGTGGCGCGAGTCCGGCGACATCGCGCGGCGCGCAGGAATGGCGGCGGACACCGTCGAGGGCCTTCTCGGGCTGCTGCGCCTCGACGGGTCCGTCGAGGCGGGTACCGAGGGCTGGAGGCTGGCGCGGCGGGCGGGCGGCTGAGGCGGGGTGCGTGCCGGGGCGGGTCGCAGCGCCGTTCACCGCGCATCCGGGAGCAAGCTGGGGCCGTGGAGATCATCGAGGGAGCAGAGGCGTACCTCCGCCACCTGAGCGAGGTGCGCCGGCTTTCGCCGGCCACGGTGCGGGCGTATCGCGCCGATCTCGCCGGCCTCGCCCTCGCCTGCGGAGACATCGATCTCGCGGTCGTCGACCTCGACAACCTTCGCGAGTGGCTGTGGCAGGCGGTCCAGCGCGGTGACAGCCGCGCCACCATCGCGCGCCGCACCGCCGCTGTGCGCGGCTTCTTCGCGTGGGCGACCGAGACCGGCGTCGTGCCGACGGACCCCAGCCTGCGGCTCGTCGCCCCCAAGCGGGGCCGGACGCTGCCGAAGGTCGCCACCGCCGAAGCCCTGGACGGCGTGCTCGAGCGGCTCGAGGCGGCGGCCGCCGAGGGCGACCCGCTCGCCCTGCGCGACCACGCGATGCTCGAGCTGCTGTACGGCGCCGCGCTGCGCGTGTCGGAGCTGTGCGGGCTGGACGTCGACGACCTCGATCGTGACCGTCGCACGGCCCGTGTGCTGGGAAAGGGTTCGAAGGAGCGGGTCGTCCCGTTCGGAGTCCCGGCGCTGCGCGCCGTCGACGCCTATCTGGTGCGCGGCCGATCGGCACTCCTCGCCCGGCGGGCCGGCGACCCTGTCGCATCGGCGCTCTTCCTCGGCGCCCGCGGCGGGCGCGTCGGACCGCGGGCGGTGTACGACCTCGTCTCACGCGAGCTCGGTCCCGAGCTCGGAGCGCACGTCGGGCCGCACGCGCTGCGCCACTCGGCCGCGACGCACCTGCTCGACGGCGGGGCAGACCTTCGCGCGGTCCAGGAGATCCTCGGCCATGCCAGCCTCGGCACGACCCAGATCTACACCCATGTCTCGAGCGAGCGCCTGGCCGCGTCCTACCGCCTCGCGCATCCCCGCGCCTGAGCCGGCGGTCAGCAGCAGGGCAGCAGCACCGCTCGCGGGACGCCACTTAGAAGCACGAGTGGATTGATGTAGTCGCCGTCCAGGCGCACGCCGAAATGCACGGCACCCGTGGAGGTGTGGCCGCCGGTGGAGATGGTCCCCACCTCGCCGCCGGCGGCGATCGGCGTGCCGGCGGCAAGGGGGGAGTTCACCGGCTCGAGGGTCGAGACGAGCCCGCCGCCGTGATCGATGGTCAGGATGCCGCGCCCGGCGACCTGTCCCGAGAACGCGACGACGCCCTCGGCAGGGGCGCGCACGACCTCCTCGCCCAGCACCGTCAGGTCGATTCCCCGGTGGCCGGGCCCGTACTCGTGAGGCGGTGCGACGAACGGGCGCTCGAGGCGGAACGGCTGCACCGGCCACAGCCAGCGGTCCGCACGGGAGACCGATCCGCCGGCGTCCGCCGCGATCGCTTCATCGGGTCGGCCGTCCGCCCGCGCGGTCTCCGCCGACCAGGCGGCCGCGAGGCACAGTGCCAGCGCGCACACCGCGATCGCCCGAGCGCGCCGCGCGTTGATGAGTGCGAACCTCGTCATGATCCGACCATCGCGGACGGCGCCGACGCGGTGCGCGGCGCGACGCGGACCCGTGGAGAACCACGGCCGCACACCGGCGGGGGAGGAGGGTCGGCCTGGTCCGCCTGCTGATACACTGGATGCGCACTCCGCATGTCGGAGTGACTCCGCGTGCCCACAGCGCCGCACATCCTGAGTCTGACGAAGGATGCGGCGCGGCATCCACTCCCTACGGTCTCTGCGAACGCTCACGAGCGACGCGGGGTGGGAATGTGCCGGGCACCAGGCTCGCCGGCCCCACGTCGGCGCGAGAACAACCGCAACAGGCGCACACGCGCCGGAACAGGAGAACGGCCATGGCCGTCGTCACCATTCGCCAGCTGCTCGACAGCGGCGTGCACTTCGGACACCAGACCCGCCGGTGGAACCCGAAGGTCAAGCGCTTCATCCTCACGGAGCGCAGCGGCATCCACATCATCGACCTGCAGCAGTCGCTCACGTACATCGACAAGGCGTACGAGTTCGTCAAGGAGACGGTCGCCCACGGCGGCACCGTCCTCTTCGTCGGCACCAAGAAGCAGGCGCAGGAAGTCATCGCCGAGCAGGCGACCCGCGTGGGCCAGCCCTACGTCAACCAGCGCTGGCTCGGCGGTCTGCTCACCAACTTCTCGACCGTGTCGAAGCGTCTCGCTCGCATGAAGGAGCTCGAGGAGCTCGACTTCGAGAACCCGGCTGAGAGCGGCTTCACCAAGAAGGAGCTGCTCCTCAAGAAGCGCGAGCTCGACAAGCTGCACAAGTCGCTGGGTGGTATCCGCAACCTCCAGAAGACCCCGTCGGCCATCTGGGTCGTGGACGCCAAGCGCGAGCACCTCGCGATCAACGAGGCATCCAAGCTCGGCATCCCCGTGATCGGCATCCTCGACACGAACGCCGACCCGGACGAGTTCCAGTACCCGATCCCCGGCAACGACGACGCGATCCGCTCGGTGGGCCTGCTCACCCGCATCATCGCCGACGCCGCCGCCGAGGGCCTGATCCAGCGTCACCAGCCCACCGACGAGACCGCTGACGCGGAGCCCCTCGCCGACTGGGAGCGCGAACTGCTCGAGCAGGGCGCTGCGGCCGCTGAGAGCGACGCCGTCGAGCTCGCCACCGAGGCCCTCGTGGTCGAGGCCATCGCCGAGGAGCTCGCCGCCGAGGGCGACGTCGCCGACGCCGTCGTGGCCGAGGCCATCGCCGAGGAGCTCGCGGCTGAGGCCGTCGTGGCCGAGGTCGTCGCCGAGGAGCTCGAGGCTGAGGCCGAGGCCGGCAAGGCTGACGCGTAACCGCATCTTCCCGCCCGGCGGAGTCGTCTCCGGACGACTCCGCCGCGGCATCCCACAGAACTCTCACAATCAAGGAGCCGCCACCCATGGCAAACTTCACGATCGCCGACATCAAGACGCTGCGCGAGCAGCTCGGCACGGGCATGGTCGACACCAAGAAGGCGCTCGAGGAGGCCGACGGCGACCTCGAGAAGGCCGTCGAGATCCTGCGTCTGAAGGGCGCGAAGGGCAATGCCAAGCGCGCCGACCGCTCCACGAGCGAGGGACTGGTCGCGGCCAAGGAGGTCGACGGTCAGGTCACGATCATCGAGCTCAACACCGAGACCGACTTCGTCGCGAAGAACGAGCGCTTCATCGCCCTTGCCGACAAGGTGCTCGACGCCGCCGCCGCCGCGCACGCGGACTCGGCCGAGTCGGCCCTCGCCGCACCCGCCGGGTCGCAGACGGTCGCCGAGCTCATCTCGGACGAGGCCGCCATCATCGGCGAGAAGGTCGAGCTGCGCCGCGTGAGCACGCTCTCGGGCGACAAGTTCGAGATCTACCTCCACAAGACCAGCAAGGATCTGCCGCCGCAGGTCGGTGTCGTGCTCGCCTACTCGGGCGACGACGCCGAGACGGCGCGCAGCCTCGCGCAGCACATCTCGTTCGCCAACCCGTCGTACCTGTCGCGCGACGAGGTGCCCGAGGCCGATGTCGACAAGGAGCGGGAGATCGTCACCGAGATCTCGCGCAACGAGGGCAAGCCCGAGGCCGCCCTTCCGAAGATCGTCGAGGGCCGAGTCAACGCGTTCTTCAAGCAGGTCTCGCTTCTCGACCAGGACTACGCGAAGGACAACAAGCAGTCCGTCGCGCAGGTCGCGAAGGACGCCGGTCTGACCCTGACGGGCTTCGCCCGCTACAAGGTCGGCGCCTGATCCACTGAGAAGGCCCGCATCGGCAATCCGGTGCGGGCCTTTTCTCATGCCCTTCGGTAGTTTGGCGTAGACGAGAGGACCACAGTGATCAACGAGAACACCGGGCGCCGGCGCGTCCTTCTGAAGCTGTCCGGCGAGGCGTTCGGCGGCGGACAGCTGGGCGTCAACCCCGACGTGGTCAGCCAGATGGCACGCGAGATCGCCGCAGCGGTCGACCGCGTCGAGATCGCGGTGGTCGTCGGCGGCGGCAACTTCTTCCGCGGTGCCGAGCTCAGCCAGCGCGGCATGGACCGTGGCCGTGCCGACTACATGGGCATGCTGGGCACCGTGATGAACGCCCTCGCCCTGCAGGACTTCCTCGAGCAGGCCGGCGCAGCGACGCGCGTGCAGTCCGCGATCTCGATGACGCAGGTCGCGGAGCCGTACATCCCGCGCCGTGCCGAGCGTCACATGGAGAAGGGGCGCGTCGTCATCTTCGGTGCCGGCGCCGGGCTGCCGTACTTCTCCACCGACACCGTCGCCGCCCAGCGGGCCCTCGAGATCGACGCGCAGGAGGTCCTCGTCGCGAAGAACGGCGTCGACGGCGTCTACACGGCCGATCCGAAGAAGGATGCCTCGGCCACCCTGATCGACCGCATCACCTACCTCGACGCGCTGCAGCGCGGGCTCAAGGTCGTGGACTCGACCGCGTTCAGCCTCTGCATGGACAACCGCATGGACATGAGGGTGTTCGGCATGGAGCCGGCCGGCAACGTGACGAAGGCGCTCTTGGGCGAGACCATCGGCACGCTCGTCACGGCGTGAGCGCGCCGCCGCCGATACACTTGACCAGCCCCATCTACCTGAAGGAGACACTGTGATCGCGGACGTCTTGGCCGATGCCGGAGTGCGCATGGACCGCGCTGTCGAGGCTGCGAAGGAGGATTTCGCCACGGTGCGCACCGGACGTGCGAACCCGCAGCTGTTCCAGAAGGTCCTCGTCGACTACTACGGCAGCCCGACGCCGCTCGCGCAGCTCGCGTCGATCAACAACCCCGAGGCGCGCACCCTCATCATCACGCCGTACGACAAGTCGGCGCTGAAGGCGATCGAGCAGGCGATCCGCGACATCCCGAACCTCGGCGTCAACCCGACGAACGACGGCAACCTCGTGCGCGTCACGATGCCGGAGCTCACCGAGGAGCGCCGCAAGGAGTACGTCAAGCTGACGCGTGGCAAGGGCGAGGACGCCAAGGTGCACGTGCGCGGCATCCGCCGCAAGGCCAAGGACGACATCGACGCGCTGAAGGGCGAGGTCGGCGAAGACGAGCTCTCCCGTGCCGAGAAGGAGCTCGACGCGCTCACGCGCGCCCACGTCGACGCGATCGACGAGGCGCTCAAGCGCAAAGAGGCCGAGCTCCTCGAGGTCTGAGGTCTGCCCATGACCGACGCATCGGACCCGCCGCGCGGCGACGAGCCAACCTCCCCGCAGACGCGGCGTGAAGCGGGCGACGTCCGGCGTGCCGCCGAGGTCCACGAGAGCGGGCCGGCGCTGCAGGCCCACCTGCGCGCCGCGCGCAGCGAGCTGGAGAACCAGGTCGCGCAGGCGAAGGCCGACTTCGAAGAGGCGAACGAGCGGATCAAGGAACGCACCGGACGCGATCTCATCGTGGCCACCCTGATCGGGCTGGCCATCGGCCTGGCGCTCCTCGGCTCGCTGATCTTCGTGAAGTGGGCGTTCGTGCCGTTCGCCCTGGCCGCCGCGCTGCTGGCGATGTTCGAGTTCTCGCGCGCGCTCACCGCGAGCGGCCGACGCGTCGACCTCGTCCCGCAGCTCATCGCGGGCACGGTCGTCGTGCTGTCCGCCTACTTCGTCGACGCCTGGCTGCACTGGGTGCTGCTGTTCGTGGCACTCGCGTTCCTGGTGGTCTGGCGCCTCGTCGCCCAGATGGCGTCCCACGACGGGCGCACGTACGCGACGGTGCTCGGCGACGTCCTGCTCGCCGCGTTCCTGCAGCTCTATGTCGCCTTCCTCGCGAGCCTGTGCCTCGTGCTGCTCAGCAAGGACGGCGGCGAGTGGTGGGTGCTCTCGTTCATCATCGTCGCGGTGGGGGTCGACACCGGCGCCTATGTGGCCGGCATCACGCTCGGCAAGCACCCGATGGCTCCGCGCATCAGCCCGAAGAAGACGTGGGAGGGCTTCGCCGGAGCTGCCGCCGCCGCCATCATCGCCGGTGTTCTCGTAGGAATCTTCATGCTCGGCCTCGAGTGGTGGATGGGGGCCGTGTTCGGCATCCTGATCCTCGCCACGGCGACCGTCGGCGACCTGGGAGAATCCATGATCAAGCGTGATCTCGGGATCAAGGACATGAGCTCGTGGCTTCCCGGCCATGGGGGAGTCCTCGATCGACTCGACTCGATTCTGCTGTCGGTGATCGCCGCGCTGACCCTGTACTACGTCTTCACCCCGATGGTGGCATCATGACGGCTTCCGAGACGACGTCCCGGACATCCTTCCCCGAGGCTCGCGGCCGCGAGAAGGGCTACGACAAGCAGCCGGTGGACGAGTTCCTCGCCCGCGCACGGGCGTCGTTCGAGCAGGGGGCGGAGTCGCTCACCGCGGCGGACATCCGCCAGGTCGCCTTCCCGCTGGTGCGGCACGGGTACGCGATCGCATCGGTGGATGCCGCGCTGGGACGTATCGAGGACGCGTTCGCGGCGCGGGAGCGATCCGCTGCGATGGCCGCCGCCGGCGCGCGCGCGTGGGTGGGCCACACCCGCGAGCTCGCCCAGGAAGTGCTGGACCGCCTGTCGCGCCCAACCGGCAGTCGCTTCGACCGGGTCTCGCGCCTGCGGTACGGGTACCGGGTCACCGAGGTGGATCTCGTCACGGACAAGCTGGCACGCTTTCTCGAGACCGGAGACGCGGTGACCGTCGAGCAGGTGCGCGCAGTCGCGTTCCGCATGCAGCGCGGCGGTTATCGCGAAACGCAGGTGGATGCCGTGCTCGATGCCGTCGTCGAGGTGATGCTCGCCGTCAAGTAGGACGCGCGGCCTCTCGGATGGCACGGCGTCGTGGCGGTATGCGAGAATCGGGGGACTGTGACTTCTGGAAACGAGCTGCACCCGACCAGACGCGCCCGTCGTCACGAGGTGTCGACGCGTAGCGCGGGTCGTGTCGTCTCGTCGCCACCCGCACCGGCCGCCCCGGTGCCCGCCGCGCGCGCGGCCAGGCCCGCACCCCGGTGGTCTCGACGCCGCGGAGTGCTGGGTGCGTTCGCCGCATTCGCCGTGCTCGGGTTCGTCGTCGCCCACATCGGCCCCACCGGCTTCGCGTTGGCCCAGGCCAGTGCCGAGGGCGAGCCGCAGGTGTCGCTGTACGCCAGCTCGCTGGATGACGTCCAGTCGATCACCGGCGACGACAGCGCTGCCGCGGCGGAGCCTGCGGCACTCGACCGAGGCGGGTACTCGGTCTACGTCAAGCCGAAGCCCACGCCGACCGTGCAGGCGCCGGCGGCCACAGCCGGCGGCGGCTGGCGCCCGCCGTTCGCGACACCCGATCCCGGCACCGCGCAGGCCATCGCCTACGACATGGTGCTCGCCCGCGGCTGGGGCGATGACCAGTTCGCGTGCCTGGTGGCGCTCTGGAAGAAGGAGTCGGGCTGGCGGGTCAACGCCTACAACGCGGGCAGCGGCGCCTACGGCATCCCGCAGGCGCTGCCGGGCAGCAAGATGGCCACCGCCGGTGCCGACTGGGAGACCAATCCCGCGACGCAGATCACGTGGGGCCTCGGCTACATCGGCGGACGCTACGGCACACCGTGCGGCGCGTGGGACCACTCGCAGCGCACGGGCTGGTATTGAGCCGTGCCGAGGTCGAACCGCCGCCGTCCTGACCCGAGCGGTGACGGATCCTTCGAGCGACTCCTCGCGGGCTGGAAGCGCACGGAGGTGCGGCGCGGTGTCGAGTGGCTGGTGCAGCCGGTCTCGGCGCTCCAGGCCCAGAAGCCGTACACGTGCCCGGGGTGCGGTCGGCAGATCGATGTCGGCGTCGCGCACCTCGTGGCGTGGCGCGCCGATGGCGTCCTGGGCGATGCGGCGGATCTCGCCGCGCGTCGGCACTGGCATCAGCACTGCTGGAAGGTGGCATGACATGGAGATCCGCGGACCGATGCAGCTTCCCGCGCGGCGGGAAGACATCGAGCTCGAGACGCTCGACGGGCTGACGCTCGTCGGCGAGCTCGCGCTCCCCGAGACCCGCGAGCCGGTCGCGACGCTCGTGACGCTGCATCCGCTTCCCACGGCGGGCGGGTTCATGGACTCGCACATCCTCCGCAAGGCATCCGGGCGCCTACCCGCCCTCGCCGATCTCGCGGTGCTCCGCTTCAACACGCGTGGCACCACTTCGCCGCGGGGCACGAGCGAGGGCGCCTTCGACGGCGGCCGGGCCGAAGCGTTCGATGTCGCTGCCGCGATGGACTTCGTGCATGCCCGCGGACTGCCGCGGCCGTGGCTGCTCGGATGGTCGTTCGGCACGGAACTCGCCCTCAAGTACGGGCGAGATCACCCGGTGGAGGGCGTCGTGCTGCTGTCACCGCCGCTTCATCGCGCGACCGCCGAGGAGGTCGCGGCATGGGCGGGCGACGACCGGCGCCTGATCGTGCTGGTTCCCGAGTTCGACGACTACCTGCGACCGGATGCCGCGGCCGACCGCTTCGCCAGCGTGCCGGATGCGGTGCTGATCCCCGTCGAAGGCGGGAAGCACCTGTGGGTGGGCGAGAACCAGACACGCCGGGTGCTCACCGAGATCGTGGCTGCCGTCAATCCCGACGCGCTGCCGCTGCCGCTGGAGTGGAACGGGTCCCTCGCCGCAGAGGCGTGACACGACTGTCGCGACATCGTGTCGCGGCGCCGGGTCACCTCTCGTTCTGGCGCGGGATCACCACTTGGCGATAGAGGATGAGGATGCTGGCGGCCACCGGGATCGCGACCAGCGCGCCCAGCAGCCCGAGCAGCGAGCCGCCCGCGAGTGCGGCGATCACGACCACCGCTCCGGGCACCGAGACGGCCCGCCCCATGATGCGCGGGGAGATGATGTACGCCTCGATCTGCATGTAGATCAGGTAGTAGATGCCGGCGATCACCGCGGTCGTCGGCGAGCCCACCACGAGGCATGTCAGCACGATGATGATCGAGCCGGTGAGCGTGCCGACGAGCGGGATGAGCGAGAAGAAGAACGCGATCACGGCGAGCACGGCCGGGAACGGCGCCTTGATGATCGACAGGAAGATCGCGCTCAAGACGCCGTTGATGAGGCCGAGCGTCACCTGCCCGATGACGTAGTAGCCGACGGAGTCGGTGATCTGCTCGCCGAGATCCATGAAGCGGGCGCGCTTGGACGCGGGCACCAGCTGGTACACGGAGCGCTTCAGGCTGGGCGTGGACGCGGTGAAGTAGATGGTGAGGATCAGCACGATGAAGGCGCCGGCGAAGCCCGCGATGAGCGCACCGATGATCGTGATGATGCTGCCGCCGACCTCGCTGCCGATCGCGCCGACATCGAGGGACGCGTACCAGTCTTCGATGTAGCCCCAGACCTCGTCGACGTCGAGCGCGGGAAACACGGTGTGCAGCCAGTTCTGGATCTCGCCGACCGGGTCGTCGAACATGCCGTCCTCGGCCAGCTTCTGGATGGCCGCGACGAGCTGCCCGATCTGCTGCACGATGATCGGCACCACCATCAGGATGATGCCGGCGAAGACGGCGAGCACCCCGAGGATCGTGACGAGGACGGCCGCCCAGCGGGGCAGCTTGCGGCGTTCGAGCCACGCGACGATCGGATCCAGGCCGAGCGAGAGGAACAGTGCGGTCCCGACGTAGAGCAGGATCGTCTGAAGGTTCTGGATGCTGCCGATGAGGAGCAGTCCGAGGCCGACACCCAGCGTTGCGAGCAACGCGGTGCGGAACGGGCTGTGCAGCTTCATCCAAGTCCCCCTGCCGATCGACGCCGCGTCGATCCGTTCTGTCCGCCAAGGATACGCATGCGGGGCGTCCAGTCCGTGGAATGATCCCTCCCACGCGCCTCACAGGTCATCCCCGCTAGTCTGAAATGTCGAATCGAAGGGTCGCGCTGCGTCTGCGCGTCCGGGAAAGGTGTTCTTCGTGCGTTTCGTGTGGGCCGTGGCGGCGTTCGTGCTCGCCACCGTGATGATCGGTGCGGGGATCGCCCAGCGGACGATCTTCCAGGGACCCAGGACTGAGACCACGGCGATCTCCGTCGAGGAGGAGACGCCGTATCTCCTTATCGACGGCGCCGTCCTCAACCAGATGCCGGGGACGCAGACCCTGCGCGCCCAGGCCGAGGGCGACATCTTCGCCTCCTACGGCCGGACGGCCGACATGGAGTCCTGGCTGTCCGACACGACGTACACGCATGTCACGCTGACCGGCGACGGCGAGGTCGAGACCGTCGTCGTCGAGCCCGAGGTCGACGCGATCGCCGGCGCCACGCCGGAAGCCCCCGCCGAGGGCGCCGCGCCCGAGGAGACGGCCGCTGAGCCCGCCGCCGACGCGCCGGGCCGCAGCCCCGTCGGGTCGGATCTCTGGCTCGACGAGTACCAGCAGAAGGACCTTCTCATCGCCCCGCTGCAGCTGCCGGCGGAGATGAGCGTGCTGGTCGCCGCCGACGGCACCGCACCCGCCCCGAGCAGGGTGACGGTGACGTGGCCGCTGCAGACCTCGACGCCGTGGGCGGGTCCGCTCATCGTCGGCGGAGCCATCCTCATGGTGGTCGGCGTGTTCCTCTACATCCTCGGCATCCGTCACGCCCGCCGTAAGCGCGGGCCGCGCCGCAAGGGGCTGCCGCTGCCGGTGACCGAGCCGATCGACATCGCGATCGACGGCGACGACAAGGGCGTCATCAGCAGCTCGCCCACGTCGCGTCGCGCCGTGGCGAGCGGCCGGCGTGCGTTCGCGGTGCTGCCGGTCGTCGCCGTCTCGGCATTGCTGTTCACGGGCTGCTCCGCCGACGCCTGGCCGCAGCTCGCCCCCTCGCCGACGCCGTCCCCGACGGCGACGGTCATCGCCCCGGAAGGCCAGCAGGCCCCCGCGGTCACCAAGGCGCAGGCCGAGCGGATCCTGACCCGCATCGCGTCGACGGTCGCCGAAGCCGACGCGGCGCTCGACGGGGACCTCGCCGACACACGCCTCGAGGGCGCGGCACTGGCCGCCCGCGACACGTTCTACAAGCTGCGCGCCTCCCTCCCGGAGTACCCGGCTCCGGCGCCCATCCTCTCCAAGCCGCTCGAGATCATCCTTCCCCAGGCCTACGACGGCTGGCCCCGCTCGGTGATCGCGGTCGCCGACGACGAGGAGTCGAAGACGTCGAGCATCATGGTGCTGACGCAGCAGGATCAGTGGGCCGACTACAAGCTCGGCTATGTCGGGAGCCTCGAGGCCTCGACCTCGCTGCCGGACCTGGCGCCCTCGTACATCGGCGCGCCGGCGGTCGAGCCCGACTCTCCCTTCCTCGTGATGCCGCCCGACCAGATCGCCGCCGCGTACGCGGACATCATCAACCAGGGTGAGGCGAGCCAGTTCTACGACCTGTTCGAGGTCGAGGGCGACCAGCTGCGGACCAGCATCGATGCCGACCGGCAGCGGCGCCTCGAGGACTTCAACAAGACCGCCGCCTCGACCGGAAAACTCGAGTTCTCCTCCGCCGCAGGACCCCAGGCGCCCTTCGCCCTGCAGACGGTCGAGAGTGGGGCGATCGTCGCAGTGAACATCAACGAGATCGACACCGCCACGCCCACGGTGGTGGAAGCGGTGATCAAGGTCGCCGACAACCCGCCCGTGAAGACGTTGGCCGGCGCCGACCAGTCGCCGACGGGGTTCGAGACCACGTACAGCGATCAGGTGTTCTTCTACGTCCCCGGTCCCGGGTCGAACGAGAAGATCCGCCTGCTCGGTTACTCATCCGACATTCTCGATGCGAGGATTCTTCCGTGACCGATCCCACTCTGGGCGCCTCGCTGCGCGGTGCCGTCGACCTGTCCACCCTCCGGAACCGGCCCGCCGCCACCGCGGCGACTGCCCCGGGTGAGGAAGCGCCCGCGGGCAGCGCCGTCGTGGTGCCGTCGCTGGTCCTGGACGTCACCGATGAGACGTTCCCGCAGGTTCTGGAGCTCTCGCGGACCGTCCCCGTGGTCGTCGACCTGTGGGCCGAGTGGTGCGGGCCGTGCAAGCAGCTGAGCCCGGTGCTCGAGAAGGTCGTGCTCGAGCTCGGAGGACGACTGGTCCTCGCAAAGGTCGACGTCGACGCCAACCCGCAGCTTTCGCAGGCATTCCGCGCCCAGTCGATCCCGATGGTCGTCGCCCTCGTCGCCGGACAGCCCGTGCAGATGTTCACCGGTGCGGTGCCCGAGCAGCAGGTGCGCGAGGTGTTCGCGCAGCTCCTTCAGCTCGCGGCGCAGAACGGCGTGACCGGCTCGGCAGCCGTCGACGGACAGGCTCCGGACGAGGCACCGGCCGAGCCCCCTCTGCCGCCGTTGCACGCAGAGGCCTTCGAGGCGATCGAAGAGGGCGACTACGCCCGCGCGGTCGCCGCATACGAGAAGGCCCTCGCCGAGAACCCCCGCGACGCCGAGGCCCGCGCCGGGCTCGGTCAGGTGCGTCTGCTCCTTCGCGTGCAGAATGTCGATCTCCAGGCGGCACGTGCGGCTGCGGCATCCGCCCCCCAGGACGTCGAGGCGCAGTTCACCGTCGCCGATCTCGACATCTCGGGCGGCCACGTCGAGGATGCCTTCGGTCGTCTGCTCGACCTGTTCGCGGCACTGCCCGACGAGGAGCGCACGCCGGTGCGTGAGCGCCTGCTGGAGCTGTTCGCGCTCGTCGGCGACGCCGACCCGCGCGTCATCGCGGCGCGCAGTCGCCTCGCTTCGCTGCTGTTCTGACGGACGCCCGCTCAGCCCTGGGTGGGCGAGGGGATGTGCGCACTCGTCTCGTGGCGCAGCCACAGCACGCCCAGCGGCGGCAGCACGAGCGAGGCACGTCCACCCGCACCGGCGTGGACGACGCCGAGGTTGCCGACGCCGGACCCGCCGTAGGCCTGCGCGTCGGTGTTGAGGATCTCGTGCCACACGCCGCTCTCGGGCAGGTCCAGCTCGTACGAGGTCAAGGGCTGGCCGGAGAAGTTCGCGGCCACCACGATCGTGTTGCCGTGCCAGTCGCGTCGTGCGAAGGCCACGACGTTCGGATTCCATCTCGGCGCGCCCAGCCTGTTGAACGCCGCGCCGTCGCTGTCGCGTGCCCACAGTGCGGACTGGTCGCGGTACACGCGGTTGAGCACCCCCACGAACTGCTGCAGCTGCGCGTGCGTCGGCTGGTCGAGCAGCCACCAGTCCAGGGAGCGTCCCTCGGACCACTCCGACAGCTGGCCGAACTCCTGACCCATGAACAGCAGCTGCTTGCCCGGGTGGCCCCACATGTACGCCAGGAAGGCCCGCATGTTGGCCAGCTTCTGCCAGTGGTCGCCCGGCATCCGTGCGATGAGGCTGCCCTTTCCGTGGACGACCTCGTCGTGGCTGATGGGCAGCACGTAGTTCTCGCTGAAGGCGTAGACGAACGAGAAGGAGAGCTCGCCCTCGTGGTGCGATCGGTAGATCGGGTCGCGCTTGATGTACTGGAGAGAGTCGTTCATCCAGCCCATGTTCCACTTGAACCCGAAGCCGAGACCCGCCTGACTCGTCGGCGCCGTCACTCCCGGGAAGCTCGTGGATTCCTCGGCGATCATCGCGATACCGGGGTAGCGCTTGTACGCCGTGGCGTTGACCTCCTGAAGGAAACGGATCGCCTCCAGGTTCTCGCGGCCGCCGTGGACGTTGGGCGCCCACTCGCCCTCCTCGCGCGAGTAGTCGAGGTAGAGCATGGACGCGACCGCGTCCACCCGCAGGCCGTCGACGTGGAACTCCTCGAACCAGTAGAGCGCGTTCGCGACGAGGAAGTTCCGCACCTCGCTGCGGCCGTAGTCGAAGATGTACGTGCCCCACTCGCGGTGCTCGCCGCGCCGGGGGTCGGCGTGCTCGTACAGCGGCTCGCCGTCGAAGCGCGCCAGCGCGAAGGCGTCCTTCGGGAAGTGCCCGGGCACCCAGTCCATGATCACGCCGATGCCCGCCTGGTGCAGCCGGTCGATGAGGTAGCGCAGGTCGTCGGGGTGGCCGAAGCGGCTGGTCGGCGCGTAGTAGCCGGTGACCTGGTAGCCCCAGGAGCCGCCGAACGGGTGCTCGGCGAGGGGGAGGAACTCGATGTGGGTGAACCCCTGGCCGGTGACGTAGTCGATGAGCTCGTCCGCGGCATCGCGATACGACAGCCCCTGCCGCCACGAGCCGAAGTGCAGCTCGTACACCGACATCGGGCGAGACACCGGCGTCGAGCGGGCGCGCTCGGCGAGCCACGCTGAGTCGCCCCAGGAGTACGAAGAGCCGACGACGACGGATGCCGTGGCGGGAGGCACCTCGGCGAACCGGGCCATCGGATCGGCCTTGAGCGCCCAATCGCCGCCGCGACCGCGCAGTTCGAACTTGTAGCTCGTGCCCTGACCGATGCCGGGGACGAAGAGCTCCCACACGCCGGTGCCGCCCATGGAGCGCATCGCGTGGCCCTGGCCGTCCCAGCCGTTGAAATCCCCGACCACGCGCACGGCGCGGGCATTCGGCGCCCAGACCGTGAACGCGGTGCCCATCGTGCCGTCATGCTCGCGCTCATGCGCGCCGAGCGCCCGCCACAGTTCCTCGTGGCGACCCTCGCCGATCAGGTGCAGGTCGAGCTCGCCGATCGTCGGGGAGTGGCGGTAGGGGTCGTCGGCGATGTAATCCGGGCCCTGTGCGTAGCTTGCGTGCAGCTCGTACCGTGTGAGGGCACCGGCGCGGGTGCCCTCCCAGATTCCTGCGCGGACGTGCTCGAGGGGAACGCGCGTGCCGTCGGCGAAGACAGCGGTCACGCTGCGTGCCAGGGGCCGGCGGGCGCGGACGATCCAGGTCCTGTTGCCCTCGGCATCCGTGCCGGGATGGACACCGAGCACGGAGTGGGGGTCGTGGTAGGAGCCCGTCGCGACGGCATCGAGGATCTGGTCGGTGGGCGTCATCGGGGTTCCTTCACGTGGAGGATGTGGACCGGCTCGGTGAACGCGTCCAGCATCACGTAGTTGTGATCCGACCACGTCCAGCGGGCGCCGGTGACGAGGTCCTCGACCTCGTACGGCGAACCGGGCTCGACGCCCCAGACGCGGGTGTCGAGGTGGACCATCGTCTGGCGCACCGAGTGGGGATCGGTGTTGACCACGACGATGACGGTGTCGCTGCGGCCGTCGGGCGAGAGCGCCGCATCGAGGTGCTTGGCGTACACCAGGATCGCGTCGTCGTCGCTCCAGTGGACGCTGAGGTTGCGCAGCTGGCGGAGGGCGGGGTGCGCGCGTCGGATGTCGTTGAGCCGGGTGAGGAACGGCGCCAGCGACTCGCCGCGCTCTTCGGCACCCGCCCAGTCGCGGAACTTGTACTCGTACTTCTCGTTGTCGATGTTCTCTTCGGATCCCGGGCGCGCCACGTTCTCGTAGAGCTCGTAGCCGGCGTACACGCCGTAGCTGGGAGCCGCGGTGGCGGCGACGGCCGCGCGGATGCGGTACGCGGCACGGCCGCCGAACTGCAGGTACTCGGTGAGGATGTCGGGGGTGTTGACGAAGAGATTGGGGCGCAGGAAGTCGTCGGTCTCGTGCGCCAGCGCCGAGAGGAACTCCTCCAGCTCTTCCTTGGTGTTGCGCCACGCGAAGTAGGTGTAGCTCTGCTGGAAGCCGGCCGAGGCGAGGCTCTGCAGCGGCGCCGGGCGCGTGAACGCCTCGGCGAGGAACACGACGTCCGGGTCTTCTGCGGTCACCGTCCCGATGAGCCACTCCCAGAACTGCAGCGGCTTCGTATGCGGGTTGTCGACGCGGAAGATGCGCACGCCCTGCGCGATCCAGTGGCGGACGATCCGCAGCACCTCGGCGCGGATGCCTTCCGGGTCGTTGTCGAAGTTGACCGGGTAGATGTCCTGGTACTTCTTCGGCGGGTTCTCGGCGTAGGCGATCGAGCCGTCGGGGAGCGTCGTGAACCATTCGGGATGCGCGGTGACCCAGGGGTGGTCGGGAGCCGCCTGGAGCGCCAGATCAAGGGCGATCTCGATGCCCGCGGCACGCGCGCTGCGCACGAACGCGCGGAAGTCGGCGAGCGTTCCGAGGTCGGGGTGGACGGTGTCGTGTCCGCCGGACGCCGAGCCGATCGCCCAGGGCGAGCCCGGATCGCCCGGTCCTGCCTCCAGCGTGTTGTTCGGGCCCTTGCGGTTCACCGTGCCGATCGGGTGGATCGGCGGCAGGTACAGCACGTCGAAGCCCATCGCGGCCACCGCCGGCAGCCGTTTCACGGCCGTGCGGAAGGTGCCGCTTTTGACTGTGCCGTCCTTCAGGCGGCGCGCGCCCTCGGAGCGGGGGAAGAACTCGTACCACGCCCCGACGCCGGCGCGTTCGCGCTCGACGAGGAGCTCGAGGTCGTCGCCGACCGTCGCGAGCGACATGAGCGGGCGCTGACGGAAGTATCCGGCCAGCGTCGGATCCTCCACGATGGCGAGCGCGGCGACGTCGTCGACGGCGCTGTCGCGGAGGGATGCCGCAGCCGCGGCGAGCGTGCGCCGTTCAGCGACCGGGCGGCCCTTCTCCGCCGTGGCGCGGTCGAACAGCAGCGCTCCGAGTTCGCGCATGAGCGCGGCATCCACTCCCGCGGCGATCTTGAGCGAGGCGGCGTGCTCCCACGTGGCGAAATCGTCGCCGAACGACTCGAAGCGGAAGCGCCAGACGCCCTGCTCGAGCAGCGCCACCTCCGTCTGCCAGCGATCGAAGCCGTCGTCGAGCGAACGGAGGCGATGCAGGGACTCATCGCCGCTGGGCGAGAAGAGGCGCAGATGGACGCCGATGCGGTCGTGCCCCTCGCGGAACGCCGTCACCCGGAACGGCACCACCTCGCCGTCGAAGGCCTTGGGGCGGTAATCGCCCCAGGGCACCGCCGGTGAGGGCTGGGCAAGGGGAACGCGCCGCGCTGCGGTGTCGCGTTCAGCCTGCCAGGCACGGATATCGCGGACAGGGAGGGCCGAGGCGCTCCGCCACGGGCGGGAGCGCGCGGAGCGCGTCGTCGTGACCACGTGTCGAACCTATCGCGCGCCGAAGCGGGATGACAGCGACGTGCCGTCGCCGGTCCTCCGGAGGGCGGCTGATCTACTCGGCACGGAAGAGACGCATCGCTGTGCCCGGCAGGGCGATCGTGTCGCCGGGGGAGAAGGTCGGCGTCAGCTCGGACGGCCTCTCGTCCGCGCTCGACCACAGTGCGATGTACCGGGTCACGCCGTCCACGTCGGGGAGCGTGACGCTGGTCGGCCGCTCGGTGCCGTGGACCATGAGGAGCACCCGGTTGAACCCCTCGAACTCGGGAGTGGAGGCCGCCACGTACTGGAGCGTGCGGTGAGCCGGATCGGTCCACCGCTCGAGAGACATGGTCTCGCCGTGCTCGTCGTACCACTCCATGACGGATGCCGAGGGTGTGCGCTCGCCGAGCCGCGCGAAGCGGCTGGGGCGCAGCGCCGGGTTCTCGCGTCGCAGGCGCAGGAGGTGGCGCACGTGCGCGTACAGGTCCCGCTGCCAGGGGGCGTGCTCCCACGACAGCCACGTCAGCACGGAGTCGTGGCAGTAGGCGTTGTTGTTGCCCCGCTGTGTGCGGGCGAACTCGTCGCCCGCCGTGATCATGGGCACCCCGGCCGAGAGCAGGAGCGTGCCCAGCAGGTTGCGCATAGCCTTGCGGCGGGTCGCGAGGATCCCCGCGTCGTCCGTCGGACCTTCGGCGCCGTGGTTGAACGAGCGGTTCGTGTCGGCGCCGTCGCGGTTGTGCTCGCCGTTGCCGAAGTTGTGCTTCACGTCGTACGAGACGAGATCGCGCAGGGTGAAGCCGTCGTGCGCGGTCACGAAGTTCACGCTCGCGAGCGGCCCGCGCTCGTCTGCGAAGGTGTTCGCCGAGCCGGCGAGCCGGTTCGCGAAACCGCCGATGCCGACGGGGGAGGTGGATGCACGGCGCGCGTAGTCCACGTCGCTCAGCCAGAAGTTGCGGACGCGGTCGCGGTAGCGATCGTTCCACTCGCTCCATCCGTCGCCGAAGTTGCCGGTCTGCCAGCCGCCCATGCCCACGTCCCACGGCTCGGCGATCTTCTTGACGCCGGCGAGCGCCGGATCGTCGAGGATCGCACGGAGCAGGGGATGCTCCGGCGTGAAGTGGTGGGACGAGTCCCGGCCGAGTGTCGCGGCGAGATCGAACCGGAACCCGTCCACCTGCACGTCGTTCGCCCAGTACCGCAGCGAATCGAGCACCAGGCGGGACGCGGCATCCGTGGATGTGTCCAGAGAATTGCCGCAGCCGGTGACGTCGATGTACGCGCCGTCGTCCTCCTGCCGGTAGTACGCGCGGTTGTCGATGCCGCGCAGGCTCGAGCGCGGTCCGCCGATGCCCTCTTCGGCCGTGTGGTTGTAGACGACGTCGAGGATCACCTCCAGCCCGGCCTCGTGAAGCAGCCTCACCATTCCCTTGAACTCGCGGAGGACGGCGTCGGGTCCGTGTCGGCGAGCATCCTCGGTGGCATAGGCGGCGTGCGGGGCGAAGAAGCCCAGGGAGTTGTAGCCCCAGTAGTTCGTGAGGCCGTGCTGAAGCAGCCGTGGCTCGGTGGTGAAGGCGTGGACGGGCAGCAGCTCGATGCTCGTGACGCCCAGATCGAGGAAGTGCTGGACCATCGCCGGGTGCGCGAGTCCGGCGTAGGTGCCGCGCAGCGCTCCCGGTACGTCGGGATGCCGCTTCGAGAGGCCCTTGAGGTGCCCTTCGTACAGCACCGTGCGGTCCATGGGCACCGCGGGCTTGGGCACGCCACCCCAGTCGAAGGAGCCTTCGACCACGGCGGAGCGCCAGCCGTCGTACCCGGTGCGGACGACGCCGCGCGTGTACGGATCGAGCAGCAGTGTACCGCGGTTGAAGGTGTTGCCCGGCGCCTGCGGTCCATCGACGCGGATCGCGTAGCGGGCGCCGGGACGCAGGAGCGGCGTCGTGATCTCCCACACACCGCCGCCGATCGGGCTGAGCGGCTCGGTTGCGGTGATCCAGTCGAGGTCGGTGTCGTCGAAGACGACGAGGTCGACGGCATCCGCCGCGGCCGACCACACCCGCAGCCGACCGCCGTCGGGCAGCAGCACGACGCCCAGCCCATCGAGCTGCGGGCTGAGCAGGCCCGCGGCCGAGGGCGAGAGGACGGACTCCAGGCTGACCATGCGGACTACCATAACCATGGTCGGAGTCGGACTTGTTACGAGACCCGGTGCCGTGAGCCACGGGACTCGGGCGCAGCCGTCGGCGACGTGATCGAGAGGGGGCGGGTGCGCATGAGCGACCAGCAGATCTACCTCGACCACGCCGCCACCGCGCCGCTGCGCCCGGAGGCGCGGGACGCCTGGATCGACGCGGCCGCGGTGGCCGGCAACGCCTCGTCGATCCACGGGGCCGGGCAGCACGCGCGCCGGGTGCTCGAAGAGGCGCGCGAGCGCTTTGCCGCGGTGATCGACGCGGACCCGATCGAGGTCGTCTTCACGTCGGGGGGCACCGAGGCCGTCAACCTCGCCGTGAAGGGACTCTGGTGGGCACGACCCGCCCACGCGGACGCCGTGGTGCTGCCGGACGGCGAGCACCACGCGACGCTCGACGCGGTCGAATGGCTCGAGGCGCAGGGCGCCCAGGTGCGCCACGTCGGCATCGACGCCGCTGCCCGCATCCGCTCCGACGCGTTCGCGGCGGCACTGCCCGGCGCCGCCTTCGCCACCGCCCTCGTCGCCAACAACGAGGCCGGGACGATCAACGACGCGGCGGCACTCGCCGCGGCCGCCGCCGCAGCCGGGGTGCCGCTGCACCTTGACGCCGTCGCCGCGTTCGGGCACGTGCCGGTGTCGTTCCGCGCCTGGCGCGGGGATGCCCGCGGCCGTGCCGGGCTGGCGGCGCTGAGCGTGTCGGCCCACAAGATCGGCGGGCCGACCGGCGTCGGCGCACTCGTGGTCGCGCGCGGCGCCGACCTCACCGCCCTCCAGCACGGCGGCGGTCAGCAGCGGCGGCTGCGCGCGGGCACGCAGGACGTCGCCGGCGCGGTGGCGTTCGCCGTGGCCGCCGAGGCGGCCGAGGCGGAGCGAGAGGCCGAGGCGACGCGGCTCGGGGCGCTGCGCGAGCGGCTCGTGAGCGGCATCCGGAACACGATCCCGGGTGCGAAACTGCTCGGCGACCCCGTCGCCCGCGTACCGGGCAACGCCCACGTGCTCTTCCCCGGCGCGGCGGGTGAGACGCTGCTGTTCCTTCTCGACCGTGCCGGCATCGCGGTGTCGACCGGGTCGGCCTGCCAGGCGGGGGTGCCCGAGCCGTCGCACGTCGTGATCGCGATGGGGCGGACGGATGCCGAGGCCCGCCAGGTGCTCCGGCTCACGCTCGGACGCACCACCGTCGACGCCGACGTCGACGCGGTGCTGGCGGTGCTCCCCGAGGCTGTCGAGCGTGCGCGGGCGGCATCCGGGCCACGGTCAGGTGCGGGTTCGTAGACTGGACCCATGCGAATCCTTGCGGCCATGAGCGGCGGAGTGGACTCCGCGGTCGCGGCCGCGCGGGCCGTCGACGCCGGACACGACGTCGTCGGCGTGCACCTCGCCCTCTCCCGGGCGGGCGGCACCCTCCGCACCGGCAGCCGCGGCTGCTGCACGATCGAGGACGCGATGGACGCCCGGCGCGCGGCCGATCGCCTGGGCATCCCGTTCTACGTGTGGGACTTCTCGGAGCGCTTCCGCGACGACGTCATCGACGACTTCGTGGCCGAGTACCGCGCCGGCCGGACGCCGAACCCCTGCATGCGCTGCAACGAGAAGATCAAGTTCGCCGCGCTGCTCGAGCGCGCGCTCGAGCTGGGCTTCGACGCCGTCTGCACCGGCCACTACGCGACGCTGGTCGACGGACCCCAGGGTCTGGAGCTGCACCGCGCGTCGGACGCCGCGAAGGACCAGTCGTACGTGCTGGGCGTGCTGAACGCCGAGCAGCTGGCCCACACCTACTTCCCGCTCGGGGCGACGCCGTCCAAGGCGCTCGTGCGCGCCGAGGCCGAAGAGCGCGGCCTCACGGTGGCGCACAAGCCCGACAGCCACGACATCTGCTTCATCCCCGACGGAGACACCCGTGGCTGGCTCGCTGACAAGGTCGGCGCCGAGCGGGGCGACATCCTCGACCGCACCGGCGCGGTCGTCGGCTCGCACGAGGGCGCCCACGCGTTCACCGTCGGCCAGCGCCGCGGCCTCCAGCTCGGCGTGCCGGCATCCGACGGCAAGCCCCGGTTCGTGCTCGAGGTGCGGCCGGTCTCGAACACCGTCGTCGTCGGCCCCAAGGAGGCCCTCGCCACCGCCGAGATCGCGGGGGAGCGGTATTCCTGGGCCGGCCGACCGCAGCAGGCGGGCGAGTTCGCCTGCCACGTGCAGATCCGCGCGCACGCCGACCCGGTGCCCGCGTCGGCCACGCTCGCCGCGGGACTCTTGACCGTGGTGCCCGAGACGCCGTTCGACGGCGTCGCACCCGGGCAGACGGCGGTCCTCTACGACGGCACCCGCGTGATCGGGCAGTTCACGATCGATCGCACCGTCTCGGCTGTGCCGGTGGGGGCATAGCAGGCGGGAGACGGATGCCGCGCCGCGGCGTTCACCCGCGGGGTCCCCTGTCGGGCGCTCCATCCGCCGCGGAGGCCTGTGTGCTGTCGGAGCCCGCTCCTAGACTGACGGGGTGACGGATGCCGTACTTCCCGCAGACGCCGGCCTCGAGGCCGCGCGAGTCGAAGCCCAGGATCTGACCGAGCGCATCCTCGGCGCACGTGACGCGTACTACGGGCGCAACGCGGAGATCGTCGACGACGCCACCTACGACGGATGGATGCGGCGGCTCGAAGAGATCGAGCACATGCACCCCGAGCTGCAGGGCCAGGACTCGCCCACCCAGACCGTGGGAGCCGCCGAGAGCTCGATGTTCGCGCCGATCGAGCACGCCGAGCGCATGCTCAGCCTCGACAACGTGTTCAGTGCCGAAGAGCTGCGGGACTGGTGTGTGAAGGCCCAGGCCGCCGCCGGCAGGAAGGTGCGGTGGCTGACCGAGCTCAAGATCGACGGTCTCGCCATCAGCCTGCGCTACGAGCGCGGGGTGCTGACGTCGGCGGCCACGCGCGGCGACGGCCGCGTCGGCGAGGACGTGACGATGAACGCGGTCCGCGTCGCGGGAATCCCGCAGCGGCTCGCCGGCAGCGGTCACCCGGACATCGTCGAGGTCCGCGGTGAGGTGTTCATCCCTGTGGCGGCGTTCGCACGGCTCAATGCGCTGCAGGCCGAGATGCGCGACCGCGCCGTCGACGAGACCCGGGCCCGCAGCCGGGCGTTCGACGAGGCGAAGGCGCGTGTGAGCGCCGAACGCCGGTTCCCGTCGTTCGCCAATCCGCGCAACGCCGCGTCGGGCGGGCTGCGTCAGCAGCTCGACAAGAAGGACGGCCTGGAGCACGAGGCCGGGCAGGCCCGCCTCGATTCCCTCCGGCTGTTCGTCCACGGCATCGGCGCGTGGAGCCGGCCTCCCGTCGACTCGCAGAGCGAGATCTACGCGCTGCTCGCGGAGTGGGGTCTGCCGACCAGCCCTTACTTCCGCACCACGGACGACATCGACGGCGTGCTGGATTTCGTCGCACACTATGGCGAGCACCGCCACGACGTCGAGCACGAGATCGACGGCGTCGTGGTGAAGGTCGACGAGCTCGCGCTCCATGACGAGCTGGGCGCGACCAGTCGCGCTCCGCGGTGGGCGATCGCGTACAAGTACCCGCCCGAGCAGGTCAACACCAAACTGCTCGACATCGTGGTCTCGGTCGGGCGCACCGGTCGGGCGACGCCGTTCGCCGTCATGGCGCCCGCGCGGGTCGCGGGGTCGGTGGTGCGGCAGGCGACCCTCCACAACCAGGACGTCGTGCGCGCCAAGGGCGTGCTCATCGGCGACACGGTCGTGCTCCGCAAGGCGGGCGACGTCATCCCCGAGATCCTGGGTCCCGTCGTCGAGCTGCGCGACGGCACCGAGCGCGAGTTCGTGATGCCCGCCGACTGCCCCGAATGCGGCTCGGCGCTCGCCCCGGCGAAGGAAGGCGACATCGACCTGCGCTGCCCCAACACGCGTGCCTGCCCCGCGCAGGTGCGCGGGCGCGTGGAGCACATCGGCTCACGCGGCGGTCTCGACATCGAAGCGCTCGGCGAGGTGACCGCTGCCGCTCTCACGCAGCCGTCGGTGCCCGAGGTCCCGCCCCTCGAGACCGAGGCCGGCCTGTTCGAGCTCACCCTCGATCAGCTGGTTCCGATCGAGGTCGTCGTGCGCGATGCCGAGACCGGCGAACCGCGCGTCGATGAGAAGTCCGGCGAGTTCGTCCGGCGGGCACCGTTCCGCCGCAACCCCTCTGCGGCGGAGAAGAAGGCGGGAGCGGTCGGTCCGCAGCCCTCTGCCCAGGCGATCACGCTGCTCGATCAGCTCGAGCGCGCGAAGACGAAAGAGCTGTGGCGATTCCTCGTCGCCCTCAACATCCGCCACGTCGGACCCGTCGCCGCGCGTGCTCTCGCGCAGTGGTTCGGATCGGTCGAGGCGATCCGGGCGGCGTCGCGCGACGAGCTCGCCGGCGTCGAGGGTGTCGGCGGCATCATCGCCGACTCGCTCATCGACTGGTTCGAGGTCGACTGGCACCGCGAGATCGTCGAGCGGTGGTCCGCCGCCGGCGCGCAGCTGGCGACGCCCGGTCATCCCGGCCCGGGGGCGGCGGTCGTCACCGGGGGAGTGCTCGCGGGCCTCACCGTGGTGGCCACGGGCTCGCTCGACGGGTACAGCCGCGAAGGGGCTCAGGAGGCGATCCTCAAAGCCGGCGGCAAGGCGGCGTCGAGCGTCTCCAAGAAGACCGACTTCGTGGCCGCGGGGCCGGGCGCGGGGTCCAAGCTCGCGAAGGCGGAGGAGCTCGGCATCCGCATCCTCGATGCCGCGCAGTTCCACGTGCTGGTGACGCAGGGCCCCGACGCACTGGGCGCCCCGCCCGACGTGAGCTGAGGTCGCGGCTCGCGACTGGGAGGATGGCGGCATGGCGCAGTGGCTGTATCGCATCGTCCCGTCGCGGCCCGCGATGGTGAGCGATCCCACTCCCGACGAGCAGCGCATCGTCGGGGATCACTTCGCGTATCTCGTCGCGCTGCGAGATCGCGGCATCCTGATCCTCGCCGGCCGGACGCAGGAGGCGGAGGGCACGTTCGGCATCACCATCTTCGAGGCGGATGACGAATCAGCGGCTCGCGAGATCATGCACGCCGACCCCGCGGTGGCGGCAGGTGTCTTCGACGCGACGGTCCATCCGTACCGGATCGCCGTGGCGCGCGACGGACTGGCGGAGTGAGCGTCAGACTCCGGTGTTCAGCGCGAGCAGACGGTCGCGCACCTGCCGGCGCAGCACCTTGCCGATGAGGGACTTGGGGAGCTCGTCGACCACGTAGATCCGCCGGGGCACCTTGTACGGCGTCAGGATGCCGCGTACGAACTCGCGCACGGTCTCGACGTCCACGTCCTCACCCGGGGTGAGCACGATGGCCGCGACGACGTCCTCCCCGGAGTGGTCACTGGGGAGGCCGACGACCGCGGCGTCTTCCACCCGTGGGTGCTGACGCAGGGCGATCTCGACCTCCGTCGGCGCGACGTTGAAGCCGCCCGTGATGATGAGCTCCTTGATGCGGTCCACGATGCGCACGAATCCCGCGTCATCGATGGTGACGATGTCCCCGGTGCGGAACCAGCCGTCCGCGAAGACCGCCTCGGTTTCCTCCGGCTTGCCGTAGTAACCGCCGAACACCTGCGGGCCGCGCACCACGAGCTCGCCCCGCTCGCCGGCGGGCACATCCTTCGTGGGGTCGTCGGGATCGACCACTCGGCACTCGGTTCCCGGCAGCGGCAGACCGACCGTACCCGGCACGCGGTTGTCCGCGACCGGGTTGGCCATCAGCACCGGCGAGCACTCGCTGAGCCCGTAGCCCTCGACCAGGAAGCCGCCGGACGCCGCCTCGAACGGCACGACGAGCTCGTGCGGCAGCGCCATCGCCCCCGAGATGGCGACTTCGGTGCCTTCGAGCGAGACCCCCTTCTCTCGCGCGGCCTTGAGCAGGCGGTCCGCGATCGGCGGGACGAGGGGGAGGAAGGTCGCCGGATGCTTCTTCGCGACGTCGAGCACCATATCGGGATCGAAGCGGGGGAACAGCACCAGCCGGGCGCCCATGGACATCGCGAACGTGAGGCAGAGCGTGAGCCCGTAGGCGTGGAACATCGGCAGCACGGCGTAGACGACGCATCCGTCTCCGCGCACGATCGAGGGCACCCACGCGCGCGCCTGCGCGGCGTTGGACAGCAGGTTCCGATGCGTGAGCGCCGCACCCTTCGGCGTGCCGGTGGTGCCGCTCGTGTACTGGATGAGGGCGAGGTCGTCGGTCGCGGGGCGGGGATGGGATGCCGGCAGCGGCGCCGCACCGACGATCTGCTCCCACGGCACGGTGCCCGAGACGCGCTCGGTCAGCGCCGCGCGGGACTCGCGCGCCTTCGCGATCGGGAGCTTGAGGGCCATCCGGGTGCCGAACGGCATGGCTTTGATCACGTCGACCGACACGAGACCCGTCACGGCCAGGTCGGCGGGGAACTCCTGCACGGTGGCCACGACCTTGGTCCACACGATTGCGTGCTTCGCTCCGTGGTCCTCGAACTGCTTGCGGAGCTCCCGCGGCGTGTACAGCGGGTTGTGCTCGATGACGACGGCGCCGAGCCGCAGGACGGCGTAGAAGGCGACGATGTGCTGCGGGCAGTTCGGCAGCACGATGGCGACGGGGTCGCCCGCCTTCACGCCGAGTTCTCGGAGACCCGCGGCCGCGCGTTCGATCTGCTCGTGCAGCGAGCGGTACGACGTCTCGCGCCCGAAGAACTGCAGGGCCGCGGCATCCGGATAGTCGCGCGCGGAGGCGTCGACGATGTCGACGAGAGAGCCGGTGACGGGGGCGAGGTCCTCGGGAACGCCTTCGGCGTAGCTGGCGATCCAGGGGCGCGGCGGGTCGTAGGTCGTCACGCGATCAGCCTACGCCGGGACCGCCGTGGGGCCGGGCCGCGGCCCCGGTAGGCTGGGGAGGTGTCTGAAATCACCCCCGATCTCGTGCGCCATCTCGGTGTGCTCGCCCGGATCCAGCTGAGCGACGAGGAGGTCGAGCGCCTGACCGGCCAGCTCGACGCCATCGTCGACAACATCGCCAAGGTCTCCGCGGTCGCCACACCCGACGTCGCCGCCACCAGTCACCCGATCCCGCTCGAGAACGTGTTCCGGCCGGACGTCCCGGGAGACCTGCTGACGCCCGCGCAGGTGCTGCAGAACGCACCGGATGCTGCGGACGGCCGCTTCCGCGTGACAGCGATCCTCGGCGAAGAGCAGTAAGGGACCCCGACGTGACCGATCTCACGAAGCTGAGCGCTGCTGCGCTCGCAGACAAGCTCGCCGCCCGCGATGTGTCCAGTGTCGAGGCGACGCAGGCGCACCTCGACCGCATCGCGGCGGTGGATGCCGACGTCCACGCCTTCCTCTACGTCAACGAGCACGCGCTCGACGTGGCGGCCGACATCGACCGCCGCCGCGCGGCCGGTGACGACCTCGGCCCGCTCGCCGGCGTGCCGCTCGCCATCAAGGACGTCCTGGTGACGACGGACATGCCGTCGACGAGCGGCTCGAAGATCCTCGAGGGCTACATGTCGCCCTACGACGCGACCGTGGTCTCGCGCTCGCGCGCCGCGGGCCTCGTCCCGCTCGGCAAGACGAACATGGACGAGTTCGCGATGGGCTCCTCGACGGAGCACTCCGCGTACGGTCCGACGCGCAACCCCTGGGACCTCACCCGCATCCCGGGCGGCTCGGGCGGTGGCTCGGCGGCCGCGGTCGCGGCGTTCGAGGCGCCCCTGGCGCTCGGCTCCGACACGGGCGGGTCGATCCGCCAGCCTGCGCACGTGACCGGCACGGTCGGCATCAAGCCGACCTACGGCGGCGTCAGCCGCTACGGCGCGATCGCGCTCGCATCGAGCCTCGATCAGGTCGGCCCCGTGGCCCGCACCGTGCTCGACGCCGGGCTCCTGCACGACGTGATCGGCGGGCACGACCCGCACGACTCCACGTCGCTGGCGCACGAGTGGCCGTCCTTCGCCGCGGTCGCCCGCGAGGGCGCCACGGGTGAAGGGCTGAAGGGCCTCAAGGTGGGCGTGATCCGGGAGCTTCCCGACAGCGGCTTCCAGGCCGGGGTGTCGGAGTCGTTCCGCACCGCACTGGCCGCCATGGAGGCGCAGGGCGCCGAGATCGTCGAGATCAGCGCGCCGCACTTCGAGTACGGCGTCGCCGCGTACTACCTGATCCTGCCGGCCGAGGCATCCAGCAACCTCGCCAAGTTCGATTCCGTGCGCTTCGGCCTGCGTGTCGAGGTGCCGGGCGGCACCGTCGAAGACGTCATGGCGAAGACCCGCGACGCCGGCTTCGGCGACGAGGTGAAGCGCCGCATCATCCTCGGCACCTACGCGCTGTCGGCGGGATACTACGACGCCTACTACGGGTCGGCGCAGAAGGTCCGCACGCTCATCCAGCGTGACTTCGACGATGCGTTCGCGCAGGTCGACGTCATCGCGACGCCCTCGGCGCCGACCACGGCGTTCCGGCTGGGTGAGAAGATCGACGACCCGCTGCAGATGTATCTGAACGACCTGACGACGATTCCGGCGAACCTCGCGGGCGTGCCCGGCATCTCCATCCCGTCCGGCCTCGCCGCGGAAGACGGCCTGCCGGTCGGCATCCAGTTCCTGGCGCCCGCGCACGAGGATGCGCGCCTGTATCGCGTGGGTGCGGCGCTCGAAGCGCTGCTGGTCGACTCGTGGGGCGGCCCGCTCCTGGACAGGGCCCCGGCCCTCGGCGCGAACGGAGGCGTCCGCTGATGGCGAAGGACAAGCTGCTGGACTTCGACAAGGCCCTCGAGCTCTTCGAGCCCGTGCTCGGCTTCGAGGTGCACGTCGAACTCAACACCGAGACCAAGATGTTCTCGGCTGCCGCCAACCCCGCGAACTCGGCCAATCACGACGCCGCGCCCAACACGCTCGTCGCGCCCGTCGACATGGGCCTGCCGGGTGCGCTCCCCGTCGTCAACGAGACGGCGGTGCGCTACTCGATCAGCCTGGGGCTCGCACTCGGCTGCTCGATCGCCCCGTCGAGCCGTTTCGCGCGGAAGAACTACTTCTACCCCGACCTCGGCAAGAACTATCAGATCTCGCAGTACGACGAGCCCATCGCCTTCGAGGGCTCTGTCGACATCGAGCTCGCCGACGGCGAGATCGTCACGGTTCCGATCGAACGCGCGCATATGGAAGAGGATGCCGGCAAGCTCACGCACGTCGGCGGCTCGACCGGCCGCATCCAGGGCGCCGAGTACTCGCTCGTCGACTACAACCGCGCGGGCGTGCCGCTGGTCGAGATCGTCACCAAGCCGATCTTCGGCGCCGAGCACCGCGCGCCGGAGATCGCGAAGGCCTACGTCGCCACGATCCGCGACATCGTGATCGCACTCGGCATCTCGGAAGCCCGGATGGAGCGCGGCAACCTCCGCTGCGACGCGAACGTCTCGCTGCGCCCGCGTGGCCAGGAGAAGCTGGGCACCCGCACCGAGACGAAGAACGTCAACTCCATGCGCTCCGTCGAGCGGGCGGTGCGCTATGAGATCCAGCGTCAGGCGGCGATCCTCGCCGCGGGTGGCACCATCACGCAGGAGACCCGGCACTGGCACGAGGACACCGGCACCACGTCGCCGGGCCGTCCGAAGTCGGACGCCGACGACTACCGGTACTTCCCGGAGCCCGACCTGCTGCCCGTCGCGCCCCCGATCGAGCTGATCGAGGAGCTCCGCGCCGCGCTTCCCGAGCCGCCGGCCGCACGCCGCCGCCGGCTGAAGACGGAGTGGGGCTTCACCGACCTCGAGTTCCAGGACGCCGCCAACAGCGGCATCCTCCCTGAGATCGCGGCGACCGTCGCGGCCGGCGCGTCACCCGCGTCCGCACGCAAGTGGTGGACCGGCGAGATCGCGCGCCTCGCCAAGGTACAGGGGCGCGAGGCGTCCGAAATGACCACGCCCGCCGAGGTCGCCGCGCTTCAGGCGCTGGTCGACGCGGGCACGCTCACCGACAAGCTGGCGCGTCAGGTGCTCGAAGGCGTGATCGCCGGCGAGGGGTCGCCGCAGGAGATCGTGGACGCTCGCGGGCTCGCCGTGGTCTCCGACGACGGGGCGCTCATCGCGGCCATCGACGAGGCGCTCGCCTCGCAGCCCGACGTGCTGGCGAAGATCCGCGACGGCAAGGTGCAGGCCGCCGGTGCGGTGATCGGCGCCGTCATGAAGGCGATGAAGGGACAGGCGGATGCCGCACGCGTGCGCGAGCTCGTCCTCGAGCGGGCGAGCGCTCCCGGCGCCTAGTCACGCACCGGTCGCGGCCGACGGGTCGGCGAGAGGGCGCATCCGTTCGGGTGCGCCCTCTCGTCCATGTCGGTGGCTGCTGCGAGAATCGACCCATGGGGCGTGGTGACGGATCCGGCCGCGTCGTCTCGCCCGAGGGCGCCGACGACACCGGCGCCGGCATCCTCCACGTCGACATGGACGCGTTCTACGCGTCTGTCGAGCAGCTCGACGACCCGTCGCTGCGCGGCAAGGCGATCATCATCGGTGCGCCCGACGGCCGATCGGTGGTGTCCAGCGCTTCCTACGAAGCTCGTCGCTTCGGCGTCCGCTCGGCGATGCCGGTTGGTCAGGCGCTTCGGCTCTGCCCGACGGCCATCGTCGTGCTCCCGCACTTCGAGCGGTACCTGGAGATGTCGGCGCAGGTCATGCGCATCTTCCGCGACGTCACGCCTCTCGTGGAGCCGTTGTCGATCGACGAGGCGTTCCTCGATGTCCGGGGGGCGCGACGGCTGTGGGGAAGCCCGGGATCGATCGCACGGATGCTGCGGCAGCGTGTCCTGGACGAGACCGGACTGACCTGCAGCATCGGCGTCGCCGCGACCAAGCATGTCGCGAAGATGGCCTCCACGCTGAGCAAGCCCGATGGGCTGCTCATCATCTCGGAGGCCGAGACGGCGGCGTTCCTCGCTCCGAGATCGGTCCGCGCACTGTGGGGCGTCGGCCCGAAGGCGTCGGAGGCGCTCGAGAGCCGGGGCATCCGCACCATCGCGGACGTCCTGGAGGCGCCGCGCGAGGTGCTCGATCGAGCGCTCGGCGCCGCGATGGGTGATCGTGTCTGGCATCTGGCCCGCGGCATCGACGCCCGCCACGTGGACACCGGGCGCGTCGAGAAGAGCGTGGGCCACGAAGAGACGTTCCACCACGACATCGCCGACACAGCGGTCCTGCGTTCGGAGTTGCGCCGGCTCGCCGATCGGGTGGGCGCGCGGCTGCGCGGCCACGGCTGGGAGTCCTCGACGGTGGCGATCAAGGTGCGCTTCGCGGATTTCACGACGATCTCCCGCTCGCAGACCCTGGTCGAGCCGACCGCCGTGGGTCAGCGGATCGGGGATGCCGCGCTCGAACTGTTCGCATCGGTGGATCGCGCCCTGCCTGTCCGGCTGATCGGCGTCCGCGCCGAGAAGCTGCGTCCCGCCGGAGCGGCGGCGCCGACGCTGTGGGATGACGACGCCGGCTGGCGGCGCATCGAGGATGCGCTCGACGGCGCGGCGGCGAAGTTCGGCCGCGGCGCCGTCACCCGCGCCACCCTTCTCGGCACGCGCGGCGGCGGCACGATTCCCACGAGTCCACCGGCCCCCCGGCTCGACCAGGGCTGACGAGCCGGGAGGTGCGTTCTCCCGGCCTCTGCACGGTGTTGCGGCGGCGGCTGTGCCGGAGCGCCCGCGCCCGCTACCGTTGACCCATGCCCAACATCGCACTCGAACTCGGCCAGCAGTCCGCCTCCTTCGGCGTGAAGAGCGCATACGGCGAGCAGCAGGACGTCGACGGCGTCCGCATCATCCCTGTCGCCCTGACGTGGTCGGGCTTCGGCGGCGGCTCCGACGAGGCGGGAAACGGCGGGGGCGGCGGGGGCGGCTGGGCGATCCCGGTCGGCGCCTACATCCGCCGCGGCGACGACCTTCGCTTCGAGCCGAACCTCATCGCGCTGCTCACGGTCGCGGTCCCGTTCGTGTTCTTCGCCGGCCGCGCGCTCAGCCGTGTCATCCGCGCTCTCAAGAAGTAGCCCTGACGCGGTCGGCACCTCGCTCGCCGTCGCGGTCGACCGGATCACCACGGCGATCGCGGGGGTCGCGGCATCCAATCCGGTCGTCCTCATCGATGGCCGCAGCGGTGCCGGCAAGTCCACCTTGGCGCGTGCGCTCGTCGCTCAGTGGCCGCTGCGCGGGCGCGTGCAGGTCGTGGCGCTGGATTCCATCTACCCGGGCTGGGATGGCCTCGACGACGGCGTGGAGCTGGCGAGAGAGCTGATCCTCACACCGCACGCGCGTGGGCTCATCGGTGTGTGGCAGCGCTGGGACTGGACGGTGGGCGAGCCTGCCGAGGCACACGCGGTCGACCCCTCGCTGCCGCTGATCGTCGAGGGCGCCGGTCTGCTCACGCCCGCGACGGCGCGCCTCGGGGACGTGCGGGTGTGGCTGGAGTCACCCGCCGCGTCGCGCAAGCAGCGTGCTCTCGCGCGCGACGGCGAGGCATTCCGCCCGCACTGGGAGCGATGGGCGCGGCAGGAGCAGCGGCACGTCGCGCGCGACGACCCGATGCGCCTCGCGACGCTGGTCTTCCCGGTGCCCTGACCTCGCTCGTCAGCCGTCGCGATCGAGCGCGGCCACGAGGCCGTCCAGCCGGTAGCCGATCCAGTCGTAGATGCCGAAACGGGGGTCGCTGACGTCGTGGTCGTCTTCCGCTTCGATGCCGAGCCGGGTCGCCAGGACGAGCCGCACGGCCGCGAGAGTGCGGAGCCAGGCCTGCGCCGAAGGATACTCGAGACGGATCTCGACCTGCTCCAGGAGCGCCGGGTCTTCGGGATCCTCGGGAATCCGCGCCGCGTCCTGCAGAGAGGCGAGGACGACGGTCGCGTCGGCGGCCCGCCGATCGAGCAGGTCCGACTGGGTGAGCGCACGGAACTCGCGTGCTGCCTCCGCGTCGTCGGAGTAGGCGGCGGGCACGAGCCGGGCGAGCGCCGGATCGCCGTCCTCGGGAGCCGAATCCCGGAGCAGCTCGGTGAACTGCCCGACCAGGCTCGCGAGGTGCGCAGCCTCCAGCCGGGTGATCTCCATCGCCACGGTCCTGCCGGTCATGACGGCTCCTGTCGCACGGTCGCCCACAATCCGTAGTCGTGCATCGCCTGGGCGTGCAGTTCCATCTGCTCCCGTGCCCCCTGAGCGACCACCGCGTGACCCTCGTTGTGCACGGCGAGCATGAGACGCTCGGCCTCGGCGCGGGGGAGGCCGAAGTACTCGCGGAACACATGGGTGACGTAGCTCATGAGGTTGACGGGGTCGTCCCACACGACGGTCTGCCAGGGCCGCGCAGGGTCGATCCGCTCAGCGATGTCGACCTCACGGTCGACGGTGGGAGCTGCCACCGGGGTCATCAGGCCCACCCCAGCTCATGCAGACGGTCGTCGTCGATCCCGTAGAAATGGGCGATCTCATGCACCAAGGTCGTGTGCACCTCGTCGCGGAGCTCATCCTCGTCGTCGCAGGCCGCCAGGTGCGGCTCGCGGTAGACGATGATGCGATCGGGCAGCTCGCCGATGCCGTAGCGCTCGCGCTCTGTCAGCGCCCACCCGTCGTACAGTCCCAGCAGATCGAGGCTGCCGTCCTCGGGTCGGTCCTCGACGACGAAGACGACATTGTCGAGGCCCTCGACCATGTCGTCGGGGAGCGCGTCCAGCTCGTCGGTCACCAGCTGCTCGAACGTCGCGGCATCCATCTCCATCATGATGCCCCGCTTCTACGCGAATGGGGCGCGTGAGACGCGCCCCATTCGAACGAATTTGGGGTGAGTAACGGGACTCGAACCAGTTACGCACCGGGTGGCAAAACGGGCAAGATCCGCGGAATTACGCGGGAAACCGGGGTCCGGGGTCATCCCACTCCTAGGCAGAAATATGCAGGTTTGATGGGCCATATGTAGGCACGCCTACGTCTCTCCAGCATGGTCCAGCTTCTTGCGATGCTCTGCCACGCGCCGCTCAAGGCAGTCGCGGACCATCTCACTCGCGCTCGCGAATCCTTCATCGTGCGCGATCGCCTTCGCCTGTTCCCACAGTTCGTCGGGTATGCGGATGCCGCGGATTGTCGTTGCGGGCTGATTCGGCATACGCGACAGTCTGCCACCGGTGGGCTCGCTGTTCATACAGATACCTCCTCCCCATCAGGCAAGGGTACCCCGGTGTTCATACACCCTTCAAATGCGTCTCGATAGCACACATCTGTATGAACAGATGACCGGTTGACGAAGGTTGGCTAGCGAAGTATCCAAATCGTTACACAAAAAGCGCCATTTGTCCCCCAAAAGGGGGACACGTCTGTACGAATTCACCGCCCGCAGTGTCCGACTGCCGGGTTAGCCTCAGAGTGCTCCCCGGGACGCACCGTGCGCCGTCCAGGCAAACGGGGAAGCGTCATCCTGGGGGACCACATGGGCGTATGCGGTATCGGACTAACCTGCGAGCTGATCTGTCCGGCGAAGAAGCCGGGTCACGAATGCACGCTGACCATGCTCGAGTTCGCTGAGCTACTTGATACGCGCCTCGACGTCGCGCCAAAGGGCAGCGAAGTTCTGGTGACCGTAGGTGTTGTGTAGGTAGTCCGCCAGGGTTGCCACCTGAATGATGTCCAACTTCTGCGGCGGAGTCTTCAACCACCTGTAGAACGTCTTCGGGGACATGCCGGCCTCTTCCGCCGCGCTCGTCACGTTCACTCGATCGTCATTAGCAATGTTCTCGCGGATCATCCGCATCAGTTCTATGGCGCGAGCGCGCGCCAAGTCTCGGCGTCCAGCGGTCCCCATAGCGGTTGAGTCTAGCGTCACAGTGCCTAAGAGTTCGCAATTCTGAGGCTGATACGTGCTATAACCTCCAACGGATCAGATTCTCAGTTGTGAGAATCCGAAGTTCCACAGATCTGCCGTATCAGGCAGTAGACAGCGGACTCCGCGGGGCGTACATTCTCATTTATGAGAACTCCCGCACTCCCGGCTCAGCAGATCAGCCGGCTCCTCACCTCCCAGGGTCGTGACTACGACTGGTTGGCTCAGGCGTCGGGAATCCATGCTGACAAGATCCACGCCGTCATCGTAGACGGCTCACAAGACCTCACCTTTGAGGACGCTGCGGTCATCGCAGACACCCTCGGATGCGACCTTCCGTTTCTCATTCATGGGACTGAAGAAGTCGCGGTAGGTATCCCGCAGATCGCCTCAATGCTGGGAGTTTCGACCGACACCATCTACCGGATGGTTCGGGGCGGCGACATCCCCGGTTTCAAGATGAAGGGCGTTTGGCGGTTCTTCCCGTCTGAGGTGAAGGAGCACGTCAAGGCTCCGAAGGTTGACCCGTGGGCTCAGTCCGCGCGGTCCCGTTCACGGAAGCGGGTGGCGTGATGTTCCGTGCGTTGAATGCGATCGCTGGCGGGTTCCTGTTCTTCTTCGGCGCCACCCTTGTGTTTTTCGGGGTGGATGGGTGGGTGCCGCTCGGTATCGGGGCTGCACTGCTCGCCGTGGATTTGCTGGTTGAGCACCGGCAGCACGAAACCGTACAGGGCCGGCCCAGGTTTGAGTCGGACGTTGACCACATGGGGGGTGTGTGATGACTGACGGAATCCAGCGGGCTATGACCCGCCATATCCGGTGCGCGTGGGAAATCTACGCCGTCACCGAACGGGGCATGAGCGCCGGTGAAGCCCTCCGCGTCTTCGACAACTGGATGGACAGTGTCGGCGAATCGGCGGTCCGTAAGGCGGGTGAGTCGGATGTCGGATCGTGAGTTCGCGTTCGGTCAACTCCTCGCCACCCTGGGGCCGTTGGATGAGTTGGAGCAGGAGTTCGTGCAGTGCGTGTTCAACGCCGGTTGGGACGCGAGCGAGGCTGCGGTGCCGGCGACTGGTCCTGGGGTCATGCTCACCTCGGATGCTGCCGCTCGGGACTTCGCGCGTTCTGTGATCCGCGGTAAGCGGCTTGACGGAGAGGCGGGACGATGAGCGACCTTGCATGGTTCATCGCCGGGATGGGTTTCCAGGTCTTGTTTTTGACCGCCGCGGTGGCCATATTCCCCGGGTTCTTCCGGGGTTCGGTGAGCGACGCACAGGTCGAAGCTGCGGTGCACGCGCTCTGGGAGGCTTACGACCCCGCTCCTGTCATCGAACCCGGTGACTACGCGCCCATGCGTGCTGCTCTCGAGGCCGCAAAGGATGTCCGATGATTCCGTCTCGTCCTGTTCCGGACATCCTCACAGAAGACCCGCCACTGCCCACGGACATCCCAGAGCTCGAGTAACCCGCAGCTCTACTGGCCCCCGTCGCCGTCACACGCGACCCGGGCACTATCCGGCGCGCCCGGATGCAGTACCCCTAGCCCGCTCAGCGGAGGGGTGAACAGCACTCGCAGTAGTAACAGCCCCATCACGGGGACCGCCCAGGAACACCAACTCCCGGCTACGAGGACTGCGAACGGTTATTGACCATCGCCAAGCGAGCGCTGGCGCTGCACCCAAGTTTCACGGTGGGGGTGCACTGCTGCGGTGGAGGTTTCTGTCGAAGGGAACCATCAACTTTCCAGAGACCGCTACGGCGGTCCTGATACATGACGCGGAGTACCCGTTTCAGTGGCGACCCCTCGGGGTGACGGTCCATCGGTGAAAGGCGTAGCGCGGGACGTACCCATATCAGTGGCGGGCTTCGGTCGACGGTCCATTGGGGAAAGCGCGCGGTCCTGAGATGCATGGCACACACCCGCGTACAAGTCGCGGCAGGACACCAACCAACCATCACCACCGAGAGGGACTGCCATGACATACACCACGCGCAAGGAAGCGAAGGAAGCGGGCTGGTTCAGCCGGCGCCACCGCACGAGCGAGGCACATGAAGGCGCGGTTGCCACGCGCAACGCGTTCCGCGGCAAGTGGGCGCGGCGCCGTGCCGCCGAGGAGCGCCATGCGATCTGGGATGCGCTCAGTGACGCCGAGCGGGCGGTCAAGATCGCGGCGGGTCGGACCCGCTATCTCAGCACCCACTGAGACGCAGCTTGTGGGGTTCGGTTCGGCCAGGGGGTACCGAACCCCACAACACACAAACCGAAAGGAAGCTGTCATGCGAACGATTGACACCGCCACCTTCTACCTCGTGCAGCGACTCGAGTCCCGCAACCCGATCGACAACACGCGCGGGTTCGACGGGTACTTCACCCTCGACTACATGGGCTCATCGGAGTTCGAGTGGGGCGCGATCCCCAAGGCTCTCAAGGAGATGCGTGAATGCCCCGCCGTCGTAGAGCCTGCCCGGGTCCGTATCGCGGGGGCGCAGCACGACGTGTATTTCGTCGGCCACGAGGGTGTGCGTGGGGCCGTGGGGCCGATGGAGGAGTGGGCGGCGGGCACCGAGTACCGCGGACCGTTCCGGGGTAAGGAGTGGACCCACTTCGATGAAGTTCTCATGGGAACAGCCCGCGAGTTTGTCCGCACCGACGCGTGGTGGGACATCGAAAGCAACATCGCATGGGCCGTCAGCCTCACCGTCGCCGATCGCCTCGCGAAGGCATTCAACAGCCGTCCGCGGACATGAAGCGCGACCTAACCGCGTGGGTGAACGGTCGCCCTGGATGGATACACCGTGAACGCAACCACACCATCCGCCACGCCATCCTCTACGGGCTCACCGTAGCCCTCATAACCCACGCGGCCCTGACCGTGCTGTTCTCACCGAACCGGAGGAACCGATGAGCGTTGACCCTGCCGTCGCCGCCGCCGCAAACGCCTACCTGTCCCTCCCGATGAACTTCGGGGAGCCCACGAACCTGATCCTCATCGCTGAACGGGATGCGTGGGTTGCGGCGGTGGAGTGGCTTGTTGGTCACCCGGAAGAGTACGCACGCCTCAGCCGCCAGACGACGCCCGCCGACGAGTGGGAATACCGATATGCCGAAGTTTTCGACGACGGCGAGATGTACACCTACGGCTCCGGCGCTAACGGCGACATGGGATTCCCGACATACGAGGCGGCGCACGCCGCACGCGTCGAAGACACCGACATCGTGGTCCGTCGTCGCCGGTCTGGCCAGTGGGAGCCGGTGTCGTCGTGAACCGTCCCACTGAGCAAGCGCTGATTATCACCGTCACTGGCCGCGGGCTCCTGGCGTCGTGCTCATGCGGTGAGGAACTGGGCGAGTCGGTGTCGTGGGACTCGAGCGTCGCCAAGCACGCCGAACACATCGAGCAGGACCACGGGAGCGCGTCGTGAACCGTCCTGTTGATCTTGGCCCTATGGGTGAAGCCGCCCCCGTGAAGGGTGCCCGCCGACGCGGCCCGAACGTCCTTGTGATTGTCGGCTGGCTGTTCGTCGCCGTCATCATCATCCAAATCATCGTGGAGGTAACCCTGTGAACGAATACACCGCACGCAACGGCGTGAAGGTCGAATGGGACGGCGACACACTCAAGGTTGACACCCTTGCGTACTTCGACCGGTGGGGCACTCACTACCCCGCGCTGACTGAGTTCTTCCGTGCTGAGGAAGACGAACGCCTCGGACGGTGGCGCTGGCCTGAGAACCCCGACTTTGTCATGTATCCCGATGACGACGGAGACGTGATGGTCCTCGACGAGCGGGAACCCAGCGCCCACTTCTACCCGCGCGTCTCATCCGTCGCGAGCATCACAACCGATCGCGCGCGTGCTGCTCAGGCGTACTTCGACACTCACCCTGAACCGAAGCCCTGGCACGACGCCAAGCCCGGCGAGATATGGGTCCTTGACGTCGAAGATTCCGAGACCACCGGGCACCGGGCACCGTACGAAGTGCTATTGCTCGGCGATTTCAGGGAGGTCGCCACCGGGCTAATTTACGGACCCCGCCACCGTCAAATCCGAGCCGGGCGCCGCATCTACCCCGAGGACGACGACTCATGAAGTTCACGGCGTCGAACGGGGTGACGGTCATCGAAACCCCCCAGTACGTCACCTTCCAATACCCGGGTGACCTTTGGACCGGTGTCCACCTGTCACACCCGACGGTCACCGCGTTACGCGAATACTTCACCACACACCCCCAGGAGGAGTCGTGAACTGGTCGGCCATGGTCGTTGACGAGGTGGACCGCACCTTCAAACACCCCGACATTGCGTGGGCGTTCGAGGACTGGAAGACCACCAAGTCGTATGCGTTCTACGGTCCCGCGGTGCGTACAGCGTTCACAGCCGGCGCCGAATGGGTCCTCAACCGGCTTGCCGAGTGGGAAACCCTCACGGAAGCGGAAGCTGTCGAAGAACTTCGCCGTGGTGACCGGTCCGTGTTCCACCCCCTGTTCTCCGCAGATCCGAAGATCACCGCCGACTGCCCCCGAGACGGGCGCGTTGTCGTGGACGCCACCGGTATCTGCGACCACTGCCTCTACGACTTCGCCAAGGAGACACCATGAGCGACGAAAGCCAGCTTGCGAAAGCACTCACAGCGTTCCACACGGAACTGCCGAAGGTCGGGAAGGGATCAACCAACCCGGCCTTCAAATCTAAGTACGCGGACCTGGCAGACATCGTGTCCGTGGTCCTCCCGGCCCTCGCGAAACAGGGTCTCGCATGGATCACCACGCCCCGTGTCAGTGATGACGGTTTCGTGCTCGAGTACGAGCTGCGTCACACGTCGGGGGACAGCATCACGGGTTCATGGCCGTTGCCCGACCCAGAGAAGGCAACCCCGCAGCAGATGGGGTCCGCTGTCACCTACGCGAAGCGGTACACACTGTCTGCCGTGACCGGGATTGCACCGGACGAGGACGACGACGGGAACGCCGCATCGAAGGGGCCTGGTGCCGCACCTCGCCAAACCCGCGCCGCCCGGGTGCAGGACTCGGCCGACAGGATCGAAGACGCTGTCGTGGCCATCGGCAAGGCCACGACCCCTGAACTGCTGGACAAGATCGAGACGCACGCGAGGTCACTCGGCATCCACGGTATCGACCGGGTGCGGACCGCACTTGAAGCGAAGCGCGCCGAGCTCGGGCCGTCCCTCGTAGACCACTGGGCCGCAGCTGAGCCCCCGAAGGAGTCGTGATGTCCAAGCCCAGAGTTTTCCACTCCAAGACACGCCTCACAGACCCTTGGGGCGTCAGGTACAGGGCGTCGGAGACCACTGATTGGTTCCCGAACTGGACCGACGCGATGCGGAAGGCGCTCCTGTGGGCGCGGATCTCCAACGGTGCCGCGAACGTCATGCGAGACCTGCCGTGAACGTCCTCGACGCACCCCGAGTAGACGAAGACACGACCGTCCTCGACGACCTCGACTTCGAACCGAGGTGTGAAGCGCGAGCCCACGGAACCGGGACATCCGGCCACGTGGTTGACGAGCCCGCAGCGTTCCTTGTCGTCGCACCCTGCGGGGCATCCCGGATGATGTGCGCGGCATGGGTGGCGTCCACGCTGCCGCATCAGAAGCTTGTCTGCGTCCCCGGGTGCCGTCAGACCCACTCGTTCACCCTCGTCAAGTTCATCCCGCTATGAGTCGCGCGAAACCTATCCCTCCCGGCAACCGCCGCATCGTCGAAGAGAGATCCGGCTCCGTATGCGAGGGCTGCGGGAAAGCACGCGCAACCGAGGTTCATCATCGTCGTTTTCGTTCTCGCGGAGGAGGGCACGAGGTTTCCAATCTGTTGCACCTGTGCGGGTTCGGGAACAACGCCAAAGAGGGATGCCACGGTGTCGCGCATTCCGCTGAGGGTGGCGAGCTCGGATGGTCCTGCAACTCCTGGGAGAACCCGAAACACCGCCCGGTCCTGTACCGGGGAACCCTGATGTGGCTTGTCGACGACGGGCGAGTGGTCGACGTCAAACCTGAACCCGATTTCTGAGGGAGGCCAGTTATGTCGTCAGAGTCATATCCCGGCCGCGACGACCCGTGGGTAGAAACGCTCATTGGCTACGCGGCAGGCCCGTCGCGGCCGCAGAGAGATGTCGCGATCCGCGCGTTGTGGATTCAGCACGGGTGGACCGTCGAAGAGATCAACGAGGTGTGTTCGGTTGACCTTGCCGCGGTGCGGTTCGCGCTCAACCACTACCCCGTCAGCAACCCCGAGAGAGGGGATTGAATGCCACGTGATTCACGCCTGTACATGACGTTCCCCATCGACTTCGCCACACACCAGAAAGTGTCGCGACTGTCCGACTCCGCGTTCCGAACGTTCATCGAAGCGAACGGGTACTCGAGGGTCAGGGAATCAGACGGGCGCATAGAGGTTGCCGACGCCGAGTTCATGTGGCCGACCGCCGCGTTGGACGAGCTGTGCGCCTCACACCCCACCCGACCGCTCATGTTCCGCGACGGTGACGAGTACGTGCTGCGGGACTACGCGGAGCATCAGTTCACGAAGGCTGACCGGGACGCGCTGACCGAGAAACGGAGCCGTGCAGGGCGGGCAAGTGCCGACAAACGTCGAACACATGTTGAACAGGTGTTGAGCACGAGCCAACACACGCCAACAGAGATAGAGACAGGGATAGAGATATCTCCTTCTAACGAAGGAGATAGTCCGCGCAAGCGCGCTCACCCCATCCCCGCCAACTTCACCATCACCGATCGCATGAGGCAGTGGGCGGCAGAGAACGTCCCCCTCGTCGACATCGACAAGGTGCTCCCCGAGTTCATCGACTACTGGCGTGGAGTCGGGAAGGCGATGAAGGACTGGGAATCGGTTTGGCACAACGGCATGCGGAAGCAGCAGGGGTTCGCGGAACGTGACCAGCAGCGTCACGGACCGAAGCAGTCGAAAGCCGCTGTGAATGCGGCCGAGTACAGGAGGTTGTTCGGTAATGGATCTCAGGGAAGCGTTCCAGCTATTGACGCTGGCATCAGCCCGTGACGGTAGGACCGTGGATCAGGCGGTTGCTGCGGTGTGGGCGAAGGATCTTGAACGGGTGGACCTGGATGTGGCTGTGGAGGCCGCGACCCTGCACTACCGGGAGTCGTCGGACTGGTTGATGCCGGTGCATGTGATTCGTAACGCGCGTCGCGTGTTGGAGGCGCGGGAGCGTGAAGCGAGGATTCGCCGGCAACTGGAACCCGAGAAGCATGTGTTCTCCGAGACGGGGATCAAGGCGTACTGGGCTGAAGTGCGCCGGCTGAAAGAGTTGAAGGAGGTGGAGTCGTGAGGCGCATGTCTGATGCGGTGCTCACGGCCCGCGGACACCTGCTGGAACAGTACGCGGGCACATGGGTCCGGTTCGATACCCCGGTGCGGATTGTGGACGCGAGACCCCGCAGGAACACCCCGAACTATTTGGGGTGGGCGCGTGTCGACGCGCAACCGGGACCGGGTGGTCGTGTCCCAGTTCGGTGGATCAATGAAACCAACTTCAACAGGTACTACCGAAAGGTGCAGTGATGGAGGTCATTCTCGTGCTCTCTGCGATCGTGCTCGGCTACGCAATCCGTGACGCGATTGTTCGAGGCTCGGGGCGATGACCGCCGCCGCCTCTCACCGTGTCCCTATGACCATGTCCGGGTACTGCGCCCACCCATCCACACCCGAACACACAGGCTGTCGGCGGGTGTCGTGTACCTGCACCGACTGCGACCACAACGAACGGAGCCAGACGTGACGATCCTCTGCGCCATCCCAGGCTGTCCCGTCATCGCGTTCGACCATTTCGTGTGCCGAGAACACTGCGACTGCGCTAGGTGCACCAAACCGGCCGAATAGCACTCAGCCGTACCCACTCCACGGTCCTCTTTCCTTCGGGTAGGGGGCCGTTTCTCATACCCCGAGGGTCACACCGTAATGGTGTGGCCCTCACTGCATACCAGGAGACCCGTGAAGATTCAGGTGGATTTGGACCCGAAAGACGTGTGGCGCATCCAGGAAACGGCGGAACGCCGCGGCATCACACCCGGACAAGTCCTCCGCGACGAACTCCTACGCCAACGCCACGGCCGCGACTTCCGAGAAGCCGTCCGCTCCCGTGTCATCGCCGGCATGTGCGACGCCGACATCGCCACCGAGCTCGTCTGGCCCACAGTCGGCACCATCGCCCAAATCCGCCGCTCACACGGCCTCAAAGCAAACCCCAGATACCGGAGAACCACATGAGCGGAAACCCCCACGCAGCATGCCCACGGTGCGGCCTGAAACGTGAAGTGAAGAACGACGGCATCCGCACCAAATACTGCATGGACTGCAAAACCCAGCGCGGACAAGACACCGTCTCCCGGGGGTGGATGGACGACGCAGCCTGTGCGACCACCGACCCGGAGTTGTTCTTCCCGACCGAGGAAGACGAGTGGCGTCCGACACGTGCAGCGAAGGAGATTTGCGCGTCCTGCCCGGTACGCGCCATGTGCCTTGCTGACGCACCGTCCTGGGATCGCTGGTCGATCCGTGGTGGGCAGACCGCTACCGAACGCCGACGAAAGGCCGCCGCATGACCAGATCACATCGCACCGCCCGTCAAGCCGGAACCAGCTTCGAAACCTGGCTCGTCGACTACTGGCGGGAAGCATTCGGAACCCGCACCATCGAACGCCGCGCCCGCAAAGGCGCACGCGACGAAGGCGACATCGCCGGACTCAACAGTCACGCCGGCCCCATCTGTGTCGAAGCGAAGAACCACAACCGCATCGACCTCGCCGGATGGATCACAGAAGCCCAAATCGAAGCAGGGCACGCCGACGCAGCCATGGGTGTTGTTGTCGCGAAACGCCGCGGATACGGGCGCGGGTCCATGGGAGACCAGTACGTGATACTCCGCCTCGAGGACTTCACCATCCTCCTCGGCGGCACACCCAAACACCATTGCGACTGCCCAGTCGCACACGACGAAGAGGAAGACGACTAATGGCAAAGCTCACCGTAGACAGCGCGTTCGTTGAAGAAGTGCTCATCGGCAACAACGGCGCATGGGGACTCAAGACATCCGAACCCCATTCCCGGAAGAACGACCAGGACCGTTGGGAAACCGTTGGCCGCACCTTCCGCACGCTCAAGGTGTCCCGCAACTCGGGCATCTCCCTGGAGCGGTTCAACAAGGGCGACCGGATCACCTTTGAGGGTCGGGAAGTCACCGAGTCGAAGAAGTCTGCGGACGGGGCGAAGACGTATTACGACCTCGTTGTGTGGGCCGACGCGGTGGAGCTCGCCGGGAGCGCGCGTACCGCTCCTGCTGCCGAGCCTGTGGACGCATGGGCCACCGAAGACCCGAACCTGCCCTTTTAGCCATGGACCGGTTTGCGCATGACCGGGTGTCCCGTAAGGAGCGGGAGTGGTTGACGGCTGTTCTCAACCCTGCACCCGAACCCCCACCGCATGTGTGCGGTAACTGTCGGAACCCGTTCACGGGGGGACGACCCGACTGCCCCAACGCAAGGAGAACCGCATGAGAGACCCCGGACCTCACGAACTAATCGTGGTGGAGGGCGAAATTGAGGTGTGCCGTGGGTGCGTCAACGACCTCGGGTACAACGTCGCATGGGATCAGGCACACCCGGCTCCGCTCCGGCCCGGCCCCGGCGCCTACTGGGGCAATGGGCTCGGACCCAGCGGGGAGCGGTTGATCTGATGAAGATCGGTTCGCTCTGCTCCGGCTATGGCGGTCTCGACCTCGGCGTTATGGAAGTTCTCGGCGGGGAAGTGGCGTGGCATGTCGAGTACGACACGGCGCCGTCCAAGATCCTCGAGCACCACTGGCCGACCATCCCGAACTACGGGGATCTGACCACCCTCGACTGGTCGACGCTCCCGCCCATTGAAGTACTCACCGCGGGTTACCCGTGCCAGCCGTTCTCCATCGCAGGGAAGAGGAAAGGAGCCGACGATGAACGACACCTCTGGCCCTACATCAAAGACGCCATTCGCCAGCTACGACCCCGCCTCGTCGTCCTGGAGAACGTCCGGGGTCATCTCACTCTGGGAATCGACAGAGTTCTCGGAGACCTGGCCGAGCTCGGGTATGACACAAGGTGGGTTTGCCTTCCAGCTTCCGCAGCCGGCGCTCCACACCGCAGGGAGCGTATCTTCATCGCTGCCTACCCCGCGGGCCAGCCGTGGAGCATCGGGGACAGAAACGATGTACGCGCTGGGGGCGGAGCGGTCGAACGAGAACCGGCCGCAGGGCGAGGTTCTGTTGAAGACACCGACCGCTCAGCCCGCGATCAACGGGGGATCTCAGCACCCGGACAAGCGGAAAACGGGAGGTCACGGGCCGACGTTGGCCGACGAGGTGGAGCACCTTCTGCCGACGCCTACGGCGATGGACTCGGGAGCGTCGGGGGGATCGAACACGTCGAACGTCACATTGACGGACCTGACGGTTCGGACTCGGTTTGGCGCGACTACGAACCCGCGATTCGACGGTGGGAACACGTCATCGGAAGGTTGGCCCCTTCCCCAACCGCTCCCGATGGACGAAACGGAGCTCACCGACTCTCTGCCCGGTTCGTGGAGTGGATGATGGGCCTCCCCGAGGGCCACGTCACGGACGTTGGGTTGACGCGCGCTCAGCAGTTGAAGGCGCTCGGTAACGGCGTCGTACCGCAACAGGCCGCACTGGCCTTGACCTTGTTAGGAGCAGCCGCATGAGTAAGAAGCCGAAGCGTGATCCGATCCCGGACGGTGTTCGTGAGGAGGCCCGGTCGTCGTGGACGTGTGCGTTCTGGTGTGACAACCCGATGGTGGGGACTGCACGGGATGTTGACGGGGCGATTCTGCCGTCTTGTGGGTTGAAGGGCCACGGGAAACCACTATGACCGAACTCGGTGTGGTGCTGTCTCACGCATCAACAATCGTCGGCCCGCTCGTCACACCCACTACCGATCCTGTCGCGTTTAAGGCGCTTGTGGAGGCGGCGCAGCCTGGTTGCGTCGTCACCATCGTCCATGACGACGGCTCCGGGTGGCGCAGTGAGGACGGCCTAACCCCGCAGCAGATACTCGACCAGTTCCAGCGGGCGGACCTTTGGGACCACGACGGGTTCGATCACTGCCAAGGCTGCCAAGCCGCGTACCAAGCCGAAAGGGATTGACGCATGACGTTCATGACCGGCTACCCGCCGCACGGGTCCGACGACCCCGAAGACGACGACTACAACCCGGACGCTGAAGAGTACTGGGCTTGGTATGAGGCGCAGGAGTCGAGACGGAAGGACTACTGACCCACTATGACCGAACTCACCGAACTCCTCGACGCTGTTGACAGTCTGACGAAGCCGGGGGTCCTGCATCACACGATTCAGGATTCCCGGTTCACGTGTGTCGTGTTCGACACGCCCCTTCTGGACCGGTTGGAGAACGAGATCCGTTTCTCCCTGTCCCGGGAAGGGTCCAAAAGCCTCCCGAATCAGCGGGTACCGATCAACTCCGGCGCCCTCCAACTGTTCATGCGGATCAGTTCGCAGATCACGGATTGGGCGCATGGGGCGAAAGCAACCGTGTACAAGGGTGATCCGGGGCGGACGTTGCGGGCCTGGTATGTGGCATGGACGCAGACGGAACGGGAACCACAGAACGTCACGGCGCGGGTGCGTCTGCTCGCCGGCTGGGAAGCATCCATCCGTAGGGAGATTGAACCACCCCGACAGAAAGACCTCCCCGACCCCTGCCCAACCTGTGGTGCTGTGGAGTGGTGGAGGGATGGGGAACGATACCCACGCCCCCTTGTCGTCGAATCACCTAGGAACCCTGACCGGTCGTTGATCGACGAGTCCACGGCTCATTGCCGCGCCTGCGACAAGAGGTGGGGAGCACGAGAACTCGCCTACGAACTCGAACAGATGCCTAACCACACGGATGGGAGCACGCCGTGATCCGTCTGCCTGACGACAAGTACGACAACGTGGGATGGGCGGTCGTCGCCCGCAAGTTCCACCGATGCGAGGTCCGGAACGACGGATGCCGAGGCATGTTGGCCGGGACGCCGTACTATCGCGCGATCGCGTGGCCTGGCTCGGATGCGAACGGCGGTCGCGCGCCGTGGGTCATGCGCATCTGTCGAGACTGCCTGCATGACGAGCGACGCTTGCAATTCGATGCCGCACTCAACCCCGGCCTCGTGTTCTCCCCCGAATCGATCGAGTAGAGGTATTGCGCACGAACGTTCGTGTGTGTATAATCTGACGTAGGTCGCTTCCGCATGCCCGGAAAGCGGCCTTTCGCATTCCTCCCGGCAGCGGCGACCCCGTAGTTCGGTTGAGGAAGGCCGCGCCCAGGAGCCGGCCACCATACCCAAACACGGTCGTAACACGCGCCTTCGCTAAGCGCGGTGACCGTCACAGCCGGAGCCAGACCGCCAACGCGGTGCTGAGGTCGGCGCCTTTCACTTTCCCTGTGTACGCGCCCCGCGCTTTCCGGGGGAGTGTGCACCCAACCCATTGGGAGCGACCATGGGACTCATCGATCGTCTCGCTGCACCGCCAGCGAAGTACCGCCCCGGCCGATCCGTCATGGATGTGTGGTTGGAGTCTCGCCCCGAGGGTGAGCAGGCAGTCATCCTGAACGCCGCATCGAACCCTGAGTGGGGTCATGTGGCCCTGTTGAAGGAACTGGTTTCCGAGGGTGCCCCGGACATGTCGGACACGGCGTTCCGTGCGTGGCGTGTGAAGCGGGGTCTCGCATGAGCCTCACGGACCGCCTCAACGACGCACCGCTGCCGACACCGCCCACCAAGTACCAGAAGCATTCCGAGCTCGACTACGAGACCGGTAAGGGCGAAGCTGCAACGGGCGCAGTCCGCGGCAGGGTGTCCGACGAACGGACCCTCCTCCAACTCGCGGGCATCGATCCCGACGCGTTCAGGATCGTGGGCAAGACGTCACAGTGGACGAAGACCCATCATGACCGCGAAGACACCTACTCGTTCTTCTTCCAGTTCGAGCGGATCACGCCCGACGAGGAGTCGCCCGGGGCTGCTTGGCTCGCGTCACTGATCCGGCCGGCGAAGCCGATCAAGCCTGCTAAGACCCCCGGCCTCCCGATGGTGGTGTGTCTCGCAGACGGTCAGCTCGGCAAGGACGGACCGGACTCGACCGGACCCGGCGACCTCGACAACCGGTACAAGCAGGCTCTTGCGAAGGTGGCTTGGAAGGTCAAGCAGCAGCGCCCGAGTGTTCTGGTTATCGCGGACAACGGTGACCCTGTTGAGGGCATCACTTCGTCGGCGCCCAACCAGATCGCAACGAACACGATGGAGTTTCCGGAACAGTTGCAGGCGTGGCAGCGTCGTCTCACTGAGGCGATCCTGACCCTTGCCCCCTACGCGGGCGAAACGCATGTGGCCGCGGTCCCGTCGAACCACGGCGAGGTGCGTAACGCGATGGGGAAGGTCGGCTACGCAGACCACGGCATCGGGATCGCCAAGACCGTCGAGGAGTCCTTCAACCTCCTCGCCCCGAACCGGTTCAACCTGACATTCCACTACCCGCCGACGAAGTATGACGTCATCACGTACGTCACAGTCGACAACACCGTGGTTGCGTTCACTCACGGACACCATGCAGGCACGTATGACCGCATCCCGCAGTGGGTTGCGAATCAGGCGGCGTCTACACGGTCTCCGATGGCTGACGCGCGGATCGTGTGCCACGGTCACTTCCACCAGCCCGGTTACCGGGAATCACGTGGTCGGGCGATCGTGTCGTGTTCGATGTTCGATGCCGGCTCGGCATGGTTCGAGAACAAGACCGGCGAGCACTCGAAACCGTCGATAACCACCTTCACGGTCAAGGACTCAGGCGTGTACGCGCTCGAGTTCGTCGAACCGTAACCAACTTCCACCTGTCAATCCCGCAACGAACGATTGAACGGGCTAGCGAGCCTGATAAGTGCACTGTGCGGACGAGGGCGACAGGTCGGGAACTTCAGCAGTCCCACCAGACAGTAGGTGTCTGGTGGGACTGCACTAACCGCGTGAAAGCGGGTGTCGTCATGCTTGACGCGACCAGACGGTGTGACGGCAAGGAGTGCGGCGCGCAAGCGTACGTATTCGTCGAGATCGGTGACCACGAGCTCGGGTACTGCGGACATCACGGCACGAAGTATTGGAAGCGCCTTCATGAGGTTGCTGACCGGGTGTTCGATTTCCGGTACCTCATCGCTGAGGAGTCCTGATGTGCCGGTGTGAGTCGGACGAGTGCTGCAACCTTCGGGCTGAGTACATCGACTCCCGCATTGGCCGGCTGGTCGCAGAACAAGCCGACCCTGTAAGCGGTGAGGCTCAAGAGGCGCATGTTGAGGGTGAGGGCTAACAGTGGCGGAAACGGAAACCTGCACGGTCACACTCGTCCTCGATTACGACTCACTCGACTGCTACCTGCCCCACGGTCACGCTGGACCCCACAAGGGCATCGGCGGACAGGGCAAGTATTGGTGGGAGTACGCCAGGTGAACGATCGCGTCTCACGGCTGCAAGACAAAGCCGAAGCGGCCGCAGACCGTGGAGACCTCGAGCAAGCGGAGACGTACCGCATCCTCGCATCACAGGCGGCGTACTTCGCACGCAAGGAAGCGCAAGCCCTCGAGCGGATGCTTCAGCACGTGACGGACAAGGGCGACTAGCGATGACGGATCTCGGCATGCCGGATGGGATCTACAAGCCGGGCGATCCGGTGGGCAACGATGGGCTGACGGACGCTGAGCGCCACTATCTTGCAAACCGCTATCGCGAGCGCATCATGCCAACCCCGGATATGGCCCGCCGCTTCAACGCGTGGCTGCAACAGAAGGACGACTGATCTGAGGGGGTTCTCGTCTATCTCGTCGCGGTGACGACGCAAACCACACCACGGGGCTGACAGGAAGGCCCGACACCCGAAGATGCCGTATCCACTCGGCGCCTTGTTAGGTCTTCGGTGGTCGGATACACGCGGTTCGATTCCGCGCAGCTCCACAATGCGAGTGCCTGGGTTGTGCAAGCCGGTTCGCCGACGCTCAGCCATAAATCCCGGGAGTTGCAACCCTCGCAGAAGACGCAGTGATGGCGGCCGGTGCGACGCGACGCGACGGCACGCTCCCGCCTCCCTCTCACTGCGCACCTGGTTCTGTAGCTCAGTTGGTTAGAGCGCTGCCCTGTCACGGCAGAGGTCGCCGGTTCAAGTCCGGTCAGTACCGCACAATTCCCTTCGACCTGAACCTCCGAGGTACACCATGCGTGTGTGCTCACGACCTGGATGCCCCACGATCTACCCCTCCACTGAGGGGTCACGTTGCGCACGGCACAGGCGTGCAGCAGACAGGGCCAGGGGTACAGCACGGGACCGGGGTTACAACACCCGTGGACACCAAGCCTTCAGGGCTGCGGTACTCACGCGTGACCCCATCTGCGTCATCCCCGGGTGCATCAACTTCTCCACTGTTGCTGACCACTACCCACTGTCACGCAAAGAACTACTCGAGCGTGGCATGAACCCCAACGACCCAACACATGGACGCGGCTTGTGTAAGCCACATCACGACAGTGAGACAGCACAGCATCAGCCAGGTGGATGGCACACCTGAACAGATGTTCGATCGACCACGTCAAGGGGTGGGGGGAGACCCTTCATCAGAACCGGCCAAAGTACCGCCGGGGAGGTGAAAAAAACCTCAGACGGGTTCAAAACGTTCTGCACCGTACCAATGTTCGACTGTTCCGATGTGGCGTGATGCCGCGCAGCGTGATGCTGAGGATGTGATGTCATGCCTTCTGGTGGAGCCCGTGCCCGTAGTGGCCCTGCACCTGACCCGAACTCGTATCGGTCTCTTGACCGGGAGTGGGTTGACCTTCCTGCTGCTGGTTTCGCCGGCACGATCCCTGCGTTCCCTCTGCCTGACGCGTTGTCGGTGGAGGTTGAGCTGTGGGATGAGTTGTGGCGGAAGCCGCAGGGTGCTGCGTGGGATGCTCTGGGCCTGAAGTTTCAGGTCGCGGCGTATGTGCGCGCGTATCTCGAGTCTGTTGCGGAGAAGGCGTCGGCTGGTCTGAAGACGGCGGTTCTTCGGATGGAGGCTGAGCTCGGTTTGAACGTGCCGGGGATGCGGTCGAATGGCTGGCGGATCTCTGACGGTTCCGCCGCAGCTCCGGTTCCTGTTCCCGCTGCCCGGCAGACGTCCTCCGGTGACTGGCTGAAGGCTGTCTCCGTTGAAGGGGCCTGACTACAAGATCCCGCCTCGTACACGTTCGCTTGGCTACCTCGGTATGTGGTGGATTGAGAACCACTGTGTTGTCCCGGAGGGTGACACGGCCGGGGATCCGTTTCAGCCGACCCTTGACCATCGGGTGTGGTTGGCGAATTGGTATGAGGTCCGTCCGACCGCTAAGCCCGGTGAGCGCAACGTCGCGTTCCGGTACCGCACGGGGCAGTGGATGGCCGCGCAGAAGGTCGGCAAGTCGCCTGGTGTGGCCGCGGAGACGTGCCTCGAGTTCGTTGGGCCGGCTCTGTTCGACGGGTGGGCGGCTGAGGGCGACTACTACGCGTGCGCCGATCATGGTTGCCCGTGTGGTGGCGTGTACTTCTACGAGGTAGGGGAGCCGAAGGGCCGTCACTGGCCTACCCCGCGAATCCAGCTTGCGGCTGTCGTTGAGGATCAGGTGGAGAACACCTGGGGTGCGCTTATCCCGATGATCGATTCGGGTCCGTTGTCGAACATGATCCGTACTGGTGAGGCGTTCATTCGTCATCCGAACGGGAACCGTGATTCGCGGGTTGAGATTGTGACGTCGAAGGCTGACGGCAAGCTTGGTGCCCGTATTTCGGCGGGGAAGTGTGATGAGACGGGTCTGTGGACTGACTCGAACAAGATGAAGAAGTTCATGCGCACTTTGCGGCGTGGTGCTGCGGGTATGGGTGGTCGGGTGTCGGAGACGACGAACCCGTATGACCCTGCTGAGGCTTCTCAGGCGCAGGACACGCATGAGTCGAAGCGTAAGGACGTCCTCAAGCACTATTTCCCGCCGCCGGCCACTCTTCGCTGGGATTTGAAGAAGGATCGGGCGCTGATTTTCGCGTTCAACTATGGCGGTTCGCCGTGGGTGGATCAGCGGTCGATTGAGGCTGAGGCGTCTGCGCTGGGCGAGGTGAATCCGGCTGAGGCGGAGCGGTTCTTTGGGAACCGGATTGTTGCTGGTTCTGGTTCGTGGTTCGACATGACGAAATGGGCTGACCGGAAGGTGGAGCCCATTACGGTCACACCGCGGACGAAGGTGTGTGCGGGGTTCGACGGGTCGAACAACGACGACCACACTGGCATCCGTCTTGAGACTCTGGACGGCTACCAGTTCACCCCGACGTATGGGGATGCTCGCCGGCGGACGCATTGGCGCCCGCAGGACTGGGATGGGCGTATCCCGCGCGCTGAGGTCATGGCTGCATGGTCGCAGATCGCATCCGAGTTCGAGATTGTCCGCGCGTACCTGGACCCTGCGTTCTGGGAGTCCGAGGCGGACAACCTGGCCGCTGAGCATGGCGACAAGGTGTTCATCAAGTGGGCCACGAACCGCCTGAACCCGATGCACGCGGCGCTCGAGCGGTTCCGCACCGACGTCTACAACACCGAGTCGGACTTCCGGCACGACGGGGACGTGGACGTTGAGGCGCACCTGCGTAACGCGATCCTCCGCGCGCGTGGGGTGGACCCGGCAACGGGTATCAACCGGTACTTCATCGGAAAACCGACCGACCCGCAAAAGATCGACCTTGCCATGACGTCTGTGCTCGCACATGAGGCGCGCATGGATGCAATCGCTGACGGAGCTCTAACTGGGCGTCCGGACAACTTCATTTATACCTAGCCCCAGGGGGTCGCATGGACGTGGAAGCGGCCCGGAAGCTCACGCAGCGCATCTACACCCGTCTCAACAACCGGCGTGCGGACATCGACAAGGCGGAGTCGTATTACAACGGCGAGCACCCCCTGTCGTTTGCGACTGCCGAGTGGCGGAAGCAGAACGCGGCGCGGTACGCAGGGTTCTCGGACAACTGGTGTGCGACGGTCGTCAACGCGGAGGCTCAGCGGCTCAAGCCCATCGGGGTTGCGAATCTCCCGAAGCGGGCTGCGTCGAAGCTGTGGGACTCGTTGCAGATGAACGAGTTCGATTCGCAGTTCTCGCAGGGTGTGGTTGCGTCGCTGACGGCTAAGCGAACGTTCGCGATCGTGTGGGCGGATGCTGAGGGTAAGCCTCTGGTTACGTTCGAGCACCCGTCGAACGTGGAGATTGAGTACGACTGGGAGAACCCTCGTCTGCGTTCTGCTGCGTTGAAGACGTGGGTGGATGAAGACCTTGAGTTCGCGACTCTCTACACGCCGGCTGAGCTGTTCAAGTGGCAGCGAAAGCGTCCGAACCCCAAGCAGGACCGGCAGTCTCAGGCGCTTCAGTCGCGTACCGGGCGCGCTGAGGACGGCGGGTGGGTTCCTCGTGAGTCCGAGGGTGAGAAGTGGGTCATCGCGAACCCTCTGGGTGTCGTCCCGGTGGTGGAGATCGCTAACCGGCCGACGCTGAAGGGCGACCCGCGGTCCGAGATCCAGGGCGTCATGCCCATGCAGGATTTTGTGAACCTGATGTGGGCCTATCTGATGCTCGCAGCCGACTACGCCTCGATGGATGCGCGCGTCATGCTCGCCGCCGAGCCCCCGATGATTCCGATCCTTGATTCCGAGGGGAATGTCATCGGCAAGCGTCCGGTGGAGATGAAGGATCTTCGCGAGAAGCGCCTCATTAGCATCACGGGCGATAACGCGAAGATCGACTCCTGGAAGGCCGCTTCCCTCGACATTTTCACGGACACCATCGAGATTGCGGTTGGGCATATCTTCGCTCAGACGCAGACCCCGCCGACGTACCTGGTGACGAAGACGGGCATGTCGAACGTGAACGCCGAGGGTCTGAAGGCGTCCGAGATCGGCCTTGTCAACAAGTCGGACGAGTTCATCACGTTCACGGACCCGCAGTTGCGGGAACTGCTGCGTCTCGTGGCTCTGGTGGAGGGTGACAAGAAGCTCGCGGAGCAGTCACGCCTGGCACAGATCGTGTGGCAGTCGCGTGAGATTCGGTCGGAAGCGCAGCTCGCGGACGCTCTGGTGAAGAAGCGTCAGATGGGGTACCCGTTCGAGTATCTGCTGGAGCAGTCGGGGCATTCGCCGGCTGACATTCGCCGCATCTTGAAGATGCGTGAGGCGGAACTGAATGACCCGCAGATTGTGGCGGCGATGAGGGGACTCGATGATTCCTCAAGCGTCGGCGGATCAGTACCGGAAGCAGCAGACGATAGCGGGGACGACAGCCTCTAGCGTCGCAAAGCTGTGGCGTCGGCTTGGGACGGAGTTCTCGGCCGAGTGGGTGCGGGTTTCGCCGATTGTGTTGAGCGTCGTTCAGACGGGTCGAGACGCGTCGGTACGTGTCGCGGTGCCCTACACGGATTCTGTGCTGTCAGAGACCGGTCAGGCGGCTCCTGGGGTGGGTGCGCTGGTTCCGGCGCGCTTCACCCGGGATGCCCCTGACGGTCGCCCCGTGAGTTCCCTGCTTGACGAGGCCGTTGTGCTGTCGAAGTCGGCTATCGCGGGTGGTGCGACCGTTCCCGAAGCGCTGGCGCAGGGTGGCACGTGGCTGACCGGGACGGTGCTTACCGTCCTCGCGGACACGCGCCGGCAGGTGTACCACGCCGACATCATTCAGCGCCCGAGCCTGGGTGGTTACGCGCGGATGCTGAACCCGCCGTCGTGTGCACGGTGCGCGATCCTCGCGGGTAAGTGGTTCGCGTGGAACAAGGGGTTCCTGCGGCATCCGCGGTGCGACTGCATCCACATTCCGGCCTCTGAGTCAGTCGGTGAGGACTTCACTACCGACCCGGCCGAGTATTTCGGGGCGCTGTCGAAGGCGGAACAGGACCGGATCTTCACGAAGACCGGCGCCAGGGCAATACGTGACGGTGCTGACGTGTCCCGCGTGGTGAACATCGACCAGCGCGGGCTTGGTACCGCGAAAGGTAAGCGTCGGTTCGGCACTCCGTCGCGGATGACGGTCGATGACATTTACCGGACGGCCGGTACCCGTGCGAACGCGATCCGGATGCTCCAGGCCGAGGGCTACGTCAACTACCAAACCGGACGGCTGAACCCGTCCCTCTGAGTTTCCCGCGCGATGCGGCGAATCACCCCGTTTGGGGTGGCATCTGGCCCCGTGATGGGGCCTTTTCTATCCCAACTAGGAGTGATTCCACATGTCTGAAACCGAAGAGGTCGAGACGACCGAAACGGACCAGATCGAAGAAGTCGAGTCTGAGGAGCAGGAGCAGGAAGAAGACCCCAATTTGGGTCTGAAGAAGGCTCTGGCTGCGGAGCGTAAGGCGCACAAGGAAGCGTCGAAGCGTCTCCGTGAGCTCGAGCAGGAACGTGAACTCGCCAACAAGGCACCTGATGAGCAGGCCCTTGAGCTGGCACGCCGGGAGGCCGCTGCTGAAGCGACCACGAAGGCGAACGACCGCATTGTGCGGGCGGAGATTCGCGCTGCTGCTGCTAATCGGGTGAAGAACCCCGCCCTTGCCGTGAAGTTGATCGACGCCTCAGCGATTGAGGTCGACGACGACGGCGAGGTTGATGCGGATGCTCTCGCTTCAGCGATCGACACCCTGCTGACCGACTATCCGGAGCTCGCCGTCACGGCGCCCGGGTTCGGTTCGGCCGATCAGGGGGCGAAGGGCCGCGCCGCGGCACCTAAGCAGCTCACTGATTACGACCTTGAACAAATGTCTCCCGCGGAGATCAACAAGGCACGGCGTGAAGGCCGGCTGGACAAGCTCCTCGGCAAATCCTGAAAGGGGTAGCTCATGGCTATCACTAACTATCGCCCCACTATCTGGCATGCAAGCCTCCTCGAGAACCTGCACCAGAACACGTTCGTCATCCCGACCCTGAACCGGGACTACGAGGGTGACATCGTCAACGGTGGTGAGGCGGTGAAGATCACTGGCTTCACTCAGCCGACGATCGGCACCTACTCGGGTTCGATCACCCGTCAGGCGCTCACTGACTCGAGCCAGACGCTGACGATCGACCAGAAGAAGTACTACGCGTACCTCGTCGATGACGTGGACCGGGTGCAGGCTGCTGGTTCGTTCGACCAGTTCCAGACTGACGCGGCTGCGGGTCTCGCTGACGTCGCTGAGGACTACGTTCTCACGACCATGCTGTCCGGTGGCACTTCGGCTGGTACCACTGCGGTCACGACTGCGGCGCTGGCCGACTCGGCTGTCGTCGCGATCCGTACCGCGCTGGTCAAGGCGAAGGTTCCCTCCGCTCAGCGTTACCTGGCCGTCAACCCCGAGGCTGCGGCGTTCCTGATGAACCCCTCGACCTCGCTGTTCAAGGCGAACGAGTCGGGTTCTGACCAGACGCTCCGTAACGGTGTCATCGGCGAGTACCGCGGCTTCACCGTCGTGGAGACCCCTTCGGCCGCGATCGCGAACACCTCCAAGCCGGTCTTCATCGGCTACTGGGGTCGCGCGTTCGCGTTCGTTGAGCAGATCGTCAAGCAGCGCGCGAACGTCGCACTGGACGCCTTCGGTGACCAGATCGACGGTCTGCACGTGTACGGCGCCAAGGCTCTCCGCGCTACGGCGATCCAGCACTACGTCTCGGCCTGACCCTAGGGGGTAAATCGTGGTTGCGTTCACCAACTCTGACGCTGTCGCCGCTCGTCTGAACCGTACTTTTACGAGTGCGGAGGATGAGTGGGTCACCACACTGTTGGTGGACGCTTCCGCGTACCTTCGGTCGGTTATCGGGCAGGACGTTTACCCGACGACGACTTCGACGTTCACGGCATGGCCGGATGCTGGGCGGGTTGATCTGCCTCAGTATCCGGTCGTGTCCGTGGACGCGGTCGAACGTGATGCGGTGGCGGTTGATTACACGTACCGTCCCGGGTACTTGACGGTGGATTGTGATGACCCGGTGGATGTGACGTTCACGTGGGGTGTTGCTACGGCGCCGCCTGTGCTGGTGTCGTTCTCCGCTGTTCTCGTGTCGCAGGCGATCCTTGCGGTTGAGACGGGGACGGGGCTCACGTTTGGTGGGCTGTCGTCGGTTGCGCTCGATGATTTCCGGGCCGCGTTTGCGGACGGTGGCACCGGGTCGGGGATGGTGCTTCCGGAGCCGCAGCAGGCCCTCATCCGCCGCCAGTTCGGCCGTGGTGATGTGACGGTGGTGGAGACTCGGTGAGCATCCTCGGGCTGGGGCGGAACTTCGCCGAAGCGCGCATGACGGACACGGTCGTCATCACCCGCGAATCGGAGCCTGTCTTCGATGAGGAGACGGGCACTTACACGCCGTCGACGACCACGATCTATAACGGTCCGGCACGGCTGAAGCTCACCTCAACGGTCGTCGGGTCGGTGGACGCGCAGGGGCAGAACCTTGCAGCGCAGACGCCCCGCCTGGACCTTCCTGTCGCGACGTCGGGCGGTGTGCAAGTGAACGACTCGGTCGAGATCACGGCTTCTGTGAATGATCCGGCGAGTGTGGGGCTGCGGCTGAACATCGAGGGCGTGTTCTTCCAGACCGATGCGACCGCGCGACGTTTCCCGGTGGAGGTGCAGACGTGACGACCTTTGATTTCTCGGAGTTGTCGAAGCTGGCCGCGGATCTCGGTGAGGTGCCGGCGAAGACACACGCGAACGTCCGCAAGGCGCTTGAGGTTACGGCTCGCCACGTGAAGGACGACTGGCGTAAGCCCCTTCAGCAATCCGAGATGATCCCCCGCGGCGCGTCCACCGTTAGTTACGAGTTCACGGACAACCCAGAAGGCGTGGCGGTTGAGATCGGCCCCACATATCGCGGTAAGGGAAGTCACTGGGTCGGTGGTCTGGTCGGTTATCTCGAATACGGCACCCCTTCAGCGTCTCCCACCGGCTACGGTCACGCGGCGTTGCAGAAGAACGAGGCCGACTTCATCAAGGGCCTCGAGATCGCCGCGGGGGACATCCTGTGAGCGCCGCGGGTGACGCCGCAGTTCTCGCCCGGCTCCGCTCTGACTCGCAGCTCGCGAACGCGATCTATGAGGGCACGGTGACGAACCCTCCCGCCCGTTACGCGTCCGTGTTTGCACCGCTCGGTGCAGATACGTCGGATCGGCTGGGTGGCCCGTCGAACGTCAACGACACGACGTACACGATTCACAGTGTCGCGACGACGGTTGAGCAGGCGAAGTGGGTTGGGCGTCGTGTTGTCGGGCTGCTGACGGATTACGTCATCCCCGGTGTTGGCCGGCTCACACATCCCGTGTCTCTGCCGCCCCGGCTGGACAAGGAAGCGAATCCACCCCTGTGGTATCTCGTCGACCAGTTCGACCTGACCCACTCGTAAGAACTCCCTCCTTACTCCCTGGAGGGCAACCCAAGGAAGAACCCCGGTTGTCGGGGAGAAGAAAGGACTGAACATGGCTGATGTAGCTGACGTTGTTCCCGCCGCGATTGATGTCAAGGGAAACCTGGTCATCTGGTGGGTTGGTGGTGCGATGGCCTCCCTCACCGCACCCAGCAAGGTTTCGGTGTTCGACGCCGCAACCACGTTCCGGGTGACGCATTCGTTCACGCCGGGTGGTTTCGCTCTCGACGCCGACCAGGTGATTGACACGGACTCCCGTCTTGGTCTCACGGTCGACCTGGAAGCCCTCGGTATCCGTACTGACACGCTCGGCATGCTCGAGTACGTGGACGCCACTGAGGCTTCTTCGGCGGCTGTGGTGCTGAAGCCGGTTGGTTCGGCCACGTCGATCTCGGGTTATTTCGTGGTTCGCCGCAATGTGACCAACACGACGGTGGCGACGGCGGCGCAGAAGGTCTACACGATCCCGGTGACCCTGGGTACGCAGATCTTCCCCGTCACCCCGGATGGTAAGGCGCTCATCAAGCAGCGTGCGTCGATCACCGGCCCGATCGTTCACGGCGTTATCGCGGCGTGATCCATCTCCTGACCCTGGGGTTCTCACCGTGCCCCAGGGTCAGGTTCTACCCTCCACGGTGAAGTAAACGGTGAACAGAATGAACTTCAAGGAACAGTTGGCCGCGGCTCGTGCTGCACGGCCTACCAAGGATGTGGTTGTTGTCCTCGACGGCGCTGTGTCTGCTGAGCGGGAGCGGCTGGAGAAGGAACTTGCGGCCGTCGATCTGACCGACACTCGCATGGGTGTTGCGTCGCCGGCAGACGAGATCCAGTGCCAGCTTGACGAGCTCGAGGAACAGTCCGCCGATTCCCTCCTCACCATCCGTCTCACGCGCCTTCCCGGGCGGGACTGGTCGAACCTGACGTCGAAGTGCCCGGTGCGGCCCGACGTACCCATTGACCGTCACTACGGGTACAACTACGACGCCGCCTGTGAAGCCGCAGCCCGCTACCGTGACACGTCAAACGTGTCCTACGGCGCACGGCTGGAGGACGGCGAACCCGTCGACATCAGCGACGACGAGTGGGGAGACCTGTTCGACGTCCTGTCCGGTAGCGATATCGGCAAGATTCGTGACGCCGTGTGGTCGCTGAACGAGTACGAACCGCAGGAACGACTCAACGCACTGGTAAAAGGCTCCGGGGCAGCGTCGCGCTCCGTCAGCAAGTAGCTTTCGCCGCGCGCTCCGGGATCGCCCCACGGCGACTCTGGGGGTGGGAGCCACGAACGTTCTACGAGTACGACGACGACGGACGCATGATCTCATCAGCGGTCGAACCTGAGTGGGACGAAGACCAGCTTGACCTTGTCATCGCGGAACAGATGGTCCGCAACCTGACCGGACCTAACGGCGAGTGGATGCCCGAGGCGACGTCCGACGCGGCCGACCCGATGAAGTACTCCGGTATGCGTTACGTCGCTAATGGTCCGTTCACGAACTGGGCTGAGAAGGAACGCCTTGACGCGCTTGACGCGCACCGCAAGGCGATGGGTGAGGGCGCGAACCTGAACGGCGTGTACTTCACCGCCGACAAGTTCGAGTACTAGAACTCGTCTGCGTACTCGTCGCAATACGCGACGGATGCGGCGCCGGCGACACGACCCGCTTCGGCGGCTGTCATCCCGGTCTCTTTGGCGATGCGGATGAACTCGGTCAGCCCCGCCTCGAATCCCCGGTCCTCGAGGATGTCGCAGACCTGACGGCCCAGTTTCGTCAGGTCTGCGGCGCCGGCGTCGGCTAGCGCCGGCACCTCACGTGCCGCGGCCACGTATGCGTCATCGACGCTGGGCGCCGCACAGCCCGTAAGTAGCAGCACAGGTAACAACACGGCGAGGACGCGCTTCATGGCGCTGACTCTACAACTCAAGACCTATCTAGCGGAGGTGCATCTTGGCCGACCGCCAGACGAAGGTCACGCTCATTGCGGCCGTGAATGGCTACATCACGGACATGAAGCGGGCTCAGGACGCGACCGAGAAGGTTGGCGACGAGGCTGCTAAGGCTGCGGCGAAGCTTGAGAAGCAGCATCAGGCGATGACTGAGGTCGGCGCCGGTGTTGCTGCGATCGGTGCTGTTGCGGCGGTGGCGTTCGGTCTCGCTGTGGCGAAGTTCGCTGAGTTCGATCAGGCGATGTCGAACGTGCAGGCGGCGACGCAGGAGTCTGCCGAGAACATGAGCAAGCTCCGTGAGGCCGCGCTCGAGGCTGGCGCTTCGACAGTGTTCTCTGCCACTGAGGCGGCGAACGCGATCGAGGAACTGGGCAAGGCCGGTCTCACGACTGAGCAGATCCTCGGTGGTGGTTTGGCGGGTGCGCTGGACCTTGCTGCGGCGGGTCAGCTTGAGGTTGCTGAGGCTGCGGGTATCGCTGCGATCGCGTTGAAGCAGTTCAACCTTGAGGGTGAAGACATCCCTCATGTCGCGGATCTTCTGGCGGCTGGTGCGGGTAAGGCTGTCGGTGACGTTGAGGATCTGTCGGCCGCGCTCGGTCAGGTTGGTCTTGTCGCGAACGGCGCGGGCCAGTCCATCGAGGACACCACGGGCACGCTGGCGGCTTTCGCTGACGCAGGCCTTCTCGGGTCAGATGCAGGTACGTCGCTGAAGGCGGCGCTCATCGCGATTCAGGCGCCCACTGACAAGGCCCGCAAGATCATGGAGGAGTACAACCTCTCCTTCTATGACACCAACGGGCAGATGCTCGCGTTCGATGAGATCGCCGGCCAGTTGGACGAGAACCTTGGTTCGCTGACGGACGAGACCCGTAACGCTGCTCTTGCTCAGATTTTCGGCAACGACGCTCTGCGTGTTGCGAATGTCCTGTATGACGAGGGTGCTGACGGCATCCGGAAGTACATCGACCAGACGAACGATTCGGGGTATGCGGCGAAGGTTGCCGCTGACCGGTTGAACAACCTGACCGGTGACGTGGAGAAGCTGGGCGGCGCGATCGACACCGCCCTCATCAAGTCGGGGTCTGGTGTCAACGATCTTCTCCGTGGGGTCACGCAGGGTGCGACCGGGATTGTCGACGCGATCGGCAGCATCCCTGAGCCTGTTCTCGGTGTTGCCACCCAGATCACGGGGATTGTTGCCGCTGTTGGTCTTGTGGGTGGCGCGGCTCTGCTCGCGGTTCCGAAGATCGCACAGTTCAAGCTGGCCCTGTCGACCCTGAACATTTCGGGTGCGTCTGCTGCTCGGGGTATCGGTCTGGCGACTGGTGCGCTGGCTCTCGCCGGCACTGCGTTCGCGATTTGGGCGCAGAGGCAGGGCGAGGCGACCGCGACGGCGGCGGAGTTCGAGGAGTCCCTGGACAAGACGACTGGCGCTGTCACTGACTACACGCGGGAACTGGTTGCGAAGAAGCTTGCCGAGCAGGGCGCTTTCGACGGCGCCAAGAACGCCGGCATCTCCCAGAAAGAACTGACTGACGCGATTCTTGAGGGCGGCGACGCTGTCGAGGATCTGCGGCAGAAGCTCTACGACTACGCCAACGGGAACCCGTTTGACCCGTCGATCGCGAACTCCGTGAACACGGTCAACGCGCTGTCTGACGGGCTCGAGCGTGCCGACAAGAACCTTGAGGACCAGGCTGCTGCGGCGGATGTGTCGGCGGATAAGACCACGGATGCGGCGACTGCGTATAAGGATGCTGCGGACAAGGCTGAGGAGCTTCAGTCGAACCTGCGCGAGCTCATCGACACGATCAATGAGGCGAACGGGATCGGTCAGGACGCGGTCAGCACGAACGCCGCGTACCAGTCGGCGCTTGCGGGTATCAGCGATGAGGTGGACCGCCAGAAGGAAGCGTTCATCGACTTGCAGAAGAAGGCGTTCCTGGATGCTAACGGCACCCTGGAGGGTTTCGTTGGGACGCTGGACGGTTTCGTTCTGACGTTGGATCAGACGACTGAGGCCGGGTCGGCGAACGCGGCGATGCTCGCGGATGTGGCGAGTAAGGCGCAGGACGCCGCCCTGGCACAGTTCGAGGTTGACTCGGCCACCCTGGGTGCTGACGCGGCGACTGCCATCTACCTCGACACTCTCGCGAAGCAGCGACAAGCCTTCATCGACTCCGCCACAGAGGCCGGGTACAACGCGGAAGAGGTTCAGGCGCTTGCCGACTTGGTGTTCGCGTTGCCCGATGAGAAGGAAATGAAGGTAATCGCCGACACGGCGACGGCGGCTACAACGATCGACGACTTTATGACCCGTTACGGGACGCTCAAGGGTTCGATCGTGTACCGGGCGACTCGTGAGGGTGCGGCTGGTGACGGTACCGCGGGTGGGTTCGCGGATGGTGGAGAGATCCCCGGTCGTCCGTCACGTAAGGACAACGTGCTGATCCATGCGGCTACGGGTGAGTTCGTTGTCAACACGGAGGCGGCTCAGCGGAACAAGGCGCTGCTGCACTACATCAACAGTGGTGGGCGTATCCGTGGGTATGCGGACGGTGGTGAGGTTCAGCCTCAGTACGCCGCGCCGATGCCCCGGTGGGCGTCCGGTGGTGGCGGTGGTGGGGCGAGTGTCAACGTCACGCAGAACATTGCCCCGCCGCCGAATGTGGACCCGATTCTGATTGGGCGGGCTGCAGCTCACACCCTCGAGTTCGAGCTCCGGAGGAGTGCCTGATGGCGAACATTGAGGCGACGCTCGGTGGGTTGACGTTTGTTGGGCATGAGGGTCCGGCGACGTACACGATTGCGGCGGATGGGCTGAAGGGCTGGTTTGTGGGTGGCACGTCGATGCGACGTGAGTATGTTGACCGCCCCAACCAGCCCGGTCAGTTCGCCACTCCCGGGTACTTGTCTGGGCGGCTTGTGGAGATCACCGGGAAGGTTCTGGTGGATGACGACCCGGTGGCGTTCGAGGATGCGTTGGACGCGTTGGATGGGCTTCTGGCGGATGGGGGTTCGGACACCCTGACGGTGACGACTCCGAAGGGTGCGAAGACCGCTGTTGTCTCCCGGTATGGGGAACCGCAGTTGCGGATCGTTGTGTATGGGTCGGTTGCTGAGTATCAGATCCAGTTGTGGGCGCCTGATCCGGAGAAGGTGGTTGTTCCGTGACGTGGTCGTACTGGTTCTGTGACACGCTCACCGGGGAGAAGCAGCTTGAGGTTGAGCCGGCCGGGGGTTCGTGGTCGCGTCGGCTCAATGTCACCCAGTCGGGGTCTCATGTGTTCTCGTTGGGGGATCGTCTTCACACGCGGGCGACGTGGCGTGCGCTCACGGAGACGTGGAACCGGGTGCTGGTGCAGTGCTGGGATGACGTGCCCGTGTATGCGGGTGTTGTGACAGGTCGCCCGTATGACCGTGACACGCAGATGTTGACGGTGCAGCACACGGACATCCGGTCGTGGTTTTCTTACCGGTACCCGTTTGGTGTGGCGGGGTACTCGGATGTGTCTCTGGTTCCGGGGAATCTGACGATCACGAGTAAGTCGCTGGTGTCCGCGGTGGGTCTCGTACTTGACGCGGGTTTGAAGGGGCCGATCGGTTCCCCGTATGCCATCTACCCGTTGCCGATCGTGTTGCCGTCGCTGGTGGAGTCTGGGTCGTTCTCTGCGGTGTATGAGAACTACAACTTTCAGCGGGTGGCGGACATTCTTGATGACCTTCAGGGGTTGGATGGTGGGCCGGATGTGGAGTTTGTTCCGCAATGGTCTGGCACTGACACGCTCGAGTGGGTGACGCGAGCGGGTGCGTTGACTGGTGGCACGTTCAACTTTGATTTGACTGCTGCGGATTCGCCTGTGGCATCGTACAAGTCCCATGAGGACGGGTTGAAGCAGGTTACGGGTGTGTTCGGTATCGGCCAGGGTTACGGGTTGACGATGGCCGTGGGTGGTACGGCGAACGCGTTGCCTTATGTGATTCCAGCTCGGGATACGACGTATCCGGTGAAGATGGCGGCGACGCCTGGTGCTGCTGGCGATCTTGCGTTTGCGCGGGTCCAGAAGTACAAGTACGCGACTGTTCAACCGGAGATCACCGTGCTGGCGACGGAGGTTTCGCCTACGGATCTCGTGCTGGGTTCGACGATCACGGTTACCGATTCGGATGACCCGTTCCTACCTGATGGGCCTACGGATTTCCGGTTGATCGGGTTGGCGGGTGGGGTTGGCGACACTCTGACGCTCACTATCGAGGAGGAGTTTGTCTGATGGTTGCTATCGACAATCCGGGTAGTGAGATGTCCGACCTGATGCGTCGTGTCCGGTTTCTGGAGACGCAGTCGGGTGCGGATGGTGTCGGGTTTGGTGGTGGGGATAGTTCCCATGCGGGTGCTGGTCTCCGCTCCATTCAGCTTGGAACGAGCGGGTCCGCGACGGGGCAGGACAGTGTCGCGTTGGGGCCGTTCGCGCTCGCAACGGATGACTTTGCTACTGCGCTGGGTCCGTTCTGTGAGGCGTCGAATCAGAACTCTTTCGCGACGGGGATTGATGCTGTCGCGTCGGGCATTCGGGCGTTCGCTGCGGGTTTGAACGCTCTCGCATCGGGGGCACAATCAGCGGCGGTCGGCAGGAATACGATCGCCAGCCACGATCAGACGACGGCTCTTGGCGATCAGGCTGTTGCGTCTCATTCGCGTGGTACGGCGATTGGGACGGGTGCGCAGACGACGGCGGCGAATCAGATGATGTTGGGTACCGCGTCGGACACGGTTGTTGTGCCTGGGACGTTCTCGAACCCGTCCGCTCGGCATTTGAAGCGGAACATCATCCCCGCGCCGAGCCTGCGTGACATTTTCCCCGACCTCACCGAGTGGGAGTACATCGACGGTGACGGTCGTCGGCGGCTGGGTTATATCGCTGACGATCTGGTGGGGACTGATGCGGAACGTTTTGTGACGTTCGATGCGGAGGGGCGACCGGCAGGGATCGACTACCTGGGGTTGCTGGTCGTGCAGAACGCACAGTTGCAGGCACGGCTCACCGTGCTCGAGAACTTGATGAGGGGCTGACATGGTTGCGATCTATGACCCGGAAGATGAGAACGAGTGGATCGTCATCGTTCGGGGTGATAACTGGACGCAGTCTTTCAACGTCAAGGACGATGCGGGCGATCCGTTCGACCTGTCGGCGTGGAGCGACTGGACGGCTCAGTGGCGCTCGAGTTTCGATGACGAGGTGGCTTACGACCTTCAGGTGGTCTCGGGCGGAGTGACTGGCGTGCTGACTATTGCCGCACCCCCGGTGGACACGGTGTTCATGGGGAACGCGAACGGGTGGGTTGACATCCAGGCGGCGGACCCGGAGGTGCGGACTTTTGTTCAGGCGCGCACGCACTACCGCAAGGACGTGACCCGTGCCTGAGTCTGTCGAGGTTGTTATTCACGTCGATACGTCCGTGGATGTGCCGCTCGGCCAGCCTGGCACTCCGGGCGCACCGGGTGAGCCGGGCGATGATGGCGCGCAGGGGCCGGCTGGGACGATCACGGTTGGCACTGTGACCACAGGCGCGCCGGGTACTGATGTTGAGGTTGAGAACGTCGGTACGGCGTCTGCTGCGGTTCTGAACTTCACTATCCCGGAGGGTCAGCCCGGCGAGGATGGTGTGGGCGGTGGTGGCGCGTGGGGTTCGATCACGGGGACGCTCACCGACCAGACTGACCTGGCGACCGCTCTGGCCGGTAAGTCGGACACGGGGCACTCTCACGCCCAGTCTGACGTTACGGGGCTTACGGCGGCGCTGGACGCGAAGGCTGACGACACCGCCGTGACGACTGCACTGGCTGGGAAGTCCGACGTCGGGCACACGCACACAGCGTCGAATGTCACCGACTTCAACGCTGCCGCGGATGCACGTGTGGCGGCTGGAATCACGGAGAAGCTGGACATTATCGGGGGGTCCGCCGCAATCACCTATCTCGCAGCTCCGTTGCCGGGTTCGCCCCGTTCGGGGAATGTGACGGCTGGCACTGTGTCCACCACGGTCAGCGATGACGACCACTCCGCTTTCCCGGGCCTTGCGCTGTGTGGTGACGGTTCGCTGCTCGCCGTGTGGCGTCAGGGTCCGTCGCACACGCCATCCGTGGGCGACGGTGTGATTCGTGCGTCACGGTCGGTGGACTTCGGTGTGACGTGGGGCGCGTCTTATGTTGTCGCGTCTGACTCGCTCGACGTCCGCGACCCCACACTGACCGTACTCAGTGATGGCCGGATCGCGATGACGGTCTTCAAGCACGACGGCACCACCGCAGACGGAGTTTTCGTCGCCTTCTCAACCGACCAGGGTGAGACCTTCGGCGCGCTGAGTGCCGTCCCGTTCACGTTCACCGACTGGACCGCGTGCAGTGGTCCGATCGTTGAACTTGCGAACGGGAACCTGGTCGTGGCCGGTTATGGGCAGAACACGGGGGCCACCTTCCAGTCCGCTCGAGTGATGGTCTCAACAGACGGGGGCATGTCGTGGAGCGGTGAGGTCACGATTGGAAACGGCCCTACCGCGTCACGCCACTACCAGGAGCCGTACCTTGGTCTGACGCCTGCGGGTGGCCTGCTGGCCATGCTGCGTTCCGACACTGGGACGCTGACGATCTACAAGGTTGTCTCCACAGATGGTGGTGCGACGTGGACTGTGCCGGCATCGGTGATCGCCGCAACGGGTCGTCCCGCGTGGCTGACACTCCGTTCGGGCGGCATGGTGCTGTTCATGCGCCGCACCTCCGACCTCGCGCACGCGTTCATCACATCCTGGGATAACGGGGCGACGTGGACTGCGGCAAGCCAGCTTGGGGCAACGCCTCCGGGTGGCGGGCAGTCGACATACGTTCAGCCGGTGGAACTTGCTGCCGGTCTGGTTGCCGTTGTCCGTTCGACGGAGTCCGGGTCGACCGCCTCCACCGTCTCCTTCAGTTACCTGGGCGACGGTAAGGGTGTCACACCTCTGGGTGACGTGGTTCCTGTCGAGGCGCCTGCGAGCTCGAGCGGCTGGACGCAGATCAGCATCACGCCGAGCGAATTCATGGCGGTGACGGGTAGCCCCTCACTGGCGGGGCTGACGGGTGTCGGATACCCGCCGGTGTGGCTTTTCGACCCCCTTAGCACTGAGGGGATCATGGGACAGGCGCCGTTGCTGCCCTCAGACTGGACCACATTCGACATCGTCCTGGCGTGGGCTCCGACCACAACCAACACCGGCACAACCCGGTGGCAAGTTATTCCATCGAACCTGATCGTCGGACAGTTGCCGAGCTCCGGCGCTGCTGCCACGAATGTGACCACGGCCGCTGCGTCGGGAACGATCGGCATCTTGCAGGAGACGACCGCGTTGGCGGGGGTTTCGCGCCCGACCAACCCGCTCGTCATCCGGGTCTTCCGTGTTGGTGCTGACGGCGCCGACACAAACACCGGCGACATTGGTCTGGTTGCGGTCATCTTCCGCAAGGCGAGTTGATCGCTGTGTGTATCACTGGTTGATACGGTCCCTCTTGCACACTGTATCAATCAGTGACACAGTGAAGGGCATGACAATGACCACCACAACCACCCGGGTCTACCCGGTCGGCGCACTCCACCTCGACGACGACACCGAATGCACGTCACCCGACGTGTGCGGTCGCACCGTCTACTGGGTGGGCGGTGCCCCACTGCACGAGTTCCCTACACTGGGCGAGTGACAGTCAGGGGCACCGTTCCCGCGAAGCATCAGGCCGCGATTAGGCGTGCTGAGGCGGCTAAGGAACGTGCTGACCGGGCGTACCGGGATGCGATTACGGCAGCCGCGAACGACGATGCGTCGATCCGTGAGCTCGCCGCGTTCACCGGCCTGGCACCGAACACCATCCGTAAGATCATCGACGGCAAGTAACCCGCCGCCCCTTCAAGCCCCCGCATGTCGGGGGCTTTTCTGTTGCCCGGAGGTAGCCGATGCCGACCTACACCAACGGGTACATCCCAGAAAACCTGCTCGTCATCTTCAAACGCGGGTGGAGCAAGATCGACGGCGACTGGTACTGGGGACTCCCCGCAGCCACATACGCCCGACACCTCGCCCTCGTCGCACTCGCCCGCAAACGAAACCCGAACGTGTGGCTCACACCCACTGAAGGGTTCTCCTGCTACCGCCCGTACTGGGCGCAGGTCATCGCACAGAAGGTGTGGGGGATCGGTGCTGCCCGCCCCGGAACGTCCTCGCATGGCGGGTTCTGGGAAGGCCGGCAAACACTCGCGATCGACTACCACAACTGGGGTCAGGTCTACGGGTGGAACCAGGCGGCATGGTTCGCCGACGTCCGCGCGGTCGGACTCACCCCGGGAATGATTATGCGTTCCCGCGGCTACCCCGACGAACCGTGGCACGTGATCGACCTTGACCCGTGGGGGCCGGTGCCCGCGTTCAGCGGCGTCTTCACCCCGTTCGTGGGCGCCTCGCCCCAACCAATCATTGAGGAGGAGCCCGACGTGACTCTGTACATTCGCAACACGGCCCGCGGCGACTACGCCGTCTCGCCGGGTGTCGTGAAGCACATCGGCAACTCGAACGTGCTCAACATCCTCGCAGCTGCGAACCCCGCCGCCGTGAAGATCGTGCCCGTCACCGACCAGAACCTCGACGCTGTTCTCGGTGGCGTCGGTGGCATCACGCCGGCCGAGATCGCCGCGCTTCCCGCGGATGGACTCTGGGTGTCGGGCCAGCTCACGTCGAACCCGACGCTGGACTACGGGACGTCGCGGCCGACGCAAGAGGTTGTGCTCCGCTCGCACGACGCGAAGCTCGACGCGCTTCTCAGCCCTGAGCAGCTTGCGCGCGTGGAAGCGCAGCTCGCGGACGACTTCGGCGCGATCCCCGGCGCCGTCCGCGACGAGTTCAAGAAGCGGCCCCTCTCGTGACCGAAGACGCACCCCCCATGCGCCCACAGGACCAAACCAACTTCCTCCTCGGACAGTTGACCGGTCAGGTGGGTTCGTTGCAGTCGTCGGTGGAGTCGAACACAAGCACGCAAGCCGACCTCAACAACTCGTTTCGGGCAGGCATCGAGAAAGCCCAGTCGACCGCAGACCGCGCACTGTCGCAGACCGAGATGGTGGCCCAGCGCATCCCCTCACGAACCCCCTGGTACCAGATCGGTAGCGGCCTCGCAGGGTTCGCCGCGCTCGTCCTCGCAGCCATCGCCCTACTCCCCAACTTGCTTCGCTAGGAGAACCCATGTCTGACATCCCCAACGCGTCGAACCTCGGCGTGATCGTGAAGAACGCCCGGGCACGCGCCATCATCTACGGCACCTACGTGGTCGCCATCATCGTGGCCGGCGCCGCACAGGTCTGGTTCGCGTCGCTCGAGCTCGGACAGCCCGACATCCTCGTCGGCATCGTCGCGGTCCTCGCGTACCTCGGCGTCCCGGTCGGCACTCTCGCGGTCGCGAACACGAACAGCAGCGCCGGTTGATCCGGTACACGCCCTTCAAGGGCAACTCGATCACCCTGACGCTCAGATTCCTGTTCCGCTGGTTCTAAACACTCACGCCCCCGGGCCTGGCACTTCGGTGTCAGGTTCGGGGGCGTTTTCGTGTTGTCAGTACTGGAACGGGAGGGTCCGCCAGTACACGAGTCGCAGGTGTGAGCATGGCCCGGGGGAGTCGCATGGGGTGTCGTCGTCCGCATGGTAGGGGATGCCTGTGGGGAAGACTTCGGCGGCGGGGGTGACAGTGTGGTGGCGCGTGTCCATACCCCTGGGAGGACGGTAAACGCTCCCCTGATACATCACCGCTTGGATCTTTGATTCCCGGTCTTCTCACCCCAGTCCGCGATGGCACCACCACCGGGACCATGGCTGGCGAGGAACGCCATGTGTACCCGGTAGCAGGCATCCCGCAACGTGACAGCCCACCCGATCACGGCACCGTGCCGCATCACCTTGTAACGCAGCTCGGTGCCGTTCATCACCCGACGCAGTTCGATACGCCCGTATTCGTTGCCGTCCGGATCAACCATCCGCCACACACCAGTCGGACCCTCAACGGCCGCTTCGATAGGGTGCCAGTCCGCCATGAAGTGAGACTACCCGCGCACCTTGGTATCGGCTGGTGGCGGTTTAGTGGCTGTTTTCAGGGCTTACCTGTGACAACCTGTGGCTACTTCCCCGTGAAATCACGGGAACCGGTAGAGGGAAGTAGGCCCAGGTAACCGCGACTGCATACCAGACTGCTTTGACGTCAGGTGAGTTGCTTGAGGGTCCGGACGTTGGCGAGGGTGCCGCCGATGACGTCGGCCATCTGTATGTGTGCTTCGGGGACGAGGTGCCCGTACACGTTCACGGTCGTCTGGATGGACTCATGCCCGAGGCGTGACTGGACGTAGGGGAGTGGTGTCCCTGCTGCGATGAGCCAGGAGGCGTGAGAGTGGCGCAAGTCGTGTGGGGTTGGCCGGCGCGTCAACGGCACAAGCCCCGCAGCCTCACACAGATCCACGTCCATCGCTTTCTCTACGGCAGGGTTCCATACCCGGTCACGGAACATCTGGTTGCTGATGCGACGGTGGAGGACACGGGTTGCGAACACGAGCTCGTTGGTTGCGCCCTTGTCACCCATCGCCGCAACCGCGTCAGGCTGGATACTGATCGTCCTGCGTGCCTTCGACGACTTCGGGTGCTTCAGGACGGGGGTGTTCGTCTCAGACTTCTTCCACGCCTTGTCGATACGGACCACAGCAGGGGTCACTCGAGCGTTTACGTCACCCCACGTGAGCGCGGTTGCTTCACCCCAACGGCATCCGGTGGATGCGAGGAACAACACGAACCCTTGGTAGTAGTCCTGGGTGAAGTAGAGGAGTGTGGTGAACTCCTCGGGCGACAGGAACACACCCTCCCGCTTTTGGCCTTTCGATAGCCGGGTCTTGTATGCGGGGTTGTCTTCACGGATCTTCTCTGACACTGCGGATGCGAGGACTGAGGAGAGGATGCCGTGATAGTTGCGGATCGTCTTCGCCGCCACAGCCCGCCCACCGCCACGTCGTGAGGGTTGCGCTTCCTGCCATGCGAGCCACCGTCCGACGTCGGCGCGTTGGATGGCGTCTACGGGGAAGTCTCCGAGGATGCGGAGGAAGCTGTTGTTCGCAGCCCGTTCGTATCCTTTCCTAGTGCCGGGTTCCACGCCCGTCAGGAGGCCGCTGGCAGGGTCGAGGTAGCGGGCGGTCCAGGTGCGGAGTGTTACCGCCGCAGATGTGCCCTCAGCGCGTCGTGTGAGCACATCCCTGGCAGCCTTCCCTCCCGCTGTGGTCACCAGTCGGGCGAACTCCGCGGCAGCCTTCTCGTTCTCGAAGGTCTCCTGTTTCACCCTGCCGTCGATGCGGAACTGCACCCGCCACGACACGGTGCCGTCACTGTTCCTGCGCGGCGACGGCTTAGGCATCTTGCAGCGCCCCGCACAGCGCGCAGATGACGGGCCCGTGGATCTTGTGGACCATGAAGTAGTCCACCCACACGTGGTCGCCTGCATGGGGGGAGGCGTTCAACACTCGTCGCTGGACTTCCCCTTCCGGGTCAAGCCAGCGCAGCGCACTCTCGGCTTCCTCGAAGTACGCCTTGTAGACGAGCGCGTCGAGGATGGCGTCGCGCATGTCGTTCACGCATGTGCAGTAGTCCGGGTAGCGGTCCGCGTGCTCACATCGCCAGGAGTGTGGGCTGGACCCGCCATCATCCAGGCCCTGCTCACGGATCATCAGCGTGATTACCTCTTCGGGCGTCTTCTCGTCGTGCGGTTCCCGCTTGCCGACATCGGTAGGCTGGTACATGTCGAACTCCTTGGTAGTTCGTCCATTGCCCCGGCCTGTCGCTAGCAGGTGCGGGGCTCTTTTTGTGGGTGGTACTCACCTACAGATTAACAGGAATGCAGTGCTGGATGTAGGCATGGAACGGAAAAACCCCCGAGATCCGCGGAATCTCGGGGGTTTTACTGGGGTGAGTAACGGGACTCGAACCCGCGACATCCGGCACCACAAGCCAGCGCTCTACCAACTGAGCTATACCCACCATGTCTCCCGCCTGAGCGGGCAACCCAACGATTCTCTCACACCTCTGGGGCAAACGACGACACGACGGCAGCCGCTGCGGCGCGCGCGCCGTCGCTCGTCGGACCGGGCTCGGGGACGAACACCGCCTGGCGGTAGTAGGCGAGCTCGCGAATCGACTCGACGATGTCCGCGAGGGCGCGGTGGCCGCCGTCCTTCGCCGGCGCGTGGATGTACGCGCGGGGGTACCAGCGACGTGCGAGCTCCTTGATGCTCGACACGTCGACGTTCCGGTAGTGCAGCCAGCGATCCACGCGCGGCATGTACTTCGCGAGGAACATCCGGTCGGTGCCGATGGTGTTGCCTGCGAGGGGCGCCTTGCCTTCGAGGGGAACGAAGCGCTGGATGTACTCGAGAACCTGGAACTCGGCATCCGCCAGGCTCACGCCGTGCGGGATCTCGTCCAGGAGGCCGGACGAGCGATGCATGTTGGTCACGAACTCGTTCATGTTCGCCATCGCCGAGTCGTCAGGCTTGATCACGACGTCGAAACCGGGGTCGAGCGCGCGCAGCTCGAAATCGGTCACCACGACGGCGATCTCCACCAACTCGTCGACGCCCAGATCGAGGCCCGTCATCTCGCAGTCGATCCACACCAGACGATCGTTCTCGGATGCACCCACCATGTGCTCCATCCTTGTCGCTAGTCCAGACATCCCATGGGCCTGAACCAGGGTTCCAGCTCCCACGCCGGTCCCGTAAGCCCCTCCGGGAGGATTCGAACCCCCGACCTTGCGGGTAGAAACCGCTCGCTCTGTCCCCTGAGCTACGGAGGGAAGGGTGATTCCACACTACCGGGTCGCGCCACGCGGTCGCGGACGCTGGCGCTTGCCGCGGGCGCGGCGTAGCGTCGGCATCGGAGGCATCGAAAGGAGTTCACCATGAGCACCGCACAGACGCACCACGCGCTCTGGGTCGCCTACGGCGAATCAGGCGTCGCCGGCAGCATCCGCAAGGACGATGACGGCTACACCGTCACGATGGCGGGGGCAGATCACGTCGCAGGGACGTACCCCACGATGGAGATCGCCAAGAGCGCGCTGCACTCGCGGATGGCGCCCGGAAGCGACTGGCCCCAGTTCCGCGAACACTGAGCGACCTCACGGGAGGGGCTCGTCCCCCCGTGCGGGCGCTTCACGCCGGCCGTTGAGAGACGGCCGGCGTTTTCTGGCGGGTGTCGAAGAGCGGCAGCGCGACGTGCACGAGCGGCCCGATCAGCACCGCGAAGAGCACCGTTCCGATGCCGACCGTACCGCCGAGCAGCCACCCCACCAGCAGCACCGACAGCTCGACCAGCGCACGGCAGAGCCAGATCGGCCAGCCCAGTCGTGCGTTCAGGCCGGTCATCAGGCCGTCACGAGGACCGGGACCGAAGCGCGCCCCGATATAGAGACCGGATGCGAGCGCGACGAGCAGGATGCCGCCCAGCAGCGTCGCCAGCTGCAGCACGAACCCCGTCACCGGCGGGACGACGCCGAGCGCGAGCTGCATGCTCGTACCGACGAGGAGGATGTTCGCGATGGTGCCGACACCCGGCTTCTGGCGCAGCGGGATCCACAGCAGCAGCACGAAGAAGCCGACGATGTTGGTGATCCAGCCGATGCCGATCCCGGTTCGCACAGAGAGCCCTTCGGCGAAGACGGTCCACGGGTCGACGCCGAGCCCCGCTTCGACTGTCAGGGCGCAGCCGGCTCCGTAGAGGAAGAGACCGACGAGCAGTTGGGTGATCCGGCGTGGCATGCCTCCATCCAATCTCATGATTGGCACGTCGCCTGCAGTCCAATACGACTACCATGGCTCCCATGGATTCGCGGATGTCGGCCCGCGCGCTGGCGCAATCGCTGGGTGGATGGCGCACGAGAGAGCCCGCGTACGAGGCTCTGGCCGACGGCATCCGTCTGCTGTGTCTGGACAACCGGCTCGCACCGCGGACGACACTGCCCGCCGAGAGAGAGCTGGCCGGCGCCCTGCAGGTGAGTCGCAGCACCGTCGCGGCGGCCTACCGCAGCCTCCGAGAGACCGCCCACATCGCGAGCCTCCGCGGATCCGGCAGCGTCACGCTGCCCCTCCGGCGCCGGGACCCCGGCCGGTTCGAGGCGATGGACGGCATGATCGATCTTCAGCAGGCCAGTCCGCCCGCCTGGCCGGGCCTCGCCGGGATCATGTCCGAGACGGCCGCGAACGCATCGGCGCTGGTCTCCCGGGTGGGCTACGACGTTCTCGGGCGCATCGAGCTTCGCGAGGCCATCGCGCGCCGGTACACCGAACGGGGCGTTCCGACGCATCCGGACGAGGTGCTCGTGACGACCGGTGCGCAGAGCGCGATCCATCTCGTGTCGTCGGTGCTGATCGGTCGCGGTGACCGCGTCCTCGTGGAGACGCCCACCTACCCGCACGCTGCCGACGCGCTGCGCCGCGCCGGCGCGCGGCTCGTCGGCGTCCCCGTGACGACGGATGACGGGTGGGACGTCGACCGCGCCGAGCAGGCTTTCGCGCGCACACTGCCCGTGATGGCGTACCTCATGCCCGACTTCCAGAATCCGACCGGACGCAGCATGACGGCGCACGAACGGCAGGCTCTGCTCGCTGCGGGGGAGCGCTCAGGCTCGGTGCTGGTGCTGGACGAGACGACAGCGGATCTCGACATCGACCGCGGCGGGCTCGCGCCGGGGTTCGAGTCAGCGGAACCCGGGACAGTGGTGCGGATCGGCTCGCTGGGCAAGACCGTGTGGGGAGGGCTGCGCCTCGGCTGGGTGCGCGCCGACGGCGAACTGATCGGCCGACTGGTGGCGGCCCGGCCCGCACACGACCTCGGAACACCGGAGTTCGAGCAGGCCATCGCCACCCGCCTTCTCGCCCACTTCGACGAGATCGTGCTGCAGCGCTCGCAACTGCTGCGCGCGGGACGCGACGCGCTGGTGGACACGCTGCGGTCGGTGGTGCCGTCGTGGGACATCCCGGTCGTGCACGGGGGAGTCTCGTTGTGGATCGAGCTGGGCTCGCCCCTCAGCTCCGCCCTCGTCATGGAGGCGCGATCACACGGGCTCCTGCTGAGCGCCGGGCCGCGGTTCTCGGTGGAGGGCGGACACGAACGCCACCTGCGAGTGCCGTTCACCGCGCCGCCGGAAGAGATGGTGCGCGCCGCGAGCGTGCTCGGCGAAGTCTGGGCGTCGGTGCAGGCGGGTGCGCCGTCTGCGCTCGTGGAGCGGGTCGGCTCCGTCATCTGATCGGCCGGGCGCGGCTCGGCTCAGCGTGCGAACCTCAGGCATTCGACCGCCTCGTCGGCGCTCCAGAACTCGCCGATGTCGCGGAATGCCTGAGACGGCCTGTGGAAGCGGCGTGCCCGGAAGCGGGTGCCGCGGGCATGAGCCACCTGCTGCAGATGGCCGATGACGATGCCGGCGGAGTCCAGCACGCGCCAGAGCGAAGGTGCGGCGGCGACGAGGCGCACGCGCGGGTGCGAGGTGAGTGTCGGCGTGTCGGACGATCGAGCTTCGATGACGGTGGTCATGGTTCCTCCTTCCATTCGAACATAACTACGGGCTCCGACATCGTTTCCGTGTGCGGGTTACGGCGATTCCTCCCCAGGTGCCGGTTCGCGCGAACTGTCCCCAGATCGCCGGCGATTCGAACCGGGCATCGCGTCCTCGCGCCAGGCTGAACCCACTGCCGGCGTCCTCGGGCACGGGGCGCCGGCGGTACCACCGGGGAAGGTCCCCGGGACGACAGATGGGACACGACATGAGCGACAGAGGCGACACGATCACGATCACGGGCAACGTGGCCACACCTCCGGAGTTGAAGCGGACGTCGAGCGGCGTGGCGATCACCACGTTCCGCGTCGCGAGCGGCCAGCGGCGCTACGACCGCGAGGCGGGGGCATGGTCCGACGCGGGCACGAACTGGTACACGGTGTCGGCCTTCCGCACGCTGGCCGATCACGCGTACCGCTCGCTGCAGAAGGGCGATCGCGTCATCCTGACCGGTCGCCTGCGTCTGCGCGAATGGGACAACGGCACCCGTCGGGGGACCGCGATCGAGATCGACGCCGAGGCGATCGGGCACGACCTCCTGTGGGGGACGACCACGTTCATGAAGGACTCGCCCGGCGCGGTGGCCGATGGTGCGGACCACGCCGCACAGGGATCACGCGACGACGCATGGGCGGCTCCCGGCGTCGATGCTTCTCCGTCGGGCACCGAGGGCGGAAGCACCGAGGGGCACCCCGAGCCGCTCCTCGTCGGCGCAGGCTCCGGAGCATCCTCATCGACGGACGGCGGCGAGACGCCGTTCTGAGCGTTCAGCCTGCGCGGGGCCGGCGGCCCTAAACTTCCCCCGTGGCCCGAGACCTCCCGCCCCGCGCTCGCTCCGAAGCCGGGCAGCGTCGTGCCCTACGGGCGCTCGCGGCGATCGTGCTCGCCGGCGCGCTGACGGCATGCACCCCCGAGACCACCCCTGCCGCGACGCCGTCACCGACGATCACGTCGACGCCCGAGCCGTCGGGCGCTGCCCCGACGCCGGCATCCGAGCCGGTCCTCGTGCCCGATGGCACGGCGGCGGACAACCTGCCCCTGTTCACGTCGGTGACCGCCGCTGTGTGGGAGTCATCCGGGCGAGCGGCCGGCCGTGCGTATGTGGACGCCCTGACGGCTGCCGGGTTCGACAAGGCCGCGATGCAGGTGACGAACGATCAGACGACGGTCGGCAACCCGGCCGAGAGCATCCAGTTCGCCGTGCGCTGGGGCGACGAGTGCCTCATCGGCCAGGTCGGCCCGGCGACCGGGAATCCCGTCACTGTCGTGATGCCGGTACTGGCCGAGGGCACCTGCCTCGTCGGCGAGACGCGACCGATCGACTGGTGAGCCGCTGCCGTCCGACCGTCCAGGTGCCGCGGCCGCCGGGTCGCACCGTGGAGTCCGTCCGCCACGGGGCCGGTAGGCTGAGACGCTGACGTCCGAAGTCCGAGGAGAGCAGAAACCCGCATGGCTGAGTACATCTACTCCATGGTCCGAGCCCGCAAGGCCGTCGGCGACAAGCTGATCCTGGATGACGTGACGATGGCGTTCCTTCCGGGCGCCAAGATCGGCATGGTCGGCCCGAACGGCGCCGGCAAGTCGACGATCCTGAAGATCATGGCCGGCCTCGACGCGCCGTCCAACGGTGAGGCGAAGCTGAGCCCCGGATTCAGCGTCGGCATCCTGATGCAGGAGCCCGAGCTCGACGAGACCAAGACCGTGCTGGAGAACATCCAGGACGGCATCGCGATCAAGGCGAAGGTCGATCGCTTCAACGAGATCTCCGGCCTCATGGCCGATCCCGACGCGGACTTCGACGCACTCCTCGCCGAGATGGGCGTGCTGCAGGAGGAGATCGACGCCGCCGACGCGTGGGACCTCGACTCCCAGCTCGAGCAGGCCATGGATGCGCTGCGCACCCCGCCGGGTGACGCCGAGATCGGCCCGCTCTCCGGCGGTGAGAAGCGCCGTGTCGCGCTCACGAAGCTGCTGCTGCAGAAGCCCGACCTGCTGCTGCTCGACGAGCCCACGAACCACCTCGACGCCGAGAGCGTGCTCTGGCTCGAGCAGCATCTGCAGAAGTACCCCGGCGCCGTGATCGCGATCACCCACGACCGGTACTTCCTCGACAACGTCGCCGAGTGGATCGCCGAAGTCGACCGCGGCCGTCTGATCGGGTACGAGGGCAACTACTCGACCTACCTCGAGAAGAAGGGCGAGCGTCTCGCGATCCAGGGCAAGAAGGACGCGAAGCTCGCCAAGCGTCTCGCCGAGGAACTGGACTGGGTGCGCTCGAACGCGAAGGGTCGCCAGGCCAAGTCCAAGTCGCGCCTGGCCCGCTACGAGGAGATGGCGGCCGAGGCCGACCGCACCCGCAAGCTCGACTTCGAGGAGATCACGATCCCGCCGGGGCCGCGCCTGGGCAGCATCGTCATCGAGGCGAAGAAGCTCCAGAAGGGCTTCGACGGCCGCTCGCTCATCGACGGCCTGAGCTTCAGCCTGCCGCCGAACGGCATCGTGGGCGTCATCGGCCCGAACGGCGTCGGAAAGACGACGCTCTTCAAGACGATCGTCGGCCTCGAGCCGCTCGATGGCGGAGATCTCAAGATCGGCGAGACCGTCAAGATCAGCTACGTCGACCAGTCGCGCTCGAACATCGACCCGAACAAGACGCTCTGGGAGGTCGTGTCGGACGGGCTCGACATCATCACGGTCGGCAAGACCGAGATCCCCTCGCGCGCCTACGTGTCCAAGTTCGGCTTCAAGGGACCCGACCAGCAGAAGAAGGCGGGCGTGCTGTCCGGCGGTGAGCGCAACCGCCTCAACCTCGCGCTGACCCTCAAGGAGGGCGGAAACCTGCTGCTCCTCGACGAGCCGACCAACGACCTGGACGTGGAGACGCTGCAGTCCCTCGAGAACGCCCTGCTCGAGTTCCCGGGCTGCGCGGTGGTCATCACGCACGACCGATGGTTCCTCGACCGCATCGCGACCCACATCCTCGCCTACGAGGGCACCGACGAGGACCCCGACAAGTGGTACTGGTTCGAGGGGAACTTCGAGGCCTACGAGGCCAACAAGATCGAGCGTCTCGGCGCCGACGCGGCCCGCCCGCACCGCACCGCCTACCGCAAGCTCACGCGTGACTGACACCGGCGACACGACGGCCGCACCCGCCGCGAGCGGCCGCCGCCTGCACGTCCCGATCCACCTGCGGTGGGGCGATCTCGACGCTCTCGGGCACGTCAACAACACCTCGATGCTCAAGCTGCTCGAAGAGGCGCGCCTGCGCGCCTTCTGGCGACCGGAAGACGGGACGGATGCCGCGGCCACCGCGGTCTTCGACATGTCGGTCCTCGAGGGCGGCGGCTCGCGGGCGACGCTCGTCGCACGGCAGGAGATCGAGTACCTGCGCCCGGTGCCCTACGGGCAGCGGCCGCTGGACGTGCAGCTGTGGGTCGGCCGCATCGGCGGCTCGAGCGTGGAGGTCTGCTACGAGGTGTTCAGCCCCGCGGGGGAGCAGGCGCAGGTCCTGTACGCCCGCGCCTCGGCCGTCGTCGTCCTGGTGGACACCGCCAGCGGCCGGCCGACGCGATGGGGAGCGGCCGAGCGGGAGGCGTGGGCGCCGTTCGTCGGCGAGCCCATCGTGTACGCGAAGCGCCGCTGACCGTCAGTCCCGGCGCTCCGGGGCGTCGGGCACCCGCACCATGATCTCCTGCGCGACGCTCGCGAGGAGGGTGCCGTCCGCGGCGTAGATGCGCCCGGTCGCGAGTCCCCGGCCGCCTCGGGCGCTCGGCGACTCCTGGACGTACAGCATCCACTCGTCCACCCGGCCGAAGCGGTGCCACCACATGGCATGATCCAGACTGGCCACCTTGAGCCCGGGCGTGGCCCACGAGACGCCGTGCGCCCGCAGGATCGACTCCTGGATCGTCAGGTCGCTCAGGTAGGCGAGGACGGCGCGGTGCACCGCGGGGGTGTCGGGGATCGGCCGTCGGATCCGCATCCACACCGCCTGACGCGGAACCTGCTCGGCTCCCGCCGTGACGTAGATCGGCGAGGGGATATGACGCAGGTCGACCGGCCGATCGGTGAACAGCCGCTTCGACATCGGATGCAGGCCGCGCAGCTGCGACTCGATGTCGGGAAGCTCGTCCGGACCGGGCAGCCCTTCGGGCATCGGCTCCTGGTGGTCGAGACCAGGGTCCTCGTCCTGGAAGGAGGCGATCATCGAGAAGATCGGCACACCCTCCTGGTAGGCCTGCGTGCGCCGGGTCGAGAAGGACCGCCCGTCGTGGATGCGGTCGACCGAGAAGGTGATGCCCTTGGTGGAGTCGCCCGGTCGGAGGAAGTAGCCGTGCATCGAGTGCACGATCCGCTCGTCCGGGATCGTGCGCGACGCGGCGACGATCGACTGCGCCAGCACCTGGCCGCCGTAGACCCGGCCGAGCGGCATGGACTGCGAGGCCCCGGTGAAGATGTCTTCGGTGGTGCGCGCATCCGAGGCGCTGAGATCGATCACCGACAGCATCGACGCGACCGGATCGGTCTCGGGCGCCGCCTCGGCGTTCGGCTCGGCATCCACGGGTGCTCCTCTCCGGGGCGGCGGCCGCCCGCAGGTCCGCTTGGTAGCTTAGAGGGCCATGTCCCCGCGCCTGTTGCTCGCCGATCCCGATTCCGCCGCCGACGCCCTCACCTTCGCCGGACGCGCCGCGCGCTTCACCGTGGAGGGGGTGCGGCTGCAGGCTTCCGCCGGCGTGCTGGCCATGACGGCGGCCCCTCTCGCCCCGCGCGGCTTCGGCGATCCGACGCCCACCGTGCTGGCTCTGCGCACACTCGCGGCCGACCCCGAACTGGTGTGCGATCTGGTGGTCGAGGCATCCGCTCTCGCCGCCGCTCCTGACGACCCACGCGCGCTCTCGCTGCCCGAGACCGCGCTGTCGCCGGCCTGGGCCGGCATCACCCCGCCGCGCGCCGGATGGGACGCCCGGCCCGGCATCGATGCGTCGACCCTGGCGGCGAAGGCGCAGGGCGGCATCGCGCGCGTCGCGGACGCGGTGCCGACGGATGCCGGTGAAGACGTCGTGCGCACCGTGCGCGCCGCGGTGTGGGGCGCACCGGACGACGACCTCGGCGGTCTGCCGCTCGGCGTCGCCTTCGCGGCGCTCAGCCTCGGGTTCATCAGCGGCGGTGAGACCGCCCGCGTGTTCGGAAGCGGGCCGTGGACCCGTGTGAGCCTCACTCGCGGGCACGTGCTCGTCCGGGGGCCGGTGGCGACCGGGCTCACGCCGGTGCGCCGGACGGGTTCCTCAGCGGCCTGACGCCGTCGTGATCGGCGACCCGCTCCGGGGTCGAGGTCACACCGCGGCGGCCGCCGCGCGCCCGGCCACACGCCCCGAGAAGAGGCATCCGCCGAGGAACGTCCCCTCCAGCGCGCGATAGCCGTGCACACCGCCGCCGCCGAACCCGCTCGCCTCACCTGCGGCATACAGCCCGGGGACGGGCTCGCCCCCGGCGCCGAGCGCGCGGGCGGAGAGGTCGGTCTCGATGCCGCCCAAGGACTTGCGCGTCAGCACGTGCAGCTTCACCGCGATGAGCGGTCCGGACTTCGGGTCGAGGATCCGGTGCGGCGTCGCGGTGCGGATGAGTCGATCGCCGCGGAAGGCGCGCGCCGATCGCAGCATGGCGATCTGGGCGTCCTTGGTGAAGTCGTTGTCCATCTCGCGGTCGCGCGCTTCGACCTCGAACCGCACGCGATCGCCGTCGAGCGCATCGCCGCCGGGAAGCGCCTGCATCCCCGCGATCAGCTCGTCGAGGGTGTTGCGGACGACGAAGTCGGCGCCGTGGTCCATGAAGGCCTGCACCGGTCCGGAAGCGCCCTTGCCCAGGCGCGACTTGGCGAGCAGACGCACGTCCTTGCCGGTCAGATCGGGGTTCTGCTCGCTGCCCGAGAGGGTGAACTCCTTCTCGATGATCTGCTGTGACAGCACGAACCAGGAGTGGTCGTACCCGGTGGCGCGCAGGTGCGCCAGCGTTCCGAGCGTGTCGAAGCCGGGGAAGAGGGGCACCGGCAGGCGGTTGCCGGTCGCATCGAGCCAGACCGACGACGGGCCGGGGAGGATCCGGATGCCGTGATCCGGCCACACCGGATCCCAGTTCTGGATGCCCTCGACGTAGTGCCACATGCGATCGCCGTTGATGAGGCGGGCGCCCGCCGCCTCGCTGACCGGCTGCAGCGAGCCGTCGACGTAGGCAGGGACTCCCGTGACCATGGTCTCCGGTGGCGTGCCGAGCCGCTCCGGCCACCAGCGTCGGACGAGGTCATGATTGCCGCCGATGCCGCCGGACGACACGATCGTCGCGCCCGCGGCGATCGCGAACGCGTCGACGACCTCGCGAGAGCTCGCGACACCCCGGGCGGCTCCGGAGGGCGCGAGCACGTCGCCTTCTGCACCGGTGACGGCGCCGTTCTCGACGGTCAGCGACGTGACGCGGTGGCGCGGCAGGATCGTCACGCGCCCGTCGGCCTCACCCGCCTCGACAGCCGCCTGGAAGGGGGCGACGACGCCCGGCCCGGTGCCCCAGGTGACATGGAACCGCGGCACGGAGTTCCCCGGTCCCGTGGCCGAGTAGCCCCCGCGCTCGGCCCATCCCACGATCGGGAAGAAGCCGACACCCTTCTCGCGCAGCCACGCACGCTTCTCCTCGTGTGCGAACTGCAGGTACGCCTCGGCCCAGCGCCGGGGCCAGAGGTCCTCGTCGCGGTCGAATCCGGCGTTGCCCAGCCAGTCCTGACGCGCCAGCTCGAGTGAGTCGTGAATGCCGAGCCGCCGCTGCTCAGGCGAATCGATGAAGAAGAGGCCACCGAACGACCACCACGCCTGACCCCCGAGATTCGACCGCGGCTCCTGGTCGACGACCGTGACCCGTTTACCGGCGGCCACGGCCTCCGCCGTGGCGACGAGACCGGCGAGGCCCCATCCGATGACGAGGACGTCGGTCTGGTGGGTGGCGAGGGGCATGTCGACTCCTTCGTCGGCGGTCGGGGTGGGGAGAGCGGGTGGTCAGGCGGTCGGGCCGGGCGACGAGGGTGGTGCAGCTGTCATGGGAAGACCGCCGGCGCCGCGGGGACCCGCGGCGGGGCCGATTCCCGAGGGCTCGAAGGTGTTCACCATCGCGAACGCGGCGCGCTGCAGGTAGTCCCAGAGTGTCACCTCGTGAAGCGGTGGCAGGTGCAGCTCGTCGACGGCGACGCGCATGTGGGCGAGCCAGCGGTCGCGTGCATCCGGGTCGACGTGGAAGCCCGCGTGACGCATCCGCAGGCGCGGGTGGCCGCGCTCCTGGCCGTACGTCGTCGGTCCGCCCCAGTACTGCTCGAGGAAGAGGGTGAGGCGCTCCTTGGCCGGGCCGAGATCCTCCTCGGGATACATCGGCCGCAGCACCTCGTCGTCAGCGACGCCTCGGTAGAAGGCGTCGACGAGCCGCACGAACGTCTCGTGCCCGCCGATCTCGTCGTAGAAGCTCAGCGGCGCCGCGGGCGGATCCACGCGGCCGGAATCTCGGTGAGCCGCGTCAGCGGGGGGTGGCGGGGTGCTGGGGACGGTCATGGCGTTCCTCCGGGAGTCGTGCCCGGCTCATCGCCGGTCGCCGGCGACGAGGGCTTCTTGCTGGTGCGCTTGGGCTTCCAGACGGGGCGTTCGGTGGTGGACGCGACGGGCGTGGGCTTCGTCTTCGGGGGGTTGGCGCCTCGGACGCGCTGAGCGCCCTCGAGCCCTGTCGGCATGACGGCGGTGAGCGCGGGGAGGGTGATGCCCATGTCGTCGATCGTGTGCTTCAGGCGGACGCGCAGCTCGCGGGCGACGTCGTCCTTCGCGTTGGCGCGCGTCTTCATGACGAGACGGATGACGAGCGCGTCGCCCGAGATCGACTCGAGGCCCCAGACCTCGGGCTGTTCGAGGATGCGCGTGCGCCACTTGGGGTCTTTCGCCAGCTCCTTGGCGGTGTCGAGCATCGCCTTCTCGACCTCGGCGATGTCGGAGTCGGCGGCCACCGACAGATCGAGGATCACGCGCGACCAGCCCTGCGAGAGATTGCCGATGCGGGTGATCTCGCCGTTGCGGACGTACCAGAGGGTGCCGTTCACGTCGCGGACGTGCGTCACGCGCACGCTCACGTACTCGACGATGCCCGTGGCGAGGCCGAGGTCGACGACGTCGCCGATCCCGACCTGGTCTTCGGCGACGATGAAGATGCCGTTGAGCACGTCCTTCACGATGTTCTGCGCGCCGAAGCCGAGACCGGCGCCGATGGCGGCGGTGAGGAGCGTCAGCGACCCGAGAGCGGTGGGAGCGAGGACGTTCAGGATGAGCAGGAGCGCGATGATGACGATCGAGACGTTGACGATGTTGCCGAGGATCGAGCCCAGCGTGCGCGTGCGCTGCACGAGCCGCACCGACGCGAGGGGCGACCGCTCCAGCGCCTGCGTGTCGTCGACGTTCGCCTTGTTCTTCGCGCCGTTGACGATGCGGTTCACCACGCGGTGGATGACGAGGCGCAGGATCCACGTGACCACCAGCGCGCCCACGATGATGCTGAAGACCGTCAGCAGGTTCCATCCCGCGGCGGCGAAGAACGAGCCGACGCCCTGCCAGAATTCCGGCGCGGTGATATCGACGGACTCTTCGGGGGGCGGCGTGGTCGTGTCGAAGGGGATCATCGTGTCGATCCTAATGAGGGACGCCCGAGCATCGGCCGAGTGGTGGGTGCCGCGGCCGGCGAGACACGGCGGGGCGTGCGGCTTCGCGGCATCAGCCCGTCAGTCCGGATCACGCGGCACGACACCCAGCCGATGGGCGAGGATCACGGCGTGGACGCGATCGCGTGCACCCAGCTTGGCGAGCACGCGCCCCACGTGGGTCTTCACCGTGGACTCGCTGACGAACAGCTCGGCGCCGATCTCGGCGTTGGTGAGCCCACGCGCCAGTGCGATGAAGACTTCGCGCTCACGCTCGGTGAGGTCGTTCAGGCGCTCATCCGCTGCAACCTCCGAAGGCAGGCGGTCGCCGAACATCTCGAGCATCCGGCGCGTGACGCGCGGCGCCAGCACGGCGTCACCGCCGTGCGCGGCCCGGATCGCGCCGGTGAGCTGGTGCGGGTGTGCGTCCTTGAGGAGGAACCCACTCGCTCCCGCGCGGAGCGCCGCGAACGCGTACTCGTCCAGGTCGAAGGTGGTCAGCACGACGATGCGGACGTGCGGATGCTGCGCCACGATGCGCCGCGTGGCTTCCAGGCCGTCCATCCGCGGCATCCGCACGTCCATCAGCACCACGTCGGGACGCGCGGTGTCCACCGCCGCCACGGCCTCGATGCCGTCCGCGGCGTCGCCGACGACGACGAGATCCGGCTCGGCCTCGAGCACGAGCCGGAATCCGAGGCGGATCAGCTGCTGATCATCGACGAGCAGCACGCGGATCGGCTCGGCGGACTTCGGCTCAGTCATGGTCGGCTCAGTCACGGTGGAGTCCGTCCCGGTCTGCTCGTTCATCGGCCGCGCCGTCCCGATCTGCTCGTTCATCGGCCGCGCCGTCGTGGTCGGCGCCGTCCTCATGCGATCCGGTGGGCAGCTCGGCGGTGAGGCGCCAGACGCCGGGCGCGGCAGGCCCGGCGACCACTGCGCCGCCGAGGGTGGCCGCCCGCTCCTGGAGCCCGCGCAGGCCCCAGCCCGCGCCCGTCGACTCCGCTTGGGGCTGGGCTCCGTCGTTCTCCACCACGATGCGGACACCGGTCGGCGAATACTCGGTGATCACCCGGATGAAGCTCCCGTTCCGCGAGTACCGGATGGCGTTGGTGATGGCCTCCTGCACGATCCGCAGGATCGCGAGCCGGTGGGCGGCGGGCACGTCGGGCTCACCGGAGACCGACAGTGTGGCGGGGAAGCCGGCCGCACGGGCCGCCTCGATGACGTCGTGGAGCGATGCCTCGAGGAGCGGGCCGAGCGGCGCCTCGTTCGCGGAGTCCGCGGCGCGCAGCACCCCGAGCATCATCCGCATCTCGGCGAGCGCCTCGCGGGCGGTCGCCGCCACCGCCCGGCTCGCCTCTCGCGAGCGCGCCGGATCCGCCGTGGCGTTCGCGCCTTCGGCGAGGGCCACGATGACGGTCAGCGAATGCGACACGATGTCGTGCATCTCCCGGGCGATGCGTGCACGCTCGGATGCGGCGGCGAGCGCGGCCTGCTGGTCCCGCTCCACGAGCAGCTGACGGGACCGGTCGATGAGGGCACTGAGATAGCGGCGGCGATTGCCGACGTTGATGCCGACGAGCGCACCGAGCAGAAGCATCACCACCGTCGTCACATCGACGTTGATCTGCGGGCCGGCCTGTGACGGCTGCGCGAGCACGAGCGCCAGGCTGTGCAGCGCGATCAATGCGGCAGCGCAGCCGAACGCGATCCAGCAGGCGCGCACGCCGCGGTAGACGGCGACGGAGTACATCGCGATGAGCGACACGGGGCCGCTCAGCGCCGCGGCGAGCGCGGCGTCCATCACCAGGACCGGAAGCAGGGTGATCGCGAAGACCGTCAGCGGCCAGCGTCGCCGCCACACCAGTGCGACGCAGCCGAGGAGCGCGAGCGCGATCCCGCTCCCGGTCGTCCACGGGTCGATCGGTTCCGGCAGCGATGAGCGGGCTACGACGGCCGGCACCGAGATGAGGAGCGCGACGACGGCGATCAGGATGTCGGTGCCGAGCGGATGCCGCGCCCAGAACCGCCGGAACACCCCAGGCGGCTTCGGCAGACGCAGCTCGTCCTCGGCCGGGAGGGACTCCCGGCCGAGGACGATGTCTGGGCGTTCGAGCACCGCTCGACTCTACGCGTCGCGTGTTTTCAGCACCGCGATGCCTCCGGCGATGGCGGCCACCGTCCACACGGCGAGCGTGATGAGTGCCGGCACGGGCTCCAGGACCTCCCCGGTCATGGGCGACCCCATGAACAGCGACTGGCCGGCGTTCGAGGGCAGGTAGCTGGCAGCGTCGTGGATCCACTGGAAGGAGTCGAGCCGGGGGAAGAAGAGCACGAGGATCGGGGCGACGAACACGAGTCCGATGCCGGCGGCCAGCGCGCCCGGACCGTTGCGGACGATGAACCCGATCCCCACGCCGATGACGGCGATGAGGGCGAGATAGACGGTCGCTCCCAGCAGCGGCATGAGTGAGCTGTCGGGTTCGCTGACGTCGAGAGCGCCCGTGGGCAGCACGGCACCCGATGCGACCGCGGCGACCGCGAACACGATGGCGCTCGTGACGAACATCGTGGCGGCGACGACGAGGGCCTTGGCGAACAGCGCTGCCGTGCGCCCCGGTGCAGCGGTGAGCGTCGAACGGATCATGCCGGTCGAGTACTCGCCCGTCACGGTGATCGTGCCGAGGACGACGGCGAGCAGCTGCGTCAGCACGGTGCTGAACACGACGACCTGCACCGCCTGCCGGTTCGCCTCTTCGACCGACATCGGCGGCATGTCTCCGGCGAAAGCCGCGAACGAGAACGCCATGAGGAGGCTGAGGCCGATGGAGACGACGGCCACGAGTCCGATCGACCACCAGGTGGAGCGGAGGCTCGTGAACTTGATCCACTCGGAGGCGACGAGACGCGCGAACGAGAGCCGGTAGGGCGAGCCGTCGACAGCGGCTTGCGTGGCGGTGGAAGGAGCGGGGGCGAGTGCGGTGGTCATCAGATGTCCTTCGTCTTGTATTCGACGTCGTCACCGGTCAGCCGGAGGTAGGCGTCCTCGAGGGTGCCGGATGCGGGGGTCAGCTCGTGCAGGGCGATGCCGTGCGCGAGGGCGAGATCGCCGATGTCATGAGCGGCGGCGCCCTCGACATCCATCACGCCCTCGGCCAGATGGGTGACGGTCACGCCGTCTCGGGCGACGAGCCGGGCGAGGTCCACCGCCCGCGGGGTGCGGATGCGCACCGTGGCGCGCGTCCACTGCCGCACGAGCTCGTCGACCGACGCATCGGCGAGCACCCGCCCGCGACCGAGGACGATGATGTGGTCGGCCGTGAGCGCCATCTCACTCATGAGGTGGCTGGACAGCAGCACGGTCTTGCCCTCTGATGCCGCGTGCCTGACGAAGCGGCGCACCCAGAGGACGCCCTCGGGGTCCAGGCCGTTGACCGGCTCGTCGAGGATGAGCGTCTTCGGGTCTCCGAGCAGCGCCGCGGCGATGCCGAGGCGCTGACCCATGCCGAGCGAGAAACCGCCCGCGCGCTTGCGCGCGACGGAGCTGAGCCCGGTGATCTCGATCACCTCGTCGACGCGCCGGCGAGGGATGCCGTGGGTCGCGGCCATCGCCCGGAGATGGTTCTGGGCGCTGCGGCCGGTGTGGACGGCCTTCGCGTCGAGCAGCACGCCGACCTCCGTCAGCGGGGACTGCAGGCGACGGTAGTCACGGCCGTCGACGGTGACCCGACCGCTGGTGGGCCGGTCGAGCCCGACGATCATCCTCATCGTGGTCGACTTGCCGGCCCCGTTGGGACCGAGGAACCCGGTCACCCGGCCCGGTTGGACGGTGAAGCTGACGTCCTGGACGGCGTGCTTGGCTCCGAAGCTCTTGCTCAGACTCTCTGCGACGATCATGACTTCGACGCTACGCAAGACCCTCCCCGGGCCGCGTCGGCCGCAGGGAGGGTCTTGGAGGGTGGCGACTGGTACCTGGGTACCACGCCCGTGGTGCGCTACTGGGCGTCGCGGTCCTGCACCGAGAGCGCCCGCTCGACGCCCGCGAGGTTCTCGGCGACGAGGCGCCGGAGCGCCGGGGCGGCGTCGCCGTTCGCCTCGAGCCAGGCGCGCGTGGCGTCGCGCAGCGCGACGTTCGCGAGCGGCGCGGGGTAGAGGCCGACGATCAGGTACTGCGCGATCTGGTAGGTGCGCGAGTTCCAGAGCGGCAGCAGCGCGTCGAAGTAGCGCCCGACGAAACCATCGAGCAGCTCGCGGCCGGCGGGGTGCACGAACCCGGCGGCGGCGGCGCGCACGATCGTGTTCGGCTGGTCGTCGCTGTCGACGAGCGACGACCACGCGGCGGCCTTCGCCTCAGCCGTCGGGAGCGCGGCCTTCGCCTGGGCGGCGAACTCGCCGCCCTTGGCGGTGTTGTCGTCGGCGAGGGCCGCGTCGATGTCGGCGGCGGTCACGACGCCGCCGGCGGCGAGGGACACGAGCAGCTGCCACGACAGGTCGGTGTCGATCGCGAGGTCGGCGAACGTCACCTCACCGTCGCGCACCCGACGGACCTTTTCCCACTGCCCCGGCGTGGCGGCGGCGGAGGCGAAGGCGGTGACGAACTGCAGCTGGCTGTCGCTGCCGGCCTCGGCGGCCTCGGCGAGCTGCCACAGCGCGTCGGCTACATGCGCACGGGTGGTGTCGCGCTTCTCGGGCGCGACGTACGAGTTCGCCGCGAGCTGCAGCTGGGCGAGCGTCGTGCGGACCGTGGTCGACTCGGTCTCGGCACCGATGTTGCGCAGCACCAGGTCGACGTAGTCGGAGGCGGATGCCTCGGCATCCCGTGTCTGGTCCCACGCGGCACCCCACACCAGCGACCGCGCGAGCGGGTCGGTGATCTTGCCGAGGTGGTCGATCGCGGTCTGCAGCGACTTGTCGTCGAGACGGATCTTGGCGTAGGCGAGGTCCTCGTCGTTGAGGAGCACGAGCGCGGGGCGCTTGCGGCCCTTGAGCTCGGGCACCTCGGTGAGGTCGCCGTCGACGTCGAGCTCGACGTGGTGCACGCGCACCAGCGCGTCGCCGTCGAGGTCGTAGAACCCGACGCCGAGGCGGTGCGGGCGGATGGTCGGGTAGTCGGCCGGGGCGGTCTGCACGATCGCGAAGCGTGTGATGGTGCCGTCGACATCCGTCACGATCTCGGGCGACAGCGTGTTGACGCCCGCCGTCTCGAGCCACTTCTTCGACCACGTCGACAGCTCACGCCCACTGGTGATCTCGAGCTCGGACAGCAGGTCCGACAGCTCGGTGTTCGACCACTCGTGCTTCTTGAAGTAGGCGCCCACGCCGGCGAAGAACTCGTCGATGCCGACCCACGCGGCGAGCTGCTTGAGCACCGAGCCGCCCTTGGCGTACGTGATGCCGTCGAAGTTGACCTGCACGTCTTCCAGGTCGTTGATCTGCGCGACGACGGGGTGGGTGGAGGGGAGCTGGTCCTGGCGGTACGCCCAGGTCTTCTCCATCGCGTTGAAGGTCGTCCACGCCTCGGTCCACTCGGTGGCCTCGGCGGTGGCGATCGTCGACGCCCACTCGGCGAACGACTCGTTGAGCCAGAGGTCGTTCCACCACTTCATGGTGACGAGGTCGCCGAACCACATGTGGGCGAGTTCGTGCAGGATCGTGACGACGCGACGCTCCTTGACGGCATCCGTCACCTTCGAGCGGAACACGTACGTCTCGGTGAACGTCACCGCGCCGGCGTTCTCCATCGCGCCCGCGTTGAACTCGGGCACGAAGAGCTGGTCGTACTTCGCGAACGGGTAGGCGTAGTCGAACTTCTCCTCGAAGTACGCGAAGCCCTGACGCGTCTTGTCGAAGATGTAGTCGGAGTCGAGGTACTGCCAGAGGCTCTTGCGGCCGTACACACCGAGGGGGATGACGCGGCCCGACGAGCTCGTGAGCTCCGAGAACGTCGCCTCGTACGGGCCGGCGATGAGCGCCGTGATGTACGACGAGATGCGGGGAGTGGGCTCGAAGCGCCACGTCGCGGTGCCGTCGCCGTGCTTCTTCGGCTCGGGGGTGGGGGAGTTGGAGACGACCTTCCAGGGCTCCGGCGCGGTGACCGTGAAGGCGAACGTCGCCTTGAGGTCGGGCTGCTCGAAGACGGCGAAGACGCGACGGGAGTCGGGCACCTCGAACTGCGAGTAGAGGTAGACCTCGTCATCGACGGGGTCGACGAAGCGGTGCAGGCCCTCGCCGGTGTTGGTGTAGAGGCAGTCGGCGTCGATGACGAGCTCGTTGTCGGCGGCGAGACCGTCGAGGGCGATGCGCGAGTCCGAGAAGGCGGCCGCCGGGTCGACGGACCGGCCGTTGAGGGTGATCTCGCGCACCCCGCGGGCGATCAGGTCGATGAACGTCGCGGCACCCGGCGTGGCGGTGAAGCGGACGACGGTGCGTGATCCGAAGACCTCGGCGCCCTTCGTCAGGTCCAGCGCGATCTCGTAGGACTGCGTCTCGACGATCGCGCGGCGCTCCTGCGCCTCGATGCGGGTGAGGTTCTCTCCAGGCACTGCTGTGGCTCCCATGGGTGAGGATGACGGATGATCTCGATAAGCCCGTTGCGCGGACGCTCGATCCGGCGGCCGCCATCAGCGCTGCTGGCACCGATGACAACCGTCCCAGCCTATGCCAGCGATCGGGGAAAGCACCGATCGGGTGACGGAATCCCGCGCGCCGGGTGTCAGGATGGAGGGGTGACTTCTCCCGAGCAGCACGTCGTCCCGTTCGCCTCACCGGCCGCAGCATCCGGCGCTCCCTATGTGGAGCAGGCCGTCGCCTACGACGGCCTCCTGCTCGCCGGGTTCGGCGGTCCTGAGGGGCAGGACGATGTCATCCCGTTTCTCCGCAACGTCACGCGGGGGCGCGGCATCCCCGACGAGCGCCTCGAAGAGGTCGCCCACCACTACCGCCACTTCGGCGGGGTGAGCCCCATCAACGCGCAGAACCGCGCCCTGAAGGCCGCGCTGGAGGCGGAGCTCGCCACCCGCGGCATCGACCTTCCGGTGTACTGGGGCAACCGCAACTGGGCGCCGTACCTCGACGAGGCGGTGACGGATGCCGCAGCCGCCGGCGACACCAGGCTGCTCGGTCTGGCGACGAGCGCCTACTCGTCGTTCTCGAGCTGCCGGCAGTACCGCGAGGACTTCGCGCGGGTGCTCACCGAGACCGGGCTCGACGGCACCGTCACCATCGACAAGGTGCGGCAGTTCTTCGATCACCCCGGCTTCGTGCAGCCCTTCGTCGACGGCGTGCGCGATGCGGTGAGCGGATTCCGGGCCGACGGCATCGCTGCGGAGGCCGTGCGGGTGCTGTTCTCGACGCACAGCATCCCGACGGCGGATGCCGAGCGCTCCGGCCCGCGCGAAGGCGACGAGCAGCACCGCGATCTGGGCGAGGGGGGCGCCTACGCGGCCCAGCACCTCGCCGTCGCCGAGGTCGTCATGGCCGCGGTCGCGGCCGAGGTGCCTGGCGCCGACCGCGTCGCGTGGGATCTCGTGTACCAGTCGCGCTCGGGCCCGCCGAGCCAGCCGTGGCTCGAGCCCGACGTCAACGACGTGATCGCCGAGCTTCCGGCTGCCGGCGTGCAGGCGGTGGCGATCGTGCCCCTCGGCTTCATGAGCGATCACATGGAGGTCCTGTGGGACCTCGACACCGAGGCGATGGATGCCGCGGCCGAGGCGGGCATCCGCGCCGTGCGCACGCCGACCCCCGGTGTCGACCCGGTGTTCGTCTCGGGGCTCATCGATCTCGTCCAGGAGCGGCTGAACGGCACGCCGGCAAGCGAGCGCCCGCACGCGACGGACCTCGGACCGTGGTTCGACGTCTGCCGCCCGGCGTGCTGCGAGAACGTGCGCGCGGGGTTCAAGCCGGCTGCGGCCGGCGTCGCGCCCTGAGCCGCGGACGACACGTCCCGTCGGCCGCGCGCGGAGCCGCGGCATCCGTCCTCGTCCCCTCTCGCCCTGCCTAGGATTGAGCCCATGCGCATCCACATCGCGACCGACCACGCCGGCCTCGAGTTCTCGACGCAGCTGCAGCACCATCTCGCCGCGGCGGGTCACGAGGTCGTCGACCACGGGCCGCTCGACTACGACCCGCTCGACGACTACCCGGCGTTCTGCATCCGCGCCGCGCAGGCGGTCGTCCGCGACCAAGCCGCCGGCATCGAGACGCTCGGCGTCGTCTTCGGCGGTTCGGGCAACGGCGAGCAGATCGCTGCCAACAAGGTGCGCGGGGTCCGCGCGGCCCTGGCGTGGAGCATCGCGACGGCGGAACTCGCACGCGAGCACAACGACGCGAACGTGATCGCGATCGGTGCCCGCCAGCACACCTTCGACGAGGCGACGACGTTCATCGACCGCTTCATCGCGACCCCGTTCTCGGGCGAGGAGCGCCACGCGCGACGCATCGCACAGCTCGCCGCGTACGAGGAGGACGGCGCGCTGCAGCCCGACCCGCGCGCGACCCGACAGCCCGACGTCCTGGCCGCCGACGACAGTTCGTTCGACCCCGAAGCCGGCTGACGCGATGCCCGAGGGCCATTCCGTCCATCGCATCGCCCGCCAGTTCGACCGCAACTTCGTCGGCCGCGCCGTCACCGCGTCGAGTCCGCAGGGCAGGTTCGTGGAGGGTGCGGCGGTCATCAGCGGCCGCACCGCCACGAGGGTGCGCGCCGTCGGCAAGCAGATGTTCCTGGAGTTCGACGACGATCTCTGGCTGCGCGTGCATCTCGGCATGTACGGGGCGTGGGACTTCGCCGGAGAGATCGTCGTCGACCCGACGATCGCCTCGGCCAATGGCCGAATGGGTCAGACCAATCAGCGCGGAACCGACCTCGGCGAGCCGATCCTCGACAGCGCGGGCGAGAACTCGCTGACTTCGATCGGCGCCCCGCGACGTGCTCGCGTGCACGTGCGGATGTCGGAGCAGACCACCGGTCTCGCCGACGAAGGAGAGGAATGGCCGCCTCCCGTGGTCGGGCAGGTGCGCCTGCGGCTGCTCACGGACGTCACCTGCGCCGATCTGCGGGGCCCGACCGCCTGCCAGCTGCAGACGCCCGACGAGGTCGCCGCGACCATCGCGAAGCTCGGCCCCGACCCTCTGGTCGATGACGTCACGGAGGGGGAGGAGCGGTTCGCGTCGGTGGTGCGCCGCAAGCCCACGTCCATCGGCCTGCTGCTCATGGACCAGAACGTCGTCAGCGGCATCGGCAACGTGTACCGCGCCGAACTGCTGTTCCGCGCACGCCAGAATCCCCACACGCCGGGACGCGACGTGCCCGAGGACGTGGTCCGCGGGATCTGGCGCGACTGGGTGCGGCTCATCGCGATCGGCGTGGAGACCGGTCAGATGATGACGATGGACGACCTGGACCCCGACGCCTACCGCAAGGCGATGGCGAGCAGGGACGACCGGCACTGGGTCTACCACCGCGCCGGGCTGCCCTGTCGCGTGTGCGGCACCGCGATCGTGGTCGAGGAGGTCGCCACCCGCAAGCTCTACTGGTGCCCCTCCTGCCAGGCCTGACGCCGCGACGAGAGGCTCCGCGGCGCGAATAGGCTGAGTCCATGCGCCAGAACCCGAGCTTCGCGATGTCGGATGTCGGCGAGATCCGCCGGCTCATCGAGCAGAATCCCTGGGTCACGCTGGTGAGCGCCACCGACGCCGGGCTCGTCGCGTCGCACTACGCCGTGATGCTGGACCCCGACCGGGACGACCTGACCGTCGTGGGCCACGTCGGCAAGCCCGACGATCTCATCCACGGCCTGGGCGAGCGCGAGCTCCTCGTGGTCGTGCAGGGGCCCCACGGGTACATCTCGCCCGGCTGGTACGGCGACACGCAGAGCGTGCCCACCTGGAACTTCGTCTCGGCGCACCTCAGCGGCGTCCCCGAACTGCTGACGCCGGAGGAGAACCTGGACGTTCTCGAGCGTCTCGTCGCCCGCTTCGAGAGCGGGATGCCCGAGCCGCGGCTGATGTGGGCGCCTCCCAACGACCCCGACTTCGTGCGCCGGCTGGAGAAGGGCACGGCGGGGTTCCGCCTCACGCCGAGCCGGGTCGTCGGCAAGCGCAAGCTCAGCCAGAACAAGGCTGATGAGATCGTCGAGACCGTCATCGTCGAGCTCGAGGCGGGTGCGAGCCCATACGCCGATCCACGGCTACCCGCAGAGATGCGCCGCGACTTCGAGACCCGGAAGGCCGCACGGTGACGCTCGCTCGCGGCGACGTCCCCGACGTCATCGCGAACGCGCGGCTGACCGGTTCCGACCGCAGCGACCCCTTCGGCTCAGAACCGGTGGACGTCCATCTCGCGGAGGGACTGGTCGTCGACATCGCGCCTGCCGGTGGGCTCCCGCGGCAGGGCCTCGTGCTCGATGCCGGCGGCGGGTGGGTCATCCCCGGCCTCTGGGACCACCACGTGCACACCGTCCAATGGGCGCTGTCCGCCCAGCGCGTCGCGCTCGGCGGTGCGACGTCCGCGGCCGAGGCGGCCGCCCTCATGGGCGAAGCCGAGGCGCTGCCGGACGGCCGCCGGGTCGGCGCCGGCTTCCGCGACGCGTTCTGGACGGACGCGCCGGATCTCGTGGTCCTCGACGCCGCGACCGGCGAGGTGCCGACCTACCTCATCAATGCCGACGTGCACAGCGTGTGGCTCAACAGCGCCGCCCTCCGACGCGAGGGCTTCACGCCCGACGGCGCCGGCATCCTTCGTGAGGAACCCGCCTTCGAGATCTCGCGGCGGCTCAACGCCGTCGACGCGTCGGTGTCGGATCCGCTCGTCGGTCGTATGGCGCAGGATGCCGCTGCCCGCGGCGTCGTGGGACTCGTCGACCTCGACATGGCGTGGAACGAGGACGCCTGGGCACGCCGCCTCGCCGGCGGCTTCGACGCCCTGCGGAGCGTCTTCGGGATCTACCCCGAGTTCCTCGACCGGGCGATCGCCGAGGGCCTCCAGACCGGCGATGTCGCCCGCGGCGCCGGGTCCGATCTCGCGCGCGTGGGCGGGCTCAAGGTCATCACCGACGGCTCGCTGGGAACCCGCACGGCGGCGACCTCGCACGCGTATCCGGGCGACCCGCACAACCACGGGCTGCTCACGGTCGATCTTGCGACGCTGGTCGACCTGATGACACGTGCGACCGCGGCCGGCATCGGCTCGGCCATCCACGCGATCGGCGACGTCGCGAACTCGCATGCGCTCGATGCCTTCGCCGCGACCGGCGCCTGGGGCTCCATCGAGCACGCGCAGCTGGTCGCCCACGCCGACATCCCGAGGTTCGCGCGCCTGGGCGTCGCCGCGAGCGTGCAGCCCGAGCACGCGCTCGACGACCGGGACCTGACCGACAGGGTCTGGGCCGGCCAGACCGCGCAGCCCTACCCGCTGCGCGCCCTGGCCGACAGCGGCGCGAATCTCCTGTTCGGGTCGGACGCGCCGGTGACACCGCTCGATCCGTGGGCGGGGATGGCGTCGGCGGTGTTCCGCACGCGCGACGGCCGCGACGCCTGGCAGCCCCAGCAGCGCGTGGATGCCGCCACTGCTCTCGCGGCATCCACCCGCGGCGGCTCTGCCGTGCCCGCGCGTGTCCAGCCGGGCGACCTCGCCGACCTGGCCGTCTGCGGGCGCGACCCGCTCACCGCCGACGAGACAGAGCTCCGCGGCATGCGCGTCGACGCCACGCTGCTCGGCGGGCGCCTGACGTATCTGGCGTAAAGCCCTCCCTGCCGGCGGGGGTCTTCCCCCGTACGGGTTCGGGAGGGGGTCGGATGCCGCGGCGACGGCGTCGTCGCGAGGCTGGAGGCATGACCTTCACCTCGTCCACACCGCGCGCCCCGCAGCCGCCCGCTCCGCCGTCGATGGCGCCGCCGAGCGCGACGCCACGCCGCAGGCGACGTCGGCGCCTCATCATCACGCTCATCGCGATCCCGCTCGCGGTCATCGCCCTGCTCATCGCCGCCGGAGGAATCTGGTTCGCGACCAACGCGGTGCGCAAGACGCCTCCCGCCGCCGGGACCATCGACTTCGGTGCCCCGCTCGCGATACCGCCGCTGGCGCCCTCCCGCGTCGAGAACGGCGTGCGGGTCTTCGAGCTCACCGCACAGGAGGGCCGGTCGTCGATGGTTCCCCAAGGGGAGACGCCGACGCTCGGCTACGACGGCGCCTACCTCGGGCCCACGCTCGTCGCCGAGAAGGGCGAGCAGGTGCGGGTCGACGTGACCAACGGCCTCGCGGAACCCACGACCGTGCACTGGCACGGCATGCACCTGCCCGCAGCCATGGACGGCGGTCCCTACTCGCCGATCGCCGCGGGCGGCATGTGGCAGCCCGCGTGGACGATCGACCAGCCGGCCGCGACGCTCTGGTACCACCCGCACCTGCACGGCCGCACGCAGGAACAGGTCGACGCGGGTCTCGCCGGGATGTTCCTGGTGCGCGACGATGCGGAGGCCGCGCTCGCCCTGCCCCGCGAGTACGGCGTCGACGATCTCCCGGTGATCGTGCAGGACCGCTCGTTCAGTGCCGACGGGTCGTTCGCGGGCGGACTGGGCATGCAGTTCGACGGCGTGCTCGGCGACACCATCCTGGTGAACGGCACCGTCGCGCCGTACCTCGATGTCACGACCGAGCGGGTGCGCCTGCGGCTCCTGAACGGCTCGAGTGCGCGGATGTACGACTTCGCCTTCGCCGACGGCCGCGAGTTCTCCCTCATCGGCACCGACGGCGGCCTGCTCGAAGCGCCGGTCACGGCGACGGACATCCCGCTGTCGCCGGGGGAGCGCGCCGAGATCGTGGTTTCCATGAAGCCGGGGGAGCGCGTCGTGCTGCGGTCTGAGGCGCCCGACCCGGCGCTCAACGCGGGCTCGGCCGGCTTCGACGTGATGGAGCTGCGGGCCGCCGCATCCCTCGCGGACTCACCGGAGGTGCCGTCGCGACTCGCGAGCCTGCCGACGGCTGATGCGAACAGCGCAGCGGCAGAGCGCGAGTTCGTCATGTCGGGCCACGACATCAACGACCGCGAGATGGACCTCGACCGGGCGGATGTCGTCGCGACGGTCGACACCAGCGAGGTCTGGACCGTGCGGAACAACAATCCGCTGCCGCACTCGTTCCACGTCCACGACACGCAGTTCCGGATCCTCAGCGTCGACGGCGCCCCGCCGCCCGCCCGTCTGGCCGGGTTCAAGGACACCATCGCGCTCGAGCACGACCGCGAATACCGGCTTCTGGTGCGGTTCGACGACTACGCCGATCCGACCACCCCGTACATGTATCACTGCCACCTTCTGTGGCACGAGGACCAGGGCATGATGGGACAGTTCCTGGTCGTCGAGCCGGGCCAGCAGCCCGACCTGAAGCGTCCTGAGGGAGACACCGATGACCGTCACGACCACTGAGCCAGCCCCGCTGCAGCCGGACGCGTCCAGACCCGTCACCGGGTTCTGGGCGTCCTACGGGCGAGCCTGGATCCGCACGCCGGGCAGCGCCGTCTACCTCCTCGCGGTCTTCGTCCTGGCGATGCTTTCGATCAGCGTGCTGGCGCCGTTGTTCTGGACGAGCGTCGGCCTGCTCGTCATCCTGATCGGTCTGCCGCTGGGGGTGCTGACGCTGCTGATCGCCCGTGGCTTCGGCGTCGCGGACAGGTTCCTGCTGCTGCTGACCGGCCTCCCGGAGATCCCGGAGCCGGAGTGGAACCGCGACACCACCGACAGCACGGGCTTCTGGATGACGCTCACGCGTCCCATCCGCAACGGGCACTACTGGCTCTATCTCGTGCACGGGATGATCGTGAACCCGATCGTCAGCACCATCTCGTTCGCGCTGACGACGGTGTGGCTGAGCATCGGCCTCGGCGGCCTCACCTACTGGTTCTGGGGGCTGTTCCTGCCCCGGGGCTGGAACGACGACGGCTCCGGCGGCGAATGGGGTCAGTACGTCGCCGACTACGTGCCGTGGCTGTTCGGCGGCTGGTCGAGCTGGGCCGTCGAGGTCACGCTCTACCTCATCGCCGGCATCCTCTTCACGGCCACGATGCCGTGGGTGCTCGGCGGGCTGGCGCGGGGCCACCACGCCATCGCCCGCGGCATGCTCGGCCGCTGGAACTCGGATGAGCTCGCCGCCGAGGTGCGCGCCGAGGCGGCCGCCCGGGGTGCCGCCGTGCACGCCGAGGACGTCGCCCTGCGTCGCCTCGAGCGCGACATCCACGACGGTCCGCAGCAGCGCCTGGTGCGGCTGCAGATGGATCTCGCGGCGCTGGAGCGTCGAGCCGAGTCAGGAGACGCGGATGCCGCCGCCGAGCTGGCGCGCGAAGCACGCGGTCATGCCAAGGCGGCGCTCGACGAGCTGCGTGCGCTGTCCAGCGGCGTCGCGCCACCGCTGCTGCAAGACCGCGGCCTGTCCGCCGCGCTCGACGCCCTGGTCACCACGTCCCCACTGTGGGTGCAGGCAGAGATCGATCCGGCGATCGACCACGCCGTGAGCCCCGAAGTCGCGCGCACGGTGTACTTCGTCGTCGCCGAGCTGATGACCAACGCCGTCAAGCACTCCGGTGCGACCGCCGCGACGGTGCGCGCCTCGCTCCGCCGTAACGCCACGGGGGCGCCCACGCACCTCGACGTGTGGGTCGTCGACAACGGCCGCGGCGGCGCGGTCATCACGTCGGGCCACGGCCTCGAGGGGCTCCGCGAGCGCCTCGCGGGCCTGCGCGGACTGCTCGTGGTCACGAGCCCCGTCGGCGGCCCGACCTCGGTCGGTGCGCACATCCCGCTGGCGGTCGCGCCGTGACCGATGCCTATCCTGAGGGGATGGCCGCATCCTCCGACACCGCACCGCTGCGGGTCGTCCTCTTCGAGGACTCCGTCCTGCTCCGCGAAGGTCTCGTCCGCCTGTTCGGCGAGGCCGGTTACACGACCGCGGGGGCATGGGGCGATGCGCAGGATGTTGTCGAGCGCGTGCGTGAAGCGCGTGCGGACGTCGCCATCCTCGACGTCCGGCTGCCCCCGGGCTTCCGCGACGAGGGCATCCGCGCGGCGCTCGCCGTGCGGGCGGCGCTGCCGCAGGTGGGCATCCTGGTCCTCAGCCAGTACGTCGAGGGCGTCTACGCCCGCGAGCTCCTCGCCGGCGGGGAGGGAGGCGTCGGCTACCTCCTGAAGGACCGCGTGACGTCACTCGATGAGTTCACGGATGCCGTCCGCCGCGTCCGCGAACGCGGCACGGTGCTCGATCCGCTCGTCGTGCAGGGCCTGCTGTCGGCACGGCCCGATCCGCTGGCGACGCTCACGCCGCGTGAGCGCGACGTGCTCACGCTCATGGCTGAAGGACGCAGCAACGCGAACATCGCGCAACAGCTGTTCATCGGCGTCGGTGCGGTCGAGAAGAACATCAGTGCGATCTTCGCGAAGCTCGGACTCGAGGAGTCGGGCACCGAGCATCGCCGGGTGCACGCCGTCCTCGCCTTCCTGCAGCATCCGTGATCACCGGTCGTTGAGCGAGCGAAGCGAGACGAAACGCCCCGGACTTCGATGAGAATTCCAGGGCGTTTCGTCTCTGCGTTTCGACTCGCAAGCTCGCTCAACGACCGCGTTCCTCGCTCGCTCAACGAGCGAAGATGCTCACTCGGCGAGGTGCGCGAAGAGGAACCAGCGGTCCTTCTCGAGGGACTCCTTGATGCCGATCGCGATGTCCTGGCTCGTCAGGTCGAACTCGTCCAGCCCGTCGATCGCCGCCTGGACGTCCGCGATGACGGTGTCCATGTCGGTGATCACGTTGCGGATGAGCGCGTCCCACTGCGTGAAGCCGGCGGGCACGGTCGTCGCGGTCTTCTGCGCCACCGTGCTGACGCGGGCGTCCACGGGCAGGCCCAGGGCGACGATGCGCTCCGCGGCCTGGTCGGCGCCGTCCTGCGCGTGGGCGACGACGGAGTCGAGGAGCTCGTGGATCGCGATGAAGTTCGCGCCGCGCACGTTCCAGTGCGCCTGCTTTCCGTTCACGGCCAGGGCCTGCAGGCCCAGGACGACGGGGGTGAGGAACTGCGCCGTCGCGGCGGCGACGTCGGGGTTCGCTGCGGTTGCGGGGGTGGTCTGGGTGTTCGTCATATCTGTCGCCTCCATCGTGCGGAGGGTCGCTCAACTCGGCGTTCGCCCTCCAGTGACTGCAACGCTACTCAGCGGGAGTCATTCCGCAAGCAAGACAAGGCTGGGCTAAACCGGCGAATCCGCGCTGCGGGTGCGGGCCGGACGCGCGACAGCGGCTAACGTCGATTCGTGCCTTCCGCCGATCACGACCTCGGACCGCAGCATCTGAGCGCTCCCGCCAAGACCGTGACCCGCGAGCCCCGCGACCGCTCGCCCGAACACGCGGAGCCGTCCCGGTTCATCCCGCACGTGCAGGGGCTGCGCGCCATCGCCGTGCTCTTCGTCGTGCTGTACCACTTCTGGCCCGGCCGCCTCACCGGCGGCTACATCGGCGTCGACATCTTCTTCGTGATCTCGGGCTTCCTCATCACGGCGCATCTGATGCGCGAGCTCACGGCCACCGGCACGGTGAAGCTCGGGCAGTTCTGGGCCCGGCGCGCACGGCGCCTGCTTCCGGCATCCCTCCTGGTCCTGCTCTTCTGCGCGATCGTGGTGATGTCGCCGTACCTCATGCCGACCTCGGCGCTGCCGAACGAGGTGCGCGAGATCCTCGCGTCGACGTTCTACGTCGAGAACTGGTATCTGGCGCTCAACTCGGCGGATTACCTGAACCACGCCGGCTCGCCGACCACGGTCCAGCACTACTGGTCGCTGTCGCTCGAAGAGCAGTTCTACGTGATGTGGCCGCTCATCATGCTGCTGGCGGCGTGGATCGGCGTGAAGTGGTTCCGGGGCGAGCGCCGCCGCACCGTCATCGCCGCACTCGGCGTCGTGACCGCGGTGTCGTTCGTGTTCTGCGTGGTCTTCACCATCACGAACCCGGCACCGGCCTACTTCGTCACCTTCGGGCGGATGTGGCAGTTCGGCGTCGGGGCGCTGGTCGCGCTCGTGCCGCTGCTGCGCGTGCGCAACGCGATCGGCAGCTTCGTGCTCGGCTGGGCGGGCATCCTGATGCTGCTGTACGCGGCCTTCACCTTCGACGGGCAGACCCCGTTCCCCGGGTACATGGCGGCACTGCCCACGCTGGGCGCGGCCGCAGTGATCGCCGCGTCCAACACGGACCGCTGGTGGTACCCGACCCGCCTCCTCGCGGTCCGTCCCGCGCAGTTCGTCGGCGACATCTCGTACTCGCTGTACCTCTGGCACTGGCCGCTGATCGTCATCGCGCCGTCGGTGCCCTTCTGGGGTCTCACGATCTACCACCGCGTCGCCCTGCTCCTGCTGTGCTTCGTGCTCGCGTGGCTCACCAAGCGCTTCGTCGAAGACCCCGCACGGGGCTGGAAGGTGCTCACCTCGCGGCCCGCGCGCGTCACACTGTGGTCGTCGCTCGCGGCGATGATCGTCGTCGCCCTCGTCGCCGGCACCGCGTGGCTCGTCAACGCGCCGCTGTACAACCAGGGCACCCGCGACATCGCGACGCTGCAGCAGAACCCGCCGGAGTGCTTCGGCGCGGCATCCGTTCTCGATGCTTCCTGCGCCGACGCAGACTTCGGGGACCAGATCCTGCCGGCGCCGGGCTTCGCCGGCATCGACCGTCCCGAATACCCGCAGTGCTTCGTGCAGCTCACCGACGCCCGACCGGTGTCGTGCACGTTCGGCTCGGACGACCCCGAGGCCCCGAGGGTCGCGCTCGTGGGGGACAGCCACGCATATCAGCTGCTGTCGACGTTCCAGCGCATGGCCGACGAGAACGGCTGGCAGCTCGTGACCTGGTTCAAGGGCGCCTGCCCCTGGAACACGACACCGCTCTCGACGCCCGGCGCCTTCGGCGCGGCGTGCACCGAGTGGCGCGACCGCGTCCAGAACGCGATCGACGATGCCGACCTCGATGCCGTGTTCACCGCGGCGATCGCGACCACCCCGTACTCCTCGGCCGGATACGACTCGGCCCATGACGCCGCCGTCGCCGGCTACCGGGAAGCATGGAGCACGGTGACCGATCGCGGCATCCCCGTCATCACCGTGGTCGACAACCCGGTCTGGGAAACCGACCCCAACAAGTGCCTGCGTACGCGCGACGCGTCGGAGTGCGAAGGCGCCCGCTCCGATGTGCTCGTGGAGGACGATCCGCTGCGGGACGCGGCATCCGGTCTCGACGCCGTGACGCTGCTCGACTTCACCGACGTGTTCTGCGAGGAGGACACGTGCGCACCAGTCGTGGGCGGAGCGAACATCTATCGCGACCAGGACCACCTCACCGTCACCTTCGCCGACAGCCTCGCACCCTGGTACACCGAGGCCATCGAGGCGGCGCTCGCGAATAGGGTCGGGTCATGACGATCGCAGCCGAAGCCTCCGTCCTCGCCGCCGCGGGCAGGACGCCCGACCTCCACCCCACGTCGTTCGTCGCCGCCGGCGCGCGCATCGTCGGGGAAGTCACCCTCGGTCCGGGTGCGAGCGTCTGGTACAACGCGGTGCTCCGCGCCGACGGCGACACGATCACCGTGGGGGCCAACAGCAACCTGCAGGACAACGTGTCGGTGCACGTCGATGCCGGCAGTCCGGTCGTGATCGGAGAGAACGTGTCGGTCGGGCACAACGCCGTCGTCCACGGCTGCACGATCGGCGACGGGTCGCTCATCGGCATGGGCGCGGTGGTGCTCAACGGCGCCAGGATCGGCGCGGGATGCCTCATCGCCGGCGGGGCGGTCGTGCTCGAGGGATCCGACATCCCGGACGGCTCCCTCGTCGCCGGCGTGCCCGGCAAGGTGCGGCGCAAGCTGACCGATGACGAGCGCGCCGGACTGCTGCGCAACGCCGAGCACTACCTCGCGCACGTGCAGGAGCACATCGAGGCCCGCCCCCTCGTCTGACGCAGGGCGCTTACGCGCGGTGCGCGGGTGCGGGCGTCACTCGCCCGGCCGTGCCGGCGGATGATGCTTGCCGCGGTGCACCTCGTAGAGCCGCACGTGCCCCGGCCAGGCCGGGTCGTTCTCGATCGGCAGATCGTCCATGAACAGACGGATGACGTGCGCCAGCTGTCCCGGATGGCTGAAGTTGATCGCGTGCGCGGCGCCCTCCAGCATCACGACGAGCACATGGCTGTCGGTCTGGCTGGCGATCTCGTCGACGCGGTGCGCGTGCGGCAGCAGCGGGTCGCGCTGCCCCAGCACGACGAGCGTCGGAATGCGCATCTCGAGCAGCCGCTGGAGAGACGGATACTGCGTGAGCGAGCGGAACATGCGCACCGTGCTGGGCACGCCGAAGCGCACGTAGTCGGGAACCGCGACGCGCGCCATCCTGACCGGCTCTCGGGGGGCGTCCTGCGACAGCTGCTTCATCGCCCGGCGCAGCGGCTGATTGAAGAGGCCACCGGCGGGGGAGACGAGCACCGCCCGGTCGATCCGCTCGGGGTACCGGTGCGCGAACTCGATGATGACCGGGCATCCCATCGAGTTGCCGACGAGCGTCGCCTTCTCCACGCCCCGATCGTCGAGGAAGTCGAGCGCGGCGCGAGCGAGGTCCGGGATGTCGAGCATGTCCCTCCGCTTGCCGCTGCGGCCGAAGCCGGGGAGGTCCGGGACGTACGTGTGGAACTCCTCCGCGAGCATCTCCGCCGTCGGCAGCAGGTAGCGGCCCGAGAGGCCGAACCCGTGCACGTGCGCCATCACGCGGGGATCGCGCGACGGCCGCGGCGACTCGCGGTAGAAGACGTCGACGTCGTCGATGCGCGTCCACTTCTCGGTGAGGCTCGATGCCGCCCGGCGCGGCAGCTTGCGCGGCTGTGGCGGACCGGGTGCCGGTTTCCGGTTGCTCATCACGCCTCCTGGAAGAGCGGGAACGGTGCTGCTGTCAGTCTGCCCGCTGCGGCGCCCGACGCAAGAGCGCGGACCGCCGGAACAGGAGGAAGGCCGCAGCGGCCGCCCCTTCCGCCGTCGCCCGCGCTCCCAGCACCGTCCTGTGCGCGATCCGCGCCGGCCAGTATGGTTGGCCCCGTGGGGGCCTGTGAGGAGCGCCTGGATCCCGTCGGCTGCCGGCTCGACGTCGTCGTCACCCTGCTGGAAAGGCAGGGGCAGGTGGGGCTGACCGCGCTCGTCGTCGCGCTCATCTCGGCTGCCGTGGCGACGGTGCTGGCAGTGGCGGCACTGCGGGCATCGTCGGCTGCGAATCGGCTGGCCACCCAGAACGTGGACCTCATCCGCCGTTCGGAGCGGCGGCGACTGGTCGATGCGCTCGAGGCCTACAGGGCATCGCGAGCCAAGGACATGGGTCTCGGGCAGCGCAGCGGCATCCGGCACTACCTTCCGCTCGCCCGAGGGATCATCGCCGAGATCGACGAGCCGAACGCGGAGGTGCTGACGGACTGGCTGACGACGGCGATCGACACGATCATCGACGATCCCGATGAGGCGGAGCGCCGAACGGATCGGCACCGACTCCGCATGGAGTTTCCTCCCGTGGCCGCCTCGTGGTTGAGCCACCCGGAGAAGTTCCGTCCCCAGCCCTTCCTCCGAGGATCCGAGCGGCAGGCTCGCAGTCTCGGGGCCGGCGATGGGCCGGGATGACCTCTCGGACGGCATCCACACGAAAGCCCCTCGTGGGCGGCCTTCGGCCGGTCTCGAGGGGCATGAGAGGGGATGACGGGAATCGAACCCGCACCATCAGTTTGGAAGACTGAGGCTCTACCATTGAGCTACATCCCCGTGCGCCCGCGAACAGGCACCGCTCAATCGTAGTACATCCCGGCGGTCAACCTTTTCCGACCCGCAGTCCCGACGCGCGGCTGAGGGAAGGACCGCGGCGATGGAACGCACGGGCAGGCAGGTGGTCGAAGCGCTCGTCGCGACGCTCAACGCCGGCGATATCGGTGGAATGGACGATCTGTTCCACGACGACGCCGTGATGGACTGGCCGCAGTCCGGAGAGCGCATCGTCGGCGCCGAAAATCGCCGCGCGATCTATGGAGCGTTCCCGCAGCTGCCGAGCATCTCGCCTCGGAGGCTCAACGGCGAAGGCGACCTGTGGGTGCTGGAGGCCGATCTCGACTACGGCGACGGCGACCCCTATCAGACGGTCTTCCTCTTCGAGATGCGCGATGGTCGCATCGCCAGAGAGACGGCGTACTGGACGAAGCCGTTCCCGGCGCCCACCTGGCGTGCCGCCTGGGTGGAGTCGATCTGAGGCCCGCGCAGGTAGGGCCCGGGCGGGTCGGCTAGACTTCTCGGGGCCGAAAGGCGCACGCACGCGTGCGAACCCGCCCGGGGCGTAGCTCAGCTTGGTAGAGCGCCCGCTTTGGGAGCGGGAGGCCGCAGGTTCAAATCCTGTCGCCCCGACAATCACGGCCCTCAGAATTCCGAACCCAGACCTTCAACTGCCGCGTCCTCGCGCGGTCCGATAGAGGAGAAGTACAGGCATGGTGAACAGCACCGTCGAGAAGCTCAGCCCGACCCGGGTGAAGCTGCACATCACGGTCAGCCCCGACGAGCTCAAGCCGTCGATCAAGCACGCGTACGAGCACATCGCGCAGGACGTGCAGATCCCCGGCTTCCGCAAGGGCAAGGTGCCCGCTCCGATCATCGACCAGCGCATCGGCCGCGTCGCGGTGCTGGAGCACGCCGTCAGCGAAGGCCTCGACACGTTCTACCGTGAGGCCGCCGCGTCGCACGAGCTGCGCGTGCTCGGCCGCCCGTCGGCCGAGGTCACCGAGTGGCCGAACGAGAAGGACTTCTCGGGCGACCTCGAGGTCACCGTCGAGGTCGACGTGCGCCCCGAGTTCGACCTGCCCGCGTTCGAGGGCACGACCGTCGAGGTCGACGCCATCGAGGTCGACGAGGCCGCCATCGACGAAGAGCTCGACCGTCTGCGCGCCCGCTTCGGCACGCTCGTCACGGTCGACCGCCCCGCGGCCACCGGCGACTTCGTCGAGCTGGACCTCGTCGCGACCATCGACGACGCCGAGATCGACCGCGCCGAGGGCGTGTCCTACGAGGTCGGCTCCGGCGAGCTCCTTGAGGGCATCGACGAGGCCATCGAGTCGCTCACCGCCGGTGAGGACACCACGTTCCGCTCGAAGCTCGTCGGCGGCGACCACGCCGGCGACGAGGCCGAGGTCTCGGTGACCGTCAAGGCCGTCAAGGAGCGCGAGCTTCCCGAGGCCGACGACGACTTCGCTCAGATCGCGAGCGAGTTCGACACCATCGCCGAGCTGCGCGACAGCCTCAAGGAGCGCGTCGGTCAGCAGGGCGCCTTCTCGCAGGGCTCCGCCGCGCGCGACAAGCTCATCGAGGTGCTGCTCGAGAAGGTCGAGATCCCCGTGCCGCCGCAGCTCATCGAGGACGAGGTGCACAACCACCTCGAGGGCGAAGGCCGCCTCGAGGACGACGTGCACCGCGCCGAGGTCGCCGAGGCCAGCGAGAAGCAGTTCAAGACGCAGATGCTGCTCGACAAGATCGCCGAGACGGTCAACGTCCAGGTGTCGCAGGACGAGCTCACGCAGTACCTCGTGCAGTCCGCCGCCCAGTACGGCATGGCTCCGCAGGAGTTCGTGAACGCACTGCAGGAGGGCAACCAGCTGCCCGCCATGATCGGCGAGGTCGCCCGCAACAAGGCCCTGGCCGTCGCGCTCGGCAAGGTCACCGTCGTCGACACCAACGGCAACCCGGTCGACCTCAGCGGCTTCGTCGCCACCGAGGACGAGGCCGCCGACGAGGAAGACGTCGTCGAGGAGGCGCAGGAGATCGCGGATGCCGCAGCCGACGCCGACGCCGTGATCGAGGCTGAAGAAGCCGCGGCGCCTGCGAAGAAGGCGCCCGCCCGCAAGCCCGCCGCCAAGAAGGCCGACGCCGACGCCGACGCGGCGCCGGCCGAGAAGCCGGCTGCGAAGAAGGCCCCGGCCAAGAAGGCTCCGGCCAAGAAGGCCGCTGCCGACAAGGAGTAATCGCTGCGACTGCAGTGATCGGGGGACGGATGCCGCGGCATCCGTCCCCTTCTTCATCGAGGAGGAACCGTGCACGACGACTGGGCCGCGCGTATCGAGGCCGTCTGGAACGATGACGCGCTCAGCGACGAATCCCGGGTCGAGCGGATCGACGCCCTTGCGGTCGAGCGGCCGGTCGGCGACCCGGTCGCGCTGTTCGAGCGTGCCGGCGCGCGGGATTCCGCGGGGCTCGAGGCGGACGCCGCCCCGCTGTATCGCGCCGCCCTCGACGCCGGACTGGACGACGTGCATCGGCCGCGGGCCGTGATCCAGCTCGCGAGCACACTGCGCAATCTCGGGCGTGCGCACGAGTCGGTCGAGATGCTGCGGGCGGAGCTGTCCCGCGAGCCCGCTTCGCCCCTGCACGACGAGGCATCGGCGTTCCTGGCGCTGGCGCTGGCGTCGCTCGGGCGCGAGCGGGAGGCGGCATCCGTCGCCCTGCGAACCCTCGCCCCGCACCTCAGTCGCTACACGCGCTCGGTCGCCGCCTACGCCGACGAGCTGAGCGCGGGCACCGCCTGATCTGCCCAGGGCGAACACGGGCGGGTCGCTCGTGACGCGCCGGTAGATTCGATGGCGACCCAAGGAAACAGGAGTACACATGGCCGAACCACTTGTCGCGACCAGCGTCTTCGACAGGCTGCTGAAGGACCGCATCATCTGGCTGGGGTCGGAGGTGCGTGACGACAACGCCAACGAGATCTGCGCGAAGATCCTGCTTCTCGCCGCTGAGGATTCCGAGAAGGACATCTACCTCTACATCAACTCGCCCGGCGGGTCGATCACGGCCGGCATGGCGATCTACGACACCATGCAGTTCGTCCCCAACGACATCGTGACGGTGGGCATCGGCATGGCGGCGTCCATGGGGCAGCTGCTCCTGACCGCCGGCACGAAGGGCAAGCGCTACATCACGCCGAACGCCCGCGTGCTGCTGCACCAGCCGCACGGCGGCTTCGGCGGCACCGCGAGTGACATCCAGACGCAGGCCCAGCTGATCCTCGACATGAAGAAGCGCCTCGCCGAGATCACGGCGTCCCAGACAGGCAAGACCGTCGAGCAGATCAACGCCGACGGCGACCGCGACCGCTGGTTCACCGCCCCGGAGGCACTCGAGTACGGCTTCGTCGACCACATCCGCGACTCGGCACTCGACGTCATCGGCGGCGGCGGCACCGCCGTATCCGCGAGCTGACGGCACCCGAAGGCGAAAGAGAGAGAACCCGAATGCAGACCCCCACCTTCGGCGGAGCAGCCCAGGCCCCGCAGGGCCTCCAGATGCCCGGCAGCCGCTACATCCTGCCGCAGTTCGAGGAGCGCACGGCCTACGGCTACAAGCGCCAGGACCCGTACAACAAGCTCTTCGAGGACCGCGTCATCTTCCTGGGCGTCCAGGTCGACGACGCCTCGGCGGATGACGTCATGGCCCAGCTCCTCGTGCTCGAGAGCCAGGACCCCGACCGCGACATCATCATGTACATCAACTCGCCCGGCGGCTCGTTCACGGCGATGACGGCGATCTACGACACCATGCAGTACGTGTCGCCGCAGATCCAGACGGTCGTGCTCGGTCAGGCGGCCTCGGCCGCAGCCGTGCTGCTGGCCGCCGGTGCGCCCGGCAAGCGCCTCGCGCTGCCGAACGCGCGCATCCTGATCCACCAGCCCGCCGTCGGCGAGGCCGGGCACGGTCAGGCGTCCGACATCGAGATCCAGGCCGCGGAGATCCTCCGCATGCGGACCTGGCTCGAAGAGACGCTCGCGAAGCACTCCAACAAGACGCAGGAAGAGGTCAACAAGGACATCGACCGCGACAAGATCCTCTCCGCCGAGGAGAGCGTCGTGTACGGCCTCGTCGACCAGGTGCTCACCACGCGCAAGCGCGGCCAGCAGGCGCTGACCAAGTAGTCGCTCGGCAGCACCGGCGGATGCTCTGACGCCCCGCCGCCCGGACTTCCCGGGCGGCGGGGCGTCGTCGTGCGGTCCGTCGGCGGCGTCCGCTGACCGCGAAACCGCCGATTCCACAACGTGCGTCGCAATGCCGCCGCATGTCGGCGACAGCTATTAGGCTCGGAGAACAGCTGGGGGGCTTGCCCCGACGTCACGAGGAGGAGCGGCATGGCACGCATCGGTGAAAGCGCCGACTTGTTCAAATGCTCCTTCTGCGGCAAGAGCCAGAAGCAGGTGCAGCAGCTGATCGCCGGGCCGGGCGTCTACATCTGCGACGAGTGCGTCGAGCTCTGCAACGAGATCATCGAAGAGCGCATGGCCGAGTCCTCGTCGGGCGTCGTGGCCGACTTCGACCTCCCCAAGCCGCGCGAGATCTTCGCGTTCCTCGAGGAGTACGTCGTCGGGCAAACCGATGCCAAGCGCGCGCTGTCGGTCGCGGTGTACAACCACTACAAGCGCGTGCGCGCACACGGCACGATCCAGTCCGCCGAGCAGCGCGCCGACGAGATCGAGCTCGCCAAGAGCAACATCCTCCTGCTGGGGCCCACAGGCTGCGGCAAGACGTATCTCGCACAGACGCTGGCCAAGCGCCTCAACGTCCCGTTCGCCGTCGCGGACGCGACCGCATTGACCGAGGCGGGATATGTCGGCGAGGACGTCGAGAACATCCTCCTCAAGCTCCTGCAGGCCGCCGACTTCGACACCAAGCGCGCCGAGACCGGCATCATCTACATCGACGAGGTCGACAAGATCGCCCGCAAGGCCGAGAACCCGTCGATCACCCGCGACGTCTCGGGCGAGGGCGTCCAGCAGGCGCTCCTGAAGATCCTCGAGGGCACCGTCGCCTCCGTGCCGCCGCAGGGCGGTCGCAAGCACCCGCACCAGGAGTTCATCCAGATCGACACGACGAACGTGCTGTTCATCGTGGCCGGTGCCTTCGCCGGGCTGGAAGACATCATCTCGTCGCGCGTCGGCAAGCACGGCGTCGGCTTCGGCGCCTCGCTACACCGCAAGGACGAAGACCTCAACCTGTTCGGCGATGTGCAGCCCGAAGACCTGCACAAGTTCGGCCTGATCCCCGAGTTCATCGGCCGGCTGCCCGTCGTGGCGTCGGTCTCTCCGCTCGACCGCGAAGCGCTCATGGAGATCCTGACCGAGCCGAAGAACGCGCTCGTGAAGCAGTACCACCGCATGTTCGAACTCGACGGCGTCGCGCTCGAGTTCGACCGCGAAGCGCTCGAAGCCATCGCCGATCTGGCGGTGGCACGCAAGACCGGTGCGCGCGGCCTGCGGGCGATCCTCGAGGACGTCCTCGGCCCGATCATGTTCGACATCCCCTCGACCGACGACGTGGACAAGGTCATCGTGACCCGGGCCGCCGTCGAAGAGGGCGCGGCGCCCACCTTCGTCCTGCGGGAGAAGCGCAAGAGCGCCTGATCACTTCTCGCGGTCGCGTCGGAAGACCGGCGCCTTCGCGTTCTGTCACGCGCCCGGCGCCGCGGATACAGTTCGATCATGGACACGTTCACGCCGGATCTGGACGGCTTCAGCGGCGTCATCAGCATCCGCCGCGACGATGAGGTCGTCGGCGAGTGGGCGGTGGGACTGGCGGACCGCACCGCCGGTGTCGCCAACACGCCCGGCACCCGATTCGGACTCGCCAGCGGCACCAAGACGTTCACGGCGATCACCCTGCTGTCGCTCGTCGCCGACGGCCTGTTGTCTCTCGACGACGCGGCCCGTGCACTTCTCGGCGATGACCTGCCACTCATCGCCGACGACGTCACGATCGATCACCTGCTGACCCACACCTCGGGAATCGGGGACTACCTCGACGAAGAGGTGGACGCGCTGGCGTCGCTGAGCATCCCCGCTCAGCGACTCGACTCGACTCCCGCCTACTTGCCCATGCTCGAGGGCTTTCCTGCGAAGTTCACGGCGGGGGAGCGGTTCTCGTACTGCAACGGCGGCTACGTCGTGCTCGCCGTCCTCGCCGAGCGCGCCGCCGGCGCCCCGTTCGCACGACTCGTCGCGGACCGGGTCTTCGCACCCGCCGGGATGACGTCGTCCGGCTTCCCGCGTTCGGACCTGCTGCCGACGGGAACCGCCACGGGCTACAAGGACGATGGGCGCACCAATGTGTTCGAGCTGCCGGTCGTCGGATCAGGAGACGGCGGGGCGCATTCGACCGTGGCCGACCTCCACCGGTTCTGGCGTGCGCTGCGTGCGGGCCGCATCCTCCCTCAGGAACTCGTTCCGCTGGCCCTCGAGCCGACCACCGCAGAGGCTGACGACGGCATGGGCTACGGGCGGGGTGTGTGGCTCGACGACGGCGACCTCGTGATGGCCGGAGGGGATCACGGCGTGACGGCGGTGAGCCGGCACGACCCGGCGACGGGCATCACCGTGTCGGGCCTCGCCAACATCGAAGTGCGCACCTTCGCGCGAACGCGCGAGGTGATGCAGGGCATTCGTGAGCGTGTCGGAAGTGCCGACTAGCTTCGGCGTGTGAACAGCCCGCGCCCCTTCTCGATCCAGGTCTCCGACTCCACGCTCACAGATCTCGGTGAGCGTCTCGATCGCTTCCGGCCGTTGCCCGATTCGCCGCGCCGGCCGGCGTCCGGCATGAGCGCCGACTACCTCGCGGACCTCGTCGCGACCTGGCGCACCTGGGACTGGCGATCCCGCGAGGCGTGGCTGAACCGGCATCCCCAGTTCCTCGCCGAGATCGGCGACAGCACCGTCCACTTCGCCCACCTGCGCTCCGAACGCGAGGACGCACCGGCGCTGCTCGTGATGCACGGGTGGCCGCACACCTTCGCACTGCAGCTGAATTTCGCCGACCTGCTGCCGGATTTCCACGTCGTGGTGCCGAGCTTCCCGGGCTTCGCCTACTCCTCGCCCTACGCCGACGGCCCCATCACCGAGGTCCGCCTCGCGGCCACGATGCACGCTCTCATGACGGAGGTGCTGGGCTACGAGAGGTATCTCACGTACGGCGAGGATGTCTCGGCCAACGTGAACGACCTGATCGCCGGCTCGTACCCCGACGCGGTGGCGGGTGTCATCGCGACCCACTCGCATTTCCCGTCGATGGCCGAGCGGCCGGAGCTCACCGCCCCCGACGAGGTGGCGTTCTTCTCGCGCCTCGAGCAGTGGGGCGGCGCGAACGGCGCATACGGGCACGTGCAGGGGACGCGGCCCGACACCCTGGCGGCCGCCCTGAACGACTCTCCGGCGGGGCTGCTCGCGTGGCTGACGGAGAAGCTCGTGGAGTGGAGCGACACGCCCGAGGGGGAGCCGCGGGCCGTCGAGCGCCGGATCTCGCGTGATCGCATCCTCACCGAGGCGATGATCTACTGGACCACGCAGAGCATCGGCTCCTCGTTCCGCCCGTATTACGAGGGGGCGGACCAGCCCGATGAGATGCCCCCGGTCGTGATTCCGGCATCCGTCCACATCCAGCGCCACGAGGGCGACTATCCGGAGTCGCTCGCGCGGCGCTTCTACCGTGACCTGCGCACGTTCGAGCGGCTCGATGAGGGCGGGCACTTCGCCGTCGCCGAAGTGCCCGCCCTCATGGCCGATCGCGTGCGTGCGTTCGCGCGCCAGCTCGACCTGCTGTGATCCGGCGCTAGCCGGCGAGGCCGCGGCGCTCGAGCAGCGGCTGGATCTCGGCATCCCGTCCACGGAAGTCGCGGTACGCCTCGAGCGGATCCTTGGATCCGCCGACCCCCAGCAGACGGTCACGGAAGCGATCGCCGTTCTCGCGGCGGAGGCCGCCGTTCTCACGGAACCACTCCACCGTGTCGGCGTCGAGGACCTCGCTCCAGATGTACGAGTAGTAGCCGGCGCTGTAGCCGCCCGAGAAGACGTGCGCGAAGTAGGTCGACGAGTAGCGCGTCGGCACCACCGGGTTGTCGAGGCCGATGTCGGCGAGAGCGGATGCCTCGAACGCGGCGACGTCGAGATCGGCCGCCGCCTCGTCGACCGAGAGCGAGTGCCACGCCTGGTCGAGCCACGCCGCCGCCAGGTACTCGCTGGTCGCGAAGCCCTGGTTGAACGCCTCGGAGGCATGCAGCTTCTCGACGATCTCGGTCGGAAGCGGCTCGTCGGTGTCGATGTGGCGGGCGTACGACGCGAGGATCTCGGGCCAGTAGATCCACATCTCGTTCACCTGGCTCGGGAACTCCACGAAGTCCCGGTACACATTGGTGCCCGCGAAGTGGGGGTAGGTGACCGTCGCGAACAGGCCGTGCAGCGCGTGGCCGAATTCGTGGAACAGCGTCGTGACCTCGTCGAGGCTGAGGAGCGTCGGTCGCCCCTCGGCGGGCTTGGGCACGTTCAGGTTGTTGACCACGATGGGCTGCGTGCCGCGCAGGCGCGACTGCAGGACGATCGAGTTCATCCAGGCGCCGCCGCGCTTCGTGTCGCGCGTGTACAGGTCGAGGATGAAGAGTCCGAGTGCGGATCCGTCGGCGTTGTGCACCTCGAAGACGCGTGCGTCGTCGTGATAGCCGCCGAGGTCGCCGCGTTCGGTGAACGTGACGCCGTACAGGTCGGTCGCGGCGCGGAACACGCCGTTCTGCAGCACCCGCTCGGCCTCGAACCAGGGGCGCAGCGCCGACCGGTCGAGGTCGTACTCCGCAGCCCGCACCTTCTCGGTGTAGAACGCCCAGTCGTGGGCCTCGAGCGCGAACGGTTCGCTGCCGGCGTCGATGATCGCCTGCAGCTTCTGCTGCTCGCGGCGCGCGTTGCGGGCTGCGGGAACGGCCAGCTGACGCAGAAGATCATGCACCGCAGCGGGGGAGCCGGCTGTCTCGTCCGACGTGATGTAAGCCGCGTGCGAGTCGTAGCCCAGCAGCGCCGCCCGTTCGGCCCGCAGACGCACGATCTCGAGCAGGGTGGCACGGTTGTCGTTCTCGTTGCCGCGGGAGCCGCGGGAGCGGGATGCCGCCAGCAGGCGTGCGCGGGACTCCCGGTCGGTCAGACTCGACAGGTAGGGATGGCCCGTGAACAAGGTGAGTGTGACGACCCATTTGCCGTCGAGACCACGGTCGGCGGCGGCCTGTGCGGCCGCGGACAGTTCGCCCTCAGCGAGCCCGTCGAGCTGGGAGGCGTCGTCGAACACGACCGCCAAGTCGTTCGTATCGGCGAGGAGGTTCTTCTCGAACTGGGTGGTCAGCGTCGACAGCCGCTGGTTCAGCTCGGTGAGGCGCTTCTTGGCGTCGTCGTCGAGGCCCGCGCCGGCGTGCGACATCTCGGTGTAGTGACGCTCGACGAGATACCGCTGCTCCGCGGTGAGATCGAGCTGATCCAGCTGCTCGTGGATCGTCTTGATGCGCCAGTACAGCGCGGAGTCCAGCTGGATGGAGTCCTGGTGCGCCGACATGAGGGGCGCCAGCTGCTCTTCGATCTCCTGGATCTCGGATGTCGCATCCGCTGACGACACGGTGTAGAACGTCCGCGCGACATCGCCCAGCAGGCGCCCGCTCTCTTCGAGCGGGACCAGGGTGTTCTCGAATGTCGGCATGGAGCGCACGCGCGTGATCGCCGACACCTCGGCCGTATGCGCCGCGAACGCCTGCTCGAACGCGGGCAGATAGTGCTCGGGACGGATCGCGGCATAGTCGGGAAGCCCGTAGGGCAAGGCGCTGGGCGAGAGGAGCGGGTTGTCGTTCGGCATGGCGCCCAGCCTAGTGGCGCGAGGACAGGATGCCGAGAACTGTTTGCAAACAACTGATTGCAAAGAAAAGCTTGCAAAGAGTTCTTTGCATCGCTACGCTGAGGACATGACAGAGAACGAGGAGCAGCAGGCGGATGCCGCGGCCCGAAGCGAACAGCGTCACAACGCGGACCGCGTCCTCGACTCCGGCGCGCTGCGTGCACTCGCTCACCCCCTCCGCGTGAGGATCTACGACATCCTCAGCCAGTACGGCCCGCAGACGGCGAGCTCGCTCGCCGAGCGTCTGGGCGAATCCAGCGGCTCGACCAGCTACCACCTGCGCGCACTCGCCAAGCAGGACCTCATCCGCGAGGCGCCTGACCGCGGCACCGGTCGCGAGCGCTGGTGGGAGCGTCCGGTGGGGGGCGTGTCGTTCGCCAACCCCGACGCGATGGCCACGCCGGCCGGCCGTGCCGCGACCCAGGTGGTGATGAACGAGTTCCTCCGCAACCGGAACGATCAGCTGCTCGAGTTCGTCAACCGGGGGATCGGCGGAGAGGACGAGTCCTGGCAGGACGGCACCCTCATCTCCACGGCCACCGCGCGACTCACACCCGAGCAGAGCAAGCAGCTGACTCTCCGGATCATGGCCGTGATCGACGAGGCCGTGGACAACTACCGCAATCAGACCGGCGAGAACGTACGCCCCGTCACCATCCGGGCCGACGTCTTCCCGCTTCCGCAACTAGGAGGACAGTCATGACCACCATCACGGCAGGCGAACTCGCGGCACGCGGCTTCGGTGCATCTGCCACTCGATTCGACCGGGCGCTGCTGCGCGCGGCATCCGCCATCGACGCGTACGTGATCGCGCGTGTCGAGCGGCGGGACGGTGCCGGACGGCGCCGCGCAGTGACCGCACAGACCGCACAGAGCGGCGCACGGCGTGACGCCGAGGCGCTGGCTGCGACGGGGATGCTCCCGCGATGAGCGAGAGCATCGACACCGTGGAGCGGACGGGGTCGCCGGCCGGGCGGGCGCGCAGGGTCCCGCTCGGCCGCGACTTCGGCAAGCTGTGGACGGCGGCGGCGTTCAGCAACCTGGCGGACGGGGTCGGCCGCGTCGCCGTTCCGCTGATTGCGACGACGCTCACCCGCGACCCGCTCGCGATCTCTGCGATCGGCGCACTGGCCTTCCTGCCGTGGCTCGTCTTCGGACTGCCGGCGGGCATGATCGTCGACCGGTTCGATCGCCGATGGGTCATGGCGATCGCCAACGGCCTTCGCGGGCTCGCCGCCGTCGGGCTCGCCGCCCTGACGGTGACGGGCGCCCTCGACATCTGGTGGCTGTTCGCCGGCGTGCTCGTGTTCGGCCTCGGTGAGACGCTCTTCGACAACGCGACCAACTCCATCGTGCCGAGCGTGGTGCAGCGCCCCGCGCTGGACCGTGCCAACGGCTGGCTGCAGGCGGCGCAGATCACGATCGACAGCTTCATCGCGTCGCCGATCGGCGGCGTGCTGTTCGCCCTCTCGCTGGCGCTGCCGCTCTGGGTCGGAGCAGCGGGCTACCTCATCCCGATCGTCCTCGCGGTGATGCTGCCGCTGTCGGCGGCGCGCCCGTTGCGGGCAGAGGAGCCGGCACGCAAGAGCACGGCGCCGACGGCGGAGGCCGCGGTGGCCGCGGGCGAGCCGCTCGCCGCGGCCGACATGGGCGCCGCGACCGACACGGCCGACGCCGCCGCCGACATCGACGCCGACGTCGAGGCGGAGGAGGGCGAGTCCGAGGTTTCGGCATCCGCACCCTCGAACGTCTCGGCTCGAGAGGCGCTCGCCTATCTCTGGAACCACCGCTTTCTCCGCTCGATGGTCCTGTTCACCTCGATCGTGGGCTGCGCGTTCGCGTTCGCGCAGGCCCCGGTGTTCCTCTACTTCCTCGATGTGCACCACGTCGCACCGGCCGCCATCGGACTCGTCACCGCCGGCATCGGGCTGGGCGGCCTCGCGGGCTCGCTCGTCGCGGCGTCACTGGTCGCCAAGTTCGGACGCGGCCGGGTGATGCTCGGGGCCAACTTCGTGGCAGCGATCGGGCTCGCGGGAGTGTGGGCGGCGCCCGAGGCGATCTCGGCCACGATCGCGTACGCGACGATGGCTGCGGCGGTCTCGACCTGGAACGTGCCGTGGGGCGCCCTCCGGCAGCGGATCGTGCCCGGGCACCTGTTCGGCCGTGTGCTGGGGATCAGCCGCACGCTGACGTGGGGCGTCTTCCCCTTCGCGACGCTGCTCGGAGGCTGGGTGGCGCGCATCGATCTGCGGCTGCCGTTCCTGCTCGCCGCAGGTGTCACCCTGGTGGCGAGTCTCATCGCGGCGCGACTGCTCCTCTCCGCATCGACGCACAACGCCCCGGAGGACTGAGGCCGCGTCTGTGCGAAGCGTCTAGCCGAAGCCGTCGTCCGGATCGTTCCGGGCGACGGCTTTGCCGTCGGCGTCGAGTGTCACGATCACGCCGGTGTCGAGCTCGGCGATCGGCTTGCCCTCGAGCCAGGTGAGCGTCCAGTGCGGACGTGGCTGACCGAGCTGGTCGCCCGGAATGGTGTCGTCGACCGAGCGGATGCCGCGGCGCAGCGCCTCGGGCACGGCCCGGGGCGGTTCGTCGCCCGAGGTCCAGCGGGTTCCCAGCTGCATGTCAGTCCTCCTGCGGTGCGAGCTCGATGTCGGTGACCGACAGTGCGTCGGCCCCGTCGTAGCGGATCTCGGCGATGCGACCGACGGCCTTCAGGTCGCCCTCGGCCAGACGCAGCGCCGCGATGGCATCGGCGGTGGCGCCGATCGTGACGTGGGACACCTGGGCCTTCTGCGACACCTTCGCCTCGGTCTTCGCGCGACGGACGCCGATCAGCGCCTCGCCGACGATGCGGAGCACGGCCGGGTCGCCCTCGATGCCGAGCGGCTCGGGCCACGGCGCATTGTGCACCGAGCCCTCGTTGAACCACGACCACGACTCCTCCGCCGCGAACGCGAGCACCGGGGCGAACAGCCGCAGGAGCGTCGACAGCGCGATGCGCAGCGCCAGGGCGGCCGAGGCCTGCCCCACGTCGGTCTGGTTGTAGGCGCGCTCCTTGACCAGCTCGAGGTAGTCGTCGCAGAACGTCCAGAAGAACGACTCCGTCAGCTCCAGCGCTCGCGCGTGGTCGTAGGCGTCCAGCGCCTTGGTCGCGTCGCGCACCACCGCGTCCAGCGCCGTGAGCATCGAGGCATCCAGCGCGTGCGTCACCTGCGCGCCCTCGGGCACGGGGAACGACAGCACGAACTTCGCCGCGTTGAGCACCTTGATCGCGAGGCGACGGCCGATCTTCACCTGCGTCGGGTTCTGCGGGTCGAAGGCCGCGTCGGTGCCGAGACGGCTCGACGCCGCCCAGTACCTCACCGCGTCCGAGCCGTGCTGCGAGAGGATGTCGGCCGGGGTGACGACGTTGCCCTTCGACTTCGACATCTTCTTGCGGTCGGGGTCCACGATGAAGCCCGAGATCGCGGCATCCGTCCACGGCGCCCGGTCGTCCTCGAGGGCGCTGCGCAGCAGCGTCGAGAAGAGCCACGTGCGGATGATGTCCTGGCCCTGCGGACGCATGTCGAACGGTGCGACGAGGTTCCAGAGCTCCGGGTCGCGCTCCCAGCCGCCGGCGAGCTGCGGCGTGAGCGACGAGGTCGCCCACGTGTCGAAGATGTCGTTCTCGCCCTCGAAGCCACCGGGGACGCCGCGCTGATCGGCGCTGAAGCCCGGAGGGACGTCGATCGACGGGTCGACGGGGAGCGACGCGTGGTCGGGCGTGATGACGCGGTCGTAGTCACGCTCGCCGTTCTCGTCGAGCGCGTACCAGACGGGGATCGGCACGCCGAAGAACCGCTGCCGCGAGACGAGCCAGTCGCCGGTGAGGCCGTTGGTCCAGTTTTCGAAGCGCACGCGCATGAAATCGGGGTGCCACGACATCTGCTTGCCGAGCGTGATGAGCTTCTCGCGCAGCGCCTCGTCGCGGGCGCCGTTGCGGATGTACCACTGACGGGTGGAGACGATCTCCATCGGGCGATCGCCCTTCTCGTAGAACTTCACGACGTGGGTGAAGGGCTTGGGGTCGCCGACGAGCTCGCCGGATTCCTGGAGCAGCTCCACCACGCGCTTCTTCGCGCTGAACACCGTCTTGCCGGCGAGTTCCGCGTACGCCGCCGTGCCGGCATCCGTCTCGATCGCTTCCGGCGCCTCTGGAACGATGCGTCCGTCGAGGCCGAGGATGGTGCGGTTGGGGAGGTTCAGCTCGCGCCACCAGATGATGTCGGTGACGTCGCCGAAGGTGCAGATCATGGCGATGCCCGAGCCCTTGTCGGGCTGGGCGAGGGGATGGGCCAGCACCGGAACCTCGACCTCGAAGAGCGGGGTGCGTACCGTCGTGCCGAACAGCGGCTGGTAGCGCTCGTCGTCGGGGTGCGCGACGAGCGCGACACAGGCCGCGAGCAGCTCGGGCCGGGTCGTCTCGATGTGCACATCGCCCGAGCCGTCGGTCTTGTGGAACGCCACACGGTGGAACGCTGCCGGCTGCTCGCGCTCTTCGAGCTCGGCCTGGGCGATGGCGGTGCGGAAGTCGATGTCCCACATGGTGGGGGCCAGGTCCTGGTAGGCCTCGCCGCGTTCGAGGTTGCGCAGGAACGCCCGCTGGCTCGTGCGGATCGTATCGTCCGAGATGGTGCGGTAGGTCTGGGTCCAGTCGACGCTGAGCCCCAGCTGGCGGAACAGCGCCTCGAAGTGCTTCTCGTCTTCGACGGTCAGCCGCTCGCACAGCTCGATGAAGTTCCGGCGGCTGATCGGCACCTGGTCGGCGGCGCGACTCGACTTGTTGTCGCCGCCCTCGAACGGCGGCGTGAAGTCCGGCTCGTACGCGAGCGACGGGTCGCAGCGCACCCCGTAGTAGTTCTGCACGCGGCGCTCGGTGGGCAGGCCGTTGTCATCCCAGCCCATCGGGTAGAACACGGTCTTGCCGCGCATGCGCTCGTACCGCACCTTGAGGTCGGTGTGCGTGAACGAGAAGACGTGCCCGATGTGAAGGCTTCCCGACGCGGTCGGCGGGGGAGTGTCGACCGAGTAGACGCCCTCGCGACCCACCTGCGCGGCCCGCGCGCGATCGAACAGGTAGGTGCCCTGCCGGGACCACGCCGCATCCCACTTGTCCTCGAGGCCCTCTAGTGCGGGCTTGTCCGGAATCGGTCCCTGTGCGGGGCGAGCGTCGGTCATGGCGGGACTCCTCGAGCGATATGTGCGGCACTGTGTGAGCGTGCCTGAGTGTGGGATGTCGCTCGATTCTAGCCCGGGCGTTCCGGCACACGGGAACGGACGGATGCCGGGCAGCCGGCATCCGTCCGTTCGTGGTGCGTCGCGATCAGGCCGTCGCGGTCGCCGTCGCGCTCGCGGGGTCGGTCGCCAGCTCGGGCTCGACGGCACGGCGCGTGGCGAGCCACGCGGACACGAGGGTGACGGCCGACATGATCGCGAGGATCACACCGGGGTGCCACCACGCGTAGTCCGTCGCCTCACCGAGCGTGAGGGTGAGGTAGGGGACGAACCCGCTGATCGTCGCGGCCAGTGCGTAGGCGAAAGAGAGCGCCGAGTAGCGGAAGCGGTCGGGGAAGAGGTCGTTCATGAGGCCACCGAGCGCCGCCCACGCCATCGTCGGAAGGATGCCGCCGATCAGCATCGTCGCCACGAGGATCGGGAAGGTCGCGAACTGGAGCAGGAAGTACATCGGGAACGTGATGAGCAGCGTCCCGAGCGCGCCCCAGAGCACGACGCGCGCCGAGCCGATGCGGGCCGCCCACCCTCCGAACAGCGGGATGGTCACGAGCTGCAGCAGGCCGCCGATCGTCGTCGCGATGAGCAGGTCCTGGAAGCTGAAGCCCAGCTGCTCCACCCCGTAGTTGACCGTGTAGGTGTTCATGAGCGAGTACGACCCGATGCCCAGCAGCGCCGCGCCGATGGCGATGGCCATCGCGCCGGGACGCTTCGCGAACATGGTCACGAAGGGAACACGGTCGCGGCGACCCTGAGCGACGACGCCCTCGAACACCGGGGTCTCGGAGATCGACCAGCGCAGGTACAGCGAGACGAGCAGCAGCGGGATCGCAAGGAGGAACGGGATGCGCCATCCCCACTCCGCGATCTGCTCGGCGGGAAGCACCGCCGTGAGGACGATGAAGACCGTCGCCGAGAGGATCGAGCCGACAGGGGAGCCGAGCTGCGGGATCGCGGCGTAGAACGCGCGCTTGACGGGACCGGAGTTCTCGGTCGCGATCAGGATCGAGCCGCCCCACTCGCCGCCCAGGGACAGACCCTGAACGATGCGCAGCACGATCAGGAGGGCGGCTCCGAGCCAGCCCGCCTGCGCGTACGTCGGGAGGAGGCCGATGAGCCCCGTGGCGACGCCCATGATGCCCACCGTCCACAGCAGTGTGGCCCGCCGGCCGACGCGGTCGCCCATGTAGCCGAAGATCACGGCGCCGATCGGTCGCACCACGAAGGCGAGCGCGATCGTCAGGAACGCGGCGCTGGTCGCACCGAACTGCCCGAGCGGGTCGAAGAAGAGCGGCCCGACGAAGAACGCCGAGAAGTAGGCGAACAGGTAGAAATCGAAGGATTCCAGCGAGGTTCCCACCATCGAGGCCCACGCGACACGGCGCGTCGGGGCGGATTCGGGAACCAGAGCGGATTCGGGTGCGGCTGCGGTCACGGATGTCAATCTTGGCACGAGTCCAGAAACCCCGTCGCCGTGCTCCGCATTCCCCCTTGCGCGGCCGCGGTAGACTCGTTCCACAGCGTCGATCCGGCCATCACCGGGGAGCACTCGGAAGAACAGGACCCCGCGCGAGCGGATTCCCCACTAGAACCGAGCGGGTCAGGCCCGTCACAGCCGCAGTGAGAGAGGGCAGCTCGGTCCCCGTCGAGGGTTCCGAGACGTCAAAGCAGGGTGGTACCGCGGTACGTCTGGTCACCGGTCCAGGCATGTCGTCCCCGCAGGAAGCACACGAGCGAGCACCTGCGAGAGACCATGACCTACCCCCGCCCCTCCGCCTTCGGACCCGCGGCCGACGCGGCGCCTGCATCCGTCGTTCCCAGCCCGCGCTTCCCCGACATCGAGCGGGAGACCCTTGCTTTCTGGGAGGCCGACCAGACCTTCCGCGCGTCCATCGATCAGCGCGACGGCGCCGACGAGTGGGTCTTCTACGACGGCCCGCCCTTCGCGAACGGCCTGCCGCACTACGGCCATCTCCTCACCGGCTACGCCAAGGACGTCTTCCCGCGCTTCCAGACCATGCGCGGCAAGAAGGTGGATCGCGTCTTCGGCTGGGACACGCACGGCCTTCCCGCCGAGCTGGAGGCGATGAAGCAGCTCGGCATCACCGAGAAGAGCGAGATCGAGGCGATGGGCATCGCCACGTTCAACGCGAAGTCTCGCGAGTCGGTGCTCGCGTACACGCGCGAGTGGGAGGACTACGTCACCCGCCAGGCGCGCTGGGTCGACTTCGAGCGCGGCTACAAGACGCTGGACCTCACCTACATGGAGTCCGTGCTCTGGGCGTTCAAGACGATCTACGACAAGGGCCTCGCCTACGAGGGGCACCGCGTGCTGCCGTACTGCTGGCGCGACGAGACGCCGCTCTCGGCGCACGAGCTGCGCATGGACGACGACGTCTACAAGATGCGTCAGGATCCCTCGGTCACGGTCACGTTCCCGCTGACGGGCGTGAAGGCCGAGGCGCTCGGCCTGACCGCCGTGCGGGCGCTGGCATGGACGACGACACCCTGGACGCTGCCGACGAACCTCGCCCTCGCCGTCAGGCCCGACATCCGCTACGTCGTCGTGCCCGGCGGCCCGAACGGCGCGGCGGATGTGCACCGCGACGACGAGCCCGCCGAGGCCGAGTCGCACCGGTACCTGCTCGCCGAGGAGCTGCTGGCCGGCTACGCCAAGGACCTCGGCTACGAGTCGGCAGAGGCCGCGCGCGAGGCGGTGCAGCAGACCGTCCTCGGTGCCGATCTCGAGGACGTCACCTACGACCGCCTCTTCGACTACTACGCGGATGCCGCGACCTGGGGCACGCAGAGCGCCTGGCGCATCCTCGTCGACGACTACGTGACCACCGGCGACGGCACCGGCATCGTCCACCAGGCTCCGGCCTTCGGTGAGGACGACCAGCGGGTGACCGAGGCCGCCGGCATCCCGCTCATCATGAGCCTCGACGATGGAGGGCGCTTCCTGCCGCAGGCGACGGATGTCGCGGGCCAGCTGTGGATGGACGCCAACCGCCCGCTGATCAGGCTGCTCCGCCAGGAGGGCCGCCTCCTCCGCGAGGCGAGCTACGAGCACTCGTATCCGCACTGCTGGCGGTGCCGCAACCCGCTCATCTACCGCGCCGTCTCGAGCTGGTTCGTCCGCGTGACCGACATCAAGGACCGCATGCTCGCGAACAACGAGCAGATCACCTGGGTGCCTGAGAACGTCAAGCACGGCCAGTTCGGCAAGTGGCTCGAGGGGGCGCGCGACTGGTCGGTGAGCCGCAACCGCTACTGGGGCTCGCCCATCCCGGTGTGGAAGAGCGACGACCCCGAGCACCCCCGCGTCGACGTGTACGGCTCGCTCGAGGAGCTCGAGCGCGACTTCGGTCGCCTGCCGCGCAACGCCGAGGGCGAGGTCGATCTGCATCGGCCGTTCATCGACGACCTCACCCGCCCGAACCCCGACGACCCGACGGGCCGCAGCACCATGCGCCGCATCGAGGACGTCTTCGATGTGTGGTTCGACTCCGGCTCGATGCCGTACGCGCAGGTGCACTATCCGTTCGAGAACCAGCAGTGGTTCGACGAGCACGCACCGGCGGATTTCATCGTCGAGTACATCGGGCAGACCCGCGGCTGGTTCTACGTCATGCACGTGCTGTCGACCGCGCTGTTCGACCGGCCGGCCTTCACCGGGGTCTCGTGTCACGGCATCGTGCTGGGCAGCGACGGCCTGAAGATGTCGAAATCGCTGCAGAACTATCCCGACGTCAGCGAGGTGTTCGACCGCGACGGCTCGGACGCGATGCGCTGGTTCCTGATGTCGAGCTCCGTCCTGCGCGGCGGCAACCTCATCGTCACCGAGGAGGGGATCCGCGCCGGGGTGCGCGAGTTCCTGCTGCCCCTGTGGAGCGCGTGGTACTTCTTCGCGACCTACGCCAACGCCGCCGGCGGCCCTTCGACAGGCTCTGGGACCGTGGACGGGGGCTATCAGGCCTCGTGGCGCACCGATTCGACGGACGTGCTGGATCGCTACATCCTCGCGCTCACCGGCGAGCTGGTGCGGGATGTCGCCGCCGACCTCGAGGCGCTGGATTCGACGCTCGCCGCGGCGAAGCTGCGCGACTTCACCGAGGCGCTGACCAACTGGTACATCCGCCGCTCGCGCGATCGCTTCTGGGTCGGTGTCTCCGGCGATGCCAGGAGTCGCGAGGCGTTCGACACGCTGTACACGGTGCTCGAGACGCTGACGCGCGTCGCCGCCCCGCTCATCCCGCTCGTCTCCGAGAAGGTCTGGCAGGGACTCACCGGCGGGCGCAGCGTGCACCTGCAGGACTGGCCCGACGCCGACGCCTTCCCGGCGGCAGACGACATCCGCACCGCGATGGATGCCGTGCGCGAGGCGTCCAGCGTCGCCAATGCGCTGCGCAAGAAGGAGGGCCGCCGCGTGCGCCTGCCGCTTCCGACGCTCACCGTGGCGGTGACGGATGCCGCATCTCTTGCGCAGTTCGAGGGCATCCTGCGCGACGAGCTCAACGTGAAGTCGGTCGAGCTGATCGAACTGGGCGAAGACGTGTCGGCGCGCTACGGCATCAGCAAGCGCCTCACCGTCAACGCGCGTGCCGTGGGCCCGCGCCTCGGCAAGCAGGTGCAGCACATCATCGCCGGTGCCAAGGCGGGAGTGTGGGAAGAGCGTGACGGAGGCGTGGTCGTCGACGGCATCGCGCTGCAGCCGGGGGAGTACGAGCTCAGCCTGGAGGCGGGCGGCGTCGCGGACGGCACGGCCATCGCGCTGCTGTCGGGCGAGGGCTTCGTGCTCCTCGACACCACGACGACTCCCGAGCTCGAGGCCGAGGGCCTGGCCCGCGACGTGATCCGCGCGGTGCAGGACACCCGCAAGGCGGCCGGATTCGACGTCAGCGACCGCATCCGCCTCGGGCTGCTCTTCGACGACGCGGCGGACGCGGAGGCGGTCGCCGCCGCATTCGATGTCGCGAACGTCGCGGGCGAGACCCTCGCCGTCGCGCACAACGTGCGCTCGCGGGCCGCCGAGCTCGTCGCCGCGGGCAACGGCGACGCTCCGGTGGAGTACGAGGCGGTGATCGACGCGGGGACCTACGCCAACCGCGGCGGGTTCACGGTCTCGGTGGGCCGGATGGAGGTCGCGCGATGAGCGATCGCGAACGGCAGCGCGCGGACGCCGTCTACGAGGCGCTCCTGCAGCGACAGGGCGAGCAGTGGGTGCAGCCCCGCGTGGAGCGGACGCGCCGGGTGCTCGAGCTGCTCGACGACCCCCAGAAGACGTACCGGGTGATCCACGTCACGGGCACCAACGGCAAGACGTCGACCAGCCGCATGATCGAGAGTCTCGTGCGCGCCCACGGCCTGCGGACCGGCCTGTTCACGAGCCCGCATCTGGAGCGCTTCACCGAGCGCATCATGATCGACGGCGAGCCCATCGACGACGCCGCCGTCGCGGACGCGTGGGACGAGATCGCGCCGTTCGTCGATCTCGTCGACGCCGAACTGGCGGCGGGCGACGAGGCGCGGCTCACATTCTTCGAGCTGCTCACGGTGCTCGCGTTCGTCGCCTTCGCCGACGCCCCGATCGACGTGCTCGTGCTCGAGGTGGGCATGGGCGGCTCGTGGGACTCGACCAACAGCGCCGACGGCGACGTGGCGGTGTTCGCTCCGATCGACCTCGACCACGCCGACCGCCTCGGCGACACGATCGCCGAGATCGCGGCGGTCAAGGCCGGCATCATCAAGGACGGCGCCGCCGTCGTCTCAGCGCGACAGGATGCCGCCGCCGAGGCGGTGCTCCGCGATGCCGCCGCCGCGCACGGCGCCACGATCGCCTTCGAGGGCGCCGAGTTCGCACTGGCGCAGCAGCGGCTCGCCGTCGGCGGGCAGCAGATCACCGTGCGCGGCCTCGCCGGCACCTATGAGGATGAGTACCTGCCGCTCTACGGCGCGCACCAGGGCTTCAACGCCGCCCTCGCCGTCGCCGCGGTGGAGTCGCTCGTCGGCGGTGGATCGCAGCGCATCGCCGGCGACGTGCTCGCGGACGGCCTCGGCGGCGCGACGTCCCCCGGCCGCCTGCAGCTGGTCGGGGCCGCGCCCACGGTTCTCGTGGACGCCGCCCACAACCCGCACGGCGCGCGTGCGCTGGTGACCGCGCTCCGCGAAGCGTTCGACTTCGACGAGTGGGGCGTCGTGCTCGGGGTGCTCTCCGACAAGGACGCCGCCGGAATCGTCGCGGAGATCGCCCCCGTCGCCGCGCGCGTGTTCGCCACCGCGCCCGACTCGGAGCGCGCCGAGGAGGCGGACGCCATCGCCGACCTCGCCGAGGCGCATGACCTGCGGGTGTCGGTGCACGGCGGCCTCGCTGACGCCGCGGAGGCGGCACGGGCGTGGGCGGCGGCATCCGATCGGCGCGCCGTCGTGATCGCCGGATCTGTCCTGCTCGCCGGGGAGGCCCTCACGCTCGCGGCGGCCGAGGACTGGAAGGCCGGGTGGAGCGAATGAGCGCCGACCGCACACCCCGCCCGCGGCGCCCGCGCGGCGCCGCGGAGTCGCTCGCGACGATCGTGCTCGGGTTCGAGTCCATCGTCGCTTTTCTCGCCGGCCTCGCGCTCTACGGTTTGAAGGCCCTTCCTGCGGGGATCGAGCCGTGGTGGGGCATCGTCGCCGGCGTCGTCCTCGCCCTGCTGATGATCGCGACGACCCGCGTGGTCCGCTATCGCTGGGGCATCGCACTGGGATGGGTGCTGCAGGTGATCGTGGCGCTCGGCGCCTTCCTGGTGCCGGCGCTCGCCATCGTCGCGCTCATTTTCGGCGGGATGTACGGATATGCGACGATCAAGGGAGCCGCTCTCGACCGGCGCAACGCCGGTCTCGCGGCAGATCCTTCCGGACCGCTCCGTCCCCCCTCATGACCCGACCCGAAACGGAGACCAGCATGGCCACCGAAGAGACCCTCGTCCTCGTCAAGCCCGACGGCGTTGCACGCGGCCTCACCGGCGCAATCCTCGCCCGCATCGAGGCGAAGGGGTACGCCCTCGTCGACATCAGGCTCGTGGAGCCCGACCGCGAGACGCTCGAGCGCCACTACGCCGAGCACGAGGGAAAGCCGTTCTACGAGCCCTTGGTCGAGTTCATGATGTCGGGCCCGTCGGTCGCCATCCGCCTGGCCGGCAACCGCGTGATCGAGGGCTTCCGCTCGCTCGCGGGCACCACCGACCCGACGACCGCGGCTCCGGGCACCATCCGCGGTGACTTCGGCCGGGACTGGGGGCTCAAGGTGCAGCAGAACCTCGTGCACGGCTCCGACAGCCCCGAGTCCGCCGCGCGCGAGTTGGAGATCTGGTTCGGCTGAGCGATGGCGCCGGCTGAGCGATAGCGCCGGCTGACCGCTGCGCCCCGGCTGACCGCTGCCGCGCCGCGGCGGTCAGCCGAACAGCGTCTGCCAGATGTTGACGACCGCGTTCATCTCGAGCTGCGCGAGCAGCAGGATGACGGCGAAGCTCAGGATGGTCGCCAACGGGACCCAGGCCATCAGCCGGTCGGCCACCTGGCGCACGCGCTCCGTGGCGGGCACCAGTCCCGCCCGCAGCAGGTGCAGCGTCACCGCGTAGAACGTCGGGATGGTGACCGACCAGGTCACCATGCACCACGGGCACAGGGTGTGCAGGTTCGGCGCGTAGATGCTCTGGCTGATGAGCCAGATGACGAACCCGAACGCGAACGCGATCCCGGCCCAGAAGCACCACCAGAACCAGCGCGCGAAGCGGGCACGGGCGAGGATCGCCATGCCGACGACGATCGGCGCGACCCAGCCGGCGATCCCGAGGATCGGGTTCGGGAAGCCGAACAGACTGCCCTGCCACGAGTCGAGGTTCGCGCTGCACTGCACCAGCACGCTGAGGTCGCACGACGCGATCGCATCGGGATTCGCGAGAGCGTGCAGTTTCTCGATCGTCAGCGAGAAGGCGGCCCACCATCCGACGACTCCGGCGACGACGAGCCAGATGGCGAGTCCCGTCGGGCGGGTGTGGGTCTGCTGCTCGGGCATGCCTCGGATTATGGCATCGAGATCTGCACGGATGCCGCACCCGTCGCCGTGGCAAATCAGGGCCTTGCGGCGTGGGGGAGGGCCTCATCCCTCGCGAATGGGCATTCTGGCGGGGGAAGTGCGATAATGGGGGTCGATGACGCGCGGCCGCGCCGTGGCGATCATCACCAGAAGACTTCAGGGCGACGAATGCCCTTGGCAGCGCGAGCATCCGCCTAGCGCCGGATATCCGCTGCAGACCGAGTGAGTTCGCGGCACCGCCCCGTCCGGTGGGCATGGGCGGCGCTGCACGAGATTTCGCCGGGCGACGCGCGGTGTCGCCCCGCTAGGAGTACGCCAGTGATGGCTGATGGAAACGATGCCGAATTCACCCCTCAGACCGAATCGGACGCCCCGCTGACCTCAGCGGGGGACGAGGTGACCTCGATCCCCGACGCGGACGCGTCGGTCGGGTCGGCGCAGGACGCCCCCGACACAACGGCGCCGGGCGAGGCGTTCCCGCCCGAGACGGCCCCCGCGGACGCTGAGTCGTCCGACGGCGATGTCGCGAAAACGGTCGACGCGGAGCCTGCCGGCGAGGCAGCCCAGTCGGAGGCTGCGGCGGCGCCCGAGCCGGAGCCCCAGCCGGAGCCCCAGCCGGAGCCTGAGGCAGTGCCCGAGCCGGAGCCCGACGCGGCGCCGCAGCCCCTCACCGCGGTGAGCCTCGGCCTGCTCCCCGAGGAGTTCGTGTCGGCGGTGTCGACGCAGCTCGTCTTCTACGCGCCGGAGATCGCGCCGCTCCCGGCACGCTCCGGGCGTCAGCCGGAAGAGGAGCCCGAGTCGGCCGCCTCGGCGAGCAGCTCCCGCCGGCGCAGCCGCCGTCGTGGCGGCGAAGGCCGGGAAGAGGCATCCGCTCCCGCGGAGCCCGTGCAGCCCCGTCAGCGCGCGGTCGAGCTCATCACCGAGCCGCAGCGCATCAAGGGGTCGACCCGCCTCGAGGCGAAGAAGCAGCGCCGCCGTGACGGCCGTGAGGCCGGGCGCCGCCGCGCCGTCGTGACCGAGGCGGAGTTCCTCGCCCGCCGCGAGTCGGTCGATCGCCAGATGATCGTGCGTTCGCGCAACGGTCGCATCCAGATCGCCGTGCAGGAGGACAACGTCCTCGTCGAGCACTACGTCGCACGCAACCAGGACGCGTCGCTCATCGGCAACGTGTACCTCGGCCGTGTGCAGAACGTGCTCCCCAGCATGGAGGCCGCCTTCGTCGACATCGGGCGCGGCCGCAACGCCGTGCTCTACTCCGGCGAGGTGGATTGGGATGCCGTCGAGACCGGCAACCAGCCGCGCCGCATCGAGCTGGCGCTGAAGACCGGCGACCGCGTGCTCGTGCAGGTGACGAAGGACCCCGTCGGCCACAAGGGCGCGCGCCTGACCAGCCAGATCTCGCTCCCCGGCCGCTACCTGGTCTACGTGCCCGGCGGCGCGATGAACGGCATCTCGCGGAAGCTCCCCGACACCGAGCGTGCGCGCCTCAAGAAGATCCTCAAGGAGGTGCTGCCCGAGTCGTCGGGTGTCATCGTCCGCACGGCGGCCGAGGGCGCCACCGAGGACCAGCTGACCCGCGACGTGCAGCGCCTCACCAACCAGTGGGAGCACATCTCGAAGCAGATCGAGACGATCCAGGCGCCGGCGCTGCTGCACTCCGAGCCCGACCTTCTGGTCAAGATCGTCCGCGACGTCTTCAACGAGGACTTCTCGAAGATGCTCATCCAGGGCGAGGACGCGCACCACACCATCTCGAAGTACCTCGAGTCGGTCGCTCCGGACCTCCTCGATCGCGTCGAGCGCTACGAGGGCGACCAGGACCCGTTCGATGCGTTCCGTGTCACCGAGCAGATCGAGAAGGCACTCGACCGCAAGGTCTGGCTGCCCTCGGGCGGCTCGCTGGTCATCGACCGCACCGAGGCGATGACGGTCGTCGACGTCAACACCGGGAAGTTCGTCGGCTCCGGCGGCAACCTCGAAGAGACCGTCACCAAGAACAACCTCGAGGCAGCGGAAGAGATCGTCCGCCAGCTGCGGCTGCGCGACATCGGCGGCATCATCGTCGTCGACTTCATCGACATGGTCCTCGAGTCCAACCGCGATCTCGTGCTGCGCCGCCTCGTCGAGTGCCTGAGCCGCGACCGGACGAAGCACCAGGTGGCAGAGGTGACCTCGCTCGGCCTCGTGCAGATGACGCGCAAGAAGCTGGGGCTCGGCCTGCTCGAGACCTTCAGCGAGGCGTGCGAGGTCTGCGCCGGGAGGGGTGTCATCGTGCACCACGATCCCGTCGTCAAGCACCGCGCACCCGCAGCCGCGCCCACCTCGGCACGCCGCCCGCGCGGCGGCGCGCCCGCTCCCGCGAACGGCGGCTCCAACGGCACGCACGTCATCACCGAGGGCGTGAAGTCGGCGCTCGCGCAGATCGCGGCATCCACGATCCACCACAACGACGAGGCCCCCGCGGCCGAGCCGGAACCCGTGGTGGAGCAAGCACCGGCCGAGCGACCCAAGAAGCAGCGCAAGAAGCGCCAGGAGTCCGGCTCGAAGAAGGAGTCCCGGACCGAGAAGGACCTGCTGCTGGACTCGGTGCTGAACGCTCTTCCCGAGCCCAAGGCGCCCGGTCAGGGCCGCTCGCGGCGCCGCGTGACCACCGCGGCGCTGACCGGCACCCCGGTGCCGCACACCACCTCCGAGGACTGAGGCGCCCGCGCTCCCGGTGCGGCCCTCGCCGGGCCGGGAGCGGGACCTCTGTCGCCGCGGGCGCGCGCTCGCTAAGGTGAGCGCGGGGCCGGGGAAACGGGGGCGCCATGGCGCGCTACGTGTTCGTGACGTGGGACGGCGGAGGCAACCGCATGCCCACCATCGCGATCGCGCGCGCTCTCCTGCAGCGCGGCCACGACGTGCGTGTTCTCGGACACGACTCGCAGGCCGCCGCGTACCGGGCCGCCGGACTGCGCTTCACCGCCTACGCCAGTGCACCCGGCTTCGTCCTGGACCCGCGTCCGGCGGGGATGCTGCGACTCTTCACCGATCGCGGGCTCGCCGACGACACGCTGTCGCAGCTCGCCGCGGGTCCGGCCGACGTCGTCGTCGTGGACTGCATGCTGTTCGCCGTCCTGGACGTCCTCGACCGGATGGAGCAGCGCTTCGCGGTGCTCGAGCACACGATGCACGGATTCCTGACGCCCGGCTTCCGCGCGCTCGGCGCGATGGTCTGGCCCCGCGGGCTGCGGGTGGGTCGGCCCCGGACGCACGCGGTGCCGATCGTCGTGGCATCCGTCCCTGGTCTTGCAGCCCCGTTCCCGCCTCAGCCGGCGCTGTCGGCCTCGCCGGGCGCGGTCGTGTACGCCGGCGCGATGAGCCGCGCCCGGGCGGATGCGGCTCCCACGGAGCCCACCGTCGTGGTGAGCCTCAGCACCTTCCGCTTCGCCGGCCTCGCCGAGACGTGGCGGCGGGTGCTCGACGCCGTGGACGGTCTGGACGCCAGGGTCGTGGCGACGCTGGGACCGGCGATGTCGCCCCGTGAGGTCGCCGCCCCGCGCGGCGTAGAGGTGCACCAATGGATGCCGCACGACGAGCTGCTCCCACGCGCATCGCTGCTGGTGGGTCACGGTGGCCACGGCACCACGCTGGCGGCGCTCGCGCACGGGGTTCCGGTGCTCGCCCTGCCGCTGGACGCGACCTCGGATCAGCCGCGGATGGGACGTGCCGTGGCGCGCGCGGGCGTCGGCGTCACGATGTCGCGCCGCGCCGAGCCCACCGAGATCCGCCGGGCGATCGGTGCGGCACTCGGTGACCGGGCGATGCGCGATCGCGCACGCCGGCTGGGCGAGGCCGTCCGCCGTCTCGACGGACCTGCGCGCGCGGCCTCCGTGCTCGAACTGTCGGCATCCGCGTCCCGCTGAGGCGTCAGCGGCGATCGCGCGCCCGCACGCGGAGTCCCGAGGCGATCAGGCGCCGGACGAGCTCGTGGCCGGTGACGTGCTGCGCGCCCGCGGCGATCAGCCGCGCGTGCGCCTCTTCCGGCACGTCGTAGTGATCCAGGTCGAAGCCGCGGCGGGGAATCCCGTTCGCTGCGGCGAAGGCGTGCAGCTCGTCGAGGTCGGAATCGGTGACCAGATGCGCCCAGAGCCGCCCGTGCGCCGGCCAGCGAGGATCGTCGATCAAGATGGCCACATGCAGATCCTACGGGCCGGGTCGCGACACGGGGCGGGCGCGCTTTCGCGGTCTGTCCGAGCATCTGATAAAGTAGACCTTTGGTGCGTCGAGATATCCGCACCAGGTCTTTGATGACGTCATGAGCGCGTGCGCTCCCAGAAGAAACAGGTGTGAAGTGGTTTACGCAGTTGTGCGCGCCGGAGGCCGGCAGGAGAAGGTGGAGGTCGGCACCATCGTCGTCCTCGACCGCCAGGCCGCCAAGATCGGCGACAAGATCGAGCTCCCCGCGGTGCTGTTCGTCGACGGTGACGCCGTCACGACCGACGCCGACAAGCTCGCGAAGGTCACGGTGACCGCCGAGGTGCTCGGTGAGGAGCGCGGCCCGAAGATCGTGATCCAGAAGTTCAAGAACAAGACCGGTTACAAGAAGCGCCAGGGGCACCGTCAGGACCTCACGCGCGTCAAGGTCACCGGCATCAAGTAAGTCCAGGAAGAGACGCAGAGATGGCACACAAAAAGGGCGCAAGCTCCACCCGCAACGGTCGTGACTCCAACGCTCAGCGACTGGGCGTGAAGCGCTTCGGCGGCCAGCAGGTCCTCGCAGGCGAGATCATCGTCCGTCAGCGCGGCACGCACTTCCACCCGGGCGCCAACGTCGGCCGTGGTGGCGACGACACGCTGTTCGCTCTCGCCGCCGGCGCGGTCGAGTTCGGCAAGAAGGGCGGCCGCAAGGTCGTCAACATCGTGGCGGCTGCGCAGTAATCCAGCGAGTCGCACAGACTTCCGGAAGGGGCGGGCTTCGGCTCGCCCCTTCCCTTTATCGCCCGCCCGGTGCGCCGGGCAGGCATCCACACCTCAGGGGGACCGCATGGTCACGTTCGTCGACCGAGTGACGCTGCATCTGCGCGCCGGCAAGGGCGGCAACGGCTGCGTGTCGGTCAAGCGCGAGAAGTTCAAGCCGCTCGCCGGTCCCGACGGCGGCAACGGCGGTCACGGTGGTGACGTGGTGCTCGTCGCCGACCCGCAGGTCACGACCCTGCTGTCGTACCACCACTCGCCGCACCGCTCAGCCGGCAACGGCGGGTTCGGCATGGGAGATCACCGCTCCGGCGCCGCGGGCGAGACGCTCGAGCTGCTCGTGCCGGTCGGCACGGTCGTCAAGGACGAGTCCGGCGAGACGCTCGTCGACATGATCGAGCCGGGCATGCGCTTCGTGGCCGCCCCCGGCGGCCTGGGCGGGCTCGGCAACGCCGCGCTCGCCAACCCCAAGCGCAAGGCGCCCGGCTTCGCCCTCCTCGGCACGCCCGGGTGGGAGGGCGACGTCCTCCTCGAGCTGAAGACGGTCGCGGATGTCGCACTCGTCGGCTTCCCCTCGGCGGGCAAGTCCAGCCTCATCGCGGCGATCTCGGCGGCCCGTCCCAAGATCGCCGACTATCCGTTCACGACGCTGCACCCGAATCTCGGTGTCGTCCAGGCGGGGGAGCAGCGGTACACCGTCGCGGACGTGCCCGGCCTCATCGAGGGCGCGAGCGAGGGCAAGGGCCTCGGGCTCGAGTTCCTGCGCCACGTCGAGCGCTGCACGGCGCTCGTGCACGTCCTCGACTGCGCGACGCTGGAACCCGGCCGCGACCCGCTGAGCGACCTCGAGGTCATCCTCGCCGAGCTCGCCGCCTACCCGGTCCCCGAGGGGCAGATCCCCCTGCTGGAGCGCCCGCAGCTCATCGCGCTCAACAAGGTGGACGTCCCGGAGGCGAAGGAACTCGCCGACCTGGTGCGCCCCGATCTCGAGGCCCGCGGCTTCCGCGTGTTCGAGATCTCCACGGTGAGCCACGAGGGGCTGCGACAGCTCACGTTCGCCCTGGGTGACATCGTCGCCCAGCACCGCGCGACGCTCGCTGCGACGCCGGCCCCGGAGCGCATCGTCATCCGACCCCGGGGCACGCAGAAGGAGTTCTCGGTGCGTGTCGAGGGCGGCACCTACGGCAACATCTACCGCATCCTGGGCGACAAGCCGCTCAAGTGGGTGCAGCAGACCGACTTCCAGAACGAGGAGGCGGTGGGCTACCTCGGCGACCGCCTGGAGAAGCTCGGCGTCGAGCTCGAGCTGTTCCGCGCCGGTGCGACCCCCGGCGCCACCGTCGTCATCGGCGAGGGCGACGGCATCGTCTTCGACTGGGAACCGTCGATCTCGTCGAACGCCGAGCTGATGGCCGCGCCCCGCGGCACGGATCCGCGCCTGCTGCGCGACACCCGCCGCACCACGTCCGAGCGTCGTGAGAAATACCACGACATGATGGACGCGAAGGCCGAGGCGCGCGCCGAGCTCGAGGCCGAGCGCATCGCGGAGCGCTACCGAAACGAGGAGGACGCCGAGTGAGCGCGCGCGAGCGCCGCGACATCCCGGCAGCTCGCCGCGTCGTCGTCAAGGTCGGCTCGTCATCGATCAGCGGGGACAACGCCCACAAGATCAAGCCGCTCGTCGACGCCCTCGCCGCCGCCCACGGGCGCGGCGCGGAGGTCGTGCTCGTCTCGTCGGGAGCCATCGCGACCGGGATGCCGTACCTCCTGCTCGATGAGCGCCCGAGCGACCTCGCCACCCAGCAGGCCGCGGCGGCGGTCGGGCAGAACGTGCTCATCTACCGCTACCAGGATGCGCTGCGCCCGTTCCGCATCGTGGCGGGCCAGGTGCTGCTGACGGCAGGAGACCTCGAGAACCCGATGCACCGCTCGAACGCCCGTCGTGCGATGGAGCGGCTCCTCGGGCTGCGGATCCTCCCGATCGTGAACGAGAACGACACGGTCGCGACGCACGAGATCCGGTTCGGCGACAACGACCGGCTCGCCGCGCTCGTGGCCCAGCTGATCGGGGCCGACGTGCTGGTTCTGCTGAGCGACATCGAGTGCCTCTACACGCGCCCGCCGGACGAGCCCGGCGCGACCCCGATCACGCGCGTCGCGTACGGCGACGACCTGCACGGCTTCGAGTTCGGCTCGGTGGTCGTCAACAGCGTCGGCACCGGGGGAGCGGCGACCAAGGTGTCGGCGGCGCGACTGGCCGCGGCATCCGGAATCGGCGTCCTCGTCACGAGTGCCGACCTCGTCGGAGAAGCGCTCTCGGGCGACGAGATCGGCACCTGGTTCCAGCCCAACCCCGAGCCCGCGGCGCCCGCCGCCACGGGTCCGGTGCGCACGGCGGTCGACGCGCTGGGCGGATGACGGCACCGTCTCCACGAGCACGGGGACGGATGCTGTTCCCCGGTTCCACCACTCGCTCGGAGCGGTTCGCGCGGGGTGCCGGGCAGGTACGCGCGTAACGGAATAGACTTGACCCGTCCCGCGCCCTCGCGGCGAACCCGAACGGAGCACGAATGACACTCGCCACGATCATCGCCCTCGCTGCCGAGGAGTCCGAGCAGCACGGCAACGTCGCCCTCGAGACAGTCGGCTACGGCATCGTCGCGGTGGTGGTCTTCGCCGCACTGGCGCTCGTGACCCTGTCGTACCGCAACGTGGCGAACCGCCACTCCCACAAGGCGGAGGCATACGCGAGGGCCCACGCCGACGACGTACAGCGAGCGGGGCACGGTCACTGAGGCGGCTGCATGTCGGTGACGACGGCTCCGAGGGTCGGGGTGATGGGCGGGACGTTCGATCCCGTCCACCACGGGCACCTGGTGGCGGCCAGTGAGGTCGCGCAGTGGTTCGACCTCGATGAGGTCATCTTCGTGCCGACCGGTGAGCCCTGGCAGAAGACCGAGGTCTCGCCGAGCGAACACCGCTATCTGATGACCGTCATCGCCACGGCATCCAATCCCCGATTCACCGTCAGCCGCGTCGACATCGACCGGGACGGCCCCACCTACACCATCGACACGCTCCGCGATCTGAAGGCCCAGCGGCCCGACGCGGAGCTGTTCTTCATCACGGGCGCGGATGCCATAGCGCAAATTCTCAGTTGGAGAGACCATGATGAGTTGTGGGACCTCGCCCACTTCGTTGCCGTGTCCAGGCCCGGACACGTTCTGAACACGGACGGCCTGCCCAGCGACGACGTCAGTCAGCTCGAGATCCCCGCCCTCGCCATCTCGTCGACGGACTGCCGTGATCGAGTTCAGCGAGGACACCCCGTGTGGTACCTCGTGCCTGACGGGGTCGTCCAATACATTGCGAAGCATCATCTCTACCGGAGCAAGGAATGAGTACACCCGAGCACCCGGCAACGCCAGCCCTCACCCGTAAGCAGATCCGTGAACTGCGGAACACGGGATCCAATCCCGTGATCTCGGAGGACCCGGAGTCGGACGAGCCCGCCGAGGCCTCGGCCGCGCCGGTCGAGCCCGCGCCGGTCGCAGAGCCGATCTCGCCGCCGCCGTCGCCGTTCTCCGGCGCACCCGTCGCCCCGGCGCCGTTCGCCGCAGCGCCCGTCACGCCGGCGCCTGTCACCGCGTCACCGTTCGCCGCAGCGCCGGTCACGGCCGCGCCCTTCCCACGGCCCGCCGAGCCGGTCGCCGTCGCACCGGCGCCCATGCCCGACTCGGCCGTCGATCTCGGAGTATCCCCGCTCACGCGTCGCCAGGCGCGCCAGCAGGAGCGCATCCGCACCGCCTCGGTGCCCGTCATCACCCCCGAGGTCGTCGCGGCCCATGCGGCGGCGACGTCCGGAACGGTCCCCGCGTTCGCCTTCCCCGTCGCGCCCCCGCCGCCGGCGCCGTTCCGCGAGCCCGAGAGCCCGCTGGTCACCGCACCGCCCAACGACTCCGAGGTGACGACCGACAGCGGCATGCACGCGCTTTTCGGCCTGCCGCGCGAGTCCGAGCCCGCAGCGGCCGAGCCGGCGCCGAGCTGGCAGCAGCCTGCCGCCTCCGCACCGGTCGCCCTTCCTGCTTTCTCCGCGGCCCCGCAGGCGCCCGAGTTCCAGAAAGAGGACGACGACCAGCCGTTCGCGGACGTCTTCGGCTACAACCCGGCCGGCGACACCACGACCGCCGAAGATGACGTCGATGAGCCGGCACCCAAAGCGGTCAGCCCGCTCCTCGGCGCCAGCCTCCTCGACCAGGCGCCCGCTGCCCCGGCGCCGACGGCGGTCGAATTCCCGCCGTCGTTCGACCAGCTGCTGTCGCGGACGACGGGATCCATTGCGATCCCCAACACGTTGATCGTCTCGCAGGCGCCCGAAGTCGCGCCGCTGGTGGCTCCGGTCACCTCGACGGGCGAGGTCATCATCACCGGCACGTTCAATCTGCCGGAGGGTCTCGGTTCGACCGGCCACGCCAAGGGCACGGCCGACGGCAAGGAGATCGACGCCACGCTGGTCGACGGCGAGCTGCCGTCGCACTCGTCGCCGACGCCCATCGCCGCCAGCGCCGCCGTGAGCACGGTCAAGACGCCGGGCGAAGTCATCAAGCCACCCACGCCCGAGAAGGGCGGCAAGCTCATGATGTCGCTCGCCATCACGGCGGGTGTCCTCGCCCTCGCGCTGGTCGGCGTCCTCATCCTCGCCTTTGCGACAGGAGTCTTCTAATGGTCGCGAGTGCGCAGTCACATGACATGCTGCAGATCGCCGCAGCGGCGGCGGACGCGAAGGGCGGCGAGGACCTCGTCGCCCTCGACGTGTCGGAGCCCCTTCCGCTGGTCGACATCTTCCTGCTCGTCACGGGGCGCAGCGAGCGCAACGTGGCGGCGATCGCGGACGAGATCGAGGACAAGCTCCTCGAGGCCGGCTACAAGCGCCTCCGGCGGGAAGGCCGCCAGGAATCGCGGTGGGTGCTGATCGACTTCGGCGACCTGGTGGTGCACGTCTTCCACGAGGAGGAGCGCATCTACTACGGGCTCGAGCGCCTGTGGAAGGACTGCCCCGTCGTGCCGGTAGATGTCCCCGCGCCGGCGGCCGCCGAGGACTGACGCTGGTTCGGAGCACCGCTCGGAATGTTGTAAGCTTGACGAGTTGCCTCGCGAGAGCGGGAGCAGCATCCGGGCCTGTGGCGCAGCTGGTAGCGCACCTGCATGGCATGCAGGGGGTCAGGGGTTCGAGTCCCCTCAGGTCCACCAAAACTCCCGGTAACGCACCAACTTCACTCCCTGATCAGGGAGCATGAATGTTGGGTAGTCGTTTACTGGACACTTCGCCAGGTCGCCGCAGTGCGGTCTCGGACCTTCTCGAGGTATCTGGAAGGTACGCGGCACCGCCCGCGCACCTTCGCTACATGGACGCTGTTGCCACCTCAGATTCGAAACACGGACTGCGTCTCGTTGGCTGAGCTTGCCGCGCAGCTAAAGGCCTCTGTCCACACGATCTACGATCTGCGGAGCAAGGGTCGCGGGCCCCGTGGATTCCGTGTCGGCACAAAGTTGAGGTTTCGTGAGATCGACGCATGGGTTAACCGAATGCAGCTGTCCGACCAGCCGCGACACAACCGGGGAGTGTTGTGAACGGGGGACGGCCGACGCACCGTGATCTGCTCGTACAGAACCATCAGCGTCACAGGCGCGGCGCCTCGTACGTCGCCGTGGCCGGCATCCGCGATGCCGACGGTCGCCTGCGACGGGCGACCGGCGCGGCGCGCACGGACTCGGCGACGCGCGCGAGATTGAAGCGTCTACTTGAGCGCCCCGGTTTCGGAACCGGCGGATTGGTCGATCTCAGCAGTTCCTTCCGCGGCGACTATCCGCACAACACCGGGGCACGCTTGGACTGACTCCGATTCTTCAGAAGGTCGTCGCCCGGGCCTGCTCGCGCAGAGCGGCGAGCGGGTCCACCGTCATGCCCCTCGGGTTCGCCTCGGGTTGCGGCTGGCTGAGGATCGCCCGCCGCAGACCCTCGCCCTTCGCCTTGGCGTCGGCGGCTTCCTCCGCCTTCTTCTGCGCCTGCTCGGTCGCCTGCTCGGCCTGCTTGGCCTGCTTGCGGTTGACCTCCCGGCCGAACAGCCACCCGACCGCCGTGAAGACGATGGCTTCCAGCCCGGCGAGCAGGAACGTGTAGCGTCCCCAGATCAGCTCTGTGGTGCCCTTGTCGTCGGCCGTCTGGAAGAGCGCGAAGACCCCCCAGACGTAGACGCCAATGAGAACTAGCGCGATGGCCAGAAGCACGCCCCACGGCGCCCCCGCCTTCCCGCCTGCGTTCGTGGTCGTCGAATTAGTGGTGGTCGTTGAATCAGCGCTCATGAGTGCCCCCCGACACGTCGCCTGCCCCACGCGCAGCCCATCGCCCCGCGATAAGCGAGATATACCAGGCACCGGATCGCGGCGATAGAGCCCCGTGCTCGATGCGCGATGTATCAGGGACGGTGACGTCGGCCTCCGACGTGGATGAGAGCCGATCTCTCGCGGAGCCCCAACTTTCGGGCCCTGTTCGACTGGCCCGTTGCCCGCAGCCCGGACAGGGTCCAGAATGTGCCCATACGAGTCTTCACACGTCGCTGGGGGTGCACGTGGCCGACTTCCTGCTTTCCGTCCGAGCCGCCGGGGAACCCGGCGACGGCGAGTCGATCACCCTGACCGACGTCGCCGGCGGTTCCCCGATCGCCGCCCACCACGAGGGCTTCGACACGTCGCCGCTCGTCCAGGACGGGGTCGAGATCGATCTGTCGGAGGTCCTCGGCAGAGAGGGACTCCTCAGCGGCCCGCGGCTCGAGTTCGTCGGTGAGGCGCTGTGGAAGAGACTGACGCCCGGCGAGATCGGGCCGGCGCTCGAGGACCGTCTCGGTGATTCGCGGATCTACCTCGATCTGCGCAGCACCACCCTCCACGACTACCCCTGGGAGCTGCTCCGTCACCGCGGCTTCGATCTGTTCCTCGCGGCGCGGATCTGCCTCGGCGTACCCCAGGCCTCCCGCAGCCCGCTGGCCGGTAGGCCGCCCGAGCCCGAGCATCCGCTCCGCGTCCTCGTCGTTGTCGGGAACGACCCCGCCGACGACCTGCTGAAGGCGGAGGCCGAGCTGCTCGAGATCGAGGCCGCCGCTCATCTGAAGAACGAGGAGATACTCCTCAAGACCCTGCTACGCCCGAAGCCGGAGGAGGTGCAGCAGGCACTCGCCGGGTTCCGCCCTCACATCCTTCATTTCATCGGTCACGGCGGAAGAGCCGACGACGGCGAATCGCCCGACATCCGCGTGTTCGCCGCAGCGACCGGGCAGAACGACGTGTGGACGGCCGGGCGCATCCGGAACGTGGTCCGCTCCTCCCCGCCGCGGCTGGTCGTGCTTAACGCCTGCTCGACGGGCACCGCGCCCTCCGCGGCCGCTTCGCTGGTCGAGGCCTTCCTCGACGCCGGCTGCATCGCCGTCATCGGGATGCTCGGAGACATCCGCGCAGACTCCTCGCACGCGCTCAGCGGCCAGTTCTACCGAAGTCTCTTCGAAGGCCGGAGCATCGACGAAGCCCTGATGTCGGCGCGACTGACGGTGAAGAACCTGGCCTCGGGCTCCGGCTCGGACAGCATCGCCGAACTGCGTTCCAACTGGCCGCTGCCGCGGCTCACGGCGCGCGGCGACGTGGGTGAGGCGATCACCGTGGTTCCGCCCCGGCCGGGCTTCGCGCGTCGCTGGCTGACCGCAGACTACGTCGCCCGGTGGGATGAGCGATGGAGCGCCTGGCGCGCCATGGACGGCACCACGTCGTATCTCGCCCTCGTCACCGGGAGTGCGAACGTCGGTAAGAGCGCGCTCCTGAACACCATCGCCGACACCGGGGCGCGACACGGCGACCGGGTCGTCAAAGTGGACTTCGGCCGCCCGTCCGGCGACTCGTGGAGGGACGTGCTCGCCCGCATCGCCCAGGCCGCGGCGAAGGAGCACCTCGACGGGCGCCTCGCCGAGATTGTCGCCCAGCCCGGCGACAGCGGCGCCGTGATCGCCGAGTTCCACGCCGAGCTGGCACGGACGGTGGGCGATGGCCGGCTGCTGATCGTCCTCGATGGGCTGAGCGAGTGGGAGGAGAACGTCGTGGACGACATCCTGCTCGATCAGCTGTGCGGTCCGTACCTCAACGGGAGCGACACCGGGTCGCCGGTCAAGATGATCCTCGCGACCGACAAGGCGTGGGACGTGCTGAAGGGTCCGCAGGGCTGGACCCCCACAGCGCTCGGGCCGTTCACCGAGGAGGAATGGGGCCGCGCCGTCACCCACTTCGAGGGCTACTGGAGGGGACAGCTGCCGCCCGACAAGCACCCGAGCCTGGACGCCTGGGCGCACGCGACCCGCCTCTCGCCGCGCACCGGAGGATTTCTGGGCCTGCTCCGCGACGGAGCGCTCAACCTGCAGAGGGGCGCCTGATGGACGGCCCGCAGCCCGGCGCCGAATCGCTCGAAGCCCTGATCGTCGGGTCTCTGCCGGCGAACGAGCGGCGGCTGCTGGGGGCGGCCGCGGCCCTGCGATACATCACCCCGGAGCTCGCGCGCCTGGTGACCGGCTCGGACGAGGGGGTCGAGCTCCTCGCCAGCCACCCGCTCGTCCACCCCTGCCCGGGAGCGCCCGTGGGTGAGCAGTGGGTCATCCCCGAGTCGCTGCGGCGCCAGCTGGTCCAAGGGGAGGAGGGGCGAGCGGCCTCGGCATGGCAGCGGGTCGCCGGCTGCGACGACGAGCTCGAGTCGGTCTACGCGCAGCTGTCCGTCAACGCCACGAGAACGGCGGGACTGGAGCGCCTCGAAGCGCTCTTCGCATCGGCGATCGCGCAGCGCCCGCCGGCGGTCGGCCGCGCGCACGATTTGCTCGGCCTGCTGCAGGAATGGCCGGTGCGCGACCACGCCGAGGCGCTGGAGCTTCACAAGCGGCTCACCCCCCGGCTGCGACGACAGTCCCGCGCGATCCGCGACCGGGAGGCCAGCGACGGCTACGTCGAGCGCGACTTCGAGTCGGACGCCCTCCAGCGGCTCTTCGCGGGAGGCGAGCCGTGGGTCCTCCACCTCCACGCGCCCGGCGGGCGGGGGAAGTCGATGTTCCTCAAGAACTTGCTCGGGCGCACCTGCCCGGCGCTGGACCACCCGGTGGCGCGCGTAGATTTCGACCACATCGATCGCCTCGGTCTGAACACGACCCAGCCCTGGCGGCTGCTCCTGACGATGGCGCGCCAGCTCAACACCCAGCTGCCTGGGCAGCCGTTCGAGCTGCTGTTGGCGACGTACGGCCACCTGCGCGCCGCCACGTTCGCGGACGTCGTGCCGGTGCGCCAGCTCTCCCACTCGGCCGAGGAGTCGTCGACGGACGAGGAGTTCGTGCGGCTCGCCGCCGCGGACGTGCCGCGGCGATTCCGCACCGAGCTCGCCAACGCAGCCCCCGGCGGGATCGTCGTGATCGCGCTCGACACGATCGAGAACGTGCAGCAGGCCGACGGCGCTGACCTCGAGGCGGTCCTCGACGCACTCGGCGAGGTGCGCAGCGGGGGAGACGCGACGACGGATTCCGGGGTCACCGGGCTGCGGCTCGTCCTCAGCGGCCGGTACGACCTCGACAGCACGCGGCAGCAGCCTGGGGGCCCGCCGCTGCAGCGTTCCGCCCGCTTCCACGACCGGTTCATGGGACCGGGGACGGTCATCGCCGGCGAGGGGATCAGCATCGGGGCGGAGGCGATAGGGATCGAGGTACCCGAGTTCTCCGACGATGAGGCGACACGCTTCCTCGCCGACACGGATCGCCCCGACGTCGTGGCGGCCGTGGTGCGACGCAGCGAGGGCAACCCCATGAAGCTGGCGCTGTTCCGCGAGTGCCTGAAGGACAATCCCCGGACGACGGCCGCCGACATCGAGGGCTTGGAGTCGGTCGAGCTCGCGTATCTGGTGACCCGAGTCGTGGATCGGATCACCAACCCGCTCGTCCAGTGGGTGCTGCGCTGGGGCGCCCTCATGAAGCTGCTTACCCGAGAAGCCGTCGACCAGGTCATCTGGCCGGCGCTCGAGACGCTGGCCGAGCGGGGGACGACCTACGACAGTGCACCCCTCGACACCCCGTCCATGCCGCCCGTCGCCGCGGGCGCCGAGCGCTGGCCGATCCCCGCGGCCGCCCACGTCCGCCGTCCGGGAGCGGCCGACCAGACCTGGGACGAGCTGCTGTCGTACGCCGCGGGCTCGTCGTGGGTGTCGTCCCTCGACAACCTCCCGAACGCCGTCCAGTTCCATCCCGAGGTCCGCGAGCCGCTGCGCGGCATGCTCAGGGCCGCCGGTGACCCGGTCTTCGACGACATCCATCGCCGCGCGCTGCACTACTGGGCCCGGCGGGCCGACCAAACGACGGGCGCCGCGCGCGCCGAGGCACTCCGGAGCGTGGTCTTCCACGCCTACGAGAGCCCCCGCGCCGACGTCTCGGGAGACGAGCGTTGGCTGGCGCTGATCGCCGACCCGACGCTCGACCGCTTCGAGCGCGGCGAGATTGCCGATGAGGTCATCGCGGTCTCGGTTCGGCGGGCCGGGGGCGGCCGCCGGCCGCCCGATGCGGTCACGCTCGGCTACGCTCACCTCGAGAGGGCCGAGGCGATGATCCACGACGCGGCCGTCGCCGGGCGATCCCTCGACGAGGCCCGCCTATCGAGCCACCGCTACGCGGTCCCCGACGACGTCCGTCGCGCCGAACCGCGGCGTGCACTGTTCCTCGACGCCGCGATGGCGCTCACGCTGTCGGACGTCGCCGGTGCCTGGGAGATGCTCGACGCCGCACTGTCGCACCCGGCACCGCAGGAGTCCCGCGGCGCGGCGCACCTCGAGCTGATCGTGGAGTGGGCCGACCGCTCCGAGCCGCCGCGCGCCGCGATCGGCACGGCTCGGCGGCTTGCCGCAGAAGCGGCGGGCGGGCGCTGGGCGGCTCGAGCGGCGCGGCCCCTCGCGCGCGTCCTCATCGCCACCGAGCAGTGGCGCGAGGCGCTCGCGGTAGCCACCGGCACCGGAGACGCCCAGCTCATCGGGCAGGCGCTCCTCGGTCTCGGTCGGGTGCGGGAGATCCTCGAGAATCCCATGTTCTCGGCTGTGGCACGCGCGACCGCCGCGCTCATCGACCTCGACGCCGAGCGCGCCCTCAAGGAGCTCGACAGCGCCTTCCCCGCCTCCCGCTCCGCATCGCCCGCCCCCGAGGTATCGCTGCTGCGGGGCAAGGCGCACACGCTGCGACGCGAGAACGACCCCGCCCGTGCGGCGTTGAGCGACGCCGCCTCGGGTACCGACGCCGGCGTCGCGCTCGAGGCGTCGCTGTGGCTCTCGCGCCTCATGGCAGCGACCGGTCACCACGACCTCTCCACCGCGAACCTCTCGCGCAGCTTTCAGCGGGGCGACACGGTCGGCCGCAGCCGGGCGGAGGCGCTCGAAGCCGTCGTCGACCGGGACACGGATCGCAGCCGCAGCCTGGGCGAGCTCAGCCGCGCCTATCACGACCTCGCTGAGTCAGGCTGGGCGCCGCCGTCCGTGCGCGTCGAGATCGAATGCGCGCGGCTGTCGGTGCTGGGTCCGACGGCGGACCGGCTCGCCGAGCTCGCCCGCGCCCTGGAGGCCGTCGACGACCCGGCGTCTCGACTGCGCGCGCTCCAGTGGCTCGCCGAGGTCCCGGCGTCGGCTGAGCCCGCTCCGGAGGCGGTCGTCCGACAGCTCCGCGACGCGACGAGGATCGAGGTCACGCCCGAGACGCCGGCAGCGCTGCTGCTCGCCCAGGCGGAGCTCGAACGCGTGCTCGGCTACCCCGAGAGATCCGCGGAGCTGCTGGAGGCCCTTCAGCACGCCCACGCCGAAGACCGCCGGACGCTCGGCGTGACCGTCCGGGACGCGATGCACCGCTTGTCGACAGAGTCCACGGGCTGGGAGTCGTTCACGACCGCCGCGGGCGACACACCCGCCCACTCCGAGAGCGCGGCGCCGGACCCGCACACCCGGACGATCCACATCTCCTCGCTTCCGGACGGAGGGATGCTGCTGGTCGATGTCGACAGCGGCGCGCGCACCCGCACGGAGACCGAGGTCTCGGATGTGCTCTCGGACGGCCACTACGCGCTCGCCGCCGATCCGGCCGGCGTCGCCGAGGGGCTCGGCGCCGCGCTCGCCGTCGGCGATGCCGCGCGATGGCTGGACCAGAGTGCCGACACCGTGCTCGCGCTGGACATTCGCGACGAGGCGGCCGCCCGCTGGCCATGGGAGCTCTCCTCGATGGGCGGCAGGCCAATGGCGGCGCGGCAGCGCGGCGTCGTCGTGCGCACCGGACGCCGCGCATCCGTCTCCCCGGAGGAAGAGGCTGTCCGTTCCACGGAGGCCTATGTCGCGATCCTGAACGAACGGCACGACTACGGCCATTCCGCAGGCATGCTGTCGGACGCGTACGGACGGCGCGCGCGGCACGGTGATCCCTACGGGCTGGCAGAAGGCGAGCTGCGGCGCCTCGGTCCGAGCACCAGCATCGTGCACCTCGTCGCCGAGCCCATCGAACGCCGGAGAGCGCCGGCACTCCAGCTCGCCGACGACCACCTGACGCCGGAGCGGCTGGCGGGGGCGATCGGACACCGGCGGCCGGCCCTGCTGATCCTCGATCTGGCGCTCGGCGACTCGCCCTCCATCGCAGCAGAGCAGCTCATGCTCGCCAACGCCTTCTGCTGGCACCTCATCCGCAACGCCCCGGCCGTCTCCGCAGTGTGCGGGAGCTTCTCGGCCGCGCCGGATCCCTCGGGGAGGCTCGCGCTGCTGCTGAGCGGGCTGCGCGGCGGGATGCCCCTGGCAGACGTCGTGGGTTTGCTGCAGCGTCATCGGCACCGCCCATTCCGCAACGAGCATCTCCGCTCGTTCGTGTCGCTCAACAGCGAGGCGTTCCAGCGCCGCTTCGTGCTCGAGGGCGACTGACATGGCCCTCTACGAATCGGCCGTGGAGAGCATCCGTGCGCAACGCGCTCTTCTCGAAGCAGATCTCTCGTACTGGGGCGGTCGCGCCTCGGGCGACGGCGACCTACCCCAGCACGCGAGCCAGGTGTCGCGGCTCCGGGAGCAGATCGCGGCCGCGCTGGAGGCCGCCGTTGAGGGCACGCCCGTGTCGGCGGACGCCCAGGCCCCGTTCGCGGGCGGTGTCGACGAGCTGCCGAGGCTGCGTCGAGGCGTCGGAACGGTGCACCTCATCTGGGACTTCTTCCGCAGCAAGCTCGCACAGCGCGACACCGTCGCCTACGCGACGCACCTCGGCGCCGCCGATGACCTGGCGTGGTCGTGCTACAAGCCCTTCCTCGCGGCGGCGCGCGCGGCCGGCACGGTGGGCGAGCAGGAGCTGAAGGAGCCCCCACTGGTGTTCTACAGCACGGATCGGGCGCCGTTCGCGCAGGCGAGATCCAAGGCGTTCCACCCGCCGGGACTCGATGCGAAGGATCTGCAGCTGGTGGTTGCCGAGCTGCGGAGGATGCCGGTGCCCGTCGTCGCGATGCCGTGGACGGTTGCGAACCGCCTGTCGGATGTCGCCTTCATCGGTCACGAGGCGGGGCACGTGATCGCGGAGGATCTCGGGTTGGCCGCCGAGGTGAAGACGGTGATCGGCGGACTCGATCCCGGGGCCCCGGGGGGAGCCGAGCGCCGCGCGGTCTGGCGGGAGTGGAGCGATGAGATCTTCGCCGATGTCGTGGGGGTGCTCGCGACCGGGACGGCGTTCGTCATCGCGCTCGCCGGAGAGCTGGCAGACGCCGTGAACGAGATCGAGCACGCGCCGATCTCGGCGAAGAAGCCCGGTGCCTATCCGACCCGGTCGCTGCGCATCGCCGTCTGCTGCGCCGTGCTGCGGAAACTCGGCGTCGAGGCGCCGGTCGAATGGGCCGGCGTGTACCGGCTCGCGGGCGACTCCGAGCTCTATTCCGACGACATCCCCGCGCTCGTCGACGCCATGCTCGATCACGCCTGGACGGCCACCGGCACTCGCCTGCAGGAGGTGCTGAGCTGGGATGCGAAGCGGGAACGGGATGCGTCCGCAGTGGCCCGCGCTGTCCTCCAGAAGACGCCGCCTGCCGTGGCCTTCGATATCCGTCTCTGGGTCGCGGGCGCCGTGCATGCGTCGGTCGAGGATCCGCGAGAGTTCGCGCGGCTCGCGTTGGACGGATCCATGGCGTCGTTCATCGTGCAGCGACGCGACGACCGGACCCGATCCGCGCGTGAGGAACGGCTGGTCGCCCTCGACCCCAGCACGCCCCGGCCCGATGGCCGCCTGCAATCGAGCGACCGGGAAGCCGGTCAAGCCATGGCAGCCCGGCTCGGGCTCAATGCGTCACGCGACGGACTGCCTGCACAGGAGAGGAAGGAAGCGGGATGATCACCACCAGTGAGCTGGTCGCCAAGATCGAGTCGGAGTCGCCTCGGATCTCGGTGGCGCACGCCCCTCTCGGCACCGTTACGGAGAGGCTGGTCGTCGAGGGCGACATCGGCCTCACCGCCGATCAGGTGCTGCCGTACGCCGCGCGGCGGATCGAAATCGCGGAGGCCTTCGCCGAGGATCCCGATGCCGAGAAGCAGGGCCTTCTCGGCATCGAGCGCGACGGCCGACTGCTGCGGTGGGCGCGCGGGCTGCGACTAACGTACTGCGTGTGGCGCCCCTCCTTCGGCTCGGACGCCGAGCACGCGGCCGCCGTCGAGGGCATGCACGCCGCCACCTCGGACTGGTCAGGCATCTGCGGCATCGAGTTCGAGCACCTCGTGCACCGGGACGACGCCCCGGAGCTCCCGGCTGATGTCGGCTTCCCGGTGGTCCGCCAGCCGGGCGGGGGATCCACAATCGCCATGGCGTTCTTCCCCGACGACCCACCGCACCAGCGTTTCGTGTCGGTGTTCGACGGCTTCTACAGCACCGACCCGAACGCGTTCGACGCGATCGGCGTCATGCGGCACGAGCTCGGCCACGTCCTCGGCTTCCGGCACGAGCACATCCGTCCTGAGGCCCCCGACCTGTTCAACCCGGAGTCGCTGGAGCACACCATCGCCATCACGCAGTACGACCCCACCTCTGTCATGCACTACGTCGCGGCGGGGGTCGGCGATCCGAAGCTCCGCTTCACCGAGCGCGACAAGTCGGGTGCGCGCCTGGTATACGGCGGACCGGACTCGGAGTTCACCTTCGCCGACTGACCTTCTTCATCGTCCCGCGTGTCGTCGCCGCGGAGTCGGTGCGGCGCCCGGAGCGTCCGGCGTGGGCGTCGTCGGCATCGCCATCTCCGCGGGCACCCCGGGGAGGTGGATTTGCCGACTGGGCGCGATTCTGGCGACGAGCTTGGGCGCCCGCTCGATCACGACGGTGCGATCCGATGTCGACGGGGTCTTCTTCGTCAACGTTTTCCCGTCGCGCCGACACCGTCGTGTCGACGCCGTGCGCGTCACCCCTGCATCCGGGGGTCAGCTGTCGGATCGGCGTACGGCGCGGGGCAGCCGCCACTGATGGCGTCGGTGCGCAGCTCGAAATGCCACGACTCGTTCTCGTAGGTCTGGCAGAGTCCGTACCCGGCGCCGTGGGCCGACAGCCATGCGACGGCGTCGAACGACCCGATGTCGATCGCCTCTCCGGCGACGTGCGCCGAGGTGTCCGACGTGGCGACCCAACGGGCCGCCTCCGCCTCGGAGCCGTACTGCGCCACCGCCTGCTGAAGAAGCCGGTCCTGGTATTCGGCCGACCGCCAGCCGCTGTTCACCTGGATCACGATGCCCTGCCGTGCGGCGTCGGCCGATGCCTGCCGCAGTGCATCGAGCAGAGGAGGGGTCAGGTGTGCGATGCCCGCGAATGCGCCGTCGGCTGCGGTGACGCCGCCGGGGAGCAGCCCGTCCGCCTCGGTGATCGCGCCGTCGGATGCCGCGGGATCTGTCGTCGCCGTCGCTGATGGATTCGTCTCCGCCACCGGGCCGCCAGGATCGGGCGCACCGGCACCGGCGGCCGACTGGTGGACGGCAGCGGCGAGGGAGAACGTGCACACGACCGCCACCGCGAGGATCAGTCCCCGCAGAGTCGAGGGCCGCGTGCGCGTGTGAGCTGGGGGAGTCATGCTTCCACCTCACGCGGACGCGTGTTGCGAGGCCGTATCGGCTTTCGCATAGGTGGACGATATGCGCCGGCTCGTACCATCGGACCATGCGCGTGCTGGTGGTGGAAGACGAACCTCTCATGGCGGAGGCGATCCGCGACGGCCTGCGTCTCGAGGCGATCGCCGCCGACATCGCGGGCGACGGCGACACGGCGCTCGAGCTGCTGAGCATCAACGCGTACGACATCGCGGTGCTCGATCGTGACGTCCCGGGACCCTCGGGCGACGACATCGCCGCGCACCTCGTCGCCTCGGGCAGCGGCATCCCGATCCTGATGCTCACCGCTGCCGACCGGATCGACGACAAGGCCAGCGGCTTCGGCCTCGGCGCGGACGACTACCTCACGAAGCCGTTCGATCTGCAGGAGCTGGTGCTGCGCCTGCGCGCCCTCGACCGTCGGCGGGCGCACAGTCGGCCGCCGGTGCGGGAGATGGCGGGGCTGCGGCTGGATCCGTTCCGCCGTGAGGTCTACCGCGACGATCGGTACATCGCGCTCACGCGGAAGCAGTTCGCGGTGCTCGAGGTGCTGATGGGCGCGGAGGGCGGCGTCGTCAGCGCGGAGGACCTGCTCGAGCGCGCGTGGGACGAGAATGCGGACCCGTTCACCAACGCGGTGCGCATCACGGTGTCGGCCTTGCGGAAGCGACTCGGCGAACCTTGGGTGATCGCCACCGTTCCGGGAGTCGGGTACCGGATCGACGCCGACGGAAGTGCCGTCGGTGAGTAGGGAGCCCGGGCTCAGCGTGCGGCTCAAGCTGACACTGAGCTACGCAGGGTTCCTGATGGTCGCGGGCGCGGTGCTGCTCGCGATCGTGTGGGTGTTCCTGCTGCGCTATGTCCCCAACGGGCCCATCACCGGCCCCGGTCCGTTCGTGCCGAACCGCGGCGACCTCATCCGCGCCTTCGCGCCCGCGGCCGTCTGGGCCCTGCTGTTCCTCCTCGCCTTCGGACTGCTGGGCGGCTGGTTCCTCGCCGGGCGGATGCTGGCACCCCTGAGCCGGATCACGGATGCCACGCGCCTGGCGGCGGACGGCTCGCTGTCGCATCGGATCGACCTCGAAGGATCCGACGACGAGTTCCGTGAACTGGCGGACAGCTTCGACGCCATGCTCGCGCAGCTGGAAGCCCACGTCGCCGAGCAGCGCCGGTTCGCCGCCAACGCCTCGCACGAGCTGCGCACCCCGCTGGCGATCACGAGGACGCTGCTGGACGTCGCGCGTGGAGACCCGGACCGTGACGTCGACGAGCTCATCCGCCGGCTCTCGATCGTCAACACCCGGGCCATCGGTCTCACCGAGGCGCTGCTGGTGCTGAGCCGCGCCGACCAGCGGTCCTTCACACGGGAGGACGTGGATCTGTCGCTCGTCGCGGAGGAGGCCGCCGAGGCGCTCCTGCCGCTCGCAGAAGCGCGTGGCATCACGCTGCGCACCCACGGCGACGTCACTCCCGCGTCGGGTTCGCCCGCACTCCTCCTGCAGCTCGCGTCGAACCTCGTGCACAACGGCATCGTCCACAACCTGGCCGAGGGCGGCACGGTCGACATCGTCACGTCCGTGCGGTCCGGTGCCGCCGAGATCGCCGTCGAGAACACGGGGGAGACGCTCAGTCCGCATCTCGTCTCGACCCTGGTGGAGCCGTTCCAACGGGGCAGTGAACGCATCCGCACCGACGATCACGCCGGCGTGGGCCTGGGGCTCGCCATCGTCCGGAGCATCGCGGTGGCACACGGCGGGACGCTCACGATCGTCGCGCGCGCCGGGGGTGGACTGCGGGTCACGGTACGGCTTCCGCTGCGGCAGACCTGACCGCCCGGGTTCCACCCATTGCATGCGCGGGTCCCGTCGGCGAAGGTGGGACCCATGAGCGCAGTCACCCCGTTCCTGTGGTTCGACGACGCCGCCGAAGAGGCGGTCACGTTCTACACGGCGCTCATCCCGGACTCCGAGGTGGTGAGCATCGACCGGTACCCGGACGAGGTTCCCGGAATGGGCGGGAAAGTCATGCACGTGCACTTCCGCCTGGGGGGCCGGGACTACTACGGAATGGATGCCGGACCGCAGTTCCCGTTCACAGAGGCGTTCTCGCTCTACGTGCCCTGCCGGAGTCAGGCCGAGGTCGACCGCTACTGGGACGCACTGACCGCGAACGGGGGTCAGGAGCAGCCCTGCGGGTGGCTCAAGGACCGCTGGGGCCTGTCCTGGCAGATCATCCCCGACCGCCTGGTCGAGCTGATCCGCCACCCCGACCCCGACATCGCGCATCGCGCCGTCCAGGCGATGCTCCGCATGCGGCGCATCGATCTCGCCGCCCTCGAAGCCGCCGTGGCGGACGGATGACGAGGCGCGCTCCCCGGGCGGCGATCGGATGCCTCCTCGTGGTGCTCATCGCGGCCACCGGCTGCAGCGCCACCACCCCCGAACCGGCGCCTCCTTCTCAGGCGGCCACGATGGGGCCGAGCGTCTCGCCGACGAGCGAGGGGCGGTGGCGCGTCGGGAAGGTGACCGGCACGCTCGCGTCGGGCCTGGCCGCACCCTGGTCGGTGGTGCCCCTCGCCGGCGGCGGCGCGCTCGTCTCGCAGCGCGACGATGGCGCCGTGCTCGAGCTGACCGCAGACGGAGCGCTGCGCGAGGTGGGCACTGTTTCGGGCGTCGTGTCGGGAGGCGAATCGGGCCTGCACGGACTCGCGCTGCTGACGACGGGCGACACACCGATGCTCTTCGCGTACTTCGGCGCCGCCGACGACAACCGCGTGGTGCGGATGCCGCTCGACGGCGAGCCGGGATCGCTCGAGCTGGGCGAGCCCGAGGTGGTGCTGGACGGGATTCCGCGGGCCAATACCCATGACGGCGGACGTCTCGCGTTCGGCCCGGACGGCTACCTGTACGTCACGACAGGCGACGCGCAGCAGCGCGATGCCGCGCAGGACCCCGACGCCCTCGGCGGCAAGATCCTGCGCATCACGGCGGACGGCGCTCCGGCGCCGGGCAACCCGTGGGGCACCCGCGTCTGGTCGATGGGGCACCGCAACGTCCAGGGCATCGCGTGGACTGCCGACGGAACGATGTGGGCGAGCGAGTTCGGACAGAACACGTGGGACGAGCTGAACCGCATCGAACCCGGCGCGAACTACGGATGGCCGCTCGTCGAGGGCGTCGCCGGACGGGAGGGCTTCGTCGATCCGGTCGCTCAGTGGGCCACCAGCGACGCGAGCCCCAGCGGCATCGCCGCCGCAGGCGAGACCGTGTTCGTCGCGGGCCTGCGCGGCGAGCGGCTCTGGCAGGTCGACACGCGGGCGGACGGAGCGGTCGGCGATCCTACGCCGGCGTTCGCGAGCCAGTACGGGCGTCTCCGCGACGTCGTCGCCGTGCCCGACGGGTCGATCTGGGTGCTCACCAGCAATACCGACGGGCGCGGCTCGCCACGGCCCGATGACGACCTGCTGCTGCGGGTGGAGCTCGTCCCGGCGGCGTGATGCATGCGTCCGCCCTCGCGCGCGCACGCTACGGTGAGAGCGTGAGCTCGCAGCCCCGCTGTCCGCATTGTCGCCACTTCGTCTACCTCGACACCTTGCGGTGTCCGAACTGCGAGGCTGAGATCGGCTATCACGTGCCGACGCGCGAGTTCCACGGCATCCGACACGATCAGGCCGTCATCGAGGGTGAGACCTGGTACACCTGCTCGAACCGCGACTGGGCGTGCAACTGGCTGGTGTGGGAGAACGCGCCGGCCGGCCGGTGCTTCTCATGCCGGCTCACGCGCCGCCAGCCGGCCAGCAACGACACCGTCGCGCTCGAGAAGCTCGCGAAGACCGAAGAGGCGAAGCGCCGCCTGATCCTCCAGCTCGCCGACCTCGGACTGCCGATCGTCGGCTGGGACATCGAGAAGGGCGGCCTCGGGTTCGACCTCATCTCCAGCCTCTCCGACGGCAAGCCGGTCACGATCGGCCACTCCAACGGCATCATCACGATCGACCTGGCTGAGAGCCTCGACGATCGGCGCGAGGCGCTGCGCGTGCGCCTGGGCGAGCCCTACCGGACGATCCTCGGGCACCTCCGCCACGAAGTGGGGCACTACTACCAGAACGTGCTGCTCACCGACGACGCGCTGTGGGCGCGCTGCCGCGAGCTGTTCGGCGACGAGCGCTCGAGCTATCGCGACGCACTGAAGCGCCACTACCGGGTGGGCGCACCGTCCGACTGGAGCCAATCCTTCATCTCGGAGTACGCCACCATGCACCCGTGGGAGGACTTCGCCGAGACGTTCGCCCACTATCTGCACATCACCGGCACCCTGCAGACTGCGGCGGTCATCGGCATCCATCTCGACGCGGCGGTGACGAACCTCCGCGACACCGATGTCGTGCCGCTCGCCTCGTACGAGCGGGAGCCGATCCAGCGTCTGCTCTCCGACTGGGAATGGCTGTCGCAGGGATTCAACCGCATCAACCGCGCGATGGGGTTCGGCGACCTGTATCCGTTCAAGATCGTCATGCCGGTGCGCCACAAGCTCGAGTTCGTCCACGACATCGTCACGCGGGCGCCGCTCAGTCCGGGTGAGCAGTACGCGCGCGCCATGGCGTTGGAGACGGAGCGGGCATGACCTCGTTCGCCCGAGGCCAGCGGGTGATCGGCGCGGCGACGCACTATGTCGAGAACCAGCCGCCCTGGCGCGTCGACGTCGACGAGTATGCACTCAACGCACCGCTGGGCGACGCGGTGCGCGCGTTCGGCGCCGACTGGGCCGAAGACGGGCTGCGCGAGGCCGGGGGAGTCGTCGGTTCGGGCTCGTTCCAGCGTGACGCGGAGCTCGCCAACATCCACACCCCCGTCGCCTACCCGCACGACCGCTGGGGTTACCGCCTCGACGAGGTCGAGTACGACCCGTCGTATCACCGGGTGATCGGCGAGGCCCTCGCCCGCGGAGCGCACACCTCGGCGTGGGCAGACCCGAAGCCGGGCGCGCACGTCGCCCGCGCCGCCATGTTCATGCTCTTCGCCCAGGTCGAACCCGGGCACGCGTGCCCGGTCTCGATGACCCATGCCGCCGTCGCCTCCATCGAGGGTTCGCCGTGGATCGCCGATACCTGGCTGCCGCGTCTGTACTCGCGCGAATACGAGCCGCGCCTCATCGTCGAGGGCGAGAAGCGCAGCGCTCTCATCGGCATGGCGATGACCGAGAAGCAGGGCGGATCCGACGTGCGCGCCGGCACCACGGTCGGGGAGTCGATGGGCGGTCACGCCTACCAGCTCACCGGGCACAAGTGGTTCTGCTCGGCCCCGATGTCGGACGGATTCCTCGTGCTGGCGCACACACGCCGCAGCGGAGTCGAGGAAGGGCTGACGTGCCTGTTCGTGCCGCGCGCCCTGCCACACGGCATGCGCAACGTGTTCCGCATCCAGCGGCTGAAGGACAAGCTCGGCAATCGCTCCAACGCCTCGGCCGAGGTCGAGTTCGACGGGACCGTCGGGTTCCTCGTCGGTGAACCCGGCCGCGGGGTGCGTGCCATCATCGAGATGGTGCAGCGCACGCGCCTCGACTGCGTCCTGGGCACCGCGGCGGGCATGCGGCAGTCTCTCGCCGAGGCGCTGTGGCATGCGCGCGGGCGGGAGGCGTTCGGCGCGCTGCTCGTGGACCAGCCGGCGATGACGAGCGTGCTCGCCGACCTCGCGCTCGAGTACGAGGCGGCGATGCTCACGGGGATGCGCCTCGCGCAGCTCTTCGAGGCCGAGGCATCCGATCGCGATGTCGCCCTCCGTCGCCTCGCGACGCCCGTGTCGAAGTACTGGGTGTGCAAACGCGGCCCCCAGCACGCGTACGAGGCTCTGGAGTGCCTGGGCGGCAACGGGTACACCGAGTCGTTCCCGCTCGCACGTCGCTATCGCGAGCAGCCCGTCATGGCGATCTGGGAAGGGTCGGGCAACGTCATCGCGCTCGACGTGGTCCGGGCGCTCACTCGTGACCGCGACTCGGGCGATGCCTTCGCCGACGAGCTCGCGAGCACCGCCGGCGCCTCGATCGTGCTCGATCGCCACGTCGACCGCACGCTGGGCCTGTTGCAGGGACTTGCGGCGGATCCGGACACGGCGGCGTCGCAGGCCCGCCGGCTGAGCGAGGATCTCGCGCTGGCGCTCCAGGCGTCCCTCATGCTCCGGCACGCGCCCGGCCGCGACGCCGAGACGTTCATCGCCGCACGCCTGGGGGAGGACCGCGGGGTGCAGTTCGGCGTGCTGCCGATGGGGACGGATGCCGCGGCCATCGTCGCGCGCCACTGAACAGCCGGTCGTTCACAGATCCCTTTGCACCGGACACGCTTAGGCTTGCCCGGTGACTTCTGCGCCGCGCTTCGCCCTGCTCGCGATGGTCGTGGCGCTCGCTGCCGTGTGCACGTCGTGCGCCTCCAGCCCGACTGCGAGACCGTCCGCGTCGCCGTCGGCGACGGTCTCGCCCGAACCGGAGCCGTCGCCGACGCCCGAGGCGACGCCGGCCGAAGCGGCCGTGGCGGCGATGTCGCTGCGCGAGCGCGCCGCGAGCGTCGTGATGGGCCACATCCCGACCACGGATGCCGCGTCCCTGCACGCCTACATGGAGTCCTCCGGCGCCGGCGGGTTCCTCCTGATGGGCGCGAATATCCCGGGCGATGAAGCGGCGCTCCAGACGCTCACCGCCGCCCTGACGGTGGACCCCGCACGGCCCCCGCTGGTCGCGATCGACCAGGAGGGCGGAGACGTCTCGCGCCTGCGGTGGGACACGTTCCCCGGACCCCTCGAGCTGCAGCAGTCCGACCCCTCCGCGGCCGAGACGGCGTTCGCCGGCCGCGCGGCGCTGGTGCGGCAGGCGGGGATCTCCGTGAACTTCGGCATCGTGGCGGACGTCACGCCCGACACCGGGTCCTTCATCCACCGGCGCGTGCTCGGCGCGACGCCCGACGTCGCATCAGCCCGCGTCGCCGCCGCCGTGCGAGGCGAGGAGGGCTCGGTGTTCTCGACGCTCAAGCACTTCCCCGGACACGGCGCCGCCCCCGGCGACTCGCACACCGCGATCCCGTCCACGTCGTTGACGCTGGACCAGTGGCGCGCGGCCGATGCCCTGCCGTTCCAGGCCGGCATCGACACCGGCGCCGAGCTGCTGATGTTCGGGCACCTCGCCTACACCGCCGTGGATCCCGCGCCGGCGAGCCTCTCCGCCGAGTGGCATCGGATCGCGCGCGAGGAGCTCGGCTTCGACGGGGTCACCGTCACGGACGACCTGGGAATGCTGCAGGGCTCCGGCGAGCCGCAGTACGCGGATCCGGTCGCCAACGCCGTCGCCGCCCTCGCCGCGGGCAACGACATGGTCCTGACAGTGGTGTATTCGACGCCCGATACCGCGACGAAGATCATCGACGGCATCGTCGCCGCCGTGGAGTCCGGCGCCCTGCCGGCCGACCGGCTCGAAGAGGCTGCGATTCGCGTGCTCGAGCTGCGCTTCGCCGTCGCCGAGGCGGGCGCCGGCGACCTGCCGTGCACGACCTGCGCCCCCGCGGAGTGACTCTCAGCCCGAGGCCGCGTCGATCAGCCGCTGCCTGATCGCCCGGCCGCGATCCGCGAACGTCCGCTGGGCCCGCACGTAGGCGGCCTTGCCCTCGGCCGTCTCGATCGGCACGGCGTCGTAGCCCCAGCCGGCGAGGTCGTAGGGCGAGGCCCGCATGTCGAGCACTCTGATGTCGCGGGCGAGTTCGAACGCATCGAGGAGCAACTCGCCCGGAACGAGCGGCCCGAGCTTCACCGCCCACTTGTACAGGTCCATCCCGGCATGAAGACACCCCGGCTGCTCGAGCTCGGCCTGCCGTTCGCGGGTGGGCGCCTCACGGTTGCGCGGCGCCGCTTCGGGCGTGAAGAACCGGAACGCGTCGAAGTGCGTGCAGCGCAGCTCGTGCGCCTCGACCACGGCGTCGGTCTCGTCCCGGCCGAGGCGCAGGGGCACGGGATGCCGGTGCTGCGGCTCGCGGTACACCATCGCCCACTCGTGCAGGCCGAAGCAGCCGAAGCCCGGAGGCCGGTCGGCCGTGGCGCGGAGGATCCTGCCGACGTTCGCGACGAGGGCGCCGCGATCGGCGCGGAAGCCCGCACCGTCGACGGCGATCGAGCCCTCCGTCGTGCCGGGGCGATACCAGCGCCATCCGGCGCGGGCCTCGCCCTCGGCATCCGCCAGCTCCGTCCCCTCGCCAGGGTGCCACCGGTGCAGCACCGCCGGCTTGTACGAGTAGTACGTGAAGAGGAAGTCCTCGACGGGATGCGCCTCGCCGCGGCTCGCCCGCTCACGATGGGCGCGTGTCAGCGCGCGAGCGCGCTCCTCGTGGGCCGCTTCACGCGCACGCCAGACGTCGCCGGTGAGCACCGGAGAAGCAGGGGGCGCGATCGTCACCGTTCGAGGATACGCGCGGCCACCGCTGCTGCTGCTGCGGTCAGACGTTCAGGACTCGACCGGCTCGATGAGCTCGGGGGAGTTGTTGCGGACGTTGCCCACGGCCTTCGAGACCTCGTGATCGGTGAGCGTGTCGGCCAAGGCCGGAGCCGCGTCGATCGCCGCGTCGAGCACGTCCCGCACGTTGTCGGTGGTCGGGTCGAGCCACGCGTCGGCGTGATCGGGGTCCAGGAACAACGGCATGCGATCGTGGATCGATCCGAGATGCCCGATCGAGTCCCTCGTCAGGATCGTGAAGCTCAGCAGCCACCGCTCGGGGTCGTCATCGCCCTTCGTCTTGTCCCGCCACCATTCGTAGAGTCCCGCGAGGAACAGCGGCTCGCCGTCTGCCGGGTGGATGAAGTGCGGGGTCTTCACGCCGTCGACGTTCATCCACTCGTAATAGCCGGATGTCGGCACCACCGCCCGTCGCTTCTCGAGGGCGCTGCGGAACATGGGCTTGTCCTCGAGCTCTTCGGAGCGGGCGTTGAACGCGCGCGCGCCGACCTTGGTGTCTTTGGCCCACGACGGGATCAGACCCCAACGGGCTGCTTCCAGCCGCCTGGTGGGCGGCTCGGTCTTCGCCGAGTCCAGCACGATCGCGACGCGATCGGTCGGCGCGACGTTGTACGACGGCGCGGGAAGGTCATCGCCCTCGACGTCGACACGAAGCACCCCGACGAGCTCGGGACCGGCACTGGCCACTACGAAGCGTCCGCACATGCGGCCAGCCTACGCGCGGGCTCCGACGTCAGACGGTTGCGGTGCCGGTGCTCCCGAGGACGCCGACACCCTCGAGCCGCTCCAGGAGGCCGGCCCCGTCGTTGTCGCTGACCCAGGGCACCTCGGCCGCGGCGTGGTCGTTCACGGCCGTCCGCCCGCCGGCGAGGACGGCCTCTGCGGGGGAGAGACGGCGGATGGCGACCGCGACCACCCGCGACGGGTGCTCGTCGGTGAAGGTGGTGTAGATGGCGTCGTCGTGCTGACCGTCGTCGCCGATCAGGAGCCATCGCACGTGCGGGAACTCGTCGGCCAGGCGCCGCAGGTTCGACAGCTTGTGCGCCTTGCCGCTGCGGAACCAGCGATCGTGCGTGGGGCCCCAGTCGGTGAGGAGGAGCGCACCCGGGGGGAAGACGTGGCGGCTCAGGAACCGGATGAGGGTCGGCGCGATGTTCCAGGCGCCGGTCGAGAGGTACACCAGGGGCGCGCCGGGGTTCTCGCGCACGACGCGCTCCATCAGCACCGCCATGCCGGGAACCGGCTGCCGGGCGTGCTCGTCGACGACGAAGGAGTTCCAGGCCGCGAGGAGCGGACGGGGGAGGGCCGTCACCATGACGGTGTCGTCGACATCCGACACGATTCCGAACTTCACGTCGGGGGCGACGATGAAAGCCCGCGTCTCCACCGGCTCGCCGCCTTCGACCGACATCGTGAACGTCTGCCAGCCCGGCTCCAGCGCCGCAGGCAGGCGTGTGTCGATCACACCGCCGCGGTCGGCGACGACCACATGATCGACGCCGGCGATCGCCACCGTGACTTGCGCGTAGCCGATCGGAACGGCCACGAAACTGCGCCAGCCGCGGACGCCGGCGTACTCGCCGGCCTCGGAGACCTTCGCGGGCGGGACGATCATGACGCGCCCGAGCACGCGGACCCAGTCGGGACCCCCGTAGCCGGGGAACGGCGTCACCGTCGGCTTCTGGCCCCGGCGGCGCGCACGGCGTTCGCGCCATGCGTGGAACCGGTATTCCAGGCGCGCCAGCCAGAGGACCTTGGCGCGCACGGGCTGGGGAACGGTCTGCGGCACCCTCTCAGTCTTTCATGTCCGCCACCGACGCTTCGTCGGGGTCGTCGTGGTCGAGGTGCTTGCGTTCCGCTCGCTCGATGATCTTCTTGCTCACGAACACGAGGGCCAGGAACAGGACGATGACGCCGACGAAGATGTAACCGGCGTAGTGCAGGCGGTCTGCCAGCTCGCGGTAGGTGCCGGCGGCGAGAGCCGCCACCGAGATGTAGAGGGCGGACCAGATCACGCACGCCGGAATCGTCCACGCGAGGAATCGCCGGTACGGATAGCCGCTCATGCCGACGGTGAGCGGCACCAGCGAATGCAGCACCGGGAGGAATCTCGAGATGAAGATGGCCGGGCCGCCGCGACGGCGCAGATACCGTTCCGAGCGCTCCCAGTTCGCCTCGCCGATCCGGCTGCCCAGGCGCGAGTGCTGGATCTTCGGGCCGAGGAGGCGGCCGAGCCAGAATCCGATGCTCTCGCCGATGAGTGCGCCCACCACCACCGCGACTCCGAGCAGAACCCCTTCCAGGGGCGACGCGACCGCCGTGCCGGCGACGATCACGATGGTGTCGCCGGGCACCACGAGCCCGATCAGGACGCTGGTCTCGAGCATCATGGCGAAGCCCGCGAGAAGAGTCCTGAGCACCGGGTCGACGCTCTGGACGGCGTCGAGCAACCAGGTGAGGAACTCATTCACGCCACGAGCCTAGAGGCCGGTGCGCCCCTCTAACCTGGGAAGATGTCGGACACCCTCGCCGCCGCGGAGGCCGCGCACTGGGCGGATCCGGCATCCGTCTTCGCGGCTCTGTTCAGCCATGAACCGCACGTCTTCTGGCTGGATGCCGGACCCGGCGCACGCGAGGGCTGGAGCTGGATGGGCACCGGCACGCCCGAAAACCCTGCCGATGCGACCGCTGCCGTCGTCGCCGGCGGATCGGGTGGCGAGGCCGCAGGACCCGGCGGCGCCGACTTCCGCGGCGGCTGGGTCGGGTGGAGCGGTTACGACGCCGCCGCCGCGCGCGCGGACGCCCCCGCATCCCAGGATGACGACGGCGTGCCGCAAGACCTCTGGCTGCGTGTTGATCGCCTGGTGGCGTTCGATCACGGCGCCGAGCGCATCCACGTGTTCGGCGGTCCGGACGACGTCCCGCGCGTCGTGGCGGCCATCGCCAAGGTTCCCGAGCCGCCCGTGCCGGCACCGGCCCCCGACCGCGGGCGGGCGCGGTCCCGCCACACGCCCGCCGAGTACGCCTCGCTCATCGAACGCTGCCGCGACGCGATCCGCGAGGGCGACGCGTACCAGCTGTGCCTGACGACGCGGTTCGAGGTCGAGGCATCCGTCGATCCCGTCCAGACGTACGCGCGACTGCGTGCGGCGACGCCGGCACATCACGGCGGCTTCGTGCGGTCGGGGCCGATCGCCCTGCTGAGCGCGAGCCCCGAGCGCTTCCTCGACGTGCGGCCCGGGCCCGACGGCGCGGCGATCGTCCGCACCCGGCCGATCAAGGGCACCCGTCCCCGCGGAGAGGATCCCGCGAGCGATGCGGCGCTGGCGGAGGAACTGCGCGCCAGCGAGAAGGAGCGGGCCGAGAACGTCATGATCGTCGACCTCATGCGCAACGACCTCTCGCGCGTGTGCCTGCCCGGCACGGTGGGCGTCGACGCGCTCCTCGAGGTGGAGTCGTACCCCGCCGTGCATCAGCTCGTGAGCACCGTGTCCGGACGCCTCGCACCCGGGACGACCGTCGGCGACCTGCTGGCTTCGACGTTCCCCGCGGGCTCCATGACGGGGGCGCCGAAGCTGTCGGCGATGACGATCCTGCACCGCCTCGAGGCGGCGCCGCGGGGAGTGTTCTCGGGGTGCTTCGGATGGATCGGCGACGACGGCAGGCTCGACCTCGCGATGGTGATCCGATCGATCGTCGTCCGCCACGACAGCGCCTACGTCGGCGCCGGCGGGGGAATCACGTGGCGATCGGATGCCGCAGCCGAGGTCGCCGAGGTGGGCATCAAGGCACGGGCGCCCCTCGCTGCGCTGGGCGCGGCGCTGCCGCCCGGCTGGTGAACCCGCCGTTCCGCTAACCTGGAAGACGCGCTTCGCGCGCTGCGCGCGCTTCCCGGCATCCCATGATTGGTTCTTCCCTCGTGAGTCACACCGACACCTCCGTCACCTCTGCGCCCGCCGAGGGCTATGACGCGTATTCGATCCAGCAGAAGTGGCAGGCGCGCTGGGCCGAGGCCGACCCGTTCCGGGCCGGCGGTGCCGACGACAAGCGTCCGCGGAAGTTCGTGCTCGGGATGTTCCCGTACCCGTCGGGCGACCTGCACATGGGGCACGCCGAGAACTACGCCTACGTGGACGTGGTGGCCCGCTTCTGGCGCCACCGCGGCTACAACGTGCTGAACCCGATCGGGTGGGACTCGTTCGGCCTGCCGGCCGAGAACGCGGCGATCAAGGGCGGTGCCGGCTCCGACCCGCGCGAGTGGACCTACGCGAACATCGAGCAGCACAAGAAGAGCTTCCGCGAGTACGGCTCGTCGTACGACTGGTCGCGCATCCTGCACACCAGCGACCCCGAGTACTACCGCTGGAACCAGTGGCTGTTCCAGCGTCTGTACGAGCGCGGGCTGGCGTACCGCAAGGCGAGCCCGGTCAACTGGTGCCCGAACGACCAGACGGTGCTCGCGAACGAGCAGGTCGTCGACGGCCACTGCGAGCGCTGCGGCGCCGAGGTGGTCAAGAAGAACCTGACGCAGTGGTACTTCAAGATCACCGACTACGCCGACCGGCTGCTCGACGACCTGAACCAGCTCGAGGGTTTCTGGCCGCAGAAGGTCCTCCGCATGCAGCGGAACTGGATCGGCCGCTCGGTCGGCGCCGACATCGACTTCGAGATCGAGGGCCGCGCCGACAAGGTGACGGTGTTCTCGACGCGTCCCGACACGCTGCACGGCGCGACCTTCATGGTCGTCGCCCCCGACAGCGACCTCGCCGCCGAGCTCGCCGCGGGCTCGACGGCCGAGGTGCGCATGCGCTTCCAGGACTATCTCGAGCGCGTGCAGCGCGAGACCGACATCGAGCGCCAGTCGACCGACCGCCCGAAGACGGGCGTGTTCCTCGACCGCTTCGCGGTCAACCCTGTGAACGGCGACCGCCTGCCGATCTGGGCGGCCGACTACGTGCTGGCCGACTACGGCCACGGCGCCGTCATGGCGGTGCCCGCCCACGACCAGCGAGACCTCGACTTCGCCCGCGCGTTCGACCTGCCGGTCAAGGTCGTGGTCGACACGACGGCGCCGATCACCGGCGCCATCCCCGTGATCGAACTCGACGACGACGGCGTGCCGATCGATCCGGGCCCGGTCGAGACGCTGTCGGACGTGGACCCCGCCCGCACCGGTATCGCACTCACCGGAGAGGGCCGACTGATCAACTCCGGGTCGCTGGACGGCCTGTCGAAGCGCAACGCCATCGCGCGCATCATCGAGCAGCTCGAGGCCGCCGGCACGGGTCGTGCCGCGAAGTCGTACCGCCTGCGTGACTGGCTGATCTCGCGCCAGCGGTTCTGGGGCACGCCGATCCCGATGATCCACACGGAGGACGGCCGCATCGTCCCGGTGCCGGACGACCAGCTCCCGCTGGAGCTGCCTGACGCCCGCGGACTGGACCTGAAGCCCAGGGGGACATCGCCGCTGGGCGGCGCCACCGAGTGGATGAAGACGACGGATCCCGAGACGGGCGAGCCGGCTCTCCGCGACCCCGACACAATGGACACGTTCGTCGACAGCTCCTGGTACTTCCTGCGCTTCCTCGCGCCGAACGACCCGACGCAGGCGTTCCCGTCGGCCGAGGCCAACCGCTGGGCGCCCGTCGACTCGTACATCGGTGGTGTCGAGCACGCGATCCTGCACCTGCTGTACGCGCGCTTCATCACGAAGGTGCTGTTCGACATGGGGCTCATCGACTTCACCGAGCCGTTCACGAGCCTCATCAACCAGGGCATGGTGCTGCTGGGCGGCTCGAAGATGTCGAAGTCGAAGGGCAACCTCGTCGAGTTCGCATCGAGCATGGTCGACCCGGGCGCCGACGCATCGCGCGTCGCGATGGTGTTCGCCGGCCCGGTCGAGGACGACATCAACTGGGAGGACGTGTCGACCACCGGGGCTCAGAAGTTCCTGGCACGCGCGTGGCGTATCGCCACGGACGTGGCTAGCGAGCCGGACGTGGTCTGGGCGGAGGGCGACGTGTCCCTGCGCCGCGTCACCCACCGTCTGCTGGCCGACGCCCCCGGACTCGTCGAGCAGACGAAGTTCAACGTCGTCGTCGCGCGCCTCATGGAGCTCGTCAACGCGACGCGCAAGGTCATCGACTCGGGCGCCGGCCCGGCCGACCCCGCCGTGCGCGAGGCCGCCGAGACCACCGCGATGATCCTGGACCTGTTCGCCCCGCACCTGGCCGAGGAGATGTGGGAGATCCTCGGCTACGACGGCTTCGTGGGCCTCGTCCCGTGGCGCACCGCGGACCCGACCCTGCTGGTGGAGGAGAGCGTCACGGCGATCGTGCAGGTCGACGGCAAGGTGCGCGGCACGCTCCAGGTTCCGGCCCGCATCGACGCCGCCGAGCTCGAGCGGCTCGCCCGCGCCGACGAGAAGGTCACCCGCGCACTCGGCGACCGTGAGATCACGCGCACCGTCGTGCGGCCGCCGAAGGTCGTGAGCTTCAGCACCCACTGACCTTCCTCCCCAGGAGGGTCTCGTCCCGGGATCTCCACATCCGCGGTACTTCGCGCGCCGGAGCTGTCACCGGACTCTTAGCGTGAATCCGGTGACAGCCGGTGACCGCGACGAGCCGCCCGCGCCCGAGGCCTCGTCACGGCGCCGGCTCGGCATCAGCGCGGTCGTCGTGCTCGTGATCGCGGCCCTCGCCGTCACCGTCGGCATCGGCATCCTGCGCGGCGCGATGGCACCGGTCGACGAGGTCGTCGTCGATCAGACGCCCGCACCCGCCGCCACCGGCAGTGCAGACCTCTACGTGCACGTGTCGGGTGCGGTGCGCACGCCCGGGCTGTACGTGCTTCCGGCAGGCGCCCGCGTCGTGGATGCGATCGCCGCTGCCGGCGGCTTCGCCGAGGAGGCCGACCGGAACGCGGTCAACCTGGCCCGCACGCTCGACGACGGCGAGCAGCTGCCGGTCGCCCGGGTGGGCGAGGCGCCGCCCGCCGATGCCGTCGCCCCCGCGCCCGCGCCCGCCGGCGGTCTGGTCGACCTCAACTCGGCGGATGCGGCGCAGCTCGAGACGCTGCCGCGCATCGGCCCCGCCCTCGCTGGGCGCATCATCGCGTGGCGCGAGGACAACGGCGGCTTCACGAGCGTCGAAGACCTCCTCGCGGTGCCGGGCATCGGCGACACGATGCTGGAGTCCCTCCGCGACCTGGTGACGGTGTGACGTGCCGCGCGCCGCTGCTCTGAGACTCGTGCCCGTAGCCGCCGCGTGCTGGGCGGCGGCGGGTGCAGCGGTCGTCGCGCCTGCCGCGTCGCCGTGGATCGCCCTGGCGCTGTGGGTCGTCGTGGCGCTCGGCGCCCTCGCGGTCCTGCGCGCGAGCGGGCGGCGGCCGGCTCACGTCCGCTTTCGGGGCACCGCGGGGCCGTTGCCGGCGAGACGGCAGATGCCGCGGCACGCGGTGCGCCGTGCGCTCGTGGTCGCCGTGCTCGCCGCCGCCGCCGCGGCCGCGGCGGCGTCCCACGTCGCATGGGCACAGCCCGCGCGGGCGAGCATCGCGGACCTCGCGCTCGACGGGGGACGGGCGGTGGAGGTGCGGGCGGACGTCGTCGGCAAGATCGAGCGCCGCATCGACGGCACCCTCGCATTCGATGCCCGCGCCTCGCGCTTCACCACCGGTGACGAGGGGCGAGCGGCGGACGTCGAGATCGCCGTGCGCGTCGCGCCGGACGACGTCGACCGCCTCGCTGACCTCGACGTCGGCGCGGTCGTGCAGATCCGCGGCACCGCGAGGCCGGGGCGCACCGGAGAGCGCGCCGTGGTGGTGCTCTGGGCGTCGCGCGGCGTCGACGTCGTCCACGCCGCCGAGGGTGCGGCCGCGGCAGCGGGGGAGCTGCGGCGCGGGCTCGTGCGCGCCGTGGAGGATCTTCCCGGCGAGGGGGCGGGTCTCGTGCCGGGACTGGCCGTCGGCGACACGTCGATCGTGTCGTCGACACTCGACGCGGCGATGAAGGAGGCATCGCTCTCGCATCTCACCGCCGTGTCGGGCGCCAACTGCGCGCTCGTCGTCGGCATCGCGTTCGCCCTCGCGGCCGCGCTCGGCGCCTCCCGCGGGCTGCGCGTGGCCTCCGGCCTCGCGGTGCTCGTCGGATTCGTGGTGCTCGTCACCCCGGAGCCGAGCGTGGTGCGGGCCGCTGCCATGGCAGCCATCGCGATGCTCGCGGTGCTCCTCGGCCGGGCCGGGGTGGGGATCGCGCTGCTGTCGACAGCCGTGACAGTGCTGCTGGTGCTCGATCCCTGGCTCGCCGCGTCGCTCGGCTTCGCACTCTCGGTCGCGGCGACCGCGTCCCTGCTGCTGTGCGCCCGGCCGCTCGCGGAAGGACTGGCCCGGGCATTGCCTCGTCCGCTGGCGCTCGCACTGGCGGTGCCGCTCGCCGCCCAGCTCGCCTGCGGGCCACTCCTGATCCTCATCCAGCCGACCGTCCCGGTGTACGGCGTCCTCGCGAACCTGCTGGCGGGTCCCGCGGCGCCGGCGGCCACCGTCCTCGGGCTCGCCGCGTGCCTGAGCGCTCCGCTGCCCTGGCTGCAGTCCGGTCTGGCCGCGCTCGCATGGGTGCCGGCGTCCTGGATCGCCGCCACCGCCGCGACGGCGGCGCAGCTCCCGGGTGACGCTCTGCCCTGGCTCGAGGGGTGGCCGGGCGCCATGGCGCTGGCGGTCCTGGGGCTCGCCATCGGCTTCGTCATCGTGCTGCGGAGGGGTGGTTCCCGGGCGCAGCGGCTCGTGCGTGCGGCATCCGTGTCACTCGTCTCGGTGGTCATGGGTGCCGCGCTCGGCACGGGGGCGCTCACGTCCATCGCCGGCCGCTGGACGCTGCCGGCCGACTGGTCGGTGCTCGCGTGCGACGTCGGCCAAGGAGACGCCGTGCTGCTCCGCTCGGGCGGTGCCGTCGCGCTCGTCGACACCGGCCCGGCTCCCGAGCCGCTCGCCGGCTGTCTCGCGCGGGCCGGCATCGAGCACATCGACCTGATGGTGCTCACCCACTATGACCTCGACCACATCGGCGGGCTCGCCGCCGTGCGCGGCCGGGTCGGCACCGTGCTGCACGGTCGGGGCGATGCCGAGGCGCAGGCGCTGATCGCCTCGCTGACGGAACAGGGGGCGGAGGCGTCCGAGGCGTCGGCGGGGCTCACCGGCTCCCTCGGCACGGCGCGGTGGCGTGTGCTGTGGCCGAAGCCCGGCAGCCGCGCCTTCCCGGAAGGCAACGACGCCAGCATCGTCCTCGACGTGCGCGGCGGGGGCATCCCGCCCACGCTGATGCTCGGCGACCTCTCGGCATCGCCGCAGCGCGTGCTGACGGCATCCGGCGCCCTCGCGCCGCCGTACGCCGTCGTCAAAGTCGCTCATCACGGCAGTGCCGATCAGGATGCCGAGCTGTACATCGCCGCGCAGCCGGCAGTGGCGCTCGTCACCGTCGGGATCGACAACGACTACGACCATCCGCGACGTGAGACGCTCACGATTCTCGAGGGCCTGCGCGCGCGGACCGCCCGCACCGACCAGGACGGCGCGATCGCGCTGTGGGCCTCCGGGGACGCGGTCGCGATCTGGCGCGAGCGCGGCGGGTGACCCGCCGGTCCCGGGTTATGGAGCGGCCGCCGTCGGTGGTCGTCGGTAGGCTGGGGGAATGGCTTCCCCCGCTCGCCGAGCACCCGCGAAGGCGGCGCGCAGCGCCATTCCCCAGCTGTCGTGGCGGGCGCCGCAGCCGGCGCCGATCGTCTTGGTCTCCGGTCCCGAAGAGGTCTGCGCCGAGCGCGCGATCGCCGGTGTGCGCGACTACCTGCGCGCTGAGGACCCGGCGCTCGAGGTGTCCGACATCCGCGCCGACGACTACGCCGCCGGGACCCTCCTCGGAGTCACGTCGCCGTCGCTGTTCGGCGAAGCCCGGCTCGTGCGCGTGAGCGGCGTCGAGAAGTGCTCCGACACGTTCCTGGCCGAGGCCCTCGCTTACCTCTCGGTGCCGCAGGACGGCGCCACGGTGGTGCTGCGCCACACCGGCGCCAGCGTCCGCGGCAAGAAGCTGCTCGACGCGATCCGCGCGGGAGAGGGCTCCGGCGTCGAGATCGGGTGCCCTGCCGTCAAGCGCGACTCCGACCGGTTCGACTTCGCCGCGGGGGAGTTCCAGGCAGCCAAGAAGCGCATCGCACCCACGGCGCTGCGCGCTCTCGTCTCCGCGTTCGCCGACGACCTCACCGAGCTCGCGGCAGCCTGCCAGCAGCTGATCGCCGATGTTCCCGGCGACATCACCGACCAGATCGTCGAGCGCTACTACGGCGGCCGTGTCGAGACGTCGGCGTTCACGGTCGCCGATACGGCGATCGCCGGCCGCTACGGCGAAGCGCTCATCGCACTCCGCCACGCCCTCGCGTCGGGGTCCGACCCCGTTCCGCTCGTGGCCGCCGTCGCGATGAAACTGCGCACCATGGCGCGCGTGGCGGGAAACCGCGAGCCGTCGGCGGCTCTCGCCGCCCGGCTGGGCATGAAGGACTGGCAGGTCGATCGCGCCCGGCGCGACTTGACGGGGTGGAACGAAGAGAGCCTCGGCCGCGCCATCCAGGCGACGGCACGGGCCGATGCCGAGGTCAAGGGCGGCTCGCGCGATGCCGTCTTCGCCCTCGAGCGCATGATCACGGTCATCGCGACACGCGCGCCGTACGGCGCCTGACCGCGACGCGCACGCACCGCACAGCGCCTGCCCGCAGCGCCGACATGCGAAAGGCCCGCCCCTGACGGGACGGGCCTTTTCGACTTCTGCTCACCGGGCGATTATCGCGGCCGGCGGCGACCTCACGGTCGCAGCGCGTGTCGACTCAGAGCGCGGAGACCTGCTTGGCGATGGCCGACTTGCGGTTCGCCGCCTGGTTCTTGTGGATGACGCCCTTGCTGACGGCCTTGTCGAGCTTCTTGGACGCCGTGCCCAGAGCCTTCTCGGCGGCGGCCTTGTCGCCGGCTGCGATCGCCTCGCGGGTGCGACGGACGTGCGTCTTCAGCTCGCTCTTGACGGCCTTGTTGCGCTCGCGCGCCTTCTCGTTGGTCTTGTTGCGCTTGATCTGCGACTTGATGTTCGCCACGTGTCGACGTTCTTTCGTTCGAAGGGAATCGGATGGATGTGCCGGTCAGCGAGAGAGGGGCGCTTCGCGACGGTCGTGAGGGCGAACCCACACGCAAGCCAAACAAGGATTCTATCAGGTCCGTCCAGGTGTGGTTGACCGGCGCCGTCCGCACACGGCGCCGTCCGCATGATGCATGATCTAGGCGTGGCCGCGCGCGTCGCCCGAGGCCTGCGCCCCCGACGAAGGAGTCCACCGTGCCGCAGCATCCGTCCGTCGACCTCGCGCCTTTCCCGCCGGGCTTCCGCTGGTCGACGGCGACCGCCGCGTTCCAGGTGGAGGGCTCGCGTACCGGCGATGGCCGGGGCCGGTCGATCTGGGACGATTTCGTCGATGCTCCCGGCGCCGTCCACGGAGCGGCGACGGCGGACCCCGGCCCGGACAGCTACCGGCGCCACCCCGAAGACGTCGCGCTGCTCGCGGGGCTGGGCGTCGACCGCTACCGCTTCTCGATCTCGTGGGTGCGCGTGCAGCCCGAGCCCGGCGGCGCCGTCCTGCAGGCGGGACTGGACTACTACCGCCGCCTCGCCGACGATCTCCTCGGCGCCGGCATCACGCCGTTCGCGACGTTGTACCACTGGGACCTGCCGAGCGCGCTCGAGGAGCACGGAGGGTGGCTGTCCCGCGACACCGCGCAGCGCTTCGGCGAGTACGCGGCGATCGTGGGCGATGCGCTGGGCGACCGCATCCGTCACTGGTACACGCTCAACGAGCCCGTCTCGACCTCCCTGCAGGGCTACGCCGTCGGCACGCTGGCTCCCGGGCGTCAGCTGCTGTTCGGCTCACTGCCGACGGTGCACCATCAGCTGCTCGCCCACGGCCTGGCGCAGCGGGCGCTGCGTGCCGCCGGAGCGGAAGAGGTCGGCATCGTGAACAACCACACGCTGGTGCTTCCCGCGAGCGGGACGGATGCCGACCTCAGCGCCGCCGCGACCTACGACGTGCTGCACAACCGCCTCTTCGCCGAGCCTGTGCTCACCGGCGCGTATCCCGACCTGGAGGCGTTCGGCCTCCCGCCGATGCCGGTCGAGGAGGGCGATCTCGAGCTCATCTCGACGCCGGGGGACTTCTACGGCATCAACTTCTACAACCCGACGACCGTCGCGGCCGCAGCCGGCGACAGCCCCGTTCCCTTCGACATCGTCCCCACGACGGGCGCCCCCGTCACCGGGTTCGGCCCGGAGTGGCCGATCGTGCCGACAGCGCTCACGGAGCTTCTGCTGGACTTCCGCGAACGCTACGGAGATCGCCTTCCTCCACTCGTGATCGGTGAGAACGGCGCCTCGTTCCCCGAGCCCGAGCATGTCGACGGGCCCGTCGCCGACGTCGATCGCATCGCGTACCTCGCGGGCCACATCGACGCCGTCGGCGTCGCCGTCGGGGCAGGAGTCGACGTCCGGGAGTACACGGTGTGGTCGCTGCTGGACAACTTCGAGTGGGCGGACGGGTGGTCCCAGCGCTTCGGGCTGGTGCACGTCGACTTCGACACGGCGCAGCGCACGCCGAAGGCCTCGTTCGACTGGTACCGCTCGCTCATCGCCGAGGCGCGCTCGTGAGCGGGCGGCAGACCGGGAGAGTCGGGGCGAGCTGGTTCACGCTCTTCACCCTCGCCTGGCTCGCGATCTGGACGGTCCAGCTGACGCCGCTGCAGCTGCTCATACCCCTGCAGCTCGATACACCGGATGACGCCGCGGGCTGGGTGTCAGGCGTCGTCTCGTCCGGCCTCGTCCTCGCGATCGGCGGGGTCGCCGGTGTCATCGCCGCACCGCTCGCCGGCGGTCTCTCCGACCGGACCCGCGGACGATGGGGACGGCGGCGCCCGTGGGCTCTGGGCGGGGTGTGGCTCGGCACGGTGTCGCTGACGGCCATCGCCTTCGCCTCGGGCCCGTGGGGAGTCGGGCTCGCGTGGGTCGGCGTCTCGGTCGGCGTGGCCGTCGCGTCCGCGGCCTTCACGGCGCTCATCGCCGACCAGCTGACGACGCAGCGCGGTACGGCATCCGCCGCCGTCTCCTCGTCGCAGGCCCTCGGAATCGTGGTGGGGGTGGGGGTCATCGTGCTGCTGGAGCTCGGCGTCGTCGTCGGCTACCTCGTCCTGGCCGGCTTCCTCGCCGTCGTGGGCACGGTCGCGGCCCTGCTGCTTCCGGACCCGCCTGCGCGCGCGGAGGTGGCCGTGGCTCGGGAGCCGAGGACGATCCGCGAGCGCCTCGCCGCCCTCCGCGACCGTGACTTCGCCTGGCTGCTGGCGGGCCGCCTCACCGTCAACATCGGCAACGCGCTGGGCACGGGTCTGCTGCTCTTCTTCCTGCTGTACGGGCTGCATCGGGATGCCGCGACCGCCGAGGACGAGCTGCTGCTGCTGATCCTCGTCTACACGCTCTTCGTGGTCGTGTCGTCCATCGTGTCGGGCCGGATCTCCGATCGCACCGGGCGTCGCCTGCCGTTCGTGGTGTGGCCCGCCGTGATCCAGGGCCTCGCGTCGATCATCCTCGTGGTCGCCCCCTCGCTCACCGCGGCGATGATCGCCGCGGCCCTGCTGGGCATGGGGTACGGGGCGTACATGTCCGTGAGCCTCGCGCTCGGCACCGACCTGCTGCCGCGCGCGGAGGACCACGCCCGGGATCTCGGGTTCGTCAACGTGTCGGCGAGCCTCGGCCAGCTCATCGGGCCGCTCCTCGGCGCGGGACTGGTGGCGCTCGTGGGCGGGTTCTGGCTGCTCTTCCTCGTGGGAGGCATCCTGTCGATCGTCGGCGGCTTCATGACGTACGCGATCCGCGCGCGGGACCGCACGGCGTCAGCCGTCTGAGGCCTCGAGAGTCGCCAGCGCCAGTTCGAGCAGTGCGTTGAACACCCGCGGGCGCATCACGGTGACATGGTGCGTGGTGCGTGGGACCACGACGAGTTCGGCGTGCTGCGCGATGCGCATGAAGAGCTTCTCATTCACCCGGAGCTGGTCGTACTGCCCGTTGACGAACCACAGCGGCACGTCGATGCGGTGGAGGGCGGCGAGCAGATCCAGCACCGACAGGCTGCGCAGCGCGATGTCCTGCGCATCCAGGGCATAGCCGCCCGCGCCGAAGTCGGCGCGGGTCTCATCGGGCAGGATGCGATCGAGCATGCGATTCGTCAGCCACATCCCGCGGTCGGGCAGCGAGTCGAATCCGCGCGTGAGCACGCGATAGGCGGCGAGTCCCACACCGCGCGGTACCGCGGTGCACGATGCCGCGACGAAGCCGGCAACGGGCGGCCGATCCTCTGCACCCGCGTACTCGATGCACAGCAGACCGCCCATCGAGTGCCCCACCAGAAGGACCGGTCCGCGAGCGGCGGCCTGGCGCACCGCCTCGTCGATCGTCGCCAGGGCCGATTCGAGGGTGAAGTCCTCGGCCATCCGGGAGCCGTGGCCCGGCAGGTCGACGGCGGTCACCGGGGTGCCGCGCGCGTTCAGGTACTCGACCTGGGCGCGCCACATCGTGGCGGACGTCCGGATGCCGTGGACGAGCACGACCTGCACCACCATGACGACAGGCTAGCCGCGGGGGCCGACTTAGCATGGCGGCATGCCCGAGATCGCTCCGCACATCGCGCACATGCCGGGCTCGGGTGTGCGCCACATCCTCGAGCGTGCCCTGCGCCGGCCCGGCACGATCATCCTGGCGGTCGGCGAGCCGGGCGAGGTCGCATCGCCGCGGATCCGGGATGCCGCGGCCGACGCGTGGCGCGAAGGGGCGATCCGCTACACGCCCAACGGCGGCACGCCCGCCCTGCGGGAGGCGATCCGCGCGAAGCTGGCGCGCGAGAACGGCCTGGACGTCGACATCGAGCAGATCTGGGTGACGGTCGGCGCCACGCAGGCGCTGCACCTCGCCATGGCGCTCACGCTGTCACGCGGCGACGAGGTGCTCGTTCCCGACCCGGGCTACACGACCTTCACCATGAACGCCCACCTGCTCCAGGCCGTGCCCGTGCCCTACCCACTGCGGCCTGCGCGCGATTTCCAGCCGGATCTCGCAGAGCTCGACTCCCTCGTGACGCCGCGGACGCGGGCGCTGATCGTGAACACTCCGTCCAACCCGCTCGGCTCCACCTTCGACCGCGCGACGCTGGACGAACTCCTCGCCCTGGCCCGGCGGCACGATCTGTGGCTCATCAGCGACGAGGTGTACGAGCGCTTCACGTGGGGAGCCCCTCACGTGAGCCCTGCGACGCTCGATTCCGACGGGCACGTGCTGTCGGTGTTCTCGCTGTCCAAGACCTACGCGATGACGGGCGCCCGAGTGGGCTGGCTGGTGACGCCGCCCGACTGGCGCCAGACCATGCTGCGGGTGCAGGAGTCCGTGGTCAGCTGCGTCGACGAGCCGTCGCAACGGGCGGCGGCGGAGGCGCTCACGGGCGACCAGGCCGCCGTGGCGCGCAGCGCGGCGCACTACCGCGAGAACCTGTCCGCGGCCACCGCAGCCCTCTCCGCGCGCGGACTCCGCTACCTCACGCCCACCGGCGCGTTCTACCTGTGGATCGACGTCTCGCACGTCTCGGGAGGCGACGTCACGGCGTGGTGCGAGCGGTTCCTCGACCAAGAGGGCGTCGCGGTCGCGCCGGGGAGCGCCTTCGGCGCCTCGGGGGAGGGATGGATCCGCGTGTGCGTGGCGAGCGACCGGGCCCAACTGCTCGAGGGGCTGAGCCGCCTTCCCGCACCGGTGTGAGGCGAGTGCTCCGTCCGGGCGGATGCGCAATGGCTGCCGTCGGACCCCGAACCTGCCGACTCGCAGGGTCGCGGCATCCGGCACCCGTACAATCGTCTGGACATGTCACCCCGCGCCCTGAAGCCCCTCGAGCCCTCTGCCACGCCGCCCGAGCTGATCCGCAACTTCTGCATCATCGCCCACATCGACCACGGCAAGTCGACGTTGGCCGACCGCATGCTGCAGATCACCGGCGTCGTCTCCGACCGCGACATGCGGGCGCAGTACCTCGACCGCATGGACATCGAGCGCGAGCGGGGCATCACCATCAAGTCGCAGGCCGTGCGGATGCCGTGGTCGCTCCGCCCGGATCAGGGACCGGAGCAGGTCTTCGCGCTCAACATGATCGACACCCCCGGGCACGTCGACTTCACGTACGAGGTCTCCCGCTCGCTCGCGGCCTGCGAGGGCGCGATCCTGCTGGTCGACGCGGCGCAGGGCATCGAGGCGCAGACGCTCGCGAACCTGTATCTCGCACTCGAGAACGATCTGCACGTCATCCCCGTGCTCAACAAGATCGACCTGCCGGCCGCCGACCCCGACAAGTTCGCCGCCGAGCTGGCGAACCTCATCGGCGGGTCGCCCGACGACGTGCTGCGCGTGTCGGGCAAGACGGGGGTGGGCGTCGAGACTCTCCTCGACCGCATCGTCGAGCAGATCCCCGCACCCCAGGGGAACGCGGATGCCCCTGCCCGCGCGATGATCTTCGACTCGGTCTACGACTCCTACCGGGGTGTGGTGACGTACGTCCGCATGGTCGACGGCAAGCTGGAGCCGCGTGAGCGCATCCAGATGATGTCGACCAGGGCGACCCACGACCTGCTGGAGATCGGTGTGTCGAGCCCCGAGCCCGTCCCGACGAGAGGGCTGGGCGTCGGCGAGGTGGGCTACCTGATCACCGGCGTGAAGGACGTTCGCCAGTCGAAGGTCGGCGACACCATCACGACCGCGCGCAAGCCGGCCACGGATGCGCTGGCGGGCTACACCGATCCGAAGCCCATGGTCTTCTCGGGCGTCTACCCCATCGACGGCAGCGACTACGGCGACCTGCGCGAGGCCCTCGACAAGCTGAAGCTCTCGGATGCGTCGCTCCAGTACGAGCCCGAGACCTCGGTCGCGCTGGGCTTCGGCTTCCGCTGCGGCTTCCTGGGCCTGCTGCACCTCGAGATCATCACGGAGCGCCTTGCACGCGAGTTCGACCTCGACCTCATCACGACCGCCCCGTCGGTGATCTACGAGGTCACGACCGACACCGGCGAGCAGGTCACCGTCACGAACCCCAGCGAGTACCCCGACGGGCGGGTCGCCAGCGTCAGCGAGCCCATGGTGAAGGCGGCGATCCTGCTGCCGAAGGACTACGTCGGTACCGTCATGGAACTGTGCCAGGGGCGCCGCGGGCAGCTGCTGGGCATGGAGTACTTCAGCGAGGAGCGGGTCGAGCTGCGCTACAACATGCCGCTCGGCGAGATCGTGTTCGACTTCTTCGACCAGCTGAAGTCGCGCACGCAGGGCTACGCCAGCCTCGACTACGAACCGTCCGGCAGCCAGGAGGCCGATTTGGTGAAGGTCGACATCCTGCTGCAGGGCGACAAGGTCGACGCGTTCAGCTCGATCGTGCACCGCGAGAAGGCGTACGCCTACGGCACGATGATGACCGAGCGCCTGCGCAAGCTCATCCCTAGGCAGCAGTTCGAGGTGCCCATCCAGGCGGCCATCGGCGCTCGCATCATCGCGCGCGAGAACATCCGCGCGATGCGCAAGGACGTGCTCGCCAAGTGCTACGGCGGTGACATCACCCGCAAGCGCAAGCTCCTCGAGAAGCAGAAGGAGGGCAAGAAGCGCATGAAGATGGTCGGCCGCGTCGAGGTTCCCCAGGAGGCGTTCATCGCCGCGCTGTCGGGGGACGTCGAGGGCCCCAAGAAGTGACCCGATTCGCGAAGTAGGCTGATTCCATGCGTCGAGGGACCTTCCGTGACGACACCGTCGACTACGCCGCCGTCGGGGCGACGCAGGCGCCGGACCTGATGCAGTACCCGCCGGAGCGCAGCATTCCGGCCGAGCAGTCATGGCGCATCGGCAGCGGCGAGGCCAGGTTCCGCGCCGCCGGAGAGGCGCTGCTGTCGTGGACCGCGCAGCGCGGCGCCGGCCTCGAGGTCACCGATGTGCGGCCCGCGTCGGGCCCGATGTACTCGGGCGTCAGCTTCGACCCCGAGGGCAACCCGGTCGCGCCCAGCCGCTCCGAGACCGAGCAGCGCTTCGACGCAGACGGCACGCCCTATGTCAGCGCCGGCACGACGATCCGGGTCGACGGCCGGGTCAAGGGCCTGCGCGCCGACGCCGAGCTGCGCGTCATCTTCGCCGTGGAGGAGCCGCGGCGCGTCGGCTTCGCGCTCGGCACGGTGAGCGACTCGGTCGTCAGCGGCGAGGAGTCGTTCATGCTCGACTGGTACGACAACGACGAGGTGTGGTTCACCGTCCGCGCGTTCGACGCACCCCGTGCCGTGCTCTATCGGGTGCTGCCGGGACTGACCAAGCGCCGTCGGCGCGAGCTGTTCACGCGCTATCTGCGCGCCATCTCGCCGCTGTACACGACGCCCGCGTGAGACGCTGATGGGCTCCGCTCTTCCGCTCGGCGAGCCCGTTCCCGCGGACGGCTCGCTGCCGTCGGGCACCCGCATCGATCCCTCGACCGATTTCGGCGTGTATCTGCACGTGCCGTTCTGCCGCGTGCGCTGCGGCTACTGCGACTTCAACACCTACACCTCGTCCGAGCTGAGGGGCGCCCGCCAGGATCAGTACGCCGACACGCTCCTGCGGGAGTTGGACCTCGCGGCGGCGGTGCTCGAGCGGGCGGGCGGCAATCGCCCGGCTACGACGGTGTTCTTCGGGGGCGGCACCCCGACGCTGCTGCCGCCGGGCGATCTCGCGCGCATGCTCGGCGGCGTGCGCGACAGATTCGGAGTCGTCGAGGGGGCCGAGGTGACGGTCGAGGCCAATCCCGACACCGTCTCGCCGGCCGTCGCGGCAGAGCTCGCGGCATCCGGTGTCACCCGCCTCTCGATCGGCATGCAGTCGGCCGTCCCGCACGTCCTCGCCGCGCTCGATCGCACGCACGACCCCGAGAACGTCCGCACCGCGGTCTCGGCGGCGCGCGATGCCGGGCTCGACGTGAGCGTCGACCTGATCTACGGCGCACCCGGTGAGTCGCTCGACGACTGGCGGGCCTCGCTCGAGGCTGCGATCGCCCTGGAGCCCGACCACATCTCGGCGTACGCGCTCATCATCGAGGACGGCACGAAGCTCGCGCGCCAGATCCGCCGCGGAGAAGTCGTCGCTCCGGACGACGACCTGCAGGCCGACATGTACGAGCTCGCCGACGACATGCTCGCCGGCGGCGGATTCGACTGGTACGAGGTGTCGAACTGGGCCAGAGACGCGGCCCACCGATCGCGGCACAATCTCGCCTACTGGGTCGGCTCGGACTGGTGGGGCTTCGGGCCGGGAGCGCACAGCCACATCGGGGGAGTGCGGTTCTGGAACGTCAAGCATCCCGCGGCATACGCCCAGCGGCTCGCGGCCGGCGAGTCACCCGCCGCCGGACGCGAGAGCCCGGATGCCGAGGCCCGGACCCTCGAGAGCGTGCTGCTGCGGACGCGGGTCCGTGAGGGGCTGCCCGTCGCCGAGCTGCAGGGCGAGGGCCGCCACGCGGTCGCCGCGCTCATCGCAGATGGTCTGATCGACGGGCCTACGGCGCTGCGAGGACACGTCGTGCTGACCCGACGGGGACGCCTGCTGGCCGACGCCGTCGTCCGGGCGCTCACCGAGTGACGACATGCCGCCGTCGCACGCCGCCGTCCGCTGCGGCGCGCCCCCGCCGCACGTGGCGTCGTTCGGCGATCCTGGCAGGGGCATCGGATAGAATTGGCACTCCAGTCATGCGAGTGCCAGACGCTCTGGTGCCGACAGCAGCGTGAGGAGGCGGGATGGTCAGCGAGCGAGGTCTGCAGGTGCTGCGGGCGATCGTCCAGGACTACGTCGACACGCGTGAGCCGGTCGGCAGCAAGACGATCGTCGAGCGGCACGCGTTCGGCGTGTCCGCCGCGACGATCCGCAACGACATGGCGCTGCTCGAGGACGAAGAGCTGATCGTCGCGCCGCACACGTCGTCGGGACGCGTTCCGACAGACAAGGGCTACCGCGTCTTCGTGGACCACCTCGCCGAGATCCGCCCGCTCTCCTCGGCGCAGCGCTCGGCCATCGCCTCGTTCCTCGACGGCTCGGGCGACCTCGACGACGTGCTCGTGCGCACGGTGCGCGCATTGACCCAGCTGACGGGTCAGGTCGCGATCGTGCAGTATCCGTCCTTCGCCCGCGCCAACGTGACCCACGTGGAGCTGGTGCAGCTCGGCGGCGGACGGATGCTGGTGATCGTCGTCACCGACACCGGCCGCGTGTCGCAGCGCCTGACCTTCGTCGGCGAGGACTTCGACGACACCGACCTCGCGCACATCCGCGCCCGGCTCGGCACGCTGCTGGTCGGACGGCCGGTGCGCGAGGGGCTCCAGCGCATCGCGGAGCGGCTCGAGGTGCCCGATGCCCAGGCGCCCGCGCACGAGCGTGCGACGGACGAGATCATCCGCGCCGTCGCCGAGGAGCTCGAGGAGTTCCGCCAGGACAAGCTGGTGATGGCCGGCAGCGCCAACCTGGCACGCAGCGAGTCCGACTTCCGCGGCAGCATCTACCCCCTCCTCGAGGCGATCGAGGAGCAGGTGACCCTGCTGCGGCTGATGGGAGAGATGGTGGCGGACGAGCAGGGCCTCGCCGCCAGCATCGGCCGGGAGAACGAGGCGTTCGGCCTGGCCGAGGCATCCGTCGTCGCCAGCGACTACGACGCGACCGGATCGCTCGCCCGCGTCGGCGTGCTCGGGCCCACGCGAATGGACTACCCCACCAACCTCGCGACGGTCCGTGCCGTCGCGCGCTACCTCACGCGCATGCTCGAGCAGGACGACAACTCCCGCTGACGCGGACGCGCATCATCTATTCCGCGGCACGGCCGCGGCAGGAAGGCGAAAGTGGCTGACCACTACGAGGTCCTTGGCGTCTCACGCGACGCCACCACCGACGAGATCAAGAAGGCGTACCGCAAGCTCGCCCGGCAGCTGCACCCGGACGTGAACCCCGGAGAAGACGCGTCCGAGCGCTTCAAGCTCGTGACGCACGCCTACGACGTGCTGAGCGATCCGGACCAGCGGGCACGCTACGACATGGGCGGCAACGACTCGCCGTTCGGCGGCGCCGGCGGCTTCGGCGGCTTCAACGACATCTTCGAGACCTTCTTCGGTTCCGCCGGCGGCGGGCGCGGCGGTCGCCCCCGTTCGCGACGCGAGCGCGGGCAGGACGCCCTGGTGCGCGTGACGCTCGAACTCGGCGACGTGGTGTTCGGCACGCACCGGGACATCGACGTCGACACCGCGGTGCTCTGCGAGACCTGTCAGGGCTCATGCTGCCAGCCGGGGACCAGCCCCGTCACCTGCGACATCTGCCACGGCACCGGCAACGTGCAGCGCCAGGTGCGGAGCCTCCTCGGCAACGTCGTCACGACGCAGCCGTGCAACGTCTGCCAGGGCTACGGCACCACGATCCCCTACCCCTGCGCGACCTGCCAGGGCCAGGGCCGCGTGCGCGCACGCCGCACCGTGTCGCTCGACATCCCCGCCGGCGTCGAGACCGGCCTGCGCCTGCAGCTGCCCGGCTCGGGTGAGGTCGGCCCCGCCGGCGGCCCCAACGGCGACCTGTACATCGAGGTCACCGTCTCGCCGCACGAGGTGTTCAGCCGCGACGGCGACGACCTGCTGGCGACGCTCGAGGTGTCGATGCCCGACGCGATCCTCGGCACCACCACGACGATCGAGTCGCTCGACGGCCCCGTCGATCTCGAGGTGCGCCCGGGCGTGCAGGCCGGCGACATCCTGACGATCAAGGGCCGCGGCATCACGCCGCTGCGCGGATCCCAGCGCGGCGACCTCCGGGTCGGCGTGCATGTCGTGACGCCGACGCGGCTCGACCACAAGGAGCGGGCCCTGATCGAGGAGTTCGCCAAGCGCACGAAGGCACCGGCTCCGCGACTCTCGGAGTTCCACCAGGGTCTGTTCGCCAAGCTGCGCGACCGGTTCCGGAACGCCTGACCGGTGGCCCTGCACTTCCTCCTCGACGAGCCGGTCGCCGCCGCGCCGGGCGACGCGGTGACCCTCCAGGGCGCCGAGGCGCACCACGCCTCGAGCGTGCGGCGGGTCCGCGCCGGCGAGGAGGTGACCGTCGGCGACGGGCGCGGTGCCTGGCTCACCGGTGTCGTGGAGTCGGTCGCATCCCGCGAGGTCGTGGTGAGGATCAGTGCGCGGACGGATGCCCCGCAGCCGAGCCCGCGCGTCGTGCTCGTGCAGGCGCTCGCCAAGGGCGATCGCGACGAGCTGGCGGTGCAGGCGGCGACGGAGCTCGGCGTCGATGAGATCGTGCCGTGGCAGGCCGCACGCAGCGTCTCGCGGTGGGACGCCGCGAAGGCGGTGAAGGGCCGCGCGCGGTGGGCGACCATCGTGCGCGAGGCGGCGAAGCAGGCCCACCGCCCCTGGGTGCCGACCGTGGCGGAGCTGACCTCGACGGCCGGGCTGGTGCAGCGGGCGGCGGCATCCCGTCTCCTCGTCCTCGAACCGACGGCGTCCGAGCGGCTCAGCACCCTCGCGGTCGACCACGGCGATGACCGCGATGTCGTGCTGGTCGTCGGACCGGAGGGCGGCATCGCGCCCGAAGAGCTCGACGCGCTCGTCGCCGCCGGGGCGCGGCTCGTGCGACTCGGCGACACCGTGCTGCGCACATCGACCGCCGGTCCTGCGGCCCTCGCGGTCGTGAGCACGGCCCTCGGCCGCTGGTGAGCGGTTCGGCGGCTCGACGCCGGCCCCCTGAGCCTGGCGAAGGGTCCCGTCGGTAGACTTGCGGCATGAGCGAGCCGTCGATCTTCACGCGCATCCGCAACGGAGAGATCCCGTCCGAGATCATCGCGGAGACCGAGAACGCCTTCGCGATCCGCGACATCGCCCCGAAGGCGCCCCTGCACCTGCTGGTGATCCCCAAGACCGAGGAGTACCGGAACGTCGTCGAGCTCGCGGCCGGCGATCCGGAGCTGATGGCCGAGCTCGTCGGCCTGGCGAACACCCTCGCCGCAGAGCATTCCGACGGAGACTTCCGTCTCGTGTTCAACACCGGTCCGAACGCGGGCCAGACCGTCTTCCACGTGCACGCCCATGTGCTCGCGGGAGGCCTCGAAGAGAAGAGTGTCGGTGCCTGATCAAGACGGTCATGAACCCCTGAGCGACGGCGGCAGCACGATCGAGCGCATCTACGCGGACGGCGTCGCCATGGTGCAGCTGCTCGGTCCGCAGGATCGTCTGCTGCGGGTCGTCGAACGGGAGCACCCCGGTGTCGACGTGCACGTGCGCGGCAACGAGATCACGCTCACCGGCGAGGCCGGCGCCGTCGCCGCGGCGCGGACGCTCGTCGACGAGCTGCTCGCCATGACGAAGGCCGGGCACGCGCTCGGCGAGGAGGACGTCGCCTCGTCGAACCGCATCCTCCGCACGGAGGGCGGGCCACGGCCGTCCGAGGTGCTCGGCGAGGCGATCCTGTCGTCGCGCGGTCGCGTCATCCGCCCCAAGACCCTGGGGCAGAAGGCGTACGTCGACGCGATCGAGGAGAGCACCATCGTGTTCGGCATCGGTCCGGCCGGCACGGGCAAGACGTACCTGGCGATGGCGAAGGCCGTGCAGGCGCTCCAGCGCAAGGAGGTCAGCCGCATCATCCTGACGCGGCCCGCCGTCGAGGCGGGGGAGCGGCTGGGATTCCTGCCCGGCACGCTCACCGACAAGATCGACCCGTATCTGCGGCCGCTCTACGACGCGCTCAACGAGATGATGGACCCCGAGCTCGTGCCCAAGCTCATGGCCACCGGCACCATCGAGGTCGCACCGCTGGCGTACATGCGCGGACGCACGCTGAACGACTCGTTCGTCGTGCTCGACGAGGCGCAGAACACGACCCCCGAGCAGATGAAGATGTTCCTCACGCGGCTGGGCTTCGGCACGCGCATGGTCGTCACCGGCGACATCACGCAGATCGACCTGCCCCAGGGCGCCTCGGGTCTGCGCCTGGTGACCCGGGTGCTGGACAACATCGACGACATCCACTTCGCGTATCTGACCAGCGACGACGTGGTCCGACACACGCTGGTGGGGCGGATCGTCGACGCCTACAGCGTGTACGACGAGCACCGCCTCGCCGCTCGCCGCGAGCGGGACGAGGCCGCCGAGTTCGCGAACCGCGCGGAGCGACGGGCCGCCGCACCCCGCAGCAGCGGACCCCGTGACCACCTTCCGAAGCGAGGACGCTCATGACCATCGAGATCGGCAACGAATCCGGGATCGCCGTCGACGAGACCGTCCTGCTCCGGCTCATGGAGCACAACTTCGCGGAGCTCCACGTGAGCCCTGACGCCGACGTCGCGATCCTGCTCGTCGACGAGGGTGCCATGGAGGCACTTCACGTGCAGTGGATGGACGAGCCGGGGCCGACCGACGTGCTGAGCTTCCCGATGGACGAGCTCCGTCCGGGCACCGAGGACGCCCCCACGCCTCCCGGGCTGCTCGGCGACATCGTGCTGTGCCCGCAGGTGGCCGAGACGCAGGCCGCGGCCGCCAAGCACTCGACGCTCGACGAGCTGATCCTCCTCACCACGCACGGCCTGCTCCACCTGCTGGGCTTCGACCATGCCGAGCCCGAGGAGGAGCGTGAGATGTTCGGACTGCAGCGCGAGCTCATCACCTCGTTCCAGGCGTCCGAGCGTCGACGACCCCGCACATGACCGCTGCGCTCCTCCTGATCGCGGCGGCGCTGTTGCTCGCGTTCGGCGCCCTGATGGTCGCGATCGACGCCGCCCTCAGCGTGACCTCGCGCGCCGACCTCGCCGAGCTCGGCGCGGGGGACCGCAACGCCGAGGCGCTGCGCAAGATCGCGGCCGATCCCGATGCGCACGCGAATGCGGTGATCTTCATCCGCGTCCTCGCAGAGACGACCGCGGCCGTGCTCGTGACGGTCGCGTTCACCGACCTCTTCAACAACATCTGGTGGGCGATGCTCGCCGCCGCGGTGCTGATGACCGGCGTGTCGTACGTCGTCGTGGGCGCGAGCCCGCGCACTCTGGGCCGGCTGCACGCCAAGGCCCTGCTGCGGGGCGCGGCGCCCGTCATCCGCGGAGTCAGGATCATCCTCGGTCCGCTCGCCCACGGCCTCGTCGCCCTCGGCACCCGCATCACGCCGGGTGGTTCGCGCGGGTCGTCGTTCGCGTCCGAGGAGCAGCTGCTCAGCATCATCGACGAGGCCGCGGAGAACGAGCTCATCGAGCAGGACGACCGGGAGCTCATCCACTCGGTCTTCGACTTCACCGACACCTTCGTGCGAGCGGTCATGGTGCCGCGCACCGACATGGTCACCGTGGACGCGTCCACGTCGACCCGCGAGGCGATGAAGGTGTTCCTCGAGAAGGGCGTGTCACGCGTCCCCATCGTCGACGACGACGCCGATGACGTGGTCGGAGTGCTGTATCTCAAGGACCTGGTGCAGTTCGGCTTCCGCGACGAGACGGGGTGGCGGGATGCCCCGATCAAGCGCATCGCACGACCTGCCGTGTTCGTGCCCGAGTCGATGAAGGCCGAGACGCTGCTGCAGCAGATGAAGCGCGACGCGGTGCACGTGTGCCTCGTGGTCGACGAGTACGGCGGCGTCTCGGGACTCGTCACGCTCGAAGACCTCATCGAGGAGCTCGTCGGTGAGATCTCGGACGAATACGACCCTCGGGCCGAGGAAGTAACCGAGCTCGAGCCCGGTCACTACCGCGTGAGCGCGCGTCTCGGTCTCGACGAGGTCGGCGATCTGTTCGGCCTCGAACTGGAGGACGATGACGTCGACTCGATCGGCGGCCTACTCGGCAAGGCGCTCGGTCGAGTGCCCCAGCCGGGCGCGACGGCCGAGTACGCCGGCCTGGTGCTCACCGGCGGCGCATCCCGCGGACGCGGCCGCGGCATCTCGACGGTGTTCGTCGAACGCGGCGACCCGGCCCTCGACCCTGCCGGCAGCAACGGCCGGCCTCGCACGGGCGAGATCCGCATCACGAGCCCCCGCACCGGCGAGATCCGGCTGCCGAAGAAGGAAGACACTCCATGACCGAGAACGACGCCACCCCGGCCGTCGAGCCAGCCGCTGCTGCGGGGTCGACCCCCGAGCCCGGGTCCCCCGCCGGCCGTTCGGGCTTCGTCACCTTCGTCGGCCGCCCGAACGTCGGCAAGTCGACGCTCACGAACGCCCTGGTCGGCGAGAAGGTGGCGATCACCAGCGACAAGCCGCAGACGACGCGGCGCGCCATCCGCGGCATCGTGAACCGCCCGGGCGGCCAGCTGGTGATCGTCGACACGCCGGGCCTCCACAAGCCCCGCACCCTGCTCGGGCAGCGTCTGAACGACCTCGTCGAGCAGGTGCTGGGCGATGTCGATGTGATCGGCTTCTGCGTGCCCGCCACCGAGAAGGTCGGTCCCGGCGACCGTCGCATCGCGGAGTCGCTGGGCGGCTACGGCCGCGCGAAGAAGGTCGCGATCGTGACGAAGACGGATGCCGCGACCCGCGAAGAGATCACCGAGAGGCTGATCGAGGTCGACCAGCTGCGCGAGGACTGGGCCGCTGTCATTCCGCTCTCGGCACTGACCCGTGATCAGCTCGACGTGCTGACCGACGAGCTGCTCGTCCTCATGCCCAAGGGCCCGGCGCTCTACCCCGACGGCGTCGTCACCGACGAGTCGACCGAGGACCGCATCGCCGAGATCATCCGCGAGGCGGCGCTCGAGGGCGTGCGCGACGAGCTGCCGCACTCCATCGCCGTCACGATCGAGGACATCTCCGAGCGCGACACGGGTTCGATGACCGACATCCACGCGAACCTCATCGTCGAGCGCGACAGTCAGAAGGCGATCATCATCGGCCACAAGGGCTCACGCCTGCGCGACGTCGGCGCGCGTGCTCGCGCGCAGATCGAGCCGCTGGTCGGCACGAAGGTCTTCCTGAAGCTGCACGTGCGCGTCGCGAAGGAATGGCAGCGAGACCCGAAGCAGCTGGGACGCCTCGGCTTCTGACGCGGTGTCCGCGGCTCACCCGCCGGTCGGCGTGATCGCCGACCGGATGATGACCGTCTCCTCGCCGTACTCCGCGTCCGCGGCATCCTGCCAGCTGCCGTCATCCCAGACGACGTCGACCCACAGCCAACCGTCCTGCGGGTACGAACTCAGGTAGGCGTCGCCGAGGCGATCGGGCAGCTCCTCCTGGATCGCGGCGAGCTCGGACTCGTCGCCGGCGCCCGGCTTGCCACCCGTCGGATCCTCGGGACGGAGCGGGTCGTACAGCGCGAGCAGGATGGGATCCTGGGTGACGGTGAACGTCGTGCCGTCGTAGGTGCCGCGGACGGCGTACGCGCCCCAGGTCACGTCGCCCGACGACTCCGCGCCCTCGACGTCGTCCCACGTCCAGCCCTCGAGCGGGATCCCCGTGCACTGCGGAGGGTACGACTCCGCCACCGGTCCCAGGCAGAGCCGGGTGTCGCCCGACACCTCGAGCACGGTGCCCGTCGCAGACACCTCGCCCGCCGGGGGAACGGGGGTGATGGCGCCGAGTGAGGGCGACGCAGGCGTGCTCCCCGGATCCGCGCTGGCGCAGGATGCGGCGACGAGGGGGATGGACACGGCGATGGCGGCGATGCCGAGCAGACGGCGCAGACCTCTCATACCCACATGGTGTCGCATGCGACACGATCGTCTCAGAGACGGATGCCTCGGCCGCCGCCCGTCTGGGGTTCGCGCTGCGCGCAAGACCGGGTGTAGCCTGGTTGCATGCGCTTCGGCGGGCTTCTCCTTCTTAGCCGCCGCGACGAGACCTCGTTCTAGGGCCTTCCTCGTCGCGGAGCTTTCGTTCGGCCCGCATCATCAGGCATCGAGCCACCCCGACCGGGTCGTCGGCTCGAACAGACGAGAGAAGCGATCAATCATGGAGAACAACCAGAAGCCGTCCGGCATGCCGGTCCACAAGTACCTGCCGTATCACGAGCAGATCGCCGTCGACCTGCCCGACCGCACGTGGCCGAGCCAGCGGATCACCACCGCACCGCGCTGGTGTGCCGTCGATCTGCGGGACGGCAACCAGGCGCTCATCGATCCGATGAGCCCCGAGCGCAAGCGCGTCATGTTCGATCTCCTCGTGCGGATGGGCTACAAGGAGATCGAGGTCGGCTTCCCCTCGGCGAGCCAGACCGACTTCGACTTCGTGCGTCAGCTCATCGAAGAGAACCTCATTCCGGACGACGTCACCATCCAGGTGCTGACGCAGGCGCGTGCGCACCTCATCGAGCGCACGTACGAGTCGATCGCCGGCGCCAAGCAGGCGATCGTCCACCTGTACAACTCGACCAGCGTGCTGCAGCGCGAGGTCGTCTTCCGCACGGACGAGCAGGGCATCATCGACATCGCCCTGGAGGGCGCGCGGCTGTGCCGCGAGTTCGAGAAGCGCATCCCCGAGACGCGGGTGTTCTACGAGTACTCGCCCGAGAGCTACACCGGCACCGAGCTGGAGTTCGCGGTCGACGTGTGCAACCAGGTGATCGAGATCTTCGAGCCGACGCCCGAGCGCAAGGTCATCATCAATCTGCCCGCCACGGTCGAGATGGCGACTCCGAACGTCTATGCCGACTCGATCGAGTGGATGAGCCGTCGCCTCGCGCACCGCGAGAACGTGATCCTCTCGCTGCACCCCCACAACGACCGCGGCACCGCGATCGCCGCGGCGGAGCTCGGCTACATGGCCGGCGCCGACCGGATCGAGGGGTGCCTCTTCGGCAACGGCGAGCGGACCGGCAACGTCGACCTGGTCGCGCTCGGCGTCAACCTGCTGACGCAGGGCATCGATCCCCAGATCGACTTCAGCGACATCGACCAGGTCAAGCGCACCGTCGAGTACTGCAATCAGCTCCCCGTCCATGAGCGCAGCCCCTGGGCGGGCGACCTGGTGTTCACCGCGTTCAGCGGATCGCACCAGGATGCGATCAAGAAGGGCTTCGAGGCGATGGAGGCACGGGCGGCCGCGGCCGGTGTCACCGTCGACGACATCGACTGGGCCGTGCCGTACCTGCCCATCGACCCGAAGGACCTGGGCCGCTCCTACGAGGCCGTCATCCGCGTCAACTCGCAGTCGGGCAAGGGCGGGGTCGCGTACCTGCTCAAGACCGACCACTCGCTCGATCTGCCCCGCAAGCTGCAGATCGACTTCTCGGGTGTCGTGCAGGCCAAGACGGATGCCGAGGGCGGCGAGGTCACGAGCGACCAGATCTGGAAGATCTTCACCGACGAGTACCTGCCTGCCGAGGTCGCGGATGAGCGCTGGGGCCGCTTCGAGCTGCTGGCGACGAGCACTCGCAGCGACCTGTCGGGTGACGTCGCGCTCGACATCACGCTGCGTGACGGCGACGACCGGTTCGAGGCATCCGGCCGGGGCAACGGCCCGGTGGCGGCGTTCCTCGAGATCATCCGCGCACAGGGATTCGACGTGACGCTCTACGACTACGTCGAGCACGCCCTCAGCGCCGGTGGCGACGCCCAGGCCGCGGCGTACATCGAACTGCAGGTCGATGGTGAGCGCCTCTGGGGCGTCGGCATCGACTCGGACATCTCGACCGCATCGCTCAAAGCGATCGTGTCGGGCGTGAACCGCGCCATCCGCACGCGGCAGCGCTCCGGGGCCCTCGCGGCCGTCTGAGCGCGAACCGTCGACGGGTGTGCGCGGGTGATCCCCGCGTGCACCCGTCGGTGTGCGTTCGGCCTGCTTTCGGACGCCGGCAGCCGAGGGGGCCGAGCCCCGCTCAGGGCTTGACGATCGGGATCGCCGACGTCTCGACGGCGACCTTACGCCGATACAGCGCGCGCTGTTCCGGCAGAGAGATGTCGAAGATCACCGCGAGCAGGCGGATCACCGTGGTCACAGCGATCCCGATCACGGCGGCGACCACCAGGTTCGCGCCGAGCTCGTGCGAGAGCGCCAGGACGAGGCATCCGGCCCCCGCGGCCACCGCGTAGAGCGAGCCGACGTGCATGATCGCGACGGGAAGCCCCATGATCATGTCCCGCAGGATGCCGCCGCCGACCGCCGCGCAGACCCCGACGAACACGGCCGGCACGAGCGGCAGCCCGACCGCGAGGGCCTTGCTGGTGCCGAAGGCGCCGAACAGCCCGATGACCAGTGCGTCCAGACCGAGGATCACCGCGTTGAGCCGCTGGAACAGACCGGCGAGCAGCATCCCGAACAGTGCCGCACCGGTCGCGGTCAGCAGATACCAGTTGCTCTGCAGGGTGGTGGGTGTCACGTTCAGCAGCAGATCGCGGATGAGACCGCCCCCCATGCCCACCACGATCCCGATGATGGCGACTCCGAGCAGGTCGAGTCGCCGCTGACCGCGGAACCCGGAGGCGAAGAGGGCGCCTTGGATGCCGCCGAGGCCCACGGCGATGAGGTCGGCCCACAAGGGGATCACGAAGACAGGCTCGTCCACCCCTCCATTGTCGCGTCCGGAGGCGCAAGATGCCGGGTGCCCCGCGCGAGCGTGTGCGGGCACGCGGAGGGACACGTGGTGCAGGATGGGGACATGCCGGACGGCGACGACGGGAGCAGAGATGCCGCGGCCCACGCCCGTGGCCGCCTCATCAGTGCGGTCGACGTCGTGCGCGGCCGGCTCAGCGCTGCCACGCTGCCGCTAGAGGGAGCCGGCGTCGCGGAGGCTCGATCGCGTCGGCACGACATCCTCGCGCAGATCGATGACTACCTCCTGCCGCGGCTGCGATCGGACGGAGCCCCGCTCCTGGTCGTCGTCGGCGGATCGACAGGCGCGGGCAAGTCGACCCTCGTGAATTCCGTTCTGGGCGCCGCCCTCACGACCCCGGGCGTTCTGCGGCCGACGACCCGCTCGCCGGTCCTCGTGCACCACCCCGCCGACGCACCGTGGTTCGCGCCCGAGCGGATCCTTCCGACCTTGACGCGCATCCACACGACCGTGGCCTCCGGAGGATCCTCCGTCGACGAGCGTGACGGCACCGCGGCGTCCGGCGTGCGGGCGCTCCGGCTCGCCCCCTTCGCCGGGATGCCCCCGGGGCTCGCGCTTCTCGACGCGCCCGACATCGATTCCGTGGAGGTCGCGAACCGGGAACTCGCCGCACAGCTGCTGGCGGCCGCGGATCTCTGGCTGTTCGTCACGACGGCGGCGCGCTACGCCGACGCCGTCCCATGGGAGCTGTTGCGCGCAGCCGCAGCGCGCCACGCCCAGCTGGCCCTCGTCCTGGACCGCGTCGACGCGGGCGGTGACGCCGTCGTGTCGGACCTCCGTCGCATGATGCTCGAACACGACCTCGGCGACGCGCCGCTCTTCGTCGTGCCCGAGGCCCGGCTCGATCCCGACGGACTGCTCCCCGAAGCAGCCGTCGCCGACATCTCGGGGTGGCTCACCGACCTGGGCGGAAGCGCAGACGCCCGTGATGATGTGGCGCTCGCCACGCGCGACGGGGTCCTGACCGATCTCGCGGAGGCCGTGCGGGGTGTCGCCGCCGCCGCCGACGGGCAGGCGGCCTCCGCGGCGCGCCTTCGGCAGATCGTCGAGGCCGCGTACGCCGAAGCGTCGTCGCAGATCGCAACGGCGACGACAGACGGCGCGATGCTCCGCGGCGAGGTGCTCACGCGATGGCAGGACTTCGTCGGAGCAAGCACCTTCATGCGCTCGATAGAACGCGGCGTGAGCCGCGCCCGCGACGCCGTCGTCTCGTTTTTCCGTGGCGGGGAACCCGACGCGAAGCCGGTCGAGCTCGCGATCGCCAGCGGACTCGAGGCCATCACGATCGATGCGATGGAGACGGCACGGGAACGGGTGCGCTCCGCCTGGCGCAGCGACCCGGCCGGTGCGGGGATCCTCGTGGACGCCGGAGCGACGGCGGGGGTGACGGGCGTCAGCACGGCCGACCTCAGATCGGCGATCGCCGAGCAGATCCGCGCATGGCAGGGCGACGTGCTCGCCATCGTGCAGGAACAGGGAGCGGACCGCCGCGGCCTGGCCAGGGGACTGAGCTTCGGCGTCAACGGTCTGGGCGTGGCTCTCATGCTGGTCGTCTTCGGCAGCACGGGAGGCCTCACCGGCATCGAGGTCGGAGTCGCCGGAGGGACGGCGCTGCTCGCACAGAAGGTGCTCGAAGCCGTGTTCGGCGACGACGCCGTCCGCAGGCTCACGGCCGAGGCATCCGAGCGACTCACCCGGCGCCTGGGGTCTCTGCTCGATGCCGACGCCTCCATCGCTCTCACGGCGGTCACGGCTCTCGCCATCTCGGAGTCGGCAGGCGACGAGCTGCGGGATGCCGCTGAGGAGCTGAGGCGCGCATCCGCCGAGGAACGCCGCGCGCGGGTGGTGAACGCCCCGCGCGCCGCGAGTCCCGTGCCCGCGCTCCGTGGCGCGCACCTTCGTGGCGTCGACATCGCCGCGCGAGGCGTCAGCGCCGAGGAATCCGGTGCACCGGCGACGCCAGGCCCCGCGGAGGAGCCGAGGAAGCCCGGATTCTGGCAGCGGCTGCTGGGCAGGCAGGGCTGATGGCGCGGACGACACTCTCCCAGCGCGCCGCGGATCTGCGTGTCGCGGCCGACGCCGCGGAGGGACGGATCGCCGACGAGGTGATCGCCGCTGCGCGGCTGGCCCTGCAGCGTGCGGGGGAGCGTTCGCAGCTGTCGGCCGAGCACACGGTCGTCGCACTCGCAGGGGCGACCGGCACGGGCAAGTCCACGTTGTTCAATCTCCTCACCGGAGCGGACCTCGCCCGCACGAGCCAGCAGCGCCCCACGACCGCGTTCCCCCTTGCCGCCATCGCCGAGTCCTCCGACATCGCAGCCGGCTCGGCCGCCCTCCTCGACTGGCTCGGAGTGAAGGAGCGTCACGAACTCGACGTCTCATCGAGGCACCCCGAAGGCCTCGTCTTGCTGGACCTGCCTGACCACGACTCCGTGGTCACCGAGCACAGGGTGCGCGCCGACCACGTGACCGAACGAGCCGATCTGCTGGTGTGGGTCACCAACCCGCAGAAGTACGCCGACGCGGTCCTCCACTCCCGCTACCTCATTCCCCTCGCCGGTCACGAGGACTCGGTGGTCGTCGTGCTCAACCAGCTCGACCGCCTGACCCACGAAGACGCTGCCGCGTGCCTGGCTGACCTGACGCGCCTCGTGGAGGCCGATGGACTCCGGGCGCGCATCCTCGGCGCGTCCGCACACAGCGGCGAAGGCGTGCCCCAGCTCGAAGCCCTCATCGCGCGTGCCGTCGACCGGCGGGAGGCGTCGACCGCGCGTCTCACGGCCGATGTGCGTCACGCGGCGTCCGAGCTGCTCGCCGCCCTTCCTGGCACGGCGCCGGACGCACGCGCGCTGGCCGACGCCCGCCGCCGCCTCGTCGACGCACTTGAGCATGCGGCCGGCATTCCTCTCGTCGTCGACGCGGTGCGCGACTCGAGCCTGCGCGACGGGTTCGCCCGCACCGGGTGGCCACCGACGCGCTGGGTGCGAGCGCTGCGCGCCGACCCGCTGCGCACACTGGGGCTTCGCCCACCCGAGCGCCGGCGCGAGGTGGACGCGCCTGCGGATTCGGAGCTCATCCGCTCGTCGCTTCCGACGGCATCCCCGGCCGTTCGCGCACAGGTCGCGACCGCCACCCGCACCTACGTCGCGGCCGCCGCCGCGGCGCTTCCCGGCGGCGCGCAGGAACGCGTCAACGCCCGCGCTGTCGCGGCCTCGGCCGGCATCGTCGACTCCGTCGACCGCGCGATCGTGCGGACAGTCGAAGTGCGCAGCGCGCGCTGGTGGGGTGTGGCGAACGTGATGCAGTGGCTGCTGCTCGCCGTCGCCATCGCCGGGGGCGCCTGGCTCGGGCTGCTCGCCCTTCTGGACTATCTCCGGATGCCGACGGAGGGCCTCGTGCCGATGCTGGCGGTGGGCGAGTTCGACGTGCCCTGGCCGACCCTGCTGCTGGTGGCGGGTGCGGCGCTCGGCCTCATGCTCGCCGTCGCGTCGGCGTTCGCAGTGCGGGCGGGCGCCCGGCGACGAGCCGCCCGCGTGGCCGGGCGGCTGCGAGACGGCATCGCGGCAGTCGCGCATGACGAGATCCTCGACGAGGTCGACGCCGAGCTCACGGCGCTCACGACGGCGCGGGAGGCAGCCCGCCGCGCCGCGCGCTGATCAAAGCGGCGCGGACGCCTGGGCCGGCGAGCGGGCGTCGAACTCAGGGGATGTGCGTGCGGACCGCCTGCAGGAAGCCGTCGACGTCGTCGGCCCAGAGCCGCACCGCATCGATCTCGACCGCGTTGCCCGACAGCCTCGTGCGCACCGGCTTCTCGAGCACGATGAGGATGTTGGTCTCGTTCGCCATGCGCAGCGACAGCGTGCGCCCGTGCTCCTCGTCGCGAAGCTTCGGTGCCTTCTCGGCGACGTCGCGCGACCGCTCGACCGACGCCACCGCCTCCCACGGCAGGTCGACATCGACGTCCGCGCCCACGCGCGCACGGATGCCGTCCGGACCGACGGCGTGGGGACGCGTGAGGTAGCTCAGCGCGAGGCCGATCATCCAGGTGAGCCCCCAGATCCCGAGGATCAGAAGCGGGATGCGCACCCACGGCCACGGGTGGACGATGAGATCGATGATGGGGATCTCCACCGCAGACAGCACGATGAAGATCATCAGGATCGTGAAGACGGGGGAGTGGTACGCGAACCCGGTGGCCCCGGCGGGGACGCGCGGGCGGCGGAAGATCCAGCGGTAGAGGCTCTGCCAGATCCCGATCTCGGCGCGCCACGCGAGTGCGGCGAGACGTCGTAGGCGCTGCCCGAACGACGCGGGCGTCGGTCGCGGCGTCTGGGTCGTGGTCGGGGTGCTCATGCGTGCTCCACTCGCTCGTCCTGCCGTGCCGCATGCTCGGCGACGAGGCGCTGCAGCGTGGTCAGGACATGCTGCAGAGCGTCGGCCGTGACGCGTACGGTCTCGTCGTCCAGCCCGGCGATCAGATCGCTGCCGAGCGACTCGTGCTCGGCATCCATCGCCTGCATGATCGAGAGTCCGCGTTCCGTCAGGTGCACCAGCACGGCGCGGCGATCGGACGGATGCGGCTCCCGCCGCGCGAAGCCCGTCGCTTCCAGCGCGTCGACGAGCGTCGTGACGTGGCGCGGCGTGACGCCGATCGCCTCGGCCAGCTGAGCCTGGGTCACCGGCCCGCCGTGGTACAGCACCCACAGCAGATGGGTGCGGGGCTGGGTGAGTCCGCGCCGCTCCAGTTCGGCCGCCTGATCGGCCTCCAGCACCTGCGACAGGGCGAGCAGGGTGTCGAGGATCTTCGTGCCGGACATAGTGAACAGACTACATTATGTTCCTCCGGGGTTGACCCACGCAGCGTCCGTTGGGATCCTTGCGGAGGGGCGACGCAGCACTGGGGAGAAGCGATGGCGATGGCCATGTCCGATCGCGCGAAACGAGCGAAGGCGTCGGTCGACGTCGTCACGGCGTACTTCGCACGCATCCAGGCGACGGCCGACGACGCCGACGCTCTCGATTTCACGTTCGGCAACCCGCACGAGCTGGCGCTCCCGGGGCTGACCGCGGCGATCCAGGCGCAGGTCGAGCCGCGATCGGTGGACTGGTTCGCGTACAAGTCGAGCGAGAGGGTCGCGCAGGAGACGATCGCGGCGGGCCTGCGCACCGAGCTCGGCCTCGACTTCGAGCCCGACGACATAGCCATGACCCAAGGCGCGTTCGGCGCGCTCTCGCTGACGTTCGCGATGCTGGCGGACGCGGGCGACGAGGTCGTCATCCCCGTACCCGGATGGTTCTGCTACGAGCCGATGCTCGAGGCCGCGAACCTCGTCCCGGTCCGCGCCGCGCTCGATGCCGAGACGTTCGATCTCGACGTCGACGCGATCGCTCGCGCGATCGGCCCGCGGACGCGGCTCGTCGTCGTCAACTCTCCGGCCAACCCGACCGGACGCGTCTATTCGCAGGACACCTGGCGGGCGCTCGCGGACGTGCTCGAACAGGCATCTCTCACGCACGGTCGCCGCATCTGGCTCGTCTCCGACGAGCCGTATCGGCGCATCCGTTTCGACGGCGTCGCCTTCGCCAGCCCCGCCGGCTCGTACCCGTGGACGGTCATCGACTACAGCTACGGCAAGGTGCTGCTCGCACCGGGACAGCGCCTCGGGTACCTCGCTCTGTCGCCGCTCATCCCGGCGGCCGAACGGGACGAACTGCGCGCTGCGCTCATGCCCCTGGGTCTCGCGATCGGATGGGGCTTCCCCGACGCCGTCATGCAGTACTCGGTGCCGGCGCTCGAGTCGGTGTCGCTCGACATGGCCGAACTCGCCCGGAAGCGGGATCGGCTGTACGGCGCGCTCACCGATGCGGGCGTGCGCGTCACCCGGCCCGAGGGCACTTTCTACCTGTGGGGCGAAGCGCCGGGCGGCGACGCGGCCGCCTTCTGCGATGCCCTCGCGGCACGCGGGATCTACGTGATGCCCGGGACGCTCTTCGACCAGCCGCGCCACTTCCGGATGTCGCTCACCGCCACCATGGAGACCATCGACCGGGCGCTGCCCGATCTCACGGAGATCGCCGCGGGGCTCGGCACCACGGCCGCCGGGGCGTCAGCGCCCCTACCGGGGAGACCGCATCCATAATTGACGGGTGCCCACCTACCGCGATGAAGTCGTGGTCCTGCGTACCCACAAGCTGGGGGAAGCCGACAGGATCGTGACGATGCTCAGCCGCCGCCACGGCAAGCTGCGCGCGGTCGCGAAGGGGGTCCGCCGCACGTCGTCGCGCTTCGGTGCGCGGCTCGAGCCGTTCATGGTCGCCGACGTCCAGCTGTACCAGGGCCGCTCGCTCGACATCGTGCAGCAGGCCGAGTCGCTGGGCTCATACGGTGCCGAGATCGTGGCGCACTACGACCGCTACACGTCTGCCCACGCGATGGTCGAGGCGGCGGACCGGCTGAACGAGGCCGAGGCGACGCCGCAGCAGTACCTCCTTCTCGTGGGCGGCCTGCGGGCGCTCTCGCGTGGCGAGCACGCGTCTCGCAGCGTGCTCGACTCCTACCTGCTGCGCGCCATGGCGCTCTCGGGGTGGGCGCCAGGCCTCGGTGAGTGCGCGCGGTGCGGACGCAGTGGCCCCCATGACACGTTCGTCGCACAGCAGGGCGGGATCATCTGCCGCGACTGCGCGCCCACCGGGGCCGCGCGCGTCGACTCGGCCACGGTCTCCCTCCTGCAGTCGCTCATGGCAGGGGAGTGGGACGTGGTGGATGCCGCCTCCGCCGGCTCGACGGCTGCCGCCTCGGGCCTCATCGCGGCCTATGCCCAGTGGCACCTGGAGCGCGGCATCCGTTCGCTCTCGCACGTCTCCGCCCCGCAGGAAGGCCCTCGGTGACTCCCAAGCCCTACACGCATCGCGACGCGGTGCCGTATCGCCCGCTGGACTGGACCGGCGTGTACCCGCCCGAGTACCCCCGCGGCGCCGTGCCGAACCACGTGGCGATCGTCATGGACGGCAACGGCCGTTGGGCGAATCGCCGGGGTCTCACCCGCATCGAGGGGCACAAGGCGGGCGAGGCCGCCCTTCTCGACGTCGTCGCCGGAGCCATCCAGGCCGGCGTCAAGCACCTCTCGGTGTACGCGTTCTCGACCGAGAACTGGTCGCGCTCGCCCGAAGAGGTGCGCTTTCTCATGGGGTACAACCGCGACGTGCTGCATCGCCGCCGTGATCAGCTCAACGAATGGGGCGTGCGGATCCAGTGGGCGGGACGCAAGCCGCGGCTGTGGTCGAGCGTCATCAAAGAGCTGCAGTTCGCCGAGCGCCTCACGGCCGGCAACGACGTGCTGACCCTGACCATGTGCGTCAACTACGGGGGCCGCATCGAGCTCGTCGACGCCATGCGCTCCATCGCCGACGACGTCGCGGCGGGCCGGATCAAGCCGTCGGCCGTCTCGGAGAAGCTCATCCAGCGACGGCTGTACCGCCCCGACATGCCCGATGTCGACCTCTTCCTGCGCTCGAGCGGCGAGCAGCGCACGTCGAACTTCCTGCTGTGGGAGTCGGCGTACGCGGAGTTCGTCTTCCTCGACACATTGTGGCCGGATTTCAGCCGCGAAGACCTGTGGGACGGCATCGACACGTACCTCGGTCGCAACCGCCGATTCGGCGGCGCCGTCGACGCTCCCGACGCCTCGGCCTCCTGATTCCAGCCCGGCACGCGGTCGGGGTATCCAGCGAGCCCCAGCGCCCTCATCATTGACGTGAGCCGCGGACGCGGCCGGTCAGGAGGCGCATCATGGCGCTGTCACGACCTGGGGTCGGCATTGCCGCGGGCCTGAGCATCGTCCTGCTGCTCGCTCTGTCGGGATGCGACACCCCGGTGACCGAGGAGGGCGCAGACCGAACGACGACCGCGAGTCCCCGTCCATCTCCGGATGCCACGCCCACCGACGACGGTGGAGGCGACGACGGTGAGGGCGACGCGGACGGGGGAGAGGACCCGGCGCAGGATCGTGTGCGCACCGGGCCCGTCGCCCAATACGGCGGCCCGGCCTACGGTGACCAGGGCGTCGCCGAGATCATCGAGGCGGGCATGTGGTGCAAAACCATCAAGGTCTTCTGGGGCGGGGACGTCCCGGAGGGCGTCCGCTTCACCTTCCAGAGCGCGGTGACAGACCGCCCCGGCCTCGCGGTGAAAAGCGAGGTCTGCGGTTCGCGGGAAGCCGACCGCGGTTGCCTTGACATGACCGTCGAGGCGAACGAGTCCGAGATCACATGCAGTCTCGTGCTCCGTCCTGGAAGTGACTTCCAGGACGGCACCAAGATCACTTTCGTGGGCACTCTGGAGTGCCCGACCGCCGAGATCTGCGACATCGTCGCCGCTCGCGAAGTGATCCCAGGACCGGCGATCATCGTCGAGGACCCGGACGTCTCGGACGACGAGGAGCAGAACCAGGATCAGGATCAGGATCAGGATCAGGATCAGCAGGATCAGGGCGAGGATCAACAGGATCAGGACGAGGATCAGGATCAGGATCAACAGGACGAGGATCAACAGGACCAGCAGGAGCAGGACCAGCAGGAGCATGACCAGGATCAGCAGGAGGAGGGGAGCGGGTGATGGCTCGCCGCGCGCGCACTCGGCGGCCGGCGCAGTCGGCCGTCGGCGCGCCCGCGGCGCAGACGACGAACACCACCGCAACCCCGCCCGACCCCGCCGCCGCACCGCGCCGCGAGACCGGACTGGGCTTCGAGAAGTGGATGGGGTTCCTGTCGTCGTTCGTGGCACCGCTCACCCTGGTCACGGCGCTGCTGTTCTACTTCGGCTACGTCTCGACGCGCGAGTTCTTCCGCTACTTCGGCGTGGACGTCGACATCATCGGACTGAGCTCCGAGGAGTTCGTCATGCGCAGCCCCGGAGCGCTGTTCGTCCCCGTCATGGTGCTCACTCTGCTGGCGGTCCTGGCGATCCTCGGCCACCGCGCGCTGCGGAAGTGGCTCGTGGTGCAGCAGCGGGCCACACAGCGCCGCGTGATCGGAACCGTCGCGTGGACCGGCATCGCGTTCGTGCTCGCCGGTCTCGCACTGGCCTTCGTGGTGCCGTTCCTCCCCGGATGGACCTACGGACAGCTGCTGACGCCGCTGTTCCTCGCAATCGGAGCGGGCCTCGCCGCCTACGCGGCGTCGACCGTGCGCGCCCTGGACAGCGCGAGCGGCGGCCGGGGCGTCGTGGTACTGCTCGTGCTCGTGATGATCGCGGGCACGTTCTGGTCGACGGCGACCATTGCGCAGTGGTGGGGTCTCGGGCAGGCGCGGTCGCTCGCGGCCGACCTCAGCACGCTGCCGGCGGTGGTCCTCGACACGCGCGAGCGGCTCTACCCCGGCAACGACGACATCACGTTCCAGCAGCTCGGCGACGAGGCAACCACCGAAGATCCCGCCGCAGGGGAGCCCACGTTCGACTACCGCTATTTCGGCCTCCGGCTGCTCGCGCAGGGTGGAGGCCGGCTGTACCTGGTGCCGGACGCGTGGTCACCGGATGCCTCGACCATCGTCGTGCCGTACGACGATGTGCGCGTGCGATTCCGGTTCGTGCCTGACGCCGACCCGCCGACGAACTGAGCATTCCGCCTGACGTCGCATTCGGCGGAATAGAAGCGCGGACGCGGGCGGTTGTCCTGAGCATGACGGACGCCATCAAGATCGACGTGTGGAGCGACATCGCCTGCCCCTGGTGCTACATCGGCAAGCGCAACCTCGAGAACGGGCTGGCCGCGGCATCCGCCGACGACGACGCCCCCGCCGTGGAGGTGACCTTCCACTCGTTCGAGCTCTCGCCCGACACTCCCGTGGATTTCGAAGGCGATGAGCTGGACTTCCTCGCGAAGCACAAGGGCATGCCGCGCGAGCAGGTCGAGCAGATGCTCCAGCGCGTCACGGGCGTCGCCGCCGACGCCGGCCTCGAGTACCGCTTCGACCTCCTCAAGCACACCAACACCGTCAAGGCTCACGAGCTGCTCCACTTCGCCAAGGGGCAGGGCCGCCAGCACGAGCTCGCCGAGCGGCTCATGGCCGCGTACTTCACCGAGGGCCGTCACCTCGGGCGTGAGGACGAGCTCGTGGAGCTCGCCACGGATGCCGGACTCGACGCCGACGCCGCGCGCGTGGCCCTGCAGAGCGGCCGCTACCTCGACGCCGTCCGAGCCGACCAGGCGCAGGCCACGGCGTACGGCATCAACGGCGTGCCGTTCTTCGTGATCGACGGCAAGTACGGCGTGTCCGGCGCTCAGCCCGCCGAGGCCTTCGCGCAGATCGTGCGCCAGGTCTGGTCGGAGCACCGCGAGCCCGCCGTCGCCGACGCCTGATCCCCGACCGCCGGAACGGGCTCGTCGCGATCTCTCGCGCCGGGCCCGTTCTCCGACTGCGGATCTCCGGACGGATCGGCGTCGATGACGGCGACGATGCCACAGGGAAGCGGTCCGTTCAGCCAAGGGACGGATTCCTGTAAGAGAATGGAGTCGTGACGACTGCCCTCGCTCCCGCGCGCACGCTGCGCATCGGGCCCATCGAACTCGATGCGCCCGTCGTGCTGGCGCCGATGGCGGGCATCACGAACACCGCGTTCCGGCGGCTCTGCCGCGAGTACGGAGCGGGCCTCTACGTCAGCGAGATGATCACGACCCGCGCCCTCGTCGAGCGCAATGCCACGACGATGCGCCTGATCACGCACCACGAGTCCGAGAAGCCGCGCTCGATCCAGCTCTACGGCGTGGACCCTGCGACGACCGAGGCCGCCGTGCGCCTCCTCGTCGAGGAGGATCGCGCCGACCACATCGACCTGAACTTCGGCTGCCCCGTTCCCAAGGTGACCCGCAAGGGTGGGGGAGCGGCGCTGCCGTGGAAGCTCGGGCTGTTCCGCGACATCGTGACGCGCGCTGCGCGCGCCGCCGGCGACATCCCGCTCACCGTCAAGATGCGCAAGGGCATCGACGCCGATCACCTCACCTACCTCGACGCCGGCCGCATCGCGGAGGACGCCGGCGTGGCCGCCGTGGCACTGCACGCGCGCACGGCGTCGGAGTTCTACTCGGGCAACGCCGACTGGTCGGCGATCGCCGCACTCAAGCAGGCCGTCACGAGCGTCCCCGTCCTCGGAAACGGCGACATCTGGTCGGCCGAGGACGCCGTCCGCATGATGGACGAGACCGGCTGCGACGGCGTCGTCGTCGGTCGTGGCTGCCTCGGGCGACCCTGGCTCTTCGGTGACCTCGCCCGCGCTCTCGGCAACCCGGGCGCCGCACCCGCCGCGCCGGTCGATGCGACCCTCGGGTTCGTCGCGCGCGCCTTCCGCCGGCACGCGGAGCTGCTCGTCGACTTCTTCGAGGACGAGGGCCGCGGCTGCCGCGACATCCGCAAGAACGTCGCCTGGTACTTCAAGGGCTACCCGGTGGGTGGCGAGCTGCGAGCGAGCCTGGCGACCGCATCCACCCTCGCCGAGATCGACGATCTGCTCGCCACCATGGAACTCGACGCCCCCTACCCGGGTGCGGCGGCGGAGGGGCAGCGCGGTCGTGCGGGCACCCCCAAGCGCCCCGCCCTGCCCGACGGCTGGCTGAACTCCCGCGAGCTCGGGGCCGCGGCATCCACCGCCCTCGCCGAAGCGGAACTCGACCACAGTGGCGGGTGACGTGGCGGGCGCGTCCGACCGCCCAGCGGGGTACGACGACGCCGATGCCGCCCGCTTCCTTCCCGAGCGCCACCGGTCGCAGCGCGACGACTTCGCGCGGGATCGAGCCCGAGTGCTGCACTCCGCGGCGCTCCGGCGTCTCGCCGCGAAGACGCAGGTGCTCAGTCCCGCGAGCCCGGCCGACTTCGCGCGCAACCGCCTGACCCATTCGCTCGAGGTCGCGCAGGTCGGGCGCGAACTCGCGACGGCGCTCGATCTCGCAGCCGACGTCGTCGACACCGCCTGCCTCAGCCACGACCTCGGGCATCCGCCCTTCGGCCACAACGGCGAGCGGGCGCTGAACGAGTGGGCCGAGGGCTTCGGCGGGTTCGAAGGCAACGCGCAGACGCTGCGCATCCTCACGCGGCTCGAACCCAAGGTCATCGACGCCGAGGGTCGCAGCTTCGGGCTGAACCTCACACGCGCGAGCCTCGACGCCGCCTGCAAATACCCGTGGACGGCCGACCACCCGCTGCCCGACCCGGGCGGGCGGCTGAAGTTCGGCGTGTACCCCGAAGACGAAGAGGTCTTCCGCTGGCTGCGCGCCGAGGCGCCGGGCCGTGTGCGCTGCATCGAGGCCGAGGTGATGGACCTCTCGGACGACATCGCCTACTCCGTGCACGACTTCGAGGATGCGGTGGTCAACGGCTACCTCGACCCCGCGCGCCTCGTGGATCCGCGCGAGCACCAGTGGCTCCTCACCGCGATCCAGTCGTGGGTCGGCTTCGACTTCGCGCGGGACGAGCTCGAGGACGCCCTGTTCCGCCTGACCCGGATGCCCGAGTGGATCGACTCGTTCGACGGCACGCGCCCGGCGCTGGCGCGGCTCAAGAACCTGACCTCCGATCTCATCGGCCGCTTCGCGCGCGCGGCCACGATGGCCACCCGGGAGTCGTACGCGACCTCCGTGCTGACCCGCTACCGCGGGCACCTCGTGGTGCCCCGCATCGTCGAGGCCGAGATGGCGGTGCTCAAGGGCATCATCGGCGCAGCGGTCGTCTCGATCGAGGGACGCAAGGACCTCTACAAAGAGCAGCGACGCCTGCTCAAGCGCGTCGCCACCGCGCTCTGGGAGCGACCCGACGCGCTGGACCCGCTGCACGCGGAGGACTTCGCCGCGGCCGAGACGGATGGCGCACGCCGGCGGGTCATCGTCGATCAGGTGGCGAGCCTCACCGACCAGCTGGCGATCGCGTGGCACGGGTCCCTCATCGGGCAGGTTGATGCGGCATCCGTCGGCGTCTGGGCGCCGGGAGCCCGGCCGATGGACGCCGCGGCGCGCACCATGCGCGATCCGTCCGAGGTGCGCTGATGGTGGGGCGGATCCGTCAGGCCGACGTCGACGAGGTGAAGGCCCGCACGAACATCGCCGACATCATCGGCGAACGCGTCGCCCTCAAGTCCGCCGGTGTCGGCTCGCTGAAGGGCCTGTGTCCCTTCCACGACGAGCGCAGCCCGAGCTTCAACGTGCGCCCGCAAGCCGGCTTCTACCACTGCTTCGGCTGCGGCGAGTCCGGTGACGTGTACTCGTTCCTGCGCGCGATGGACCACGTGACCTTCACGGAGGCGGTCGAGCGCCTCGCCGGCCGCATCGGCTACTCCCTGCACTACGAGGACGGCGGCGCCGCCCCCGAGCACACCGGCCGTGCGCGCCTGTACGCCGCGAACGCCGCGGCGGCGGAGTTCTTCCGCGCGCAGCTGTCAACGGCCGAGGCCGACATCGCGCGGCGCTTCCTCGGGCAGCGAGGGTTCGACGCCGGCGCTGCGGGACACTTCGGCGTGGGCTACGCGCCCAAGGGGTGGTCGGGGATGCACGCGGCGCTGCGCGCTCAGGGCTACAGCGACGAGGAGCTCTCGTCGGCGGGACTCGTGTCGCAGGGCCAGCGCGGCGTGTACGACCGGTTCCGCGGCCGTGTGGTGTGGCCCATCCGCGACGTCACCGGTCAGGTGATCGGGTTCGGCGCACGCCGGCTCTACGACGACGACAACGGCCCCAAGTACCTCAACACGCCCGAGACGACCATCTACAAGAAGGCGCAGGTGCTCTACGGACTCGATCTCGCCAAGCGCGAGGTCTCCCGCCAGCATCGTGTCGTCGTCGTCGAGGGCTACACGGACGTGATGGCCTGCCACCTCGCCGGGATCACGACCGCGATCGCCACGTGCGGCACCGCCTTCGGCTCCGACCACATCACGGTGCTCCGTCGCGTGATGGGCGACGACTCCACCGCCGGCGAGGTCGTCTTCACCTTCGATCCGGATGCCGCGGGGCAGAAGGCGGCGCTCCGCGCCTTCGCCGACGCCAAGCGGTTCAACGCGCAGACGTACGTCGCCACCGGTCCCGAGGGGCTCGACCCGTGCGACCTGCGCCTCGCCCGGGGCGACGGCGCGGTGCGCGCGCTGCTCGAGACCAAGGTGCCCATGGTCGAGTTCGTGATCGATCAGCGCATCTCGGGCTTCGATCTGGCCAGCGTCGAGGGTCGTGTCGGCGCGCTGCGCTCGGCCGCACCGGTCGTCGCCGAGCTGCGAGATCCCCTCCTGCAGCCGGAGTACGTTCGCGTGCTCGCGCGTCGGCTCGGCATGGACACCGAGGACGTGCGCCGCGAGGTCGAACGCGCAGGCCGTGGTGGCGGAAGCAGGCGTGATCCCTCGCCCGGTACATCGCCGACGGAGCCCGCCGACGAGGGCGCGCTGAGGGTCACGCTGGCGACGCTTCCCCGCACCCCCGAGGTCGGGCTGGAGCGGGACGCGCTGATGGGCGTGCTGCAGTTCGGGCACCGCATGGATGCGACTCTCATCGAGCGGGCGCTCGAGCAGCCGTTCCGCAACTCCGCGCTCGACGCGGTGCGCGTCGCCATCCGCGAGGCTCCCGGGATGCAGCGGCCCGGCTGGTCTGCGGATGCCGTCGCCACCGTGCGTGAGCCGTATCGCTCGCTCGCCGCAGAGCTGCTCGCCGGCGACTTCCCGGCGTTGAATGATGAGGCGGCGGTGACGTCGGCAGGGGATCTCGCGCGTCGTCTCGTCCTCCGGCGCTTCGATCGGGAGAAGGCCGAACTGCTCGGCGCGATCCAGCGTGTGCCGGCGGCATCCGAAGAGGGACGCAGCATCCGCCTGCGCCTGCGCGAGCTCGACGCGCGGCGCCAGGCGCTCGTCGACGAAGCGTCCTGATCCACGCGTCCCGGCTGGCGTCGAGGTCCCTCCCAGGGCAGGATGAACAGATGGCTCGCCGAAGAGACGCGGATGTCGCGGTCGACTGCTCCGATCTTTCGATCGCCCGCCGCGGAGGCCGCGGAGGCGAGTCCCAGCGGGTCGTCGACGGCGTCTCGTTCCGGCTTCCCCACGGCGGCATCCTCGCCGTGATGGGCCCGACCGGCTCGGGCAAGTCCTCGCTCGCCGCGGTGCTGGCCGGCGCCGACGAGGCGGGGCTCGCCGTCGTGGGAGGAAGTGCGCTCGTCGAAGGGATCTCGGTGCGGCGCCCGGGCCGCGCGCATCGCCAGTTGACGTACTACGCCGGCTACCTCCCGCAATCGGCGGGCGCCCGGCTGCCCGCACGCCTCACCGTGGCCGACGTGATCGGCGAGCCGATCACCAGCCGCGACCGTCGCGTGAGCGCACGCGCCCTCGCGGTACGGGTGGCGTCTCTGCTGGACGAGCTGATGCTCCCGCTGGGTGCGGCCGCCAAGTACCCCTACGAACTCAGCGCCGGCATGCGGCAGCGCGTCGCACTCGCGCGCGCCCTCGTTCTGCAGCCGCGTGTGCTGATCGCCGACGAGCCCTTCGCCAACATGGACGTCGAGGTGCGCAAGGCCGCACGCGAGGCCGTGCTGCGGCGCCGCCGCGAGCTCGACATGGCGGCGCTCATCGTCACGAACGAGCGCGACGTCGTGAACGAGCTGGATGCGGACGTGCTCGTGCTCCGCGCCGGTCACGCGGTGGCGTACGGGCACGGCACCCAGGACCTGCTGTGGACCCCGAGCGGGGAGGCCGACAGGCGGCTCGTGAGCTGACGAAGGCCCTGCCGTGGTCGTGAGCACGGGCTGGGCTTTGCTAGTATGGTCTGGTTGCCCGCGCGAAAGTGCGGACCATTCCTCCATAGCTCAATTGGCAGAGCAATCGGCTGTTAACCGATAGGTTCTTGGTTCGAGTCCAAGTGGGGGAGCGAAGGCCTCGGGGCTCCACCCCCGAGGCTTTCTTCGTCTCCGGGATCAGATCGAGGGGTGCATATGGCGGGTCGCGCGAAGCCCTCGCCGCTGCTGGCGGTCGAAGGCGGCGTCCCCGCGCCGGCGCCGATCTACCGGGCTGTGCCGCTGCTGTGTGTGCTGGCCGTGTTCGCGGCGGCGGTCGTGTGGGTCGGCCTCGTGGTGCTCCTCGGCGGAGACCCGTGGATGTTCCCGTTCTCCGTCCCCGCTCCCTGGCTCTTCCTCGCATTGGTGCCCTCGATCGCAGCGATCCTGCTCGCGGTGCGCGGAGTTCTGGCGTGGTCGCTGGCCCTCGCGGTCGTCAGCTGCTGGCTGGTGCCGACGGGGGTCGCGACGGTGGCCGTCGTCGTGGTCGCGCTGTGGACGGCGCGCGGCATCCGACGTCAGTGGGCCGCCCACGACCTCGACGCGGTCATCGCCACCGCCGCGGCCCACGGCCTGCCGGTGCTGGTCGTCCAGCACGTCGCGGGCAAGGCCGGGGCACGCAAGGCCACCGACACCACGCAGGTGCAGGTCCGCGACGTCGACACCGGCGAGCTGACCACCGCGCGGGTGTGGGGGCCGCTGCAGACCGGCACCACCCTCGTGCGGCAGGGGATGAACGTCATCGCACAGGCCCCGCCCGGGGCCGACGCCGAGTTGCGTCGGTGGGTCGAGCGTCAGAACCGCCGCGACGACTGACACCCTGGCGGGCAGGAGCGCGGCACCCACCCACCAGGGTCGTCACGCTCAGAGCGTCGCCGCGAGCTCCTGCATCTCGGCGATCTCCGCCTTCTGATCCTCGACCACCTGTTCGGCGAGGGCCTTCACCTCGGGATCCTCGGCGGCGTCGAGCGCTGCCTCTGCCATCTCGACCGCGCCCTGGTGGTGCACCACCATCTGCTCCAGGAACAGCCGGCCCGCCGTCGCGCCGTCCGCTTCGCGCAGAGCGCTCATATCGGCCTCGCTCATCATGCCGTCGCCGTGATCCATGCCGCCGGAGCCCGCCCCGACGCCCCAGTCCTCGAGCCAGCCCTCCATGAGCTCGATCTCCGGGCCCTGCGCGGCCTTGATGCGCTCGGCGATCGCCATGACCCGAGGATCGACCCCTTCCTTGGCGAGGAGGATGTCGGCCATCTCGATCGCCTGCTCGTGATGCGGGATCATCATCGTTACGAACATCTGGTCGGACATCGCGACGTCGGCGGCTGACGCGGACGACTCGCCTGAGCCATGGTGCATGCCGGGCATGTCGCCGGTTCCAGCCGCGCCGCCGCAGCCGGCCAGGGCGAGTGCCAGGGCGAGGGGTGCGGGCATCAGGAGGACGCGCGTATACGTGGTCATCTGTCTCTCTTCTCGATCTCTGCGGTCGTCAGAACCCCGGCCTCTGGGGAGGCGCGGGCGGTGGCCCGGCAGCACCGGGCACCGACGGCTCACGTCCGGCTGATCGAAAGCAGATGGAGGGAGGGTGGATGCTGCGGCGCACTGCTGCCGTCGGCATCGGTTTGCCGCACGGCCGGCCACGGGCCGCGCCGCGACAGCACGCGCGACCGCCCCGGCGGCATGAGCAGCAGCGCGGTGAGGAACAGCGCCAGGACGCAGATCACCGACCAGATGCTCTCGTCCTGATCGTGGGAGGACTCCTGACTCGCCGGATCTGCGCACACGCTCGCGCAAGGCAGCTGGTCGAGCGCAGGGTTCGCGGCAGAGAGCAAGGAAGCGCTCGGCGCGGCTGCGGCGCCGTGATGCGGCTGTGACGTCGCGCTCACCGACGACACGACGAATTCCGCCACGTCCGCTCGTGCGTGGGCGGCGTGGGAGGAGGGCGCCATGAGCACGTGCATGCCGAGCAGGCCGGCTATGAGGGCGACGGCAGCGATCACGCGGGGGAGCAGCGGAGCGTGCGGCGAGAATTCCGAAAGTCGCAGCAGCGCCATCCGTCCCTCCTCGCGTCCGCAGGCAGCACGAGGCATGAGTCCTCGCGTCGCATCCAGGATATACCGGGCGGGGGTATGGGTCGACTGGAGTTCAGGCGTCGATGTCGTCCACGCCGGGAGTCCAGGCGCTGCCGGGCCGGCCCCACCCGCGCTTGCGCGCGATCTTCTGCACGGTCTTCCAGTCGCCGTCGTCGAGACGGTCGACGTAGAGGATTCCGTCCAGGTGGTCGAACTCGTGCTGCATGATGCGCGCCCGCCATCCGTCGACGCGAATCTCCACAGGCGCGCCGTCGAGATCGGTGCCGGTCACGAGCACTTCGTCCGAACGACGCAGCGGGAACCGCTCACCGGGGAACGAGAGGCAGCCTTCGGCCTCGTCATCCGGATCGGGCGCGCCCGGCTCGAGCGGTCGCATCCACAGCTCGGGGTTGATCACCACCCCGCGCCAGGGACCGCCGTCGTCGTCGGCGTAGTTGTACGTGTAGATGCGCAGCGGCACGCCGACCTGAGGGGCGGCGAGCCCGACGCCGGGCGCGGCATCCATCGTCTCGAACATGTCGGCGGCCAGCGTGCGGATCTCGTCCGTGATCTCTTCGACGGGGGATGCGGGGGAGTGCAGGACGGGATCGCCCATGATGCGAATCGGGAGAACAGCCACGCCTTGAGCCTATCGACCGGCGCCTGCGGCTAGTGTCGATACGTGGTCTGGACTGCGGTGGAACTCGAGGATGTCGGCGATCAGCTCGTCGGCGCGTTCCAGAATCCCGGCATCCTGATCGGCATCCCGCTCGCCCTGCTGGGCGCGGTGTTCATGTCGTTCGGCGCCCAGTACCAGCACCGTGGCGTGACGAAGGTCGAGAGCCTCAGCGGCGGACACTCCAGCGAGGGGCTCGGGCCGAGTCATATGCTCAAGCTGCTCGCGCGCCCCTCGTGGGTGATCGGCACCTTGATGCTGGGCCTGGCGATCGTCTGCCAGCTCTCTGCCCTCTTCTTCGCACCGCTCATCGTGGTGCAGCCGCTCGGTGCGGTGGCCCTCGTCATCACGACCCTCCTCAACGCGCAGATCAGCGGGCACAAGCCCACGAAGCGCTCCCTCATCGCGATCGGCGCATGCGTCGGCGGCATCTTCATCTTCGTCACCATCGCGGCGCTGTTCGCCACCGAGAAGCCGGTGTCGAACGCACAGCTGATCACGATCCTGGTGCTGCTGGTCGTCGTCACGCTGGTGTTCGCGGGGCTCTGGATCTGGCTGCGCAAGCGGATGGGCGCTCTCTTCTACATCACCGCGGCCGGCGTCATCTACGGCTTCGTGGCGACGCTGGCGAAGGTGGTCATCGAGCGCATCAAAGACAACAACTTCGACTGGCTGACGTTCGCGTGCCTGGCCGCCCTGATCATCGGCGCCATCATCGGGGCCTACTTCGTGCAGAGCGCGTACGCCTCGGGCCCGCCTGACCTGGTCGTCGCCGGCCTCACGGTCATCGACCCCATCGTGGCCATCATCATCGGTCTGACGGTGCTGCAGGAGGTCGCCGGCGCTCCGCTCTGGGTCTACATCTCGTTCGCCGTGGTGGGCGCGATCGCGGTGTGGGGTGTGTTCCAGCTCGCACGCCACCATCCACAGGTGCTCAGTGAGAGCCAAGGGCTGCCGATCCAGCGCGGAAGCAGCAGTCCCTCGATGGATGCCGCGCACCCGCGCACCGGCTCGATCAAGGTCACCGAGGCCGTTGCGAAGGTGTGGCCCGAGCCGCCGGTCAAGGACCGCCTCGACGACCCCGAGCACCACTGACGCGCGCGCGTCGAGACTGACGGACCGGTAGGCTCGTCTGCGCACTCCGTGCCTGGGGCGGTGGCCAAGCTGGTCAAGGCAGCGGGCTCATAACCCGACGATCGTGGGTTCAAGTCCCACCCGCCCTACGAATGGAAGACCGCCGCTGCCCAAGGGCTGCGGCGGTCTTCCGCTGTTTCGAGCCCGTGTCCTCCAGAACGTCCTTGCAGGTGGGCCCACGCCGCCGGAGGGGCGGACAGGCGCACTTCCCCGAGTGGAAGGCCGCGCACCGAGGGCAATTCGTTCGCACCCCTTACTTTCGGGGGGAGGGATCTGTTGGCGCACCGGTCGTTGCGTGTAGCGTCAGCGACAGCAACTGTCCCTTGCGCCTGGGAGGCGAACAATGAAGTTCCTACAGCGGCTCGGTAGATCGATCATGCTCCCGGTGGCGGTGCTGCCGGTGGCCGCGATCCTTTCGGGCCTCGGATTCTGGATCAGCAATGGCGGCCAGAGCCCCAACATCGTGTCGGCGTTCCTCGGCGCTGCCGGTGGATCCCTGCTCGACAACATGGCGCTGCTGTTCGCCGTCGGCATCGCGCTGGGCATGGCCCAGAAATCCGACGGCACCTCGGCGTTGGCGGGACTCGTGTCCTGGCTCGTGGTGACGACGCTCCTCAAGCCGGAAACGGTGGCGCTCTACACCGGCGTGGCCGACGTCAACGAGGTCGACGCCTCGTTCCTGAGGGTGCAGAACGTCTTCATCGGCATCATCTGCGGCCTGATCGGCGCGTTCTGCTACAACCGCTTCAAAGACACCAGGCTGCCGGACGCGCTGTCGTTCTTCTCGGGCAAGCGCTCGGTCGCGATCGTCACGGCGGGCATCTCGCTCGTCGTCGCCATCGTGCTGTACTTCGTCTGGCCCTGGGTCTACGGCGGACTCGTCACCTTCGGCGAGTGGATCGTCACGCTCGGCCCGTTCGGCACCGGCATCTACGGCTTCCTGAACCGGTTGCTGATACCTGTGGGCTTGCATCACGCGCTGAACTCGGTGTTCTGGTTCGACGTCGCCGGCATCAACGACCTCAACAACTTCCTCTCCGGCGAAGGCACCTACGGGGTCACCGGCCAGTACATGACCGGGTTCTTCCCGATCATGATGTTCGGCCTGCCCGGTGCGGCCCTCGCGATGTACCTGACGGCCAGGACCACGCGCAAGAAGCTTGCCTACGGCATCCTGCTCGCCGGCGCCATCTCGTCGTTCTTCGTCGGTGTGACGGAGCCGCTCGAGTTCGCCTTCATGTTCCTGGCCCCGGTCCTGTACGTCACGCACGCGCTGTTCACCGGCATCTCGATGGCGATCAGCCAGATACTGCCGGTGCGCATGGGCTTCGGGTTCTCGGCGGGGTTCGTCGACCTCGTGCTCAACTGGATGAACCCGATGGCGCAGAACCCCTGGCTCATCCCGGTGATGGGCGTGTTCTGGTTCTTCATCTACTTCGGGGTGTTCTACTTCTTCATCAAGCGGTTCAACCTGAAGACCCCCGGGCGCGAGGACGACGACATCCTCGGTGAGGGCACCGAGTACGACACGCACGCGGCCGACGACAAGTACCTCGTCACCGGCAGCCGCTTCATCGATGCACTCGGAGGAAAAGCGAACATCCTCGAACTCGAGAACTGCGCCACGCGATTGCGGATGGAGATCGACGATCCGAGCAAGGTCGACGAAACCGCTCTCAAGCGCGCGGGGGCGGCGGGCACGATGAAGCCCGGCGGCAAATCGGTGCAGGTCGTCTACGGAACGAACGTGCAGTTCGTGAAGGACGCGATGGAGCAGATCATCGCGGGAGAGGTCGCCGTGCCGGCCGGCGCGGCGCCGGAACCATCCATCGCTCCCGCCGCGGGCTCCACCGCGGTGCTCACCGACACCCCGGCCACCACGACCGTGCGGCTGCGTCAGCCGCTCGAGGGACAGGTGGTGCCGTTGTCAGCGGTACCCGATCCGACCTTCGCGCAGGGCATCATGGGGCCGGGCGTGGCGATCGAGCCGACCGGCGACACGGTGGTCGCTCCCGCCGACGGCACCATCGGGGCGACGTTCGACACCAGCCACGCCGTGGCGCTCGTGCTGGGCGACGGTACGGAGCTGCTGATCCACGTCGGCATCGACACCGTGGGCATGAAGGGTGACGGCTTCCAGACGCTGGTCGAGAAGGGCCAGAAGGTCACGGCCGGCACGCCGCTGCTCCGCTTCGACCTGGCGAAGATCCAGGCGGCGGGTCATCCGTCGATCACTCCGGTGATCGTGCTGAACAACGAGAACGCGTCGATCGCCTTCGACTGACGGTCGCGCGACCGACGATGAGGGGGACGGATGCCTCTGAGCGAGGCATCCGTCCCCCTTACATCGCGTTGCCGATGTACGAGTACTTGACGAACACCTCGGGTGCGAGCCCGGCCTCCTCCAAGACGCCCTGCACGGCGCTCAGCATGTAGCTGGAGTCCCAGCCCATGTAGAGGGAGTGCTCATCGTCGAGCCGATCCCACTGACCGTTCCACGACTGCGCCGTGTACACCGGGCCACCCCGCCGCGCGCTGTATGCGACGACGGCTTCACGGGCATCGGCCCACAGGCGCTTGAAGACGCGGTTGAAGAGGTACTTGACGTCGGGAACCTCCCAGTGCTCGCCGCAGTACTCCACGTACGACCACTCACGGTGCCATCCCGGCGGCCAGCCGCGCCGGCGTACCGCGTCCAGGATGGGGGTCAGACCGTCGTCGTCGATCGCCGGCCCGCCGGGGCGCTTCCACACCGCGACGAAGCGTTCGGTCAGCTGCGTCGACCGCTGGGAGATCGCCGCCGTTCCCCAGGCGGGCAGCTCGGCCAGCGCGGCCGTGGTCGGGACCGAGCTGCGGGCGTAGAGTGCCTGCTTCTCGGGGAAGGAGCGGTCGAAGGCGCGCACCGCGAGGTCCTCCTCGAGAACGGTGAGGTTGCCGATCGTGTTCGCGAGGGCGCGATGGCTGTTCTGCTCGTCCTCGCTGTACGACGCCCAGGCGCGCACGCCGTCGCCCGTCCACCCATCGCCGGGCGCGAGCGGGAAGATGTGCTCGACATCGAGGCCACCGGCTCCGTCGACCCCGGCGAGACGGCCCAGCACATACGACGCGTGGGGCAGCTCGGAGTACTTCAGCGCCACCGCGACACGTTCGTCCGAGGGGGTGATGCGGGAGATCGCCGACACCAGCGCGTCCCTGCCCTGTTCGCGCGCGCGGCACAGCCGCGCGACCAGTCGCTCGACGCCCGTGCCGACGATCGAGCGACGCACGAGCAGCGACTGCACCATCTCGAGTGTCTCGATGAGCTCGTCGCGGGCGACGGCGCCCAGTTCGAAGTCGCGGTACACGCGCATGACGAGCGGATACATCCCCGTGCCGAATGTGCTGAGGTACGACAGCTGGCGCCCGACTTCTGCATCCCCAGCCTCCCTCGGGTGCAGCAGCACGCGATACACGCGGGACAGCTCGCGCCATTCGCCGGCGTGACGCACCAGGTCGGCGAACTCCAGCCGGGGGAACTCGTGCCGGAACGCTTCGTACACGCCCCGCCCGCCGACGACCGTCACCTCGCGGCCGGTGGTCATGACGAGGTACTGCCGCCAGAACTCGGCGATCGCGTCGCCGGTGTTGTGCTCGATGGCCTGCCAGTACTCGGCTTCGATCTCGCGCTGCTCGGCATGATTGAGGCCCATCAGCACGTAGTTGTGGATCAGCTCGTGGTCGCGCAGCGGCTCGCCGGTGGAGTTGAGGCTCTCGAAGATCTGCTGCGCATTGGCGCCCGCGCCGAGCGTGATAGCCACGTGCTCGAGCTTCTGCAGGCCGCGCCAGATTCGGGGTGCCTCATCGAGGCTGATCTGACTGCGGAAGAACGCGTAGTTGTCGTCGAACCGCGAGTCGCGCTGCTCATCGGGCGGCAGCGGCAGGTCGAGCACCACTCGCTCGAAGACGGACGCCCAGGCCCGATGCGGGCGCAGCTTGGTGCGCCTCGCGTCGTGAGAGTGCACCAGCACCCGCTGGAGCTGGTCGGCGAGGGCGGGATCGGCCTCACGAACGGTGTGATGCAGGGCCGCGACCAGCAGCATGAGGGTCGTCGTACGCTGCTGGCCGTCGATCAGCACGAGCTCGGCTTCCTCGCCCGCGCCGCTCGCCGACGAGAGGATCGAGCCGATGAAGTGCATGTGGCGATCGTCGAGGTCGGCCACCGCGCGGATGTCCGAGAGCAGCTGCTCGCATCCGCCGATGTCCCACCGGTACTGCCGCTGGTACACCGGAACGACGATCGTCCAGTCCGCGGCCGAGAGCCATCCGATGGTGTTGACCGCAGTGGCGTCGACATTCGTGGCAGTGACCATGGCCCGTCCAGTCTAAAGGCGGCTCACGCCTCCGACCCTGCGTCGCCGGCGTCCGCCGGTTATTCACGGCGCGGTCCACGGGCCGCTTCGAGGGCCCGATGTAGGCTTGCCTAAGTTGAGCCTGTTAAAACGTGCTGGCTCACTGACCGAAAGGCATGATTCGTCATGGGTTACATCAAGTCTGCCGCTCTCGATGAGACCGGCTTCGTGGTCCTCGACTCCTACGATCGAGAACTCGACCCGAAGGAATGGCTCTCCATCGAATACGTCGACTGGAAGTCGTCGGGTGACACCCGGTTCGCGCCGCTCGCGTCCGCCAAGGGCGAGATCGAGTGCAACGGCTTCTGGAACCACACACCCCCGCGGACTGACAAGGACGGCGTCTGGATCCCCTCCCAGGTCGAGAAGGCGCCCGAGATGACGCGCCGCGCGCAGGAGCCCGGCGCCAACGTCGGGCGCTGCCGCGTCATCGAGCTGCAGCCGAACACCTACGCCGACGCGCTGTACAACCTGCACCAGGACGACAACAACCGCCTCAACCCGGACGGCACCGGCTGGGTCGTGCGTGGCTTCTTCAACCTCACCGACGACAAGAACAGCTACTTCGTGCTGCGTGAGAACCGCACCGACCCGAGCATCGAGTACCGCGTCGCCCTGCCCGCCGGCGCTCAGCTCATCGTCGACACGCAGCGCCTGTGGCACGCCGTGCACCACACCGGTGACGAGCCGCGCTACTGCCTCATCACGTCGTGGGAGTCCGGCCCCGAGCTCGACGCCTACATCGAGAAGTACCACGGCAAGCCGACGACCGAGTACGTCGACGTGCCGCAGGACGTCCTCGACGCCGGCCAGGCCGAGCAGGCACGTCGCGATGCCGCTCGCGCCGCCTACTACGCGGCAAAGGGCAAGGTCGAGGTCCAGGCGATGAGCGAGGCCTGAGCCTTCGCATCTCCGACCCGGAGGGCGGGGAAATCACACTCTTGTGATTTCCCCGCCCTCTCGGCGATAATGGCGGCAGCACAACCGAACAGCATGTCATGAGCACCGTCACAGGTCGTAGGGGAAGACGCACCTGACGAACGGAGAGATCATGGCGACACACAAAGCGCGTGGGGTGATCTTCATCCACTCCGCGCCACGAGCGTTGTGCCCGCACCTCGAGTGGGCGGTCGGACGAGCCCTGGGTCGAGCGGTCAGCTTCGACTGGGCGGATCAGCCGGTTCTCACCGGCAGCCGCCGGGCGGAGTTCTACTGGGAGGGCGCGGCCGGCACCGGTTCCGCGCTGGCGACGGCGATCCGCGGCTGGGAGCACCTGCGCTTCGAGGTCACCGAGGATCCCACGCCCCGCAGCGACGGCGGCCGCTGGCTGCACACGCCGGGTCTCGGCATCCACTATGCGCAGACCGACACCGCCGGCAACGTCGTCATCGGCGAGGACCGCATCCGCTACGCCATGGAGATCGCCGGCGGTGACGCCTTCGAACTGCGTCGGGAACTCGACATCGCCCTCGGCGCCGCCTGGGACGAGGAGCTCGAGGCGTTCCGGCACGCGAGCGACGACGCCCCCGTCGTCTGGCTGCACAAGGTCGGCTGACCACCACAGACGCAGGCGGCGCGGGGCGCCACTACCGAGGCTCGGAGGCCATGAATCCCGGGCAGCGGGACCGCGAACCACCGCCTGGCACGACAGACGCCCCCGGTCGGCTTCACCGGGGGCGTCTTCGTTTGCGTCGGAGCGGTTGCGACCGCGTCTCAGATCGAGGCGAATGCCGCGACCGCGTTGTGGCCGCCGAAGCCGAACGAGTTGCTGATCGCGAGGTGCGGTCCGTCTCCGAGCGGCGCGGGAGTGCCCGAGATGCGGAACGGGACCTCGGGGTCCTGCGTCGTCAGGTTGATGGTCGGGGGAGCCACGCGCTCCTGCAATGCCAGCACGGTGAAGATCGCCTCGAGCGCGCCCGTGCCGCCGAGCAGGTGGCCGGTCGACGCCTTGGTGGCCGATACCGGGATCTCGTCGATGCGGTCGCCGAACACCGAGCGCAGCGCGGTGTACTCGTTCGGGTCGCCGACGGGCGTCGAGGTGGCGTGCGCGTTGATGTGCGTCACGTCGTCGGGCGAGGCATCCGCCATCTCCAGCGCGAGGCGTACGGCGCGCGACGCGCCAAGGCCCTCGGGGTCGTTCGCGGTGATGTGGTACGAGTCCGCGGTGACGCCGCCGCCTGCCGCGACGGCGTAGATCTTGGCACCGCGCGCCCGGGCGTGCTCTTCGGTCTCGAGGATCAGCACGGCCGCACCCTCGCCCATGACGAAGCCGTCACGGTCGACGCTGCAGGGCCGAGATGCGGTCGCGGGGTCGTCGTTGCGCCGGGAGAGCGCCTGCATCGACGAGAACGCGGCGATCGTGACCGGGTGGATGACCGACTCGGTGCCGCCCGCGATCACGACGTCGGCGTAGCCGGCGCGGATGTGCTCGATCGCGTTCACGATCGACTCGGTGCTCGACGCACACGCGCTCGCGACGGTGCGCGCATAAGCGCGGGCGTTGAAGTGGAGGGAGAGGTTTCCGGCTGCCGCGTTCGGCATGAGCATGGGGACCGTCATCGGCAGAACACGGCGCGGGCCCTTCTCGCGCAGCGTGTCCCACCCGTCGAGCAGCGTGTGCAGCCCCCCGATGCCGGTGGCGAAGTCGACGCCGAGTCGGTCGGGGTCGACCTCGGGGCTGCCGGCGTCTGCCCAGGCCTCCATTGCCGCGACGAGCGCGAACTGCGATGAAGGGTCGAGGCGCTTGGCGATGGGACGCTCGAGCACGGTGTCGGGTCGCACCTTGGCCTCGGCGGCGAACGTCACCGGCAGCTGGTACTTCTCGACCCAGTCGTGCTCCAGGGTGCGGGCGCCGGAGACGCCCTCCAGGAGCGCGGACCAGCTCTCGGGAGCCGTGCCGCCCAGCGGCGACGATGCGCCGATGCCGGTCACGACGATGCGGGAGTTGCTCATGTCGTTGTGAATCCTCGTGGATGCGCCGGTGGGGGCCGCGGCCCCCACCGGGGGGTTTACGCCTGGTTCGACGTGATGAAGGTGACGGCGTCGCCGACGGTCTTGAGGTTCTTGACCTCGTCGTCGGGGATGGTGACGCCGAACTTCTCCTCGGCGTTGACGACGATCGTCATCATCGAGATCGAGTCGATGTCGAGGTCGTCGGTGAACGACTTCTCGAGGGCGACCTCGTCGGCCGAGATGCCGGTCTCGTCGGTGATGAGCTCCGCGAGTCCGGCGAGGACCTCGTCGTTGGTGAATGCCATGGGGTTCTCCTGTTTTCTAGGGGTTTGCGGGGGGCCCGAACGGGCCGTCTCAGTCTAGGGTCGGGCTCCACCGGGTCAGGGGAGCACCACCACCTGCGCGCCGAACACGAGTCCGGCGCCGAAGCCGATCTGCAGCGCCAGGCCGCCGCTGAGCTCGGGGTGCTCCTCGAGCAGGCGGTGGGTGGCCAGCGGGATCGACGCCGCGGAGGTGTTGCCGGTGGTCTCGATGTCGCGACCGATCAGCACGGTGTCCGGCAGCTTCAGCTGCTTGGCGAACTCGTCGATGATGCGCATGTTGGCCTGGTGGGGCACGAAGGCGGCGAGGTCGGATGCCTCGACCCCCGCGGCCTCGAGCGCCTGGCGGGCGACCTTCACCATCTCCCAGACGGCCCAGCGGAAGACCGTGGGGCCTTCCTGGCGCAGCGTGGGCCAGGGCGCTGTGCCGTCGCGGAACTCGGTCAGCGTGTGGTTCATGCCCACCGCATCGGCCTTGGAGCCGTCCGAGCCCCACACCGTCGGGCCGATCCCGGGCGCGTCGCTCGGGCCGATCACCGCTGCGCCCGCGCCGTCGCCGAGGAGGAACGAGATGCTGCGGTCGGTCGGGTCGACGACGTCGCTGAGCTTCTCGGTGCCGATGACGACCGCGTAGTGCGCAGCGCCGGCGCGGATGAGTGCGTCCGCCTGCGCGACGCCGTAGGCGAAGCCGGCACATGCGGCGTTGAGGTCGTACGCGGCGGCGGGATTCGCCCCCACGCGGTCCGCCACGATCGCCGACACCGAGGGCGTCTGCTTGGGGTTGCTGATGGTGGCCACGATGACCGCATCCACCTGCGACGGGTCGACGCCCGAGCGCTCGATCGCCTCGCGGGCGGCATCCGTCGCCAGGTCGATGGCATCCGTCTCGGCCACCGCACGCGTGCGCGTGACGATGCCGGTGCGCTGGCGGATCCACTCGTCGCTCGAGTCGATCGGACCGATCAGGTCGTCGTTCGGCACGGCGATCTCGCCACGGGCGGCGCCGTACGCGTAGATGCGCGTGTGGGCGACACCGGTGGGCTGGACGAGGATGGGGGTCATTCGGATACTCCGGTCATGCGTCGACGGCCACCAGGGCGGTGGCGGCGTCCAGGTCAGCGGGCGTCTTGACGGCCACCGTCGGCACCCCGCGGAGCGCGCGCTTGGCGAGCCCGACGAGCGTTCCGGCGGGGGACAGCTCCACGATGCCCGACACACCGGCGTCGGCGAAGGACGACATGCAGAGATCCCAGCGCACCGGCGAAGCGACCTGATCGACGAGCAGGTCGACGAAGTCGCGGCCGGACTCCACTGCCGAGCCGTTGCGGTTGGTCCAGAGCAGGACGCCCGGATCGGATGCCGCGACCTCGGCTGCGGCGGCGCGGAGCGTCTCGACGGCCGGCGCCATGTACCGGGTGTGGAAGGCTCCCGCCACCTGGAGGGGAATGACCCGCGTGCCGGCGACCGGCTCGGCCGCGAGCGCCTGCAGACCGTCGAGCGCGCCGGCGACGACGAGCTGGCCGCCCCCGTTGTAGTTGGCCGGCGCGAGACCGAGTTCGTCGAGGCGTGCGATCACGGCCGCCTCGTCGCCGCCGATCACCGCGCTCATACCCGTCTCGGCGGCGGCTGCGGCCTCCGCCATCGCGCGGCCGCGGATGCCGACGAGCGTCAGCGCGGTCTGCTCGCTGAGCACGCCGGCCGCGGCGGCTGCGGCGAACTCGCCGACGGAGTGACCTGCGACGCCGGCGATGCGCTCACGCTCGGGGAGCGCGTTCCAGGAGAGCAGGCTCGCGGCGACGATGAGGGGCTGCGCCACCTGCGTGTCGCGGATACGGTCCGCATCCCACTCCGTGCCGGCAGCCACGAGGTCGACGCCCGACCACTCGGAGTACTGCGCGAGGCGATCGGCTGAGCCGTCCGCGTCGAGCCAGGGTGTCAGGAAGCCGGGGGACTGGGAGCCTTGCCCTGGGAAGACCGCGATTCTCACCGTTCCATCCTGTCAAGGATCCGGAGGGTGGTTCTGGCGACACCGTCACAAGAATGACGGGTGCCTTTGTGCAAGGTCCACACGTTGGGCCGTCGGCGACGTCAGACGGCGCCGCGCCGAGGCGCCGGCGGACGTCGGCGGGCGGCATCCGTCCCGATGGAGCCGAGGATGAGCGCCGTCTGCAGGATCAGCGCCTCGCGGGGTCCCGTGGCATCCCAGCCGATGACCTCGGACACGCGCTTGAGCCGGTAGCGGACGGTGTTGGGGTGCACGAACAGCTCGCGGGCGGTCGCCTCGAGCGAGCGCCCGTTGTCGAGGTAGGCCCACAGCGTCGTGACGAGGTCGGCGCTGTGCGCCTGCAGCGGCCGGTAGATGCGATCCACGAGGGTGATCTTCGCGAGGGGGTCGCCCGCGAGGGCGCGCTCCGGGAGCAGGTCATCGGCCTCGACCGGGCGCGGGGCGTGGCGCCACGCCCGCGCGACCGCGAAGCCGGCCAGCGCCGCCCGGGCACTCTGGCTCGCGTCCACGAGTGCGGGCACCGTGGGACCGAGCACGAGGTAGCCGGCACCGAAACCGGGTTCGAGCCGCCGCGCGATCTCCGCGAAGGGCAGGTCGATCACGGCTTCGTCGGCGATCGCCGATAGATCGGCGCGGCCCACGACCAGCACGAGGCGTGAGCCCTGCACCCCGATCAGCACGTCGACGCCGAGCTTGCGCGCGGTGCGGCGCAGCTGGTCGACGTCGAACTGCGGGGGAGTGGTGCCCACCAGCACGGCGACCTCGCCGTGACCGTGCCAGCCGAGCGCAGCGATGCGGCTGGGCAGCTCCTCGTCGGCCTCTCCGGTCAGGATGGAGTCGACGACCAGCGCCTCGAGCCGCGCATCCCAGAGCCCGCGGGCCTCCGCCGCGCGGGCGTAGACGTCCGCCGCGGCGAAGGCGACCTCGCGCGAGTACAGCAGGATCGCTTCGCGCAGATGCTCGCCCTTGCCGGCGACCCGCTCCTCGGTCACCTCGACCGTCACACGGATCAGCTGCAGCGTCTGCGTCAGACTCACGCTCCGCAGCAGCTCGCGCGGAGCAGCGGCGAAGATGTCGGCGGCGATCCAGGGCGTCGACTCGGGATCGTCGTACCACTGGATGAACGAGGTGATGCCGGCCTGTGCCACCAGCCCGACCGCGGAGCGGCGGGCCGGTGGCATCTCGGCGTACCAGGGCAGCGTGTCATCGAGACGCTTGATCGTGACGGTGGCGAGGTCGCCCGAGATGCGCCGCAGCCAGGCGAGCGTCTCGGTCTTGTCCATCACCTCGGTGGGCCTGCCCATCGGCGGGTCAGCTCTCGCCGCCCGCGTTTCCGCTCGTTCCGGCCGTCACGTCGTGCAGACGGTACTTCTCGATCGCCTGGGCGGCGAGGCCGCGGTCGACCACGCCCTCTTCGGCCAGCGACTGCAGCGTGCGGACGACGACCGACGGACCGTCGATCTTGAAGAAGCGACGAGCGGCGGCTCGCGTGTCCGAGAACCCGAAGCCGTCGGCGCCGAGGGTCGCGAACCGGTTCGGCACCCACGGACGGATCTGATCCTGCACCGCGTGCATGAAGTCGCTCACCGCGACGACCGGGCCGGCGGCATCCTTCAGCTTGTCGGTGAGGTACGCGGTGCGGGGCTCTTCCTCCGGGTGGAGGAAGTTGTGCTCATCCGCTGCCAGACCGTCGCGGCGCAGCTCGCTCCACGAGGTCACCGACCAGACATCCGCCTGCACGCCCCAGTCCTCGCGCAGCAGCTGCTGCGCTTCGAGCGCCCACGGCACACCGACACCCGAGGCCAGGATCTGGGCCTTCGGGCCCTCACCCTCAGCGGTCGAGATGCGGTGGATGCCGCGCACGATGCCGTCGACGTCCACCCCTTCCGGCTCCGCCGGCTGCACCAGCGGCTCGTTGTACACCGTGAGGTAGTACATGACGTTGGGGTCGGGGTGGTTGCCGCCGTACATCCGCTCGATGCCCGAGCGGACGATGTGCGCGATCTCGTAGCCGTAGGCCGGGTCGTACGACAGCGTCGCCGGGTTGGTGGAGGCCAGCAGCGGCGAGTGGCCGTCGGCGTGCTGCAGTCCCTCACCGGTGAGCGTGGTGCGTCCCGCCGTCGCGCCGATGATGAAGCCGCGCGCCATCTGGTCGCCCGCCGCCCACTGGGCGTCCCCGGTGCGCTGGAACCCGAACATCGAGTAGAAGACGTACACCGGGATCAGCGGCTCGCCGTGCGTGGCGTACGAGGTGCCTGCGGCGGTGAACGCCGCCACGGCGCCGGCCTCGTTGATGCCGACGTGGATGATCTGGCCCTGCGGGCTCTCCTTGTACGCCAGCAGCAGCTCGCGGTCGACGGAGGTGTAGTTCTGGCCGTGCGGGTTATAGATCTTCGCCGTGGGGAAGTACGCGTCCATACCGAACGTGCGCGCCTCGTCGGGAATGATCGGCACGATGCGGTGGCCGAAGTCCTTCGCCCGGAGCAGGTCCTTGAGCAGTCGGACGAACGCCATCGTGGTGGCGATCTCCTGGGTGCCCGAGCCCTTCTTCGGGAGCGCGTACGCGTCGTCGCCCGGCAGCTGCAGGCCGACGTGGTGCGTGCGGCGCTCCGGCAGGAACCCGCCGAGCGCACGGCGGCGATCCAGCATGTACTGGATCGTCTCGTCGTTGCTGCCGGGGTTGTAGTACGGGGGCAGGTACGGGTTCTCGTCCAGCTGCGCGTCCGAGACCGGGATGCGCATGGAGTCGCGGAAGTACTTGAGGTCCTGGAGCGTCATCTTCTTCATCTGGTGGGTCGCGTTGCGACCCTCGAAGTGATGCCCGAGCCCGTAGCCCTTGATCGTCTTCGCGAGGATGACGGTGGGCTGGCCCTTGTGCTCGGTGGCCGCCTTGTAGGCGCCGTAGACCTTGCGGTAGTCGAGGCCGCCCCGGCGCAGCTTGCCCCAGATGTCGTCGTCCGACCAGTCCTTCACGAGGGCCGCGGTGCGCTCGTCGCGCCCGAAGAAGTGCTCGCGGATGAACGCGCCGTCCTCGGCGCGGTAGGTCTGGAAGTCGCCGTCGGGCGTCGTGTTCATGAGGTGCACGAGGGCGCCGTCGGTGTCCTTCGCGAGCAGCTCGTCCCAGCCGCTGCCCCACACGACCTTGATGACGTTCCAGCCGGCGCCGCGGAAGAAGCTCTCGAGCTCCTGGATGATCTTGCCGTTGCCGCGGACCGGGCCGTCGAGGCGCTGCAGGTTGCAGTTCACGACGAAGGTCAGGTTGTCCAGACCCTCGTTCGCCGCGACCTGGAGCTGACCGCGGCTCTCGACCTCGTCCATCTCGCCGTCGCCGAGGAACGCCCACACGCGGGAGTTCGAGACATCCTTGATCCCACGGTTGGTGAGGTACTTGTTCGACATCGCCTGGTAGATGGCGTTGATCGGACCGAGACCCATCGACACCGTCGGGAACTGCCAGTACTCCGGCATGAGCCGAGGGTGCGGGTAGGACGGCAGCGCGTTCGGCGCCTTCGACTTCTCCTGGCGGAAGCCGTCGAGCTGCTCCGACGTCAGGCGCCCCTCGAGGAACGAGCGGGCGTAGATGCCGGGGGAGGCGTGGCCCTGGATGAAGATCTGGTCGCCGCCGCTCGGGTCGTCCAGACCCCGGAAGAAGTGGTTGAAGCCCACTTCGTACAGCGAGGCCGACGAGGCGTACGTCGAGATGTGGCCGCCGACGCCGATGCCGGGGCGCTGCGCACGGTGCACCGTGACCGCGGCGTTCCAGCGGATCCAGCGGCGGTAGCGTCGCTCGAGCTCCTCGTCGCCCGGGAACTCGGGCTCGTTCTCGGGGGCGATCGTGTTGATGTAGTCCGTGGTCGGAACCTGCGGGACGTTCAGCTGCAGTTCGTGCGAGGTCTGCAGCAGGCTCAGCATGATCTCTCGGCCACGCCCATGGCCCTTCGCCTGCACGAGCTGCTGGAGGGACTCCTGCCACTCGGAGGTCTCATCGGGATCGCTGTCGAGGGGTTCCTGCGAGTACGGATCCTGATCGTTGACAGTCACAGAAGACCTTTCGTCGTCTGGCAGATCATGCCAGGGAATCGCTACCGGAGCGCCGCGGGCTTTGTCAGCCCTCCACAACGCACCATCTGCCAGCCTAGCGAGTTCGGGACGAACCGGACGCACCTCGTAGACTGACCGCGAGGGCCTTTAGCTCAGCTGGTAGAGCGCCACGTTTACACCGTGGATGTCGTCGGTTCGATCCCGGCAGGGCCCACCGTCATCGTCACCCCCGGTCCGACCGTGGATCGTCGTCGCTGTCGTCGCGCTGGTGTGAGACGACATGCGGCAGCGCGAACTCCTCGTAGCCCGGCTGGCCGATCTTCGAGTGCCGGTGCGAGTAGGCGAAGTAGATCGCGAAGCCGATGACGAGCCACACCAGGAATCGCAGCCATGTCTCGACGGTGAGGTTGAGCATCAGGTACACGCAGATGGCCGCCGACAGCGCGGGCAGCCACGGGTTGAACGGCACGCGGAACGCTCGCGGCAGGTCGGGGCGCTTGCGGCGCAGGACGATCACGCCGACCGAGACGAGCACGAACGCCGAGAGCGTGCCGATGTTCACCATCTCCTCGAGGAGCCCGACCGGGGTGAATCCTGCGACGACGGCGACCACGATCGTGACGATGATCGAGATGAGCCAGGGCGTGCGGTACCGCGGGTGCACCTTCGCGAGGCCGATGGGCAGCAGCGCATCGCGGGACATCGCGAAGATGATGCGCGTGGCACCGATGAGGAGCGTCAGCACGACGGTGGTGAGGCCGGCGACGGCGCCGGCCGAGATCAGGGTGGCCATCCAGGTCTGCCCGTGGAACGCGAACGCGTTGGCCAGGGCGGCCGCGGGGTCCAGGTCCTGGTAGGGGACCATGCCGGTGACGACGAGCGCGACGGCGCAGTAGAGCAGCGTGCAGATCACCAGCGACGCGATGATGCCGATCGGCAGGTCGCGCTGCGGATTGCGCGTCTCCTCCGCGGTCGTCGCGACGACGTCGAAGCCGATGTAGGCGAAGAACACGAGAGCGGCCCCGGCGAAGATGCCGCCGACGCCGAACGCGGTCGGCTCGATCCCCGAGAAGAACTGCAGCAGCGGCTGGCTCAGTCCGGTCGGCGCGTCGGTCGGTGCCGGGGCGGGGACGAAGGGCGACCAGTTGGCGGGATTCACGAACAGGATGCCGGCGACGATCACGAACAGCACGATGAAGAGCTTCACGGCGACGAGCACCATGTTCACCCTCAGCGACTCCTTGATGCCGAAGGTCATGAGGCCGCCGAGCACCAGCACCAGCAGGATGGCCATGAGGTCGACGGTGCCGCCGTAGCCGATCTCAGGCGGGATCGGCATCCCGAGCTGATCGAGAAGCGTGCCGAGATACGCGCTCCATCCCTGCGCGACCACGCTCGCCCCCAGGAACATCTCGAGGATGAGATCCCACCCGATGATCCAGGCGAACAGCTCACCCAGCGACGAATAGGAGAACGTGTAGGCCGACCCCGACACCGGCACGGTCGAGGCGAACTCCGCGTAGCAGAGCGCGGCGAGGGTGCAGGCGATCGCCGCCACCGCGAAGCTGAGGACGATCGCCGGGCCGGCGACCTCGTGGGCGGCGCGGCCGGTGAGCGTGAAGATCCCGGCGCCGATCACGACACCGATGCCGAAGACGGTCAGGTCGAGTGCGCTCAGCGACTTCTTGAGCCGGAACTCCGGTTCATCGGTGTCGGCGATGGACCGCTCGACGGACTTCGTACGGAGAACGGCCATGATGCGCGCCTTTCGTCAGCGTAAGGACCGGTCGTCGAATGCTAGCGGCCGCCGATCACGGCGTCGATGCCCACGGTAGGTTGGACACGTGAAAGCCAGCCCCGCAGACCAGCGCCGCCTCGTCGAGGTCGCCCAGCTCGACGCCCGGATCCGCCAGGCCGAGAACGCCCGCAAGAACCCGCCGCAGGCCGGTCGCGTCCAGGAGCTGCTCGGCCGCCGTCAGCAGCTGTCGCAGGAGCTCACCACGCGCCTGGGCGCGCGTGACGACCTCCGCACGGAGCTGTCCCGCATCGAATCCGATGTCGCGGTGGTCGACGCCCGTGCGGCGCGGGACGCGCAGCGGCTCGCGGCATCCACAAATTCGAAAGAGGCACAGGGGTTCGAGAGCGAGCTCGCCGCACTGGCGCGACGCAAGAGCGACCTCGAAGACGCCGAGCTGGCGGTCATGGAGCGACTCGAGCTCGCGGACGCGGCCGTCGCCGAGCAGGAGGCGCTCATCGCGGCCACCAACGCCGAGGGGGCCGAGCTCAGCGCCGAGGGCAAGCGCGCCGTCGCCGAGGCGACCGCAGCCTTCGATGCTGCGACCCGCGACCGGGCCGCGATCGCCGGCGCCCTCCCCGCCGAACTGATCGCGCTCTACGACCGTGTCGCGGTTCGCAGCGCCGGCGCGGCGTTCCTGCGACGCCGCACCTGCGAGGGCTGCAACATGGTGCTCGCCGGCACCGACCTGCAGGTGCTGCGTCAGTCGGCCGAGGACGAGGTCGTCACGTGCCCCGAATGCGGCTGCCTGCTGGTGCGCGACGATGAATCCGGGCTGTGAGGGAGTCCGGGCTGTAAATCCCGCCGGGCCGTGCTGTCGTGGGCGCAGCTGACGCGCCCGTCTGGATCGTCCTCGGGCGGACGGCTCGCGGGGCGGACGTCATCCGGCTCGATGACGCCGCCGCCGAGCTCGACCGCGACGAGGTGGATCAGGGCGCGCTGACGTCGTGGATCGCAGACGCCGAGGCGCGCTGGGCGCCTCGCTGGGTCTGGCACGACACGCCGCAGTGGTACACAGCCCTGCTCGCCGACGGCGTCCGGGTCGCCCGCTGTCACGACCTGCGGCTCTGCCACGCCATCCTGCGGGAATCGGCGCTGGTCGACGAGTCGGCTGAGGTGCGCCGGGCGGTGGAATGGGATGCCGCACCACACGTCGACGCGGAGGACGCGGCGCCGACGCTGTTCGATCTCGAGCACGGGCAGCGCCCCACCGGGCCGCCGTCCGATGTCGGGGCCGCCCTGGCGGAGTTCCGGCGCCAGCGGGCGGCCATCGCGGACAGCAGCGATGCCGGCCGCCTGCGCCTGCTGACCGCGGCGGAGTCCGCGGGCGCCCTCGTCGCCACCGAGCTCCGTGCCGCCGGCCTCCCGTGGGACGCGGCCGCGCACGACCGGATCCTAGTCGAGACGCTCGGGGAGCGCCGCCCTGGCGGCGGCCAGCCGGCGAAGCTCGCGGATGCCGCGGAGCGCGTGCGCGCGGCGCTCGGAGACCCGACCGCCAGCCTCGACTCGCAGCCGAAGCTGCTGCGGGCGCTGCACCGCGTCGGCGTGCTGGTCGAGTCCACGAGCCGATGGGAGCTCGCCGAGCAGCGGCATCCGGTCATCGAGCCGCTGCTCGAGTACAAGAAGCTCTCGCGGCTGCTCTCCGCCAACGGGTGGGTCTGGCTCTCGGACTGGGTCGCAGACGGGAGGTTCCGACCCGTCTTCGTCCCCGGTGGCGTCGTCACCGGCCGCTGGGCGTCCTCCGGCGGCGGCGCTCTCCAGCTCCCACGTCAGCTGCGCGAGGCCGTGCGCGCCGATCCCGGCTGGCGACTCGTCGTGGCCGACGTCGCGCAGCTGGAGCCGCGCGTACTGGCCGCAATGGCGAGCGACACCGCCCTCGCCGCGGCGGCGCGCGGCCGGGACCTCTACGCGGGCATCGTCGACAGCGGCGCGGTCGCCACCCGTCAGGAGGCCAAGATCGCCCTCCTCGGCGCCATGTACGGCGCCACGACGGGAGAATCCGGCCGCCTCGTTCCGCGCCTGCGCCGGATCTACCCGCGGGCCATGGGCCTGGTGGATGACGCGGCCCGCGTCGGCGAGGACGGCGGCGTGGTCTCGACCTGGCTCGGCCGCAGCTCGCCGGCTCCCTCACCGGAGTGGTCGGCCGCGCAGTCCCGTGCCACCGAGGCCGAGGCATCCGGAGCGGAGGAGACCCGCGCGAGGCGGTGGGCCCGCGATCGTGGCCGGTTCACGCGCAACTTCGTCGTGCAGGGCACCGCCGCCGAATGGGCGCTCGCGTGGCTCGCCGACCTGCGGGGACGCCTCGCCGCGCTCCCGCCCGTGCCGGCCGATCGCGGCGCACCGCGATCGGGTCCGGCCTTCGCACGACAGCCGCATCTGGCATTCTTCCTCCACGACGAAGTCATCGTGCACACTCCCGAAGAGCACGCCGAGTCGGCCGCGCAGGCGGTGACGGATGCCGCTGCCGCCGCCGGGCGCCTGCTCTTCGGGGACTTCCCGCTCGACTTCCTGCTCGATGTGCGCATCGCCGAGACCGCATTGAAGGACTGACGCGAAGCCGGGACTCAGCCCGCGACGGTAGACTCGCGGGGCGAATGGGTCGGCTGGACGGTCGCGTCGCGGGCGGTTCGCCGCCGCGCGCCGAGGAACGTCCGGGCTCCGCAGGGCAGGGCGGTGGGTAACACCCACCCGGAGCGATCCGCGAGACAGTGCCACAGAGAGCAGACCGCCGGGACCTCGGTCCCGGTAAGGGTGAAAGGGTGGTGTAAGAGACCACCGGGGTCGTGGTGACACGACCCGCACGGCAAACCTCGCCCGGAGCAAGGCCAGACAGGGGATGATGACGCGGCCCGCCGAGTCCCCGGGTAGGCCGCTGGAGCGGCACGGCAACGTGTCGCCGAGAGAGATGACCGTCCACGGGGCTCACGCCCCCGGACAGAACCCGGCGTACAGGCCGGCCCATTCGCCCTCTCCGCCCGCCCGCGTCGCGGGGGCGCAACCGGCGCGCGACCTCAGACGACGGGCCGCCCCGCGAGGGCCGCGGCGCCGATGATGCCCGCGTTGTTGCGGTGCACCGCCGGAACGATCGGCGTCTTGAGCTCGAGCAGGTGCAGGAACTTGTCGGCGTGCTTGGAGACGCCGCCGCCGACGACGAAGAGGTCCGGGCTGAACAGGAACTCGATGTGTCCGTAGTACCACTGCAGCCGCTTCGCCCACTGCTCCCAGGTGAGCTCGTGCCGTTCCATCGCCGAGTAGGCGGCGTACGCCTCCGCATCCTTTCCGTGCCGGGCGCGCTGCACGTGCCCGAGCTCCGAGTTGGGGACGAGCACGCCGTTGTAGAGCAGCGCGGATCCGATCCCGGTGCCCAGGGTGGTGAGGATGGTGAGTCCGTCCTGGTCCTTCGCCGCCCCGTAGCGCACCTCCGCGACGCCCGCGACATCGGCGTCGTTGGCGAAGTGGATGTCGCGGCCCAGGCCGTCCTCGAAGAACTTCTCCGCCTCGAAGTCGATCCACTGGTCGGAGACATTGGCGGCCGAAAGGGTGCGGCCGTGCTTGACGATCGCCGGGAAGGCGACCCCGAGCGGGACCGACTGGTCGTCGGCGACGCCGAGGGTCGAGAGGACTTCGGTGACCGCGGCGAGCACGTCGGGCGGGTGAGCCCCTTCGGGGGTGGCGACCTTGACGCGGTCGCTGATCAGCGCGCCTCGATCGAGGTCCACGATGCCCGCCTTGATGCCGGTGCCGCCGATGTCCACGCCGACGGCGCGTGCCGCGTCAGATGCCATGGCGACAGCCTATCGAGCCGGACAGGGCCGCCGCGGAGCGGCCCCGCGTCAGTAGGATCGTGCTGACGGCGACCAGCCCCGCGATCAGAGGAGGGCACGATGACGCACGACAGCGAGAAGTACTGGTACAACCTCAAGACCGGCGAGGTCGAGAAGGGCTTCGAGTCGCCCGCTCCGGACCGCGCAGGCCCGTTCGACACCCCGGAGGAGGCCGCGAGGGCCCCCGAGGTGATCCGCGAGCGAGCGCGCGCGTGGGCGGCCGAGGAGGCACGTGAGGACTCCTGGGGCTCCGACCCCGTGTCGGGAGCCCCGCGCGACGACCAGTAGTCTGGCTTCGACCGCGGTATGACAGCCGCGGTCGGCGATTCCGGCACCGGAGAGGACGCGATGGACAAGCAGCGTGACTTCGTTCTGAGAACCATCGAAGAACGAGGCGTGAAGTTCGTACGGCTGTGGTTCACAGACGTGATCGGCACGTTGAAGTCCGTGGCCATCGCACCCGCAGAGGTCGAGGGCGCCTTCAGCGAGGGCCTGGGCTTCGACGGCTCCGCGATCGAGGGGCTGACGCGGTCGTACGAATCGGACCTGCTCGCGCACCCGGACCCCACAACGTTCCAGATCCTGCCCTGGCGGGGTGAGATCGACCCCACCGCGCGGATGTTCTGCGACATCACGACGCCGGACGGTCAGCCCGCCGTCGCCGATCCGCGCCACGTCCTGAAGCGGACGCTGGCGAAGGCCGCGGACGCCGGCTTCACGTTCTACACGCACCCGGAGATCGAGTTCTATCTCCTCAAGTCGTCGTCCTTCGGCACGGAGGGCCCTGAACCGGTGGACTCGGCGGGCTATTTCGACAACGTGCCCGGAGGCACGGCCCACGACTTCCGCCGGCGCTCCGTGCGCATGCTCGAAGACTTGGGCATCTCGGTCGAGTTCAGCCACCACGAGGGCGGGCCGGGTCAGAACGAGATCGACCTGCGCTACGCGGACGCCCTGACCACGGCGGACAACATCATGACGTTCCGCACCGTGATCAAAGAGGTCGCGATCGAGCAGGGCGTCTACGCCACGTTCATGCCCAAGCCGATGACGGGCAAGCCCGGCAGTGGCATGCACACCCACATGTCGCTGTTCGAGGGCGATGTCAACGCGTTCTACGAAGAGGGCGCGCAGTATCAGCTCTCGAAGGTCGGTCGGCAGTTCATCGCCGGGCTGCTCCGTCACGCGAACGAGATCTCGGCGGTGACAAACCAGTTCGTCAACTCGTACAAGCGGGTATGGGGCGGCGACGAGGCTCCGAGCTTCATCTGCTGGGGTCACAACAACCGCTCCGCGCTGGTGCGGGTGCCGCTGTACAAGCCGAACAAGGGCCAGTCGTCGCGTGTGGAGTACCGCGCCCTGGACTCCGCCGCGAACCCCTACCTCTCGTACGCGCTCATGCTGGCGGCGGGCCTCAAGGGCATCGAAGAGGAGTACGAGCTGCCCGCCGAGGCCGAAGACAACGTCTGGTCGCTGACGGATGGCGAGCGCCGGGCCCTCGGCTACGCGCCGTTGCCCGCCAGCCTCGACCACGCCCTGGAGTACATGGAGGAGTCCGAGCTCGTCGCCGAGACGCTCGGTGAGCAGGTCTTCAACTACGTTCTCCTGAACAAGCGACGCGAGTGGCAGGAGTATCGCTCCCAGGTCACGGCGTTCGAGCTCAAGAGCAACCTCGAGATGCTCTGAGACCGGCTGACGCATGTCCGGGAGCGATCGGCCGGGTTCGCTGACCCCGCTCGCGCGCCTGGGTTTCAGCCGTCTCACCGACGCCGAAGCACTCCTCGCGGAGCTGTCCGCGCTCGTCGAGGTGCCGCGCGATGCGCTGCTCGAGGGTGCCGCTCGCGCGGCCGATCCCGACGAGGCCCTGCAGGCGCTGACCCGTCTGGCTCGCCGCGACGCCGCCCCTGTGGAACGCGCGCACGCCCGACACGGTGCTTGGCGGGCGCTGTGGGCGCTGCTGGGGGCTTCGACCGGCTTCGGAGAGTTCTTCTTCCGGCATCCGTCCGAGGTCGACCAGCTCGCGTACGCGGGGGAGCGGCTGCCCACACCGGAAGAGCTGCGCACCGAGCTCCTCGACGCGATCGGAGCCGTCGACGGATTCGCCGCCGACGGCGGCGAGAGCGCCTGGGTGGCCCTCCGCGTCCGATACCGCCGGATGCTCGCGCGGATCGCGGCGTACGACCTGCTCAGTCCCTCGCCGGTCGACGAGATCGCGGCGGTATCCGCGCGGCTGGCGGATGCCGCGGGCGCGGCGCTGGAGGCGTCGCTCGCCGTCGCCCGCACCCGCGTGTCGGGCGGCGCTGTCGGAGCCGGCCTCTTCCCGCACGAGCAGGTCGCGCGCACCAAGCTCGCCATCATCGGGATGGGGAAGACCGGGGCGCGCGAGCTCAACTACGTCAGCGACGTCGACGTGATCTTCGTGGGGGGCGCAGGCGACGACGCCCTCGAGCAGTTCGGCGAGAGCCGCATCGTCGACATCGCGACCCGTCTCGCGGTCCAGACGATGCGCGGCATCTCGGGCGTCGAGATCGAGCCGCCGCTGTGGGAGGTCGACGCCAACCTGCGGCCGGAGGGAAAGCAGGGCGCGCTGGTGCGCACGCTCGACTCCCACCTGGCGTACTACGAGCGGTGGGCGAAGAGTTGGGAGTTCCAAGCGCTGCTCAAGGCGCGTCCGATCGCCGGCGACGAGGAACTCGGCAGGGCCTACACCGCGGCGGTTCAGCCGAAGATCTGGACGAGCGCCGCCCGCGAGAACTTCGTCGACAGCGTCCAGCGCATGCGCGAGCGCGTCACCGAGCACATCCCCGCGGCCGACGTGCCGTACCAGCTCAAGCTCGGCCCCGGCGGCATCCGCGACATCGAGTTCACCGTTCAGCTGCTGCAGCTCGTCCATGGGCTCTCCGACGACCGCATCCGGCAGCGCGGCACGCTCGAAGCGCTCGACGCCCTCGTGACGGAGGGCTACATCGGCCGGGCGGAGGCATCGGCCTTCTCGCGCGACTACCGGGTCCTGCGGCTGCTCGAACACCGCGTGCAGCTGCGTCACCTGCGCCGCACGCACCTCATGCCGGAGCGTCCGGAGGAGCGTCGCGTTCTCGCCCGCGCGACCGGGCTCGCCGACACCGGCGCCGGCATCTGGGACCTGTGGGAGTCGGTCAAGCGTGAGGTCCGCGACATCCATGTCCGCCTGTTCTATCGTCCGCTGCTGTCGGCGGTCGCGGCCCTGCCGGCCGATGAGCGCGTGCTGTCCACGGCGCAGGCGCACGACCGCCTCGCGGCGATCGGCTTCTCCGATCCGGCCGGCGCCCTCCGCCACATCGCCGCGCTCACCAGCGGGCTGAGCCGCAAGGCCACCATCCAGCGCCACCTCATGCCCGTCATGATCCGCTGGTTCGCCGACGGGGTCGACCCCGACTACGGTCTCCTGGCGTTCCGCCGGCTCAGCGAGCGCCTGGGCGACACCCACTGGTTCCTCCGTATGCTGCGCGACTCGTCAGGCGCCGCCGAGAGCCTCTCGCGCGTGCTCTCGGGCTCGCGGTACGTCGGCGAGCTCATGGAGTGGATCCCCGAGTCCGCGGCATGGCTGGACGATCCCGAGCTCCTGCGCCCACGATCGGGGCTCGCCCTCCAGCAGGAGGCGCGCGCGATCCAGACACGCCACGACACCGTCACGGAAGCCATGCGCGCCGTCCGCGCGCTGCGACGGCGCGAACAGCTGCGGACCGCGATGGGGGCGATCCTCGGCACGGTGACGATCGAAGAGGTCGCCGAGGCGCTCACCACGATCACCGACGTGACGATCCAGGCGACGCTGCGAGCGGTGCGACGCGAGATCGTGCCGCCGGAAGACGCCGCACTCGATTTCTCCGTCATCGCCATGGGCCGCTTCGGCGGCGCGGAGCTCGGCTTCGGCTCCGACGCCGACGTGATGTACGTCTATCGCCCGAACGGCGTGGACCCGCAGCGTGCGAATGAGCTGGCATTGAAGCTCGTGGCTGCGCTCCGCACGTACTCCGAGGACCATCGCGTACCGCTCGAGCTCGATGCCGACCTGCGCCCGGAGGGACGCAACGGCCCGCTCGCGCGCTCGCTCGACGCCTACGCCGAGTATTACCGTCGCTGGGCGCTGTCGTGGGAGGCGCAGGCACTGCTGCGCGCCCGCGGCGTTGCGGGCAGCGTGAAGCTCATCCGCGATTTTCTGCAGCTCGCCGACCAGGTGCGGTACCCCGAGAGCGTGGATCTCGCTGCGACCCGGGAGATCAAGCGCATCAAGGCGCGAGTCGAGAGCGAGCGCCTGCCGCAGGGCGTCGATCCGTCGCGGCACCTCAAACTCGGCCCGGGTTCCCTGAGCGACGTCGAATGGCTCGTGCAGCTGCTGCAGTTGCAGCACGCGCACGCGGTGCCCGAGATGCGCACCACCTCCACGCTCGGCGCGCTGCGCGCCGCGGAGCGGGCAGGCCTCATCCCGACGGCCGCGGCAGACCGGCTGGCCGAAGCGTGGCGGCTGGCAAGCCGGCTGCGTTCGGCCAACACGCTCCTGTCGGGTCAGACCAGCGACGTGCTCCCGGTCGACCGCGGCAAGCTCGACGGCATCGGCCGGCTCCTCGAGTACCCGCCGCGCTCGGCCACGCGCGTGGAGGAGGACTACCTCGGCACGACCCGTCGCGCCCGCCGGGTCTTCGAGAAGCTGTTCTACGGCTAGGACGCCGGCCGAGGCATCCGCTGCTCGCCGGAGACGGCGCTCAGGCGGGTGGGCACAGTGGGATGCCGTCGAGGCGATCGCCCTCTTGCAGCGGTGCGGCGTTGAGCGCCGCCACGACCCGCGTGGCGCGATCCCAGTACCGGGCATAGTGGAGAGGGTCGGTGTTGATCTGCGTGAGGTGGGCCACCAGGGTCGGCTCCGTGGTCGCGCGGTCGGGTACGCGCACCGTCATCGCGCGATAGAAAGTGCTCGCAGCCGTGTAGGGGTCTAGCCGGGCTTCACGGCTTCCCCAGCTCTCCTGCTGCTGGAAGAGGCCGATGGAGGTGGTGCGCGAGCCGTCCGGGTTCGTGACCCCGCTGGTCTCCCAGTCGCCGTAGTCGATGTTCCGCAGTGACGACTCACCCATGGCCGTCATGACCGCGATGGTCTGATCGCGTTCGTCGAGGCCCAGGTCTCGACCGGCCGTCATGATCGTGCAGGCGTGCCCGAGCTGCTCGACCCCATAGCCGGCGATCCCCGGCTCACGGATGGACGGGGGAGCGAACGATGGGAACAGGGCGGCGTCGTCGTGCTCGCTGGAGAACGCACTCACCACGAAGGCCGCAGCGACGAGGAACCCGGCGAGGAACGTGACGGACACCGCGACGAATGCGACCAGCCCGCCGCGTCGAGTCGATCCACGGGCGGCTCTCGCGCGATGCCGCGGCGGTCGCCGCCGAGAAGCTGCTTTCGGCCGCGCCGGACGACGTCGTCGTGCCTGTGCGCGGGGGCGGGCGGACATCGGTCGTCACTTCCGGTCGGGAGCGGGGGCGCGACCAGCGTAGGGAGGGCGGCTGGGGGAACGCCCCGAGTCTGCGGCCGCGACGCCGGACGCGGCATCCGTCCATGCGAAAGGGCCCCGGATGACCGGGGCCCTTTCGTCATGCGGGAACGTCAGACGCCGAAGTACAGCTCGTACTCGAACGGGTGCGGACGCGCGTTCAGCGGCTGGATCTCGTTCTCGATCTTGTACTCGATCCACGTCTCGATCAGCTCGGGCGTGAACACGCCGCCCTTCAGCAGGAACTCGTGGTCCGCGCGCAGCGCGTCCAGCGAGTCGAGCAGCGAGTTCGGCACCTGCGGGATGTTCTTGGCCTCCTCGGGGGGAAGCTCGTACAGGTCCTTGTCGACCGGCTCGTGCGGCTCGATGCGGTTCTGGATGCCGTCGAGCCCGGCCATGAGCTGGGCGGCGAAGGCGAGGTACGGGTTGCCCGAGGCGTCCGGCGCGCGGAACTCGATGCGCTTGGCCTTGGGGTTGGATCCCGTGATCGGGATGCGGATGGCCGCCGAGCGGTTGCCGGCCGAGTACACCAGGTTGACCGGCGCCTCGTAGCCCTTCACGAGACGCTTGTACGAGTTCAGCGTCGGGTTGGTGAACGCGAGCAGCGCCGGCGCGTGGGCCAGGATGCCGCCGATGTACCAGCGTGCCAGGTCGGAGAGCTGCGCGTAGCCCTTCTCGTCGTAGAAGAGGGGCTTGCCCTCGAGCCACAGCGACTGGTGCGTGTGCATGCCCGAGCCGTTGTCGCCGAAGAGCGGCTTGGGCATGAAGGTCGCGACCTTGCCCCACTCGTTGGCGACGTTCTTGACGATGTACTTGAACTTCAGGATGTCGTCTGCCGCGTGCACCATCGTGTCGAAGCGGTAGTTGATCTCCTGCTGTCCGCCGGTGCCCACCTCGTGGTGCGCACGCTCGAGCAGCAGACCCGCCTCGATGAGGTGGAGGCTGATGTCGTCGCGCAGGTCGGCGGTCTTGTCGACGGGCGAGACGGGGAAGTAGCCGCCCTTGTAGGGCGTCTTGTTCGCGAGGTTGCCGCCCTCTTCGATGCGGCCCGAGTTCCAGGCGCCCTCTTCGGAGTCGACGGAGTAGAAGCTGGAGTTCTGCTTCACCTCGTAGCGGACGTCGTCGAAGATGTAGAACTCCGCCTCGGGGGCGAAGAACGCGGTGTCGGCGATGCCGGTCGACGCGAGGTACTTCTCGGCCTTCTTCGCGACCTGACGCGGGTCCTTCGCGTAGATCTCGCCGTTGCGCGGGTTGTAGATGTCGAAGACCATGACGAGCGTCTTCGCCTCACGGAACGGGTCGAGGTACGCCGTCGACACGTCGGGGATGAGCTGCATGTCAGATTCGTGGATGTTCGCGAATCCCCGGATGGAGGAGCCGTCGAACAGCTGGCCGACCGTGAAGAACTCTTCGTCAACGGTGGAGGCCGGGATGTTGAAGTGCTGCTGCACGCCAGGAAGGTCCGTGAAACGGATGTCGAGGAACTTGACGTCCTCGTCCTTGATGAACTTCAGCACCTCGGATGAATCTTTGAACATGAAGACTCCAGAGGTAGGGCATTCGGATCCGCCCGTGCGGGCCGGGCTTGCTGGCAAGCTACCCGCAGGGGATTGCCCGGCAGTATCACTCGTGTTTCCGGGATGTTACGGCGACCTGTATACGCTGGGGAAGTGACGCAGAGCACCCAGGAGTATCCCGGCGAGCGGCTCGGACTGCCCCGTGAGGGCACCGGATCCATCGGTCGCCTCGGCCGCCGCGTCGGGGCGCTGTTCCTCGACTACGGCGCCGCGTACCTGATCTCGGGCTTCTTCGGCTGGGACCCGCTCGCGATCCTCGCGATCTTCGCAGCGATCCAGCTGGTCTTCCTGCCGACGCTGCAGGGAAGCCCCGGCCATCGGGTCTTCGGCCTGCGGCTGGTGCGCGTCGACGGCGCATGGGTGGGCCTGTGGCGCCCCATCATCCGCACGGCCCTGCTGATCCTCGCGATCCCGGCGGTCATCTGGGATGCCGATCAGCGCGGACTGCACGACAAGGCCGCGGGCACGGTGCTCATCCGCTCCTGAGGACGCTGCCGCAGCCGCCTTCGGAGCACCGGGCGATGTCACCGCGCAGGCGATGTCACCGCCGACGGTGTGAAGTGGGGTTGCTCAGCGCGGGCGAGGGGCCCGCACCTTGGTGGGGTCGATGCCCTTCGGGATCGGCAGAGACGTCAGCGACTGCGATACGGACTCGACACGCTTGATGACGGCCGCCATCGTCGCGCGGTCCACCTTGGTGGGAAGCGCCTTGATCGTCGACGAGAGCTTCGAGATGGGCACTTCTCCCTCGCCGTGGCCGATGTACAGCACGGTGACGGGCACGCCCGACGCGACGCGCTGCACCTTCGACCGCTCGTCGTTGACGAGGCGGGTGAGGCGACCACGGGCACCCTCGCCGACGATCACGACGCCGCCGCGGCCGATCGCGCGGTAGACGGCTTCCTGGGTCTTGGGGTTGATGCCGACGGGCATCTCGCTGGCCTGCCACTTGCGGCCGAGCGACGTCGACATGACGTGACCGGTGGCCCCCGGCATCCCGTCGATCTTCTTGTACATCGCGCGGGTGGACAGACGGGTCATCGTCATCATCGACGCCAGGATGCCGAGCATGAGGCCGGTGATGCCCCACAGGATGATGCTCCACACCGCGACCGGCGGGACGGCGAATCCGATGCCCACACCGGCGGCGGTGCCGAGGAGGAGGATGCCGGCCAGCAGGTACGGCAGCCAGCGGAACTCCTTCTGGGTGAAGGTGTAGAGGGTGCGGATCTGGGAGAAGAATCCCGGGCCCTTCTCGGGGGCGGTACTGCGCGCGGCCATAGCTTCCAGCCTACCTTTTCGCGGGCTCCTCCTCGGCTCCTCCACAGCCGACATCCGGCGATGTCCATCCACAGAACGTCGTGCTGCGTGCGGGGGTGGCGCACCGCGCCTCGCAGACTGTCCCCATGACCTCCGAGGTGGGCCCGCTGGGCGGTGCGTATCGACCCATCCGCGCCGTGCGGGCGCGCGTCGACGGACCATGGCCGGGCGTGCTCGCACATACGTCGGCGGGCGAGGCCTTCGTCCTGGTCGACGCGGACGCGCTCGGCGCGCAGTGGCGGGGATGGGATGCCGCAGTCGACGGCCACGTTCTCGCCCCGGTGGACGTCGCTCGGCGATCCGACGGTCACGATGTCGTGCTGCCGGTCTGCGTGGAGCGTCTCGAGGAGTTCGTGCGGCGACGTGCGGCACGAATGCCGCTCAGCGCCGGCGAGGCCGTGACCCTCGGCGTCAGCGTGCTCCGCGGCTGCCTGCAGATCGCGGCTGCCCCCGAGACGACGGGGGACTGGTGGCTCGACGACGCCGGCAGGCCCGTGCTGGCGACGGATGCCTCGGCCTTGCGCGCGCTCGACACGGCCGCGGACGTGCTCCAAGAGGTGGCCGTCGACCCGCCGGCCGAGCGGACCTGGGCGACGGCGCTGCGCGCGGTGACGGCCGAGCGCCTCTCGGTCCGCGAGCTGGAGGCGGCCGAGGAGGCGCTGTTCGCCGTCGCGACCCCCGAACCCCTCAGCACCGTCAGCCTGAGCCCACGCGGTGCCGCGGAGGGCGCATCGCGTGCCGATGCGTCCACCCAGGGATACGGCGCGCACGAGGTCGGCGACGGGGCGCACCCGTCCCTGTGGCAGAACCTCATCGCGGGGGTGGACAACGACCTCGCAGAGACGATGTCGCGCGCGACCACGGCCGTCTGGCGCCGACTGCGCACGGCGGAGCCGACGAAGAGGTCTTCCTCACGACGGGCGCCCTGGCTCGTCGGCGGCGCGGTGGCGGCGGCGGTGCTGGTGGGCGGCGCGCTCTGGCCGACGGCGAGCGGCGTGGCGACCGAGGACCCCGCGGATGCCGTCAGCACCCCGGCGCCCACCGCGACCGGCGCGCGGGCCGGTGCGTCGCCCACTCCCACCGCGTCGTCGGGCGCTCCGGCGGCCGACGACGGCACCGGGGCCGACTTGGCTCAGGTGGCCGGTGGCCTGCTCGATGCCCGGATCGCCTGCGGCGGGGCGACGGACTGCCTGGACACGGTGGTTGCGGATGACGCGACGCTGCCCGAGGGAGCGATCGATCTGCCCGCCGGTGAGCGATCGCTCACGCTTCTCGACGACTTCGGCGACATCGCCGTGCTTCGCCTCGACGCGGTCGACGACGCGCGCCCGTCCCAGATGGTGGTCATCTTGAGGCGGGATGAGAAATGGCTGCTGCGCGACGTCTCTGACGTCGCGCAGCAGCCTGAGCAGTGAGGGTGGTGCGGCTCAGACGCCGAGCTGACCCTCGAACGCCGCCGCCTCGAGCCGCGACTTCACCGCGCCGAGGAAGCGCGCGGCGTCCGCGCCGTCGATGACGCGGTGGTCGTACGACAGCGCGAGGTACACGTACGAGCGCACCGAGATCGCGTCCTTGCCGTCGACCGTCACGATGCCGGGGCGCTTGACGACCACGCCGGTTCCGAGGATCGCCGTCTGCGGCAGGAACACCACGGGGGTGTCGAACAGCGCGCCGCGCGAGCCGGTGTTGGTCAGCGTGAAGGTGCCGCCCGCGAGCTCGTCCGGCTTCAGCTTGTTCTCACGCGTACGAGCCGCCAGGTCGGCGATCTCGTGAGCGATCTGCGCCAGGTTCTTGGACGCCGCATCGCGGAGCACCGGCGTCAGCAGGCCGCGCTCCGTGTCGACCGCGATCGACAGGTTCTCGCTCGCCGGGTAGACGATCTGGTCACCGTCGACGGTCGAGTTGACGATCGGGTACGCCTGCAGCGCCTCAGCCGCCGCCAGGGCGAAGAACGGCAGGAACGACAGCTTGTCGCCGGTCTTGCTGAGGAAGTCGTTCTTCACCTTGTCGCGGAAGGTCGCGAGCTTGGTGACGTCGACCTCGACGACGCTGGTGAGCTGGGCGGTCGACTGCATCGACTCGACGGCCCGCTGGGCGAGCACCTTGCGCAGACGCGACATCGGCTGCGTCGTGCCGCGCAGCGGCGACACCTCGAGCGGTGCCGCAGCGGGGGCGGCCGCCGGAGCAGCAGGAGCAGCGGCGGCCTCGGCCGCCTTGAGCACGTCCTCCTTGCGGATGCGTCCCCCCACGCCGGTGCCCTTCACCGAGGCGAGGTCGACGCCCTGCTGCTGAGCGAGCCGGCGCACCAGCGGCGTGACGTAGGTGACGCTGTCGTCGTCCGACCCGACGGCCGCTGCAGGAGCGGGGGTCGCGGCAGCGGCGGGGGCGGCAGGAGCCGGAGCGGCGGCCGGGGCAGGAGCCGGAGCGGCAGGAGCCGGAGCGGCGGCAGGAGCCGGAGCTGCAGCCGGGGCAGGAGCAGCAGCGGCCGGCGCAGGCGCGGACGCGGCAGAAGCCGGGGCGGCCGCAGCCGGAGCGGGAGCCGGGGCTTCGGCTGCCGCGGCCGGAGCAGCGGCGGGCGCCTCGGTAGGCGCGGGTGCGGCACCGGCGTCGCCGATGCGCGCGAGGGCCGCGCCGACCTCGACGGTCTCGTCCTCGGAGACGAGGATCTCCTGCAGGACGCCGGCGAACGGCGAGGGGATCTCCGTGTCGACCTTGTCGGTGGAGATCTCGAGCAGCGGCTCATCGACGGCGACCTCGTCGCCGACCTGCTTCAGCCAGCGCGTGACGGTGCCCTCGGTGACGCTCTCGCCGAGCTCGGGGAGGACGACCTCCTTGCCGCCGCCGGCGGATGCGGCCGGCTGCGCCGCAGCGGGCGCGGCTTCGGCCGGCGCCTCGGCAGCGGGTGCGGGTGCCTCGGCAGCAGGCGCGGGTGCTTCTGCAGCCGGCGCGGGAGCCTCGGCAGCCGGCGCGGGTGCTTCTGCGGGAGCCTGGGCAGCGGGAGCTTCGGCGGCGGCCTCGGGGGACCCATCGGCGGCTGCTCCGGAGCCGTCGCCGATCTTGGCCAGTACGGCGCCGACCTCGACGGTCTCGTCCTCCTGCACGAAGATCTCCTCGATGACGCCGCTGACCGGCGACGGGATCTCGGTGTCCACCTTGTCCGTGGAGATCTCGAGCAGGCCCTCGTCCGCCTGGACAGTGTCGCCGACGTTCTTGAGCCAGCGGGTGACCGTTCCCTCGGTCACGCTCTCACCGAGAGCGGGGAGGACCACGGATGTGCTCATGAGGATGTCTCCTTCTGAAGAAATATCGGATCTAGCTTAGTGATGAGGGGCGACCGCAAGGGTCAGAGCGCGTGCAGCGGCTTGCCCGCGAGGGCGAGGAAGGCCTCGCCGAGCGCCTCGGACTGCGTAGGGTGCGCGTGGACGAACGGCGCGATGTCTTCCGGGTGGGCTTCCCAGCCCACGGCGAGCTGTCCTTCGGTGATGAGCTCGCCGACACGGTCGCCGATCAGATGGACGCCGATGACGGGTCCGTCCTTCACGCGCACGACCTTGACGATGCCGCTCGTGCCCAGGATCTCGCTCTTGCCGTTGCCCGCGAGGTTGTACTCGTAGGCCACGATCCCGTCGGCGCCGTGCGCCTCGGCCGCCTGCGCCTCGGTGACCCCGACGGAGGCGACCTCGGGGTGGCTGTAGGTCACCTTCGGGATCTGGGAGTCGGGGATGAGGACGGGACCGAGCCCGGCGATCTCCTCCGCGACGAAGATGCCCTGCTGGAATCCGCGGTGTGCGAGCTGGAGTCCGGGGACGATGTCGCCCACGGCCCACACGTGCGGGACGCCGGTGCGGAGGCGCTCATCGGTGACGACGAACCCCCGGTCGATGACCACACCCGCCTCTTCGTAGCCGAGTCCGGCCGTCGACGGCCCGCGCCCGACGGCCACCAGCAGGTAGTCGGCGGTGAACGTCTTGCCGTCCTCGAGCGTCACGGTGACGGCATCCGCTGTCTGCGTCGCACTCTGGAAGCGCACACCGAGCGAGTACTGGATGCCGCGGCGCCGGAACGCGCGCTCCAGGCCCTTGCTGAGGGTCACGTCCTCGTTGGGCACGAGGTGGTCGAGCGCCTCGACGATGGTGACGTCCGCGCCGAACGAGCGCCACACGCTCGCGAACTCGACTCCGATCACGCCGCCGCCGAGAATCACCACGCTGCGGGGGATCTCGTCGAGCTCGAGCGCGTGCTCGCTGGTGAGGATGCGGCCGCCGATCTCGAGCCCCGGAAGCGTGCGGCTGTACGACCCGGTGGCCAGGATGACGTCGGTGCCGCGGTAGAGGTCGTCGCCGACGCGCACGGCGGGACCGGCCTCGAGCCGGCCCTCACCCGAGACGACGGTGATCCCGCGTGCCTTCACGAGCCCCTCGAGGCCCTTGTACTTCTTCGCGACGATGCCTTCGCGGTACGCCCTGACCCCCGCCGGGTCGACTCCCTCGAGAGTCGCGCGGATGCCGACGGCCGCGGCATCCCGTGTCAGATCGGCCACCTCGGCGGCATGCAGCAGCGCCTTCGTCGGGATGCAGCCGCGGTGCAGGCACGTCCCGCCCACTTTGTCCTTCTCGACGAGGGCGACGCTCTTTCCCAGCTCCGCGGCGCGCAGCGCGGCGGCATAGCCGCCGCTGCCACCGCCCAGAACGACGAGATCGAAGGAGTGGTCGGTCATCGTGCCTCCTCATCGAGGTCAGTCAGGACGAAGCGGATCAGGCTGCGCACGGTCGCGGCAGTCGGTCCCTTGTCGGTGTAGCCGTACGGCGCGCCCTTGTGGGTGCCGCTTCCGGCGATGTCGAGATGCACCCACGGGATGCGGGGCGCACCGTCCTCGTCGCCTGTGCGGCCGACGAAGTGACGCAGGAACAACCCTGCGAAGAGCGAGCCGCCGGCAGGGTCTCCGATCTTGGCGTTCTGCAGGTCGGCGATGGGGGAGTCGAGCTCCTCGACCATGTGGCCGGGAAGGGGCAGCTGCCACGCGGGTTCGCCCGCCTCGGCGGCGGCGGCCAGGTACGCCGCCACGGCGTCGTCGTCGCCCATCACGCCGGTGTGGCGCGTGCCGAGCGCGATGAGGATGGCACCGGTGAGCGTGGCGACGTCGACGATCACATCGGGACGCTCGCGGCTGGCGGCGACCAGTCCGTCGGCCAGCACGAGGCGCCCTTCGGCATCGGTGTTGAGCACCTCGACGGTCGTGCCGTCCAGCAGGCGCAGCACGTCGCCCGGGCGCGTCGCGCGGCCCGACGGCATGTTGTCGGCGAGGCACAGCCACGCCGTCACCTTGACCGGAGCGGCGACGGATGCCGCGGCCCGGAGTACCGCGAGAACGGTGGCGGCGCCGGCCATGTCGTACTTCATCCCGACCATGGAGGCCGCAGGCTTGAGCGACAGCCCGCCGGTGTCGAAGGTGATGCCCTTGCCCACCAGCGCGACGTGCCTGGCGGCGCCCTCCGGTGCGTACTCGAGACGGACCAGGCGCGGCGGGCGATCCGATCCCTGGCCGACGCCGAGGATGCCGCCGAAGCCGTGCTCGCGCAGCGCCTCCTCGTCGAGGATCTCGACCCTGACGGGGAGATCCGCCACGGAATCGGCGGCGCGCTCCGCGACGTCGGCGGGTCCGAGCCACTCGGCGGGGATGTTGACGAGGTCCTTCACGAGGGCGACCGAGACGGCGGTCTCGACGATGAGCTTCAGAGCAGCGTCGTCGGGGTCGGCGGTGCCGTGGACGATCACGCGCGCGGCGCGCGGCTTGGGCGCCTCGGTCTTGTAGCCGTCGAATCGGTAGCCGCCCAGCGCGGCTCCCTCGGCGGCGGCGGTCCACAGTGCGGGGTCGGCGAACGGTGCGGCGACCGCCACCGTCGAGAACCCGGTGATTGCGCGGATCGCGGCGCCGACGGCGTCTCGCAGCGCACCGGCATCCGGCTCCGCCCCGGTGCCCACGACGGCCAACGGCAGCGACGTGACCTCCGGCGCGTAGACGCGGACCGATGCGCCCGGCGCACCGGTGAAACCGACCGCCAGGAGCGCGTCGCGCAGTCCTGGCCAGTCCGACAGATCAGGGGATGCCTCGGCCTCGAGCGGGGGGAGTGCGACGAGAAGGAGGTCGGCGTCGGACTCTCGGAAAGGGGTGGTGCGGTACTCGAGGTCGGGAAGCGACATGGTCTCCATCCTAGGGACGCCGACTGTTCGCTCTGAGCGCGACGGGCGTGACCCGACCAGGTCGGGGCGGCTCGTAGCATGGGAGCATGCCTTTTCCCGGCCCGCTGTTCGAGCGTGCGGCTTCCGCGCCGCCCGTCCCGCGCGGGCTGCCGCTGGTGATCGCCCTGACCGGGTTCACCGACGCCGGCAGCGCCGTGAGCCGCGCCATCGACTATTTCCGCGACGACCTGGCGCCGTCGCCGCTCGCGGTGTTCTCCAACGACACCCTGCTGGACTACCGGGCACGCCGGCCCATCGTCTCGTTCGAGAAGGACCATCTCACCGACTACCGCCCGCCGCGCCTGGAGCTCTCCTTCGCGCACGACGCCCTCGGGCAGCCGTTCCTTCTGCTGGCGGGCTATGAGCCGGACTTCGCCTGGGACGCCTTCGCCGACGCCGTCCTGGACTTCACCGAGAGCTACGGCGTGTCGACGGTGACGTGGGTGCACGCCATCCCGATGCCCGTTCCGCACACCCGGCCCATCGGCACGACGGTCAGCGGCACACGATCCGAGCTCACCGAGGCGCACTCGGTGTGGCAGCCGCACACGCAGGTTCCCGCGACGGCGGGGCACCTGCTCGAGTACCGGCTCGCCGCCGCCGGGGTGCGCATCGCCGGCTTCGTCCTGCTCGTTCCCCATTACCTGGGCGACACCGAGTATCCGGCGGCCGCGCTGGCCGCCCTCGACAGCCTCACCGTCGCCACGGGCCTGGTCTTCGCGGGCGACGATCTGCGCGACGAGAATCGCGAATACCTCGAGAAGGTCAGCGAGCAGATCGAGGGCAGCGACGAGCTCGCCCGGATGGTGCAGGGGCTCGAGGAGCGCTACGACGCCTATATGGCGGGGTCGACCCTGGCGACACCGATGATCCACACCGGCGATCTGCCCAGCGCCGACGAGCTCGCCGCCGAGCTCGAGAGATTCCTCGCGACACGACCCGCCGAGGACGACAAACGGGGCTCGTGATCGAGTGGTCCGCCGCCGCGGCGGAATTCCGCGCCCGACCTGCGCGTTGAACCTGGGGATGGAGGTGCGCCGATCCACGCGGGGCGATGCTGGCGGCGCACGGCAAGTATGAGATACTAGACGCTCTGACCCGTTGTCAACCGTCTTCGTCCGGCTTCCGGCTGAAGATGTGGACTTGACAAGGGTCTTACTAGTGTCCGAAACCGACCGGAGATGCGCACGGCGCGTCGACCGGTGAAAGGCGAAACGTGACTCCAGGCACGAACACCAAGGCTCGCTCGGCCGCGAAGGACACCGAGACGGACGAGACGAAGGCTCCCGCTGCGAAGAAGGCTCCCGCGGCGAAGGGTGCCCCCAAGGCGAAGGCGGCACCGAAGACCGCCTCGAAGCGCGCGAAGAAGTCGGACGACGACTTCGAGGACGACGTCGAGGAGCTCGACGTCGAGCTCGAGGTCGCGGACGACATCGAGGTGGACGCCGCGGACGACGCGACCGACGCAGTTCCGGCCGCCAAGGACGCGAAGGCCTCCACCGACGAGGCCCCCGCGGCCGAGGACGAGGAGGAGGACGAGGAGAGCACCAAGCCGGCGTTCACCGAGCCGCTTCCCACCGGCGCGATCGTCATCTCGTCCAGCGACGACGAGGATGTCCCCGTCTACTCGACGCAGATCACCGGCGCGACCGCTGACCCGGTCAAGGACTACCTGAAGCAGATCGGCAAGGTGCCGCTGCTGAACGCGGCCGAAGAGGTCGAGCTCGCAATGCGCATCGAGGCGGGCCTGTTCGCCGAAGAGAAGCTGTCGCACATGTCGGCGGCCGAGAAGACGTCGCAGCTGGGCCTCGATCTGCAGTGGGTCGCCCGTGACGGCCAGCGCGCCAAGAGCCACCTCCTCGGCGCCAACCTCCGCCTGGTCGTCTCCCTCGCCAAGCGCTACACGGGTCGCGGCATGCAGTTCCTGGATCTCATCCAGGAGGGCAACCTCGGTCTCATCCGCGCGGTCGAGAAGTTCGACTACACCAAGGGCTTCAAGTTCTCGACGTACGCGACGTGGTGGATCCGCCAGGCCATCACGCGCGCCATGGCCGACCAGGCTCGCACCATCCGCATCCCGGTGCACATGGTCGAGGTCATCAACAAGCTCGCCCGGGTCCAGCGTCAGATGCTGCAGGACCTCGGTCGCGAACCCACGCCCGAGGAGCTCAGCCGCGAGCTCGACATGACCCCTGAGAAGGTCATCGAGGTGCAGAAGTACGGCCGCGAGCCGATCTCCCTGCACACGCCCCTCGGCGAGGACGGCGACAGCGAGTTCGGCGACCTCATCGAGGACACCGAGGCCGTGGTTCCGGCCGACGCCGTCGGCTTCACGATGCTGCAGCGTCAGCTCGAGTCGCTCCTCGACTCGCTCTCCGAGCGCGAGGCCGGCGTGATCCGCATGCGCTTCGGACTGGGCGACGGTCAGCCGAAGACACTCGACCAGATCGGCGACACGTTCGGGGTCACCCGCGAGCGGATCCGTCAGATCGAGTCGAAGACGATGGCGAAGCTGCGGCATCCGTCCCGCTCGCAGTCCCTGCGGGACTACCTCGAGTGAGCGAGGCGAACGCCGGCAAGGCGCTCACCGTACAGGTCGAAGGCTCGTCGTTCGCTCGCATCCCGATCCGCACGCGGGTCGTGATGCCGGGCGACGACCTCGATGAGTTCATCCGCGAGTACGCGGCGGACGTCGTGCGCGAGGGCGACCTGCTGTTCGTGACAGAGAAGATCGTCGCGATCACGCAGGGCCGTTCGTACCTCGTCGAGGACATCAAGCCCCGCAAGCTCGCGCTGTTCCTCTCCAAGTACGTCACGCGCACGCCGCACGGCATCGGTCTGGGCATGCCCGAGACCATGGAGATGGCGCTGCGCGAGTGCGGCACGATCCGCATCCTGTTCGCGGCCGCCGTGTCGGCGGTGACGAAGCTGTTCGGGCGCAAGGGCGACTTCTACCGCATCGCCGGCGACAAGGCGCGCGCGATCGACGGCCCGACCTCGGGCACGATCCCGCCCTACAACAAGGCGGTCGTGCTCGGACCGGAGCGGCCGCGCGAAGTGGCCCAGCACATCAAGGCCCTGGTGGGCGGTGTGCCGGAGGTCGCCGTCGTCGACATCAACGATCTGGGCGGAAACGTCCTCGGCTCGACCCTCGACAAGGCGGGCGAGAAGCGCCTGGTGGCGATCCTCAAGGACAACCCTCTCGGTCAGGGACACCAGTCCACGCCGCTCGGCATCGTGCGCGCGGTCTGATCGCAGAGACGTGAAAGGCGCGGCATCCCTCGGGATGCCGCGCCTTTCGTCCGTGTCGGTGTCGGGAGTCAGAACCCGATGGCCTCGCGGTAGCGCGCCTTGTGGCCGGTGCGGATGCCGGTGACGCTCGGCTTGTTCTCGTATACGCCCGCGCCCCAGTTGCCCTCCACGAGCACGGGGCCCTCGGGGGTCACCACGATGTCCCAGCCGACGTATTGGATCTGGGGCACGACGCGGGCGACCTGGTCCACGAACTGCTTGACCTCGTCGATCATCGGCAACTGGAAGCCGGCGATGACGAAGCCACTGTCGGGGTGTGCGACGTGCACGTGCCCGTGCGAGTCGTACCCGGGGCCGACAGCATGCCCGTTCTCGTCGAGCATCGTGTAGAAGCCGCCGAAGGTCATCTGGTCGCTCACCGCACCGCGTCCGAACTTCTGCGCCATCGCCAGGATGTGCGTCTTCTGTCCGTCGAAGAAGGCCGTCACCCGGGTGGTGTTGACCGTCCCCGGGCAGACCGCGGCGAGGTCGGCGTGCTGGCGGATGACCTCCTCGATCAGCAGCTCACCACGCTCGAGGAGGCCGCGGTGGAACCCGTCCCAGTCCGCCACCTCGGTGGCGTGGTAGCGGTGGACACCGGTTCCCGCCTGGCCCACGGGCTCCTTGGTGACGATCGTGCCGTGACGCTCGGCGAAGGCGCGCACCGCCTCGCTGTTGCCCTCTTCGACCACCATCCAGTCCCGCCGGAGGAACTCGCTGAACGTGCGGTCGAACTCGACCTTGTCCTGGAACAGGCCGCGATAGTCGGGGTGGTCGTACTTCTGCGACAGTTCATTCGACACCGGGTGCGTCATGTACGTCGCACGCTCGGCGCGGTTCAGGATCGCGAAGTCGTAGTCGACGTAGTCCTGGAAGCCGACCTGCCGGAATCCGGCCGACCAGAGCATGTCGACCAGCACCGCCGGCGTCCACTTGCCGTGCGCATGCGCGGTCTCCTTCGCACGTTCCAGCACGGATCCGAGATCGATGCGGCGGACACGCCAGGCGAGGTAGCGAAGGCGGTTCGAGAGGGCGAGGCCCTGAGAAGGCATGCGTGCTCCGGGGTCGGGTTCGGGGGACCCCGATAGTCTAGAGGCGTGAGTTCCTCCATCCCTGGGCACGACGTGCCCGTGCCGGGATCGGAGCCTCGCAGCAGCCCCGTCGCCCGCATCTCGCGCGCCGCGCTCACTGCGAACGCCCGTTCAGCCTCGGACCGCGGCATCCGTTCCTTCGATCCCTCGATCCTCGAAGCGGATGCCTGGGGGCACGGCAGCGCACTCGTGCGCGAGGTGCTCGCGGCTCAGGGGCTCGTCGCTGCCGAAGCGCCCGTCGCCGGCGTGAAGACCGGGCCGCCGCTCGCGCGGGCGTCGACCGGACTGTCGGCGCCGACGCTGTTCGGCCTGCCCGGTGCCGAGCCTCCGGCGCGACCTGCGCTGCGGCTCGCCGGCACGGTGCTCTCGGTGAAGGACCTCCGGGCAGGCGAGGGCGTGTCGTACGGATACGCCTATCGCGCCGATGCGGACACCCGTGTCGCGCTGGTGACCGGCGGCTACGCGCAGGGCATCGTCCGCGGGTTGGGCGGCGCCGTCGACGTCGCGATCGCGGGGCAGCGGCATCCGATCGTCGGGCGTGTCGCGATGGACGTGTGCGTCGTCGACATCCGCGATGCCGCCGTCCGCCGCGGCGACGAGGTGGTGTTCCTGGGCAACCCCGCCTACGGCGAGCCGTCGCTCACCGAGTGGGTGCGCGCGACGGGCCTGCTCGCATCCGAGCTCATCACCGCGGTCGGGCTGCGGGCGATCCGCGAGGAGGCGCCATGAGCGCGCGACTGCACGTCGACCTGAACGCGCTGGCCTCGAACATCGACCGCGTGCGCGAGACCGTGGCGCCAGCCGAGCTGATGCTCGTCGTCAAGGACGATGCGTACGGACACGGCCTGGAGCCCGTCGTGCACGCCGCCACGGCCGCCGGGGTGAGCTGGTTCGGGGCGTTCGACGTGCGCACGGGTGCCGCCGTGCGTATCGCTGCCGGGGCCGACGCCCGCATCTTCGCGTGGATCGCCGCGTCGCGTGACGACCTCGACGCCGCCATCGCCGCACGCATCGACCTCGGCGTCGGCGACGCCGGGCTTCTCGAAGAGCTGGCGGATGCCGCGGCCGACGCCGGCGCGACACCGCGGGTGCATCTCAAGATCGACACCGGCCTGCATCGCAACGGCGTCCGCCCCGAGGACTGGCCCGGCTTCGTCGCACGGGCCGCTGAGCTGCAGAGCGCCGGACGCATCGACGTCGTCGGCGTGTGGAGCCACATCGCCGAGGCGTCCGAGGCCGAGGACGACGACGCCCGCGCCGTCTTCGAGGCGGCGCTGGCTCACGCCGAGGCCGCCGGCATCCACCCGTCCGTCCGCCATCTGGCCGCCAGTGCGGCATCGTTCGCCCGGCCGGAGTTCCGCTACGACATGGTGCGGGTGGGAGCGTTCTGCTACGGCATCCGCTCCGCAGGCGGGCCGTCCGCGGACGACCTGGGTCTGAAGCCGATCGCGCGTCTGGAGGCGGAGGTCGTCGCGGTCCACGACGAAGCGGCCAGCATCGGTCTGGGCGCACTGCAGGGGCTTCCCACGTCGCTGCAGGGCCGCGCCGGGGTCGGGACCCCGGGAGGGCGGCGGCCGTTGCTGACCGTGGGAGGTTCCGAGTCGATGGTCGGCACATGGCCGGACGCGGCGATCGGCGATGTCGTCACGATCTACGGTCCGGGAAGAGACGGCGAAGGCTCGGCGACAGACCTCGCCGAGATGATCGACACGATCGGCGAAGAGATCGCCGTACGCGTGTCACCGCTGATTCCCCGGGTCTTCACGTAGAACGCCCGCGAGACGCAGGCGTCTCACGGGCGTTCTTCACAGGACTGCGCGGAAGCAGCCCTCCAAGGCTTATTCGGCCAGCCGGGCCGTCTCGTCGTGCCACGAGGTCGCGATGCTGCGGAGCTTCTCTTCGTACTTGCGACCGTGGTGGGCGCAGAAGAGCAGTTCGCTGCCGTTGACCTCCGCGGCGATGTACGCCTGCGCGCCGCATGAATCGCAACGGTCCATCGCGGTCAGTCGGTACTCGAGGACGGCGCCGTTCTCTGTGGGTGTCGATAGCGTGGTCATTTCGGTGCCTCCTCGTATACGTAGAACTCTCGGCCGGTGATGAGATACAACCACGGGGATGTTTCGAGAATGCCTCGAACAGACGACATTTCGCTGAGCGCGTAGCGCTGATCCCCCTGGCGCGTGTCTGCACGAGCCTGTCGGGCGCCCGGATTACGATGGGAGACTGTGACCGCCGAGTATTCCGCCCATCATCTTCAGGTGCTCGAAGGGCTCGAGGCGGTCCGCAAGCGCCCGGGCATGTACATCGGGTCCACCGACTCCCGCGGCCTCATGCACTGCCTCTGGGAGATCATCGACAACTCCGTCGACGAGGCCCTCGCCGGTCACGGCACGCGGATCGACATCGTGCTCCACGCCGACGGCAGCGTCGAGGTGCGAGATCGCGCCCGCGGCATTCCCGTCGACATCGAGCCCCGCACCGGGCTCTCCGGCGTCGAGGTGGTCTTCACGAAGCTGCACGCCGGCGGCAAGTTCGGCGGCGGCTCGTACGCGGCCTCGGGCGGCCTGCACGGTGTCGGCGCGTCCGTCGTCAACGCACTGTCGGAGCGCCTCGACGTCGAGGTGGACCGCGGCGGCAAGACCTGGGCGATGTCGTTCCATCGCGGCGAGCCGGGCGTGTTCTCCAACGGCAGCCCCAGCTCGACCTTCACGCCGTTCGAGCAGCGCAGCGAACTGCGCGTCGCCGGCCGCGCCGCGAAGGGCGTGACGGGAACCCGCATCCGGTACTGGGCCGATCCGCAGATCTTCACGAAGGATGCCGCCTTCAACCTGCAGGAGCTCGAGCAGCGCGCCCGCCAGACGGCGTTCCTCGTCCCCGGTCTCGAGATCGTCATCCGCGATGAGCGCCCCGGCACCGAATCCGGCGAGCCCGTCGAGACGAGCTACCGATTCGACGGCGGCATCTCCGAGTTCGCCGACTTCCTCGCCCCGGACGCCGGCATCACCGACACCTGGCGCCTGACCGGAAGCGGCAGCTTCACCGAGACCGTCCCGGTGCTCCAGCCGTCGGGCGCCATGGTGCCCACCGAGGTGGAGCGGGAATGTCACGTCGACGTGGCCGTGCGATGGGGGACCGGGTACGAGACGGTGTCGCGCTCGTTCGTCAACATCATCGCGACGCCGAAGGGCGGGACCCACCAGCAGGGGTTCGAGCAGGGTCTCATGAAGGTCCTCCGCGATCAGGTCGCGCAGAACGCCCGCCGGCTCAAGGTCGGCAACGACAAGATCGAGAAGGACGACATCCTCGCCGGTCTCACGGCGGTGCTCACGGTGCGCGTTCCCGAGCCTCAGTTCGAAGGGCAGACCAAAGAGGTGCTCGGCACCCCGGCCGTCCGTCAGATCGTGTCGAACGTGATCATCCGCGAGCTGAACGCACGCTTCACCTCGTCCAAGCGCGACGACAAGGCGCAGAGCGCGCTCCTGCTCGACAAGGTCGTCTCCGAGATGAAGGCGCGCATCTCGGCGCGCACGCACAAAGAGACGCAGCGCCGCAAGAACGCCCTGGAGTCGTCGTCGCTGCCCGCGAAGCTCGCCGACTGCCGGTCGAACGACGTCGCGGAGTCCGAGCTGTTCATCGTCGAGGGCGACTCGGCTCTCGGCACCGCGAAGCTCGCGCGCAACAGCGAGTTCCAGGCGCTGCTGCCGATCCGCGGCAAGATCCTGAACGTGCAGAAGGCGTCCATCAGCGACATGCTCTCCAACGCCGAGTGTGCCGCGATCATCCAGGTGATCGGCGCGGGCTCGGGCCGCTCCTTCGACCTCGAGACGGCCCGCTACGGCAAGATCATCCTGATGAGCGACGCCGACGTCGACGGTGCGCACATCCGCACGCTGCTGCTCACGCTGTTCTTCCGCTACATGCGCCCGCTCATCGATGAGGGCCGCGTGTACGCGGCCGTTCCTCCGCTGCACCGCGTGGTCGTGATGAACCCCGGGTCCAAGCCGAACGAGACGATCTACACGTACTCCGAGGGCGAGCTCCACGGCCTGCTCACCAAGCTGACCAAGGCCGGCAAGCGCTGGCAGGAGCCGGTCCAGCGCTACAAGGGCCTGGGCGAGATGGACGCCGATCAGCTCGCGACGACGACGATGGACCGTGCCGGTCGCACCCTCCGTCGCGTGCGGATGCAGGATGCCGAGGCCGCGGCATCCGTCTTCGAACTGCTCATGGGCAACGACGTCGCGCCGCGTAAAGAGTTCATCATCGACTCCAGCGACCGCCTGGTGCGCGAGCGCATCGACGCCTGAGCGGCCGCCGCGGCGCGCTCGCCTCGCACGGCGAGGCGAGCCGCCCGCGCGGGCGACGCCGGTGTCTCAGCGGATGCCGGTGCCGACCGCGGCGATGACGCCGTCGAGCGCGGTGCCCGAGGCGTCGCGCTTGGCTCCCGAGTCGGGCAGCGCGCGGACCGCGCCATCGGCGCCGACCGCACGCGGGTCGGTGCCGACCCAGGCGATCGTCAGCGCGTCTTCGCCGCGGAGGAACCGGTGGGCACGGACGCCGCCGGTCGCACGGCCCTTGGCGGGGAACTCGCTGAAGAGCGAGACTTTGGCGCTGACCGCGTCGGTGCCCGCGAGCGCCGTCGTCGAGCCGGCGATCGTCACCACGACGGCGTCGAACTCCGAGGGGCCGACGACGTCGAAGGCGATGACGTGCGCACCGTCCGTCAGACGGATGCCCGCCATGCCGCCGGCGGAACGGCCTTGCGGCCGTACCGACGAGGCATCGAAGCGCAGCAGCTGGGCGTCGCTCGCGATGAACACCAGCTCTGCACCGTCGGAGGCGGGCGCGGCGCCGACCACACGGTCGCCGTCCTTGAGCGAGATGATCTCGATGTCGTGCTTGTTGGCGATCTCGCTGGCCGCGACGCGCTTCACCACGCCCTGCGCGGTGCCGACGGCGATCGGCGGGGCGTCGGCGAGCGGCACCAGGGCGACGACGTGCTCTCCGCCGCTCAGCCCGAGGTACTGGTCGGCACGCGTCCCGGCGCCGAGCTGCACCGAGTTGCCGGGGACCGAGGGCAGGTCGACGGGGGAGAGGCGCACCAGGCGGCCGAGGTTCGTCACCGCGCCGATGTCGCCGCGGGTCGTCGCATCCACCGACGAGCGGATCGCATCGTGCTTCGAGCGGCGTGCCGGAGCCACGACGCCGCCACCCGGCGCATCGGCCACCAGCTCGGCACGGACCATGCGTCCGGTGGCCGAGAGGAAGACGCGACACGGTGCGTCCGCGATCTGCAGGTCGGACGCCGCCGCGGCGGCGCGCGAGCGCGGCTGCACCGGCCCGCCGTTCAGCAGGAGCGTGCGCCGCGGCGTGCCGAACGCCTCGGCTGCGGCATCCAGCTCCTGCGCCACCTGCGCACGGAGGAGCACATCGCTGCCGAGGAGCTCTTCGAGCAGCGCGATCTCCTTCTTGAGGTTGTCACGCTCGGCCTCGAGCTCGATGCGGGAGAACTTCGTCAACCGCCGCAGGCGCAGCTCGAGGATGTACTCGGCCTGCGGTTCGGACAGGTCGAAGACGCTCATCAGGCGCGTGCGCGCCTGCTCGCCGTCATCCGAGGTGCGGATGACCTGGATCACCTCGTCGATGTCGAGGATCGCGATGAGGAGGCCCTCGACGAGGTGCAGGCGTTCCTTGCGACGCGCGAGGCGGTAGCGGCTGCGCCGGGTGACGACGCTGATGCGATGGTCGAGGTAGACCCGCAGCAGCTCACGAAGACCGAGCGTCTGCGGCTGCCCTTCGACGAGAGCGACGTTGTTGATGCTGAACGAGTCCTCGAGGGGCGTCAGCCGGTAGAGGTGGTCGAGCACCGCCTGCGGGTCGAAGCCGGTCTTGATGCCGATGACCAGGCGCAGGCCGTGGTGCCGGTCGGTGAGATCGGTGACGTCGGAGATGCCCTGCAGCTTCTTGGCGTTGACGGCGTCCTTGATCTTCTCGATCACCCGTTCCGGGCCGACGAGGTAGGGCAGCTCGGTGACGATGAGACCGGTGCGGCGCGGGCCCAGCGACTCGATCGACACCTTCGCCCGCGTGCGGAAGCTTCCGCGTCCGTTCGTGTAGGCGTCCTTGATGCCGTCCAGGCCGACGATGATGCCGCCGCCGGGGAGGTCCGGCCCCGGCACGAACTCCATGAGCTCGTCGACAGTCGCCTCGGGATTGTCGAGCAGGTGGGTCGCCGCGCCGACCACCTCGATGAGATTGTGCGGCGCCATGTTGGTCGCCATGCCGACGGCGATGCCGGTCGTGCCGTTGACGAGGAGGTTCGGGAACGCGGCCGGCAGCACCTCGGGCTGCTGGAACTGCCCGTCGTAGTTGGGGATGAAGTCGACGACGTCCTCGTCGAGGTTCTCGGTGAGCGCGAGCGCGGGCGGCGCGAGGCGGGCCTCGGTGTAGCGCGGCGCGGCGGGGCCGTCGTCGAGCGACCCGAAGTTGCCGTGACCGTCGACGAGTGGCACGCGCAGCGAGAACGGCTGGGCGAGGCGCACCAGGGCGTCGTAGATGGGGGCGTCGCCGTGCGGGTGGAGCTTTCCCATCACCTCGCCGACGACACGCGCGCTCTTGACGTGCCCGCGGTCAGGGCGCAGCCCCATGTCGGCCATCTGGAAGAGGATGCGCCGCTGCACCGGCTTCAGCCCGTCGCGCGCGTCCGGGAGCGCGCGCGAATAGATCACCGAGTAGGCGTACTCGAGGAACGACGTCTGCATCTCGGACGAGACGTCGACGTCCTCGATGCGTCCGTGGTCGGCGGGTGAGGAATCGGTGCGGGAAGCGGGCATGTGTCGATGAAGCCTCGGGTGACGGCGGGAGCGGTGGGGCGCGGCCGCGGTGTGCGAGACTGGCCCCGATGTCCCTCAGCCTACCCGCGGACCCGCCGCGCGCCCGGAGCCTCACCCGTGTCGTGCCCGAGATGTCGGCAGCGCTGAACGGCGGATCCGTGTGGTTCGCACCCGCGCGCAGCGCGATCGTGTGGGTGCTCGACGGCCTCGGCGTCGCGAACCTCGCGGCCCGCGCCGGGCACGCGCGTTTCCTCTCCGAGGCACGGACGAAACGGGATGTCGCCCGCACCGTCTTCCCCTCGACCACGGCAGCTGCGCTGACGAGTCTCCTGACGGGCGTTCTGCCCGGCGCGCACGGGATCGTCGGGTACCGGGCACGCATCCCCGGCACCGACGACGTCGTGAACATGCTGCGCGGATGGGACACCGACGGACTCCCGCTGTCTTTCCAGCGCGCCGCCCCGCTTTCGGCCACGCTCGGCCGGCCGTTCTTCGCCGTCTCGCGCAACGAGTACGCGCGCACGGGGTTCACCGCCGCGACCCTCGGCGACGCCGAGTTCCACGGCGCCGACGACCTCGACGAACGCGTGCGCGTCGCCGCCGACCTCGCGGCGCGGCATCCGGGTTCCCTCGTCTACCTCTACGCGCCCGACCTGGACGCGATCGGCCACAAGCGCGGCTGGGAGTCGGACGAGTGGCTCGCCGCTCTGGAGAGGGTCGACGCCGCGGCGCGCACCCTCGCGACGTCGATCGACCGCGGCACCGGGGTGGTGGTGACGTCCGACCACGGCATGCTCGACGTGCCCCGGCACCGTCACATCCTCCTCGAGGAGGGCGGCGACCTCCTCGAGGGCGTGCGCCTGATCGGCGGCGAACCGCGGCTGCTGCAGCTCTACACCGAACCGGGAGAAGCGGATGCCGTGCTCACGCGCTGGCGTGACGCCGAGGCATCCCGTTCCTGGGTCTTCTCCCGTGCCGAGCTCGAGGCGTCGGGCCTCATCGGGGCGGTCGACCCCGAGGTCGCCGGGCGGATCGGGGATGTGATCGTGGCTGCGCGCGCCGGGATCGCGTACTACGACGATCGACTCGCCGACAAAGCTCCGCAGAAGATGATCGGGCAGCACGGGTCGCTGACCGACGAGGAGCGGATCGTGCCCCTCATCCGGCTCGGCGCGTTCGCCTGAACCCGCCTCAGTCGTCGGAGCGGGCGCCGAAGACGATCTCGTCCCACGAGGGCATCGAGGTGCGCCCCTTGCTGCGACGGCCGGCCTCCGCCACCGCAGCGGGAGTGGGAGCCTGGAAATCTGATGCCGGCGGCTCGTCGTCGGCGGGAGCCCCGTCGTAGCCCGGCTCGAGGGCGTCGAAGAGCGCGACGGGCGCCGACGATCGCTGCGGCGCGGCAACCTCGTCCGCCCCGGGCAGCGGCTCGCGCTGACCGCGGCGGCGTCGCAGCGCCTCCAGCAGATCGGCTGTCTCCGCCGAGGTGACGATGGTGGGCTCGCTCGCGCGCTTGATCGCCGCCTCCTGGACGGCGGGGGCGGCGGGCGCCGGGATCTCGGGCGACTCGATGTCGGCGTCAGGGAGCCCGCGGGGGCCGAAGGCGCCGCTGTCGAAGCGGGAGTCGTCCTTCGCCGGCACGGTCTCCAGCGCGCGCAGGCGCGGGATCAGTCCCTCGGGCAATGAACCCTGCCGAGACAGCTGGATCGCGTCGGAGTTGAGCGGTGACAGGGTGCTGCGGCGAGGGTCGAAACCCCAGCGCGCGTCGTGGCCGATGTCGTTCGCGGTGAACTCGAGCTTGACCGTCCACCCGGTCGGCGCCTTCCAGCTGGTCCACCGCTCGCCGACGGCGCCGGCCTCGGCCAGCTTGCCGCGCACGGCGGAGCCGAACGTCGTCTGGCCGTCGCCCTCGAAATCGCCGCCGAGGAGCACGGGCACGGCCAGCGCCTGTCCGACGACGTGCTCGCGCTCGGCCAGCACGGGTCCTTCGAAGCGGACGACATCCTCGACACGGGCACCGAGAAGCTCGGCGACCTCGCGCGCCGACAGCCCGGAGCGGATATGGGCCTGGATCTCGCGCGGGCTGGCGCGCGGCGTCTGCACGTCGCCGTCGCGGTCGCGCCGCGCCTTGCGCAGCTCGACACGCAGCACGTCGTCGACGTCGAGCGAGAATCTCTCACCGGACTCGGTCGCCAGGATGAGCTTGTCGTCCTCGGTTCCGATGACCTTGAGCTGTTCCATTGCGAACGCCCCTTCAATTTTCCCTTGGGCTCACGGGCTCCTGGCAGTCGTTCCTGCCTGATCCGCCCCATCGTGTCACAGGGGAGTGCGGTGATCGGGAATATCCGGCGCGTGCCGCGAGTTTCACGCGACGCACGGGGTCGGCACCACCGGACGCATTTGCGAAAAGAGGAACCGTCGTGCAAACTATCGCCGCCCGCAAGGGCGAGCGCACCCGCGATACCCGGAAGTTGAGACGTTCACGCATGGCAACCGATTACGACGCCCCCCGCAAGACCGAGGACGACAGCGAGTCGATCGAAGCGCTCAAGGAGCGCGTCCCCGACAAGCTCTCCGGCTCGGTCGACGCGGAGGATGCCGACAACCCGTCGGGGTTCGAGCTGCCCGGTGCCGATCTGTCGGACCTCGAGCTCGACGTCGTCGTTCTCCCGCCTCAGGAGGACGAATTCACCTGTTCCAACTGCTTCCTCGTGAAGCACCGTTCCCAGCTCGATCACGAGACCGCCGACGGCCCTATGTGCGTGGAGTGCTCCGCGTGATCTGAGCCCGCCGCACAGCGGCGGAAAGTCGATCCGGCGTCCGCGAGGAGATCACCCACGCGGTCGTCGGGTCGTCGATGTCGGTCACGGGGATCACGACGATCCCGTCGATCCCACCCCGGATCAGATGCCACGACCGCGGGTCCAGACCCGCACCGCGCGCATGGCGCGCATCGTCGCCGACGTGCACCTCGGGCGTCCCGAGGAACTCCACGCCGATATGCGCCCGCCCGGCGCGCAGTTCGCCGTCCCGGACCTCGACCACAGGCGCGGCCGCGATCATGAGCGCGATCAGCAGCACGCCGATGCCGGCACCGACCACGAGCGCGATCGTCGTGTCGATGGGCGTGAGGACGAGGGCCGCCATCGGCGCCGCCAGCGCAGCCGCGACCAGGATCCAGAGCGAGGGGCCCAATCGCTCGCGGTACCGCTCCCGAGACCGGTCCCTGCGAGCGGGGGGAGCATCGGCGTGACGCATGGAGTTCTGCATTACCCTCGTTGGGTGACTGAAACGGTGGACGTCCCCATTATCGCCCCCGACGTCCCGGTGTACGCGCACCCCGGAGATGCCGGAGCCGACCTCGTCGCCGCGGAGGCGGTGCGCCTCGCACCCGGTGAGCGCGCACTCGTCGGCACGGGCGTCCGCATCGCGCTGCCCGAAGGCTACGTCGCCTTCGTCGTGCCCCGCAGCGGCCTCGCGGCCAAGCACGGGATCACCATCGTCAACGCCCCCGGGACGATCGACGCCGGCTATCGCGGCGAGATCAAAGTCATCCTGCTCAACACCGATCGCGAGCACGCGCACGACATCGCGGTGGGCGACCGTGTCGCACAGCTCATCGTGATGCCGGTGCCTCGCGCCGTCTTCATCCCCGTGGAGACCCTGCCCGAGAGCGTGCGCGGCGAGGGCGGCTTCGGCTCCACGGGCTACCAGAAGGATGGAATCCTCGCATGACCGACTCCTCAGCCGCCGACGGACCCCGCAAGGTCGCGCCGGAGGACCGCGCCACGACCGGACCGTTCGACGAGTCCGAAGCCAACCCGGTGCGTCCGTACATCGACCTCGGCGGCATCAAGATCCTGCCGCGCGAGGGGCTGAACCTGCGTCTCGAGGTCGAGGAGCAGACCAAGCGCATCGTCGCCGTCGGCCTGGACTACGCCGGCTCGACCCTGCAGGTGCAGCCTTTCGCCGCACCGCGATCGGCGGGGCTCTGGGAGGAGACCCGCGATCAGATCCGCCAGCAGATCCGCCAGCAGGGTGGCCGTGTCGAGGAGCGGGAGGGCCCGCTCGGCCCCGAGCTTCTCGCCGAGGTGCCCGTCGTCGCCGGACCGGACGGCACCGCGGGCAAGCGTCTCGCCCGCTTCGTCGGCGTGGACGGACCGCGCTGGTTCCTGCGCGGCGTCATCGGCGGGGCGGCCACGGCCGACGTCGAGGCGGCCGCCGCCGTCGAGGACCTGTTCCGCTCGATCGTCGTCGTGCGCGGCGGCTCGCCGATGCCGCCGCGCGACCTCATCCCGCTGCGCATGCCGGCCACGCCGGGTTCGGCGTGAGCGACAGCGCGCGCGCGGACGACACGTCGTCCGAGCCGGCCGCAGGGCCTCCCGCCGACGCGAAGGCAGCAGATGCGGCAGCCGTCGGCCCGGCCGACGCGGAGGCGGATGCCGCCGCCGGAGCGAAGACGGAGACCCCGGCCTCGGCATCCGAGGTGCTGAGCGCCGCACTCGGCGACGCCGCACGCCGTGCGGGACTGGATCCCGCCGAGGGCAAGAGCACCGGGCACGTCGTCTGGTCCGCGATGGGCGGCTGGCGCGGCATGCTGGAATCCGTCCTGCCGGGACTCGTGTTCCTCATCGCCTGGACCGCGACCTACGATGCCGAGACCCGTTCCGGCAACCTGCTGCTGAGCCTCGGCCTGTCCGTAGGGCTGGCCGCCGTGTTCACCGCGGTCAGGCTCATCCAGCGTCAGTCCGCGAGCGCCGCCATCGGCGGGCTCATCGCGGCCGCTGCCGCCGCGGGACTGTCGTTGTGGACCGGCAGGGGAGAGGACAGCTTCATCCCGGGCTTCCTCACCAACACCATCTACGGCACGGCGTTCTTCGTTTCGGCCTTCATCGGCTGGCCGCTCATCGGCCTGGCCGTGGGGTTCCTCATGGGGGAGGGCACCGCGTGGCGCGCGGATCGCCGTAAGCGACGCGTGTTCTTCTGGCTGTCGCTCGCCTGGGGCGCGCTGTTCGCGCTGCGCCTCATCGTGCAGGTGCCTCTCTACTTCGCGGGGGACGTCACCGCGCTCGGCACACTCAAGCTGGTGATGGGGCTGCCGCTGTTCGCGCCGCTGGTCGCCGTCACGTGGCTCGCCGTGCGCGCGCTCTATCCCCGTGCGCCGAAGTGATATATTTATCTTGACATCAAGATAGTTTTCCCCCGATCCGTTAGGTCGGCCTCACTAGCCGCGGGCTTCTCTGCGGGGGAAGATGGGGATGCCGGACTCCGGTACGATCCCGCCGCCGACGAAGGAGACAGACGTGTCCACGGTTGACAGCTTCGGTGCGAAGAGCACCCTGACGGTCGGCAGCACCGACTACGAGATCTTCCGCATCGACACCGTCGCGGGCTATGAGAAGCTCCCGTTCAGCCTGAAGGTGCTGCTCGAGAACCTGCTGCGCACCGAGGACGGCGCGAACGTCACCAAGGAGCAGATCGAAGCTCTCGGGTCGTGGGATGCCGCGGCCGAGCCGAACACCGAGATCCAGTTCACGCCCGCTCGTGTCGTGATGCAGGACTTCACCGGCGTTCCGTGCATCGTCGACCTCGCCACCATGCGCGAGGCGGTCACCGCCCTCGGCGGCGACCCGACGAAGATCAACCCGCTGTCGCCTGCCGAGATGGTCATCGATCACTCGGTCATCGCCGACCTCTTCGGCACCGAGAACGCCCTCGAGCGCAACGTCGAGATCGAGTACGAGCGCAACGGCGAGCGGTACCAGTTCCTGCGCTGGGGCCAGACCGCGTTCGACGACTTCAAGGTCGTCCCTCCGGGCACCGGCATCGTCCACCAGGTGAACATCGAGCACCTCGCGAAGGTGATCTACGACCGCTCCGTCGGCGGCGTCCTGCGCGCGTACCCCGACACCTGCGTCGGCACCGACTCGCACACGACGATGGTCAACGGGCTCGGCGTCCTCGGCTGGGGAGTCGGCGGCATCGAGGCCGAGGCCGCGATGCTCGGCCAGCCGGTGTCGATGCTCATCCCCAAGGTCGTGGGCTTCAAGCTCTCGGGCGCGATCCCGACCGGCGTCACGGCCACCGATGTCGTGCTGACCATCACGGACATGCTGCGCAAGCACGGCGTGGTCGGCAAGTTCGTCGAGTTCTACGGCGAAGGCGTGGCGTCCGTTCCGCTCGCGAACCGCGCCACCATCGGCAACATGAGCCCGGAGTTCGGCTCGACCGCCGCGATGTTCCCGATCGACAGCGTGACCGTCGATTATCTGCGCCTCACGGGCCGTGACGAGCAGCAGCTCGCACTGGTCGAGGCGTACGCGAAGGAGCAGTCGCTCTGGCACGACCCCTCGCGCGAGCCGGTCTTCAGCGAGTACATGGAGCTCGACCTGTCCACGGTCGTTCCGTCGATCGCCGGCCCCAAGCGTCCACAGGACCGCATCGTCCTGTCACAGGCGAAGCAGCAGTTCGAGAGCGACCTCACCAACTACGCCGAGGTCGATCACGATCTGGTCGATCTCGAGGGCTCTGAGTCGTTCCCCGCCTCCGACCCGCCCGGAAACTCGCCCGAGGACGAGTACAGCCGCCACGAGCACCACCACCACAGCCACGCGCCGGCGACAGCGTCGAAGCCGACCCCGGTGACGCTCGAGGGCGGCGAGAAGTTCGTCCTCGACCACGGCGCGGTGACGATCGCCGCGATCACGTCCTGCACGAACACGTCGAACCCCTCGGTCATGCTGGCGGCAGGTCTGCTCGCCCGCAACGCCGTGAGGAAGGGCCTGAAGGCCAAGCCGTGGGTCAAGACCACCCTCGCGCCCGGCTCGAAGGTCGTCACCGACTACTACGAGAAGGCCGGTCTCACCAAAGACCTCGAAGACCTCGGGTTCTTCACCGTGGGCTACGGCTGCACCACGTGCATCGGCAACTCGGGTCCGCTCATCGAGGAGGTCTCGGCGGCGATCAACGAGAACGACCTGGCGGTGACTGCCGTCCTCTCGGGCAACCGCAACTTCGAGGGCCGCATCAACCCCGACGTCAAGATGAACTACCTTGCGAGTCCGCCGCTCGTCATCGCCTACTCGCTCGCGGGTTCGATGAACTTCGACTTCGAGGTCGACGCGCTCGGCACCGACCAGGATGGCAACGACGTGTTCCTGCGGGACATCTGGCCCGACTCGGCCGAGGTGCAGGCCACGATCGACTCGTCCATCAACAAGGACATGTTCACCCACCAGTACGCGAGCGTCTTCGAGGGCGACGAGCGGTGGCGGACGCTCCCCACGCCGACGGGCGACGTGTTCGAGTGGGATGACGCATCGACCTACGTGCGCAAGCCCCCGTACTTCGACGGCATGACGATGGAGCTGACCCCGGTCACCGACATCTCAGGCGCCCGTGTGATGGCCACGCTGCTGGACTCGGTCACCACCGACCACATCAGCCCGGCCGGAAACATCAAGGCCGATAGCCCGGCAGGCAAGTACCTCGCCGAGCACGGCGTCGACCGCAAGGACTTCAACTCCTACGGCTCGCGCCGTGGCAACCACGAGGTGATGATCCGGGGGACGTTCGCGAACATCCGCCTGAAGAACCAGCTCGTGCGCGCCGTCAACGACGGCGCCGAGGTCGAAGGCGGCTTCACCCGCGACTTCACGCAGGAGGGCGGCCCGCAGTCGTTCATCTACGACGCCAGCCAGAACTACCAGGCCGCGGGCACCCCGCTCGTCATCTTCGGCGGCAAGGAGTACGGCTCCGGCTCGTCCCGCGACTGGGCGGCCAAGGGTACGAGCCTCCTGGGCGTCAAGGCGGTCATCACCGAGAGCTTCGAGCGCATCCATCGCTCGAACCTCATCGGCATGGGCGTCGTCCCGCTGCAGTTCCCGGCCGGCGAGAGCTGGGCGTCGCTCGGACTCGACGGCACCGAGATCGTGTCGATCTCGGGACTCGAGCAGCTCAACGAGGGCGTCACTCCGAAGACCGTGCGGGTCACCGCCGAGCCGAGCGAGTTCTCCGCGCCCGGCAAGGCCACGGTGGAGTTCGACGCGGTCGTCCGCATCGACACGCCCGGTGAGGCGGACTACTACCGCAACGGCGGCATCCTGCAGTACGTGCTGCGCTCGCTGGTCTGACAGCTGATTCACGGGGGACCGGATGCCGCGGCATCCGGTCCCCCCTTCATGCCCCGGGTAGACTTGCAGAGCCCTTCCCGGGCCGGAAAGGAGCGGGGATGTCGCTGCTGTCGTCCATCACCGGACCCCGCGACCTCGACGCGCTGACCATCGATCAGCTCGAGCAGCTCGCGGACGAGATCCGCGGCTTCCTCGTCGAGAACGTCGCACGCACAGGCGGTCACCTGGGCCCCAACCTCGGGGTCGTCGAGCTGACGGTGGCCCTGCACCGCGTGTTCGATTCGCCGAACGACCCGATGATCTTCGACACCGGGCACCAGTCGTACGTGCACAAGCTGCTCACCGGCCGCCAGGACTTCACGAACCTGCGTGCGCGTGACGGCCTGGCCGGCTACCCGCAGCGCTCCGAGAGTCCGCACGACGTCGTCGAGTCGTCGCACGCGTCCAGCTCGCTGAGCTGGGCGGACGGGGTCTCCCGCGCGCTGACGCGCACCGGCCGCAAGGACCGGCACGTCGTCGCCGTCGTCGGCGACGGCGCGCTCACCGGCGGCATGACGTGGGAGGCGCTCAACAACATCTCCGACGACAACGACCGCAACCTGGTGATCGTCGTCAACGACAACGGTCGCTCCTACGCCCCCACCATCGGCGGCATGGCGCGCTACCTGAACCGCGTCCGCACGGCGGAGTCCTACCGCACCCTGCATCGCGGCTCCGACGACCTGTTCCGCAAGCTCGGTCCGGCCGCACGCGCGGTCTACCGCGGTGTCCGCGGTGGCACGCACGGGTTCCTGTCACGGTTCACGAACAACGCCGCGCTGTACTCCAACCTGGACATCAAGTACCTCGGCCCCGTCGACGGTCACGACCTTCCGACGCTCATCGAGACGCTCGAGCTCGCCAAGTCCTACGGCGCTCCCGTCATCGTCCACGCGATCACCGAGAAGGGGCGCGGGTACGCGCCGGCGCTCGAGGACGAGGCCGACCAGTTCCACGCCGTCGGCAAGATCGACCCGATCACGGGCGCCTCCCTCGGCGCGGCCGGCGGCGTCGCCTGGACCGACGTGTTCGCCGACGAGCTCGTCACGGTGGGCGAGCAGCGCGACGACGTCATCGCGATGACTGCGGCGATGCTGCGCCCGACCGGCCTGCTGTCGTTCGCACAGCGCTTCCCCGACCGCGTGTACGACGTCGGCATCGCCGAGCAGCATGCCGTCGCCTCGGCGGCCGGTCTCGCCTTCGGCGGGCTGCACCCGGTGGTCGCCATCTACGCCACGTTCATGAACCGTGCGTTCGACCAGGTGCTGATGGATGTCGCGCTCCACCGCGCCGGCGTCACCTTCGTGCTCGACCGTGCCGGCGTGACGGGCCCCGACGGTCCGAGCCATCACGGCATCTGGGATCTGGCCATGCTGCAGATCGTGCCCCACATCCGCATCGCCGTCCCGCGCGACGGCGTGCGCCTGCGCGAGGAGCTGCAGGAGGCGGTGGCCGTCGACGATGCGCCCACGGTCATCCGCTTCCCGAAGGGCGCGGTCAGCGCCGAGCTGCCCGCCGTCGAGCGCCTCGAGGATGGGGTCGACGTGCTGGTGCGCTCCGACGCGCAGGACGTGCTGCTGATCGGCATCGGCCCGATGGCCCACACCGCCGTCGACGTCGCCGAGCGCCTGCGCGCACAGGGGATCGGCGCCACCGTGGTGGACCCCCGGTGGGTCATCCCGGTGCAGCCGTCGATCGTCGAGCTCGCGGCATCCCACCGCCTCGTCATCACCATCGAGGACGGCATCCGGGTCGGCGGCATCGGCACGCGCGTGCGGCAGGTGCTGCGCGAGGCGGGCGTCGACACCGCCGTCGACGAGCTCGGGGTGCCCGACGCGTTCATCGATCACGCGAGCCGTGAGCAGATTCTGGAGGATGCCGGCCTGACGCCCGCGAAGATCGCACACGATGTGGTCGCGCAGGTGCTGGGCACCCGGATTCCGGTGGCGCGCGGTGCCCAGACCACCGAAATCCCGGTGATGACCTCCCTGTCACGCGACCAGCGCGGCTAGACCGACGAGAAGCGGGTCGCGAGGACGGATGCCGCGGCATCCCATTCGGGTGAATTCGCGTCATTCGGACGCGGCGTGATGGCCTGCGACAGCAGGTAGCCATCGGTGAGGGCGTCGCCCGTGACGATGACCCGCAGCAGTTCGATGCCGCAGTCCGTGCGCACGAGGTCCGCGCACGCCGCCACCACACGCGGCGACAGCAGGTCGTTCGGCGGCAGCACCGCGCCGTCCAGTTCGTGCACGAGATCGCGCAACGCGGCACCCACGATGTTGCCCGCCCGCTCCTTGACGTTGACGACGTCGAGCTCCAGGACCCGCAGGTCGTGGCCGGTGACGATCGGCCGCCAGTCGAACGACGCGTGAACGAGGTGCTGATGCCCGCTCGCCGCGGTGAGGCTGCGCGCGGGGAGGTCGGTCGAGCGCGCGCGAACATCGACCAGGCGGTACCAGTACAGGATCGGGAACGCGCCGTGGGTTCCCGGGCGCAGCACCACGACCTCGCCGCGCCCGTCGTCGGCGCCCCTCACCCTGCGGATGATCGGCTTCCCGTTGCGCGTGCGGATCGCGGTGGAACCCTCGTCGACCGTCACCAGGAAGAGCTTCATGAGGGCGGGAACCACCACGAGCAGGGTCAACGCGGCCCCGCTGGTCTTGACCAGCACTCCGAGCGCGCTGCCGCTGAACATCCCAGAGATCACATCCAGCATCCGGACACCTCCCGTTCGAACCATCCGATAGGGACAGAATGCCCTGCGCACTGCGCCGCGATGCGCCGTGGTGGCCTCGGGGCGCCGAGTGTTCACGGTTCGGACGCACCACGTTCCGGGAAGCGCGCCCCGCCGTTCCGCCCGGGCGCGCGACGATCGGCCCCCGCCCTCGCCGGGAAGCGGCACGGGCGCACCCTCCGCGGAGGATGCGCCCGTGCGAGCGGGTCGGGCGGCGTCAGCCGCCGATGCCCTTGATCACCGGGTGGTGGAACGTGTCGCCGAAGGCACGCTCGGAAGCGCCCTCGCGGTCGAGGTAGGGGGACGCCCCACCGTCGATGAAGGGCCAGCCGGCGCCGAGGATCAGGCACAGGTCGATGTCCTCGACCTCCGGGACCACGCCCTCGTCGAGCATGAGCTTGATCTCCTGCGCGAGGCCGTCCTGCACGCGGGCGAGGATCGTCGCGGCCGAGGCCGGTGTCGAGCCCACGGCGGGCTTGAGCACCTTCTCGGCGGCCTTGGTCCAGCCCGTGACGCGCCCGCCCTTGTCCTTCTCGACGACCTCCGGCAGCTCGGCCAGAGCGTGGAAGTTCTCGTTCGCGTAGAACCGGTCGGGGAACGCGTGCACCATGGTGTCCTGCACGTGGGCCGCGACCTTCCAGCCGACGAGGTCGATGAGCTGGAACGGCCCCATCGGCAGTCCGAGGGGCGCGAACGCCTTCTCGACCTCGGCGATCGGGGTGCCCTCGTAGACGGCGCGCGCGGCCTCGCCCATGACCTTCGCAAGCAGACGGTTGACGACGAAGCCCGGCGCGTCGGCGGTCAGCACCGCGTTCTTGCCGAGGTTCTTCGCCACCACGAACGCCGTCGAGAGGGCGGCATCCGACGTCTGCGGCGTCTTCACGATCTCGATGAGCGGCATGACCGCCACCGGGTTGAAGAAGTGGAAGCCGACGAGACGCTCCGGGTGCGCGAGCTTGGCGCCGATCTCCTCGACCGACAGCGATGAGGTGTTGGTCGCGAGGATCGCGTCCTCGGCGATGATCTGCTCGATCTCGCCGAAGACCTGCTGCTTGACGCCGACTTCCTCGAACACCGCCTCGATGACGAAGTCGCAGTCCGCGTACAGGCTCTTGTCCGTCGTGCCGGTGACCAGGGCCCGCAGCCGGTTGGCCGCGTCGCCGTCGAGGCGTCCCTTGGCCTCGAGCTTGCCGATCTCGTCGTGGATGTATGCCACGCCCTTGTCGACGCGCGCCTGGTCGAGATCGGTGATGAGCACCGGCACCTGCAGCTTGCGCACGAACAGGAGCGCGAACTGGCTCGCCATGAGGCCGGCGCCGATGATGCCGACCTTGGCGACCTTCTTCGCGAGCGCCTTGTCGGGTGCGCCGACAGGGCGCTTCGCACGCTTCTGCACCAGATCGAAGGCGTACATGGATGCCGCGAACTGGTCGCCGGTGACGAGCTCGGCCAGTGCCTCGTCCTCACGGGCGAAGCCTTCGGCCTTCGTGCCGCTCTTCGCCTTGTCGAGGAGGTCCAGCGCCGCGTACGGCGACTTGGGCACGGTGCCGATCTTGGACTCGAGCATGCCGCGCGCCATCTTGACGGCGATCGGCCACTTGGTGAGCCGCTCGATCTTGCCCGGCTCGTGCTTGCGCTCCACCTTGGTCTTGCCGGTCAGCACACCGTCGGCCCACGCCAGCGAGTCCTCGAGGTAGTTCGCCACAGGGAAGATCGCGTCGACGATGCCGTAGTCGAACGCCTGCTGCGGCTTGAGCATGCGGTTCTGCTTGAGCGGGTTCGAGATGACCACCTCGAGCGCGTTCTCGATGCCGATGAGGTTCGGCAGCAGGTACGCCCCGCCCCAGCCGGGAATGATGCCCAGGAACACCTCGGGCAGCGCGATCGCGGCGGCGGAGGCATCCACCGTCCGGTACGTGGAGTTCAGCGCGATCTCGAGGCCACCGCCGAGTGCGAGCCCGTTCACGAAGGCGAAGGTCGGCACGCCGAGCTCGGACAGCTTGCCGAACACCTTGTGGCCGAGCTGCGCGACCAGGCGCGCGTTGTCCTTCGAGCCCACCTTCGGGATGTCGGACAGGTCGGCCCCGGCGGCGAGGATGTACTGCTTGCCGGTGATGCCGACCGCCTGGATCTCGCCGGCGGACGCGCGCGCCTTGAGGGCGTCGAGCGTCTCGCCGAGCTGGAACATCGTGGCCGGACCCAGCGTGTTGGGCCGGGTGTGGTCGCGCCCGTTGTCGAGCGTGACAAGGGCGAGCACCTTGCCGGAGGCGAGACGGATGTCGCGCACCCGCGAGTGCGTGATCACCTCGCCCTCGGTGACAGCGAGGATGGGGGAGAAGTCGATGTCGTCGTAGTTCGTCATGCCGCGCTTACTTCCGCTTCTTTCCGTCGTAGTGCGGGTTCTCCCAGATGACCGAGCCGCCCTGACCGAGGCCCACGCACATCGCCGTGAGGCCGTAGCGGACGTCCGGGCGCTCGGCGAAGTGCGCCGCGAGCTGGATCATGAGACGCGTACCCGAGGCCGCGAGCGGGTGGCCGAAGGCGATCGCACCGCCCCAGGGGTTCACGCGGGGGTCGTCGTCGGCGATGCCGAAGTGGTCGAGCAGCGAGATGACCTGGATCGCGAAGGCCTCGTTCAGCTCGAAGAGACCGATGTCGTCGATCGTCAGACCGGCCTTCTTGAGCGCCTTCTCGGTCGACGGGATCGGGCCGATGCCCATGATCTCGGGCTGCACGCCCGCGAACGCGAACGACACCAGCTTCATCTTGGGTGCGAGACCGAACTCCTTCACCGCGCGCCCACCGGCCAGCAGCGACATCGTCGCCCCGTCGGTGAGCGGCGACGACGTGCCCGCCGTCACGCGCCCGTGCGGGCGGAAGGGCGTCTTGAGCGCCGCAAGGTCTTCCATCGTCGTCTGGGGACGGCGACCTTCGTCCTCGGTGGCGAGACCCCACGAGCCCTCGGCGTCCTTGATGGCGACGGGGACCAGGTCGGGCTGGATCTTGCCGGCGTCGTACGCGGCCTGCACCTTGTGCTGGCTGAGCATGCCGTAGCGGTCCGAGCGCTCCTTGGTCAGGTGCGGGAACCGGTCGAAGATGCGCTCGGCGGTGACGCCCATGTTGAGCGCGCCAGGGTCGACCATTTTCTCCGCGACGAACCGCGGGTTGGGGTCGGCGTTGCCGCCGATCGGGTGGTGGCCCATGTGCTCGACACCGCCGGCGAGGGCGAAGTCGTACATCCCCACGCCGATCGAGCCGGCCATGGTCGTGACGCTCGTCATCGCACCCGCGCACATGCGGTCGATCGCGAAGCCCGGGACGGTCTGGGGGAGTCCCGCCAGGATCGCGACGCTGCGGCCGAGGGTGAGCCCCTGGTCGCCGGTCTGCGACGTCGCGGCGATCGCGACGTCGTCGATGCGGTCCTTCGGAACGCCCGGGTTGCGCTCCATGAGTCCGATCGTCGCCTTGACGGCGAGGTCGTCCGCTCGGGTGTTCCAGTACATGCCCTTCTCGCCGGCGCGCCCGAAGGGGGTGCGCATTCCATCGACGAAGAAGACGTCCGAGATCTCGGCCACTCTGCCTCCAAAAATAGGGATGCCGTCAGCCTAGGAGGGGCCGTGGGGCGGCCGGAATCGGGTGGCGGAAACCTACGAAGCGGGTTCCGACGCCTCCGACACGGCTTGCACGGAATCGACAAAGGCATCGGCGATAACCTGTGCAGTCTGCGCAATCTGCCAGGGACGTGCTCCGAGCGCTGCCAGCGCCTCGCCGACGGATGCTGCGGTCAGCGGCTGCGGGGGAGACCAGGCGATCCTGCGCAGCAGCTCGGGCGTCAGCAGGTTCTCGGTCGGCATGTGGAGTTCCTCGGCGCGGTGCTCCACGACCGGGCGTGCGGCCTTCAGGCGTGCGTCGGCCTCCGGGTTGCGATCGACCCAGGCGCGAGGAGGAGGCAGCGTGTCGCCGCCGGTGGACCGTTCGAGCGGGAGCTCGGTGACCGCGCGGCCGGCCTCGATCGCCGCCCACCACCGATCGAGCTGCGACCGGCTCGCTCGTCCGGTGAACTCCTTCAGCGCGCCGAGGGCGCTCTTGGACGCGGGATTCGCGATCACGGCGGCGACGAGCGCGCGGTCGGGGACCAGCCGGCCGGGTGCGACATCCTCTTCCCGTGCGAACTCCTCCCGCGCGATCCACAGCTCACGGGCCACCGCCAGCGCCTTGCGTCCACGCACCGTGTGCAGGCCCGACAGGCGGCGCCAGGGCTCTTCACGGGGCGGCTTGGGCTCGCGGTCGAGCACCGCACGGAACTCCTCGTCGGCGAAACCGGTCTTGCCCTGCTCGACGAGCTCCTGAACCAGCTTGTCGCGCACGTCGACGAGGTGCTCGACGTCGAGCGCCGCGTACTCCAGCCAAGACTGCGGCAGCGGCCTGGTCGACCAGTCCGACGCCGAGTGCGCCTTGGCGAGGGTGATCCCCAGCGTGTCCTCGACCACGGCGCCGAGGCCGACGCGCTCGTGTCCCAGGAGGCGCGCCGCGAGCTCGGTGTCGAAGATGCTCGCCGGCTCGAGGCCGATCTCGCGCAGCGAAGGCAGGTCCTGGCTGGCGGCGTGGAGCACCCACTCCTCCCCGCCGATCGCCTCTTGGAGTGCGCGGAAGTCACCGATCGGCGGCGGATCGAAGAGGAACACGCCCGCGCCGCGGCGGTACACCTGCACGAGGTACGCCCGCTGCGAGTAGCGGAAGCCGGACGCGCGCTCGACATCGACGGCGACCGGGCCTACGCCGTCGCCCAGCCGGCGCGCAGCCTCTTCGGCGCGCGCGAGCTGATCGATCACCTCGTAATCAGCCACGTGGCGACCTGTGCGAACCGAGCATCGCGATCCCTTCCGAGCCGGGCGGGAGACCGGCCAGCATGCAAACCAACTCCGCCCATGCTTCCACGTGCGGGGCGATCGCGCCTTCCGGGGACCACGAGGCGCGCAGTTCGATCTGCGCCCCCTCTCCCTCCGCCGCCAGCGCACCGAACCCTTTCGAAAGGGTCTTCGTGGCGGTGCCGGATGCCGAGTGGAAGCCTGCGTGGCGCGATTCCAGAGCGTCGGTGAGCCAGGTCCAGGCCACGTCGGCGAGCAGGGGATCGGTGCCGATCTCGGCCTCGAGGGGCGCTTGCGCGAAGCAGACGATGCGCCAGGGGCCGTTCCAGGGGGCTGGTTCGTCGGCATCGTGCAGCAGCACGAGGCGACCGGTGCCGTACGGCGAGTCGGTGTCGTCGGGAGAGGAGCGCACGTCCCCTGCGATCGCGAGTGCGTCCGGCGCGAGGCCCTGCGGCGCGGCGATCTCACGCACCGTGAGATCTGCCCGGAAGCGGATGTCGCGCACCGCCTGCGCGGCCTGCTCGAAGGTGCTCGATGCCGCGGGGGGACGCTGCTCAGCCACGCGGACAGACTAGAGTGGTGCCTCGATGGTCGCCTCCAGGCGCGCCGCAGTGCGCACCGCATCCCCTGCTCTCGTCGCCGGCGTGAAGGCCGCGCTCACCGTGTTGAGCGTCGCCCTGGCCGGCGCGCTCGGCGCCCTTGCCGCCGGCTCCGTGCTGATGGCCCGCAAGGTCGTCACTCCCGCACGCCGTCAGGCCGACACGCGGATCCTCGCGCTCGACACCGCTGCGCAGACGATCACGCTGTCGCGCACGCTAGACACCGAGCTCCCCGGTCGGTACGGGCTGTTCACCACGGGAACCGCGGACTACATCAAGCTGGGCTCGGTGCTCTCGGAGGACGCCGCCAGCGTCAAGCGCAAGCTCCTCACGCATGTCCCGGCGGACGCGCGGCTCGAGCCCGAGGCGGCGTTCAGCGGGTGGTACTACGACCATCCCGAGCAGCTGCACCTTCCGTTCACCCCCGAGCTGATCGGCTCCACGGTCGGCCCCTGCCCGGCATGGCTGTTCCCCGCGGGCGACGGCGACACCTGGGTGATCCAAGTGCACGGGCGTGGCACGACGCGCGCCGAGTGCCTCCGCGCGGTTCCCGTCTTCCACGAGCGGGGCATCACCAGCCTGGTCGTCTCGTACCGCAACGACGCGGAGGCGCCCCGCAGTCGCAGCGGCACCTATGCACTCGGCGCCACCGAGTGGCGCGACGTCGACGCCGCGGTCGGCTTCGCCCGCCGCCGCGGTGCCCGCCGGATCATCCTCATGGGCTGGTCCATGGGCGGCGCCATCGCGCTGCAGGTCTCGCTCAACTCCCCGCACGGCGATGCGATCGCGGGGCTGATCCTCGAGTCGCCGGTCGTGGATTGGCGGAGCGTCCTGAACTACCAGGCACGGGCGGAGCGCGTGCCCGGCGCCGTCAGCAGGCTCGCGATGGAGGCGCTGCAGAACGAGTGGGCGTCGCCGCTCACGCGGGCAGGCGCCGCGATCCGCCTCGACCAGCTCGATGTCGTCGCACGGGCGCCGGAGCTGCGGCATCCGATCCTCATCCTGCACAGCGACGACGACGGCTTCGTGCCGTCCGACGCCTCACACGGCCTGGTCGCGGCACGCCCCGACCTCGTCGAGATGCAGGTCTTCGAGGTGGCTCGGCACACCAAGCTCTGGAACTACGACCAGGAGCGCTGGAGCAGCAGCATCGGCGCCTGGCTGACCGCGCAGGGACTCGTCGCCGACTGAGCGGTTCGCCGCGTGTCAGGCGGGTGACGCCGCGCGCACCTGGCGCTGCGCCCGCAGCAGCATGCCCGTCATGCCCGAGATCCGCAGCGGAGACACCACGCGGGTGAGCCCGAGCGTCTGCGGGTAGTCGCCCGGCACCGAGAGCACCTCCGCGGCAGACAGGCCGGTGAGCCCCTGCGCCAGGATGCTGGCGAAGCCGCGGGTCGTCGGCGCCTCGGGCGGGGCGGTCGCGTGCATCGCGACGATGCCGTCCGGATCGACGTCGACGACGATGAAGACGGGGGACTGGCACTCGACCACGCGCTCATAACGTTCCGGATGGTCCTCGTACTCCGCCGGGACCGGCGGCAGCTCGTACGAATACTCCAGGAGCAGCTGCAGGCGGTCGGGCTCGGGCAGCTCGAGGAACTCGTCGCGGATCTCGGCGAGACGGTCGGGCAGGACGGCTTCGGTCATCACTCCCATCCTCCCACGCGGCGGGTGCACACGGCTCAGCGGGCGGGAGCCGCCCCCGGCTCAGCACCCGTCACGATCGGCACGCGCACGGCGCTGCCCCACTCGGTCCAGGATCCGTCGTAGTTGCGCACGTCGTCGAAGCCGAGGAGGTGCCGGAGGACGAACCAGGTGTGACTGGAACGCTCCCCGATGCGGCAGTACGCGACGATCGCGTCGCCGTCCTGAAGACCTGCTTCGTCGCGGTAGATCGCGTCCAGTTCGGCCCGCGACTTGAATCCGCCGTCGGCCGCGACCGCGCGCGCCCAGGGCACGCTCTGCGCCGACGGGATGTGGCCGCCCCGCAGCGCGCCTTCTTCGGGGTACGCCGGTGCGGTGGTGCGGGAGCCGTCGTACTCCTCCGGGGAGCGCACATCGATGAGCGGTCCGCTGCCGAGGTGCGCGAGCACGTCGTCCTTGTAGGCGCGCAGGGCGGTGTCGTCCCGCTCCACGACCGGGTAGTCGGTCGGCTCGGGCGTCGACCGGTCGGTCGTCACCGGCCGGCCCTCGGCGATCCACTTGTCGCGGCCGCCGTCGAGGAGGCGGACGTCCTCGTGGCCGAAGAGCGAGAACACCCACAATGCGTAGGCCGCCCACCAGTTGTTCTTGTCGCCGTAGATCACGACGGTGTCGTCGCGCGAGATGCCCTTGCGGCTGAGCAGGGCCGCGAAGCCCTTGCCGTCGACGTAGTCGCGCACCACGGGATCGTTGAGCTCGGTGTGCCAGTCGATCTTGACCGCGCCCGGGATGTGGCCGGTCTCGTAGAGCAGCACGTCCTCGTCGGATTCGACCACCGCAAGGCCCGGCTCTCCCAGGTGCGCCTGCAGCCACTCGCCGGTCACGAGCCTGTCCGGATGGGCGTACTCGGCGAACTTCTCGGACGACGTGTCGGTCTCGACGGGCATGGCATCTCCTGGATTCGGGTGCGGTTCGGTCGGGCGGCTGTCATCCGGCGTCGAGCGAGGCGGGCGCACGCGGGCGACGGTTAGGGTTGAACCGTCGCCTCCGACCATAGATTCCCGGACGGGCGTGCACAGCCCCTCTGTAAGACTCCGACACAGGATCCGCATGACCGCCTCCGTCACACGCACCGGCGTCGTCCATCTCGCGGAGCGCGCCCCGCAGCTCGCCGGCGCAGAGATGGTCGCCGCGCTGGTCCCGCCCCCGCAGTTCGCCGACGCGACCTTCGACACCTATCGGGCCGACCCCTCTTACCCGTCGCAGCAGCAGGCGAAGGATCTGCTGCAGGCGTTCTCGGGTGCCTCCGCCCCGGTCAAGGGCGGGCTGTTCCGCCGCGCCAAGCGACCCGAGCTCAAGCCGGGCATCTATCTCGACGGCGGTTTCGGCGTCGGCAAGACGCATCTGCTCGCCGCCGTCTACCACGCGATGCCCGCCCGCCGGAAATACTTCGGATCGTTCATCGAGTACACGGCGCTGGTGGGCGCCCTCGGCTACCAGAACACGGTCGAGCTGTTTCGCGGATCCGACCTGCTGTGCATCGACGAGTTCGAACTCGACGATCCCGGCGACACGATGGTGATGACGCGGCTGCTGGCCGAGCTGGTGTCGTCGGGCACGCGCCTGGCCGCGACATCCAACACGCCCCCGAACGCCCTCGGCGAGGGGCGGTTCGCCGCACAGGACTTCCTCCGCGAGATCCACGCGATGGCCGCGAGCTTCGAGACCATCCGCATCGACGGCACCGACTACCGTCACCGTGCGGTGGACGGCCACGCGGCCGTGCTCGATCCGCCGCAGTACGAGGCGGCGATCGCGGATGCCGCCGCCGCGGGCCTCGCCTCGGACGACGACTTCGACGGGCTCGTCGCGCATCTCGCGCGCGTGCACCCGTCGCGGTACATCCGCCTCATCGAGGGTCTCTCGCTCGTGGGCCTGCGCGACGTGACCCCCTTCACCGACCAGTCCGCCGCCCTGCGCTTCGTGGCCTTCATCGATCGCGTGTACGACGCGGAGCTGCCGATCCGGGCGACGGGCACGTCGCTCGATCTGGTCTTCCCTGAGGAGATGCTCGCCGGGGGCTACCGCAAGAAATACCTGCGCGCCATCTCACGGCTCGTCGCGTCGACACTCGCGTGAACAGGATGCCTGGGCCTGATTCGCGGCCGGCATCCGGCTGAGCGAAACACGATGTTTACCTGCGCGCCCATCGTGTAACGCGGGAGAAACACGGGTCGACCGGCTCCGGTAACGGACCGTCGTCACACTGAGGGAACCCGACGCTACACCTGCGTCACACGCAGAGAGGTTCTCCACCGAGATGGATCAAGGCAACACCGCATTCATGCTCATCGCGGCCGCGCTCGTCTTGTTGATGACGCCCGGTCTCGCATTCTTCTACGGCGGCCTGGTCAAGGCCAAGAGCGTCATCAGCATGATGATGCTGAGCTTCGGCGCACTGGGGCTCATCGGCGTGCTCTGGGTCGTCTACGGCTACGCCATCGCCTTCCCGAGCGCCGAGGGGCTGGTCGCACCCTGGGCGATCGACTGGTCGGCGATCGGCCTGACGAGCCTGCTCGAGGTTCCTGAGGGCGCCTCCTACCCGCCGCTGGCCTTCGTCGCCTTCCAGGCCACGTTCGCCATCCTGACGGTCGCCCTCGTGTCGGGCGCGATCGCCGACCGCGCCAAGTTCGGCTCGTGGATGATCTTCGCCGCCATCTGGGCGACGATCGTCTACTTCCCGGTCGCCAGCTGGGTGTTCAACTTCGGCCTCGCCGAGGACGGCAGCTTCGCCTACGGCGGCTGGATCACGTACGGCATGCAGGAGTGGTTCGGCGTCGGCGCGATCGACTTCGCCGGTGGCACCGCCGTCCACATCAACGCCGGTGCGGCCGCCCTCGCGCTCGCGCTGGTGCTCGGCAAGCGCCTCGGCTTCCAGAAGGGCGTGCACGTCCCCCACAACCCGCCGTTCGTGCTCCTCGGCGCCGGCCTGCTGTGGTTCGGCTGGTTCGGCTTCAACGCCGGTTCGGAGCTCGCAGCCGACGGCACCGCCGCGCTCGCGTTCGTCAACACGATCGCCGCTCCGGCCGCCGCGCTGCTCGCCTGGCTCGTGGTGGAGAAGATCAAGGACGGCAAGCCCACGTCGGTGGGCGCCGCCTCGGGTGCGGTCGCGGGTCTCGTCGCGATCACCCCGGCGTGTGCCGCGCTGACCCCGATCTGGGCCATCGTGCTCGGCCTCGTCGCGGGTGCCCTCTGCGCGCTGGCGATCGAGCTCAAGTACAAGTGGGGCTTCGACGACTCGCTCGACGTGGTGGGCATCCACCTCGTCGGCGGCCTGATCGGCACGCTGTACCTCGGCTTCTTCGCGAACAACACCGGCCTGATCTACAGCGGTCAGTTCACGCAGCTGCTGGTCCAGGCGATCGCCGCCGTGTCGGTGCTGGTCTACTCGTTCGTGCTGGCCTACGCCATCGGCTTCGTGATCGAGAAGACGGTCGGCTTCCGCGTCAAGAACGAGGACGAGGTCGCCGGTATCGACACCGTCGTCCACGGCGAGGAGGGCTACGTGCTCGAAGGCGCACGCGTCTGACACGCACGGCACTGCCCGAAGGGGCGTCGCGGTTCCCCCCACCGCGGCGCCCCTTCGCCGTGCCCCGGCATCCTTCGGAGCACCGCGGAGCGGGCACACCGCGCTCCTAGGATGGCGACTGTGACACAGCGAAACGGGCTGTTCGGCATCCTGACCAGCATCCTGAGGCCCCGCCGGCGGCCGGCTCCACCCACGCCGCCAACGCCTTCAGCGCCGGTCGAGAGTCGGGGCGGTCCCGCTGCGACCGTCGAGGTGCCGCCGCCCGCAGCGGGGGCGCTGCGGATCACCTACGCGCCCCACCGGGACGGCGACCCCGACGCCGGTGAGATCGTCTGGACCTGGGTGCCGTACACCGAGAACGACGGCCGCGGCAAGGACCGTCCGGTGCTGGTGATCGCGCGGCAGAGCGAAGAGCGGGTATACGCCGTTCGGCTGACGAGCAGGGCGCACGACGGCGACCGGGACTTCCTGGCGATCGGCACGGGGGAGTGGGACGCGCAGGGCCGCCCGTCGTGGGTCGACATCGACCAGCTCTACAGCGTGCATCGCGACGGCATGCGCCGGGAGGCATCCGCTCTCGACCTGGACCGTTTCGTGCGCGTCGCCGACGCCCTGCACCGCCGGTACGGCTGGAGCGCCGGCGGCTGACGGCATGAAAAACGGCCCGGTCAATGTGGTTGACCGGGCCGTGATGGTGGGCGATACCAGACTCGAACTGATGACCTCTTCCGTGTGAAGGAAGCGCGCTACCAACTGCGCCAATCGCCCGTTCCCCGAGGGGGACGACTACCGATCTTACCGGATGCCGAACCCCCCTTCAGACCACTCCCAGATGACACGCGCGGGGTGCGTCTGGTTTTGCAGGACGGCCAGGATCGGTTAGAGTCTTTCAAGTGCCCGGGTGAACAACCCGGGAACGAAATGCGGATGTAGCGCAGTTGGTAGCGCACAACCTTGCCAAGGTTGGGGTCGCGAGTTCGAGTCTCGTCATCCGCTCGAGTGCAGGGATCTCCTCCAGGGATCACGGCACGTGGGGTCAAACCACACGCGGTGGCGTGGCCGAGCGGCTAGGCACCGGCCTGCAAAGCCGTTTACACGGGTTCGAATCCCGTCGCCACCTCGCCGACAACTGAAGAGCCTTTTTAGGCGCGATTGGCGCAGCGGTAGCGCGCTTCCCTGACACGGAAGAGGTCACTGGTTCGATCCCAGTATCGCGCACCACCTGAAACCCCCGGTTCCCCCGGGGGTTTTTCATTGCGTCAGCGCACGTGCTCAGAGGGGTATACGTCGCGGATCCGCTCACGGAAGAAGTTGCCGGCGCTCTCGGCGGCACGCAGGGCGCGATGTACCGACGGCGGCACCGCGAAGTAGCGATAGACCTCGCCCGAGGTGAACTCGAGCTGAAGCACCGCTGTCGCGGCGTCGTAGCCGGCCGACGCGATCGCCGTGGAATCGAGAGAGTGTCGCCGCACCCGCTCAGGGTAAGTCGGAGCCGCAGGCGCGGTCGAAGACCACGCCGATTCCCTCGCGTCCGGCGACATCGGGCGGCGACCGCCCACTGGGTACACTCGAGGGGTGGAACTCGTCTGGTCGACCGCGACAGCGGCAGTGAAGACCGACACGCGAACGCTCGGCGCCTGAGCGGGCGGGGCGCGTCGTGCGTCCGAAGCTGAGTAGCCTTGATCCGAGCCATTCCCAGGAGAGTTTCCGTGACTGACGCTGTGTCCCTTCCGACCGACGGCTTCGCCCTGTTCCCCGACCGCTCCGTGGTCGCGCTGCGTGTGAACGGCGAATTGAAAGACCTCGCGACGGTGGTGACCGACACGGATGCCGTCGAGCCGGTCGCCATCGACAGCCCCGACGGTCTCGCCATCCTTCGCCATTCCGCCGCGCACGTGCTCGCTCAGGCGGTGCAGCGCATCAACCCGCAGGCGAACCTCGGCATCGGCCCGCCGATCACCGACGGCTTCTACTACGACTTCGGCGTGGAGCATCCGTTCACTCCGGAGGATGTGAAGGCCATCGACAAGGAGATGCAGCGCATCGTCCGCGAGGGCCAGCGCTTCGTCCGCCGAGTGGTCACCGATGAAGAGGCGCGCGCGGAACTGGCCTCCGAGCCGTTCAAGCTCGAGCTCATCGGTCTCAAGGGCGGCGGGGCCGAGAAGACCGAGGGCGCCTCTGTCGAGGTCGGCGCCGGCGAGCTGACGATCTACGACAACGTCGACCGCGACGGTCAGACGGTCTGGAAGGACCTCTGCCGCGGCCCGCACCTGCCGAACACCCGCATGATCGGCAACGGCTGGGCACTGCAGCGCATCGCCGGAGCGTACTGGCGCGGCAGCGAGAAGAACCCGCAGCTGCAGCGCATCTACGGGACCGCCTGGCCCTCGAAGGACGAGCTGCGCGCGTACCAGACGCGTCTCGAAGAGGCCGCGAAGCGGGATCACCGCAAGCTCGGCAAGGATCTCGACCTGTTCTCGTTCCCCGATGAGATCGGCTCGGGCCTGTCGGTGTGGCATCCCCGCGGCGGCGTCGTGCGCGGCGAGATGGAGCAGCACGCGCGTCGGCGTCACATCGCCGGCGGCTACACCTACGTGTACACGCCGCACATCTCCAAAGAGGACCTGTTCCTCACCTCGAACCACCTCGTCACGTACAAGGAGGGGATGTTCCCGCCCATCGTGATGGACGAGGAGCGCGACGAGCACGGCGAGATCACCAAGCACGGCCAGGACTACTACCTGAAGCCGATGAACTGCCCGATGCACATCCTGATCTATAAGGAGCGGGCCCGCAGCTACCGCGATCTGCCGATGCGGCTCGCAGAGAACGGCACCGTGTACCGCAACGAGCTGTCGGGGGCGCTGCACGGTCTCACCCGTGTGCGCGGGTTCACCCAGGACGACTCGCATCTCTTCGTCACGCCCGAGCAGCTGGAGAGCGAGACCACCCGCGTCCTCGAGTTCGTGATCTCGATGCTGCGCGACTTCGGCCTGGACGACTTCGAGCTCGAACTGTCGATGCGCGACGACGAGAAGGACAAGTGGATCGGCTCGGACGAGTTCTGGGACTACTCGACGAACGCGCTGCGCAACGTCGCGATGGCGAGCGGTCTGAAGCTCACCGAGGTGCCGGGGGAAGCCGCTTTCTACGGGCCGAAGATCGACCTCAAGACCCGTGACGCGATCGGCCGCGTGTGGCAGCTGTCGACGGTGCAGGTCGATCCGAACCTGCCCGAGCGCTTCGAGCTGGAGTACACCGATCGCGACGGCCAGAAGAAGCGGCCGATCATGATCCACCGGGCGCTATTCGGCTCGATCGAGCGGTTCTTCGCCATCCTGCTCGAGCACTACGCGGGCGCGTTCCCGGTCTGGCTGTCGCCGGTGCAGGTGGTCGGCATCCCGGTCGCGGAGGACTTCGCAGACTATCTGGGCGATGTGATCGACCAGCTCAAGGCCGAGGGCGTGCGCGCCGAGCTGGACCACAGCGACGACCGCATGCAGAAGAAGATCCGCACGCACACCACGCAGAAGGTGCCGCTGCAGCTGATCGCCGGCGCCCAGGACCAGTCCGCGGGCACCGTGTCGTTCCGCTTCCGCGACGGCACGCAGGAGAACGGCGTGCCGATCGCCGACGCCGTCCGCCGGGTGCACGAGGCCATCGCCGCCCACACGCTGGTGAACACCGCGGAGGACTTCGCGTGAGCGACGGGTCGACGGGCGCGGTCTCCGGCGAGGACGCCGCGCTCGTCGACGCCGCCACCCTGGCGGGGGTGCCGGATGAGTTCCAGCGGCTCTGGACTCCGCACCGGATGGCCTACATCCAGGCAGGGCCGGAGGTGCTGCGCAAGGAGTGCCCGTTCTGCGAGGCACCGCGCAAGTCCGACGAGGACGGCCTGATCGTCTTCCGCGGGCGTACCGCCTACGCGCTGCTGAACCTCTTCCCGTACAACTCCGGACACCTGCTGGTCTGCCCGTACCGCCACATCGCGACGTACGACCAGGCGACCGACGAAGAGGTGGCCGAGATCGGCGACCTCACCCAGCAGGGCATGCGCGTTCTGCGTCAAGTCTCGCGGTGCGACGGCTTCAACATCGGCATGAATCAGGGTCACGTGGCGGGTGCCGGCGTCGACGAGCACCTGCACCAGCACATCGTGCCGCGGTGGGCGGCCGACGCGAACTTCTTCCCGATCATCGCCAAGACGAAGGCCCTGCCGCAGCTCCTCGGCGACGTGCGCCGCGCCGTGGCCGACGCCTGGCACGGCTGACCCGCGGGAGTGTGGATGCCGCCGTCAGCGGCTTCATCCCCGCGCGTCGCTTCGCGCGCCACGTATGCCGACGTCAGCGGACGTGCGTGACCTCGAACTGCAGTCGCGGATGGGCGTAGGCCTCCTGCGACTCGATCAGCTGGAGTTCGCGCTCACCCGAGGCGTGCGTGCGCTCGAGCAGGTCGTAGACGCTCGACGTCGTGCGCGCGAGCGCGTCGGCGGCGTCGCCGCTGCGGCGGTAGTGCGCGGTGAACAGGGCGGCGGTGACGTCGCCGGAGCCGTTGGCCTTCATCGGGATGTGCGGCGTCTGCACGATCCAGGCGCCGTCGTCGGTGACGGCGAGCATCTCGATCGTGCCCTCGGGGCGGTCCGGACGCTCGACGCTCGTCACCAGCACGGTGCTCGGGCCCATCGCCCGGGCGAGGTCGGCCGAGGCGAGGGTGGACTCCAGGTCGGCGGGCTCGGTTCCGGTCAGGAAGCCCAGCTCGAACTGGTTCGGCGTGATGATGTCCGCCGCCGGCACGACGCGCTCGCGCAGCAGCACCGGGATCGCCGGCGCCACGAAGCAGCCGGACTTCGCGTTGCCCATCACCGGGTCGCAGGCGTAGACGGCGGCCGGGTTGGCCTCCTTGACGCGAGCGACGGTGTCGAGGATGACGTCCGCGATGCCCTCACCGCCCTGATAGCCCGAGAGCACGACGTCGATCTGCGGGAGCGCGCCGCGCTCCTCGATGCCGAGGATGACCTCGCGCACCTCGTCTGGTCCGATCATCGGACCGCGCCAGGCGCCGTATCCGGTGTGATTCGAGAAGTTCACCGTGTACACGGGCATGACCTCGACGCCGATGCGCTGGAGCGGGAAGACGGCGGCGGAATTGCCGACGTGACCGTAGGCGACCGCGGACTGGATCGAGAGGATCTTCACCGCTCGATCATGCCACTTCTCGAGCGGCGAGCCGTCCGCCGGCGGCGCGCACCGCGGCGGCCGCGTCGGCGGCCAGCCGCGCCGCGTCGGCGTCGTCGAGGTCATGCACCGTCAGACGCAGACGGTGCGACGGCGCATCGCCGGCGAGCACGAACTCGTCGCCCGGCCGGGCGAGCCAGCCGCGTCGCATCAGCTGCTCCGCGACATCCCGGGCAGGCACGGGAAGGGGGATCCACAGATTCAGCCCATCGCCGGCGGCCGCGGGCACGCCTGCCGCCGTGAGCCTCTCCACGAACGCGGCGTTGCGCGCCGCGTAGTGCGCACCGGCGCGCCCGATCGCGGCCATGGTGGCGGCATCCGTCACCAATGCGAGCGTGAGCCGCTGCAGCAGGTGGCTGACCCAGGTGGTCCCGGGGGTGAGACGCATCGCGAGCCGCTCGGCCGTTTCGGGATCGGATGCCGTGACGGCCAGGCACATGTCGGGTCCGAGGAATTTCGACACGGACCTCACCAGCGCCCAGCGCCGATGACCCGGAGCGATGACGGAGTGGAACGGCTGCTGCGACAGCAGCGAGAAGTGGTCGTCCTCGATCACCAGCACATAGGGGTGGTCCCGCAGCACCCGGCGCAGCTCTTCCGCCCGCCGAGCCGACAGGCTGGCGCCGGTCGGATTCTGCGCCCGCGGCGTGAGGACCACGGCACGGACGCCCTGATCCAGTGCCGCGCGCAGTCCTTCCGGCGTCATGCCCTCGTCGTCCACGGGGACCGGGACGGGACGATAGCCGCCGATGCGTACGGTGTGGATGCTGGTGAGGAAGCAGGGGTCCTCGAGGGCGACGGCATCGTCGCGGGTGAGGGCCTGGGCGAGCAGCCGGTCGACGGCATCGGCGGCGCCGCTGGTGATGGTGAGACGCATGTCGACCGTCGGAGGCAGGCCGTCGCCCATCCATTCCCGCGCCCAGCGCTCAAGCTCGGGATCGATGACGGGCTCTCCGTAGAGGACGGGGCGGCCGGCCATGCCCGCGAGCGCCCACGACGGATCGGGGATGAGCTCGGGGTCGGGGTTGCCGGTGCCGACGTCGCGCAGCACGTTGCCGGCGGCGAAGCCCTCCTGGGCGACGGGGGAGAGGTCGGCGACGCGCGTGCCGCCCCGGCCGCGCGTGACGATCACCCCCGCCTGCGCGAGCTGACGGTAGGCGGCGACGACGGTGTTGCGGTTCACCCCCAGCTCGTCCGCGAGCGACCGCACCGAGGGCAGGGGTACGCCGGGGAGCAGGTCCCCCCGCTCGATGCGAGCGCGCACGCTCTCGGCGATCTCGGCCGCGGATCGCCCGCTGATGTCGAGGGTCATATGCCGCCCCTGCTGCTCGTCGCCAGGCCCGCCGAGCGGCGGGTACGCCTCATGCTATCTTTTGGCCTAGGCCAATACCCGCATTGTCCTCACCCGTTGCGCTTCGGCGCCTCCGACCGAAGGGAAAGCTCGTGACCACCGACACGGGAACCGACCGCGTCAAGCGCGGCCTCGCCGAGATGCTGAAGGGCGGCGTCATCATGGACGTCGTCACCGTCGACCAGGCCAAGATCGCCGAAGACGCCGGCGCCGTCGCCGTCATGGCCCTCGAGCGCGTGCCGGCCGACATCCGTGCACAGGGCGGCGTCTCGCGCATGAGCGACCCCGACATGATCGACGGGATCATCGAGGCGGTGTCGATCCCGGTCATGGCCAAGGCCCGCATCGGGCACTTCGTCGAGGCGCAGGTGCTCCAGGAGCTCGGCGTCGACTACATCGACGAGTCCGAGGTGCTCTCGCCGGCCGACTACGTCAACCACATCGACAAGTGGAACTTCACCGTGCCGTTCGTCTGCGGAGCGACCAATCTGGGTGAGGCGCTGCGGCGCATCAACGAGGGCGCCGCGATGATCCGCTCGAAGGGCGAGGCGGGCACCGGCGACGTGTCCGAGGCCACCAAGCACATCCGCAAGATCACCAGCGAGATCAACATGCTGCGCTCGATGACGAAGGACGAGCTGTATGTCGCCGCCAAGGAGCTGCAGGCGCCGTACGACCTGGTCGCCGAGATCGCGGAGACCGGCAAGCTCCCCGTCGTGCTGTTCGTCGCGGGCGGCGTCGCCACCCCGGCCGATGCCGCGATGATGATGCAGATGGGCGCCGACGGCGTCTTCGTCGGCTCGGGCATCTTCAAGTCGGGCAACCCCGCTCAGCGCGCGGCCGCGATCGTCAAGGCGACCACCTTCTACGACGACGCCAAGGTGATCGCCGAGGTCTCCCGCGGACTCGGCGAGGCGATGGTGGGCATCAACGTGTCCGACCTTCCCGCGCCGCACCGTCTCGCCGAGCGCGGCTGGTGACGTCGCCGGCGCCACGGGTCGGCGTCCTCGCGCTGCAGGGGGATGTCCGTGAGCACGTGCGCGTGCTCACGGACCTCGGCGCCGATGTGACGACGGTGCGCCGGCCCGCGGAGCTGGCGGCCGTCGACGGACTCGTGCTTCCCGGCGGGGAGTCGAGCGTCATCGACAAGCTCTCGCGGTCGTTCGGCATGCGGGAGCCCGTCCGCGACGCGATCGCCGCGGGCATGCCGGTCTACGGCACCTGCGCCGGCCTCATCCTGCTCGCCGACCGCATCACCGACGGCATCCAGGGCCAGCAGACCTTCGGCGGGCTGGACGTCACCGTCCGGCGCAACGCCTTCGGCAGCCAGGTCGACTCGTTCGAGGTCGACCTCGATGTCGCCGCCCTGGGCGAGCCGCCGGTCCACGCCGTGTTCATCCGCGCCCCGCTCGTGGAGGAGGCGGGCGACGGCGTCGAACGCCTCGCGACGCTCGACGACGGTCGGGTCGTCGCGGTGCGCCAAGGGTCGCTCCTCGGCACGTCGTTCCACCCGGAGGTGACCGGCGAGCAGCGCTTCCACGCACTGTTCCTCGACATGGTGCGCGAGCGGGCCCGCTGAGCACGCGCGGGCGACACGGCGGGGTAGATTCTGACTCATGACGATCAACGACTGGTGGCGCGAGCACCCGGAGGAGCGCTACTGGATGATCGCCCCCTCGCGCGGCATCGTCGGCGATGCGCTGACGGCGCCGAAGGCCGCCGAGGAGCGGCGGTTCGAGTGGTCGCACGAGCTGGTCGGCTTCACCGAGCCGGGTGACACCCTCTTCGTCTGGGACCGCACCCTCCCGGTGCCGGGCATCGCCGCATGGGGGCGGGTGCTCGGCCCGCTCGGCGAGGAGACGCGGGCGCGTCGCGGCGACGACCTGCCGCATTGGCGGATGCCGATCAGCGACACGCTGCGGCTCGCCTCGCCGATCACCCTGCCGAGTCTGCGACGCGTCGGTGGCGAGATCGTGAGTGTGCGCGATCGCGTGGAGCAGTTGACGGAGGGCCCCGTGTACTTCCCCTTCATCGGCTCGGCCGAGACACTCGCACCGGCGCCCGCCTACCTCACCAAGGTGCCGCGGGACCTTGTCGCACTGCTGTCGTCGCGGTTCGGCTTCGAGTTCGCCCTCTGAGCACCTTCTGCATACGGGAGCGGATGCCGGTTCCCGGTGCTCCGCGAGCGGGGATCGCGAACCCGCTGCGGCGCAGGAATAGAATTGTCCGTCGGCGGTGACCGTGCCGAATGACGCGGGCCGATGCGACCCGCCGACGAGCGTGAATACAGGAGGACCATGTCCGGGCATTCCAAGTGGGCGACGACCAAGCACAAGAAGGCGGTCATCGACTCCCGCCGCGCGAAGTCGTGGGCCAAGCTCATCAAGAACATCGAGGTGGCTGCCAAGCTCGGCGGGCCTGACCTGCAGGGCAACCCGACGCTGTTCGACGCGGTGCTGAAGGCGAAGAAGACGTCGGTCCCGAAGGACAACATCGACCGCGCCATCAAGCGGGGCGCGGGCATCGGCGGCGAGTCCGTCGAGTACGCGTCGATCATGTACGAGGGCTACGGCCCCAACGGCGTCGCGCTGATGATCGAGTGTCTGACCGACAACAAGAACCGCGCCGCGGCCGAGGTGCGCACCGCGCTCACCCGCAATGGCGGAACGCTGGCCGACCCCGGCAGCGTGGCATACAACTTCACCCGCAAGGGCGTCATCGTCGTGGGCGGCGAGACCACGACCGAGGACGACATCATGCTGGCGGTGCTGGAGGCCGGCGCCGAAGACGTCGAGCCGCACGCCCAGGGCTTCGAGGTCATCACCGAGGCGACCGACCTCGTGTCCGTCCGCTCGGCGCTGCAGGACGCCGGCATCGACTACGAGTCGGCCGACGTCGAGTTCGTCCCGAACCTCAAGGTCGAGGTCGACGCGGACACCGCGCGCAAGGTCTTCCGCCTCATCGACGCCCTCGAAGACAGCGACGACGTCCAGAACGTCTACAGCAACTTCGACCTCACCGCCGAGGTGCAGGCCGAGCTCGAGAACGACGAGGACTGACTCGCGCGGAGCTCCCACCCGCCCGAGTCGCCTCACTGACATGGCCCGGGCCTCCTCCAGGCGCGCCTGGGCGAGGCATCCGTCGTCCTCGCCTAACGTGGGGGAGTGACATCCGGAACCTCCCGCGGTCGCCTGCGCGTGCTCGGCATCGACCCGGGCCTGACGCGCTGCGGCGTGGGGGTCGTGGACGTCGCGCCGGATCGCTCGGCGGTGCTCGTGCACGTCGGAGTCGTCCGGTCGGATCCCGGCGCCCCGATCGAGGAGCGGCTGGCGCTGATCGCGACCGGACTGCGCGCTGTTCTCGACGCCCACTCTCCTGACGTCGTCGCCGTGGAGCGCGTGTTCGCCCAGCACAACCGCGCGACGGTGATGGGCACCGCGCAGGCGAGCGGCATCGCCCTGCTCGTGGCGGGGGAGCGCGGCATCGCCGCGGCCACGCACACGCCGTCCGAGGTGAAGGCGGCGATCACCGGCTACGGGAACGCCGACAAGCGGCAGGTGCAGACCATGGTCGCGCGCGTGCTGCGGCTGGACGAACTCCCCAAGCCCGCAGACGCCGCGGACGCGCTGGCCCTCGCTCTCTGCCACGCGTGGCGTGGGGCGCCGGCGGCGGCGGGGGCGGCATCCGGTCCGCTCACTCCGGCCCAGCGGGCGTGGGCCGACGCGGAGCGTCTCTCACGCCGCTGAGTCCGTGACGCGCGATCCCCGGCGCCGGGCGCGTGTCGCTCGAACAAACGTCCGAACCGCATCGTAGGCTCGAGCCATGATCTCCTCAGTCCGCGGCACCGCCGTGCACGTCGATGCGGATGCGGTCGTCGTCGAGGTCGGGGGAGTCGGCCTCCACGTGGCGGTGACGCCCCAGGTGGCGCGCAGCACCCATCTCGGCGACGCCGTCACGCTCCACACGTCGCTCATCGTCCGCGAGGACGCCCTGTCGTTGTTCGGCTTCGAGTCGCGCGAAGAGCTGGCCGTGTTCGGGCAGCTGCTGGGAGTGACCGGCGTGGGTCCGAAGTCCGCGCTCGGCGTGCTCGCGACACTCACCGTGCCGCAGATCGCCGACGCGGTGGCGGCCGACGACGACGCCCCGTTCCGCCGCGTCTCGGGCATCGGTCCGAAGACCGCCAAGCTCATCGTGCTGCAGCTTGCGGGCAAGATCGCCGTGACCCGGCCCGCGGCGACCGGCGGGACGGATGCCGCGACCGCAGCTGCGATCCCGGCACAGGTCGTGCAGGCGCTGGTCGGGCTCGGCTGGTCCGAGCGGGTCGCGATCGATGCCGTGGACACCGTGTCCGCCGATGCGCCGGACGCCGATCGCGCATCGGTGCCGGCGCTGCTGCGCCGCACCCTCTCCGCCCTCGGCCCCGCACGGAAGGAGCCGGTGAGTGGTTGACGTGCGCGAGGCCGAAGAGCCCGTCGACGAGACGGAGCTCGCGATCGAGGGCGCGCTGCGCCCTTCCTCGCTGGCGGAGTTCGTCGGCCAGCAGAAGGTGCGCGGCCAGATGCAGCTGCTGCTCGATGCCGCGCGCATCCAGCAGCGGCCCGCCGACCACATCCTGCTGTCCGGTCCTCCCGGACTGGGCAAGACGACGCTCGCGATGATCGTGGCGTACGAGAGCGGTCGCCCCCTGCGCCTCTCGAGCGGTCCGGCGATCCAGCACGCCGGCGACCTGGCCGCGCTGCTGTCCAGCCTCACGCCCGGCGAGGTGCTCTTCATCGACGAGGTGCACCGCATGGCGCGCGCCGCGGAGGAGATGCTCTACCTCGCGATGGAGGACTTCCGCATCGACATCATGGTCGGCAAGGGGGCAGGAGCGACGAGCATCCCGCTCGACCTCGCGCCGTTCACTCTCGTCGGCGCGACGACGCGGTCGGGGCTCCTGCCCAATCCGCTGCGCGACCGCTTCGGCTTCACAGCCCACCTCGAGTACTACGAGCCCGAAGAGCTCGAGCGTGTCATCGAACGCTCCGCCGCCATGCTCGGAGTCACCCTGCCGCCCGCCGCCCGCGCCGAGATCGCGCGGCGCTCGCGCGGCACGCCCCGCATCGCGAACCGCCTGCTGCGGCGCGTGCGCGACTACCTCGTGGTGCACGGCCGCACGGGGGCCGACATCGCCGCCGTCGACGCCGCGCTCGACCTCTACGACGTCGACAGGATCGGACTCGATCGCCTTGACCGCGCGGTGCTCGACGCGCTGGTGCGCCGCTTCCGCGGCGGACCGGTGGGACTCGGGACGCTCTCTGTCGCCGTCGGCGAAGAGGCCGACACGATCGAGTCCGTCGTCGAGCCGTACCTCGTGCGCATCGGCTTCATGGGACGTACGCCGCGGGGGCGCATCGCCATGCCCGAGGCCTACGCGCACCTGGGCGTGCCGGCGGCCGACTCGGTGCTCGGATTCGATGACCTATAATCGCTGGAGGCTCACGCCCACCCCCGCCTGCAAGGCAACGCCGCCCACGGCGACTGCCTCCTCCGAAAGGTGCTTCCAGCTCCCATGGACTTCGCTACGTTCCTGAGCAACTACGGCCTCATCATCCTGTTGGTCGTGCTCCTCGTCTTCATGTTCTGGAGCTCGCGCCGCCGCATGCAGAAGCAGAAGGCCGAGCAGGAGGAGAAGGCCCGCCAGACGGTGCCCGGCTCCGAGGTGCTGCTGCAGGGCGGTCTCTACGGCACGATCGTCTCGTACGACGCCGAGAACCTCGACCAGCCCGCGATCGTCGAGCTCGCCCCCGGCGTCCAGATCAAGGTCCACAGCCAGGCCATCCTCCGCGTCGTGACCCCCGAGGCCGGCGCGGTCACCGAGGACGAGTACCTCGCCGCCGAGGAGAGCCACGCCGAGTACGCCGAAGGCGTCGCGAACGGCGACATCAGCTCGATCAGCGACGACCAGCACGCCACGGGCAAGGACAAGACCGAGCCCGACGCCGAGCCCGGCACGAAGTCGCAGGGCTGAAGCCCGTCCGTTCGCCCGTTCGGGCTCTCAAGAAAGCAAAGACGTGGCGACATCCACTCCCGTCCGGCATGCATGGCGCGCGCTGACCGGACTCCTCGCGATCACCGCGATCCTGTTCGGCATCAACGCCATGGGCGTGTACGTGTTCGGACAGAGCTCCTGGACTCCTGCGCTTGCCCTCGACCTGCAGGGCGGCACGCAGATCGTGCTCGAGGCGCAGACCGAGGACGGCGCCGATCCCTCTGCTGAGCAGATGGAGCAGGCGGTCACCATCATCCGCCAGCGCGTCGACGCCTCGGGCGTCGGCGAGGCCGAGGTCACCACCCAGGCCGGCAACCAGATCGTCGTGCAGATCCCTGGTCAGGCCGACGAAGAGACCCGCAACCGCATCGAGGCGTCCGCGCAGCTCCAGCTGCGCGCCGTGCTCTATGCGGGCGAGCCGGCGAACACGTTCGTCGGCGAGGACGGCACCGCCACGCCGTACCCGACCCCCGACCCGTCGCTTCAGGCGACGCCGACGACGGCGCCGACCGACGGCAGCGACACCGCGTGGATCACTCCGGCCCTTCAGGCGGAGTTCCTCGCCTACGACTGCGCCGATCCGGCCAACGATCCCGCTAATGCGCCGGCCGACGAGCCGCTGATCACGTGCGACGCCGACGGCAGCGTCAAGTACATCCTCGGCCCCGTCGAACTCGACGGCTCGTCGATCGACGACGCGACGTTCGGCCTCCAGCAGACCAACAACCAGTGGGCGGTCAACCTCTCGTTCGACGGTGAGGGCACGACGACGTTCGGCGAGATCAGCCAGCGGCTGTACGGCGCGCAGGCGCCGCTCAACCAGTTCGCGTTCGTGCTCGACGGCTACGTCCTGTCGGCACCCTCGATGAACGGTGTGATCCTCGACGGCAAGCCGAGCATCACGGGCAGCTTCACGCAGGAGACCGCGAAGGTGCTGGCCGACCAGCTGAAGTACGGCGCGCTGCCGCTGAGCTTCACGGTCGAGAGCTCGAACTCGATCTCGGCGACGCTCGGTTCGCAGCAGCTGCAGATCGGACTCATCGCCGGCCTCATCGGTCTGGTGCTCGTCGCGATCTACTCGCTCATCGTCTACCGCGCGCTGGGCTTCATCATCATCGCCTCGCTGGCGGTGATGGCGGTGCTGACCTACGTCACGCTCTGCATCCTCGCCTGGCGCATGGGCTTCCGCCTCTCGCTCGCCGGTGTCGCCGGCCTCATCGTGACGATCGGCTTCACGGCGGACTCGTTCATCGTCTACTTCGAACGCATCCGCGACGAGCTGCGCGACGGCAAGTCGATCACGTCGGCCGTCGAAGACGGCTGGGGTCGCGCGAAGCGCACGATCTACATCTCGAAGTCGATCAACATCCTGGCCGCCGTGGTGCTGTACATCCTGGCCGATTCGACGGTCAAGGGCTTCGCGTTCACACTCGGCCTGACGACGGCGATCGACGTCCTCATCTTCATCCTGTTCACGCACCCGGTGCTCCAGCTGCTGGCGCGCACGCGGTTCTTCGGGTCGGGGCATCCGCTGTCCGGACTCGACCCGACGGCTCTGGGAGCGGTCTACCGAGGCCGTGCGCAGTTCCGCGAGCCGGTGCTCGCGACCGGTGCCGCCGGACGCCGCAACGTCAAGGCGCGCGGCGAAGCCGCCCGCCGCCAGACCATCGCGGAACGCAAGCAGTCCGAACTGGCCGCCGCCGACAGCGCGAAACCCGGCAAGACCGTCAAGGAGGGAGACGACTGATGCGCTCCATGAGCCAGCTCGGCAACGACCTCTACACGGGCAAGACCTCGTTCCCCTTCGTCGGGCGCCGACGCCTGTGGTTCCTCATCGCCGCCCTCCTCGTGATCGGCTCGGCGCTGGTGCCGCTGTTCCGTCCGATCCAGTTCTCGATCGAGTTCACCGGCGGATCCCAGTTCACCGTCAGCGGTGTGGCGTCGCCCGTCGACCAGTCGCTCGCCACCGACGCCGTGCTGTCCGTGGTGCCGGAGGCGACGACGAAGGTCGTCACGATCGGCGACGACGCGGTGCGCGTGCAGACCGATCAGGTGACGGATGCCGAGAGCCGCGAGATCTCCGCGGCCCTCGCCGAGGCATACGACGTGCCCGAGAGCGAGGTCAGCTACGCGTTCATCGGTCCCAGCTGGGGCGCCGACGTCACGCGGACGTCCCTCTGGGGCCTCGCGATCTTCCTCGCGCTGACCTTCATCATCCTGGCGCTGTACTTCCGCACCTGGAAGATGTCGGTCTCGGCCATCATCGGCCTGGTCGATGTGCTCATCATCACGATCGGCGTGTACGCGCTGTTCGGCTTCGAGATCTCGCCTGCGGCCGTCATCGGCTTCCTGACGATCCTCTCGTACGCCCTGTACGACACGACGGTCGTGTTCGACAAGATCAGGGAGAACACGAGCGAAGACGGCGAGGTCTCCGGGCGCACGTTCGGCGAGTCCGTGAACCTCGCGGTGAACCAGACCCTCGTGCGCTCGATCAACACGACGATCGTGGCGATCCTGCCGACCGGTGCGATCCTGTTCATCGGACTCATCTGGGCCGGCGCGCAGACGCTGACCGACCTGTCGCTGTCGATCTTCGTGGGAACGATCGTGGCCGCGTACTCGACGATCTTCGTCGCGGCGCCGCTGTACTCGCTGCTGCGTGAGAACGAGCAGCCCATAAAGACGCGCGACACGCGCGTCGTGGCGGCGCGCGAGCTGGCGGGCACCCCGGCCTGAGGCCTCGCCGCTCGGGCGTAGGATTGGGAGGTCCGGCGGAGGGGAGGGGATCGCATGACCGAGACCGTTCCCCCCGCCCAGTCCTCGTCCCTGCGGCGCCTGGTGCCGCGGATCTTCTCGCGCTCCGCACGTCGGGATGACGTAGAGCAGCTGCTGAGGACGGTGCGCACGCACCATCCGAAGGGCGATCTGTCGATCGTCGAGCGCGCGTACTCCGTGGCCGAGAAGGCGCACTCCGGCCAGGCACGCCAGAGCGGCGAGCCGTACATCACGCATCCGCTCGCCGTCGCGCAGATCCTCGCGGATCTCGGGCTCGGGCCTCGCGCCATCGCCGCGGCTCTGCTGCACGACACGGTCGAGGACACCGAGTACTCCCTCGAGACGCTCACCGCCGAGTTCGGCGACGAGGTCGCCATGCTCGTCGACGGGGTGACCAAGCTCGACAAGGTCAAGTACGGCGAGAGCGCACAGGCCGAGACGGTCCGCAAGATGATCGTGGCGATGTCCCGCGACATCCGCGTTCTCCTCATCAAGCTGGCCGACCGCCTCCACAACGCCCGGACCTGGGGCTTCGTCCCGCCCGAGAAGGCGCGCAAGAAGGCGACCGAGACCCTCGAGATCTACGCGCCGCTCGCGCACCGGCTCGGCATCCAGGCGATCAAGTCCGAGCTCGAGGACCTCTCTTTCGCGGTGCTGCACCCGAAGCTCTACGCCGAGATCGAGAGTCTGGTGAAGCAGCGCACCCCGCAGCGCGAGCAGTACGTGCAGAACGTCATCGGCGCCGTCGACAGCGACCTCCGCGAGCTGCGCATCCGTGGTCGCGTGATGGGCCGGCCGAAGCAGCTGTACTCCGTGTACCAGAAGATGGTCGTCCGCGGCCGCGAGTTCGACGACATCTACGATCTCATCGGCATCCGCGTGCTCGTCGGCAGCGTCCGCGACTGCTACGCGGTGCTGGGCGCCATCCACGCACGGTGGACGCCGCTCCCGGGGCGCTTCAAGGACTACATCGCCACGCCCAAGTTCAACCTCTACCAGTCGCTGCACACCACGGTCATCGGCCCGGGCGGCCGCACCGTCGAGATCCAGATCCGCACGCACGAGATGCACCAGCAGGCGGAGTACGGCGTCGCGGCGCACTGGAAGTACAAAGAGCAGATGAACGGCGCCAAGCCGGACTCCAAGTCTCTCGACACCGACATGGCCTGGCTCGCCCATATCTCGGATTGGCAGGCTGAGACGGCCGACCCCGGCGAGTTCCTCGACTCGCTCCGCTTCGAGATCGGCGCCAAAGAGGTCTACGTCTTCACGCCGAAGGGACGCGTGATCGGGCTGCCCGCCGGCGCGACTCCCGTCGACTTCGCGTACGCCGTGCACACCGAGGTCGGCCACCGCACGATGGGCGCGAAGGTCAACGGGCGGCTGGTCCCGCTCGAGTCCGAGCTGAAGAGCGGCGACGTCGTCGAGGTGTTCACCTCGAAGAACCCGGATGCCGGCCCCAGCCAGGACTGGCTCGGCTTCGTGCGGAGCACCCGCGCGCGCAACAAGATCCGCGGCTGGTTCACGAAGGAGCGCCGCGAGGAGGCGATCGAGCAGGGCAAGGAGTCCATCGCGCGGGCGATGCGGCGCCAGAACCTGCCGTTGCAGCGGCTGATGAGCCAGGACTCGTTCACCGAGGTCGCCCATCTGCTGCGCTATGAGGACGTATCAGCGCTGTATGCCGCGGTCGGCGAGGGCCATGTCTCGACCCAGTCCGTCATCGAGAAGGTCACCGCGCTCGTCGCCGCGAACGACACCACGACCGGTCCGATCGATCTGCCGATCGTCGGACGCACCCGCGCACCGCGCGGCGGCGACTCGGGGGTCCTGGTGCGCGGCGCCCCCGACATCCTCGTCAAGCTGGCGAAGTGCTGCACCCCCGTGCCGGGCGACGAAGTCGTCGGCTTCGTGACCCGCGGCAGCGGCGTCTCGGTGCACCGGACCGACTGCACGAACGTCAAGTCGCTGATGGACGACCCGGAGCGCATGATCGAGGTCGAGTGGGCGCCGACGACGAAGAGCGTGTTCCTCGTCCAGATCCAGGTCGAGGCGCTCGACCGCTCGGGTCTCTTGAGCGACGTCACGCGCGTGCTCAGCGAGCACCACGTCAACATCCTCTCGGCGACGGTCTCGACCTCGAACGATCGCCTCGCGCTCAGCCGCTTCGTGTTCGAGATGGGCGACATCGTCCACCTCGATCGTGTGCTCAACGCCGTGCGGCGCATCGACGCCGTCTACGACGTGTACCGCGTGACGTCCTCCTGAAGCCCGGCGACGATCTGCCGCAGGCACGTGAGCGCCGCCCGCTTGTGGGGGAGCGCCCCCGCCTCGAGCCTGATGATCGCGCGGGAGGCGGCATCCAGATCTGCACCTGCGAGCAGGCGCGCGGCTCGCGTGTGCTCCGCGTCGCCGACCCGGGCGAGGTCGGCGAGGGTCCGCTCCGGGCTGGTGACGAGCACACCGCCGATCAGCTGCAGGTCCGCGGTCGCGACCGCGAGGTCGCGATAGACCAACTGCCGGTGCGGGACGACGTGGAGGCGGCGCGGCACTGCGCGCTGCACGGTGTGGCGCGCGGGCGGCGCCGGCAGCGCGCCGTGGATCCAGGCGGCGGTCAGATGCGTGGCGGCGAGTGTGTCGCCGAGCGTGGGCGTCAGCGAGCCGGCGCGCAGCGCCCGTGTCTCCACCGCATCCGCGGGCATGTACGCGTCGCCCAGCGACACGAGGTGTCCGTCGAGGCAGGCGGCTGTCAGCTCGGCGCTCGAGAGCCGGTCATCCGCGAAGTACAGGAAGGGGGATCCCACGTCCGAAGTCTGCCGCACCGTGCACGGAGCACGGATGCCGCACCTCGGCGCCTGTGGACAACCCGGGCATGGCGAAAGCCACACCCGGGTACGTCCATCCGCTGGAGACGGCTGAGCCGTGCAACTCAGTGACGAGGAATCAGCCGCCCAGCGCCTTGAGCCAGGTCCTGCGTGCCTCGAGTGCGTCGGTGGCGTTGGCGATGGCCCGCTTGTCGCCGGACTTCTTCGCCACCTCGAGTTCGTCCTCGAGCTTGCGGATCGAGTCCGTCAGCTGGCGCGTCATGTCGTTCGCGCGTGCCTTCTGCTCGGGATCGTTGCGCTTCCAGTCCGCCTCTTCGCGCGAGCGCAGCGCGTTCTCGATACGACGAAGCTCGTCGTCGAGCGAGCGCTCCGTGTCGCGCGGGAAGATCCGGCCGACCTCGTCCCAGCGGCGCTGCACGCCCGTCAGGGTGGCACGGGCCTTCGCGATGTCGCGCTCGTCGGCGACGACCTTCGCCTCTTCGAGCAGCGCGCGCTTGAGCTCGATCTTCTCGCGCGAGGCTTCGAGATCGGCCGTCTCGCGCTCGATCCGGGCGCCGTACAGGGCGTCACCGGCGGCCTTGAACCGCGCCCAGAGCGCGTCGTCGACCTTCTTGCCGGCCCGACCTGCCGTCTTCCATTCGTCGAGCAGGTCGCGGTAGGCGGGGATGCCGTCCTCGCCCTTCGTCGAGAGGGCCTCGGCCCGCTCGACCAGGCGTGTCTTGCGGTCGCGAACGCCCTTGTGCGCCTCGTCCAGCTCGGCGTAGAACGCCCGGCGGTGCTTGTCCACCGTCGCACGAGCGTCGCGGAATCGCTTCCAGAGCTGCTGGGCGGTCGACTTCGGCAGCCTCGGGCCGTTCTGCTGCTGCGACTGCCACTGATCGAAGAGCGAATTGAGCTCGGACGTGGCCTGCTTCCACTGCACGGTGCGCGGATCGCGCGCCGCCAGAGCCTCCGCCTTCTCGACGAGTTCGGTGCGCGCCTTCACGGCGTCGTCGACGGCCTCGCGCGCGGCCACGGCTTCGGTCTCGGACTCGGCGGCGAGCGTCTGGGTGAGTGCGGCGACACGCGCGACGAGGCTCGCGAGATCGCCGACGGCCGCGGCATCCCGCAGCTTGCCGTTGATCGTGCGTGCGGTCGAACGCAGATCCGAGACGGATGCCCCGCCGCGACGGTGCCGCACCTCGAGGAGCGTCACTTCGCTGGCCAGATCGTTGTACTTGCGCTCGAAGTACCCGAGCGCCTCTTCGGCAGACCCGTCGGGGTACTGCCCGACGACGCGCCAGCCATCGGTCTCTCGGACCGAGACGGTGCCGTCCTCGTCGACGCGGCCCCACGGCTCGTCCGAAGCCGGCGCGGCGGGCGCGGTCGTGACGTTCTTGGGCGCCATCGGCTTGGGCGCCGCAGCAGGCACGTCAGCCGCGGCAGGCTCAGCCTCGTCCTCGGGCTCAGCCGCGGGCTCGTCGGCGTCGGTTGCGGGCTCGGCGTCAACCGCGGGCTCAGTCTCACCCGCCGACTCGGCAGCGGGCTCGTCTGTCTCAGCCGCGGGCTCGTCTGTCTCAGCCGCGGGCTCGTCTGTCTCAGCCGCGGGCTCCTCGGCCTCAGCCGAAGGCTCGTCCGCCTCAGCCGAAGGCTCGTCCGCCTCAGCCGCAGGCTCGTCCGCCTCAGCCGCAGGCTCGTCCGCCTCAGCCGCAGGCCCCTCGGCCTCAGCCGCAGGCTCGACGGCGTCAACCGCGGGCTCAGCCTCGGCCGCGGTCTCGGCGTCGGCGGGTTCCTCGGCAGAGCTCGAATCCTCGGACTCGATCTCGGCGGCGGGGGATTCCTCCGCGGGTGCGGGGTCCTCGACCCCTTCCGCGGCGGTGTCGGCGGGTGCCGCGGCTGCGGCGTCTTCCGACGTCCCCGCTTCGTTCGCGGTGACAGCGGCGTCGCTGTCCGGTGCCTCGGGGGCGTCGGTTTCGGGCTGGGAATCTGCTGCGGCAGTCACGGGATGCACCTCATCGCGGCTCACGCCGTCTGTAGGGAGTAGGACGGCTCACAGCCTAGTACGGCGGATGCCTCGTCTCCGATGGTGCAGCGGCCCCGAGCCCGAGAAGTCAGGGCGTCGGCGCGGGCGTCGCGCTCGGCTCGGGCGTCGTCGGCGAGGGAGTCGGCGCCGGCGTGGTCGCTGTGGGCGTCGGCGTGGACGAGGGCGCAGGCTCGGGGGCACCGGGGCCGGCCACGAAGTAGACCGTCTGGGCGCCGATGAGACCGAGGACCAGGACACCGCCGACGATGCCGGCGATCAGGTTGTCACGCGTACGGCGTCGCGCCTGCCCCTCGTGGAACTGACGTCGCGCCTCGTACAGTCGGGTGCGGTCGCGCGCAGCCCGCGCATCACGGTTCTTGCCACCGGTCGCCACGTGACCTCCTCATTCGGTTTGCGTCAGGCTCGTTCGGTCTTGCGTCAGGCTCGCTCGCCCTGTCTCACGCTCGTCACCTCATGCGCGGCAGGACGGCGGGACGAAGCGAGCAGTCGCTGTGTCCATGCCGGTCGCGCGTGCACGCGGGTCCGCGCCCCAGGCGGGATGATCCTACGGGGCCGTCCGGCGGCGACCAAACCGCGGCGGATCCGGTGTCGTGGCCGCGGGATAGCCTGATGAGATGACCGTCCCTGCCTCCTCTCCACGCGCCGGCGGCACGTCGCGCGGGGCCTCGGGGAGCAGTGGCGCACCGACAGCCCTCTTCCAGGGGCTGACGCCGCTCGCGGTGCGGATGCGTCCCACGTCGCTCGACGAGGTCGCGGGGCAGTCGCACCTGCTCCGGGCAGGCTCGCCTCTCGTGACGCTCGCGAATCCGGATGCCGCGGCCCGCGCCGCGACCTCGGTGATCCTGTGGGGCCCGCCCGGCACCGGCAAGACCACGCTCGCGCAGGCCATCGCCCGTTCGTCGGGCCGGCGCTTCGTCGAACTGTCGGCGGTCACGGCCGGGGTGAAGGACGTACGCGAGGTCATGCAGGAGGCGCTCACCCAGCGCGACCTGTACGGACAGTCCACGATCCTGTTCCTCGACGAGATCCACCGGTTCACGAAGGCCCAGCAGGACGCGCTGCTGCCGGGCGTCGAGAACGGCTGGGTGGTCCTCATCGCGGCGACCACCGAGAACCCGTCGTTCTCGATCATCTCGCCGCTGCTGTCGCGCTCGCTGCTGCTCACCCTGAAGCCGCTGACCGACGATGACCTCCGCATGCTCCTCGACCGTGCGGTCGCGGATCCCCGCGGGCTCGCCGGAGCGGTCGCGCTCGGCGACGAAGCCCGCGACGCGCTGGTGCGCCTGGCCTCGGGCGACGCACGGCGGGCGCTGACGGCGCTCGAAGCGGCGGCGTCGCTGGCGGTGCCGGAGGAGGACGAGAGCGACGAAGACCGGGACGACGACGAGGATGCCGCCGACGGCGTCCCCGAGATCTCCGCCGACCACGTCGCGCAGGCTGTCGACCGCGCGCTGCTGCGCTACGACCGCCAGGGCGACGAGCACTACGACGTGATCAGCGCCTTCATCAAGTCGATCCGCGGCTCGGACGTCGACGCCGCGATCCACTATCTGGCGCGGATGATCGAGGCAGGGGAGGACCCCCGCTTCATCGCGCGCCGCCTGATCATCTCGGCCGCAGAGGACATCGGGCTCGCCGACCCGCATGCGCTGCCGATGGCGGTGGCCGCCGCCGAGGCGGTGCAGTTCATCGGCATGCCCGAGGGCCGCATCCCGCTGGCGGAGGCGACGGCCTATCTCGCGACGACGGCCAAGTCCAACGCCGCCTACCTCGCGATCAACTCCGCGATCGCCGACGTGCGCGCCGGCGGCTTCGGCCGCGTACCCGTGCACCTCCGCGATGCGCACTACCCGGGAGCGAAGCGCCTCGGCCACGGCAAGGGCTACGTCTACCCGCACGATGCCGAGATCGGCATCGCCGCGCAGCAGTACCTGCCCGACGAGCTTCAGGGGCGCCGGTACTACGAGCCGAAAGCACTCGGGGCGGAGCGCGATGTGCAGGCCCGCCTCGAGAAGATCCGGCGCATCCTCGACGGCGAACGCTGACCGCCGGTCGTCGCGCGGCGCCTCGCGTCGGCCCCGCCGTGGCGCCCCTGGCGTCCTCAGAAAGGCGGCGCAGCGGATCTGGTAAGGTTGAGGGGCTCGAAACGCAGTTTTCGGGCATCCCCTCTCTTCTTGAACGACCTTCCGGCATGCCCCGGCGTGCATTCCGGACAGGGCGAAGACAGGGCGATACGTCCGCGAGCCGTGAAAGACACGGCAGCGTCATCGAAAGGAACACTTCGTGGCAACGAAGTCCCAGGACCGCCGCAAGGTCCGCCTCTCCCGCGCCCTCGGCGTCGCGCTGACCCCCAAGGCAGCCAAGTACCTCGAGAAGCGCCCCTATGCGCCGGGTGAGCACGGCCGCACCAAGCGCAAGCAGGACAGCGACTACGCCGTCCGCCTCCGCGAGAAGCAGCGTCTGCGCGAGCAGTACGGCATCCGCGAGAAGCAGATGCGCAACACGTTCAACGAGGCCCGCCGCACCCAGGGCCTGACGGGTGAGAACCTCGTCGAGCTCCTCGAGATGCGTCTGGACGCGCTCGTGCTGCGTGCCGGCTTCGCCCGCACCACCGCGCAGGCTCGCCAGCTCGTCGTGCACCGCCACATCCTCGTCGACGGCCAGCTCGTCGACCGCCCGTCCTTCCGCGTGAAGCCGGGTCAGCTCATCCACGTCAAGGCCAAGAGCGAGGGCATCGAGCCCTTCCAGGTCGCAGCGCTCGGCGGTCACGCCGAGGTCCTGCCGCCCGTTCCCGGTTACCTCGAGGTCGAGCTCGACAAGCTCCAGGCCCGTCTCGTGCGTCGCCCGAAGCGCGCCGAGGTCCCCGTGGTCTGCGAAGTCCAGCTCGTCGTCGAGTACTACGCGGCGCGCTAAGCGTTTCGTCTCGCTTCGCTCGCTCAACGACCGAAGCAGAAGGGCGTCGGGGTTTCACCCCGGCGCCCTTCGTCGTTCCACCCGCGCGCGCCCATCGGCATGGCCGTGAGCGTTTCCGCTTACGATGGGGGGATGCCGCGCCCCGGCGGCCCGCGAGGAAGTGGTGACATGAAGAACCTCCTGTGGTTCCTGTTCGGCATCGCCGGCGGGTTCGTGCTCGCGCACCTGATGGACAAGGACCCGCGCGGCCACGAGATCCTGGCCGACGTCGACGCCCGCATCACGGAGTTCACCGACCGCATGGGCGACGCCTACCGCGAGCAGGAAGCGCGGTTCGCCGGCCTGGTCGACGACGTGCGGGATGCCGCCGCAGACGCCGTCGGATCAGCCCGGGCTGTGGCATCCGATGTCGTCGAGAAGGTCGCCGACGCGGCCGACGACGCGGCCGACAAGCTCACCGACTGACCCGCCGCCCGCCTCTCCGCGCCCACGCCCCGGCACCGGTCGCCGGATACCCAGAACACGCACGCATTCGCACGCACACGCAAGGACCCGAATGAAGACCGCCGAGATCGCACAGCGCTTCCTCGATTACTTCGAGAAGAACGGCCACACCATCGTCCCCTCGGCATCGCTGGTGACCGACGACCCGGCGCTGCTGTTCACGGTGGCCGGCATGGTGCCGTTCATCCCGTACCTCTCCGGCGACGTCCCCGCGCCGTACGCGCGTGCCGCCGACAACCAGAAGTGCATCCGCACCAACGACATCGAAGAGGTCGGAAAGACGCCGCGTCACGGCACCTTCTTCCAGATGCTCGGCAACTGGTCGTTCGGCGACTACTTCAAGGAAGGCGCCATCCGCTACGCCTGGGATCTGCTGACGAGCTCTGAGGCCGATGGCGGACTCGGCTTCGATCAGAAGGACCTGTGGGTCACCGTCTACGAAGAGGACGACGAGGCGCACGATCTCTGGCTGAAGCTCACCGACCTGCCTGCGGAGCGCATCCAGCGCCTCGGCAAGGACACCAACTACTGGAGCACCGGCCTCCCGGGGCCCGCCGGTCCGTGTTCGGAGATCTTCTTCGACCGTGGTCCCGAGTACGGGATCGACGGCGGCCCCGCCACCGACGACGACCGCTACGTCGAGATCTGGAACCTCGTGTTCATGCAGTACGAGATCACGAACGTGCGCAGCAAGTACGACTTCGACATCGTCGGCGAACTCCCGAACAAGAACATCGACACCGGCATGGGCCTGGAGCGCATCGCGTTCATCAAGCAGGGCGTCGACAACATGTACGAGACCGACCAGGTGCGTCCGGTGCTCGACAAGGCGGTCGAGCTGTCGGGCCGCACGTACGGCGCGAACCACGAAGATGATGTGCGGTTCCGCGTCATCGCCGACCACATCCGCTCGTCGCTGATGCTCATGTCGGACGGCGTCACGCCTGCGAACGACGGCCGGGGCTACATCCTGCGCCGCCTCATGCGCCGTGCGATCCGCTCGATGCGCCTGCTCGGCGTGGACGGACCGACGTTCGGCGTGCTGTTCGAGGCGTCCCGCGACGCCATGAAGGACGCCTACCCGGTCGTCGAGGCCGACTGGGCGCGCATCTCGCAGTACGCCCTGGCCGAGGAGGCGACGTTCCTCCGCACGCTCGCGGCGGGGGAGTCGCTCCTCGACGAGTCGCTCGCCGAGACGAAGGCCACGGGCGGCAGCACGCTGACCGGCTCGGAGGCGTTCCTGCTGCACGACACCTACGGCTTCCCGATCGACCTGACGCTCGAGATCGCCGAGGAGGCGGGGCTCAGCGTCGACCGTGCGGCGTTCGACGCACTCATGCAGGAGCAGCGCGCGCGTGCCAAGGCCGACGCCCGGGCGCGCAAGCGCCAGCTCGCCGACACGAGCGTGTACCGCGACCTGCGCGCCCAGGGCGAGACCGTCTTCACCGGCTACACCGACCTTGAGGCGGAGTCGCAGGTGCTGGGCGTCCTCGTCGACGGCGTCTCGGTCGACCGCGCGAGCGTCGGCCAGATCGCCGAGGTGATCCTGGCCGAGACCGCGCTGTACGCCGAGTCCGGCGGCCAGGTCGCCGACAAGGGCGTCATCGTCGGCCCGGGCTACGAGCTCGAGGTCCTCGACGTGCAGAAGCCGGTTCCCGGGCTCATCAGCCACACCGTCGAGGTCTCCATCGGCGAGGTCGGCGTGGGTCAGCCCGCGACGACGGTGGTGGATGCCGCGAACCGCCGCGCCGCCCGCCAGGCGCACTCCGCGACCCACCTGGTGCATGCCGCGCTCCGCGACACGCTGGGCAAGACCGCGACGCAGGCCGGTTCGCTCAACCGCGCCGGCTACATGCGCTTCGACTTCTCGTGGGGTCAGGCCCTCTCGGACGACACCAAGACCGAGATCGAGGAGATCGCCAACAACGCGGTGCGCGACAACCTCGAGGTGACCACGCGGGTCCTCGCCCTCGACGAGGCCAAGTCGCTCGGCGCGATGGCGCTGTTCGGCGAGAAGTACGGCGACACGGTGCGCATGGTCGACATCGGCGGCCCCTGGTCGCGCGAGCTCTGCGCCGGCACGCATGTGTCGACGAGCGCCGAGATCGGCATCATCAGCCTCGTCGGAGAATCGTCGGTGGGCGCGTCCAACCGGCGGGTCGAGGCACTCGTGGGTCTCGACGCGTTCCGCTCGCTGGCCGCTGAGCGCGCCCTCGTGTCGCAGCTCACGTCGTCGCTGAAGGCGCCGCGCGAGCAACTGCCCGCCCGCATCGCCGAGCTTCAGGCGAGCCTCAAGGTGGCCGAGAAGAAGATCGCGGCGTTCGAGTCCAAGGCGCTCGGCGATCGCCTTCCCGCCCTCGCCGCCGGCGCGACGCGCGTGGGCGACACGCTCGTCGTCGCCGAGACGCTGGGCACCGCGGCGTCCGCCGACGACGTCCGCTCGCTGGCGCTGCAGGTGCGTGAACGCCTGGGCTCCGAGGCCGCCGTGGTGGCACTCGGAGCTGTCGTGAACGAGCGTCCGGTCGTGATCGTCGCGACGAACGACGCCGCGCGGACGGCCGGGGCCAAGGCCGGCGCGCTCGCGAAGGGCGCGGCCGGAGTGCTCGGCGGCGGCGGAGGCGGACGCGACGACGTCGCCCAGGGCGGTGGGACGGATGCCGCGGCCCTGCCTTCGGCGCTGGCCGCAGTGAAGGACGCACTCGGCGCGTGAACGGGCCGCGTCGATGAGCGATTTCAGGCGGGGCCGGCGGCTCGGCATCGACGTGGGCAAGGCCCGCGTGGGTGTCGCGACGTGCGATCCGGACGGTCTGCTCGCCACGCCGGTCGAGACCGTGCCGCGTGACGACGCCTCGGTGGCGCGGATCACGGCCCTCGCCGATGAGTACTCCGCGGTCGAACTGCTGGTGGGCCTGCCGATGAATCTGCGCGGTGAAGACACCGCGTCGACCCAGGACGCCCGGGACTTCGCCGCTGCCCTGGCGGCGGCATCCGCTCTTCCGGTGCGACTCGTCGACGAGCGGCTCTCGACCGTCTCGGCACACGCGGCACTGCGCAGTTCGGGCAGATCCCAGCGTTCTTCGCGTAGCATCGTTGACCAGGTCGCCGCGGTCGTCCTGCTCCAGCAAGCGCTCGACGTCGAGAAGAGCACCGGACGACCCCCCGGAACCCCCGTCCCCCAGGAGCCCGCCTGATGCCCGACTCATCGCCAGACGGCGAAGCAGTTCCCCCGTCGCGCCGCGCTGCCCGCGAAGCGGCGAAGCGCGCGGCGACGGGCGAGACGCCGACCCAGACTGGGCAGGCACCGACTCCCGCACCCGCGGCTTCCGCACCCGCGGCAGCAGCCACCTGGGAATCGCTCATCACGGGCGCCACTCCCATCGTCGGGAGCGGTCCCAGCGCGCCTGCGCCCGCCGCCGGCGCGGCTCCGACGTCCGCCGCTGCCGGGGTTCCCGCGTCGCCCGCGGACCCTGCGCCGGGCAGCGGGTTCCAGCCCGTCCCCCTGCGCGCGCCCCGGCCGACGACAGAGCCGGTCGACATCGTCGACCCGTCCAGCGCGGACGATTCGTGGATCTTCGCCAATGCCGGCGTGGGTCCCGCCATGCCGTACAGCCGTTCCGGTGCGGCATCGACCGCGCCGGCGTCGGCCGCATCGCCGACGGCCCCGGCTGCGTCGGCTCCCTCGGCGGCACCTCGAGACGGCCGGCGCGAGCAGGCTCGCCAGGCCCCCGTCGCGACGCTCGACGATCTGTTCAGCGGTTCCACCTCGACGGAGGACATCGGGAACGTGCCACCACCGAAGAACAAGAGGCGCCGGCGCATCGGCGGCTGGATCGCCCTCGGCGTCGTGCTGCTGATCCTCGGCGGCATCGCCGGCGGCGCGTACTACGTGTGGACGACGTACGAAGACCAGATCCGCGAAGTCATGGGCTGGGAAGAGCCCAAGGACTACGAGGCGGGCCTCGCGAACGGCGAGACATTCGTGACGATCGACCAGGGCGACACGGGATCGCCCATCTCGCAGTCCCTGTACGACGCGGGTGTGACGAAGACCCCGGACGCCTTCTACGACTACCTGATCACGAGCGAGCAGAACCCGATGTTCCAGCCGGGCGTGTACAAGCTCCAGAAGCAGATGACGAGCGAGGCGGCGCTGGCGGCGCTCCTCGACCCGGCGAACAAGCAGGAGTTCACCGCGCAGATCCCCGAGGGCTACACCGTCGACGGCACCCTCGAGCGGATCTCCGAGGGCACCGGCATCCCGCTCGCCGATCTGCAGGCCGCCGCCGCCGACGCGTCTGCGTACGGCGTCCCCGTCGATCCGGCGCTCGTCGCGGCAGGGGGCCAGCCGCTCGAGGGGTGGTTGTTCCCCGCGACCTACACGTTCGATCCCAGCGTGACGGCGCAGTCGGCGATCCAGACGCTCGTCGACCGCACGGTGCAGTCGCTCGATGCCGCCGGCGTTCCCGTTGAGAGGCGCCAGGAGATCCTCACGACCGCGTCGATCATCCAGCGCGAGGCGCGCTTCGAGGTCGACATGCAGAAGGTCTCACGGGTCATCCTCAACCGTATGGATCCGGCCAACCAGGAGACCTTCGGACTCCTGCAGATGGACTCGACGGCGCAGTACGGCTACGGCGAACTGCACGAGGGATCGGCGAGCACGTCCGAAGAGGCGCAGTTCGACCCGAACCCGTGGAACACCTACGTGCACGCGGGGCTGCCGATCGGTCCGATCGCGAATCCCGGCGATGTGGCGATCGACGCGGCGATGCACCCGGCGGACGGGCCGTGGCTGTACTTCGTCACGGTGAACATGGACACCGGCGAGACCATCTTCACGAGCAGCTACAGCGAGCACTTGGAGTACGTCGACCAGATGCTGGCGTGGTGCAGCGAACACCCGGACTCGGGGTGCTGAGCGCCGACGCGACGCGTCTGGAGGTGTGGGGCGATCCCATCGCGCACAGCCGCTCGCCGCAGCTGCACGCCGCCGCCTACGAAGTCCTCGGCCTGGACTGGTCGTACGGGCTGCGCCGGGTCGACGAGTCGTCGTTCGCGGCGGAGTTCGCCGACCTCGATGACAGCTGGCGCGGCCTCTCGCTCACCATGCCGCTCAAGGGCGTCGCCTTCGCGACGGCGTCCACCCGCGACCGCCGGGCGGAGCTGACCGGCGCCGTCAACACGCTGCTGCTGGATCCCGCCGGCACGCGCGGCTTCAACACGGATGTCGGCGGCATCGTGCGGGCCCTGGCCGATGACGGCATAAGCGACGTGGCACGCGCCCGCATCGTCGGCGCCGGCGCCACCGCGACCTCTGCCCTCGTCGCGCTGTCCGAGCTGGGCGTCGAAGAAGTCGACGTCGTCGCGCGCCGGCCCGAGGCGGTGACAGCGCTGACCGAACTCGGGCGCCGCCTCGGGATCGCGGTGCGGACGGCCTCGTTCACAGCAGGCGACCACTCCGCCGTGCCCCTCACGATCGCGGCGCTGCCGGGTGATGCGCCGATCGCGGATGCCGCGGCCGACGCGCTGGCATCCGCCGGGGGCCTGCTCCTCGACGTGGTGTACGGGCACTGGCCGACGGCACTGTCGGCCGCGTGGGAGCGTGCCGGGAACCCGGCGCGGTCAGGACTCGGGATGCTGCTGCACCAGGCACTGCTGCAGGTGCGGATCTTCCGCAACGGCGATCCGGACGCGCCTCTCGCGCGCGAGGACGAATCGCTGCAGGCGATGCGCCGCGTGCTCGAGGAGCCCCCGACGGCGTAACCGCGGTCCGGGGCGTGGGAGACTGGACCAATGCTCCGCGTGCTCACGGCCGGCGAATCGCACGGCCCCGAACTCGTCGCCGTCATGGAGGGCCTGCCCGCGGGCGTCCCCATCTCCCGCGCCGCGATCCAGGCGGATCTCGCGCGCCGCAAGCTCGGCTACGGCCGCGGCTCGCGGATGAAGTTCGAAGAGGACGAGCTGACCATCTCGTCCGGCGTGGTGCACGGCACCAGCCTCGGCAGCCCCATCGCCCTGCGCATCGGCAACACCGAATGGCCCAAGTGGGTCGAGGTCATGAGCCCCGAGCCCGTCGAGCTCACCGAGAAGTCGCGCGGTCGCGGCGCCGCGCTCACGCGGCCCCGTCCCGGCCACGCCGACCTCGTCGGCATGCAGAAGTACGGCTTCGACGAGGCCCGGCCGATCCTCGAGCGCGCGAGCGCCCGCGAGACGGCAGCACGCGTCGCCCTCGGCGCACTCGCACGCGCTTTCCTCGCCGAGCTCGGCATCCGTCTCGTCAGCCACACGCTCTCGATCGGTCCGGTGCAGGTTCCCGCCGGCGCGGCCCTGCCCACGCCGGACGACGTCGAGGTGCTCGACGCCGATCCGCTCCGCTGCTTCGACGCCGCCACGAGCGCCGCCATGGTGGCCGAGGTCGACGACGCGCGCAAAGAGGGCGACACGCTCGGCGGCATCGTCGAGGTGCTGGCGTACGGGCTGCCGCCGGGACTCGGCTCGCACGTGCACTGGGACCGCCGCCTCGATGCCAAGCTCGCACAGGCGCTCATGAGCATCCAGGCCATCAAGGGCGTGGAGGTCGGCGACGGGTTCGAGACCACGCGCCGTCGCGGCTCCGCCGCCCACGACGAGCTGTTCGTGGCGGGCGAAGGCATCACGCGCTCGAGCGACAAGGCGGGCGGCACCGAGGGCGGCATGTCGACCGGCACCGTCCTGCGCGTGCGCGCGGGCATGAAGCCGATCGCGACCGTGCCGCGGGCACTGCGCACCGTGGACGTAGCGACGGGCGACGCCGCGTCGGCGCACCACCAGCGCTCGGACGTGTGCGCCGTGCCGGCGGCGGGCGTCGTCGCCGAGGCGATGGTCGCCGTGGTCCTGGCCGAGGTCGTGCTGGAGAAGTTCGGCGGCGACAGCGTCGCCGAGACGCGCCGCAACCTCGAGGGCTACCTCGCGGCGATCCCCGACGCGCTGCGCAGCGCCGCCGAGAGCGACGCCGGTCTCGCCGAGCATGACCTCGCACTCTGACGCCGTCGTGCTGATCGGCCCGATGGGGGCCGGAAAGACCAGCATCGGCAAGAAGGCCGCGCGTGCGCTCGGCCTGCCCTTCTTCGACACCGACGCCGCAGTCGTGCGCGACCACGGACCGATCGAGCAGCTCTTCATCGAGCATGGCGAGGCGCGGTTCCGTGCGGCCGAGCGCGCCGCCGTCCGCGAAGGCCTGGCCACCGGCGGCATCGTCTCGCTCGGCGGCGGGGCGATCATGGACCCCGACACCCGCGCGGAGCTCTCACAGCTCCGCGTCGTGCTCCTCACCGTGTCGCCGCGCGTCGTGGCCGGCCGCGTGCGCGACTCGAACCGGCCGCTGCTACAGGGCGGCGACGACGCCATCGAGCGCTGGACCGCGATCTTCGAAGAGCGCCGGCCCGTGTACGAAGAACTCGCCGACGTCACGTTCGACACGTCGACCGGTCCGCTGCAGGACGTCGTCGACGCCCTCGTCGCGTGGGTGCGCGGCGACAGCCTCCCGCAGTCCGATGACGCGGCCGCCGGCTCGGCCGGACCGAGTGAGATCAGCCCACACGACAGCGGCCCCCTCGAGAAGGAGCAGACGCCATGCGAGTACTGAGCGAGCGGAGCGAGTCGAAGTGACCGACGCCACGACCATCACCGTGAGCGGCGACGCGAGCTATGACATCACCGTGGGCCACGGCATCCTCTCGTCGCTCGGCGAAGCACTGCCGGCCGCTGCCCGCAAGGTGCTCGTGATCCACCCGCCGACGCTCGCGGCACAGGCCGAGAACCTGCGCGCGCAGCTCGTCGGCGACCGTGAGGTGCTGCTCGCCGAGATCCCCGACGCCGAGGCGGGAAAGCGCATCGAGGTCGCCGCCTTCTGCTGGCAGGTGATGGGCAAGGCCGATTTCACGCGGACCGACGTCGTCGTGGGGTTCGGCGGGGGAGCGGTCACCGATCTCGCCGGCTTCGTCGCCGCCACCTGGCTGCGCGGCGTCGAGGTCGTGCAGGTTCCCACCACCGTGCTCGGCATGGTCGACGCGGCCGTCGGCGGCAAGACCGGCGTCAACACCGCCGAGGGCAAGAACCTCGTCGGCGCGTTCTGGGCGCCGCGCGCCGTGATCTGCGACCTCGACCTGCTCGGCTCGTTGTCGCGCAACGAGCGCGTCGCGGGCTACGCCGAGGTGGTGAAGGCCGGATTCATCTGGGCGCCCGAGATCCTCGACCTCGTCGAGGCCGATCCCGAAGCGGCCGTCGACCCGCAGAGCGCCGCCTTCCGTCGCACCATCGAGCTCGCGATCGAGATGAAGGCGCGCGTCGTGGGGGAGGACCTGCGCGAGGCGGGCCTGCGCGAGATCCTGAACTACGGCCACACCCTCGGCCACGCCATCGAGCACGCCGAGCGCTACCGCTGGCGTCACGGCGCCGCGATCTCGGTCGGCATGGTCTTCGCCGCCGAGCTGTCGCGGCTCGCCGGCCGGCTTCCGGATGCCGCCGCTCAGCGCCACCGCGACATCCTCGGCTCACTGGGCCTGCCGACGACGTACGGCGCCGGGCGCTGGCCGACGCTGCTCGCGACCATGCAGCGCGACAAGAAGAGCCGAGGGGGCATGCTGCGCTTCATCGTGCTCGACGACATCGCCAAGCCCACCGTGCTCCAAGCGCCGGACGAGTCGCTGCTCTTCGCCGCCTACCAGGAGGTCGCGGGCTGATGACCGCCCGGCGGCGCGCTAGGGTGCTCGGATGACGGCATCGCCTGATCCGCGCCTGACGGTGCGCCGCATCCGCTCGGACGAGTGGGCCGCCGTGCGGGCACTCCGACTGGAGTCGACGAGCGACCCCGACGCGGGGATGGCGTTCCTCGAGACGCCCGAGCAGGTTTCCGAGCGCCCCGATGAGTTCTGGCGCGAGCGCGCCGGCCAGGCGGCGACGAGCGAGACGGCCGCGCAGTTCGTCGCGGTCGTCGACGACGTGTGGATCGGGAGCCTGTCGGTGCTGATCCGCGCCACCGGACAGAAGGACGCGCTGGGCCGGTACGTCGACGATCGCCGAGCCGATGTCGTCGGCGTGTACGTGAACCCCGGCCACCGCGGGACGGGTGCGGTCGACGCCCTGCTCGCCGCGGCCGCCGCATGGGCGGCGAGCCTCGGGCTCGACCGGATCTCGCTCGACGTCCACCGCGACAACGCCCGCGCCGCGGGCGCATATCGACGTGCCGGCTTCGCCCCGACCGGTGAGACGTACTCGAGTGCGATCGGCCCGCAGGTCGTCATGACCCGCCCGCTGCCGTGACCGGCAGGCGATCCGGGTGCGCTGATATCGTGCGATCATGACCCACCCCCGCCGTCTGCTCCTCGTCAACGGGCCCAACCTCAACCTGCTGGGCGCACGTGAACCCGGGATCTACGGCACGGCGACGCTGGCCGACGTCGAGCGCGTGACGAGGGATGCCGCGGCACAGCGAGGCTTCGAGGTGCGGGCCGTGCAGAGCAACCATGAAGGCGTGCTTCTCGATGCGATCCACGCGGCCCGCGAGGACTGCGCCGGCATCGTGATCAACCCCGGCGGACTCACCCACACCTCGGTGATCCTGCGCGACGCGCTGTCGGGCGTCGGCCTTCCGGTCGCCGAGGTGCACATCTCGGATGTGAAGGCACGTGAGGCGTTCCGCCACCATTCCTACGTCGCCGACGTCGCCATCGTGCACGTGATCGGCGAAGGCGTCGCCGGCTACGCGACGGCCGTCGAACGGCTCGTGGACATCCTCACCGGGCAGGCCGAGGGCTGAGGAATCGCCCGGGACCAGGCATCCCGTAGAATCGAACGTCGGCGCTGCCGGTCCCCGAGCATGTCGACGGGCAGCGACCGCCTCTCGCTTCACGCCGCTCACACCACAACGAAACGGATTCGCACCCTCATGGCATCCACCGCAGACATCAAGAACGGCGTCGTCCTCAGCATCGACGGTCAGCTCTGGAACGTCATCGAGTTCCAGCATGTCAAGCCGGGCAAGGGTGGCGCATTCGTGCGCACGAAGCTCAAGAACGTCGTCTCGGGCAAGGTCGTCGACCGCACGTACAACGCGGGCGCGAAGATCGACATCGAGAACGTCGACCGCCGCGACTTCACCTACCTGTACAACGACGGCGACAACTTCGTCTTCATGGACGTCGCCGACTACGACCAGATCAACGTGGCAGCCGCCACGGTGGGCGACGCCGCCAACTTCCTGCTCGAGAACCAGCAGGTGCAGATCGCGCTCAACAACGGCAACCCGCTCTACGTCGAGCTCCCGGCGTCGGTCATCCTCGAGATCACCTACACCGAGCCCGGCCTGCAGGGCGACCGCTCGTCGGCCGGCACCAAGGCGGCCACCGTCGAGACCGGCTACGAGATCCAGGTCCCGCTGTTCGTCGAGACCGGCACCAAGGTCAAGGTCGACACCCGCACCGGCGACTACCTCGGCCGCGTCAACTGAGGTCGGCGGCCGCTGACTGATGAGTGCCCGTACGAAGGCGCGCAAACGCGCGCTCGACATCCTGTTCCAGGCCGACGTCCGCGGCGATACGCCGGCGACCGTCCTCGCCGCCGAGGCCAAGCGGGCCGCGAACGAGCCCGCCCGCGAGGCTTCTTGGCTGTACGCCCGTGAGATCGTCGACGGGGTGATCGACAACCAGGACGCCATCGACGAGCAGATCACCACGTTCGCCAAGGACTGGACGCTCGCCCGCATGCCGGCGGTCGACCGCGCCGTGCTGCGCATCGGCGTCTGGGAGATCCTGTACAACGACGAGGTCCCGACCGCGGTCGCCATCGACGAGGCGGTCGAGCTCGTCAAGGAGTTCTCGACCGACGATTCGGGACCCTTCGTGCACGGCGTGCTCGCCCGGATCGCGCGCACAGGCTGACCGCGATGCGTCCGCCGCGGTGTCGGCGGGCCTTGGCAGGATGGATGCCGTGACCCCGCCGTCCGCCGGACCCCCGCCGTTCGTCGACCCCGGGCACATCCGCCGGCACACCGACAGCGGCTCCTACGAACGAGGCGCGGCGTACTTCGCCGATGGCGCCGTGCAGCGGCTCGACTGGGACCCGGTCACGTGCGTGATCGAGGCGGTCGTCGCCGGCAGCGCCGGCCGCACGTACCGCTGCCGGGTCCGGCTCGACCCGCAGCGCGTGGACCACCCCATCGCCGCGACGTCGTGCACGTGCCCGGTGCAGTTCGACTGCAAGCACACGGTCGCGACGCTGCTCGCAGCGAACCGGCTGGCCGCGGCGGCCCCGGCGTCGCCCGGCGAATCGTCGTGGCGCGCGGTGTTCGCGGCGCCGGCCCCCGCACCCCGGGCGCACACGCCCCTCGCGCTGGGCATCGAACTGCGCCAGCGGATCCGTCGCGGCGCGTCGGCGTGGGCACCGGCACGCGTCGAGTCCGCCACGCCGCGCGGACTGCACCAGCACGGCGCCGACGTGCTGGTGGGGCTCCGCCCGATGGAGCGCTCCGCCCGGTCCGACGCGTGGATCAAGGGCGGCGTCTCGTGGGACGCCCTGCGGCGGCCGAGCACGGTGTACGACCCCGCCCAGGCGCGGTGGTTCGCCGAGCTGCACAGCATCGGCCGCGACGTCCGCTCGTTCGGCGCGTTCTCCGACGTGTCGGACTGGCTCACCCTCGACGACATCGAGTCGAGCCTGCTCTGGCCGCATCTGGCGTCCGCCGCGGGCCACGGCATCCCGTTCGTTCCGACGAAGCGCAACACGACGGTCGCACTGGCGTCCGCGGCGACCGTCTCGGTGCAGGCGCAGCGCAGCGCGCGCGGCCTCGAGATCGTCCCGGTCGTCACGATCGACGGCGAGCAGACCGTCGGCACTCCCTCCCCGGACGCCGTCCCCGCTTCCTCCGGAGCTTCGGGGCGCGTGAGTCCACCCGCGACGCTGCGTCCGGTCGGCCGCACGGGCGTCTACCGGTTCACGGTGCAGCGCGAGCGCATCGAGCTGGTGCTGGCGGCCGTCGCGCTGCCCGACCCGGTGCCGGCGCTGCTCCGCGCGCGCGAAGCCGTGACCGTGCCGGCGGACGAGGCCGCGGAGTTCGTGCGCGAGCACCTGCCGCGCATCGCCCGCCGCGTCGATCTTGAGGCGCCCGGCATCGACGTCGCCCCGCCGCCCCGGCCCAAGCTCGTGGTGCTGGTGCGATTCGAACCGAGCCATCGGCTCGTCTACGCGCTCTCGTGGCGCTATGGCGACGGCGAGCTGCTCGGCCTCGATGCGACCGGCGACGACGGCGACCCGGCGCTGGAACGCGAGATCCGCGACCGCGTCGAGTCGCTCTGGCGCGATCACGCGCCGGTCGACTTCGCCGGCGCCGACACGCTGTCGGGGATCGTGGCGGCGGAGTTCGCGTCACAGCTGCTGCCGCTGCTCGAGGCCGACGACGACGTCCGTGTGGAGATCTCGGGCGAACGTCCCCACTACCGTGAGCTCGCCGGCGATCCGCGTATCGACATCACGTCCGTCGAGACGACCGACGCCGACTGGTTCGACCTGGGCGTCGTCGTGACGATCGACGGCCGCAGCATCCCGTTCGGCACGCTGTTCACCGCGCTCTCGCGCGGCCGCAAGAAGATCCTGCTGAGCGACGGGGCGTACTTCTCGCTGTCGCATCCCTCGCTCGCGCGCCTGCGCGACCTCATCGACGAGGCGGGCGAGCTCGACGAATGGGAGACCGGACCGCGGATCAGCCGGTATCAGACGGCCCTGTGGGCGGATTTCGAGGATCTCGCGGACGAGGCGCAGCCCGCGGTCTCGTGGCGGGCCACCGTGGAGGCGCTGCGCGACGCCGAGGGAGTTCCTTCCACACCGCTCCCTGCCGCGCTGCAGGCGGACCTCCGCCCATACCAACGGGTCGGCTTCGACTGGCTGGCCTTCCTGTGGCAGCACCGGCTCGGCGGCATCCTGGCCGACGACATGGGCCTCGGCAAGACGCTGCAGCTGCTCGCCCTCATCGCGCACGCGCGCGAAACCGGCGAGAAGCGCCCCTTCCTGGTGGTGGCGCCGACATCGGTGCTCTCGACGTGGCGGAGCGAGGCGGCGCGCTTCGTGCCGGACCTGCGCGTCGCCGTCATCGACGCGACCCGCGCGAAACGCGGCACGACGGTGACGGATGCCGCAGCCGACGCCGACATCGTCGTCACGTCGTACACGCTCCTGCGATTGGACGAGGCGGAGTTCGCACGCGTCACGTGGGCCGGCCTGATCCTCGACGAGGCGCAGTTCGTCAAGAACAGCCAGACCAAGGCCTACCGGGCGGCGCGCGATCTGCCGGCGGACGTCGTCTTCGCCGTCACCGGCACCCCGCTCGAGAACAGCCTCACCGAGCTGTGGGCCCTGCTCTCGCTGGCTGCTCCCGGGCTGTTCGCCTCCGCGCGGCGGTTCCGGGAGGAGTACGTCGGCCCCATCGAGAAGGGCAAGGTGCCCGAGAACCAGGAGGGCGGCGCGTATCGCGCCGGACGCCTCGCGCGCCTTCGGCGCCGCATCCGTCCACTGGTGCTGCGGCGCACGAAGGAGCTCGTCGCCGCCGACCTGCCCGCCAAGCAGGAGCAGGAGGTGCGGATCGAGCTCGGGGCGGCACACCGCGCCCTGTACGACACCGTGCTGCAGCGCGAGCGCCAGAAGGTGCTGGGGCTGTTGGAAGACCTCGACCGCAACCGGTTCATCGTGTTCCGCTCCCTGACGCTGCTGCGCATGCTGAGTCTCGCCCCCGAGCTCGTCGACCCGGCGTACTCCCACATCGCGCCGAGCAAGCTCGGCGCGCTCTTCGAGCAGCTCGACGAAGCCCTCGCCGAGGGGCACCGCGCCCTCGTGTTCAGCCAGTTCACGTCGTTCCTCGGCCTCGTCTCCGCCCGGCTCGAAGAGCGCGGCATCCCGTATGCGTACCTCGACGGCTCGACGCGCGATCGCGATGCCGCCGTCGACGCCTTCCGCGGGGGAGAGGCGCCGGTGTTCCTCATCAGCCTCAAGGCGGGCGGTTTCGGCCTCACGCTGACGGAAGCCGACTACGTGTTCCTGCTCGACCCGTGGTGGAACCCCGCGGCCGAGGCGCAGGCGGTCGATCGCGCCCACCGCATCGGTCAGCACCGCAGCGTGATGGTGTACCGGCTCATCGCGAACGGCACCATCGAGGAGAAGGTCATGGCCCTGCAGCAGCGCAAATCACGGCTGTTCCGCTCGGTGATGGACGACGACGCCCTGTTCGGCCAGGCGCTCACCTCCGACGACATCCGCGGACTCTTCGAGGGATGATCCGGCCGTCGCCGGCCGGAGCGCGCCCAGAGAGCGGGATCGCTTTTGCACGGCCGGGGCGCACGGTGGGGTCGGCCCGCCTCGCCTAGACTCGTCTGGTTCGACGGTACGACTGCTGGATAGGGGAGGAGTCCCATGCGCATCACGGGCCTCGGCCACGCCGGAATGTTCATCGAGACGGCCGGAGGAAGCATTCTCTGCGACCCGGTGATCGGCCCGACCTTCTTCGGGTCGTGGTTCCCGTTCCCCGACAACCGCGGGCTCGATTGGGCGAAGTACGGCAACGCCGACTTCCTCTACATCTCGCACCGCCACCGCGACCACTTCGACCCGGCGCTCATGCAGCGCCACGTGCCGAAGGACATCAAGGTCCTGCTGCCGGACTACCCGACCGACGATCTCGAGCAGGACCTGCGGCGGCTCGGCTACGACAACATCGTCTACACGCAGGCCGGGGTGCCGCTCGAGTTCGGCGCGCTCAAGCTCATGGTGACGCCCCTGCGCGCGCCCAGCGACGGCCCGATCGGCGACTCCTCGCTGAGCGTCGACGACGGGACCGCCAGCATCCTGAACCAGAACGACTCGCATCCGCTCGACCTCGAGAAGCTGATGTCTTTCTCGAAGCCCGAGGCGTACTTCACGCAGGTGTCGGGCGCGATCTGGTGGCCGATGGTCTACGACCTGCCGCAGGACGCGAAGCAGAACTTCGCGAAGCTCAAGCGCGACGCGCAGAACAAGCGGGCGATGTACTACATCGAGAAGGTCGACGCCGAACACGTCTTCCCGATGGCCGGGCCGCCGATGTTCCTGCGCGAAGAGCTGTTCAAGTACAACGGCTACGGTCTCGACGGCGACGCCATCTTCACGGATCAGCGGCAGTTCCTGCAGCACATGAAGGAGCTGCGCCCCGACCAGAAGGGCTACGAGTTCGTGCCCGGCACCGTGGTCGAGCTGAACGGCGGCGCCCTCTCGGTCACGCAGACGCTCTACACGGATGCCGAGATCGACCGGATCTTCGACGACAAGTGGTCGTATCTCGCCGAACAGCAGGGCAGCCGCCAGGACGAGATCCGCGCCGAGGAGGCCACCCGGGCAGCGGTGCTGCCGCCGCATGAGATGCTCGCCGCGATCAAGGAGTGGTGGGAGCCGCTGCTGCGCCGCGCCCGCACCATCCGCAACGGTGTCGGCGGCGTCGTGCGCTTCCGCATCGGCGACCTCGACATGGTCGTGGACTTCCCGAAGGCGAAGGTCCGCGAGTACCAGGACGACGAGTGCATCTACTGGTACACGATCCCTGCTGACCTGGTCTCGACCAACATCGCCGACCACGAGATCGACTGGTCGAACTCGATCTTCCTGTCTATGCAGTTCGAGGTCGGTCGCAGCGGCAAGTTCAACGAGTTCCTGACGACGTTCCTCAAATGCCTGTCCCGTGACCGCATCGAGTACGTCGAGAACTGGTACGCCGAGCAGACCGATCAGACCGAAGACGCGCAGCTGGGCGAGTGGCAGGTGCAGCGCCGCTGCCCGCACCTGCGTGCAGACCTCACCAAGACGGGCAAGATCGAGGACGGCGTGCTCACCTGCTCCCTCCACGACTGGAAGTGGGATCTGGCCAGCGGCAGGTGCCTCACCAGCCAAGGGCACCCGATCCGCGCGTCGCTGGTCGAGGATGACGCGCAGCGCGAGGTGACGACCCCCGCCGCCTGAGCGGACCACAGCGCCGTCTGGTTGTAGATCCTCTACAACCAGACGGCGCTTCTGTGCGCAGAGGTGTGTACTCCGGGCGCCAATCCTTGGTCATCGGTATCACCGCGCAGCCGCGGGGATCCTGATCACCGTGCCCGCGATCGCGGGCGATCAGAACCCGAAGGAGTCACGCCATGACCACCGTTCCCGTCCGCGGCGCCGCCGGCGTCGTCGTCCCCGCACCCACCGGCCGTCCGAGCACGATCCGCACCCTGCTGTCGTGGGAGGCCCGCGCCGAGGCTGCGACCAAGACCGCGCTGCAGCGCTGGAGCATCCCGGCGCTGCGCATCGCCCTCGGCGGTGTGTTCGTCGTCTTCGGCGCGATGAAGTTCTTCCCCGGAGTCAGTCCCGTCGAGGCCCTGGTGAGCCAGACGTGGGAGAAGCTGACGTTCGGGCTGGTCAGCGGCCAGGCGGCGCTCGTCGCCACCGCGCTGATCGAGGTCGCGGCGGGAGCCCTCCTCATCGCCGGCGGCGCCTTCGCCCGCATCGGCCTGGTGGTGCTCGCGCTCGCATTCGTCGGAATCCTCTCGCCGCTCGTGCTGCTGCCGGCCGAGGTCTTCGGCACCGCGGGCCCGACGCTGACCGGACAGTACATCTTCAAGAACGTCGTGCTGATCGCCGCCGCCCTCGTCGTCGCCTCGCAGGTGCTGCGTGGGCGCGCCACGCGCGCCTGACGATCACGAGGCTCACCGCGAAGGCCGGTCCCGATTGGGGCCGGCCTTCGCGGTGACGTAGACTGGGCGCCGATCACAGCAACCTTTAACCCCGTCCCGTGAGGCGGAGAAGGGAGCGGCGGATGAGCACGCGCACCGTGCTGCACGAGGCCGACATCGCCCGGGCCCTGACTCGGATCTCCCACGAGATCCTGGAGTCCAACAAGGGTCCCGAAGGCCTGGTCCTCCTCGGCATCCCCACCCGCGGCGTCACCCTCGCCCACCGGATCGGCGCGCTCGTCGAGCAGTTCGGCGGTGTCACCGTCCCGATCGGCGCGCTCGACGTCACGATGTACCGCGACGACCTCCATCGCAATCCCACGCGTGCTCCCCAGCGCACGCAGATCCCGCCGGGCGGCATCGACGGCAAGGTGGTCGTGCTCGTGGACGACGTCCTCTTCTCAGGACGCAGCATCCGTGCCGCGCTCGATGCCCTGCAGGACATCGGCCGTCCGGCTGCGGTGCGGCTGGCGACCCTCGTCGACCGAGGACACCGAGAGCTGCCGATCCGCCCCGACTTCGTCGGCAAGAACCTGCCGAGCTCCCGCGAGGAACGTGTGAACGTGCGCCTCCACGAGACCGACGGCGCCGAGTCCGTCACCATCGAAGGACGGTGACGGGAGCATGAGGCACCTGCTCGACACCCGGACGCTCGCCCGCCAGGACGCGCTGCGGATCCTCGACGTGGCCGAGGACATGGCCGACACGCAGCGGCGCGAGGTCAAGAAGCTCCCCACCCTGCGGGGCAAGACCGTCGTCAACCTGTTCTTCGAGGACTCGACACGCACGCGCATCTCGTTCGAAGCGGCCGCGAAGCGCCTGTCGGCCGACGTCATCAACTTCTCGGCGAAGGGCTCCAGTGTCTCGAAGGGGGAGTCGCTGCAGGACACGGCGCAGACCCTCCAGGCGATGGGAGCGGATGCGGTCGTCATCCGCCACGGCGCGTCCGGCGCCCCCCGCACCCTCGCGACCAGCGGCTGGATCAGCGCCGGCGTGGTGAACGCCGGCGACGGCACCCACGAGCACCCGACGCAGGCGCTCCTGGACGCGTTCACGATCCGCAAGCGTCGTTTCGGCGATGACAGCCGCGGCCGCGATCTCGCGGGCGTGAAGGTCGCGATCGTCGGCGACATCCTGCACTCGCGCGTGGCCCGCTCCAACGTCTGGCTGCTGCATACCCTCGGCGCTCAGGTGACCCTCGTCGCGCCCCCCACGCTGGTCCCGCAGGACATGTCGCGCTGGCCGGTGCGGACGCTCTACGACCTCGACGAGGCGATCTCGTCCTCACCGGACGCGCTCATGATGCTGCGCATCCAGCTGGAGCGCATGAACGCGGCGTATTTCCCCACTGAACGGGAGTATTCGCGGCGCTGGGGCCTCGACGCACGCCGCCTTCAGGCGCTCGGAGCGGATAGCATTGTCATGCATCCCGGACCCATGAACAGGGGTCTGGAGATCTCCGCAGAAGCCGCGGACTCGCCGCGCTCGACCGTGCTCGAGCAGGTGGCGAACGGCGTCTCGGTGCGCATGGCCGCGCTCTACCTGCTGCTGGCGGGAGCGGAGCACGACGCAGCCGACAGCACACCCGCGATGAACGCCCCCTCTCCGGTGGGCGCAGAGAAGGAGAACACCCCGTGAGCGAGACCCTTCTCTTCCGCGGCGCCCGCGTCGAGGCCACCACCCTCGCCGACGTGATCGTCACAGACGGCGTCATCGCCGAGATCGGCCCCGGCCTGAGCCGCGCCGGTGCGACCGTGGTCGACGTCGACGGGCTTGTGCTGCTGCCGGGCCTGGTCGATCTGCACACGCACCTGCGCGAACCCGGGTACGAGGCATCCGAGACGATCCTGACCGGATCGCGCGCCGCCGCAGCCGGCGGCTACACCGCCGTGTTCGCGATGCCCAACACCTCGCCGGTCGCAGACACCGCCGGTGTCGTCGAACAGGAGCTCGCCCTCGGCGAGGCGGCGGGCTTCGTCACGGTGCAGCCCATCGGCGCGGTGACCGTGGGGCAGAAGGGCGAGCGCCTGGCCGAGCTCGGCGCCATGGCCGACTCCCGCGCCCGGGTGCGCGTCTTCAGCGACGACGGCTTCTGCGTCTGGGACCCGCTCATCATGCGGCGAGCGCTCGAGTACGTGAAAGCGTTCGACGGCGTCGTCGCCCAGCACGCCCAGGACCCGCGTCTCACCGAGGGCGCGCAGATGAACGAGGGCGCGGTGTCGGCGGAGCTGGGACTCGCCGGCTGGCCCGCCGTCGCCGAAGAGTCGATCATCGCGCGTGACGTGCTCCTCGCCGAGCACGTCGGCTCGCGCCTGCACGTCTGCCACCTCTCGACGGCGGGCTCGGTGGACATCATCCGCTGGGCCAAGCGCCGCGGCGTGGATGTGACGGCCGAGGTCACCCCGCACCACCTGCTCCTCACCGACGAGCTGGTGCGCGACTACGACGCCCGCTTCAAGGTCAACCCCCCGCTGCGCCGCGAGGAGGACGTGCTCGCGGTGCGCGAGGGCCTCGCCGACGGCACGATCGACATCGTCGCGACCGACCACGCCCCTCACCCGGCCGAGGCGAAGGCGTGCGAGTGGCACGCGGCGGCCAACGGCATGGTGGGCCTCGAGAGCGCGCTGCGGGTCGTGCAGCAGTCGATGGTCGACACCGGACTGCTCACGTGGGGCGATGTCGCGCGCGTCATGTCGCGCGAGCCCGCACGCATCGGCCGCCTCGCGGGGCACGGCACGCCGCTCACCGAGGGCCAGCCGGCATCCCTCGCCTTCTACGACCCGGCGCCCCGCCGCACCTTCACGACCGACGATCTGCGCGGTCGGAGCGTCAACTCGCCGTACCTCGGCCGCGAGCTGCCGGGCGAGGTGCGCTGGACGCTCCACCGGGGAACGGTCACCGTCGCCGACGGCGCCCTGCTCGACACCCCGGGGGTGCGCGCGTGACCCGCGAAGGGGCCCTGGCCGTCATGATCGCCGTGGCCGTCGTGCTGCTCGTCGCGCTCGCGTGGGCGTGGTGGCGGCGGACGCGACGGGATGCCGCACCCCTCGTCCACCCAGGTGAGCTGCCCGCCGACGCCCACGTGCGTGCGTCCTTCGACGCCCTGTACGTCGCGACGACCGCCCGCGACACCCCGCTGGAGCGGATCGCGGCGCCCGGCATGGCGTTCCGCTCGAAGGCGACCGTCATCGTCGCCGACGAGGGCGTGGCGATCGGCCTCACCGGACAGGACCCGTTCGTGCTGACGCCCGACCGCATCGTCGACGTCGACCAGTCCACCGTCGCGATCGACCGGGTGGTCGAGCCGGGCGGACTCACCCGGCTGACCTGGCGCACCGACGCCGGCACGACCGTCGACAGCTACTTCCGACCCCAGGACGCCTCGGCCCGCGCTCTCGCGGACGCGGTGGCCGGCATCCTTCCCCCGAACCAGACGGGAACCGACTCATGACCTCCCTCTTCCAGACCGACCCTGCCGTCCTCGTGCTCGAGGACGGGACCCGTCACAACGGACGCGCGTACGGCGCCCAGGGCACCACCATCGGCGAGGTGGTGTTCTCCACCGGCATGACCGGATACCAGGAGACGCTCACCGACCCCTCGTACGCGGGCCAGATCGTGCTGCAGACTGCACCGCACATCGGCAACACCGGCATGAACGACGAGGACCCCGAGTCCCGGCGCATCTGGGTGTCGGGGTACATCGTCCGCGACCCCTCACGCGTCGTCTCCAACTGGCGCGCCGACGAGTCGCTCGACGAGGCCCTGACGCGGGACGGCGTGGTGGGCATCAGCGGCATCGACACGCGCGCCGTGACCCGCCACATCCGCTCGGCCGGCAGCATGCGCGGCGCGATCTTCTCCGGCGACGCGGCGGGCATCGACCCCGAGGAGCAGCTGCGTCTCGTCCGCGAGGCTCCGCAGATGGCGGGTCAGAACCTCTCCGCGCAGGTGTCGGTGGCCGCCGCCGAGGTGACGATGGCGACCGGCGAGCGCATCGGCAACCTCGCCGTGCTCGATCTCGGCGTCAAGCAGGCGACCGTCGACAACCTGGCTGCGCGGGGCTTCGACGTGCACGTGCTGCCGCAGGACGTCACCATCGACCAGATCCGCGCGATCGACCCGGTGGCGGTGTTCTACTCCAACGGCCCTGGCGACCCGGCGGCCTCCGGTGACCACGTCGACCTGCTGCGCGGCGTGCTCGACGACGGCCTGCCCTTCTTCGGCATCTGCTTCGGCAACCAGCTGCTCGGCCGTGCGCTCGGCCTCGGCACGTACAAGCTGCCCTTCGGTCACCGCGGCATCAACCAGCCGGTGCTCGACAAGTCGACGGGCCGCGTCGAGATCACGGCCCACAACCACGGCTTCGCCGTGGACGCCCCGGTCGACGGCGAATTCGACAGCCCGAACGGCTACGGCCGCATCGAGGTCAGCCACGTCGGGCTGAACGACCAGGTGGTCGAGGGCCTCCGCGCCCTCGACATCCCGGCGTTCTCGGTGCAGTACCACCCCGAGGCCGCCGCCGGCCCGCACGACGCCAACTACCTGTTCGACCGCTTCCGCGACCTGGTCGTCGCGAACCTCGAGAAGAAGGCCGCGAAGTAATGCCCAAGCGCGACGACATCAACTCCGTCCTGGTCATCGGCTCCGGCCCGATCGTCATCGGGCAGGCGTGCGAGTTCGACTACTCGGGCACGCAGGCCTGCCGGGTGCTGCGCGAAGAGGGCGTGCGCGTCATCCTGGTGAACTCGAACCCGGCCACCATCATGACCGACCCCGACTTCGCCGACGCGACCTACATCGAGCCGATCAACTGGCGCGTCATCGAGACGATCATCGCGAAGGAGAAGCCCGACGCGATCCTGCCGACCCTGGGTGGGCAGACGGCGCTCAACGCGGCGATCGACCTGCACAAGCACGGGATCCTCGAGAAGTACGACGTCGAGCTCATCGGCGCCGACTTCGAGGCGATCAACAAGGGCGAGGACCGCCAGATCTTCAAGCAGCTGGTGCTGGATGCCGGCGCCGACGTCGCGGCATCCCGGATCGCGCACACGATGGACGAGGTGCTCGCCGCCGCCGACGAGCTGGGCTACCCGCTGGTCGTGCGCCCGTCGTTCACCATGGGCGGCCTCGGTTCGGGCTTCGCGTACGACGAGAGGGACCTCCGCCGCATCGCGGGCGCGGGCCTGCGCGACTCTCCGACCACCGAGGTGCTGCTCGAGGAGTCGATCCTCGGGTGGAAGGAGTACGAGCTCGAGCTGATGCGCGACACCGCCGACAACACGGTCGTCGTCTGCTCCATCGAGAACGTCGACCCGGTCGGCGTGCACACGGGCGATTCGATCACGGTCGCCCCGGCGCTCACCCTCACCGACCGCGAGTACCAGAAACTCCGCGACATCGGCATCGACATCATCCGCGCGGTGGGCGTCGACACCGGCGGCTGCAACATCCAGTTCGCCGTCGACCCCGCCACCGGTCGCATCATCGTGATCGAGATGAACCCGCGCGTGTCGCGGTCGTCGGCCCTCGCCTCCAAGGCGACCGGATTCCCGATCGCGAAGATCGCGGCGAAGCTCGCCATCGGCTACCGCCTCGACGAGATCCCCAACGACATCACGAAGGTCACGCCGGCGAGCTTCGAGCCGACGCTGGACTACGTCGTCGTGAAGGTGCCGAGGTTCAACTTCGAGAAGTTCCCCGCCGCCGACACCACGCTGACCACCACGATGAAGTCCGTGGGCGAGGCGATGGCCATCGGCCGCAACTACGCCACCGCGCTGCAGAAGGCGCTGCGGTCCCTCGAGAAGCGCGGCTCGAGCTTCCACTGGGGCGACGAGCCGCGCTCGGTCGACGAGCTGCTCGAGATCGCGAAGACCCCGACCGACGGCCGCATCGTCGTGCTCCAGCAGGCGCTGCGCAAGGGCGCCACCGTCGAGCAGGCGTTCGAGGCGACCAAGATCGACCCGTGGTTCCTCGATCAGATCGTGCTCATCAACGAGGTCGCCGAGTTCGTGCGCCAGGCGGGGGAGCTGGATGCCGCCACCCTGCGCATCGCGAAGGAGCACGGGTTCAGCGACGCCCAGATCGCCGAACTGCGTGCCGACGCCGAAGCCCAGGTCCGCAGCATCCGTCATGCCCTCGGCATCCGTCCCGTGTACAAGACCGTCGACACCTGCGCGGGGGAGTTCCCGGCGCTCACGCCCTACCACTACTCGAGCTACGACTTCGAGACCGAGGTGACGCCGTCGGAGCGCACCAAGGTCGTCATCATCGGGTCGGGACCCAACCGCATCGGGCAGGGCGTCGAGTTCGACTACTCGTGCGTGCACGCGTCGTTCGCGCTGGCCGACGCCGGCTACGAGACGGTCATGGTCAACTGCAACCCCGAGACCGTGTCGACCGACTACGACACCTCCGACCGCCTGTACTTCGAGCCGCTGACGCTCGAGGACGTGCTCGAGGTGCTGCACGCCGAGGCCCAGTCGGGCGAGATCCTCGGCGTCATCTGCCAGCTCGGCGGCCAGACGCCCCTCGGCCTCGCCAAGGGGATCGAGGACGCCGGCTACACGATCCTCGGCACCAAGCCCGCCGCGATCGACCTCGCCGAGGAGCGCGAGCTGTTCTCGCGCCTGCTCGACGACGCCGGCCTGGTGGCACCGCGCAACGGCACCGCGACCGACGTCGAGGGCGCCGTCGCGGTGGCCGAGGAGATCGGCTACCCGGTGCTGGTTCGCCCGAGCTTCGTGCTCGGGGGCCGCGGCATGGAGATCGTCTACTCGACCGAGGCGCTGCGCGACTACTTCGTGCGCATCGCCGACGCCGCCATCATCGGCCCGGGCCTCCCTCTTCTGGTGGACCGCTTCCTCGACGACGCGATCGAGATCGACGTCGACGCGCTGTTCGACGGCGACGAGCTGTACATCGGCGGCGTCATGGAGCACCTCGAGGAGGCCGGTATCCACTCGGGCGACTCGAGCTGCACGCTGCCGCCCGTCAGCCTCGGCCGCACCGACATCGACCGCGTCCGCATCGCGACCCACGCCATCGCCGAGGGCGTCGGCGTGCGGGGTCTCCTCAACGTGCAGTTCGCGATCTCGGCGGGCGTTCTCTACGTCATCGAGGCGAACCCCCGCGCCAGCCGCACCGTGCCGTTCGTGTCGAAGGCGCTCGGGATCCCGCTCGCGAAGGCCGCCTCGCGCATCATGGCGGGCTCGACGATCGCCGAGCTGAAGTCCGAGGGGATGCTGCCCGAGCAGGACGGTTCGCGCGTGCCCCTCGACGCCCCCGTCGCCGTGAAGGAGGCCGTGCTGCCCTTCAAGCGGTTCCGCACGGCGGACGGTCAGACCGTCGACTCTGTGCTCGGCCCCGAGATGCGGTCCACGGGCGAGGTCATGGGCATCGACCGCGACTTCCCGACCGCGTTCGCGAAGTCGCAGGAGGCCGCGTACGGCGGCATGCCGCAGTCGGGCACCGTGTTCATCTCGGTCGCCGACAGCGACAAGCGCGCGGTGATCCTTCCGGCCCACCGCCTGCAGGAACTCGGCTTCGACCTGGTCGCGACCGAGGGCACCGCCGAGATCCTCGCCCGCAACGGCATCGCGGTGCGGGTGGTGAGCAAGTACTCCGAGACCCAGGAGTCCGGCGGCACAAACATCGTCGACCTCATCAACGCCGGCGAGATCGACATCGTGGTGAACACCCCGAGCGGCGGCAGCGCCCGCGCCGACGGCTACGAGATCCGCGCCGCGGCCGTGGCCGGAGACAAGGCGCTGTTCACGACCATGGCCGTGCTCGGCGCGGCGGTGAGCGCTCTGCCGGTGCTGCGCGAGGGCTTCGACGTCAGGAGCCTGCAGGAGTACGCGGCCGATCGGGCGGCGCGGGCATGACCTCGTTCGGCGAGCGCATCCGTGCGGCGACGGCGACGCACGGACAGCTGTGCGTCGGCATCGATCCGCACGCGCACCTTCTCGCCGAGTGGGGGATGGATGCCTCCGCCGCCGGTGCGCGGGAGTTCGGCCTGCGCGTCGTGGAGGCCGCTGCCGGCCGCGTCGGCGTCGTCAAGCCGCAGGTGTCGTTCTTCGAGTGCTACGGGTCCGCCGGTTTCGCGGCCCTCGAGACCGTGATGGCGGCGGCACGCGCGGCAGGGCTGCTCGTGATCGCCGACGCGAAGCGCGGCGACATCGGCACGACGATGGATGCCTATGCCCAGGCGTGGCTGACGCCGGGGTCGCCCCTCGAGGCCGATGCGCTGACGGTCAACCCGTTCCTCGGCACCGGGGCGCTGGAGGGCACCTTCGAACTCGCGGAGCGGGCGGCGAAGGGCGTCTTCGTCCTGGCCGCCACGAGCAACCCCGATGCACTCACCGTCCAGCGCGCGCAGCTGACATCGGGCGAGACGGTGTCGAACGCGATCGTCCGCGAGGTGTCGGCGCGGAACGCCCGCGTCACGCCGGAGGGGCAGTGGGCGAGCCTCGGCGTCGTCGTGGGCGCGACCGTGGACTGGACCGATGCCGGGCTCCGGGCGTTCTCCCCGGTCGCCCCGATCCTCGGTCCGGGCTTCGGTCATCAGGGTGCCGAACCGCACGACCTTCGCGCGCGCTTCGGCGACCTGGCGGTAGCGGTGATAGCGTCGGAGAGCCGCAGCATCCTGACTGCCGGACCCGACCGGCTCGCCGCGCGCATCTCAGAGCGCGCCCTTCTCTACCGTGGTGATTGACATGCCCGATTCGCGCACCCCTTCTGAAGGGGCTTCGCCCCATACTTCTGGCGCGCACGCGCGACCTCCCGAGGTCGACCGTGTGGCGGCATCCCGGCGCGCCGTCGCCGCGCGCCGCGAGCGCGCCGCGCTGAAGAAGGACGTCGCCATGCGGGTGATCACGCCGCAGGAGCTCCTGCGTCGCGCACTCGCCGATCCGGCATCACCCGCCGGCGCGATGCGCGTGCCGGAGTTCCTCACCGCCATCCCCGCGATCGGCGAGGGCAAGCGCGACCGCATCCTGCACGATCTCGAGATCTCCCCGGTCAAGCGGCTCGGCGGCCTCGGTTCGCGCCAGCGCGAGGACCTTCGGAGCTTCCTCGACACCCGCTGGCCCGAGCTCGAGCCTCGGGGCGGTCGCAGCCGCCTCGTCGTGCTCGCCGGCCCCACCGCGGTCGGCAAGGGCACGGTCGCCGCGCACATCAAGGCGCATCACCCCGAGATCCTGCTGTCGGTGTCGGCGACGACGCGCGCGCCGCGTCCGGGCGAGGTCGACGGCGAGCATTACTTCTTCGTGGACGATGCCGAATTCGACCGGATGGTCGCCGACGACGAGCTGCTGGAGCACGCGACGGTCCACAACGCCTACCGCTATGGCACGCCGCGCAAGCCGATCGAGAAGGCCCTCGGCGAGGGGCGCACGGTCCTGCTCGAGATCGACCTCCAGGGCGCCCGCCAGGTGCGCGAGGCGGACCCGTCGGCGACGCTCGTGTTCCTGCTGCCACCCAGCTGGGACGAACTGGTGCAGCGCCTCGTCGGCCGCGGCACCGAGGACGCCGCCGAGCGCGCGCGGCGCCTGCGCACCGCGAAGACCGAGCTGGCCTCCCAGGGCGAGTTCGACTACCGCGTCGTGAATGACGACGTGGCTCGTGCAGCCGATGAGGTCGCCCGCCTCGCGCACTGAGCGCAGCGAGGAGCGGGGATCCGACCCGCCCGCGGTGGCCGCACATCCGCCGGACGGGATCCGTCCCGTAGAATGGTGGGATGCCTCGGCACCCCGAGGCCCGCAGACTCCCATTCCGACATCCGATCCAGGAGGTTTCGCCATGGCCGGAACGAACCAGGGCATCATCGAGCCCCCCATCGACAGCCTGCTCGAGAAGGTCGACTCGAAGTACCAGCTCGTGATCTTCGCGTCCAAGCGCGCGCGTCAGATCAACGACTACTACTCCGACCTCCACGAAGGCAACCTGTTCGACAACGTGGGTCCGCTCGTCGACTCGACCGTCGAGGACAAGCCTCTCACGATCGCGATGCACGAGATCCACGAGGACAAGCTGCGGCTGCGCCGCGCGGAGTAATCCCGTTACGACCCTTGTGCCCTCGAAGACGGTGATGTCCGTCTCCGGGGGCATACTGGTGTCCGCCCCCCGGCGTCGGACACCAGGGCGACCGGCGCCACGACAACTGGAGTACCGATGACCGACCTGCGTCTGTTCACGTCCGAATCCGTCACCGAGGGACACCCAGACAAGATCTGCGACCAGATCTCCGACTCGATCCTCGACGCGATCCTCGAGGCGGACCCGGACGGTCGCGTGGCCGTCGAGACGCTCGTCACCACCGGACTCGTCCATGTCGCCGGCGAGGTGTCCACCTCGGCCTACGTCGAGATCCCGGCGATCGTGCGCGGTGTCGTCAACCGCATCGGCTACACGTCGAGCGAGACCGGCTTCGACGGCGACTCGTGCGGCGTCAGCGTGTCGATCGGCGCGCAGTCCTCCGACATCGCCGCCGGTGTCGACAAGGCGTTCGAGCGCCGCGAGGACGGCTCGCAGGACCCGCACGACCTGCAGGGCGCAGGCGACCAGGGCATCATGTTCGGCTACGCGACCACCGAGACGCCGCAGCTCATGCCGATGGCCGCGTGGACCGCGCACCGCATGGCCGAACGCCTCGCCGAGGTGCGTCGTTCGGGCGAGCTGCCCTTCCTCCGTCCCGACGGCAAGACCCAGGTCACGCTCGGCTACGACGGCGACACGCCGAAGACGGTCGAGTCGGTGGTGCTCTCGACGCAGCACCACCCCGACATCTCGCAGAAGGCGCTGCGCGCCGCGGTCCGCGCCGAGGTCATCGACCCCGTGCTCGAGGCCACCGGCCTCGATCTGCCCGACGTGCAGTTCTACATCAACCCGGCCGGCCCGTTCGTCATCGGCGGGCCGAAGGGCGATGCGGGCCTCACCGGGCGCAAGATCATCATCGACACCTACGGCGGCGCTTCGCGCCACGGCGGCGGCGCGTTCAGCGGCAAGGACCCGTCGAAGGTCGACCGCTCGGCGGCGTATGCGATGCGCTGGGTCGCCAAGAACGCGGTCGCGGCCGGCCTCGCCGACCGCCTCGAGGTGCAGGTCGCCTATGCGATCGGCAAGGCCAAGCCGGTCGGGCTCTACGTCGAGACGTTCGGCACCGGGCGCGTGTCCGACGACGTGATCACCAACGCCATCCTCGAGGTCTTCGACCTGCGGCCCAAGGCGATCATCGATCAGCTCGACCTGCTGCGACCCATCTACGCGCAGACGGCCGCCTACGGCCACTTCGGCCGCGAGCTGCCCGACTTCACGTGGGAGCGCACGGACCGCGCCGACGCCCTGCGCGCGGCCGCCGGGCTCTGACGCCGGCCGCGTGACCGCGGTGCCCGACGACGCGCACGACCCCGCCGGGGGCCCGAGACCGCTTCGCCGCGTGGCGCGTGTGCTCCTCGATTCGCCGTTGCCGCAGCTGGACCGGCTGTTCGACTACGAGATCCCTGCGGAGCTCGCCACCGACGCGCAGCCCGGCGTGCGGGTTCGTGTGCCGCTGCGCAGCGCCGGACGCGTCGTGGACGGTCTCCTCGTCGAGCTGGGGGAGCCGGATGCCTCCGACCGGCCGCTCTCGCAGCTCGAGGCGGTCGTCTCGCCGGTGCCGGTCCTGACGCCCGGACTGTACGCGCTGGCGCGCCGCGCAGCCGATCGCGCGGCCGGGTCGGCGGGCGACATCCTGCGGCTGGCGATCCCCAAGCGCATGGTCCGCGCTGAGAAGGCGTGGCTGGCCGCCGGCCCGCCCGCCCATCCTCACGTCGAGGACGAGGATGCCGCGTGGGCCGCCGAGGTGCTTGCTGTCTATCCCGGCCTGGCCGAGGCGCTCGACCTCGGCGAGCGCCTCGCCCTGGACGCGCCGCCGGTGCCGTCTCAGCTGGCCGACGGCACCGTCGTCGGATCCTGGGCCGTGCTCCTCGCCGCCGCCGCCACCCGCGTGCTCGCCGCCGGGCGCAGCGCCGTCATCGCCGTGCCGGACCATCGCGACCGCGCGCAGCTCGAGGCGGCCCTGCTGAGCCGCATCCCCGCCGACGCCTTCGTGCGCGACGACGCCAAGCAGAGCGGTCCGGCGCGGTATGCCGCCTTCCTGCGCACCCTCGCGGACGCGCCGTGCGTGGTGATCGGCAACCGCTCCACGGTGTACGCGCCGGTCGCCGACCTGGGGCTGGTCGCACTCTGGGACGACGGCGATCCGCTGCTCGCCGAACCGCTCAGCCCCGGCGTCCATGCCCGCGACGCCGCGCTGCTTCGGCAGGAGCTGCACGGCGGCGCCCTCGTCTTCGCGGGACACACGCGCACCACGGATGTGGAACGGCTGGTCGCAGTGGGCTGGGTGCGCGATCTCCCCGCCGCGCGCCGGCTCAGCCCGCGCGTGGTCCTGAGCGCGAACCGCGAGGGCGAGTCACGAGGCGCTCGCGTCCCGTCGTCGGCATTCGCCGCCGCGCGCGAGGCTCTCGCCGAGGGACCCGTCCTCGTACAGGTCGCACGCCCGGGGTATTCCCCGGTCCTGGTGTGCGCGAAGTGCCGCCACCCCGCTCGGTGCCCGCACTGCGGCGGTCCGCTGCACGCCGCACGGCAGGGCGCGGTGCCGACGTGCGCCTGGTGCGGCCGCGCCGCGCACGCTTGGGCGTGCCCGGAGTGCTCGTCGACTTTGCTGCGCATGGCCTCCTCGGGCAGCGAGCGCACCGCTGACGAGCTCGGGAGAGCCTTTCCGGGGACGCGCGTGATCATCGCCGACGGCGACCATCCGGTCACCCAGATCGATGGGCGCCCGGCGCTGGTGGTCGCCACGCGCGGTGCCGAGCCGCTCGCGGTCGGCGGCTACCGTGCGGTGATCCTGCTCGACGGGGATCGGATGCTGATGGCCGAGGACCTGCGCATCGGCGAATCGTGCCTCCGGTGGTGGTCCAACGCGGCCGCTCTCGCCGCACCCGGCGCGCCTGTGCACCTCGTCGGCGTCGGCGGCGAGATCGCCCGCGCACTCGCGACCTGGACGCAGGCCGCGTACGCCCGTGCCGAGCTCGCCGACCGGGCACCCCTGCGCATGCCGCCCACGGTGCGGGTGGCGGCGGTGGAGGGACCGCGGCGCGCCGTCGACGCCGCCCTCGCCGAGCTCCGCCAGGCGGTGCCGGAGCTCGACGCCGAGGCTGTACTCGGACCACTCGCGCACGACGAGTCGGTTCGCGCGCTGGTGCGGTTCGACTACGGGCTGGGCCCGCGAGTGACGGAGAGTCTGCGGGCGTCGGTCGTGAGCCAGGCGGTCAAGGGTCGCCGGCCCGCGAAGGGACGCACGCCGGGAGCCGCCCATACACTGAAGGTTCGGGTCGACGTGCCCGACCTCGACCTCTGACCCTCGATCGTTCAGGAACGTCATGCGCCTCGTCTTCGCCGGCACACCCGAGCCGGCTGTGCCGTCACTGCGCCGGCTCGCGTCCGCGCACGACGTGCTGACCGTCATCACCCGTCAGGATGCCCCACTCGGGCGAAAGCGCGTGCTCACTCCGTCTCCCGTCGCGGCTGCCGCCGAGGAACTGGGACTGCCCGTGATCCGCGCCGACCGGCTCGGTGACGCCGTGACGGCCGACATCGCCGCGCTCGAGCCCGACCTCGGCGTGATCGTCGCCTACGGCGGCCTGGTCCGCGAGCCGCTCCTGTCGACCCCGAAGCACGGGTGGATCAACCTGCACTTCTCGCTTTTGCCGCGGTGGCGGGGCGCCGCGCCCGTACAGCACGCTCTTATCGCCGGCGATGCGCGCACCGGTGCGAGCGTGTTCCAGCTGGTGCCCGAACTCGACGCCGGCGATGTCTTCGGCGAGCTCGCGATCGACGTGCCGGCCGATGCCACGGCAGGCTCCCTGCTCTCGGCGCTGGCCGAGGACGGCGCCGCGCTGCTCACCGACGTCGTGGACGCGATCGCCGCAGGCTCTGCGGTCTCGCATCCCCAGCAGGGAGAGACGACGTACGCCGCCAAGCTCGGCGACGACGACGGCCGCGTGCGGTGGAACGAACCCGCACCGGCCGTGCTCGGACGCATCCGCGGCGTCACGCCCGAGCCCGGCGCCCACACGACGATCGGCGGCGCGCGGCTGAAGGTGCTCGCCGTCGCAGCGGCCCCCTCGGATGCACCGCATCTCGCTCCTGGTGCCCTCGCGCTGCACGGCGGCAAGGTCGTCGCCGGCACCGCGTCCACGCCGATCGTGCTCGACACGGTTCAGCCGGCCGGCAAGGGCGCGATGCGCGCCGCGGACTGGTGGCGGGGCCTGCGTGACGCGACCCCGGTGGCCGGATCATGAGCCGCACGATCGCAGCGCGACGCGTGGCGTACGAGACGCTTCGGGCGGTGCACGAGTCCGACGCCTACGCCAACCTCCTGCTGCCGACCGCGATCTCACGCGCCGGGCTCGCTACGCCCGACGCCGCCCTGGCCACCGAGCTCACCTACGGCACGCTCCGCCGCCAGGGCACGTACGACGCGGTCATCGCGATCGCCGCCGACCGGCCCGTCGCCGACATCGATCCGGCCGTGCTCGACGCGCTCCGGCTCGGCGTGCACCAGCTCCTCTCGACGCGTGTCGCCTCCCACGCCGCGGTGAACGAGTCCGTCGAGCTCGCGCGCGGCGCCGGGGGGAGGGGCGCCGCGGGTTTCGCCAACGCCGTGCTGCGGCGCGTCGCGCGGGACACGCCGGGAGACTGGATGACGCATGTCGCCGAGAGCGCGCGCTCCGACGACGAGCAGCTCGGCCTGCTCTTCTCCCACCCCGTGTGGGTCGTGCGCGCCTTCCGGCGGGCTCTCGCTGCCGAAGGACGCGCCGACGAGCTCGAAGCGCTGCTCACCGCCGACAACGCCTCGCCGCGGGTCACGATGGCGGCGCTGCCCGACCTCGCCGACGTGCCCGACGACGCTCGCCGCACCCCCTTCTCGCCGATCGGCTTCCGCCTCGGCGGCGGCGATCCCGACTCGATCGTCCGCGGTTCCGGTGGCCGCATCCGCGTCCAGGACGAGGGCTCGCAGCTCGCGGCGCTCGCGCTGACCCGTGCCCTGCCCATCGCACCGGGGGAGCGGTGGCTCGACCTCTGCGCCGGCCCCGGAGGCAAGACCGCCGTGCTCGCGGCTGAGGCGCTCACGCACGGCGCGTCGCTCGAGGCGAACGAGATCTCACCGGCACGTGCCGGACTCGTACGCCAGGCACTCGCCGGTGTGCCCCTGGACGTGCCGGTCTCGGAGGAGGATGGCCGGCTGCGAGCGCAGGATGCCCCTGACACCTACGACCGCATCCTGGTCGACGCACCCTGCACGGGCCTCGGAGCGCTCCGCCGCCGCCCGGAGGCGCGCTGGCGCAAGGCCCCCAGCGATGTGCCGGCGCTCACCCAGCTGCAGCGCGAGCTGCTCACCGAAGCCGTGAGCGCCCTCAAGCCCGGCGGCGTGGTCGCATACATCACCTGCTCGCCGCACCTCGCCGAGACGTCGGGCGTGGTCGCCGACATCCGGCGCGAATGGGACGGGGCGGTCGAGGAACTGTCTGCGCGGGACGTCATCACCGCGCTGGCGGATGCCGACCCCGGGCTTCCGCCGCAGGCCGACGGCAGCGGGCGCGCCCAGCTCTGGCCCCACCGTCACAACACCGACGCGATGTCGGTGTCGCTGCTGCGCCGAGTCTGAGCCGGCACAGCACACCCTCACTCGCGCAGGCGGATCCCGTGGGGCATCTGCTCGAACTCCGTGCGCAGCGCGATGAGCGCCGCGCTGTGCGTGCGGCCCAGGTCGCGGGCGTCGACCGTGACTTCAGCGCCCTCCGGCAGCGCTTCGGCGATCTCTCGCAGCACGGCGACGACACGCTCTGTGCCCGCCAGACCCAGCTCGCCCGCCAGGCGGAGCACGCGTCCCGTGTCCGTGTCCTCGACGGTGAAGGCCGGAACCGCGACGCTCTCGTGCGGCTCGAGCATGTGCATGCCGAACCGCTCGCCGAGCGTCTCGAGGAGAGCGATGCCGCGTACGGAGTTGCCGTGCTCGTCGAGGCGGGGGCTGAATGCGGCGACCCCGAACTGCGACGGCGCGACGGCGAGAAGACCGCCGCTGACCCCGCTCTTCGCCGGCAGGCCGACGCGGAGCAGCCATTCGCCGGAATAGTCGTACATGCCGCAGCTCGTCATGATCGACAGCACGTCGCGGGCGACGCCCTCGGCGACGACCCGCTCGCCGGTGACCGGATTGAGGCCGCCGAAGGCGAGGGTCGCCGACATCACGGCGAGATCGCGAACGGTCACAAGCAGCGAGCACTGACGGAAATAGGTCTCGACGGCGATCTCGACCGAGCCGTCGACGATCCCGTACGAGTGCAGGAGGTGTGCCAGCGCGCGGTTGCGGTCGCCGGTCGCCGACTCCGAGGCGTAGACCTGCTCGTCCACCCACAGTGAGCGTCCCGCGAAGGCCGAAAGACCCTCGACGATGCGGGACGTGCGGTCGTCGACGACGTCGCCGGGGATCAGGGACGAGGTCGCGATCGCCCCCGCGTTGACCATCGGATTGGCCGGCCGCCCGGTGTCGGGTTCGAGGCTGATGGCGTTGAAGGGCTCGCCGCTCGGCTCGGCACCGACTTTGCGCAGCACCTCTTCGCGGCCGCGGTCGGCCAGGGCGAGGGCGAGCACGAACGGCTTCGAGATCGACTGGATCGTGAACTCGTGTGTGACGTCGCCGACCGCCCGCACGCGTCCGCGAGGACCGACGACCGCGAGCGCCAGCCGCTCCGGATCTGCCGCGGCGAGTTCGGGGATGTAGCCCGCGGGGGCGCCGTCGCGGAGCGGTCGGATGTCTTCGAGAACCTCGTGCAGCAGCGCGGTGATGGGATCCACGGGTCGACCATAATGGACGCGTGCCCCCGATCGACGAGAACGGCCGCCAGGTCGGCATCCGCATCAATCCCAGCATCCTGGCCGCCGACTTCGTCAACATGCAGACGGAGCTCGCGCGCATCGCGACGGCGGACTTCGTGCACGTCGACGTCATGGACAACCACTTCGTGCCCAACCTGACGTTCGGGCCGCAGATGGTCGAGCGCATCCAGGCCACGAGCCCGGTGCCCCTCGACGTGCACCTCATGATCACGAACCCCGACCGCTGGGCGCCCCGCTACGCGGAACTGGGGGCGGCATCGGTCACCTTCCACCTCGAGGCCGCGAAGGAGCCGGTCGCCCTCGCGCGCCGCCTCCGCGAGATCGGCGCGCGGGCCGGAGTGGCGGTCAAGCCGGCGACCCCCGTCGACGGTCTCTTCGACCTGCTCGACGACTTCGACCAGATCCTCGTGATGACCGTGGAGCCCGGGTTCGGCGGCCAGTCGTTCATGCCCGAGACCATGCCCAAACTCCGCCGCCTGGCCGACGAGGCGCGGCGTCGCGGGTCGTCCATCTGGCTCCAGGTCGACGGCGGCATCGGCGAGAGCACCATCGCCCAGGCGGCCGAGGCGGGGGCCGACACCTTCGTCGCCGGCTCAGCCGTGTTCGGCGCGGGCGACCCGGATGCCGCGATCGCGGGGCTCCGCGCATCCGCCGCGCAGCACCGCCACTGAGCACACGACCTTCCGCCACGAAGTGCGGCAAGATCCGGGCCCCAGGGCCCGTACTTCGGGTGGGTACCGTGAGTCATGCGTGTATTGACATTCGATTCCCCCGACACGTGGGCGGCGTATCAGCGGGGCTTCCTTGCGGAAGCCGCGAACGCCGCGGAGCGGTTCCGCCGATCCGTCGGCGCGTCGATCGCGCTGGACAAGTCGCCGGAGAGTCTCGATGCCGTCGGCACGTGGCTCGTAGACAAACTCCAGCACCCCGAGCCCGCGTGGGACACGTTGGACTGGCTACCCGTGTGGCTCCACCCCGGTCTACCGCTCGCGGGCAGCGGCACCGACTCCGATGGCCCTTTCACGCGCGCGCAGTTGGAGTCGATGGATCAGGTCCACGGATACATCGTCGAGGTTCTCCTCACCCAGCGGCCCACTGCGAAGTGGGTGATCTTCACAGGCGCCAAACGCGATATCCGACGAGGGAGCACGATGCTCGACATCGGGCGACGGCAATGGCCGATCAACACCATCGGCCTCATCTACAAAGTCTCGCTCGACGTTGTCCTCGACGGCGATCTTCCACCCGCCGGCTGGCTGCGGAATGCTGTCGAGGCCGAGTTCGCCAAGGCCACGGGGTGACCCTGAGCCGACAACGGTCGGTGGCCGGTATGGGTGCCCCCACCCCGTAGGCGGAACTCGCGACGGGTCGCATCTCAGGGCCGGCGCGTCACGCGGCGCCGCGGCATCCGTCCGGTTCGATACCCTGGCATGGTGAAGACGTTCGACACGCTGTACGCCGAGCTCGCCGCGAAAGCGGCTGAGCGCCCCGAGGGATCGGGCACCGTCGCGCAGCTGGACGCGGGCGTCCACGCGATCGGCAAGAAGATCGTGGAAGAGGCCGCCGAGGTCTGGATGGCAGCCGAGTACGAGTCGACGGATGCCGCAGCCGAGGAGATCTCGCAGCTGCTGTACCACCTGCAGGTGCTGATGCTCGCGAAGGGGCTGAGCCTCGAGGATGTCTACCGACATCTCTGAGCCCGCGTCCCTTCCCGTCCTCGAACCCGAAAGTCCCGCTGCCATGCTGCGAATCGCCGTGCCGAACAAGGGATCGCTCGCCGAGACCGCCTCAGAGATGCTCCACGAGGCGGGCTACACCGGGCGTCGCGATCCCAAGGATCTCCACGTCATCGACCCTCAGAACGAGGTCGAGTTCTTCTACCTCCGTCCCAAGGACATCGCCACGTACGTCGGCTCGGGCGCCCTCGACGTCGGGATCACCGGCCGCGACCTGCTGCTCGACGCCCGGATGCCCGGCGCTCGCGAGATCGAGCAGCTCGGGTTCGCGGCATCCACCTTCCGCTTCGCCGCCCCCGCGGGGCGCTTCACGGAGGTGACGGACCTCGAGGGCGCGCGCATCGCGACCTCGTATCCGGGACTGGTCGACAGCTTCCTCGACGAGCACGGCGTCGCCGCCGACCTCGTGCCCCTCGATGGAGCGGTGGAGTCGGCCGTCGAGCTGGGCGTCGCGGACGCGATCGCCGACGTCGTGGAGACGGGCACGACGCTCCGTCAGGCGGGCCTCGCGGTCTTCGGGCCGGTCATCCTGAAATCCGAAGCCGTGCTGATCGGCGCGCCGACGGAGGCGGACGGCACCGCGACACTCCTGCGGCGGCTGCGCGGCGTGCTGGTGGCCCAGCGCTACGTCATGGTCGACTACGACCTGCCCGCGGAGTTCGTCGACGCGGCGGTGAAGATCGCGCCCGGCATCGAGTCGCCGACGATTTCGCCGCTGCGCGACCCGGCGTGGGTCGCAGTGAGGGTGATGGTGCCCCGCAAGGGCGTCAACCAGGTGATGGACGGGCTGTACGCGATCGGCGCCCGCGCCATCCTCGTGACCGCGATCCACAACGCGAGGCTCTGATGAGTCTCGTCTGCCGCGTCATCCCGTGCCTCGACGTCGCCGCGGGGCGGGTCGTCAAGGGCGTCAACTTCCAGAATCTCCGGGACATGGGCGATCCCGTCGAGCTCGCACGCGCGTACTTCCTCCAGGGCGCCGACGAGATCACGTTCCTCGATGTGACCGCGACGGTGGATGAGCGATCCACCACCTACGACGTCGTCCGTCGCACCGCCGAGGAGGTCTTCATCCCCCTCACCGTCGGCGGGGGAGTCCGCTCCGCCGACGACGTCGCGCGACTGCTCGCGGTCGGCGCCGACAAGATCGGCGTGAACTCCGCGGCGATCGCGCGCCCCGACCTTCTCGACGAGATCGCCGACCGCTTCGGCGCGCAGGTGCTCGTGCTCTCGCTCGACGTCAAGCGCGCCTCGCGCGAGCTCCGTGACCGGATCCCGTCCGGCTTCGTCGTCACGACGCACGGCGGCCGCACCGAGACGGAGCTCGACGCACTGGAGTGGGCCCGAGAGGCCGTCGAGCGGGGCGCGGGGGAGCTGCTCGTCAACTCGATCGACGCCGACGGCACGAAGCAGGGGTTCGACCTCGAACTCGTGTCCCTCATGCGCGAGGTCGCCAGCGTGCCGGTGATCGCCTCCGGCGGCGCGGGATCGGCCGCCCATTTCGGCCCGGCCATCGCCGCGGGTGCCGACGCCGTGCTCGCGGCATCCGTCTTCCATTCCGGCCAGCTGACCGTCGGCGAGGTGAAGGCCGCGATGACCGCCGAGGGCATCGCCGTCCGAGAGGTGGCGTCGTGACCGAGACAGTCGACGAACGCATCGCACGCGTGACGTTCACGGCCGACGGCCTGGTCGCGGCGATCATCCAGCAGTGGGACACCCGTGAGGTGCTCATGCTCGGATGGATGGATGCCGAGGCCCTCCGCCGCACGCTCACCGAGGGTCGCGTCACCTTCTGGTCGCGCTCACGCCAGGAGTACTGGCGCAAGGGCGACACGTCCGGGCACATCCAGCTCGTGCGCGAGGCGCGGCTGGACTGCGACGGCGACGCCGTGCTCGTCGAGGTCGAGCAGGTCGGCCCTGCGTGCCACACCGGCACCCGGACGTGCTTCGATGCCGACGACCTCGCGGCCGTCCGCGGTCCCGAGGCTGTCGCGTGATCCGCAGGGCGCGGCTGCTCGCCGTCGCCGCCACCGTGCTGTGCGGCGCGCTGGGCGTCATCTCGTCCACCCAGACGTGGCTGACGGTCATGCTCTCGGACGGCGCTCAGCAGGCGCTCGAGGTGCCGGGCGCATCCGCCGTGCCGGTGCTGGCGCCGCTCAGCCTCGCCGTCCTCGCGCTGGGCGCCGCCCTCTCGATCGCCGGGCTCGCCCTGCGCTATGTCTTCGGCGCCCTGGCTGTCGTCATCGGGGGCGTGCTCGCCTGGCAGACCGCGCGCGTCGTCTTCGAGCATCCGGTCTCCGCGGTCGCCGCCGTCGTCACCGAATCCACGGGGATCGCGGGGGAGTCGTCCGTCGCGAAGCTCGTCGCCTCCATCGATGCGACCGCGTGGCCGGCGGTGACCCTCGTGGTCTGGGCGGTGCTGATCGCCGCAGGAGTGTTCGTGCTCGTCACCGCGCACGGCTGGTCGCGGACCGGGCGGCGCTACCGCACGGACGAGGTCGCGAACCCCGTCGCGCGAGCGGCTTCGAGCACGGGTGGCGGCGAGGGCCCGCGCCCCCACGACGCCGCCGGATCCCGCGCCATCGACGACTGGGACGACCTGTCGCGTGGCGAGGACCCGACCGCCTGACCGCTAGACTGGCGTCAGCCCGCGCTTCCCAGGCTTCACGAGGAGATACCCATGAGCAACAACATCGGCGACCCCGGCCACGGACACTCGCCCGCCGCCTGGACGGCCGTCGTGATCATGCTCGTGGCCGTCGCTCTCGGCACCCTCTTCTACTTCCTCGACATGCCCGCTCTCGTCTGGGCCTCTGCCGCCCTCCTCGTCATCGGCGCCATCGTCGGCTGGGCGATGTCGCGCGCCGGCTACGGCGTGAACGGCTCGAAGTACGCGGCGAAAGAGCACTGATCGTGCTCGCCGACCTGACGGCCGGCGCGGTGGAGGATGCCGAGGCTCGGGCCTCGGAGCGGCCCCTGACCGCGGTCGAGGCCGCAGCACTGGCCCAGCGTCCCGCGATCGACGCCCTCGCCGCTCTCGCCCCCTCCGACCGCGTCAAGATCATCGCCGAGGTCAAGCGCGCGAGCCCGTCGCGCGGCGACCTCGCAGCCATCCCCGATCCGGCTCTGCAGGCGCGCCGGTACGAAGAGGGCGGTGCGGCGGCGATCTCCGTGCTCACCGAGGGGCGGCGCTTCAAGGGGAGCCTCGCCGACCTCGAGTCGGTGAAGGCCGCGGTCTCCCTGCCGGTGCTCCGCAAGGACTTCATCGCCAACGAATACCAGGTCCTCGAGGCGCGCGCCGCCGGAGCCGACCTCGTGCTCCTCATCGTCGCCGCGCTCGAGCAGGATGTGCTCGCCCGCCTGCACGCACTCACGCGCGAGCTGGGCATGACGGCCCTGGTCGAGACGCACTCCGCCGAGGAGGTCGACCGCGCCGCTGAGCTGGGCGCACAGCTCGTCGGCGTCAACGCGCGCGACCTGTCCACCTTCGAGCTCGACCGCGACCTGTTCGGGCGGCTGGTGGAGCGCATCCCCGACGGCGTCGTCCGCATCGCGGAGTCCGCGGTGCTCGTCCCGGCGGATGTGACCCACTACCGTGCCGCGGGCGCCGATGTCGTGCTCGTCGGCGAAGCCCTCGTCACCAATGACCCCGTATCGACTCTGCGCGCCTTCCTCGAGGCGGGCTCGGGCGATGCCACGAGCGAAGGAAGGGCGACGTCGTGAGTCTTCGCGAGGCCCCCGGGCCGCTGTTCGGCGAGTTCGGCGGGCGCTACATGCCCGAATCCCTGATCGCCGCCATCGACGAGTTGGCGGCCGAGTACGAGGCGGCCAAGGCGGACCCCGCGTTCCAGGCTGAGTTCGTCCGCCTGCTGCACTCGTACGCCGGCCGGCCGTCGCCGATCACCGAGGTCGCCCGGTTCGCCGAGCACGCCGGCGGCGCCCGCGTGTTCCTCAAGCGCGAGGACCTCAACCACACCGGCTCGCACAAGATCAACAACGTGCTGGGCCAGGCGCTGCTCACGCAGCGTCTCGGAAAGACCCGCGTGATCGCCGAGACCGGGGCGGGCCAGCACGGCGTCGCCACCGCGACGGCAGCGGCGCTCTTCGGCTTCGAGTGCACGATCTACATGGGCGAGGTCGACACCGAGCGCCAGGCGCTCAACGTCGCGCGCATGCGGCTGCTGGGCGCCGAGGTCGTGCCGGTGAAGACCGGCTCTCGCACGCTGAAGGACGCCATCAACGACGCCTACCGCGACTGGGTCGCGAGCGTCGAGACGACCAACTACATCTTCGGCACGGCGGCCGGCCCCCACCCGTTCCCCGCCATGGTGCGCGACTTCCAGAAGGTCATCTCCGAAGAGGCGCGCGCGCAGCTGCTCGAAGAGGCCGGCCGGCTTCCGGATGCCGTGATCGCCTGCGTCGGCGGCGGCTCCAACGCCATCGGCATGTTCGATGCGTTCCTCGACGACGACGTCAAGCTGTACGGCGTCGAGGCGGCCGGTGACGGCGTCGACACCCCGCGGCACGCGGCATCGATCGAGCGCGGTCGTCCCGGTGTGCTGCACGGCGCGAAGACGTTCGTCCTGCAGGACGACGACGGCCAGACCGTCGAGTCGCACTCGATCTCGGCGGGCCTCGACTATCCGGGTGTCGGACCCGAGCACGCATGGCTCGCCTCGATCGGGCGCGCCGAGTACATCCCGGCGACCGACGACGAGGCGATGCAGGCCCTGCGGCTGCTGTCCGAGACCGAGGGCATCATCCCGGCGATCGAGTCGGCGCACGCCCTCGCCGGCGCGATGCGTCTCGGCCGCGAGCTCGGCCCCGACGCGATCCTCGCGGTGTGCCTCTCCGGGCGCGGCGACAAGGACATGGACACCGCCGCGCGGTACTTCCACCTGTACGACGCCGCTGCGGCCGAGACCGCGGCAGCCGGGGGTGCCGGTGTGGTCGCCACCCCACCGTCCGACGATGCCGCCAAGGGAGAGGGCACCAAGCTATGAGCTCCCGCGTCGCCGCGGCGATCGACGCCGCTCATGCCGCAGGACGCGGCGCGTTCGTCGGCTACCTGCCGATCGGCTTCCCCGACCTGCGCACGAGCATCGACGCCGCGGTCGCACTGGCCGAGAACGGCGCCGACGTCCTCGAGCTCGGCCCGCCCTACTCCGACCCGGTGATGGACGGCACGGTCATCCAGGAAGCGACCGTGGCGGCCCTGGCCGCCGGTTTCCGCATGCGGGACACGTTCACCGCGGTGCGCGAGATCACGCGCCGCGTCGACGTGCCGGTGCTCGTGATGACGTACTGGAATCCCGTCCTGCAGTACGGCGTGGACCGCTACGCCGACGATCTGCTCGCCGCCGGGGGAGCGGGCCTCATCACGCCCGACATCACCCCCGAGGCGGCACCCGAGTGGATCGCCGCGAGCGAGCGCACCGGACTCGACCGCGTCTTCCTCGCCGCGCCGACATCGACCGACGAGCGCCTCGAACTCATCGTGAAGAACTCCACCGGGTTCGTCTACACCGTCTCGACGATGGGCATCACGGGCGAGCGGGCCCAGTTGGATGCCGCCGCCCGCACCCTCGTCGCCCGGCTGCGCGATCACGGGGTCGAGCACGCGTGCGTCGGCATCGGCATCTCGAACGCCGATCAGGTGTCGGGCGTGCTCGAGTACGCCGACGGCGCGATCGTCGGCACGGCGCTCGTTCGGGCGCTGCGCGAAGGCGGGGTCGACGGCCTCGCCGAGACCGCGCGGAGCCTCGCCGACGGCACCGCGCGCCGCGCGAACTAGACTTCTGTGGTCGGCGCGTGCGCCGATCCCTCCCGCACGGATCCAGCAAGGACACGGTTCTCCCATGATCACCGCCGCCGCGAGCGTCGTCGCCAGCATCCCGAGCCCGTCGATCAGCTATTTCGAGATCGGGCCTCTGCGGATCCACATCTACGCCCTGTGCATCATCACGGGCATCATCATCGCGGTGATCTGGACCAACGCCCGCCTGACCAAGCGCGGCGCCGAGCCATGGGTCGTCATCGACATCGCCCTGCTCGCCGTGCCGCTCGCGATCATCGCAGCCCGCATCTACCACGTGCTCACGCACTGGAGCTTCTACTTCGGCGAGGGCGCGAACCCCCTGTCGGCGCTGTACATCTGGGAGGGCGGCATCGCGATCTACGGCGCCCTCATCGGCGGGGCCGTGGGTGCCTGGCTCGGCTGCCGGTGGACCGGCATCCGCTTCTGGACCTTCGCGGATGCCCTCGCGCCCGCGCTGCTGCTCGCACAGGCGATCGGCCGCTTCGGCAACTGGTTCAACCAGGAGCTGTACGGCCTGCCGACGGACGTGCCGTGGGGCCTCGAGATCGACTACCCGAACCCCGCCTGGCCGATCGGCCTGCCCGAGGGCACCCTGTACCACCCGACGTTCCTCTACGAAGTGCTCTGGAACGCGCTCGGCGTGCTCGTGATCGTCTTCGTCGGCCGCCGCTTCCGCCTGCAGTGGGGGCGCCTGTTCGCCGCCTACCTCATGTGGTACAGCGCCGGACGCATCGTGTGGGAGTCCATCCGCATCGACCCGAGCGACATCTTCCTGGGCCTGCGCACGAACGTCTGGGCCGCGATCCTGGGTGTCGTCCTCGGTCTGGTGATCTTCTTCGTGCAGAAGCGCCGTCACCCCGGGCTGGAGCCGTCGCCCTATGTGTCCGGCCGCGAGTGGAACGCCGGACAGGCTGTACAATCGCAGAACACCGACGACTTCGTCGACGTCAGCGAACCCCCGACGTCCGAGGTCGAAGAGGTCAGCGCCACAAGCACTCCTGCCACCAAATAACGCCGCTCAGTTCCCCGAGGAGCGTGCGCCCAGGGCCGACGTCGTCCCATCTTGACTATCAACGTGAGGACGGTAGGTATGGCTTCGAGCCCCCGTCACGACGCCTCTTCGGAGGCGGACTTCCCCGCTTCGTCCGGCCGCGCCGGATTCCCCCGGAAGCAGGGGATGTACAACCCTGCGTTCGAGAAGGACGCCTGTGGACTGGCCATGGTCGCGACCCTTCGCGGCGAGGCCGGCCACGACATCATCGATCTCGCCCTGACGGCGCTCCGCAACCTGGAGCACCGCGGCGCGATCGGTTCGGACGCCGGCACCGGCGACGGTGCAGGCATCCTCACCCAGATGCCCGACGCCTTCCTGCGTGCGGTGGCCGGTTTCGAGCTTCCGCCGGTGGGCGAGTACGCCGCCGGCATGATCTTCCTGCCGCGCGACGCCGAGGCGCGCGCCACGCAGAAGGCGGGAATCGAGCGGATCGCGGCATCCGAGGGCCTCACCGTCCTCGGCTGGCGCGAGGTGCCGACGTCCGAGGAGCACCTGGGCAAGCTGGCCTTCGAGGCCCGTCCGGTCTTCGAGCAGCTCTTCGTGTCCGACCCCGGCTCCGGCGAACGTGCCGCGCTCTCGGGGATCGCGCTCGACCGACGCGCCTATCGCCTGCGCGCCCGTGCCCGCACCGAGCTCGACGCCTACTTCGTCTCGCTGTCGGCGCGGACGCTCGGCTACAAGGGCATGGTCACGACGCTGCAGCTCGAGCCGTTCTACCCCGACCTCCAGGACGAGCGCTTCGCCTCGGAGCTCGCCGTGGTCCACTCGCGCTACTCGACCAACACCTTCCCGTCGTGGCCGCTCGCGCAGCCGCTGCGCATGCTCGCCCACAACGGCGAGATCAACACCGTCAACGGCAACCGCAACTGGATGCGGGCACGGCAGTCGCAGCTCGAGTCCGAGCTCCTCGGCGACATCCGCCCGCTGCTGCCCATCTGCACCGCCGGCGCCAGCGATTCGGCCTCGTTCGACGAGGTCCTCGAGCTCCTCACCCTGACCGGCCGCAGCCTGCCGCACGCCATCATGATGATGGTGCCGGAGGCGTACGAGAAGCAGGCCGACATCGACCCCAAGCTGCGCGCGTTCTACGAGTTCCACTCGATGCAGATGGAGCCGTGGGACGGCCCGGCCGCGCTCATCTTCACCGACGGCACCCTGGTCGGCGCGACGCTCGACCGCAACGGCCTGCGCCCCGGTCGCTGGACCGAGACGACCGACGGCCTCATCGTCATCGGCAGCGAGACCGGCGTGCTGGACTTCGCGCCCGAGCGCATCAAGCGCCGCGGGCGCCTGCGTCCCGGCCGCATGTTCCTCGTCGACACGGCCCAGCGCCGCATCATCGAGGACGACGAGATCAAGGCGCAGCTCGCCGAGCAGGAGCCGTGGCAGGAGTGGCTCGACGCGGGCCGCGTGCGCCTGGCCGACCTCCCCGAGCGCGAGCACATCGTGCACCCCATCGCCTCGATCACGCGTCGTCAGCGGACCTTCGGCTACACCGAGGAAGAGGTCAAGATCCTCCTCACCCCGATGGGGCAGAACGGGGCGGAGCCCCTCGGCGCCATGGGCTCGGACACGCCGGTCGCTGTGCTCAGCGAGCGGCCGCGCCTGCTGTTCGACTACTTCACGCAGCAGTTCGCGCAGGTCACGAACCCGCCGCTGGACTCGATCCGCGAAGAGGTCGTCACGTCCCTCGGCCTGGGCCTCGGTCCGGAGCGCAACCTGCTCGAATGGGGCGCCGAGCACACGCGCGTCGTGACGCTCGACTTCCCGGTGATCGACAACGACGAGCTGGCCAAGATCCAGCACATCGACACCGCGCTTCCCGGGCGGACCTCGGTCACGATCCGCGGCCTGTACCGCGTCGAGGCCGGCCACAAGGGCATGAAGAAGCGCCTCGAGCAGATGTGCCAGGAGGTCGACCAGGCCATCGAGGACGGCGCGGAGTTCATCGTGCTCTCCGACCGCGACTCCAACAAGGATCTCGCGCCCATCCCTTCGCTGCTCATGCTGGCCGCCGTGCACCATCACCTCATCCGCAAGGAGACGCGCATGAAGTGCGGCCTCGTCGTCGAGGCCGGCGATGTGCGCGAGGTCCATCACGTCGCGACGCTGATCGGGTACGGCGCATCCGCCGTCAACCCGTACCTCGCGATGGAGACCGTGGAGTACCTCGTCCGCGCGGGCTTCATCACCGGGATCGCCCCCGAGAAGGCCGTCAAGAACCTGATCTACGCGCTCGGCAAGGGCGTGCTGAAGATCATGTCGAAGATGGGCATCTCGACCGTCTCGTCGTACGCCGGCGCGCAGGTGTTCGAGGCCGTCGGTCTGTCGGACGACCTCGTCGACACCTACTTCACCGGCACCGAGTCCAAGCTCGGCGGCGTCGGCCTCGACGTCATCGCGGCCGAGAACGCCGCGCGTCACGCGTACGCGTACCCGCAGGATGCCGCCGTCCGCGCGCACGAGCGGCTCTGGACGGGCGGCGAGTATCAGTGGCGCCGCGACGGCTCGCCCCACCTGTTCAACCCGGACACGGTGTTCCGGCTGCAGCACTCGACGCGGACCCGCCGGTACGACATCTTCCGCGAGTACACCAAGCTCGTCGACGACCAGGCGAGCGAGCTGAAGACGCTGCGCGGCCTGTTCGCGCTCAAGACCGAGGGCCGCACGCCGGTGCCGATCGACGAGGTCGAGTCGGTCTCGTCGATCGTCAAGCGCTTCTCGACCGGCGCGATGAGCTACGGCTCGATCTCACGCGAGGCTCATGAGACCCTGGCGATCGCGATGAACCGCATCGGCGGCAAGTCGAACACCGGCGAGGGCGGCGAGGATGCAGACCGTCTGCTCGACCCGGAGCGGCGCAGTTCGATCAAGCAGGTCGCCTCGGGGCGCTTCGGCGTCACGAGCCTGTACCTCACCGAGGCCGACGACATCCAGATCAAGCTGGCCCAGGGTGCGAAGCCGGGCGAAGGCGGCCAGCTGCCGCCGACCAAGGTGTACCCGTGGGTCGCCCGCACACGTCACGCGACCGCCGGCGTCGGTCTCATCTCGCCGCCGCCGCACCACGACATCTACTCGATCGAAGACCTGAAGCAGCTGATCTACGATCTGAAGCGCGCCAACCCCGGCGCTCGCGTGCACGTCAAGCTCGTGAGCCAGTCAGGCATCGGCGCGGTGGCAGCAGGCACCGCCAAGGCGCTGGCCGACGTCATCCTGGTGTCGGGCCACGACGGCGGCACGGGCGCGAGCCCGCTGAACTCGCTGAAGCACGCCGGCACCCCGTGGGAGCTGGGGCTCGCCGAGACCCAGCAGACGCTCATGCTCAACGGCATGCGCGACCGCGTCGTGGTGCAGGTCGACGGCCAGCTGAAGACCGGGCGCGACGTCATCATCGGCGCTCTGCTCGGAGCCGAGGAGTTCGGCTTCGCGACGGCACCGCTCGTGGTGTCGGGCTGCATCATGATGCGCGTCTGCCACCTCGACACCTGCCCGGTGGGCGTGGCCACGCAGAACCCGGTCCTTCGCGCCCGGTTCAACGGCAAGCCCGAGTTCGTCGTGAACTTCATGGAGTTCATCGCCGAAGAGGTGCGAGAGTACCTGGCCGCGCTCGGCTTCCGTTCGCTCGACGAGGCGATCGGCCGGAGCGACCTGCTCGACGTCGACGGTGCGGTCACGCACTGGAAGGCGAACGGCCTGGACCTCGCGCCCGTTCTCGAGGGCCCGGTCTTCGCCGAGGACGAGCCGCGTCGCAACACCACGGCGCAGCTGCACGAACTCGACGAGCACTTCGACGTCGCCCTCATCGAGCGCGCGCAGGATGTGATCGCGAAGGGCGGCGAGATCACGATCGATCTGCCGATCCGCAACACCGAGCGGGCGGTCGGCACGCTCCTGGGCCATCACGTCACCAAGGCACGCGGCGAGAACGGCCTCCGATCCGGCAGCATCGTCGTCAACCTCACAGGGTCGGCGGGTCAGTCCTTCGGCGCGTTCATGCCGTCGGGCATCACGCTGCGTCTCGAGGGTGACTCCAACGACTACGTCGGCAAGGGCCTCTCGGGCGGTCAGATCGTGGTGCGGCCGCCGCGCGGCGCCACCTTCGACGCCTCCAAGAACGTCATCGCCGGGAACGTGATCGGCTATGGCGCGACCCTGGGCACGATGTTCCTGCGCGGGGTGGTGGGCGAGCGCTTCTTCGTCCGCAACTCCGGCGCCACTGCGGTCGTCGAGGGAGTGGGAGACCACGCCCTCGAGTACATGACCGGTGGCCTCGCCGTGATCCTCGGCGCGACCGGACGCAACCTCGGGGCCGGCATGTCCGGCGGCACCGCCTACGTGTACCGGCTCGACAGCAAGCTCGTCAATCGCGAGGCCCTCGCCTCCGGCGAGCTGGAACTCGGCGAACTCGGCTCGGGAGACGCGGAGATCCTCCGCGACCTTCTCCAGCAGCACGTCGCCGAGACCGAATCGACTCTCGCCCAGGCTCTCCTCGACGACTTCGAGGCTGAGCTGGCGAACTTCGTCAGGGTCATGCCGCGCGACTACGCCGCGGTGCTGCAGACCCGCCAGACGGCCGTCGCGGAGGGGCTCGACCCCGACGGCGATGTCGTCTGGACGCGCATTCTGGAGGTGACGGGTGGCTGACCCGAAAGGCTTTCTCAAGGTCACCGAGCGCGAGCTGCCCCCGCGGCGGCCCGTGCCGGTGCGCATCATGGACTGGAAAGAGGTCTACGAGCCGGGTGACGGCGCCGTGCTCCGCCGCCAGGCGGGTCGTTGCATGGACTGCGGCGTGCCGTTCTGCCACCAGGGGTGCCCGCTGGGCAACCTCATCCCGGAGTGGAACGACCTGACGTGGCGCGGCGAGGGCCGCGCCGCCAGCGAGCGTCTGCACGCGACGAACAACTTCCCCGAGTTCACGGGGCGGCTGTGCCCGGCGCCGTGCGAGAGCGCCTGCGTGCTGGGCATCAACCAGCCCGCGGTGACGATCAAGCAGGTGGAGGTGTCGATCGCCGACGAGGCCTTCGCCAACGGCTGGATCGAGCCCGAGCCCCCGGGGCGCCTCACTGGCAAGACCGTGGCCGTCGTCGGTTCCGGTCCAGCGGGTCTCGCCGCTGCTCAGCAGCTCACGCGCGCCGGTCACACCGTCGCCGTGTTCGAGCGCGATGACCGCATCGGCGGACTCCTGCGCTACGGCATCCCTGACTTCAAGATGGAGAAGAAGCACCTCGAGTCGCGTCTTCGCCAGATGCAGGACGAGGGCACCCGCTTCCGCGCGGGAGTCGAGATCGGCCGCGACATCTCGTGGGCGGACCTCCGCGCCCGCTACGACGCGGTCGTCATCGCCACCGGCTCGACCGTTCCGCGCGAACTCGCCATCCCGGGGCGCGACCTCGCAGGCGTGCACTTCGCGATGGAGTACCTCGTCGAGTCCAACAAGGCCGTCGCCGGAGACTCCGTGCCGAACCAGATCACGGCCGAGGGCAAGCACGTCGTCGTGATCGGCGGCGGTGACACCGGCGCCGACTGCATCGGCACCGCCCACCGTCACGGCGCGCTGAGCGTGACCAACCTCGCGATCGGTCGCCGTCCTCCGGGCGAGCGTCCCGAGCACCAGCCGTGGCCGATGGACCCCCTCGTGTTCGAGATGCAATCCGCCCACGAAGAGGGTGGCGAGCGCACCTATCTCGCCTCGACCGTCGAGTTCCTGGCGAACGGCGCGGGCGAGGTGCGCGCCCTGCGCGTCGCCGAGACCGAGTTCGTCGACGGCCGCCGTGTGCCCAAGAGCGGCACCGAGCGCGAGATCCCCGCCGACCTGGTGCTCATCGCGATGGGCTTCACCGGTCCCGAGCGTGCGCTCCTCGAGGAGCAGCTCGGCGCCCGCTTCACCGAGCGGGGCAACGTGCGCCGCGAGGACGACTACCAGACGACCGCCCCGGGCGTGTTCGTGGCCGGCGATGCCGGCCGCGGGCAGTCGCTCATCGTATGGGCGATCGCCGAGGGACGTGCCGCCGCAGCCAGCGTCGACCGCTTCCTCATGGGGGAGACGGAGCTGCCTGCTCCGGTCCGCCCGACCGATGTCGCCATCGGCATGCAGCCCGCGTAGGCTTGCCGAGGCACTCGCCACCTTCAACCCACCCGGAGATACCACGGATGAGACGCGCCAAGATCGTCGCCACCCTGGGGCCCGCCACGTCGACATATGAGATGGTCCGCGCGATCATCGATGCCGGCGTCGACGTCGCCCGCTTCAATCTGAGCCACGGGGACTACTCGGTCCACGACAACAACTTCGCCAACGTGCGCAAGGCCGCCGACGACGCGGGACGAGCGGTTGCGATCCTCGTCGACCTGCAGGGTCCCAAGATCCGCCTCGGCAAGTTCGAGGACGGACCCCACGAGCTCGCTGTCGGCGACATCTTCAAGATCACCACCGACGACATCCTGGGCACCAAAGAGATCGTCAGCACGACGTTCAAGGGACTGCCGCACGACGTCAAGCCGGGGGACTTCCTCCTGATCGACGACGGAAAGGTGCGCGTCGAGGTCATCGAGACCGACGACACCGTCGTCACCACCAAGGTGATCGTCGCGGGGCCCGTCTCGAACAACAAGGGCATCAACCTCCCCGGCGTGGCCGTGAACGTGCCCGCGCTGTCGGAGAAGGACGAGGCCGACCTCCGCTGGGGCCTGCGCGCCGGCGCGGACCTCATCGCGCTGTCGTTCGTGCGTGACGCGAAGGACGTCCAGCGCGTCCACGTGATCATGGCCGAGGAAGGGCGCCACATCCCGGTCATCGCGAAGATCGAGAAGCCGCAGGCCGTCGACAACCTCGAGGAGATCATCGACGCGTTCGACGGCATCATGGTCGCCCGCGGCGACCTGGGCGTCGAGCTGCCCCTCGAGGCCGTGCCGATCGTGCAGAAGCGTGCGGTGGAGCTCTGCCGTCGCATGGCGAAGCCCGTGATCGTGGCCACGCAGATGCTCGAGTCGATGATCGAGAACCCGGTCCCGACCCGCGCCGAGACCAGCGACGTCGCCAACGCCGTGCTCGACGGCGCGGACGCGGTCATGCTCTCGGGCGAGACGAGCGTCGGCAAGTACCCGGTCGTCGTCGTCGAGACGATGGCGCGCATCGTCGACTCGACCGAGGAGCACGGGCTGGATCGCATCCTGCCGCTCACGACCAAGCCCCGCACGCAGGGCGGCGCCATCACGCTCGCCGCGATGGAGGTCGCCGAGTTCGTCGACGCGAAGTTCGTCTGCATCTTCACCGAGTCCGGCGACACCGCGCGCCGCATGTCACGGCTGCGGCCGCGCATCCCCATGATCGGCTTCGCGCCCGAACCCGCGATCCGTCGCCGCATGGCGCTGACGTGGGGCGTGCAGTCGACGCTCGTCGAGCATGTCGCGCACACCGACCTGATGTTCATCCAGGTCGACGACTACCTGCTGTCGAACGACCTCGCGAAGGTCGGCGACAAGGTGGTCGTGATCTCGGGATCCCCTCCCGGAATCATCGGCTCCACGAACGACATCCGCATCCACAAGGTGGGCGACGCGGTGCACGGCAAGGCGCCGATCTACAAGACACGGGAGTGACACCTCTCTCCAGCGGACGGCTGCGACCACTACTGTGGTCGCAGCCGTCCCGGCTTTTTCGAGAAAGGTGACGCCGATGTTCTTCGGTGACTTCTGGTGGTTCCTGCTGTGGAGCTTCTACTTCATCGCCTACCTGTACGTGGTGATCGTGATCATCACGGACCTGTTCCGCGACGACGACCTCAACGGCTGGCTCAAGGCGCTGTGGATCATCGCCCTGGTGTTCGTGCCGTTCCTCACGGCGATCGTCTACATCATCGCGCGCGGCAAGGGGATGGCCGCTCGCGCCCAGGCTTCGCGCGGGGGAGTGGTCGCCGAATCCGACGACTATCGCCCGAGCGCGTCTGTCAGCCCCGCGGAGGACATCGCGAAGGCCAAGGCGCTGCTCGACGCCGGAACCATCTCGCAGGGTGAGTTCGACGCCCTCAAGAGCAAGGCGCTGGGCAACCAGTACTTCGGCGCGTAGCAGGACGACGACAGCAGAGCGGATGCCTCGTTTCGAGGCATCCGCTCTGCTGTGTGTGCGACGGGTCCGTGCTCAGCTGATCTTCTTGCGATAGATCGACATCGAGATGAAGTACGCGACGACGAGGATGCCGACCAGCCACGCCATGGCCACCCAGATGTCGGTTCCGACAGGCTCACCCGCGAAGAGTGCGCGCATCGAGTCGACGATCGACGTCACCGGCTGGTTCTCGGCGAACCACTGAACCGGCCCCGGCATGCTCTCGGTCGGGACGAAGGCGGAGCTGATGAACGGGAGGAAGATGAGCGGGTACGAGAACGCACTCGCGCCGTCCACCGTCTTCGCCGACAGTCCCGCGATCACTGCGAGCCACGTGAGCGCCACGGTGAAGAGGACGAGCATGCCGATGACGCCCAGCCAGGCGCCGAAGCCGGCACCCGTGCGGAACCCCATGAGCAGGGCCACGCCGATCACGACGGCCAGGGACACCAGGATCGATACGAGCGACGTCAGCACGTGTGCCCAGAGCACTCCGGACCGCGCGATCGGCAGGGACTGGAAGCGCTCGAAGATCCCGCTCTGCATGTCGAGGAACAGCCGGTACGCCGTGTAGGCGATGCCGGAGGCGATCGTGATGAGCAGGATGCCGGGCAGCATGTAGTCGATGTACGACCCCGTGGTGAGGGTGCCGGTGTCGATCGCCCCGCCGAAGACGTAGACGAACAGCAGCATCAGAGCGATGGGCGTGACCGCGGTGGTGATGATGGTGTCGGGGCTGCGCAGGATGTGGCGCAGCGACCGGCTGGTCAGGACCGCGGTATCGCGGATGGTGTGAGCGGTCATCGTCCTTCCTTCCGTGTCGTGGGAGCGCCGCTCTCGGCGTCTCCGGATTCTGCGGACTCTTCCTCGCCGGTGAGTGCGAAGAAGACGTCCTCGAGGCTGGGCTGCTTCTCGACGTACTCGACCTTCGCCGGCGGCAGCAGCTGCTTGAGCTCGCTCAGGGTGCCGTTGACGATGATCCGCCCCTTGTGGAGGATCCCGATGCGGTCGGCGAGATGCTCGGCCTCTTCGAGGTACTGGGTGGTCAGCAGCACGGTCGTGCCGCTGCGGGTCAGTTCCTTGACGGCGCCCCAGACCTCCAGGCGCGCCGCCGGGTCGAGGCCCGTCGTGGGCTCGTCCAAGAAGATCACCGGCGGGTTGCCGATGAGGCTCATCGCGATGTCGAGGCGCCGGCGCATGCCGCCGGAGTACGTCGACACCTTGCGGGAGCCGGCATCCGTCAGCGAGAAGCGGGCGAGCAGTCCGTCGGCGATGCCGCCGGGGTCGGGCAGGTGCCGCAGCTGGGCGATGAGCACCAAGTTCTCGCGGCCGCTCAGGATCTCGTCCACGGCGGCGAACTGCCCGGTGAGGCTGATCGTCTCGCGTACCTTCTGGGCCTGGGAGACGACGTCGAACCCGGTGACCTCGGCTGATCCGGCATCGGCCTTCAGCAGCGTCGACAGGATGCGCACGACCGTGGTCTTGCCCGCGCCGTTCGACCCGAGGAGCGCGAAGATGCTTCCTCGCGCCACCTCGAAGTCGACGCCGCGCAGCACGTGGAGGTCCTTGTAGGACTTCTCGAGCCCCTGAACCTTGATGGCGGTGTCGGTGGTCATCTCTGCTCTCCTTCTGCCTCGTCGATCGCCTTGTTGAGGCGAGCGCGCTCCTTGTCGATCCACTGCTTGCCGGAGTATGCGGCGGTGAACTCCTCGGCGAACGTCGAGGGCTCGTCGCCGACGATGTCGCGCACCGGCGTGCCGTCGGCGGCGGCGCGCTCCCAGAGGTCGGCGGAGTCGCTGAGCATCTGCATCATCGTCTCGCCGTCGGTCATCCCGCCGGAGTACATGAAGTAGCGGTCCAGCGCCTTCGCGGCCGCGCGGTACGGCTCGGGGAGAGCCTCGATGCGGGCCTTGTACTGGCGGTACTGCTTCTTCTGCTCGAGCGAGCCGGTGACGATCTCGTACCACTTGGCGGCCATGATCAGTCCTCTTCCTTGGTGGTGGGGTTGTTGTCTGCGTTCTGGTGGTGAAGCTGTTCGATGCGTTCTGCGAGGAAGGTCCACGTCCTCCAGAACTCCGCGAGCTGGTCGCGGCCCTGCGCATTGAGGGAGTACACCTTTCGCGGCGGTCCCTTCTCGGACGGAACCTTCTCGACGTCGACGAGGCCACGCTGCTCGACCCTGACCAGCAGGGCGTACACGGTGCCCTCGGCGATGTCGGAGAAGCCCTGGTCGCGCAGCCACGAGGTGATCTCGTACCCGTAGGCGGATCGGCCGGAGAGGATCGCCAGCACGATGCCCTCCAGCGTGCCCTTGAGCATCTCGGTCTCCTGCTTGCCCATCGCGCACCTCCTTGATCTACTCAGTGATGTTGACTACCGGTAGACAGTAACACTAGGTACCGGTACTTAGCAACACCGAATACCGAACTTCTTTCGCGGGCTGAAAACACAGAAGAGCGGATGCCTCTCATCGAGGCATCCGCTCCTGGGGATGGTTCCTGGTGCCGGTGGTGGGAGTCGAACCCACACGCCCTTGCGGGCAACCGAGTTTGAGTCGGTCGCGTCTGCCATTCCGCCACACCGGCCCGCGCGGCATGCCGCGCGTCCGCGAACGACCATACCGTAGGATTCAATGGTGACTGAGCAGGAGCAGACCGCCGCATCGACGGCATCCACCCCCCGTCGAGTCGTCGTTGCGGAGGATGAGTCGCTCATCCGGCTCGACATCGTCGAGATCCTCCGCGACAACGGATTCGACGTCGTGGGAGAGGCCGGAGACGGTGAGACCGCGGTGGCCCTGGCCACCGAGCTGCGTCCCGATCTCGTGATCATGGACGTGAAGATGCCGCAGCTCGACGGCATCTCGGCCGCCGAGAAGCTCAGCAAGAACCACATCGCCCCGGTCGTGCTGCTCACCGCCTTCAGCCAGAAGGAGCTCGTCGAGCGCGCGAGCGAGGCGGGCGCCCTCGCCTACGTCGTCAAGCCGTTCACGCCGAACGACCTGCTGCCGGCGATCGAGATCGCCCTCGCCCGCTACGAGCAGATCATCACGCTCGAGGCCGAGGTCGCCGACATGGTCGAGCGCTTCGAGACCCGCAAGCTCGTCGATCGCGCCAAGGGCCTCCTCAACGAGAAGATGGGCCTCTCCGAGCCCGAGGCGTTCCGCTGGATCCAGAAGGCGTCCATGGATCGCCGGCTCACCATGCAGGACGTCGCGAAAGCGATCATCGAGCAGCTGGCCCCCAAGAAGGGCTGATCGCTCTACGAATTGCAGAAGCGGATGCCTCCACCGGAGGCATCCGCTTCTCGTTTCGACAGGCTCAACGGCCGGGGGCCGGCAGCGCCTTGATGTGGTTCGTGATGCGCACGGTCGAGCACCGGCGCCCTTCATCGTCGGTCACGACGATCTCGTGGACGGTGAGACTGCGACCGAGGTGGATCGGCGTGCACACGCCGGTGACGTAGCCGGAGGTCGCCGACCGCGTGTGCGTGGCGTTGATGTCGACGCCGACCGCGAGGCGTCCGGGACCGGCATGGAAGTTCGCGTGCATCGACCCGAGCGACTCGCCCAGCACCACGTACGCGCCGCCGTGGAACAGGCCGACGGGCTGCGTGTTGCCCTCGACCGGCATGCGGGCCACGGCGCGCTCGGGCGTGAACTCCAGCCATTCGAAGCCCATCTTCTCGGCGAGAGCGCCGATCCCGCGGCCCAGCGCCCACTCGATTCCGTCGACGGCGGCGGGGGAGTGGTCGGGCATGGCACACCTTCGCATCGGGGCGGCAGCCGGCGGGTGCTGCGTGGAAATCGGCTGTCGTCTGCCCTGGCTAGGCTTGCAGGGTGACGGACTCCGCAAAGCCTACCCTTCTCGTCGTCGACGGCCATTCGCTGGCATACCGGGCTTTCTACGCCCTCCCGGTCGACAACTTCTCGACGAAGGACGGGCAGCACACGAACGGGATCTACGGGTTCCTCGCGATGCTGATCAACCTGATCAAGGCAGAGAAGCCGACCCACCTCGCCGTGGCCTTCGACACGTCCCGCCAGTCGTTCCGCACCCGCGAGTACACCGAGTACAAGGCCAATCGCTCCGAGACCCCGTCCGAGTTCAAGGGCCAGATCCCGCTCCTGCAGGACTGCCTCGCCGCGATGAGCATCCGTGTCCTCCAGCAGGAGGACATCGAGGCCGACGACATCCTCGCGACGCTCGCCACGCAGGGCGTCGCGAAGGGCTTCCGTGTGCTGGTGTGCTCGGGCGACCGCGACACCATCCAACTGGTCAACGACGACGTCGTCCTGCTCTATCCGAACGTGCAGGGTGTCTCGCAGCTCAAGCGCTACGACCGCGACGCCGTCATCGAGCGCTACGGCGTGCCGCCCGAGATGTACCCCGACGTCGCGGCGCTCGTCGGCGAGACGAGCGACAATCTCCCCGGCGTGCCGAAGGTGGGCGAGAAGACCGCCGTCAAGTGGCTGAACCAGTTCGGCTCGCTGGACGCGCTCCTCGACGGCGCCGACAGCATCAAGGGCGTCGTGGGCGGCAACCTGCGCGACCACGTCGAAGACGTGCGTCGCAACCGCCGTCTGAACCGGCTGATGACCGACGTGGAGCTGCCGCTCGGCCCCGACGACCTCGAGGTGCAGCCGATGGATGCGCAGGCCGTACGCGACATCTTCTCGCGCCTCGAGTTCAAGACGCTCATCCCGCGCGTCGCCGAGCTCGCGGGCATCGAGCAGCAGATGGCGGCGGTGTCATCGGCCGCCGCCGAGCTCGCACCCGTCGCAGCCGAGCTCGCCCCGGCGGACTTCGCCGCGTGGCTCACGAGCCAGACCGCTGAGGTCGGTGTGACGATCGCCGTCGAGGGCGGCCTTCCGTCGCGCATCGGCGTGGCGACCGCGGATGCCGCGGCCGAGGCATCCTGGACCCCGGAACTCGCCGCCGCGCTCGAGCCGTGGCTCGCGTCCGACGCCCCCAAGGCCTTCGCCGACGCCAAGCCGCAGGTGAAGGCGCTCCGCCGCGCCGGCCTGCGTGTGGGCGGACTCACCTTCGATGTGATCATCGCCGGCTGGCTGCTGCGACCGAGCTTCCCCGACAAGACGCTCGCCGATCTGGTGGACCGCTACCTCGACGAGAAGCTTCCCCAAGCCGACCCCGCGCAGCTGGTGCCCGAGACCGAGGGTGCCACCACCGGCCAGCTGTCGTGGTACCTGGTGCGCGTCGTCCGTGCGGTGCGGGCCGAGCTGCCCGACAGCGTCTCGACGGTCCTCACCGACATCGAGCTGCCGACGCTGCACACGCTCGCCGACATGGAGCTCGCCGGGGTGGCGGTCTCGCACGACAGGCTGTCGGCGTTCTCCGGCGAACTCGCCGCACGGGCGGACGCCCTCGCCCTCGAGGCGTATGCGGCGATCGGCCGGGAGGTGAACCTCGGCTCGCCGAAGCAGCTGCAGGAGGTCCTGTTCGAAGAGCTGCAGCTGCCGAAGACGCGCAAGACCAAGACCGGCTACTCGACGGATGCCGCGGTCCTCGCCGATCTGCAGGAGACCAACCCGCATCCGTTCCTCGATCTGCTGCTCCAGCACCGCGAGGCGACCAAGCTGCGGCAGATCATCGAGTCGCTCGACAGCGCCATCGGCGGCGATCGGACGAGCGGGGCCGACGGCCGGATCCACACGACCTACGTGCAGACCGGCAGCCAGACCGGCCGCCTCTCGAGCACCGACCCGAACCTGCAGAACATCCCCATCCGCACGGAGGAGAGCCGCCGCATCCGTTCCGCGTTCATGGTGGGCGAGGGGTACGAGACGCTGCTCACCGCCGACTACTCGCAGATCGAGATGCGGATCATGGCGCACCTCTCGGAGGATCCCGGCCTGATCGAGGCGTTCAACTCCGGAGAAGACACGCACCGCTTCGTCGGCTCGCGCGTGTTCGGAGTCGCTCCCGAGGACGTCACCCCGGCCATGCGCACCAAGGTCAAGGCGATGTCGTACGGTCTCGTCTACGGCCTCTCTGCATTCGGGCTGTCGAAGCAGCTGCGCATCGAGCAGGCCGAGGCCAAGCAGCTCATGATGGAGTACTTCGCCCGCTTCGGCGCGGTGCGCGATTACCTCCGCTCGTCGGTCGAGCAGGCTCGCATCGACGGCTACACCGAGACGATCTTCGGCCGCCGGCGTCCGTTCCCCGACCTGGCCAGCCCGAACCGCGTGCTGCGAGAGAACGCGGAGCGCGCGGCGCTCAACGCGCCCATCCAGGGCAGTGCCGCAGACATCATGAAGATCGCGCTGTTCCACATCCACGACGACTTCGCCGTCGAGCAGCTGCGTTCGCGCGTGCTGCTGCAGATCCACGACGAGCTCGTCATCGAAGTCGCACCGGGCGAGTGGGACGCGGCGGAGCGCATCGTCCGCGCGCGCATGGGCGACGCGGCGCAGCTCACGGTGCCTCTCGACGTGCAGATCGGCCGCGGCGACGACTGGAACGCCGCCGGGCACTGACCGGCCCGGAGCGATCCGAAGTTCGGACCGGGACTCTCGTTTGTCGGCACTGCGTCTCATGCCTAGGCTCGGAGCCATGACAGACGAAACCCGCACGCCCACGCAGATCGACAAGATCGCTGATGCGTGGGTCGACACCCTCGCCGAACTCGAGCCCACGCTCGCGACCTACATCGGTCGGTCGGAGTACAACGACCGCTTCGGCGACTACAGCCCGGCCGGTCAGGAGGCTCTCGCCGATGAGGGCCGCAAGACCCTCGCCGCACTCGATGCCGCTGACACCGCCGACGACGTCGACGCCGTGACGAAGGACGACCTCTCGCGCGAGATCCGGCTGGCGCTCGACCTGCACGATGCGAAGTGGCACCTGCGCGACATCAACGTGATCGCCTCGCACGCGCAGGACATCCGTGCCGCGTTCGACCTCATGCCGACGGCGACTGCCGACGACTGGTCGGTCATCGCGACGCGTCTCGGCGCGGTCTCCGGCGCGATCGACGGCTACGTCGCCACCCTGCGCGAAGGCATCTCCCAGGGCGTCGTCCCCGCGCGCCGTCAGGTGACCGAGGTCGCCACCCAGATCGCCCGCTACACGGCCGACGGTGGATTCTTCTCGACGTTCGCGGCCGAGGCAGCCCCTGCAGAGGGGCAGCTGCCCGCCTCGCTCGCCCGCGAGCTGGCCGACAACGCGAACGCGGCGCGGGTCGCCTATGACGAGCTCGCGACCTTCCTCACCGGAGAACTCACACCTGCGGCGAGCGACGAGGACGCGGTCGGGCGCGAGCTGTACGCCCTGCACTCCCGCCGGTTCCTGGGCGCGACGATCGACCTCGACGAGACGTACGACTGGGGGGTCGAGGAGCTCGCCCGCATGGTCGCCGAGCAGGAGTCGATCGCCGACGAGATCAAGGCGGGCGCCTCGGTCGAAGAGGCCGTGGCCTTCCTCGAGCACGACGCCAGCCGCAAGCTGTACGGCACGGACGCGCTGCAGAAGTGGATGCAGGAGACCAGCGATCGCGCGATCGCCGAACTCGGCAAGACCCACTTCGACATCGCCGAGCCGATCCGCAGCCTCGAGTGCATGATCGCGCCCACCAAGGAAGGCGGGATCTACTACACCGGACCGACCGATGACTTCTCGCGTCCCGGCCGCATGTGGTGGTCGGTGCCGGAGGGCGTCGAGGAGTTCGACACCTGGCGCGAGCTCACCACCGTGTACCACGAGGGCGTCCCCGGCCACCACCTGCAGATCGCGCAGGCGGTCTACAACCGGGCACAGCTCAACACCTACCGTCGCCTGCTCGCCGGAACGTCGGGTCACGCCGAAGGCTGGGCGCTGTACGCGGAGCGGCTCATGGAGCAGCTCGGCTACCTGTCCGATCCGGCCGACCGGCTCGGGATGCTCGACGGCCAGCGCATGCGCGCGGCCCGTGTCGTGCTCGACATCGGCGTGCACCTCGGCAAGCCGCGCCCCGATGGTCAGGGGACGTGGGACGCCGACTTCGCACTCGACTTCATGCTGCGCAACGTCAACATGCCGGAGGAGTTCGTCAAGTTCGAGGTGAACCGCTACCTCGGCTGGCCGGGACAGGCCCCGTCGTACAAGGTGGGCCAGCGCATCTGGGAGCAGCTGCGCGACGAGGTCGCCGAGCGCGAAGGCGACGCCTTCTCGATCAAGCAGTTCCACAAGCGCGCGCTCGACATCGGCGGTGTGGGTCTCGACACGCTGCGCATGGCGCTCGCGCACTGACTCGGCGTCCTGGTCGTTGAGCGAGCGAGGCACGAGCGAGACGAAACGCCCTGCACCCGGCGCAGCCCGTCGGCCCAATGCGTTTCGTCTCGGTCGCTGGCGCTCCCTCGCTCAACGACCGGGATCGGCGGTACCGAGCAGCCGCAGGACTTCTGCGTCGCCGGTCTGCCCGAAGTGGTCGTAGTACTCGCCGACCGCCCAGAAATCGGATTCGCGGTGCGGGCAGACGTAGTCGTCGACCACGTCCGCCGGCGGCACGAACCGGTCCGGGGCCACGGGTACCGCGAGTACGACCCGCTCCGGGCCGCGTGCACGCACGGCCCGGCATGCGGCCAGCGCGCTCGCACCCGTCGCCACACCGTCGTCGACCACGAGTGCGGTGCGGCCGGCCAGATCCAGAGCGTGCGGCCCGTACACGTCCGTCCGCCGCACCAGCTCGTCGCGCTCCGCGGCTTCCACGCGTTCCAGGTCTTCCGCTGACATGCCCGCCCACCGCATGGCGTCGGGCGTGACGATCCGCACGCCGTCGGCGATCGCTCCGACGGCGAACTCCTCGTGGCCGGCCGCTCCCAGCTTCCGCACCACCACGGCGTCAAGGTCCAACTCCAGCGCCTCAGCCACCGCGGCGGCGACCACGACGCCGCCCCGGGCGATGCCGAGGACCACAGCATCCGTTCCCCGCCAGTCTGCGAGCTCTGCGGCGAGCACTCGGCCGGCGGCCCGCCGATCCGCGAAGAGGGCCATGCCTCCACGCTACGCTCGCGACGACTGTGCGTCTCGGGAATGCCGCGGCGGCAGCGCAGGTTCATGCAACCGAATAGAAGGAGCAAGCGATGACCTCCATCGACCCCATGACCCTCGAACTCGGCCTGGACACCTTCGGCGACGTGACGCGCGATGCCTCCGGCGAGCTCGTGAGCGGCGCGCAGACCATCCGCAACGTGGTCGAGCAGGCGGTGCTCGCCGACCGCGTCGGGCTCTCGTTCTTCGGGGTGGGGGAGCACCACCGGCGGGAGTTCGCCGTGTCCAGCCCCGAGATCGTGCTGGCCGCTGCCGCCGCGCGCACCGAGCAGATCCACCTCGGCACGGCCGTCACCGTGCTCTCGAGCGACGACCCGGTGCGCGTGTTCGAGAGGTTCTCGACGCTGGACGCCGTGTCCAACGGCCGGGCGGAGGTCATCCTCGGGCGCGGATCGTTCATCGAGTCGTTCCCGCTGTTCGGCTACGACCTGCGCGACTACGAGGCGCTCTTCGACGAGAAGCTCGATCTCTTCTCCCAGCTGCTGACCGAGAAGCCCGTCACCTGGAGCGGCAGCCTGCGCGCGTCACTGGACGCGGCCGATGTCTTCCCCAAGACCGAGAACGGGCTGCGCGCGTGGGTCGGCGTCGGGGGCACGCCCGAGTCCGCGGTCCGCGCCGCACGCTACGGCTACGGGCTCATGCTCGCCATCATCGGCGGCCCGTCAGCGCGCTTCCGGCCGTTCGCCGACCTCTACCGCCGCTCGCTGGACACCTTCGATCAGCCGCAGCTGCCGGTCGGGGTGCATTCCCCAGGTCATATCGCGGAGACCGACCAGCAGGCGTGGGACGAGGCCTACGAGGGATTCGAGGCGATGAACAACTCGATCGGCCGCGAGCGCGGCTGGCCCACCTACAACCGGCTCCGCTTCCAGCACGACGTCGGGCCGGAGGGCGCGCTGTACGTCGGGTCGCCCGAGACAGTCGCGCGCAAGATCGCCGACACCGTCCAGACGCTGGGCGCCTCACGCTTCGACATGAAGTTCTCGACCGGCACGCTGTCGCATGAGCGGATGCTGCGATCCATCGAGCTGTTCGGCACCGAGGTGGCCCCGCGCGTCCGCGACATGCTGTCGTAGCGCCGCCGCGGGCGTGGCGTGCTGTCGCAGCGCCCGCGAGGGCTCCGGCATCCGTAGCATGACGCTATGACGGATGCCGGAACCCGCACCTCGTCGACGCTCTCGGAGCGCCTCGACCGCCTGCCGTTCACCCGCCCGCACCTGCGGGTGCTCACGGGGTCAGGGATCGGCTGGGCCCTGGACGCCATGGACGTGGGGCTCATCTCGTTCGTGATCGCCGCCCTGGCGGCGCAGTGGGACCTGGTGCCGAGCGAGACGGCGTGGATCGCATCGATCGGCTTCGTGGGGATGGCGATCGGCGCCAGCGTGGGCGGCCTGCTGGCGGACCGCTTCGGCCGCCGGCAGGTGTTCGCGCTCACGCTGCTCGTTTACGGCCTGGCCACGGGGGCGAGCGCCCTCGTCGGCGGGCTGGCCGCACTGCTCATCCTGCGATTCCTGGTCGGATTGGGACTCGGCGCCGAACTGCCCGTCGCCAGCACCTATGTGAGCGAGTTCGCACCGGCGCGCATACGCGGGCGGCTCATCGTCATCCTGGAGGCCTTCTGGGCTGTGGGCTGGACGCTCGCCGCGCTCATCGGATACTTCGTGATCCCGGCCTCCGAGAACGGCTGGCGGTGGGCGTTCGCACTCGGGGCGATCCCCGCGGCCTATGCGCTCATCGTGCGGTGGGGTCTGCCCGAGTCCGCACGGTGGCTGGAGCGACGCGGACGCTTCGCCGAGGCGGAGTCCGTCGTCCGCAGGTTCGAGGATGCCGCCGGAACCGTCCCCACGGTCGCGCCCACGCGCGCCGACGTCCCGCCCGCGGCGGCGACATCCCTCGGTCAGCGCCTGGGCGCCCTCTGGGCGAAGGAGTTCCGGGTTCGCACCGCGTGCCTCTGGCTGGTGTGGTTCTGCGTCAACTTCTCGTACTACGGCGCGTTCATCTGGATTCCGTCGATCCTGGTGGCGCAGGGGTACGACCTCGTGCGCTCCTTCGGCTTCACCCTGGTGATCACGCTGGCCCAGCTGCCGGGCTACGCGGTCGCCGCGTGGCTGATCGAGGTGTGGGGACGCCGGGCCACACTCTCGGTGTTCCTGGTCGGCTCTGCGGTGTCGGCCATCTTCTTCGGCACGGCGAGCGGCCCCGGAGCGATCATCGCCGCCGGGATGGCGCTGTCGTTCTTCAACCTCGGCGCCTGGGGCGCGCTGTACGCGGTGACCCCCGAGATGTATCCGACGTCGCTCCGCGCCACCGGGACCGGATGGGCCGCAGGCGTCGGGCGCATCGCATCGATCGTGGCACCCCTGGTGGTGCCGCCGCTGCTCATCGCGGGCGGCGCACCGGTGCTGTTCGTCGTGTTCGCGGTGTTCTTCGCCGTGGCGGCCGCGGCCGCGTGGGGGCTGGTCGACCGCCGGGGCGCGGCGCTCGACGATCGCTGAGGCGGCCAGGCGGTCGCCGCAGCGCACATAGGCTGGGGTCCGTGGCATCCGTTCGACGCGAGGCAGCTGATCGACCCGTGGCATCCGTGAGATACGTCGCCATCGGCGACTCCTTCACCGAGGGCGTGGGCGACGAGCTTCCCGACGGCCACGTGCGCGGCTGGGCCGATCTCGTGGCACAGGGCTGGGCGGATGCGCGGGGGGAGTCGATCGAGTACGCGAACCTCGCGATCCGCGGCAAGCTCGTCTGGCCCATCGTCGAGCAGCAGCTCGAGCCGGCGCTCGCCCTGAATCCGACCCACCTGTCGTTCAACGGCGGCGGGAACGACATGCTGCGTCCTCGCACGAGCCTCGCCCACGTGGTCGCCGCGTTCGAGACCGTGCTGCGGCGCTGCGACGAAGAAGGCGTGCGGCTCATCGTGCTGTCGGGCGCGAACCCGACGCGACAGCTGCCCATGCGGCGCGTCATCCAGCGCCGCGGCGACCTGCTGTCCCACGCTGTCGAAAAGCGCCTGGCGTCGCGCACCGACGTCGTGCAGGCGTACAACTGGTTCGACGAGGAGCTCGCGAGCCCGCCGTTCTGGTCCGAGGACCGTCTGCACATGAACTCGCGGGGCCATCACCGCGTCGCCGCGCGCGTGCTGACCGAGCTGGGTATCGAGCCGCAGCCGGCGTGGTGGTCGCTGCCGCCGCTGCCCCCGATGGGCGCGCGGGGAGCGGCCTACTACCGGGAGCACGTCGGTCCCTGGGTGCGCCGGCGACTCACCGGCACCTCATCGGGCGACGGACGTGAGCCCAAGTTCGCTCAGTGGAGCGAGGTCGCGCCCGCCGGGCGCTGAACCAGCCTCATCACGACTGCGCCCTGCCGGACACCGCATAGGTGAGCTCGGCGAACGCGCCCGCCTGCCGCACCGAGGTCAGTTCGAGCCGGTCGGGGCCGAGGTTGCGGGGGAGGAGCGGCTTGCCCGACGTCAGCGTCGCGGGTGCGATCGAGACACGGATCTCGTCGAGCAGGCCGGCGTCGGCGAACTGGCCGGCGAGGTCTCCCCCTCCCACGATCCAGACGTCACCGTCGCCGGCTGAGTCGCGGATCTGCGGCCACACCTCGCGGACGTCCCCGGATGAGAAGCGGATGTCGACACCCGGCACCACCGGCTGGTCCTTGCTCGAGAACACCCACGTCGGACGCTCGCCGTAGTACGACGGCCATTTCTCGGGGTGTGCGACGAGATCTTCGTGCTCGAGCACCCACCGGTACGTGGAGGATCCCTGGACGAGCACGCCGATGCCGGACAGGAAGCGCTGGAAGTCGTCATCGCCGCCCTCGCCTCCCGGAGCAGCGAAGAGCCACTCCAGCGAGTCGTGGTCGTCGGCGAGAAAGCCGTTCAGCGTGGTGGCCGTATAGAAGATCACACGAGGCATGCCGCCACCGTAGTGCGGACATCCGACACCCGGTTGACACTCATTCAACCGATCGGTACTGTACTAATCAGTTGAACAAGAAGGGACGCCGTGTCGGATTCACTGAGTATGACGTTCTCGGCCCTCGCCGACCCCACCCGCCGTGCCATCCTCGCGCGGCTGAGCCAAGGCGATGCGACGGTGGGGGAGCTCGCCGCACCGTTCGACATGACGTTCGCCGCTGTGTCGAAGCACCTCCGCGTCCTCGAGGGGGCGGGGCTGGTCACGCGGGGCCGCAACGCGCAGTACCGGCCGGCGCGGCTGGACGCACGACCGCTGGCGGCGGCATCCGACTGGATCGGCGGCTACGCCCAGTTCTGGGATGACAGTCTCGGCGCCCTCGATCACTATCTCAACGCCCTCCAGCAGCTGGGCGACCCCACCAGCAGACCGACGGGTGGCGACGCCACCGCATCCACCGAGAAGGAGAACGACCATGACTGAGTACTTCACCGTCACGCGCACCCTGCGGGCCCCCCGCGAACTGGTGTTCGAGGCGCTGACCAAGCCCGAGCACTTCGCCGTGTGGTTCGGCACGGCGGCCGTGGAAGTGCCGCAGGAGAGCCTGACGATGGAGGTGCGCCCCGGCGGCGCCTTCCGCGCCGTCATGCTGCTGCCCGATGGCAACCGCATCGATTGGGCGGGGGAGTACCAGGTGGTCGAACCGCCGTCGCACCTCGCGATGACCCTGACCGACCAGCCCGGCGACGACGCGGGACTGCCGGTGCTGTTCGATCTCGAAGAGACCGGCGACGGCACGGTGCTCACCATCCGTCAGGACCGCAGCGACTTCACCGACGAGCAGGTCGCGGCCACCATCGCCGGCTACAACGCGTTCATCGACGACATCGAGGACGTGCTGGAGAACCTCCAGACCGTCTGACCCCGGGATGGCCCGCGACGAGCGGTCTGATCACAGAGCGCCCGGGCGGCGCAGCGCACTCATCGCGAGCGCGCTGCCCGCCCGGGCGCTCTCACGTGGGTCGGCGCCGGCCAACGCAGCCACGATGTAGCCGGCGGCGAAGGCGTCGCCGGCTCCTGTCGAGTCCAGGACGTCGTCGACCCTGTCGACGGGCACGGCGGCCGTCTGTCCGTCCACGCCGACGAGGACCGGCGCCGGCCCGCGCTTGATCACGTAAACACCTTCCGGAGCCAGGTCGAGCTGGGACGCCGTCTGCGCCTCCTCCTGGTTCGCGAAGACGACGTCGGGCCGGACCTCCGTGAGGATCCGCCGCAGCTCGGCATCACCCAGTTCGCGCATCGTCGCCACGCTCGACAGGTCGAGGCTGACGCGTGCGCCGTCCGCAGCGGCGCTGGTCGCGGCATCCGTCACCGCCCGGCGGGAGCCCGCTGACGCGAAGCCGTACAGCGGCAGATGCACCCAATCGGCGCCGGTGAGCCACCCAGGGTCGATCGGTCCGAGTTCCGCGGCGGCGCCGCGGTCGGTGATCATGGTGCGTTCGCCCACGGCGTCGACGAGCACGACGATCGATCCGGTGCGACCGCCGCGCTGCACCTTCACGTCGACCGCCGCCGCTGCGAGCTCGGCCACGAGTGCGTGCCCGAGGGTGTCGTCTCCCACGCGCCCGATGAAGCGTGAGGGATGCCGCGGCGCCGCGGCGGCCGCCACGTTCGCCGCGCTCCCGCCCCGGGTGAGGCGCACCTCGGCGGGGTTGTCGGTGCCGCGCTCGAGCGCCGCGCCTCCGAGCACGATCAGGTCGGCGACGAGGTCGCCGATCACGACCAGCATCAGGCCGGGCCAGCGAGGGCCACGGCGATGCGTGCGCCGAGAGCGACGTTGCCGCGGTACACCTCGACGTTGACGTCGAGGCTGCGTCCGCGCGTCTCGCGCTGGAGAAAGTCGAGCAGGAACGGCGTCGTGTCGTGCCCCGAGACACCGTTCGCCTGCGCCGACGACAGCGCCCGCGCGAGGACGGCGTCGTGCAGGGCCGGGTCGAGCTGATGATCGACGGCGACGGGGTTGGCGACGAGCAGCGTCGATGCGATGCCGAGGTCGTCGCGCGTCCGCGCGATCGCGGCGATCTCGGCGGGCGAGTCCACCGAGTACTCGATGTCGTGCCCGGAATCGGCGATGTAGAAGCCGGGGTAGTCAGTGGTCCGGTAGCCGACCACGGCGAGGTTGAGCGTCTCGAGCCGCTCCAACGTCAGCGGGATGTCGAGGATCGACTTCACGCCGGCGCTCACCACGACGAGCGGCAGGCCGGCGAGGGTCGGAAGATCGGCGGATTCGTCGAAGGTCTGGGCTGCACCCCGATGCACGCCGCCGAGCCCGCCGGTCGAGAACACCCTCACCCCGGCACGTGCGGCGAGGTATCCCGTCGCCGCCACGGTGGTCCCGGCACTCAGCCCCTTCACCGCGACGACGGGAAGGTCGCGGACGCTCGCCTTGACGACGCCGTCGGCGGTCGAGAGCCGCTCGATCTCGTCGGGGGAGAGTCCGACGGTGACGCGCCCGTCGATGACGCCGATGGTCGCCGGCACCACCCCGAGTGCGCGGACGCGCGCCTCGGCCTCGAGGGCGACATCGAGGTTGCGTGGGCGAGGGAGGCCGTGGGTGAAGATCGTGGACTCGAGCGCGAGCACCGGCTCGCCGCTCGCGACGGCGTCCCGGACCTCGGCGGCGATCGCGAGGGGAGCGGACACGGGAATCCTTTCGATCCGGCCCAGCTGACGAGCCGAATACGCTCAGAGTACCGATCGGATGCCGCGACGGGCCGAGTCGGCCGGTTCGGCGCTCCGGAGCGGTCAGCGCCGGGGGCGCCGTGCGCGCGGCGGATCCATTCCCAGGCGGATGCGGGTGCGCTTGCGCTCGATCACGATGAACGCACTGCCGACGAGCCAGAGCGGCACCTGCATGAGGAAGGCGATGCGGAAGGCATCGAGACTGTAGGTCGCCGGGGTGCCGGCGCCCTGCAGATCGAGGGCCAGACCGATGAGGAGGATGGCGAGCAGCGCCGCCAGGAAGCCGCCGGCGTTCGTCACGCCGGTGGCGGTGCTGAGGCGGTGGGACGGGTTGTGGGTGCGCGCGTGGTCGAACGCGATCATCGAGGCGGGTCCTCCGGTGGCCAGCGCGACGGCCAGCGCCAGCAGCAGCCAGAGAGGAGCGGGCCCCGGGTACGCGATCACGGCGAGCCAGGCGACCGCCTGCACCGCCACGGTGGGAAGCACGAGCGCACGTGAGCGCAGGTGCGGCACGCGTCGCGAGAGCTCACCCATGATCGGCCCCAGCGCCATGCCTACGACGACGTACAGCGACATGATCGAGGCCGCCTCGGCCGTCGTGCGCCCCTCGCCCGCGGTGAGGAAGGGCATACCCCACAGCAGCACGAACGCGGTGCCCGCGAACGGCGTCGTGAAGTGCGACCAGAAGGCGAGGCGAGTGCCTGGATGTGCCCACGCGGCACGGATGCCGACCCCGGTGTCGACAGACGAGGTCACGACCCGGATAGCCCCGGTGTCGGTGTCCACCGACACGTCCTCGTCGCGGTCCGGCGGGTGATTGCGGATGAGGAGGAACACGAGGATCGCGAACAGCACCCCGAGTCCGGCGATGCTGCCGAACGTGATCGTCCACGAGGTGGCGTGCAGCAGCGCGGCGAGGGGGAGCAGCGCCACCAGCTGCCCCGCCTGCCCGACGATGCCCGTGAGCTGCACCATGACGGGTGCGCGCTGCGCGGGGAACCACGTCGCGATGAGGCGCAGCACCCCGGGGAAGATGGCGGCGTCGCCGGCACCCAGCAGCATGCGGGCGAGGATCGCGACGCCGACGCTGGGGGAGAGCGCCATGGTCAGCTGCCCCAGCGCCATCAGCAGCATCCCGATCGTCATGATCGGCCGTGCGCCGTAACGGTCGAGGAGCACTCCGACCGGGATCTGCATGCCTCCGTAGACGGCGAGCTGCACGACGGCGAACAGCGACAGGGTGGCCGCGTCCGCGTCGAACCGGGCTGCCGCGTCCACCCCGACGGCGCTCAGCGATGAGCGGTTCGTGATCGCGAGGACATATGCGGCGACGCCGACCGTCCAGATCAGCCAGGCGCGCATCCCCGGCCCCGTCACGAGGCGACGGGACAGGCTGGGCACCATTCCACAGTAGTCACGGAGACGGATGCCGCGGCCGCCGGCCAGGGCACGATCGAGGCCCGTGGCGGGCCGTGGACCGGGCGGGGGAGAAGCGGTTCCTGCAGCCGCGGGAAGGGCATCCGTCATCTGTCAAGCCCCTCTTCGGATGACGGCGGATGCGGGAGGGTAGCTCTGGGACCACGCGTCCCGGAATAGGGGAGGGCTGATCGCCGCGCCCCGGAAAGGACACCTCGCATGAGCATCGGAGCAGGCATTGCCCTCTTCGCCATCGGCGCCATCCTCGCCTTCGCGGTGAACGTCGAGGTGGAATGGGTCAATCTCGACATGATCGGCTACATCCTCATGGGTGCCGGAGCCGTCATCTTCATCGTCGGCATCGTCCTGCTGGCGCGCCGGCGCCGGTCGGAATCCGTCACGCGTTCCGCCGTCGACCCGAACGTCAACGAGCAGGTGACCCGCCGCAGCACGAGCACGACGGACGACGCCGCCGGACTCTGACCACACCCAGACGCAACCTCTGACCGCGGGTGCCTCGGCGCCCGCGGTCAGGCGTGTGCGGACTGGGGCTCCGACGGAGGAGTCTCGAGCTGCGTGCGGAGGCCGTCGACCCCTTCCAGCTCGATCACCGAGCCGAGCCGGGTGGCATGGTCGGCGCGGAGCGACTCCCAGCGCTCACGCGACATGACGTATCGATGATGAAGCGCCGCCTCGCCCTCGCGGGCGACGTGGAACGCACCGTCGGAGTCGTAGCCGACGCGCCGCGAGACGGCGTTGGACGACACGTTGTCGGCGAATGCCCCGGACGTCGCCTCCCGCGCGCCCAGGCCCTCGAACGCGAGGTGCAGAGCAAGCATCCGCATCCGCGTGCCGACGCCGCGGCCTTGGTGCTCCCGTCCGAGCCAAGACCCGGTCGTGATGCGCCGCAGCACGGACCAGTCGTTCGCGGTGATGCCCTGGATCCCCACCGGCACGCCATCGTGCACGACGGCAAGCTCCAGGGCGAACGTCGTGGGCGAGAGCCGGTTGCGGACTCCCCACTGGTACGTCAGCACGCTGCGCGCGACCTCGTCGGCCGAGCCGCGGGACCAAGGGTGCTCGAACGGCATCCGGTCGGGATCATGGATGCCGCGTCCGGCCAGCTCGGCCAGCTCGACCAGGAGGTCGTCGTCGATCCAGCGCAACTCAAGGTCGCCGGCACGCACACGTACGGCAGAAGCGGGCCAGAGCCGGGCGAGCGCGTCGGAGTGCGGCATCCCGGAAGTCTGCCAGAGTCACTGGGCCGGTGTCGGACCAGACCTCGGGAACGGCCGGCATGAGATCGGCAAGCAGCCGGAACACGGCCGCGCGATCCTCGGCGAAGGGACCACGAGTATCCGGCCTCCCGGCCGCGGGCGCCCGCGCTCGGCGGACGATGCGCGGCTGCTCAATGCGCAGCGTGGTCGTCGGGCTCGTCTTCGAGGAGCATGCCTACCGAGGTGGCGCAGGCATCGCCGCGCCATGCTTCTCTGCCTTCGCGGACGGCGAATCCGGCGATGACGAGGCCGGCGATCGCGTCGGCCCACCACCAACCGAGCCCCGTGTTCAGGAGAAGCCCGATCAGGACGGCGGCCGACAGGTAGGTGCAGATCAAGGTCTGTCGGGAATCGGCGACCGCTGTGGCGGAGCCGAGCTCGCGGCCCGCGCGCCGCTCGGCGACGGACAGGAGCGGCATCACGATGACGCTGAGCGCGGTGATGAGGATGCCGAGAGCACTGTGCTCGGCCTCTACCCGGCCGATGAGGGTGAGCAGGGACGTGGTGATGACGTAGGCAGCGAGGGCGAAAAAGGCGATGGCGATGACGCGGAGGGTGGGTCTTTCCCAGCGCTCCGGATCACGGCGGGTGAACTGCCATGCGACGGCGGCCGCGGAGACGACCTCGATGGTGGAGTCGAGCCCGAACGCGATGAGCGCGCCGGAGGATGCGACGGTACCGGCCGTGATGGCGACCACCGCCTCGATGACGTTGTAGCCGATCGTGACGGCGACGATCCACCGGATCCGGCGCTGCAGCGTCTCGCGACGCTCGGGCATCAGTGACGTCGTCATGCGCAGGTGCAGCTTTCACCGGCGCAGCACTCGGGGTCGACCGACAGCACCACCTGCAGGAGTTCCCCGAGAGCGGGCGCGAGGTGCTCGTCCGCGAGCCGATAGGACGAGCGACGCCCTTCCTGGACGGCCTCGACCAGTCCGCATCCGCGCAAGCAGGCCAGCTGATTCGACATCACCTGTCGGGAGACGCCGATGGCGTAGGCGAGGTCGGACGGGTAGGCGGGTCCGCTGCGCAGCGCGAGCAGTACGCCGGTGCGTGTGGCATCCGACAGGGCGTAGCCGAGCCTGGCGAGCGCGGCGGTGTGGGCGATTGTCGCGGTTGCCATGAGTCGGATAGTACATGGATACGTGAATCAAGTACCCCTTGAACCGAACGCCACCCCCGTTCTCGCCTCCCCGAGAGACATGCGGGGGATGGGGTCGCGCGGCGGCCCCTGGCGCGGGCGCTATGGTCGTCCGGTGACTCGTTACAGCTTGATTCCGGCGGCGTATGTCTACCTGGTGCGCGACGGCAGGGTGCTGTTGCAGCTGCGGCACAACACCGGGTACATGGACGGCTTCTGGACCGCCGGCGCGGCGGGCCATCTGGAACCGGGGGAGACCGCCGTGCAGGCGGCCACTCGGGAGCTCTCTGAGGAGCTCGGCGTCCGCGTGCCGGCCAGTGAGCTTGTTCCTTCAGCCGTCATGCAGCGCACGGACGGAACGTCCGATCCGAGGGAGCAACGCGTCGACTGGTTCTTCACCTGCTCCTCGTGGAGCGGGGAGCCCTCCATCATGGAGCCGGAGAAGTGCGCCGAGCTGGGGTGGTTCGATCTGATGGACCTGCCCCCGCAGATTCCCGCCTATGAACGCACCGCCTTGGTGTGGCTTCGCGACAACGACTCGGTCGGACTACTCGCCGTCGGCTTCTGATGCCGCGAGCCTGCGCGACCTAAAGCACGGGGACCCGGTTCTCGTGGTCATCGAGGACCCACACCTGCGCTGCTGTCGCCAGATACAGGCGGTGGGGGGCGTCTCCCGAGACCTTCGACCTGTCCCACGTCGAGAGTCCGGATGCCTCGCACTTCGTGTTGAAGACCGGAAGCGCAGCCGCGAGTTCGTGGTCCGGCACCTGTGCTGCGGCCGCCTCGACGTAGACCGCGCTCCCGGAGCCCACCGGGACAGTCGAGTCGAACACGACGAGCGCGATCTGCGCTCGCTGTGCAACGTTCTGCGAGTGCCGTCGTGTGGTTCGGGACACCCAGACGTACTGGCGCAGACCGCGCTCCGCGAACCAGACCGGTGTCGCCCACGGGCGCCCCTCCACGTCAGCGGTCGCGAGAGTTGCGTAGGAGTTCTCGTCGATGATGCGACGCGCGACATCCGTGGGGGACTCGTTTGCCATGAAAGTCATGGTCATGGCTACCAGATGGAGCGGGGTCTGAAAAGCGCCGGATTCCTCCGTTGGTGACATCCGAAAGTTCAGCCGGACCGCCGTACCCTGCTTAATTCGGCGAAGGCATGCCCCGAGGCTGACCTGCTCACCGGCTCGGAGGATCGCCCCGCGATGTGAGGACGCGTGACGATTAGGCTGGCCGGATCCGATGGACGCCAGTCAACACAGCGACAACGAACGAGACGGGCGCGACGAGTCCACGCCGCCGGGAAGGGATCATGAAGCTTCTTCTCACCTCGGCGGGAGTCACCAATCCGACCATCCGGCATGCACTCGAAGACCTGCTCGGCAAGCCGATCAGCGAGTCCACCGCACTGTGCATACCCACCGCCCAGTACGGCCATCCCTGGCTGGGACCCGGCGTCGGAGCTTGGGAGTTCATCAGCGGAACATCCGAGCATCCCATGGTCGATCTGGGTTGGAGATCCGTCGGCGTGCTGGAGCTCACGGCACTGCCGAGTATCGATGAAGAGCGGTGGAAGCCGCTCGTACTCGAGGCTGACGCATTACTGGCCGCCGGCGGCGACGCGCTTTACCTCAGCCACTGGATGCAAGAGTCCGGACTGGCGGACATGTTTCCTTCGCTGGCGGAGACGGTGTGGGTGGGAATGAGCGCGGGAAGCATGGTGATGACGCCGCAGATCGGCCGGGAATTCGTGGGCTGGAAGCCGCCGACTGGCGATGACAGTGCGCTCGGGATCGTCGACTTCTCGATCTGTCCGCATCTTGCGGCCGACGGTGAACCCGGCAACTCCCTCGCCGCTGCGAAGAACTGGGCTGCCGGCATCCGCCCCTCGTCCTACGCCATCGACGACCAGACGGCGTTGATGGTGACCGACAACGGCACGGATGTCGTCACAGAAGGTCAGTGGAAGCACTTCGCCAAGTAGACGGGGGAGGCGCGGCACGCTGGCACCGCTGCCTCGACCACGCCTCGCGCTACGTTGGCTTGCGTGCCCTTCGCCCTCGCGCTCACCGTCCTTCTCGCGCTCTTGACGCTTCTCCAATTAGCACTCATCCTCGGCGCGCCACTGGGTGCCTTCGCTTGGGGCGGCCAACATCGAGTGCTGCCCGCACGACTGCGGATCGGCAGCGCGGTCTCGATCCTCATCTACGGACTCATCGTGGTGATCGCCTGGGATCGCGTGGGCGCCATCGACGTGTTCGCTCCGTTGTTCTCCGAGGTCGCGATGTGGGTGATCTTCGCGTACTTCGTGCTCGGCATCGGCATGAACGCGATCTCGCGCAGCAAGCCAGAGCGCTACACGATGGTGCCGATGTCGGCCGCCCTGGCCGCGCTGTCGTTCCTCATCGCAATGGGATACGGCGAACTCGCGATGGCGATCTGACTCGGGCAAGCGCCCGCTCGGCGCGAAGCTCCGCGAGTAGTTTCACCGGCCGGCCTCATCTGGCTGGTCCAAGCCGGACATCGGCGACGACGGGGAAGTGGTCCGATGGGTACACGTCGCCCACGGCCGAACTGACCGTGAAGGCCTTCCGGACGGAGACTCCAGCGCCCCGCGCCACGAGGATGTGATCAATGCGTCGATCGATCTCCTTCGCCGCTTCGAGTGGTGCGAAAGGCACGGCAGAGCTGAGGGTCACGGCATCCGGATCGCCGCCGCCGAGGTCCCAGGTGTCGTCTGCTACCTCCGCGAGTGGCGCGTACTCGGCCTGACTTGCATCGCAATTGAGGTCGGCGAGCAGGAAGGCAGGAACGACTGCCGGCTCATTTCGCTTCGGCGTGGGGACGAGCAGTCGCGCGAGCGCTGCGGTCTGAGCGAGGTGGTCGTCGGCGTAGTCGGGTTCCCATTCGGTCGCTGCGACGATGACACGAAACGTCCCGTCGGGATGCTGTATCTCCGCCTCAAGCGCCACCGGTGCGACCTGGCGATGCGTCACCGGCTGACGAGGCCGACACCCAGACGTGTCCCCTCCTGATCGGGATGCTCCGGCGGGTCGGGAACCGGTGGCAACGACGGACCGTCGAACGCTGCATGCTGGCCGAGTCGTCGGGCGATGACGTGCGCCTGCGAGTCCTCGCCTACGGACCAGCACTCCTGCAGCCCGAGAATGTCGGGTTGGAGTTGTTCGAGAGTTGTCACGATGGCGTCTTCCCGCGCCCTCCAATCGGGCTGGAACCGCCACAACACGTTCCAAGTTACGAATCGCACGGCTCGTAGCATAGATGGGCAGGAAGCCAATGAACCCCGCCACGGCCGCAAGCCGTCGGGCACCCGCTCGCCCGCCCGCTGGCGGACCGGCTACCGAACGCCTTTTGTGCGGAAGAACGAAAGCGACGACGAGCGCGGCTTACTGCTTGAAGCTCACGCGCGCCCGCCCGTGACCCCGTGCGTTCCTGCGGTATCTGGGAGAGTGGATTCATGATCGAGATGGACGACGTCTGCGTGACGACGGGTGACGTGACGCTTCTCGCTTCCGTCTCCGTGAGGGCGCGGCGGGGTGACGCTCTGATCGTGCGAGGTCGGAACGGGGCAGGGAAATCGACCTTCTTGCGAGTGCTTGCCGGTGTCCGGAAGCCGACGGCGGGGCTCGTACGCATCGGGGGTGCGGACGTGGCTGAGCGGGATCTTGAGTTCCGGCGCCGGGTCGCGGCGATGATCGGGCTGCCACCGATGGCGCCTGACCTCACCCTCTACGACCATGTCCTGCTGGTCGCCACTACTTGGGCGCGCACACCGGGGACGGCGGTGGCTACCACCCATGACGTACTGGCGGAGCTTGGGCTCAGCGGGCTGAGTGAGCGTTTCCCGCATGAGCTCTCGTCTGGTCAGATGCAGTTGCTTGGTCTCGCGATGACTCTTGCCCGCCCTTTTGACGTGTTGATCCTCGATGAACCGGAGCAACGGCTGGATCCTGAGCACGTTGAGACGATGGCCCGCGTCTTGCGCGCTCGTCGCGAGCGGGGCGCAACCCTGGTGCTTGCCACGCACAGCTCAGCACTTGCGGACCGGGTGGGCGGGCAGACCGTCTGGCTGGATGCCGCGGCATGAGCGCACGCTCGGAAGCCGCGGTTCGCGTATGGCGCGCACGTGGCGCTCGCACCGTCCGCGACCGCGGATATGTGGTCTACATGTTCCTCATGGTCACGGTTGTGGTCGCGGCGCCCGTTGCGCGCGCCGTGTGGTTGAGCGCGTTCAGCACGGAAGGGGCAGCCCTGTTCGCGTCCGCTGCGGCGCCGGCGATGACCGCGCTCGTTGTTGCGTGCGTGTGGGCAGGGGCACTGCTGCTGGGTCGCGAACGTGGCCCCGCCCTGCTTCCCCCGTTCCTCACCCATGCGCTGGCGACAACCGACCTGCCCCGATCGGACACATTCGCCGGCCCGGTACTGCGCGCCGCCGCCATAGTGACGGCGTCGACGACGATCGCAGCGGGCGTCGTTGCGAGCAGTCTTGCAAGCCGTGGCCTGGTTGAGCCGCTTCACGCGCTGGCGTTCACCGTGGTCGGAGCGGCAGTCGGAGTCGTCACAACCGCCTTCTGGCTCATCGGCCAAGCCTTTTCCCGAGCCGCCATCCCGCTGGCCCTTGGCTCGCTGGCACTCGGCGCAGCCACCGCGACATTCCCCAGTACACGACCGTTCACTCCCTGGGGATGGGTCGCACTCGCTTACCCAGGTATCGGTTCAATGTCCGCCACCGCCGCGGCATGCGCGCTCGCCATCGCACTCGCCGCCTCGCTCCCGGCACTGATGAACCGTCTCAGTCACGCAGAACTCGCAGCGCAGGCGGCGCGTTGGGATTCCGCCACGATTCACGCCGCCGGCATGGACTTCAGCACCGCCGCCGCGACCTACCAGGCAAGACCACACCGAGGCCGCCGCCTTCGCGCCGTTCGACCGATGAATCGGCTGGCCGTGACGTTCTTCATCCGCGACGCCGTCGGAGCGACGCGCACACCGGGCCGCTTGATCGCCGGCATCCTTGCCCTCACCGGCGCAGGTGCACTCATCGTGCTTGCTCTCGTGCCCACCACACCCGGCCTCCTTCTCGGGGCCGTGGCAGGCGTGCTTCTGTTCACAGGACTCGGACCCCTCACCGACGGGATGCGCCACGCCGCCTACGTCGCATCAGACCTCCCGCTGTACGGGATCAGCGACGCGCACCTACTGACGAACCATCTTCTCTTTCCACTGATCGTGACCGCGATCGTCCTGGTAACCGCCGTCTCGGTATGCGCGGCCATCACGGGAATCGCAGTCATCCCACCGCTTCTGAGCGCTTTGACTCTCGCACTCCTCACCCTGGTCGCAAGAGTCAGCAACGCCCTCAAAGGCCCACTCCAACCCGCCCTCCTCGCACCCATCCCCACCCCGATGGGCGACCTAGGGGCGGCGATTCGACTCATCTGGGCCCTCGACGCAGTGCTCGTGACGGCGATAGCTGGGGTATCCGCGACGCTGATCCTCCAAGCTCCGATACCGCTCGTCGGCATCACAAGCGCGATGCTCGCAGTCGCTGTTCACCGCTGGCGTCGGCGCGGATAGCCCCACCGAAGCGCCGATCCCTGTGGACACCTGAGAGGCGCAGCAGGACCCGCCTCCGGGCACTGTCGGAGATGGCCCGTAGCTTGTTCGACCGGATCATCGCCGGGCGTGGAATGCTGACGGCTGGATGTCGGGGGGTCTCGTTACCGTCGCCCCTGTGGCAGTACGTGATGCGCTCGCCGGGCTGGATCCGGCGCAGGTTGAGGCCGTCGAGCACGGCGATGGGCCGCTTGTGGTCGCGGCGGGCGCCGGCACCGGGAAGACGCGGGTGCTCACCGCACGTGTTGCGCGGCTGCTCGAGGCGGGTGTCCCGCCTGAACGGATCCTGCTGCTGACGTTCACCCGGCGCGCGGCATCCGCCATGCTCTCTCGCGCTGCGGTGATGTGCGGCGACGCGCAGGCTGCGCAGCGCATCGCCGGAGGCACGTTCCATGCCGTCGCGCATCGCATCGTCGCCGAGCACGCACAGCATCTGGCGCTGGAGGACGTGACGGTCATCGATCCCGACGACGTCATCGACCTGATCGACCTGCTGCGCGCGGAGCACGGGCTCGACGGCACCGAGGTCCGGCTGCCCACGACCCGCACGATCGCGGACATCGCCTCCCGCGCGATCAACACCGCGACCCCGGCCCGCGCCGTCATCGAAGAGCAGTTTCCCTGGGCGCTCGAGCAGGCCGACGCGATCGCCGGCCTGCTGCGCCATTACCGGGACCGCAAGCGTGAGCGCGGCTTGCTCGACCTGGATGATCTGCTCATCGCGTGGCGGGCGCTGGTGACTGATCCCGATGTCGGAGCGCGGCTGCGGGCGCGCTGGGACTGGGTGCTGGTCGACGAGTACCAGGACGTCAACCAACTCCAGGTCGACATCGTGCGCGGGCTCAGCCCCGACGGCCGCGGGCTCACCGTCGTCGGCGACGACGCACAGGCGATCTACGCGTTCCGGGGGGCGAACGCCGGGCACCTGCTCGAGCTCATCGAGGCGTACCCTGACGCCACCCTCGTGCGCCTCGAACGCAACTTCCGTTCCACACAGAAAATCCTTGACCTCGCGAACCAGGTGCGCCCCGGCGAACTGAGGCTCCGGCTCGTCGCCGACCGTTCGCAGCCGGGCGCCCGGCCGACCCTCGTCACCTGCCGCAACGCCGACGACGAAGCTCGCACGATCGCGGACCGCATCCTCGCCGCGCACGTCGATGGCACGCCACTGCGTTCGCAGGCCGTGCTGATGCGCGCCGGATCCCACAGCGCGCAGCTCGAGGTCGAGCTCAAGGTGCGGGGGATCCCGTTCCACAAGTTCGGCGGGATCGGCTACCTCGAGACGTCGCATGTGCGCGACCTGCTGGCGAGCTTCCGAGTGGTGCTCAATCCGGCAGACGAGGTGTCCTGGTACCGGCTGCTCACGCGGCACCGTGCGATCGGCAAGGCGAGTGCGCGCAGCCTCGCCTGGATCCTCGCGGACGGGGGCGTCGATCGCGCGGCCGACGCGGTCGCGGCGGCACCGGCGAAGGCGCGCACCGGGCTCGCGTCCACCTTGTCCCTGCTCGGCTCTGTCGACTCCACGACCGCCGTACCGGAGCTGGTCGAGGCATGCAGAGGCGCGGTGGATCCACTGCTGCGCGCGCACTACCCGGATTGGCAGCGTCGGGTGACCGAAGTCGATGGCATCGCAGAGGCCGCCGCTCGACAACGCGATCTGCGCACGTTCGTGAGCGAGCAGGCGATCGACCCGGTGAACGTCGCCGGCGATTGGGCGAAGCAGCCACAACTCGACGAGGACTGGCTGACCCTCTCCACGATCCACTCCGCGAAGGGCCTGGAATGGGACACGGTGCACCTGCTGCGCGCGAACGACGGCGCGATGCCCTCGGACATGGCACTCACCTCATCCGCCGGCCTCGCCGAGGAGGGGCGCCTCTTCTACGTCGCGCTCACCCGCGCACGCGACGCGCTCGACGTGTACGTGCCCTCGCAACTGCCCACGCATCCCACCGCGTTCCTGGCCAAGCACGTCGCCGCCAAGCCCAGCAGGTTCCTGACCGAGCCCGCCCGCGCTCTGATGGAGTCGGTCAGCACCGCCGCCGTCGACCCCGCGCCTGCGATCAAGCGGGCCGTCGCGGCGCCGCGCGTGCGCACGGACGAGTTCGACGAACTCTTCGCCTGATTCGCATCGGCTGGTCCGCCCGAGAGCGGGGGAGTGGCTGACGGCAATCACTTCGGACGGATCCTAGACCGTCAGGCACCGCAGTTCGTTTGCGGTCACGCCGCTCAATGCGAGGCGCCGACCGGCGCCTTGCGCTTCACAACCCTCATCACTACGAATACGATCCCTGCGATGATCAGCCCGAGCACCAGGCCGAACAACCCCGACAGCGCCGTGTCGACGATCCACTCGACGACCGGGCCGAGCGACTCGACCGCGTGCGTCGCGGCGTGCAATGCGTTGTACGGGGCCGCCCAGAAGGTCTCCGCCAGATTTGCGATCACCAGATGGCCACCGACCCAGAGCATCGCCACTGTGCCGATGACACTGATGATGCGGAACACCGTAGGCATCGATCGCACGATCCGCTCCCCGGTGCTGCGCACACGCGCCGCGGAGCTCCTCGACATGCCCAGGCCGATGTCGTCGATCTTGACCAAGAGCGCGACGGCACCGTAGACGAGCAGCGTCATAGCGAGAGCGATCACGGCCAGGGCGCCGAACGTCATCCACAGACCGAAGCCCGCGTCGAGGCTGGCCAAGGAGATCAGCATGATCTCGGTGCTCAGGATCAGGTCTGTGCGAATCGCCCCGAATACGAGCTTGCGCTCGTTCCGGGGTTCATCCTGACCAGGACCATGCTCGGCGCCGAACCACTCCATGACCTTCTCAGCGCCTTCGAAGCAGAGGTAGGAGCCGCCTACGATCAGCAACCAGGGGAGTACCCAAGGCGCGAAAGCGGTCAGCAGCAGAGCGATGGGGATGATGATGACGAACTTGTTGACGAGACTGCCCAGCGCGATCTTGCCGACGATCGGCAACTCGCGCGCGGGAAGAACGCCCTGTACGTACTGCGGGGTGACTGCCGCGTCATCGATCACCACGCCAGCCGTCTTCGCGCTCGCTTTGACAGCGGCGGTCAGGATGTCGTCCACTACTGCGAGCAAACCCACCGACATGCTCAAGCCTCCACCCTGGACGTTCGACGCGCGGGCACGCGCCCATCGCCTTCATGCACGCTAGTGCAGCCTTGCCGCGTCGACAAACGGGTTGCGTTCAGGCATCTCGGCGGGCAAGGGATGCGTTGCCCACCGCTGCCCGATGACGACCTGCTTGCGGTCGGCTGCGCACCCCGAGGTCGTCCATCAGGCCGCGAGCTCGCACGTGTGCCGTGGATCGCGCAGCGGGGCCAGAACCGCGGCGGCTCCTACGCGTCGGCACCGACCATGGGTCCCGGCGCCCGGCACGCCTGAACTCTCACCCGTAGGCTCGTCGGATGACTTTCGATGCGAACGATGTAGGCACCGGCATCGGCGGAATCTGCCGCAAGAGCCTCACCTGGGACCAGTTGCACGATGCGGCAGCATCGCTCGCCGTCGCAGCGGGGGATGGTGCCGCGTGAGCGTGCACCTCATCGGCGGCGGCGCGACCACGGGTGCGGATGCCCCGCTCTACGCGCCGTTCGTCGACGAAGCGGCACGGCGAGCGGGCGATGCGGGCCGCTCCCTGCCGCGCATCGCCGTGATCTCACTGCATCCCGAAGCCGAGGAGAAGGCGGCGGCGCTTGGCGAGCTTCTGGCCGAGGCCGCAACGGGACGCGGGATCGAGGTGCACCTGACCGCGGGGCGGCCCGGCGAGCCGATCGGGCTCGGCGCGATCGCCGATGTCGACGGCATCGCGGTGGGGGGCGGCGTCGTCGAAGACGTGCGCGCCGGGCTCGAGCCGGTATTCGGCGAGTTGCGCCGGCTGGTTGCCGGCGGTGTGCCGTACCTCGGCGTCTCGGCCGGAGCGATGATCGCGGCAGAGGGCTCGCTCGGAGGCGGCTCGCGCATCGGCGGCGTGGTCGTCTCACCTGAGGAACCCGGCGAAGCGGGCGACGAACTGGAGATCGAGGCGGGTATCGGCCTTGTCGACGTGGCCATCGAGGTGCACGTCGCCCAGCGCGGCATGCTGTCCCGACTGGTGGCCGCCGTCGAGTCCGGGCTGGTCAAGGGCGGGCTCGGCGTCGATGAGCGCACGGCCCTCATCGTGGACGATGGCGGGCTCCGGGTCGAGGGCAATGGCAGCGTCTGGCGGGTGCTGCCGGCCGAGGGCGGCGTGCTGGTCTCCACGATCGGCACGTGAGGGCGCCCCCCGGCACGCAGCTCGCTCACCGGTCGCGGCCAGCGCGGGGATCTGGCACCCCGGCCTACTAGTCTCGGGCGCGGAGTGACCGAATCAGGGGCATGACTCGGCGGCCTCCGGAGCGAATGACTGAGGAGCGACATGGAGTACTTCGATCTGACGGGCCGGCGAGCTCTGGTCACTGGAGGCAATCGCGGTCTGGGTCTTGCGATCGCGCACGCGCTCGCAGCGGCAGGCGCCCACGTGGTCCTGGGCGTCCGCGATCCGGAAAGCGCGGAACCGCCACTCCGGGCGATTCGGGCTGAGGGCGGTTCCGCGTCCTTGATCGCCCTCGATGTCACGCAGCTTGAGAGCGCCCGAGCGTCGCTCGATGCGGCATCCGATGATGGCGCATTCGACATCCTGGTGAACAACGCCGGCGGCGGGATAAACGCGCCGGCGATCGACGTTACGGAGGCGGACTTCGATGCGGTGTGGTCGCTGAACGTCCGTTCGGCACTGTTCCTCTCGCAGCACGTCGCGCGCTCGATGCCATCCGGCGGCGCAATCGTCAATGTCGCGTCGCAAGCAGGCATCGTGGCGCTGCCCGGCGAGTCGTCGTACTGCATCGCAAAGGCAGCGATGCTGCATATGACTCGCTGTCATGCGGTCGAGTGGGGCGAGCGGGGCATCCGCGTCAACGCGGTCGCTCCCACGTTCATCGAAACCGACGGTACGGCCGAGGCGCTGTCTGACCCCACGTTCCGCGCCGACGTCATCGACCGGATAGCGGCGCTGCACCGGATCGGCAAGCCCAGCGAGGTAGCCGGAGCTGTGGTGTTTCTCTGCTCTCCCGCGGCGTCCCTCATCACCGGGCAGACGCTGGTCGTCGACGGCGGGTGGACCATCCGCTGAGGGAGGGCGCGAAACCACTCCGCGACGCGCACATCCGCCTTAGCGGACAACAGCGGCTGGGAGCGACACGCGATGCGACGGCGAGCCATGAGGTCCCGCGCCCGCCAGGTACAGCGTGCGGTCGTGGGCTCGTTCGAGTGCGAGCCGCTGGTCGTGGGGGAGGGGAGTGGGTGGAGTGGTGGAGGCGTGCTCGTGAGCCCAGGTCCGCGTAGGTAGTTCCCGCCAGCATTCCAGAAGGTGATCTGGTACGAGCGCCCGGATGACTGCCCGCCTTCTGCGCGGTTCACCACCGTGCTCCGGCGGTCGCGGCGGGGAATGCGTCGGGAAGCGGGCGACGCACTCGCCGGCGACGCGCAGCCGTCATGGTCGGACCGATGCAGATGGCGTCAAGAGCTGAAAAAGCCCGCTGCCCGTTTCACAGCTACAGAGCAGCCAGAAGTCGCCGTCGCGTGCGATGCGCAATAAGGCCAGGCCGAAGCCCGATTCCAGGGGAGTGCTTGGCTGTGTGCCCGATTCGTCCTCGGTGCGAATCGCGTAGATCGTCGAGCCTCGAACTGACATAATGTGCATTATCGGCGTTACTGGAGAGTGGCCGCGTCCCGTGGCAACCGAGCCGCATTTCCGCGGAAGACCCCCTGGCAGCAACCACTTCTGGCATACGCGACCAACTGGGACGAGCGAGCATCGAGAAGCGACGCCGGCGCCGCCGCTTGTAAAAGAAAAGCCGACACGACGCGGCGCGCCAGGAAACGTCCTCAGTCGGCGAACTCGCGGATGAACAGCGTCTGCGCGACGATCATCCGTTCGATCTCCTTGGGGTCCACGGATTCGTCGGACGCGTGGATGCGCGCCTGTGCGGTGTCCTCCGCGCCCCACAGCACGATCGCGGCGTCCGGCGCGATCTTCTTGAACGAGGCCACGAGCGGAATGGATGCTCCGCTGCCGATCGCCTCCACCTCGGCGCCGTAGGCCTCGCGCAGCGCATCTTCCGCAGCGACGATGGCCGGGTGGGACTCGTCGACCGCGAACGGATGCCCCACCTTCACTTTTTCGACGACCACCTCGCAGTTCCACGGGCGCTGGGCGCGCAAGTGCGACATGAGCGCCTCGAGCTGCGCATCGCCGTCCGAGCCGGGGATGATGCGCATCGAGAGCTTGGCCTTCACCTGGTTCAGCAGCACGTTGGAGGCCTCAGCGGTGTTCGGCAGGTCCATGCCGAGGACGGTGACCGAAGGCTTCGCCCAAATGCGGTCCGAGAGCGATCCGGTGCCGAGGAACTCCACGCCGGGAAGGATCGCGGAGCCGGCCCGATAGACGTCCTCGTCCATCTCCGCACCGTCCCACGCGCCACTGTCGACGCCAGGAATGACGGTGTCGCCGTTCTCGTCGTGCAGCGTGTCGAGGATGCGGATCATCGCCGTGAGGGCATCCGGTGCCGCTCCCCCGAACTCGCCAGAATGCACCGGGTTCGCCAGCGTCCGCACGGTGACGGTGCACGCCACGTCGCCGCGCAGCGCGGTCGTGAGCCCCGGTCGACCAGGTGACTGCGGGCCGATGTCGGCGATCACGTACGCGTCAGCAGCGAACATGTCGGGGTTCGCCTCGACGAACGCCTCGAGGTGGGAGATGGTCTCCTCCTCCCCCTCGACGAGGATCTTGACGCGGCACGGCCGATCGGCGCCGAGGAGCTTCAGCGTGGCGTAGTGGATGACCAGCCCGGACTTGTCGTCGGCGGCGCCCCGCCCGTAGATGCGCCCGTCTTCCTTGGTGACGGGCTCGAACGGCGGCGTCGTCCATTCCTGGCTTTCGGGTGCCGGCTGCACGTCGTAGTGCGCGTACAGCAGCACCGTCGGCGAGCCCTCCGGTCCTGGCAGGTCGGCGAACACGCACGGATACCCATCGGGCACGTCCACGAGGGACACGCCCGCCGCACCCGCCGCCTCGAACAGGTCGACCACCGCTCGGCCCATCTCATGCACAGGCGCCGGGTCGAAGCCCGGAAACGCGACCGAGGGAATGCGTACGAGGGCCTCGAGCCGCTCGATCACCTCGGGCATGAGCGCCGCGGCGCCCTCCGCCGTCGCCGACGTGTCGGACATGTTTGCTCCTTTCGTCGCAGGAACGGGCTGCGGATGACGCAGCCGGACGATCAGGCCGGGATGATGAGTTGGATCAGGAGACCTGAGGCGACCACCGCCACCCAGGACACCAGCATCGGAATGGTGAACGAGTGCCAGACCGGCACCTGCGTGAGCCTGGTGGATCCGGTCTGGTCGGTCTCGACCGAGGCGATCTGCGAGCCGTTCGCAGGAAAGAGCCACACGCCGATGAGCGAAGGCCACATCGCCGTGATCACTCCGGGAGCGAGCCCCGCGGCGAGTGCGATGGGAATGAGCGTGTTGGTCGTCGCGGACTGGCTCGTCGTCAGGCCGGCCACCAGGAACAACGCGACGGCGAGCAGCAGCGGGTTCGCTTCGATCATCGCGCCGAGCGGCTCGATGATCGTCTCCTCATTGGCGGAGATGAAGGTGTCCGCCATCCACGCGATGCCGAAGAGGGCGACGGCGGCGACGTAGCCGGCACGGAGCAGGGGCTGCTCGACCACCAGCGACGGCTTGACCTTGCGAACGAGGATGATCACGAGTGCGACGGTGAACATCACCATCTCGATGACCACCGACATCCCGATCGGCACGAGCTCGCCCTCGTCATTGGGGAATGCCGGACGCAGCCCCGAGAACAGACCGAGCGCCACGACGAGGAACGTTCCGGAGAGGAAGATCCACGCCGCGGTCGCACCTCCCGGGGGCACTGTGTGCACAACGGGCTGCACCTCGACGGCCCGTCCGCCGGCCGAGGTGGTGCGGCCGCCGGCGGCGCTGCCGCCACCCGCGCTGCGTGCCGCATAGGCCGCCTTCAGCGGCGCCGGGACCTCGACCACGCCCTGCTCGACGCGCTTGCGGAACACCGGGTCGTCGACCAGGTCCTTGCCTATCCGCTGCTGCACGAACGACGTGGCGATGCACGCGACGATCGCGGCGGGTACCGTCACGGCGAGGATCTGCGGCAGGCCGTAGCCGGTCCCCTCCATCAGCACGAGGTAGGCAGCCATCGCCGCCGACACCGGACTGGCCGTGATGCCGAGCCCCGACGTCACCGTCGAGGCCGCAAGCGCCCGCTCGGGTCGCTGCCCGTTGCGATACGCGGTCTCGTAGATGACCGGGATCAGCGCGAAGAAGATGTTCGACGTCCCGGAGAGCACCGTGAAGACGAAGGCGACGAGGGGTGCGACGAAAGTCAGCCGCCCGGGGTTGCGCTGGATGATCTTCGAGGCGATGGCGACGAGGTAGTCGATGCCGCCCGCGGCCTGCATCGCCGACGACGCCGTGATCACGGCGATGATGATGAAGAACGCGTCGACAGGCGGCGAGCCCGGTTCGAGGCGGAAGACGAACACCAGGATCGCCGTGCCCACGACGCCCCAGAGGCCCAGGCCGATGCCGCCGGTGCGAACGCCCATGACGATCGCGCCGATCACCACGCATGCCTGAAGGATGACGATCACGGTCTCCATCGGAACCCCCCGGCATCAGACGTCGTTGTCAGGGCTGACGATAGCGGCGCAGCGTGTCGGCGTCGAGAGACATGCCGGACGCGGCATCCCTCCCCCGCGCCGGGGGCGCCGGCAGGACGGATTCAGATGAGCCAGGTGGCGTCACGCATGAGGACGCGACCGGACAGCTCATTCGACTCGCGCCAGGCCTGGATGCGGGTCGGCCGCAGCACGAGGAAGACGTAGCCCGGGACTCCTCTCGGGTCCCAGTCCGCCTGCGCCGCGTACGCCTCGCCCAGCGGCTCGTCGTCGTCGACTCCCACCGACCGCTCGAGCACGACATCGATCAGCGCGACATCGCGGGTCGGGCCGACCGCGAGACGAGCGACGCCTGACGCAGCGAGGTTGCGGGCCGTCACCGAGCGCTCCTCGAGGGCGATGACGGCGCGATCATCGATCCACGCCAGCGACAGCGGCACCAGGTACGGCGCCGATTCGGCCGACGCGGTCGCCACCCAGACGTCAGCGGCGGGCGCGGTCAGCGCGGCGAGCAGATCGGCCTTCCGCGTCACGCGGTCACGGGGTTCCGGCATCCGTGTCTCCCTTCGTCCAGCGCGTGCCAGTCTGTCAGACGGCGACGCGCGATTCGCCACCGAGAGAACGATTTCCTAGGCTCGGAGCATGCTGGAGTCGCTCACCGGATTCGTCGTGGTGGGCGTGGCGATCCTCGTGGGATGGATCCTCGGCCGCATCGACCTCCTCGGAGAGCATGCGCGACCCGTGCTGGCCCGGCTGACGTTCTTCGTGCTGTCACCGTTCCTCCTCTTCGTCGTGCTCGCGCAGGCCGACGTCCAGACGCTGTTCTCGGCGCTCCTGCCCGTGTCGGCGATCGCGGCGGTCGCCGTCATCCTCGTCTACACGCTCGTCGCACGGGTCGCCTGGAAGCGCTCGGTCGGCGAGACCGTGATCGGGGCCCTGAGCGCCGGTCAGGTGAACTCCAACAACATCGGCATCCCGCTGTCGCTCTACCTGCTCGGCAGTGCGGCGTATCCGGCGCCGGTGATCCTGTTGCAGCTGCTGGTCTTCACCCCCATCACGATGGCGATCCTGGATGCCGTCACCACCGCCCGCGCGTCGCTCTGGCGCGCGATCGGGCGTGTCGCGACGAACCCGATCGTGCTCGGCTCGCTGCTGGGCACGATCGTCTCCGTCTCGGGCGTGCGGCTGCCGCCGATCGTGATGGAGCCCGCGATGCTCATCGCGAACGCGTGCGTGCCGATCATGCTGATCGCGTACGGCATCTCGCTGCACGGGCAGCGTGTGCTCGGGCCTTCGGGCCGTCGGCGGGACATCGTGCTCGCAATCAGCCTGAAGCTCGTGGCGATGCCGGTGATCGCCTGGGCCCTGGCGGCGTTCGCCTTCGGCCTGGCCGCACACGACGTGCTGGTGGTGACCGTGCTCGCCGCGCTTCCCACCGCGCAGAACGTCTTCAACTACTCCCAGCGCTACGACGTGGGCGAGACGATCTCGCGCGACACCGTGTTCCTGACCACGATCGGCTGCGTGCCCGTGCTGATCCTGGTGACGCTGCTGCTGGGATAGACCGGCTGCTCCCCCGTCAGGGCCGGACGATCTCGTGCAGCGTCCCGATCACGAGCCGCACGCCGCCCTCGTGCCGGAGCACGGTGAAGAGCGTGTGCGTGCAGGTGCGACAGCGCACGATGGCGGCCGTGTCATCGATCTCGACGACCGCCTCCGCGACCGGCGCCCCTTCACGACATCCGCCGCACACCGCGGTCAACGCCGTGACATCGGTTTCGAACACGTCCCACAGCAAGCCTGCGGCGGCATTGCCGTCGACCGTGCTGCTCGCGATCTCAGCGCGCATCATCCACCTCCGAAGCGTTCGGTCCTGATCCGGGCGGACGGATAGCCCAACCCGACGAGAGCGTCGGCGACGTGCTCGACGAAACCCGTCGGGCCGCACACGAAGAAGATCGGCTCGCGTCCGGGTTCCCACACTGCCGCGCGCAGCACGTCGTCGTCCACCCGCCCGACGTGTCCGGTCCAGCCGTCCGGCGCCGCCCGTGTGTAGCGCCAGGTCAGCCCCACTCCCCCGTCGGTCGCCGTCCGCTCCAGCTCGTCGCGATATATCGCGTCTTCGGGCGTCCGCACCGAGTACAGCAGTCGAACGGATGCCGCGGCCCCGGCGTCCGTCGCCGCCCGCACCATCGCCATCAGCGGCACGATGCCCGAGCCGCCCGCGATGAGCTGCACGGGCGCAGCTCCCCCGGGTCGCCACACGAAGTAGCCGCCCAGCGGACCCTTGACCTCGAGTTCGTCGCCGGGCAGCACATCGCGGACCAGGTACGGAGAGACCTCGCCGTCGGGGATCTCGTCCACCGCGAGCTCGATGGTCTCGCCCGGTCCATACGATCCGATCGAATACGAGCGCACCGCCTGATAGCCGTCCTCGGCGGTGAGCCGGATGTCGACATGCTGGCCGGCTTCGTTCCCGGGCCACCCGGGTACCTGCAGATGCAGGAGTCGAGCAGACGGCGTGGCACCGACGGCCTCGACCACTCGAGCGGGCTGCCAGCCCCCGACCGTCACCAATACCGTTCCTCGGTCCAGGGGTCGCCGTGCATGTTGTAGCCGTTCTGCTCCCAGAAGCCCGGCTCGTCGTCGTCCATCAGCGTGAGGCCGCGTACCCACTTCGCGCTCTTCCAGAAGTAGAGGTGCGGCACGAGCAGACGGGCGGGTCCTCCATGCTCGGGGTCGAGCGGCTCGCCGTCGAACTCGAACGCGACCCACGCCTGGCCGTCGCGCAGCTCGTCGAGCGGGATGTTCGTCGTGTAGCCGCCGTACGAGTGCGCCATGGCGTACTCGGCCTCGGATTCGACGGATTCGAGAAGCGTGTCGAGCGAGACACCCCGCCACGACGTACCGAGCTTCGACCAGCGGGTGACGCAGTGGATGTCGGTGTCGACGTCCTCGATGGGAAGGGCCTGGAACTCGTCCCATGTCCACGAGACTTGGCTGCCGGTCTCACTCCGGATGGCGAAGCGCCACTGATCCAGATCGATACGAGGCGTCGGCCCGGCCGACAGCACCGGGAAGTCCTCGGTCAGGTACTGACCCGGCGGCAGCCGCGGATCGCTCTCGCGACGCCGCGCTCCGAATCCCCTCGAAACGACGGCCATCGAAACCCTCCTCCTGCGCCTTGCGGCGCGCACATCGTCACGGTCACGCACGCTCACGCTAGCGCGGTGCGCCCCGCCCGTGCGATGGGCATTGGGCAACACACGTTCACGCTCGTTGCGAAGTTCGACGACGGGTCTAAGCTTTAGCCGCACCGCATACAGGGAACTCTCAGAAAGGCCCCCATGTCTACTGCATCCGAAGCCGAGAAGTCGGCCGTCAACGGCATCCGCACGGCGCTGGGCGTCGGCGGCGTCCTCGCACTCATCGTCGGCATCCTGATCCTGGTCTGGCCGGGCAAGACCGCGGCGGTCGTCACCGTCATCATCGCGATCTACGCGATCGCGGCCGGGCTCGTCTACGCCGGACTCGGGATCTTCTCCAAGACCAAGGGCGGGTGGGCGCGTGTCGGCCACATCGCCCTCGGCATCCTGTTCATCATCGCGGGCGTCGTGGCGCTGTTCAACATCGGTCAGACGACCGCGTGGCTCGCGCTGTTCCTCGGCATCCTCATCGGCATCATGTGGATCGTCGAGGGAATCGTCGCGCTGTCGACGCTCGGTGACGCCGCGTCGAAGGGCTGGTCGATCTTCTTCGCCATCCTGAGCATCATCGCGGGCATCATCGTGCTGTTCTCGCCGATCTGGGGCGTCATCGTGCTCTGGTGGATCCTGGGCATCTCGCTCATCGTCCTCGGCATCATCAACATCGTGCGCGCGTTCACCTTCAAGGGTGACCTCTGATCAGAGGTCACCCACGACGACGGACCCGGGAGCGATCGCTCCCGGGGCCGTCGTCGTTCTGGTCACGTCGTCAGTCGACGGGCAGGTGCCGGCGCCACCAGTCGAGCACGGCGGCGAACCGCTCGACGCGGTGGCGTGGCTGGCCCGAGCGGGTGAGCTCGTGGTTCTCACCGGGGAACACCAGCAGCTCGGCCTCGGTGCCCTGGCGCTTCAGCGCCGAGTAGTACCGCGTCGCCTGCTCGAGCGGGCAGCGGAAGTCGAGCTCGGAATGCATCACGAGCGTCGGCGTCGTCACCTGGCCGACGACGGCCATCGGACTCTGGCGGGCGATGTCGTCGGCTGAGATGCCCACGTACTCGTCGCCGAAGAACGATCCGATGTCGCTCGTGCCCTGGAACGAGACCGGCTCGAGGAAGCCCCGTTCCACGATCGCGCCCGCGAAGCGATCGTCGTGCGCGATCACCCAGGCGGTGAGGTACCCGCCGTAGGAGCCGCCCTGGACGCCGACGCGGTCGCCGTCGAGCCGGTCGTCCGCGGCGATGGCGCCCTCGAGGAAGTCGATGACGTCGGCGAAGTCGACGGTGCCCATCTGCTGACGGATGCTGCGCCCGTGGGCGCGCCCGTACCCCGCCGAGCCGCGGGGGTTCGAGTAGACCACGGCGTAGCCGGCATCCACCAGCACCTGCGTCTCATCGAAGAGGTGCACCCCGTACGACGCGAACGGACCGCCGTGGATCTGCAGGATGACCGGGAACGGACCGTCGCCCTCGGGCGTGGCGACCCAGCCGTGCACCGGGTAGCCGTCGCGACCGGTGACGGTCAGCTCGCGCGGCAGCGCGATCCCGGATGCCGCAGCCCGCGCGCCGAACGACGTCAGGGTGCGCGCGACGCCGTCGTCGACGAGCACGAGCTCGCCGAAGGAGTCGGGGCGTGCCACGGCGGCGACGACGCGATCGCCGACGGCGGCGTGGCCGTTCACCTCGAGGTCGCCGCCGAGGATCTCGGAAATGGCGCCGTCGCGGGCGACGCGGATCAGCCGCACTCGTCCGCGCGTACGGTCCTGCACGAGGAAGGCGTCGCCGACGGCCGTGATGTGGCTGCCCATCTCGCCGAGATCGATGTCGTCGACGTCCGTGAGGCGCACCGGGCTGCCCTCGTCGAGCAGCCACAGGCCGACGCCGGGCGCCACGAAGTCGACGCCTTCGCCCACCTCGTTGGCCAAGAGGGCGATGGTGCCGTCGTCAGCGACGTCGAGCGCCGACAGCGACAGCCCGGCGTCTGCCGAGAGCACTTCACGCTCGCCGGATCCGTCGACAGCCACCGCGATGACGCGATTGCGGAGGTCACGACGGTCCGGCTCGATCTCGTCGGGCACGGTCAGCAGCTCACGGCCGTCCTTCGTGAACACCAGGCCGCTGTGGGAGGTCGCCCCGTCGGTGAGCGAGCGCGCCTCGGCGGCCACCACGATCTTCTTCGGGGGCGTCTCGTCGTCGGGGCGCACGGCCGCGGCGGGCTCGTAGAACGGCTCCGAGTCCGGCTGGGGTGCGGCGATCACGAAGATGTGCGCAGGGCGGTCGCCGAGGTAGCCGAGGCCGTTCGCGTGCCAGCGCACACCCGTGATGTGCCGGGGCGCCTCGGCCGAGGCATCCAACCCCTCCACGCTGCCGTAGCGGCCCGTCTCGGGCACACGGGCGAGGTAGGCGATCGTCGCACCATCGGGCGACCACGCGAAGTCCTCGACACCCAGCACCGCGTCGGTGGCCTGCACCGGCTCGCCGCCGCCCGCCGCCACGACGTGCACCTGGGGCTTGCCCTTGGCGTCGCCGCGCACGAACGCGATGCGCGACGCATCGGGCGACAGCTTCGGAGAGCCGTCGGCGATGCCGCGGGTGAGGCGACGGGGCGCGCCCTCCGGAAGCTCCACGCGCCAGAGCTGGCCGACAGCCCGGTTGGCGGCGATGTCGGGGCGAGAGGAAGCGAAGACGGCGAACGAGCCGTCAGCGGCGATCTCGGGGCGTCCGACGGAGACGAGGGTTTCGATGTCGTGTGCCCGCACCGATCACTCCGTCCCGAACGACGCGACGTCGCCGACCAGACGCGTATTGTCGGCGGGCACCGGCTCGAGAGCGGCGAGGGCGACCTCGGCGGCGAACTCCGACACGTTGTAGAGCTTGCCCGCGTCCTCGCGACGGGCGGCGATCGCCCCCGGATTCGCACGCTCGAGCAGCGTCGCGGTGATGGTGCCCTCGATCATGTCGCCCGAGACGACCACGAACTCGACACCGCGCTCGGTCAGCGCGGGGATGCGCTCGCGCAGTGCGTCCTCGCCGGCGCGCTTGGACAGCGCGACCGGCTCGTACTCGGGCATCGTCGGGGTCGTGCGGATGAAGTGCGCCTGGTGGCTCGTGACGAAGACGACGCGCGAGCCCTCACCCAGCAGCGGCAGCGCGGTCTCGAGGACGCTCACCTGTGCATCGCGGTTGAGCAGCAGCGCGTAGTCCTCGGCCATGCCGGACTCCATACCGCCCGAGGCGTTGAGCACGAGGATGTCGAGGGTGCCGAACGTGCGGGCGACCTCGTCGAACATCGCCTGGACGGATGCCGCGTCGGTGAGATCTGCGCCGACCACCAGCACCTCGACGCCGAGGTCGCGCAGTTCCGTCGCGAGCTTCTCGGCCCGCGGAGCCTTGTTGCGGTAGTTGATGACGACGTTCGCGCCGGCCTGCGCGAGGTAGCGCGCGGTGTCGGCTCCGATGCCGCGGGACGAGCCTGTCACGAGGGCGGTCTTGCCACTCAGCGAGCTCTCGGGAAGCGGGGTGGATGTCTCAGTCACGTGTAGACCCTACCTGCTAGGTTCGAGAGCACAGGAGGCGCATCGTGGAGCTCATCGAGACGGTCGAACAGTGGGCATGGATCGGCTGGCTGGTGCTGATCCTGGTCTTCCTCGTGATCGAGATGCTGACGCTCGATTTCACCTTCCTGATGCTGAGCATCGGTGGTGTTGCCGGCCTGGTCGCCGACCTGCTGGGGGCACCCATCTGGCTGCAGGTGATCATCGCCGCCGCTGTCTCCGCGATCCTCCTGCTGGTGTTGAGGCCCCCTCTGCTGCGGCGGCTGCGACGCGGTGAGGACCCGACTCCGTCGAACATCGATGCCCTCATCGGCCTACGGGGCACCGTCGTCTCCTCCATCGGCGCGCACGGCGGGCAGGTCAAGCTCGCCAACGGCGACATCTGGACCGCCCGGACCGAGTCCGGCGACCTCGACCCCGGCACGCCGGTGCGCGTGAGCCGCATCGAGGGCGCGACGGCGGTGGTCCGCTCGGACTCCCCCACTCCCCTTCCCCCCACACCTGAGGACCCGCTCGCATGAACGACGTCAGTTCGGTCATCCCCACCGCGATCGGATGGATTCTCGCGATCGCGGTCTTCATCTTCGTGCTGGTCGTGATCTTCCGCTCCATCCGGATCATCCCGCAGGCCAGCTCCGGCGTCGTCGAGCGCCTCGGCCGCTATCACAAGACCCTCATGCCGGGTCTGAACCTGCTCGTCCCCTTCATCGACCGGCTGCGCCCGCTCATCGACATGCGCGAGCAGGTCGTGTCGTTCCCGCCGCAGCCGGTGATCACCGAGGACAACCTCGTCGTGTCGATCGACACCGTTGTCTACTTCCAGGTCACCGACGCCCGCGCCGCGACCTACGAGATCGCGAACTACCTGGGCGCCGTCGAGCAGCTCACGACGACGACGCTCCGCAACGTCGTCGGTGGGCTCAACCTCGAAGAGGCGCTCACCAGCCGCGACAACATCAACGGGCAGCTGCGCGTCGTGCTCGACGAGGCCACCGGCAAGTGGGGCATCCGCGTCTCCCGTGTCGAGCTGAAGGCCATCGACCCGCCCCACTCGATCCAGGATTCGATGGAGAAGCAGATGCGCGCCGAGCGCGAGCGCCGCGCGACGATCCTCACCGCCGAAGGCTCGAAGCAGTCGCAGATCCTCGAGGCCGAGGGCCGCCGGCAGGCCGAGATCCTCAAGGCCGAGGGCGACAAGCAGGCCGCCGTGCTGCGCGCGCAGGGCGAGGCCGAGGCGATCCAGACCGTCTTCGACGCCATCCACTCCGGCAATCCCGACGACAAGCTGCTGGCCTACCAGTACCTTCAGACGCTGCCGAAGATCGCCGACAGCGCCTCGAGCAAGCTGTGGATCATCCCGAGCGAGTTCACCGAGGCGCTCAAGGGTCTGACGGGGTCGTTCGCCGGTGTGATGACGGATGCCGCGGCCAAGGGCCGCGGGCAGTCCACAGGCACCGCGCCGGGCGGTGCCGCCTCGGGTGGTGCCGCACTGGGCGGTCCGCCGCCGGCAGTAACCCCGCCCACCCCGTGACCCACCCGTGGTTCGCCGGCGTTGCGACGCCGCGCGTTCTCGCGCACCGCGGGCTCGTGACGCCGGACGCCGCGCACAGCGGCGTGGTCGAGAACTCCTTCGCCGCCGTGGCCGCCGCGCACTCCGCCGGCGCTCTCTACGTGGAGTCGGACTGCCACCTCACCGCCGACGGCACGGTGGTGCTCTTCCACGATGACGATCTGTCGCGCGTGACGGGCGACCCGCGCAAGGTCGCCGCCGTCTCCGTGCGTGAGCTCGAAAGGCTCATGACGGGCCGCGGAGGACTGATCACGCTCGCTCAGGCTCTCGACGCCTTCCCGACCCTGAGGTTCAACCTCGACGTGAAGGCGACGGATGCCGCATCCGCGGTCGGCACGACGGTCGCGCCCTTCGGGGATCGCGTGCTGGTGACGAGCTTCTCGGACGAACGCCGGCGAGCCGCGCTGCTCGCGGCTGCCGCCGCCGGCGGCGGGGTGCGCCCTGCGACCTCCGGCGGCCGTGGCACCATCGCCCGGGTGCTCGCCGCCGTCGCAGCGCGGTCGGACCGCCTCGTGGCCCGTGCCCTGGGCGGCATCGACGCCCTGCAGGTTCCGGAGCGCCAGGGCCGAGTGCGCATCGTCACATCACGGCTGGTCGCCGCCGCCCACCGCCACGGCGTCGAAGTGCACGTCTGGACCGTCAACGAGCCCGACGACATGCGGCGCCTCGTCGCGATGGGCGTCGACGGCATCGTCACCGACCGGGCAGACGTCGCGCTGGCCGCACTCACTTAGCACGACCCGGTGACCGGGCGTCTGCCCCGCTGTGCATCCACTGTGAAAGGTCGATGAACAGGGGTGCTTCGGATGATCCGCTCAGGTCACTTCGTTATACCTATACAGCGACGAGAGGACCACAAAATGGCAGACCGCAGTCTGCGCGGCATCCGACTCGGCGCCCAGAGCCTACAGAGCGAAGAGGGCGTCGTGTTCCATGAACGCGCACAGCACATCTACACCTGCACCGTGTGTGGACGTGACACGACTTTGACCTTCGCGGCCGACGCCGAGGTTCCGCCCGCCTGGGAGTGCCGCACGTGCGGCGCCGAGGCGCTGCTGCGGGTGGGTGACGGCACTGCGACCGTCGATCACTCCGGTGACAAGACCCCCCGCAGCCACTGGGACATGCTGCTGGAGCGCCGCACGCTTCCCGAGCTCGAAGAGCTCCTGGAAGAGCGTCTCGCCTACGTGCGCGCCCGCCGCGGAGCAGGCGAGAACGTCACGGCGGACAAGCTCAGCGCCTGAGCCGCGATCCACGCGACGCCGGCCCTACGGGGCCGGCGTTTTCGCGTTTCCGCGGGCGCGCACTCCGGCCACGACGCCCAGGCCGGCGAGCACGATGACGCTGCCCCACGACAGGGCGGCGTTGATCCATGGCCCGATCACCACCGCGGGAGTGAGGCCGGTCCGCAGCGGCACATCGGTGAGCATGTGCCCGGGCGCGTCAGCCACCAGCCCGTCGATGGTGGTGCCGTCCGGTGCGATCACCTGGCTCGTGCCGACCGTGGAGAGGTTCACGACCGCGCGTCCGGTCTCGATGGCGCGCAGCCGCGCGACGGCGAGCTGCTGGAGGTTCTCGTCGGTGCCGCGGAAGTCGGCGTTGTTCGTCTGGAACAGGTAGACCTGGGCGCCGTCCGCGGCGCCCTCCCAGATGAGCGCGTCGTAGATCACGTCGAAGCAGATGGCGAGGCCCGCGATGGTGCCGTCGATGTCGAAGACAGGCGCGTTGGTGCCCGGCGTGTAGTCCCGGCCGATCATGCCGATGAGGTCGGGGGCGATCGCGTCGTAGAACTCGCGGTCCGGCACGTACTCGCCGAAGGGCACGGGATTGCGCTTGTCGTACGTCTGCTCGATCCCCGTGCCGTCCCGCCAGAGGAACGACATGTTGAAGTACTCGTCGCCGCGCTGATCGACCCGGTTCGCCACCAGCGGTGCACCCAGCTGACGCGTGACCCGGTCCAGCGCGGCCGCGGCGGCGACCGAGCCCTCGGGGTCGAGGTCGACGCTTCCCTCCGGCCACAGCACGACGTCGACGTCCTCCGAGCCGAACAGCGGCTTGGTGGCGTCGTACTGCGACTCCAGCACATCGCCCGCATCGCGCACGTCGAAATAGCCTGCCGGGCCGTTGCCCTGCACACTGGCGACGCGCATGGTGCCGGCCGGCGTGGTCGCCCAGGCCGGGACGGCCAGCATCGCGGTGGCGATCAGCGCGAGCACGGCGACCGGCAGGAGCCATCGGACGCCGCGGGCCCCGCGCCGACGCGGCGCACGGGCCAGCTCGACCCCGGCGGCGACGACGGCCACCACGAGGAACGTCAGTCCGGCGGTGCCCGTCCACGAGACGACCTCGGCGAAGGGACCGTTCACCTGTGAGGTACCCACGCGTCCCCAGGGGAAGCCTCCATAGGGGAATCCGCCGGAGACCGCCTCCCGCGCCGTCCAAAGCCCCGCGACCAGCAGCGATGTCACCAGCACGCGGCCCCGGCGCGGCACTGTCCGCGGCACCCACCGGTAGGCCAGGGCGATGAGCGCCGCGCCGCCGGCGACGAACAGCGCCTCCAAGCCCGACAGCGCCAGCCACGGAATCGGGCCGACCCAGGCCGCCGTGAAGTCGAGGTTGAGCAGGTAGAACGCGAGGCCGAAGACGAGTCCGGTGAGCAGGGCCGCGCCGACGCGCCGGCCGATCAGCGACACCAGCGCCAGAGCGACGGCGACCCACGCCATCGGCCACCACGCCAGCGAGGGAAGGGCGACGTCCAGGAGCGCTCCGCCGATGCCCGACACCACCAGGGCGGCCCAGAGCGGCATCAGCGGGCGCGGCAGCGGTGGACGGGACGGCGCGTCGGGTGGCACGGATTCCACCCTAGGCGAGCCTGGAGGAGACCCTCGCCCGCGTCGGACGCCCTAGACGGTGGAGTAGGCGACGATGCCGCGCCGTACGGCATCCAGCGCCCTGCGTGCGGTTCCGGCGATCGGCTGGTCGGCGACGATCGACAGCTGGTCGAGCAGATCGATCGTCTGCTTCGCCCACCGCACGAAGTCTCCCGCCGCCATGTCCGCCTCGGTCAGCACGCGGTCGAGCGTGCCGCCGCGCGCCCACGAGTGCATCGCCAGCGCCAGACCGGCCGAGACAGGCTCAGTCCCGGGAAGGCGGTTCTCCTCCTCCAGGTCCTGGAGTTCCTGCCACAGCGAGATGGTGGCGTCGAAGGCCGGCCGGAATGCGCCGCGAGGCAGACCCCGCTCCCCTGGACCGGCGTCGTCGCGCCGCGGCTCGTACACGAGCGAGCAGGCGAGGGCCGCGAGGGATGCGGCATCCAGATCTTTCCAGATCCCCCGGCGCAGCGACTCCGCGACCAGCAGATCACGCTCGCCGTAGATCCGGCGCATCGTGCGCCCCGACGGCGTGAGTGTCGTCGCCCCGTCGTCGGCGACCACGACATACTCGAGTGCCGCGAGCACGTCGACGACGCGATCGAAGATCCGAGCCACCGTGCCGGTGCGGGTGTCGATCTGACGGCGGATCTTGTCGATCTCGCGCTTGAGCCTCCAGTAGCGCTCGGCCCAGCGCGCATGGTGCTCCCGGTCGGGGCACTGATGGCACGGATGCCGCAGCATGCGCTTGCGCAGGCTCGCGATCCGTCGCTGCCGCTCGTCGCGGGTGCGCCGTGCGGCGCTGACGTCCTTGCGGTTCACCTTCTCGAGGTCGCTCAGCTCACGGCGGATGCCCGAGTACTCCGCGAAGTCCCCGCGATCGCACGTCATCGCCTTCTCGTAGCCGGCGAGCGAGTCCTCCTGCTCGCGCACCTGCCGAGCGAGCCCCACGACAGCACGATCTGCCTGGAACTGCGCGAACGACGACTCGAGGATCTCTCGCGCTCTCGCCCGGCCGAACTGGTCGATGAGGTTCACGGCCATGTTGTAGGTCGGGCGGAAGCTGGAGTTGAGCGGATAGGTGCGCCGCGACGCGAGCGCGGCGACGGCCTGCGGATCGAGGGCCTCGGTCCACTGGACGACCGCGTGGCCCTCCACGTCGATGCCCCGGCGCCCGGCGCGCCCGGTGAGCTGGGTGTACTCCCCCGAGGTGATCGCGACGCGCGCCTCGCCGTTGAACTTCTCGAGCTTCTCGAGCACGACGGTGCGGGCGGGCATGTTGATGCCGAGCGCCAGCGTCTCGGTGGCGAACACGACCTTCACGAGCTTGCGCTGGAACAGCTCCTCGACGACCTCCTTGAAGGCCGGCAGCAGTCCCGCGTGGTGCGACGCGACGCCGCGCTCGAGGTTCTCACGCCACTCCCAGAAGCCCAGCACCGCGAGGTCCTCTTCGAGCAGGCTGCGGGTGCGCTCCTCGATGACGGCCCTGATCTCGAGCCGCTCCTCCTGTGACGTCAGCCGCACGCCCGCCCGCCGTACCTGCTGCACGGCCGCGTCGCAGCCGACCCGGCTGAAGATGAAGAAGATGGCGGGCAGCAGGTTCGCCCGCGACAGCAGCTCGACGACGTCGGGGCGATCCAGCCGCTCGATGCGCTGCACGTTCGCCGAGCGCACCGGCCGCTTGTTGCCCCGGCTCGGACGCCGGCGGGATGCCTCGTACCCGCCGCCGGCGTAGTGGGCGCGTTCACCGCGGTCGCCGCTGCGCAGCTGCTGAGCGCGTCGGTTGTTCTCGAAGGTCGGACCCTTGAACGAGCGGATCCGCATCAGCTCCTGGTTCACCTGCGCGGTCGCGATGCCGGCGCGGTCGTCGAACAGCGGCAGGAGGTCGCCCCTGACGAGCACGTGCTGCTCGAGCGGCACCGGACGGGTCTCGGACACGATGACCTCTACCGCGGGATCGCCGTCGCTGCCCCCGCGCACGGTGTCGAGCCAGTCGCCGAACTCCTCGGCGTTCGACACGGTCGCCGACAGCGACACCAGCCGCACGCTCGGCGCGAGGTGGATGATGACCTCCTCCCACACCGCGCCGCGGAAGCGGTCGGCGAGGTAGTGCACCTCGTCCATGACCACGTACCGGAGGCCGCGCAGCGCCGGAGAGTCGGCGTAGAGCATGTTGCGCAGCACCTCGGTCGTCATGACGACGATGCGCGCGTTCCCATTGATGTTCGTGTCGCCGGTGAGGAGACCGACGTCGTCGGGTCCGTAGACGTCCTGCAGCTCACGGAACTTCTGGTTCGACAGCGCCTTCATCGGCGTCGTGTAGAAGGCCTTGTCTCCGGGCGTCTGCATGGCCAGGTGCACGGCGAACTCGCCGACGATGGTCTTGCCGGCGCCGGTGGGCGCGGCGACCAGGACGCTGCGCCCGTCTTCGAGCGCGCGGCATCCCTCGATCTGGAACGGGTCGAGGGTGAACCGCTGCGATGCTGCGAACGCGGCCGTGAGCGGGTGGGTGCGGTCGAGCCGGGCAGCGTCGGTCGCTCGTGCATAGCGCTCGGCGGGAGCGGGGTCGGTCACGTCACCTCGGGCGGCAGGACTCCCGCAGCCTTATCGCGCTTCGCCTTGCGCCGGTCGAACAGCATGGACAGGCCCACCGCGGCGAAGTACAGCACGCAGAGGATTCCTCCGAGGAGCAGCATCGAGGTGACGTCCGCGGCGGGAGTCGCCATCGCTGCGAAGATCGTGATCACGATGATCGCCACTCGCCAGCCCTTGAGGATGTCGCGGCCCGACATCACGCCCGCGAGGTTCAGGGCGACCAGGAAGACCGGGGTGACGAAGGACACCCCGATCACCAGCAGAAGCTTGAAGACGAAGTCGTAGTACGTGGCGTAGTCGTAGAACTGGGCGATGCCCTGGTCGTCGGGCACGAAGTTCGCCATCAGCACGACCATGTGCGGCATGATGAGCCAGCCGACGAAGAGGCCGGCCATGAACAGCGGGATCGCGGCCAGGAGGAAGCCGATCGTGTAGCGGACCTCCTTGCGGGTGAGCCCGGGCATGATGAACGCCCAGATCTGCCACAGCCAGACCGGCGCAGAGATCAGCAGGCCGATCGCGAACGCGATCCGCATGTGCAGGTCGAAACCGCTCGCTACGGTCGTGAAGTTGAGGGCGATGTCCTGCTCGCCCCGCTCCGCCGCGATCTGCACGATCGGCTGCGCGAGGAGATCGATCACCCAGCCGCTGATGATGAACGCGATGACCATGCCGACCACGAGGCCGGCCGCAGCAATGAAGAATCGCTTCCGCAGTTCGCGCAGGTGCCCCCCGAGGGACATGCGCTTATCGCGCCGAGGCTGATCGGGCTCCTCGATGCGCGGTGGCTCCGTGGTGACCACGCCGGGTCAGGAGGACGGGTCTGCGGTGCTGCTGCTCGGGCTCGTGGGGATGTCGGCCTTCGGAGTCTCCGACGCCACGTTCTCGGCCTTCGGCTTGCCCGTCGTGTCGTCGTCCTTCATCGCCTTCATCTCGCCCTTGAAAACCCGAGCGGACTGACCGACGCTCTTGGCGAGGGCCGGGAGCTTCGCAGCCCCGAAGAGGAGCAGGATCACCGCGAGGATGATCAGAAGATGCGGCCATCCGAATGCGCCCATGCGGAGTCTCCTTGTCGGTGCGGATGTTGGTCCAGTGTAACCCTGTCGCGGCGACTCCGAGTCGCCCTCACCGGTACTGCGCCAATCCGGCTTCGGCCCAGTCGGCGACCGCACGGCGCGCGGCAGCGGGTTCGAGCACCTCGACGGCGCCGCCCCGGCGCGCAGCGAGGCGCCGCAGACTCAGTTCGTCCGCGACGCGCATGGTGGCGATCGTGACGCCGTCGGACGTCGCGAGCGTCGCACGGTCGAGGTAGTCGCCCAGCAGGGGCGCGACATCCTCCGCGAAGCGGATGCGGGCGACCACGTCACCGGCGTCGGTGTCGAACCAGTCCGGCGCCTGCTCCCCCGCGTGCGTGCTCGGGATGCCGGTGAGCTCCAGATCGCTCACGCGGTCGAGGTGGAACGTGCGCATCGCCTCGCGGAGATGGCACCAGCCCTGCAGGTACCACTGCCCGCTCGCGATGTGCACCTTGACGGGGTCGACGGTGCGGGTCGTGGGACCAGCATCGGGGGCCTTGTAGGTGAACGAGACGGCAACGCCTCGCCGCAGGGCGTCGGCCACGAGGTCGCGCACCGCGTCGACGGGCTCCGGGGCGAGGATCACCTCGGCGGGGGTGCCGGAGGCTCCGCGAGAGAGCTTCGCGAGGAGACCCGCATAGAGGTCGGTGTCGCCCACGCCCGGGATGGAGCGCGCCAGCTGCAGCCCCGCGAGCAGCGCGGCCGCCTCGCGGGCGGTGAGCTTCGGCGACCTCTCCAGCCCGACCGCGTTCGTGATGACGATGAGGTCGCGCTCGTCGAGGAGGTCCCAGTCGATGTCGAAGAGGTCGTTCGACATCTGCCAGTAGCCCCGGTCGCCGGGCAGGCCGATGACGGTGAGCTTCTCGACCATCGAGCGCATCTGCTCGGGCGACACGTCGAATTCGTCGGCGGCCTCGGCGAGCGACACCTCGCCCTTGCCGATGAGGTACGGCACGAGCTGCAGCATGAGGGCGGCGCGATCCGTCGCCACGAGCGGCCGCTTGGCGGTCATGACGGGCTCCCCGCGTTCATGCCGCCGCCGTCGTGCAGCGCACGGGTGGCCGCGAGGCGATCGATCACGCGATCGCGCAGCTCCACCGGTGCGACGACGCGCACCTCCGGTCCGTACGAGGCGAGCTCGTCGGCGAAGATGTGGACATCGACGTAGGGCACGCGGATGCCCTGCTCGGCCGGCTGCGCCCGGCGGGCGAGCCGCAGTGCGGCCTCGGTGCCGGGGTTGACCTCCAGGAGAGCGGAGTTGCGCGCGGCGACCTCGTCGAGACCGGCGAGGGCGCGTTCGCCGGCTCCCTCGCGGAGCGCAGGGTCGAACGAGGCCCGCGTCTGCGAGACCGGCCCGACGATGCGCTGGAGGAGGAAGGTGCGATCGGCGGCGACGTCGAGATCGATGCCGAACACGTGCCATCGGCCCTCGTACTCGATCAGCGCCAGCGGCTGGATGCGACGCGTGCGCGGCGCGTCCTCCCCCGGCTTGAGGTACGGGAAGGTGACGACGCCGCTGGACTCGATCGCCTGCTGCAGTGCGGGAAAGGCGGGGTCGCGCAGGCTCAGGCGGGGTGAGAAGCCGATGATGGGCTCGTCCACGAGGTCGCCGAGCGCCCGGATCTTGCGCAGCCCGCTGCGTGCGTCGTCGGACATGGAGCTCTGACTCCACACACCGCCCGCAAGGGTCAGCAGCGCCAGCTCGGCAGGAGTGAACTCGATGTCTTCGGGAAGCTCGTACTCGGCGGTGGGCACGCGGTATCGCGCCTCGCGCAGGTCGTCGGGGTCTGCCCAGTCCCCGATCGTCTCGATCGGCACACCGAGGCCCCGCAGCGACTCCTTGTCGCGCTCGAACATCTTCTCGAGCGCATCCTTGGATGCCCCGGCCTCGCTCTGCTCGCGATAACCCGCGACGGACGTCAGGATGGTGTCCTTCGTCAGCCCCTGGTCGGTCGCGATGAGGGCCACCACGAGGTTGACGAGACGCTCCTCGGGTGGGATCTTCGCGGCGGCGGTGGCGGGCACCCAGCTATCTTAGGGCCGCGCGCGGCACCGCAGCTGAACCCCGCGTCACTCCTCGGCGGCGACGTCCAGACCGAGGATGTCGATCACGAACACGAGCGTCGAATCCGCGGGGATCGCGCCCTGCGCCTGATCGCCGTAACCCTGGTCGGGCGGCACCACGACCATGACCTGCGAACCCACCGTCTGGCCCTCGAGAGCCTGGGCGAAGCCGGGCACGACGCCGTCGAGCGTCAGCGACGCGGGCTCGCCGTCCCAGCTGCTGTCGAACGCCTCGTCCTCGCCCCAGACGACGCCGGTGTAGTGGACGCGCACCGGCTGGTCTCCGGTCACGGTCTCGCCCGTGCCCTTCTTGAGCGTCTGGACGACGACGTCCTCGGGCGGGGTGCCGTCGGGGATGATCAGGCCGGGCCGTCCGTCGGGAGCGCGCACGACGCTGGGCAGGCCGAATCCGCTGTTGAACTGGTTCTGACCGTCGGCGGCGGCGAGGTAGACCTTGCGCACGTCGATGACCGCGACGGCGGTGTCATCCTCGGCCAGTCCGAATCCCTCTGCGACACCGTCCGCCATGTCGCCGGGTGACAGGGCGACAGCGACGCGCGAACCCTCGGTCGCACACTGCAGCGCCTCTTCGAAGCCGACGAAGTTCGTGGTCCACTGCGACGGAGACGAGACGGTCGACAGATCGCCGTCGTAGGCCGTGGCGACGATCGGCTCACCGGTCGCACCGCTGAACAGGGCGACATCGATGACCATGAGCTGGTTCTGCGCGGTGATCGCGGTTCCGTCTCCGGTCACCACGTCCTCGTAGCCCAGCTGCGAGGCGTGCAGCGGCGTGTACACGTCGACCTCGGGCTGGTCGCCGCTGTCGCCGGTGACGTCGATGAGGTCCATCACGTCGGCGTTGGAGACAGCGGGACGGGAGCAGTCGGACGAGCCGGGCAGCGAGCATCCGGTCAGGCCGACGGTCACCAGTCCCAGGACAACGAGGGCAGCGGGGATCTTGCGCACCGGATCAGTTTAGGCGGACTCGTCGGAGGCGTCTGAACGCCCAGCCGCCTGGCGGGCGCCCTCGGCCGCGCGCTCCGCCTCGCGGACGCGCTTGCGAAGGTTCTTGTCGGTGATCTGCCGATCGCCGACAGCGCCGGGCGTCCACAGTTCGACGTCCTCGTCGCCGTAGCTCGACTTCGAGGCGCGGCGCTTGACCTCGGGCGCGACGGCGCCCGGCGCCAGCCGGCGCGCCCAGATGAGGAAGCCGGTGTGCGCGACCATGCGATGGTCGGGACGCACCGCGAGCCCCTCGACGTGCCAGCCCCGCACCATGGTCTCGTTCGCGTCGGGCTCGGTGAAGAGCCCGGTGCCACGGATGTACTCCGCCACGCGGCTGAGCTGCGTCGCGGTCGCGACGTAGCAGACGACCACGCCGCCGGGAGTGAGGGCCTCGGCGACCGCGTCGATGCACTCCCACGGGGCGAGCATGTCGAGAACGACGCGGTCGACGGATGCCGCCGCCACCGCGTCGGTCAGCTCCTCTGCCAGATCGCCGACGACCACGTCCCAGTTCGGCGGCACCTCTCCGATGAAGGTCTCGACGTTGGCGCGGGCGACGGCGGCGAAGTCGTCGCGGCGCTCGAACGACACCAGGCGTCCCGTGGCGCCGATCGCGCGCAGGAGCCACAGCGACAGCGCGCCGGAGCCGACCCCGGCCTCGACCACGGTGGCCCCCGGGAAGATGTCGGCCTCGGCGAGGATCTGCGCGGCATCCTTCGGATACACGATCGCGGCGCCCCGCGGCATCGACATCACGAAGTCGCGCAGCAGCGGCCGCAGCGCCAGATACTCGTGGCCGCCGCTGTTGGCGACCACGGAGCCGTCCGGCTGGCCGATGAGCTGCGTGTGCTTGAGCACGCCGTGATGGGTGTGCAGCTCGCCGTCCTCGCGCAGCGTGATGGTGTGCAGGCGGCCCTTCGGGCCGGTGAGCTGGACCCGGTCGCCGAGGCGGAACGGGCCGCTCGGACGATCCACAGTGGGTGCGAGGGTGTGCGTCATCGGGCGATCTCCTCGGCCGGATCGGATGCGCGGGCACGATGCGCCGCGTGGAAGTCGACGATGTCGTCGACGCTGCGTCCGTCGAGCGTGTCCCACAGCGTGTGCGCACCGGCGCCGGTGAGCGACACCATCAGCGGGACGCCGATGACCGCGGCACCGGATGCGACCGCGGAGCGCAGGCCGTTCGGGGAGTCCTCGATCGCCACCGTCTCGTGGGGCGCGACTCCAAGTGCCTCGCAGGCCTGGAGGTACGGATCGGGGAACGGCTTCGGGCGCGTCGCATCGTCGCCCGCGATCACGACGTCGAACGCCTCGAAGTCGATGAGGTCGACGACCGTCTGCGCCATGCGTCGCATCGACATCGTCACCAGGCCGGTCTTGATGCCCGCCTCCCGCAGACTCGCGAGCAATTCGCGCGCCCCGGGACGGAACGGCACACCGGTGACGGTGAGCTCCCGCATGACATGGTCGGTGAGGTGGTCGATGATCGCATCGGCGCTCATGCGCACCCCGGCCGCCTGCAGGATGCGCGCGGAATCCTCCAGTCCCAGACCCACGAGGCCGAGTGCCTGCTCGTGCGACCACGTCCCGCCGAAGCTCTCGATGAGGGGCGTCTCCGCCGCCATCCAGTACGGCTCGGTATCGACGAGCGTGCCGTCCATATCCCACAGGACGGCGGAGAGTCGGGGCGCATTCACCGTGCAATCCTACCGACGGGGCTCCGGCCCTCCGTCGAGAGGGGGGCATATCCTGGAGGGAGCCCGCGGCCGATGCGGGCGGAGGGGGTCCCGTGGACGGACTGGGTCGTCGTGTTCTCGTCGCTGCATTCGACGGATGGAACGACGCGGGCGAAGCCGCGTCCTCCGCGATCACGCAGCTGCGCGAGGGCGGCTCGTACGAGACCGTTTTCTCGGTGGACCCCGAGCTCTACTTCGACTACCAGTACACCCGTCCCCACATCGCCGCCGACGGCGACGGCCGCCGCACCCTCCGCTGGCCGGAGGCATCGCTGCTGCGCCCCGCGCGCGCGACGCGCGGCACGCAGCTGTGGCTGCTCACCGGCGTCGAGCCGGCCCGCGCCTGGCAGGCGTTCTCGTCCGAGTTCATCGACATCGCGCTGCGGGAGGACATCACCGGCTTCATCGCGATCGGCTCGATGATGTCGGACGTGCCGCACACGCGACCCATCTCCGTCTTCGCCGGCAGCGACAACGAGAACCTCCGGAGCACCCTCGAGCTCGAGCGCAGCTCGTACGAGGGTCCGGTCGGAATCCTCAGCGTGCTCGGAGACGCGGCGGAGCGCGCCGGCATCCCGACGGCGAGCCTCTGGGCGAGCGTGCCGCACTACGTCGCCGGCCACACCCCGTCGCCCAAGGCGACGCTCGCGCTGCTCGACAAGCTCGAGGACCTCACCGGCGCGCCGGTGCCGCGCGGCGACCTCGCCACCGAGGCTGCGGCCTGGGAGGCCTCCATCGACGCGGCCGCCGCGGACGACGAGGAGATGACCGACTACATCCGCCAGCTCGAGCGGACCCGCGACACGTGGGATTCGCCCGAGGCGTCCGGCGACGCGATCGCGCAGGAGTTCGAGCGGTACCTCCGTCGCTCCGACGGCAAGCCGGGCGACGGGCCGAGCAAGCCGGGCCGCGACGACCCGCGCCGCTGAGCGGCATCCCTTCTCCGCTTTCGGTCGTTGAGCGAGCTTGCGAGACGAAACGTCTCGAACCGACGCCGAACGCCGGGTGCAGGCGTTTCGTCGCGCTCGTTCCTCGCTCGCTCGACGACCGAGATCGACGTCAGGGGTTGATGACGCCCATGCTCAGCAGCACGAGGAGCAGTGAGCCCAGCGCGACGCGGTAGAGCACGAACGGCAGGAAGGTGTGCTTGGAGATCCAGTTCATGAAGAACGCGATCACACCGAGAGCGACGATGAACGCGATGCCCGTGGCGACAGCCGTCTCACCGAGCGTGAACACGCCCGGCTCGCCGAGGCTCTTGAACAGCTGGAAGAACCCGCTGCCGAAGACGGCCGGGATCGCGAGCAGGAACGCGTACCGGGCGGCGGCGGCGCGCTCATAGCCCATGAAGAGCCCGGCGGTGATGGTGCCGCCGGAGCGCGACACGCCCGGGATGAGGGCGAGCGACTGCGCGAAGCCGTAGATCACGCCGTGGCCGATCGTGATGTCCTGGAGCTTGCGCTTCTTGGCGCCCACGTGGTCGGCGATGCCGAGCAGCACGCCGAAGAAGATCAGCATGCCTGCCGTGATCCACAGCGACCGCAGCACGGTCTCGATCTGGTCCTGGAAGAGCAGACCCAGCACGACGATCGGGATCGAGCCGATGATGATGAGCCAGCCGAGCTTCGCGTCGGGGTCGTTGCGTGGGATGCGACCGGCCAGCGCCCGGAACCAGTTGCCGATGATGCGCACGATGTCGCGCCAGAAGAAGACCACGACCGCCGCCTCCGTGCCGATCTGCGTGATCGCGGTGAACGCCGCACCCGGGTCCTGCGCCGACGGGAGGAACTCGCCGAGGATGCGCAGGTGCGCGCTCGACGAGATCGGGAGGAACTCGGTCAATCCCTGGACGAAGCCGAGGATGATCGCTTCGAGAAGCATGGACGCCTTTCAGCCGGGCACGGCGGATGCCGCGAGCCGCGGCACCCGTCGGGTGTTCAGTAGGTGCGGAGCAGATCGGTGAGCACGGCCTGGCCGAACACCAGCGCGTCGATCGGCACGCGCTCGTCGACACCGTGGAACATGCCCGTGAAGTCGAGGTCGGCCGGCAGGCGCAGCGGCGCGAAGCCGTACCCGGCGATGCCGAGCGTCGCGAGCGCCTTGTTGTCGGTTCCGCCGCCCATGAGGTACGGCACGACCGGTGCTCCCGGATCGTGGCGTCCGAGTGCGGCGACCATGGCGTCGACGAGGTCTCCAGAGAACGGGACTTCGAGGCCGATGTCCTGGTGGACCACCTCGACGTCCACGCCGTCGCCGACGACACGGCGGATGTCGGCCAGGGCCGCATCCTCGGTGCCGGGCAGCACGCGCACGTCGATGAGCGCCTCGGCGCGATCGGGGATGACATTGTGCTTGTAACCCGCGACCAGGCCGGTCGGGTTGGTCGTGGTGCGCAGCGTCGAGCGGAGGAATCCGGATGCCGCGCCCGTGGCGGCGGCGACCGCGTCCGGGTCGTCGGGGGTCTGGCCGGTGAGCTCGGCCAGGCGCTCGGTCATCTCGCGGGTGGTGTCGGTGAGCGTCACCGGCCACGCGGTGCGTCCGAGCGCCGCGACGGCCTCGGCGAGCCGGGTCACCGCGTTGTCGGAGTGGAAGCTGGAGCCGTGGGCGGCGCGGCCGCGCGCGACGAGGCGGATCCACACGAGGGCCTTCTCCCCCACCTGGAGGAGGTACGCGTGGCGATCGCCGAGCGGGATGGAGTATCCGCCGACCTCGCTGATCGCCTCGGTCGCTCCGGTGAACCAGTCCGGGCGGTGCTCGACGACGAGCGCGGAGCCTTCGACCCCGCCGTTCTCCTCGTCGGCGAAGAACGCCAGCACGAGGTCGCGCTCGGGCTGCTCTCCGGCGCGGAGGAGGTCGGCGACCGACGTGAGGATCATGGCGTCCATGTCCTTCATGTCGACGGCGCCGCGGCCCCACAGCATCCCGTCGCGGACGACGCCCTCGAACGGGTCGACGCTCCAGTCCTCGGCGATCGCGGGGACGACGTCGAGGTGGCCGTGCAGCACGAGGGCGGGCTTGTCGCTGTTGCGGCCGGGCACCCGCGCCATCACGTTCGTGCGACGCGGGATCGGCTCGTAGAACTCGGGCTGCAGTCCGAGATCCGACAGATAGGCGCCGACGTACTCGGCTGCCTCGCGCTCGCCCGCGGCGCGCCCGCCACCATGGTTCGTCGTGTCGAAGCGGATGAGATCCCGTGCCACCGAAGCGACTTCGGGGAGGCCGAGATCGGGTGAAGGCATGCGGACAAACCTACCGGACCGCGTGACCGACGCGTTTCGAGGCGGTCGCCTGCGGCGCCGCCTCGAAACCACCCCGCGCGTCGCGGATCAGTGGACGACGTACATCGCGCCGCCCACGACGAAGGTCAGCAAGGTCGTCCACGCGACGATGGCCAGTCCCTGCCAGAAGAGGATGCGTGCGGTCTTCACGCCCGCACCGGCGAGCATCGTCGCCGTGAACTGCGTGGGGAGCAGCAGCGGTCCGAGCAGGCTGACGCCGGGGACGCCGTAGCGCTCGAACGCCCGCTGGAACTTGGCCCTGCGCGCCGACCCGCGCTCGCCGCCGACCTCCGGCGAAGGGACCTCGCCGGCGTCGCCTCCGCCGGCGGCGACGAGACGGCGGGTGCGGGTGCGTGTGACGACGGCCGAGCGCGTCCGCGCCGTCAGCAGCACGAGCACGGTGACGCACACGAAGTTGCCGATGATGCCCGCCGCAGCGGCGATCGCGGGGTGGATGCCGCCGATGATGCCGATGACCGCCGCGCCCTCGCCCTCGATGAAGGGGACGGCGCCGGCGGCGGCGACGATGAGCGGCTGGACGAGGTCCGGCACCTGGGCGACGAGGTCCTGGAAGGTGTCGACGAGACTCATGACGTGCTCCTGATGGTCGATGCGGGCTGATGCTGATGGCGACGGTGCCCGGGGTTCTCCGTCGCAAGACCAGTCCACCGGGGCACCGCGGATGCCGGAAGTGCCGTGCTGTCACCGCTCTCCGTGCGGTTCGCACGTCCCGGGGGTGACATGTGTCATGGACCTATGGTGGGACGCATGAGCACCTCCCCTGTGCAGGCAGCGGACACCGAGACGGCGGCGCAGCGACGCGGACGGCTGCGCCTGTCGCGCGGGATCACGGCGACCTGGTGGTACACCGTCTCTGCGGTCGTATTCCTCGAGTTCATGCTCGTGGCGGTCTGGACGGGGGCGCTCGCCGGAGCAGGTCGCAGCACCGCCGCGATCGCGGCGGTCGGCCTCGGCGGCCTCGTATGGTGGGTCTCGACCTTCCTGCTGATGCGCGACTACCGTCAGCGCACCGAGCACGAGCAGTTCGTCCCCCGCCCCCTGGTCCTGGTCTCGCTGCTGATCGCCGCGTGCTTCGGACTCATCGCCGGGCTCGTGTCGGGACTCTGGCTCCTGGGCGTCGTCCCCCTCATCCAGACGTCGATGTTCCTCAACTGGCCCTCCGGGGTGCGGCTGCGCGTGGTCATCGCCGCGACCGCGCTGCTCGTCGTGCTCTGGTTCATCGACGGCCGTCTGGTCGTTCCTCCTGGTGCCGGGTCGGCCTGGTGGCTGTCGGGGTTCTTCTCGGTGTCCCTTCCCTCGATGACGGTGCTGACGCTGTGGTGGTGGGACGTCCTCATCACGGTCGACCGCGCCCGCGCCTCCGAATCCCGGCTCGCAGCCACGCAGGAGCGCCTGCGCGTGGCCACCGACGTCCATGACCTGCAGGGTCACCACCTGCAGGTGATCGCACTTCAGCTGGAGCTCGCCGAGCGCCTGATGACGAACGACCCGGACGCGGCATTCACGCAGCTGCAGGCGGCTCGGCGCAGTGTCGACGCGGCGCGCCAGGGCACCCGTGACCTCGCCCTGCGCTTCCGCTCGGTGCCGCTTCCGGATGAGGTCGCGAACGCCGCCGACCTGCTGCGTGCCGCAGGCACGTCGGTGAAGGTGACGGTGGATGCCGACGCGGACCAGGCTCCGGCATCCGTTCTCGGTCCTGTCATCCGCGAGACCACCACCAACGCGCTGCGCCACGGCGGCGGCCGGTGGGCGCGCCTCTCGCTCACGCGCGACGCGGACGCCTGGCGCTACGAGATCGAGAACGACGCCGCGGAGGCGCTTCCGAGCGCCGACGGCGCGGGACTGGAGGGCATCGCCCGTCGAGTCGAGGACGGCGGCGGGACCGTCGAGACACGGCGCGGCGGGCAGGAGTTCGCCGTTGTGGTGCGCGTCCCGGTGTCGCCGGAGGGATCGCGGTGATCCGGGTGCTCCTCGCGGACGACGAGGCGATGATCCGCTCCGCGCTGGCGGCCCTGCTGCGCCTCGAGCCCGACATCGACGTCGTCGCGGAGTGCGCCGACGGAGAGGAGGCCCTCGCCTCCGCCCTGCGCCTCTCCCCCGATGTCTGCCTCCTCGACCTCGAGATGCCCGGCCTCGACGGCGTGGAGGTCGCCGCGCGGGTGACGCGCGCCGTCGCCACGCGCTGCATCGTCGTGACGCGGCACGCACGCCCCGGCGTGCTGCGGCGGGCACTGGCCTCGGGTGTGTCGGGATTCCTCCCCAAGTCGCGCGGGGCCGACGAAGTGGCGGAGGTCATCCGGCGTGTCGCGGCAGGCGGACGCTATGTCGACCCGGAGGTCGCCGCCGACGCGCTGAGCGACGAACGCTCCCCGCTGACCGATCGCGAGCTCGATGTCCTCCGCGCCGGGCGTCGCGGCGAGACCACCGGGCAGATCGCGCGCACGCTCTCGCTCGCGCCCGGAACCGTGCGCAACCACGTGTCGGCTGTGCTGAGCAAGCTCGCGGTCAGCACACGTCAGCAGGCCGTCCTGATGGCCGAGGAGCGCGGCTGGATCTGAAACCGAACAGCGTCTCCCCGCAACGAAGAAGGCCCCCTTTCGGGGGCCTTCTTCGTTCTGTGCGCGAGGGGGGACTTGAACCCCCACGCCCTATACGGGCACTAGCACCTCAAGCTAGCGCGTCTACCTATTCCGCCACCCGCGCAGGTGATTTCGGGTTTCGCAACCGAGGAATGACATTACCACGTCACCCGACGTTCAACGAATCGCGGGGCACCCGGGCGCGTCACCCCATCGAGACGCCGAAGAGCAGGCCGAGGGCGTACGTCACGGCGGCCGCGCCGAACCCGATCGCGAGCTGACGCAGGGCACGGCGGAGCGGCGGCGCGCCCGACAGGACGCCCACTGCAGCCCCCGTCGACATGAGCGCGATGCCGACCAGGACCAGTGCGACAACGACGGCGGTGATGCCGGAGAGCCCGAAGATCCACGGCAGCACCGGGATGATCGCGCCGGAGGCGAAGAACAGGAAGCTCGACAGCGCCGCGGCCCAGGCGCTGCCCACCACTTCGCCGTGGTCGGGGACGGCGATCGGCCCGGTGTCCGCGCGGCCCTTGCCCGCCGTCCGTGCGGCTTCGACGACGCGCCGGGCGCGAGCGGATGCCTCGGCCTCCGGCATCCCTCGCGTCCGGTACACGAGCGCCAGCTCGTTGGCGTCGATGTCGAGGTGCGGGATGCCGCTGTCGGCGAAGTCGCTCGGCTCGGTGGCCGTCAGCAGCTCGCGCTGCGACCGCACCGAGACGAACTCCCCCGCCCCCATCGACAGGGCGCCCGCGAGAAGGCCGGCGATGCCGCTGAACAGCACGAACTGGCTCGACACCCCGGTCGCCCCGATGCCCATGACGAGCGCGAGGTTGGACACCAGCCCGTCGTTCGCGCCGAAGACGGCGGCCCGGAACGTGCCCGACAGGCGGCGTCGCCCGCGGGCGGCGAGGCCGCGCACGACCTCGTGGTGCACCTTCTCGTCGGCAGCCATCGTCGCGGTGGCGTACGGCTCGTCGTCGTAGGGCGAGCGCGCCTCGGCGTTCTGCGCGAGGGCCAGCACGAAGATCGACCCGAAGCTCTTCGCCATCGCGCCGAGCAGCCGCGTACGCACGTCCGGTCGCGGCAGCCGGGCGGGCTCTGCACCCAGCAGCTCGAGCCAGTGCGCCTCGTGGCGGCCCTCGGCCTCGGCGAGAGCGAGGAGGATCTCCCGCTCCTCGCCGGTTCGGCGGCCGGCGAGCTCGCGGTACACGTGCGCCTCGGCCCGCTCGTTCACGAGGTAGCTGGCCCAGCGGCGTCGATCGCGGTCGGTGGGTGCGGGGGGCGTGCTCACTCGAGCCTCCAGTCGGCGGTGCGGGACCCGTCAACGCTAGTCAGCGCGCGGGGCTCGACCCCCGCGAAACCGAGGATTGCCAGCATTTCGGGGATCCGAACAGCGGGCATGCGTCCGGCCCGCGTCAGGAGTGGACGCGTTTGCGCAGCACATCGATGCGCGACTGCAGTTGGGCGACCGTGGCGTGCGAGACGGCGGGACCGCCGCAGATGCGACGCAGCTCCGCGTGCACGAGCCCGTGCGGCTCGCCCGCCTGGCGGGCATAGAGCCCGACCAGGCTGTTGAGCAGCTGCCGCTGCTCTTTCAAGGTCCGGTGCAGGGCCTGCGGCAGGGCGGGCTCCTCGTCCGGGGGCGCGGATGCCTCGTGGGCCTCGCGGACGTGACGGTGGCGCGTCTGCCGTGACTGGCGCTGCATGAGCAGCTCGTGCACGTGCTCGGGCTCGAGCAGGCCGGGGATGCCGAGGAACTCCTCCTCCTCGGGCGTGCCGGGAACGGCGAGCTGACCGAACTCCTTGCCGTCGAACAGCACGCGGTCGAAGTGCGCGCGCGAGCCGAGCGCCTGGTACGTGAACTCCTCGGTGAGCGCGTCCGACGCCTTGTCTTCGCGCTCGGCCGCATCCATCAGGTCTTCTTCGGCGTTCCACTCGTCCTCGCCGTCGGAGTCGCGGTCGAGCGCGTGGTCGCGATGCCGCTCCATCTCGTTGGCGAGCGCGAGCAGCTGCGGCACGTTCGGCAGGAACACGCTCGCCGTCTCGCCGCGTCGGCGGGCGCGCACGAAGCGGCCGATCGCCTGGGCGAAGAACAGCGGGGTCGACGCGCTCGTCGCGTAGACCCCCACGGCGAGGCGCGGCACGTCCACCCCCTCCGACACCATCCGCACCGCGACCATCCACCGGCTCGTCGACGCGGAGAACTCCTCGATGCGGCTCGACGCCTCGGCCTCGTCCGACAGCACGACGGTCGGCGCCTCGCCGCTGATCTCCTTCAGGATCGCGGCGTAGGCCCGCGCGGCGGTCTGATCGGTCGCGATCACGAGGCCGCCGGCATCCGGAACGTGCTCCCGCACCTCGGTGAGGCGCCGGTCGGCCGACCGCAGCACCGCGGGAATCCAGTCGCCCTCCGGGTCGAGCGCGGTGCGCCACGCCTGCGAGGTGATGTCCTTCGTGTTGTCCTGCCCGAGATGCGCCTCCATCTCGTCGCCGGTCTTGGTGCGCCAGCGCATGTGGCCGGCGTACACGAGGAAGATCACGGGGCGGACCACGCCGTCTTCGAGCGCGCGCTTGTACCCGTACGCGTAGTCGCTGCGCGAGACCCGGATGCCCTTCGGGTCGGGGTGGTACTCGACGAACGGGATCGGGGCGGTGTCGCTGCGGAAGGGCGTTCCGCTGAGGAGCAGCCGGCGTGTCGCCCGCGCGTACGACTCGCGCAGCGCTTCGCCCCAGCTCAGCGCGTCACCGCCGTGGTGCACCTCGTCGAGGATCACGAGGGTGCGCGCGTCCATCGTGAGGCGCTGGTGGACGGATGCCTTCACCGCGACCTGCGCATAGGTCACGGCGACGCCGTGGTACTGGCGGGCGGGGGCGACGTGCCGATTGCTGAAGGCAGGATCGAGGCGGATGCCGACGCGGGCCGCGGCATCCGCCCACTGCGTCTTGAGGTGCTCGGTAGGCGCCACCACGACGATGCGGTTCACGATGCGGCGCCGGAGGAGCTCGCTCGCCAGGCGGAGGGCGAACGTCGTCTTGCCGGCGCCGGGCGTCGCGGCCGCGAGGAAGTCGCGGGGACCGCCCCCCGGCCCGTCGGGGCCGTCCATCCCGAAGTACAGGTCGAGCGCCTCGGCCTGCCACGCGCGCAGGCGCTGCGCCGTGCCCCACGGCGCACGCTGGGGGTAGGTGGGCGACAGGTGCTCCGCGGCGAAGCTGCCGATGTGGGGCTCGGCGCTGTGGGGCTGCGCGGCGTGGGGATCAGCAGTGTGGGGCTCAGCAATGCGGGGCTCAGCAGCGTGCGGCGCAGAGGAGTGGGACTCGGCGGTGCGCGATGCGGTGCGGTCGTGCGTCGGCGGTTCGGTGAGCGCGGGCGGCGATTCGACCACCGTTTCGTCCGTCACCGAATGCACCTCCCCCGTAGACAACGAGTCACCACGATAGACGACCGGGACGACATCGGGAGCCCGACGCCCGGGTCGGCGGCCGTGCTACGCGTGAATCCTCTGCGACGCCGCGGCGCACGCGGACGAGCGCTCGGCGCCGTCAGGCGTCCGCCGTGCGCGATACCCTGGGCACCGGCCCGGGAGCCGAGGAACGGAGGACGGATGCCGACGACACAAGATGCCCATACGGCCGACTACGCCGACAATGCGGGGCCGCACCCGTGGCGGCGCTACGTCGCCATCGGCGACTCGTTCACCGAGGGCGTCGGCGACCCGGAGCCTGCGGCGCCGAACGGTCTGCGCGGCTGGGCCGACCGCGTGGCGGAGGTGCTGTCGGAACAGGTCGACGACTTCGCGTACGCGAATCTGGCGATCCGCGGGCGCCTCATCGGGCAGATCGTGCGGGAGCAGATCGAGCCGGCGATCGCGCTCAAACCCGATCTCGTGACGTTCTCGGCGGGTGGCAACGACGTCATCCGTCCGAGCGGCGATCCCGACAAGGTGGCGCAGCTGTTCGAGGACGCGGTCGTGCGGCTCTCGCGCGACGGGGCGACGGTCGTGGTCTTCACCGGCATCGACACGGCGTTCACCCCGGTGTTCCGCGGCATCCGCGGCAAGGTCGCGATCTACAACGAGAACATCCGCTCGATCGCCGACAGGTACGACTGCATCGTCGCCGACCAATGGGCGCTCAAAGAAGTGCAAGACATGCGCTTCTTCGACGACGACCGCCTCCACTACAACTCGCTCGGTCACCACGAGGTCGCGCGCATGGTGCTGCGCGCGCTCAACGTTCCCAACGACCTCCAGCCGATGCAGCCCGGCCCGCTCCCGATCCGCACCTGGCGCGAGGCGCGCGCCGTCGACCTGGTGTGGGCGCGCGCGCATCTGGTGCCCTGGGTCCTTCGGCGTCTGCGCCACCAGTCCTCGGGCGACACCGTCACCGCGAAGCGCCCTGATCCGCTCCCGGTGACGACCCTGACCCCCCGGCCCGATGCCTCGTCGCTCCCCTCGCTCAGCCCGGGGGCGGCCGCCTCCCGCGACGAGGAGGACTGACATGGCGACGCATCTCGTCACCGGAGCGGGCTCCGGCATCGGCGCCGCGCTCGCCGACCGTCTGGCCGCGCGCGGCGACGACCTGTGGCTCCTTGCACGTGACGCCGGCCGGGCAGCCCAGCTGCGCGAGCGGTTCCCGGGCGCGCAGACGCTGGTGGGCGATCTCGCCGACCCCGCGCGGCTGTCGTGGGCGTTCAGCCATCAGAGCACTCCTGCCCGGCTGGACGCGCTCATCCACGTCGCCGGCGTCGTCGAGCTCGGCGCGGTCGCCGAGACGCCCGTCGCCACATGGCAGCAGCAGCTCGCCGTGAACGCCATCGCCCCCGCCGAGGTCACCCGCCTCCTGATCCATGCCCTGCGCATGGCGCGCGGGCAGGTGGTCTTCGTCAATTCCGGCGCTGGGCTTCGCGTGAGCGCGGAGTGGGGATCTTACGCCGCGAGCAAGTTCGCCGTCCGCGCGATCGCCGACGCGCTGCGCGAGGAGGAGCGGGCGAACGGCATCCGCGTGACGACGGTGTACCCGGGCCGCACGGCGACCCCGATGCAGGAGAAGGTGCACCAGCAGGAGGGGGCGCACTACGACGCTTCCCGCTGGATCGACCCCGCGTCGGTCGCGACGACGATCCTGGCGGCGCTCGACCTGCCGCGCGACGCCGAGCTCACTGAGGTGACCGTCCGCCCCGGCGCCTGACCACCTGGACCGGCCGAGCGCCGGTTCAGCGCACGCGGAGCTCCCACAGCGCGACCGCGCTCGCCGCCGCGACGTTGAGCGAGTCGACTCCGCCGGCCATCGGGACCGTCACCACCGTATCGGCAGCCTCGAGCGCCTTCCGAGAGAGGCCGTCTCCTTCGGCCCCGAGAATGAGGGCGACACGCTCCGGACGGCGCGCGCTGAACTCGTCGAGCGCGACCGCGCCGTCGGCGAGCGCGAGGGCCGCGAGTTCGAAGCCCGCGTCGTGCAGGGCGCCGCGGGCCTCGCTCCACTCGGGCAGGCGCGTCCACGGCACCTGGAACACGGTGCCCATGCTCACCCGCACGCTCCGCCGGTACAGCGGATCGGCGCACCGCGGGCTGACGAGCACGGCGTCGGCGCCGAGTCCTGCCGCCGCGCGGAAGATCGCCCCGACGTTGGTGTGATCGACGATGTCCTCCAGCACGACGACGAGCCGAGCGCCGGACACGACCTCGGCCAGGGCGGGGAGCACCGGCCGATGCATCGCCGCCAACGCGCCGCGGTGCACGGCATACCCCGTCAGCGCCTCGGCGATGCCGGGGCTGACCACGTACACGGGCACGGTGTCGGTCACCAGCTCCTCGATGTCGGCGAGCCACTTCTCCTGCACGAGCACCGACCGCGGGCGGTGCCCGGCCGCGATCGCCCGCGCGATGACCTTGGCCGACTCGGCGATGTACAGACCGCCCTCGGGCTCGAGCACGCGCCGGAGGGCGACATCCGTGAGATCGCGGTAATCCGCGAGCCGGTCGTCGGCGGGGTCGGTGATCCAGGTCGCACGCATCGCGTCCCATCGTCGCATGGGGCCGACCGTGCTCATGCGACGACGCCGACCGCCGTCCAGGCGCGTGCGGTGATCGAGAAGGCGCCGTCGCCGAGCTCGTCTCGCAGGGCCCGCTCCAGCCGCGCGACACCGGCCTCGTCGAGCGTGGCGACGTAGCGACCGGCGGGCCCGACGCCGAAGAGGAACGGCTGCCACCAGTCGTCGAAGTCCTCGAACGCCACCGTGCTCTCGATGACCTGCTGCGTGACGTCGGCGAGTCCGGCCCGCTCGAAGATCTCGACGAGCTGGCCCTCCGACGCACCCTGGAGCGAGGCTTCTCCGCGCGCGGTCGGGTCGAGCCGCTGGGCGACGCGCCAGAAGCCCGAGAGGGGTCCGCCGCCGCCGCCGTGGTCCCACACGCACGCCGACACGCGCCCGCCTGACGCGGTCACGCGCGCCATCTCCGACACGCCGCGCACCGGATCCGCCATGAAGTGCACGACGAGCTGGGCCAGGGCCGCACCGAACTCGCCGGCCTCGAACGGCAGGTCCTCCGCCCCGGCGACGCGCGTGTCCACTCCCGGAAACGACCCCGCCGTCGCCGCGACGAAGACGGGCTCCGGATCGACCGCGCTCACCGCCGCCGCGCCGCGGCGCCGCACCAGCTCCGTCGTGAGCATCCCCGGTCCGCACCCGACGTCGAGCACACGGGCATCCGATGCGATGCCGTCGAGCCCGGCGGCGGCGAACGGCACCGCCAGGGGCGTCGAGAACCGTCCCATGAACCGTGCGTACTCCTCGGCGCTGACGCCCTGGAAGCTGCCCACGCGCACATCCTGGCACGCGGCGCTCCGGCGTAACATCCCCGAAAACCTCGGGGCCTACACTCGACCCCGAAGGGGGTGCACCGTGACGACGATCGCGACCGGATTCGACGCCCGTGCGACGGATGCCGTCGCCGAGGCGATCGCCACGCTGGCCGGCCGCCGGATCGCGGTGCTGACCGGTGCCGGCGTCTCCACCGACTCCGGGATCCCCGACTACCGCGGAGCGGGCGCCCCGGTGCGCACCCCGATGACCGTAGAGCAGTTCCTCTCGAGCGACGCGTCGCGACGGCGGTACTGGGTGGGCAGCCACCTGGGCTGGAAGGCGTTCGCGGCGGCCGAGCCGAACGCCGGGCACCGCGCTCTCGCCGACCTCGAGGCGCGCGGGCTGGCTACCGGGGTGATCACGCAGAACGTCGACGGGCTCCACGTGCGCGCCGGCAGCCGGCGCGTGGTCGAGCTCCACGGCACCATGCGCCGCGTCTTCTGCACCCACTGCGGTCAGGTGTTCGACCGACGCGATCTCGCACGCCGGGTCGAGGACGACAATCCGTGGATCCGGGTGCCGGAGAACGTTCCCCTCGGCCCGGACGGCGACGTGCTCCCCGAGAGCACCGAGGGCTTCCGCATCCCCGAGTGCAGTGTCTGCGGCGGGATGCTGAAGCCCGACGTCGTGTTCTTCGGCGAGTTCATCCCCGCCGAGAAGTTCCGCGAGGCCGAGCAGCTCGTGCACACCAGCGAGGCGCTCATCGTGGCGGGGTCTTCGCTCGTGGTGAACTCGGGCATCCGCCTCCTCGAGCGCGCGCGACGCCGCCGCCTGCCCGTCATCATCGTGAACCGCGGTGCGACGCGCGCCGACGCCCGAGCCACGGTCAAGATCGACGCCGGCACGAGCGAGGTGCTCCGCGCGCTCGCCGACCGGCTGCCGGAGCTCGCCTGATCCCGCCCGGGTAGGCTCGGAGGGTGACCGCCCTGATCCTGATCCGCCACGGCGAGACCGACTGGAACCGCGACCGGCGCATTCAGGGCGCGACGGACATCCCTCTCAACGACACCGGGCGCGAGCAGGCGCGTGCGACCGCCGCGCTGCTCCGCGAGCGACTGGACGGTTCGCTTCCCGCCACCATCGTGTCGAGCGATCTCGCGAGGGCGCGGGAGACGGCGGAGATCATCGCCGGCGAGCTGGGCCTGGCCGATCCACGGGCATACCGCGGGCTCCGTGAGCGGTCGTACGGCGAGGCGGAAGGCGTGGGTCTCGACGAGTTCCGCGAGCGGTGGGGCGACTCGTACACGGCCGAGGTGCCCGGCGCCGAGCCGTGGGCCGAGCTGCGCACCCGCGGCATCGCGGCGCTCGGCCGCGCCGTGCGGGATCACCGCCGCGCGACGGCGCCCGCCGCGTCCTCGTTGATCGTCGTCAGCCACGGTGCGCTCATCCGCGAGATGATCCGCCACGCCACCGCCGACGAGCTTCCTCCCGCGGGCGAGCGGCTGCTCAACGGATCCGCCCACGACTTCGTCTACGAGCGCGATCACCTGCGGCTCGTCGCCTACACCGGACTCGTCGCCTAGGCTCAGCGTCATGGCCGCTCCCGCCACCGTCGACGAGTACATCGCGGGCTTTCCGCCCGAGGTCGCGGCACGGCTGACCCGTGTCCGCGCCGAGATCGTGGACGCCGTCACGGCGGCATCCGGCAGCCGGCCCGAAGAGAAGATGCGCTACGGCATCGCCGCGATCATGCTCGGCGGCCGCTACGCGCTGCACTTCGCCGGCTGGAAGAAGCACATCGGGCTGTACCCCGTGCCGCGCCTCCCGGACCCGCTGGAGTCCGAGATCGCCCCCTACCGTGCCGAGAAGGATTCGGTCGTCTTCCCGCATGCGAAGGACATCCCGTACGACCTGCTCGGCCGTGTGGCACGTGAGGTCGCCGACGAGCGGGTGCGTCAGTCCGCGAAGGACTGACCGCGGGCGGCGAGTTCCTCGTCGAGGATCCGGATCGCCTTGGGGCCGACGCCGTGGATCGAGAGCAGCTCCGCGCGCGAGCGGGCGCCGACCTGGTCGTACCGGGTGATGCTGTGAAGGGCGAGCGCTCGCCGAGCGACCTTGCCCAGGCGCGGGGTGAGCTCGGATTCGGCGCTCATGCGTCGGCGCGGGCCAGCACGCCGCGCGCGTGGCGCAGCACCGGCTCGTCGACCATGCGCCCCTCGTACGAGAACACGCCGCGCTCCGACTCGGCGGCCGAGAGTACCGCGCGCGCCCACCGCACGGTCTTCTCATCGGGACGGTACGCGGAGCGGATGACCGGCACCTGGCTCGGATGGATGCAGGCGGTGGCACGGAATCCGGATGCCGCGGCATCCGCCGCCTCGATGGCCAGGCGCTTCACGTCGTCGATGTCGAGGTGCACGGCATCGATGGCCGCCTTGCCGCGTGCGCCAGCCGCCAGCAGCACGCGCGACCGTGCGTATCGCGCGATGTCGCGGTAGCGCCCGTTGGGCTTGCGGCTGGAGGTGCCGCCCAAGCTCGCCACGAGGTCCTCGGCACCCCACATCATCGCGACGACGTTGTCGAGCGCCGCGATGCGGTCGGCCTGTGCGACGCCCTTCGCGGTCTCGCACAGGGCGACGACCTCGAAGCGCGCATCGATGCGGGCGATCCGCTTCGGCGACTCGGACTTGGCCACCATGATGCGCCGGTAGTCGGTCTGCGAGAGCGTCGCCATGTCGGCGATGAACGCATCCGTCTCCGGCGGATTCACCCGCACGACGACGCGGGCGGGGTCGAGCTCCGATTCGATGAGGTGGCCGCGCGCCGCCGTCTTGTCGCCGGGTGCGACGGCATCCTCGAGGTCGAGGATGACGGCGTCGGCGCGATCGAAGGCCTTGGCGTAACGCTCGGGACGGTCCGCCGGGCAGAACAGCAGTGCGGGGCCGAGGTCGAAGCTCATGGTGTCCTCTCCGGGGTCGACGGCGCGCACCACATCAGGGCGGTCCGCGTGGCGACGGCGACGATCTCGTCGCGCTGGTTGCGGCCGGTGTGGCGCAGGGTCACGATCCCCTGCCCCGGTCGCGATGCCGAGAGCCGCTTGTCGACGACCTCGGTCTCGGTGTAGAGCGTGTCGCCGTGGAACAGTGGTGCGGGAAACGAGATGTCGGTGAGGCCGAGCTGCGCGACCAGCGTTCCCTGCGTGATCTGCGAGACGGATGCCCCGACCATCGTCGCGAGCGTCCACATCGAGTTCATGAGGCGCTGACCGAACGGCTGGGACTCGGAGAACGCGGCATCCAGGTGGAGGGCCTGCGTGTTCATCGTCAGCGACGAGAACAGCACATTGTCGGCCTCGGTGGCGGTTCGACCGGGCCGATGCAGGTAGCGGGCGCCCAGCTCGAGCTCGTCGTAGTACAGGCCGCGTTGGATGATCGCGCGCATCTCGTCGGTCACGCCTGTCACGCTACCCTCACGCCACTCCGAGCGCCCGCGCGATCACGAGCAGCTGCACCTCGTTCGTGCCCTCGCCGATCTCGAGGATCTTCGAGTCGCGGTAGTGCCGCGCGACCGGGTACTCGTTCATGAACCCGTTGCCCCCGAACACCTGGGTCGCGTCGCGGGCGTTGTCCATCGCGGCGTCGCTCGCCGTGAGCTTGGCGATCGCGGCCTCGGTCTTGAAGGGCTTGCCGGCGTCACGCAGACGAGCCGCGTGGTGCCACGCCAGGCGCGCGTTGTGCACGCGCAGCTGCATGCGTGCGAGCAGGAACTGGATGCCCTGTCGGGTCGCCAGCGCGTCGCCGAACACCGTGCGCTTCTTGGCGTAGTCGACGGCGGCCTCCAGGCATCCTTCCGCGGCGCCGGTCGACAGCGCGGCGATGGCGATGCGTCCCTCGTCGAGGATGTGCAGGAAGTTCGCGAAGCCGCGACCGCGCTCGCCGAGGAGGTTCGCCTCGGGCACCCGCGCGTCCTGGAAGGTCAGCGGGTGCGTGTCGGAGGCGTGCCAGCCGACCTTGTCGTAGCCGGGCTCCACGGTGAACCCCGGGGTGCCGGACGGCACGATGATCGTCGAGATCTGCTTGCGGCCGTCCTGCTCCCCCGTGACCGCCGTCACGGTCACGAACCGGGTGATGGACGTGCCCGAGTTGGTGATGAACTGCTTCGAGCCGTTGATCACCCACTCCCCGCCGTCCAGCGTCGCCGTGGTGCGGGTCGCGCCCGCGTCCGAGCCCGCCTCCGGCTCGGTCAGCCCGAAACCGGCGAGCGCGCGGCCTGCCAGCAGATCGGGCAGCAGCGCCTGCTTCTGCTCCTCGGTGCCGAAGCGGAACACCGGCATGGCGCCGAGACTCACGCCGGCCTCGAGCGTGATCGCCAGGGACTGGTCGACGCGGCCGAGCGCCTCGATCGCCAGGCACAGGGCGAAGTAGTCGCCGCCCTGCCCGCCGTACTCCTCGGGGAACGGCAGCCCGAACAGGCCCAGCTCCCCCATCTGGGCGACGACGTCCATCGGCAGCGTCTTCGTGCGGTCGGCCTCGTAGGCCTGCGGCGCGACGACCTGGTCGGCGAAGTCGCGCACCGTGCGGGCGAGCTCTCGCTCGTCGTCGGTCAGGTTGGAGTGGTCCATGGCTTCCTCGGGTTTCAGGAGGGGGTGTCGGATGCCTCGTGGGCGGGTTCTGCGGCGGTGACGTGCGCCAGCACCTGGTCGCGGCGCACCTGGTCACCGGTGGAGACGTCGAGGCGCACGACGCCCGGGTGGGGGGCGACGACGGGGTGCTCCATCTTCATGGCCTCGATGGTCACGATGCGGTCGCCGGAAGCGACGGTCGCGCCGTCGGCGACGTGGAGCGCGACGACCGCGCCCGGCATCGGGGCGCGCAGCTCGGGATCCGTGGCGGCGGCATCGCGCTGACGCGCGGCGAGGCGCTTCTCCATCGCCTGGCGACGGGTGAGGGGGCGAAGCCGATGTGTCGCGGCGTCCGCGTGCACCCAGATCCATCCTGTGGGATCTGTCGCCACCGTCACGCCGGGGAGGGTGTGGTGCCCCGTGGAGGCGGCGTTCGACGGCACGCGGTGGGCGGCCTCGGCGCCGTCACCCTCCGGCGACCCGCTCACTCGCCGCGGATCCATGGCGGAGAACGACGCCGGGGCGAGGTCGGGAGCGGCGACGGCGACCACGGCACCACCCTCCTCCTCGATCGCGACCGTTCGGCCGACCGGTGCGCTTCCCGCGCGCCAGCCGGTGCCGGCGAGCCACAGCGGGCCGGCCGCCGATCGCACCGGCTCCCCGCCCCGCACGCGAGTGAGCTCGCCCGCCACGGCTGCCGCGGCGAGCGCCGCCTCCCCCGGCTTCGGAGCCGTGTAGGGGGGCATCCGGTCGATGAGTCCGGTGTCCATGTCGCCGGCGCGGACGCCGGGATCGGCCAGCAGCGCGCGCAGGAATCCGAGGTTGCTGTCGACGCCGAGCAGCACCGTCTCGGCGAGGGCGGCGTCGAGCCGCGCGATCGCCTCGGCGCGGTCGCCGGCGTGGGCGATGACCTTGGCGATCATCGGGTCGTAGTCGGATGACACCACGCTGCCCGACTGGACAGCGGCGTCCGTCCGCACCCCGCGGGGCTCACGCCACACGAGCACGTCACCTGAGGCGGGCAGGAAGCCGCGCGCGGGGCTCTCGGCGTACACACGGGCCTCGATCGCATGCCCGTCGAGGCGGATGTCCTCCTGCGCGAGAGCGAGCGGACGGCCGGCGGCGACCAGGAGCTGCTGCTCGACGAGGTCGACGCCGGTCACGAGCTCGGTCACCGGATGCTCGACCTGCAGTCGCGTGTTCATCTCGATGAAGAAGAACTCGTCGGGCCGGTCGCCCGCCACGAGGAACTCGACGGTGCCGGCGCCGCGGTAGTCGACGCTCGCGGCGGCCGCGCACGCGGCCGCTCCGAGGCGCTCGCGGGTGGCGGCATCCACCACTGGCGAAGGTGCTTCCTCGATGACCTTCTGATGCCGGCGCTGCAGCGTGCACTCGCGCTCGCCGAGATGGATGACGGTGCCCTGCGCGTCCGCGAGCACCTGCACCTCGATGTGACGCGGGCGCTCGATGAGACGCTCCAGCAGCAGCGTGTCGTCGCCGAACGCCGCGGCGGCGACCCGCCGGGCCGTGGCCAGCGCCTCCGGCAGCTCGGTCGCCGCGCGCACCACCTGCATGCCCTTGCCGCCCCCGCCCGCGGAGGGCTTGACCAGGAGCGGGTAGCCCGTGTCGTCCGCAGCCGCGGCGATGTCGGCATCCGTCATCGCAGTGCCGTCGTCTCTCACGGCGCTGAAGCCGGGCACGGTCGGCACGTCGTGCGCGCTCACGTGCTCTTTGGCGCGGATCTTGTCGCCCATCACGTCGAGCGCGCGCTCCCCCGGACCGATGAACACGATCCCGGCGTCGGCGCAGGCGCGCGCGAAGCCGGCGTTCTCGGAGAGGAACCCGTAGCCGGGATGGATGGCCTCGGCGCCGGTCTCGCGGGCGGCGGCGATCACCGCGGCGATGTCGAGATACGACGCTGATGCCGCCGCCGGCCCGATCCGCACCGCGACGTCGGCTTCGCGCACGTGGGGCGCAGCGACGTCGGCATCGCTGTAGACGGCGACCGAGCGGATGCCGAGCCGCTGCAGCGTGCGGATCACCCGGCGTGCGATCTCGCCGCGATTCGCGACCAGCACCGTCTCGAAGGGCGGGCCGCCGGCGGGCTCGATGGTCGGAGCAGGAGTCACGGGGATCACATCCGGAAGACGCCGAAGCGCGGTTCGGGCAGCGGTGTGCGCGAGACGACGTCCAGCGCGAGTCCGAGCAGGTCGCGGGTGTCGAGCGGGTCGACGACGCCGTCGTCCCAGAGCCGGGCGGTGGCGTAGTAGGGGCTCCCCTGCTCCTCGTACTTGGCACGGATCGGCGCTTCGAACGCCGCCTGGTCCGCTTGCGACCAGTCCTCGCCGCGGGCCTCCAGCTGGTCGCGCTTGACGGTCGAGAGCACCGAGGCGGCCTGGTTCCCGCCCATCACCGAGATGCGGCTCGCGGGCCAGGTCCACAGGAATCGCGGCGAGTACGCCCGGCCGCACATCGAATAGTTGCCGGCGCCGAACGAGCCGCCGATCACGACGGTGAGCTTGGGGACGCGCGTGGTGGCGACGGCGGTGACCATCTTGGCGCCGTCCTTCGCGATGCCGCCGGCCTCGGCATCCCGACCCACCATGAATCCGGAGATGTTCTGCAGGAACAGCAGCGGCGTGCCGCGCTGGTCGCACAGCTCGATGAAGTGCGCGCCCTTCTGCGCCGACTCGCTGAACAGCACGCCGTTGTTTGCGACGATGCCGACAGGGTGCCCGTGGAGGCGGGCGAAGCCGGTGACCAGCGTGTCGCCGTACTCCCGCTTGAACTCGTGGAACTCGCTGCCGTCGACGAGGCGCGCGATGACCTCGCGCACGTCGTACGGCTGGTTGACGTCGACGGGGACGACCCCGTACAGGTCGGACGGGTCGACCGCCGGCGGCACGCTCGGCACGACGTCCCACGCGGGCGCAACCGGCAGCGGCAGGGTGGCGACGATGTCGCGGACGATCTCGAGGGCGTGCTCGTCGTCTTCCGCGAGGTGGTCCACGACGCCCGAGCGGCGGGCGTGCAGCTCTCCCCCGCCGAGCTCCTCGGCGGTGACGACCTCGCCGATCGCTGCTTTGACGAGCGGCGGACCGCCCAGGAAGATGGTGCCTTGGCCCCGGACGATGATCGTCTCGTCGCTCATCGCAGGGACATACGCGCCGCCGGCGGTGCACGAGCCGAGGACCGCGGCGAGCTGCGGGATGCCGGCGGCCGAGAGACGCGCCTGGTTGAAGAAGATGCGCCCGAAGTGGTCGCGGTCGGGGAAGACCTCGTCCTGCATCGGCAGGAACGCGCCCCCCGAGTCGACCAGGTACACGCACGGCAGGCGGTTCTCGAACGCGATCTCCTGCGCGCGCAGGTGCTTCTTCACGGTGAGCGGATAGTACGTGCCGCCCTTGACCGTGGCGTCGTTGCACACCACCATCACCTGGCGTCCGTGGACCAGCCCGATGCCCGCGATGACGCCGGCCGCCGGGGCGTCCCCGCCGTACAGACCCTCCGCGGCGAGGGGCGCGACCTCGAGGAACGGGCTCCCCTCGTCGAGCAGCCGCGCGACACGGTCACGCGGGAGCAGCTTGCCGCGGGCGACGTGGCGCTCCCGTGAGGCGGCCGGGCCGCCGAGGGAGGCCGCGGCCAGTCTCGCGCGCAGTCCGTCGGCCAGCTCCTGCTGGGCGGCATGGGCGCGTGCGAAGGCGTCATCACGCACCGCCGCGGTGCTCAGCACGGTCATCTGCGCCCTCCCGTGTCGTCTGCGTCGACGTCACGATCGGATCACGCCCGTTGTCGGACGCGATCGGATTGGTTAGTGTTCACTAACTGAGGTTCAGGTTAGCGATCCTTAACTGAAATGACAAGCCCTCACGGGAACGACCAGCGGAGTACGGAAATGACGAGCGCCGGCACCGACCGCGACCGCGCGAAGGCGGACCGCCACGCGGCCATCCTCCGCGAGGCGGCCACCCTGTTCGCCGAGCGCGGCTTCAGCGGCGTCAGCCTGGAAGACATCGGCGGCGCTGTCGGCGTGAGCGGGCCCGCCCTGTACCGGCACTTCGCCAACAAGCAGGCGCTCCTCGGTGCCATCCTCGTCGAGGTGAGCCAACGGCTGCTGGCGGGAGGGCGAGCCGTGCTGTCCGCGCACGAGCAGCCGGCCGACCAGCTGGACGCCATCATCGCGTTCCACGTCGAGTTCGCCCTCCGCGACGCCGACGTCATCCGCGTCCAGGATCGCGATCTCGCCAGCCTCAGCGACGACGACCGGCACACCGTGCGCCGCCTCCAGCGCGAATACGTCGAGGTGTGGATCGGCATCCTCTCCACCATCCATCCGGACCGCGACGAGGACGATCTGCGCGTGCGCGCGCACGCGTGCTTCGGGCTCATCAACTCGACGCCCCACACCGTGCACGCGTCGCGCTCTCGCCCCGGCGAACGCGACCTCCGCGGCATCCTCCACTCGATGGCCCACGCCTCGCTGACCGCCTGATCCCCACGTGCCCTAATCTGGATCCACCATGGCGGGGGACGGCCAGACGGACGACGCGCAGCCGGCGACGAACGGCGAAGCGAGCGACGTCGCGCGCCGGCACCCCGACGGCCTGGACAGCTCGCGGCGCGACTTCCTGAAGCTCGGCGGCATCGCGACCGCAGGGCTCGTGGTCGGTGGAGCGGTCGGAGCGGCGGCGGGCGCCGCCATCGGGCACGAGCTCGGTGTGCGCGAGGGTTCGCTCGATCTGGCCGCCATGCCCGCGCGCTCCGAACCCGGCTTCGATCACGTGGTCGTCGTGATGGGCGAGAATCGCTCGTTCGACAACCTGCTCGGGTGGCTCTACACGCCCGACACCCTCCCGGACGGCGAGACGTTCGATGGGCTCGCGTTCGGGGACTACGCCAACTCGGCGCCCGGCGGCGAGCGCATCGCCGCACACACCTACAGCGGCCCCACCGACGAGGTGATGGGCCGCCCGAACCCCGATCCCGGCGAAGAGTTCCCGCACGTCAACACGCAGCTGTTCGACACCGTGACGCCCGCCACCAATGCGACCAGCCAGGTCGGCGACATGGCGGCGCCCTTCAATGCACCGCCCGGCGGCACCGTGCCGACGATGGACGGCTTCGTCCGCGACTACTGGAACAACGTCGAGCGGCTGCGTCACGGGAAGGCGCCGACGGTGGAGGAGGCCTCCCACATCATGGGCGGCTTCTCACCCGAGCAGCTGCCGGTGCTCTCCACTCTCGCGAAGGGCTTCGCGGTCTTCGACGCCTGGTTCGCCGCGGTCCCCTCGCAGACCTACTGCAACCGGTCCTTCTTCCACGCGTCCACGTCGCACGGCTTCGTCACGAACAAGCATGGCGGCGGCTATGACAAATGGCTGGACGCACCCGCCGCGCCCACGATCTTCAACCGCCTCGAAGAGGCCGGGATCCCGTGGAAGGTGTACTTCGACGAGATGCAGCTCGTCTCACTCACCGGCATGATGCACGCGCCGGCTGTCGAGCAGTACTGGCGCACCGGCCGCTTCGGCCACATGTCGGAGTTCTTCGACGACGCCGCCGCCGGTCGGCTGCCCGCGTACGCGTTCATCGAGCCGCGGATGGTCTACAACCACAACGACTTCCACCCGCCCTTCGGCGTGTACCGCGAGAGCGAGGTCGACGGCACGCCGGTGCTCGATTCCGCCGTCTCGGATGTGCGCGCCGGCGAGAAGCTCATCGCCGACGTCTACAACGCCGTCAAGGCCGGCACCACGCCGGACGGCTCGAACGCGCTGAACACGCTCCTGCTGATCACGTTCGACGAGCACGGGGGCACGTACGACCATGTCCCGCCTCCGTCCGCCGTGCCACCCGTCGCCGAGGACGCACCCGGTGAGATGGGCTTCATGTTCGACCGCCTGGGAGTCCGCGTTCCGGCGATCGCCGTCTCGGCGTACACGCGCAGCGGCACCATCGTGCACGACGAGATGCATCACGGCGCCGTCATCGCGACCCTCGCCCGACTGCACGGCCTGCGCCCGCTCACCCGTCGCGACGCGACGGCGGGCGACCTGTTCTCTGTGGTCAACCTCGAGACCCCGCGAGACCCGTCCACGTGGCCCGTCGTGCACCCGATGTACGTGCCGCCCAATCCGCACGAGGAAGAGCACATCGACCTTCGTGACGGCGCGCACAAGGCCAAGCCGCTCAGCCCTCCCGGGCGCGGGCTGCTGGGGCTCCTGCTCGCGCGGTACGGACCGCCGGACGCAGCCGAGCCCGAGACGTACGCCGAGGCGTACGACGTGCTCCAGCAGCACGGCCTCGGTCTCTTCTACCCGAAGAAGAGCTGACCGGCCGGCCCAATGGTGCCGGCCGGTCAGCGGCCTGCTAGCGCAGCAGCATCGCCCGCCCGGGCTCGCGGAGGATGTCGGCCACGTCGACGAGGAAGCGCGAGCCCTGCTCGCCGTCGACCAGGCGATGGTCGAACGACAGTGCGAGCGTCATCACGTCGCGCAGGGCGATCTCACCGCGGTGCTCCCAGGGCTGACGCCGCACCGCGCCGATCGCGAGGATGCCGGCCTCCCCGGGGTTGATGATCGGCGTGCCGGCATCGACGCCGAACACGCCGACGTTGGTGATCGAGAACGTCCCGCCCATCATGTCGGCCGGCGCCGTCCTGCCCGCGCGTGCCGTCTCGGCGAGGCCGCGGATGGCGTCGGCCAGCTCCACCAGGTTCAGCTCCTGGGCGTCGCGGATGTTGGGCACGACCAGTCCCCGCCCCGTGGCCGCCGCGATCCCGAGGTTCACGTAGTGGTGCTCGACGATCTCGCCGGCCTCTTCGTCCCACTTCGAGTTGAGGCCGGGGTGGCGCGCCAGCGCGAGGCACACGGCCTTCGCGGCGACCGCCATGACGCCGATCCGGTGATCCTGCAGCTGGCGGTCGGCGCGCAGCGAGGCGATGAGCTCGCTCGTCGCCGTGACGTCGACCGTCAGGAAGGTGGTGACGTGCGGCGCCGTGAAGGCGCTGCGCACCATCGCCTCCGCGGTCATGCGCCGGACGCCGCGGATCGCCGTGCGGGTCGTGCGCTCTCCCCCGCTGTCCGGTGCGGGCAGATCGAACCGCTCGGCCGGCTCGCCCGATTCGGAGGCGACTCCCGGGGCGGCGACCGCTCCCACCCGTTCGGCGTACGCCTCGACGTCGGCGCGGGTGATCACGCCGGACGCACCGGTCGCCTCGACGAGGGCGAGGTCCACGCCCAGCTGCTTCGCGAACTTGCGCACGGGCGGGGTCGAACGCGGACGCTCGAGCGGTCGCTCGACGACATCGGCGAACTGAATCGCGTCGTGCGGCGCGGCCTCCAGCACGGCGGTGTCGGATGCTGCCGCCCGCGACGCCGCGACGCGGGCGCGACGCTGCGGCCGCGCGGTTCCGCGGGGCGCCGCGCCGTAGCCGACGAGGTTCGGCTCGGCGGCCGGGGCGGCAGGCGCGGCCGCCGTGCCGTTCGCAGCGGCGTCGGCAGCGGATGCCTCGGCCTGCGCGGCAGGTGCCGGCGGCGTCGGTGCAGTCGCACCGGTGTCGAACGAGATCAGCACCGAGCCGACGGCGATGACGTCGCCCGCCTCGGCGTGGAGCGCCGTGACGGTGCCCGCATACGGCGACGGCAGCTCGACGACCGCCTTGGCCGTCTCGACCTCGGCGATGGTCTGATTGAGGGCGACGGTGTCGCCGACGGCGACGAGCCACTGCACGAGCTCGGCCTCGGGAAGACCCTCGCCGAGGTCGGGAAGACGGAAGTCCTGCGCCATCAGTCGAGCACCCCGCTCAGGCTGTTCGGCCGGTCCATGACGCGATCGACGGCGTCGAGGATCCGGTCGAGATCGGGGAGGTGGTGCTTCTCGAGCTTCGCGGGCGGGTACGGGATGTCGTGCCCGGTGACGCGCTGCGGCGCCGCCTCCAGATAGTTGAAGCAGCGCTCGGTCACGCTGGCGATGAGCTCGGCGCCGACGCCCGCCTCGCGAGCCGCCTCGTGGGTGACGACGACGCGGCCGGTCTTGCGGACGGATGCCGTCACCGTGCGGTAGTCGACCGGCGAGATCGATCGCAGGTCGATGACCTCGATCGACACGCCGTCGTCCTCGGCGGCGGTGGCGGCATCCATGGCGGTCGCGACCTGCGAGCCGTAGGTCAGGAGCGTCACGTCGCTGCCCTCGCGGGCGATGCGCGCCAGGCCCATCGGCGGTGCGTCGGCCAGCGGCACGTCGAGGTCGACCTCGCCCTTGGAGTGATACAGGCGCTTCGGCTCGAAGTAGACCACGGGATCGTTCGAGGCGATGGCCTGCCGCAGCATGACGTACGCGTCCTGAGGGTTCGAGACCGCGATCACGCGAAGTCCCGAGGTGTGGACGAAGTACGCCTCCGGAGATTCCGAGTGGTGTTCGGCCGCGCCGACCCCGCCCGCCCACGGGATGCGGATGGTGATCGGCATCGTGACGTTGCCGCGCGTGCGGTAGTGGAGCTTGGCCACCTGGCACACGATCTGGTCGAACGCCGGGTACACGAAGCCGTCGAACTGGATCTCGACGACGGGTCGATACCCGCGGAAGGCGAGCCCGACCGCGGTGCCCATGATGCCCGCCTCGGCGAGCGGGGTGTCGACGACCCGCTGGGCCCCGAACTCATCGAGGAGCCCGTCGGTGATGCGGAACACGCCGCCGAGCTTGCCGATGTCCTCGCCCATCACGAGCACCTTGGGGTCGTCCGCCATGGCTCGTCGGAGTCCTTCGTTGATGGCCTTCGCCATCGTGAGCTGCGCCATCGTCACACCCCCTCGGCCGCGGGAGCGAATCCGTCGAGGTAGGCGCCGAACCACGCGCGCTGCTCCTCGAGTCCGGAATGCGGCTCGGCGTAGACGTTGTCGAGGACCGTCAGCGGCGGTCGGGTCGTCGCCGTCATCGCCGCCTCGCGGACGGCCACGGCGAGGGCATCGGCATCCGTCTCGACGGCGGCGACGAACGCCTCGTCGAACTCGCCGCGTGCGCGCAGCAGCGCCTCGAGGCGCGTGATCGGGTCACGGCGGCGCCACTTCTCGACCTCGTCCTTGTCGCGGTAGCGCGTGGGGTCGTCCGAGGTGGTGTGCGGGCCCATGCGATACGTGACCGCCTCGATGAAGGCCGGCCCGTTGCCCCGGCGGGCGTTGTCGAGCGCCCAGCGCATCGCGGCGAAGCATGCGAGCACGTCGTTGCCGTCCACACGCATGCTCGGGATGCCGAAGCCCGGCGCCCGCCCGGCAATGGGGAACTTCGCCTGCACGCTGACGGGCTCGGAGATCGCCCACTGGTTGTTGGTGCACACGAAGACGACCGGGGCGCCGAAGGAGGCGGCGAAGACCATCGCCTCGTTCACGTCGCCCTGACTGGACGCACCGTCGCCGAAGTACGCCACGGAGACCTGGTCGGTGCCGTCCCGCTGCACGCCCATCGCGTAGCCGACCGCGTGCAGCGCCTGCGCGCCGATGATGATCTGCTGCGTCGCGGTGTTGATGTCGTACGGGTTGTAGGTCGAGTGCTCCTCGCCGCGCCACGCCAGCACGAAGTCGGCGGGCTTGCCGCCGCGGGCGTAGACCACGCCCGTCTCGCGGTAGCTCGGGAATGCGAAGTCGTCGGCTCGCAGCGCTCGCGCGGTGCCGATCTGCGTCGCCTCCTGGCCCTGGCAGGGCGGCCACAAGGCCAGCTGACCCTGTCGCTGGAGCGCGACGCCCTCGGTGTCGATGCGTCGCAGGAGAACCATGTCGCGGTACAGGCCGCGCAGCGTCCCGGCATCGATGTCGCCGATCCAGCGGTCGAGCTCGGGGTCGGCGATCCGTTCGCCGTCGGGCGTCAGCAGTCGCGCGACATCGTCGATGTCGGTGGCGAGATCCGCTGTCGGTGTCAGGGTGTGCGTCATCGTCATCACTCCTCGTTGCGGGCTCCCTCGTGAGGAGCCGCTTCGCGTGCGCCGGCTTCGTCGCCGACTACATCGAGGCTACGTCCGCATCGCACCTCGCTCAAGCATTCGTGATCTGCTTGAGCATGTTGATAAGTAATGAGCACCCATAGCGTGCTAGCGTTTCGCACTATGAGTGCCCTCGATCATGTCGACCTGGAACTGCTGGCCGCGCTCTCCGCCGATCCCCGAGCCACCGTCGTCGCCCTCGCGGAGCGCCTCGGACTTTCGCGCAACACGGTTCAGGCGCGCATGTCTCGTCTGGAGAAGGCGGGCGTGTTCCTGTCGTACGAGCGGGCCATCTCATCCGCCTCGCTGGGATTCCCGATCGAGGCGTTCATCAGCGTCATCGTGCGGCAGGCCGATCTCCCCCGCATCGCGATCGAACTCGCGCGTGTGCCCGAGGTCGTGCAGGCCCACGGCCTGTCGGGTCAGGTCGATCTGCTGGTGCGCGTCGCCTGCCGCGACACGCAGCACCTGTTCGACACCGACGCGCGCATCCTCGCCATCGAAGGCGTCGAGCGCACCGAGACGTCCCTGGTGATGGGCGAGGTCATCCCCCACCGCGTCACCCCGCTCATGGACCTGGCGCGGCAGGAGTAGGCACGGCGGGAGCGAGCTGTGGGGTGACCGTCGACGAGGCGTCGGCGCGCACCAGCACGACCCCGACCAGGATGAGCGCCCCGCCCGCGAACTGCACGGGCGCCGGCACCTCGGCGAGGAAGATCCACGCGAACATGAGGGCGAACAGCACTTCCGACAGCCCCACGAACGACGCGACGCGCGAGCCGATACGCGGAACCGCCATCACGCCGAGCGCATAGCCGAGCGTCGTCGCGATGCCGGCCACCCAGAGCAGCGGCATCCACCACGGCACGGACACCCCGGCGAGCACGACCGACACCGCGGGCGCGTGGAACGGCATGATGCCGGTGGCGCAGAGGATCCCCATGACGATCGCGCCCGTCAGCAGCCCGCTCGCCGCGAGCGCCAGCGGCGGCAGATCGTCGCCGGCTCGTTCCGAGATCACGAAGTAGGCGCACACGCACACGGCCGCGGCGAGGGCCAGCAGCGTGCCGATCAGATCGAACGACGCTCCTGAGATGTCCACCACGAGCACCAGTCCGACGATGGCCACCAGCGACCCCCACAGCACGAGCGCCGACGGCGCCTTGCGGGTGCGCACCCACACGGCCACGACGAGCATGACCGGGGCGAGGTACTGGATCAGCAGGGCGACGGCCACCGGCATCCGCTGCATCGCCGAGAAGAAGAACAGCTGGCAGCCCAGCACGGGCATCAGGCCGAAGCCGGCGATCAGCCGCCAGTGGCGGCGGAGGAAGCCGCGCTGCCGCCTCATCGCCAGGAACAGCGCCGGCGACAGGACGAGTCCGGCGACGCCCATGCGCACGAGCAGGGCGGCTCCCAGCGACCAGCCGGCTTCGAGGAGCGGCTTGACGAACGGCCCGCTCGACGAGAACGCCAGGGCGGAGGCGACACCCATGACCAATCCGCTGGTGCGCAGTCGCGCACTCGGGCGGGGAGCCACGCCCAGCATCGCTGCCGGGCGTGTTGCGGTCGAGGCGGCCATGGCGACATCCGTCCGTCAGGGGTGAAACATGCTTACACTGGTGACAGTAGCCGAGGGGTATGTCAGGAGTCAACATGGTTTTCATTCATGACACGGAGCAGAATCTGCGCGCGGCGTCGTACCTCGTGAACACCCTGCCCGGCTACGACGACGAAGACACCCTGTCGACCCTCGAGGACTTCGAGGACTACCTGCGCGTCAACCCCTACACCGGGCTGATCCGGCGGGATGATGCCGAGCTCGCCGCGATCCGCGCCGTCCGGCCCCGGCTGCGGCAGCTGTGGGAAGTCGACCGCGACGGTGCCGTGCCGCTCGTCAACGAGATGCTCCGCGACGGCCACGCGCTCCCCCGCCTGGTCATCCACGACGGATTCGACTGGCACATCCACGCGACGAGCGACGACGCGCCGCTCGCGACCCGCATCATGGTCGAGGCGGCGCTGGCCTTCGTCGACGTCATCCGGGCCGACGAATACGACCGCGTGCGCATCTGCGCCGCCGACGACTGCGACGGTGTCTACGTGGACTTCTCGAAGAACGGCTCGAAGCGCTACTGCGACATCGGCAACTGCGGCAACCGTATGAACGTCAACGCGTATCGGCGTCGGAAGGCGCGAGAAAGCGCGTGATCGCGTCGGCGGCGGGAGCCGGCGTCTCGTAGTGGATCAGGTGCCCGACGTCGGGGATCTCCACCAGCTCCGCATCGGGGAACATCCTGGCCAGCCGTCGCTCAGCCTCGATCGGCGTGATGTCGTCGCGCTGCGCGGCGACGAGCAGCGTCGGCTGCGCGATGCGCGGCGCGAACGCGCGCACGTCGTTCGACACCGAGGCGAGGAACGCGTCGTGCAGCACATCCCGGTCCGCGAAGCGCGAGAAGTAGGTGTCGTGCTGATCGTGCACGAATCGACGGATGCCGGGGTCCTTGGTCTTCGCCATCGACACGCTCATCACCCGGACGATGAGGCCGTTGCGCAGCAGCGCGTCGCCGAGGCGCTTCGGCAGCTTCGCCCCAGCCCAGTAGTAGAAGACGGCCAGTCGCGTGAGCACGCCGCGCGGTCCCTCGAGCGCCGGTGCGCCGATCGGGTTCACCAGGATGACGCGGGGCGTCGCGAGCCCGCCGGCGACGGCGGCCGCCACCACGATCGAGCCGAACGAGTGGCCGAGGATCACGGCGCCCGGAGACACGGCCGCCGCGAACTCGCGCAGCCACTCGGCGTAGAGGTCGAGGTCGTGCCGGCGCCCCGGCACGGGCGCCGTCTCGCCGAACCCCGGCAGGTCGGGCGAGATCACCCGCACCGACGGGAGGTGCGCCACCACCGGCTCGAGGCCGTGATGCTCGCCGCGGAAGCCGTGCACCGCCACGAGCGTGACGGCCGCGTCGGCGGGGCCGTAGACCCAGTACGCCGTCACGCCGCCGAGCACGTCGACCTCACGCCGCTCGACCGGGATCACGTCGAGCAGCGGGGCGTACGGATTCGGGGCGGTCACCCGTCGAGTCTACGAGGCGCGGCTTCGCCTCCGGTGTGAGCGGAGCGCCTGCGCCGCGATGTCGGAAGCGGCGCATACCGTGATCGGCATGAGCCGCCCGCGTCCCGAACAGCTGCCGCTGTGGGATGTACCGGACTGGGTGCGCATGATCGGGGTGTTCGACCTCGAGACCACGGGCATCGACGTCACCGCCGACCGCATCGTCACGGCCCACGTCGGACTGCTGGATGCCGCGGGCCGGGTGATCCGCGCGCGTGACTGGCTCGCGGATCCCGGCGTCGACATCCCCGAGGGCGCGAGTGCGATCCACGGCATATCGACCGCACACGCGCGCGCACAGGGGCGCCCGGCCGCCGAGGTCGTGAGCGAGGTCGTCGAGGCGGTGCGCGCGCTGCTGGACGCCGGCATCCCCGTCGTCGCCTACAACGCGCCGTTCGACTTCTCGCTGCTGAAGTACGAGTCGCTGCGCCACGACATCGCGCCGATCCACGAACCGTCCCCGGTGATCGACCCGCTCGTCGTCGACAAGGCGTACGACCGCTGGCGCAAGGGCAAGCGCACGCTGGAAGTGGTGGCGGCGCACTACGCCGTCAGGCTGGACGCCGCCCACGAGGCCTCCGCAGACGCCGTGGCGGCCGGGCGGGTCGCCCAGGCGCTCGCCGAGCGCTACGCGCCGTGGCTGCCCGACACCGTCCACGAACTCCACACCCGCCAGATCGGCTGGGCACGCGCGCAGGCCGAGAGCCTCACCGAGTACTTCGTCCGCATCGGCCGGCTCGATGCGGACGAGCAGCTCGACGGCCGCTGGCCTATCCGCTGAGCGGCGGAAACGCAGAAGACCCCGCCGTAGCGGGGTCTTCTGATCCGAGGCGGACCGCTGACCGGTCGTCGAGCGCCGTCGAACGCGCGGGGGGCTTACTTGGAAGCGCCGCCGAAGTTCTTGAAGCGCTGGTTGAACTTCTCGACGCGGCCGGCCGAGTCCATGATGCGCTGCTTGCCCGTGTAGAACGGGTGCGAGGCCGACGAGATCTCCACGTCGATGACGGGGTACTCGACGCCGTCGAGCTCGATCTTCTTGTCGCTGCTCACCGTCGAGCGGGTGAGGAACGTCTCGCCCGAGCCGAGGTCACGGAACACGACGGCCTGGTAGTCCGGGTGGAGGTCAGTCTTCATGATGGTCCTTTGAGGGTGATGCCCTGGATTTTGCCAGCGCGGTCAAAGTCTGGGGTGCGAGCGCACCAAAGAAAGATTCTACCAGGCTCCCGGCCGGTTGCCGAACCAGTCTCTGCGGGCGTCAGTGCGCCGCGCGTGCGGCGTAGCGGCCGCCGTCTTCGGTGAGGCGGATCGGGACGCCGAACGTGTCGGTGAGCGTCTCGGACGTGAGGGTCTCGCGGACGGGACCGGATGCCACCGCCTGTCCGTCGCGCAGCAGCAGCACGTGGGTGAAGCCGACCGGGATCTCCTCGACGTGGTGCGTGACCATGATCATCGCGGGAGTCGTGGGGGCCTGGGCGTAGCCGCCCAAGAGGATGAGCAGCTCTTCGCGCGCCCCGAGATCCAGGCTCGCGGTCGGCTCGTCGAGCAGGAGCAGCTCGGGGTCCGTCATGACGGCTCGTGCGATCTGCACGCGCTTCTGCTCGCCGTCGCTGAGCGTGCCGAAGGTGCGGTCGGCGAGGTGGTCGAGCTTCCACTCCGCGAGCACCCGCAGCGCGCGGCGCTCGTCGATGTCCTCGTAGTCCTCGCGCCAGCGGCCCAGCACCGAGTAGGCGGCGGTGAGCACGACGTTGAGCACGGTCTCCTCGGGCGGCACGCGACGCGCCATCGCCGACGATGCGAACCCGATCCGCGGGCGCAGTTCGAACACATCCGTGCGCCCCAGCCGTTCGCTGAGGATCGTCACCGTTCCCGAGGTGGGGTGCAGGAGCGTGTCGGCCATCTGGAGCACCGTGGTCTTGCCGGCACCGTTGGGTCCGAGGACGACCCAGCGCTCGTCGTCGTTGACGGTCCAGTTCAGGTGGTCGACGATGTTCCTGGCGTTTCGGCGGACGACGACGTCGGAGAACTCGAGCACCTGTGGCATGCGACCAGCCTAACGGCCGCCGGCGGCCACCTCCGCGTAGAGCGCAGCCGTCTGATCGGCGATGCGCTGCCAGCTGAAATCCTCCGTCGCACGCCGGCGTCCGGCGGCGCCGTACTCGCGTGCCCGTTCCGGATCGCTCACGACCTCGGTGAGCACGCGCGCGAGATCCGCCACGTAGCGCTCGGGGTCGGTCGGCGTGCCCGTGCCGTCCTGCACCTGCTCGATCGGGACGAGCCGCCCCGTGACGCCGTCGACGACGACCTCCGGGATGCCGCCCGTCGCCGTCCCGACGACGGCCGCACCGCAGGCCATCGCCTCGAGGTTCACGATGCCCAGCGGCTCGTACACGGACGGGCACACGAACGTCGTGGCCGCACTGAGGATGGTGCACAGCTCGTGGCGCGACAGCATCCGGTCGAGCCAGACGACACCGGCTCGGGTGTCCTGCAGCCCGCGCACGAGGCCCTCCACCTCGGCCATGATCTGCGGGGTGTCGGGAGCGCCGGCGGCGAGGATCACCTGCACGTCGGCCGGCAGCCGCTCCGCGGCGCGCAGGAAGTACGGCAGGCCCTTCTGTCGTGTGATGCGGCCGACGAACACCACCGAGGGCCTCGCCGGGTCGATGCCGAGCTCTGCGAGCAGCGCGGGATCCTCGACCGGGTGCCACGCCTCGACGTCGATGCCGTTGTAGATGACTCGCACCCGCTCCGGATCCAGCGCCGGGTAGCTGCGGAGGATGTCCTCGCGCATGCCGTTGCTCACCGCGACGATCGCCGCGGCGCCCTCGTACGCCGACTTCTCGATCCAGCTCGAGACGGCGTAGCCGCCGCCGAGCTGCTCGGCCTTCCACGGCCGCAGCGGCTCGAGGCTGTGGGCGGTCACGATGTGCGGGATGCCGTGGAGCAGCGACGCGAGCTGGCCGGCGAGGTTCGCGTACCAGGTGTGACTGTGCACGACGTCGGCGCCGGCCACATCGGACACGATCTCGAGGTCCGTGCCGAGTGTCTGCACCGCCGCGTTCGCACCGGAGAGCTCGGCCGGCACGCCGTACGACGTCGTGCCCGCTTCGTCGCGCTCGGCCCCGAACGCGCGCACGCGCACATCGATGGTCGACCGCAGCGCCTTCACGAGCTCCGTCACGTGCACGCCGGCGCCGCCGTAGATCTCCGGAGGGTACTCCTTGGTGACGATGTCGACTCGCATGCCTCGAACGCTAGTACACGGCCCGGAACGCGTCATAGTGTGGGGGCCATGCCAGCTGCACCCAAGGTCTTCGGAATCATCCTCGCCGGCGGCGAAGGGAAGCGGCTGATGCCGTTGACCGCGGATCGCGCCAAGCCCGCCGTTCCCTTCGGCGGGCAGTACCGGCTCATCGATTTCGCCATCTCCAACCTCATCAACTCGGGCCTGCGGCAGATCGTCGTGCTCACCCAGTACAAATCGCACAGCCTCGACCGGCACATCTCGCAGACGTGGCGGATGTCGGCGCTCCTGGATTCGTACGTCGCCTCGGTTCCCGCGCAGCAGCGACTCGGCAAGCGCTGGTTCTCGGGATCGGCGGACGCCATCCTGCAGAGCCTCAACCTCATCAACGACGAGCAGCCCGACATCGTCGTCGTGATCGGGGCCGACCACGTCTACCGCATGGACTTCCGGCAGATGCTCGCCGCGCACGTCGAGTCGGGCGCGCGGGCCACGGTCGCCGGCATCCGTCAGCCGATCTCGCTCGCCAACCAGTTCGGCGTCATCGACGTCGATCCCGAAGACCCCATGCGCATCCGCGAGTTCCTCGAGAAGCCGCAGAACCCCGTGGGCCTCGGGGATGCCCCCGATCAGGTGCTGGCGTCGATGGGCAACTACATCTTCGACACCGACGCGCTGATCGAGGCGGTCGAGGCGGACGGAGAGCTGCCGACGTCGAACCACGACATGGGCGGCGACATCATCCCCTATTTCGTCGGGCGCGGCGAGGCCGGCGTCTACGACATGAACCGCAACGACGTGCCGGGGTCGACGCCTCGCGACCGGTACTACTGGCGGGACGTGGGGACGATCGACTCGTTCTTCGACGCGCACCGCGACCTCATCTCGACGCTGCCGGTGTTCAACCTGTACAACACCGACTGGCCGATCCACTCCCAGGCGGTCAACTCGCCGCCGGCGAAGTTCGTGCGCGACTCGGTGGGCCGCATCGGCAATGCGATCGACTCGATCGTGTCGCTCGGTTCCGTCCTGTCGGGCACGCACCTCGAGCGCAGCGTGGTGGGCCCGTGGACGCTCGCCGGCGGCGGCTCGACGATCACCGACTCGGTGCTGTTCGACCACGTCCACGTCGGCGCGGGCGCGCGGGTGCACCGTGCGATCCTCGACAAGAACGTGGTCCTCGACGAGGGCGCGACCGTCGGCGTCGACCGGGAGAAGGACCTCTCCCGCGGGTTCACGATCACCGACAGCGGCATCACCGTCGTGGGCAAGGGGTTCCGCGTCGAGCGATGACGCACGGTCGGGTGCGGCTCCCCGCTTTCGCTAGCGTGGAGGGATGCCCGTTGCCCCCGCCCGCTTCCTCGTGGTGCTCGACGCCGATTCGACCCTGATCCGCAACGAGGTCATCGAGCTCATTGCCGACGAGGCGGGGCGCGGGGCCGAGGTGGCGGCGGCGACCGAGGCCGCGATGCGCGGCGAGGTCGACTTCGCGAGCAGCCTGCGGTCGCGGGTCGAGGCGCTCGAAGGCGTGCCGCTCACGGCGTTCGCCCGCGTGCTGTCGCGCATCGAGCCGACCCCGGGAGTGCGCGAGCTCATCGCCGCGGTGCACGAGCGCGGCGGCGCGGTCGGCGTCGTATCGGGCGGATTCCACGAGATCCTCGACACCGTCGCCCCCGACCTCGGGGTGGACGTCTGGCGCGCGAACCGGCTGGCGACGCGCGACGGCGCGCTGAGCGGCGTCGTGGACGGCGTGATCGTGGATGCCGCGGGCAAGGCCGCCGCGCTGCGCGAATGGGCCGCCGAACGCGGCGTGCCCGTCACCCGCACCATCGCGATCGGCGACGGGGCGAACGACCTCGATATGATGGCCGCCGCCGGGCTCGGGGTCGCCTTCAACGCCAAGCCCGCGGTGCGCGCCCGCGCCGACCTGGTCGTCGGGCCGGTCGACCTCGCCGAGGTCATCGCCCTGCTGCCGTAGGCCGAATCTCGCCGGCGTGACGGGGAGCCGCGGGGAGGCTCCGGATGTCTGCCACCCTCACTACGGTCGAGTCATGCACATCATCCTCGTACCCGGGCTGTGGCTCGATGCGTCTTCCTGGGGCGAGGTCGCCCCTGCCCTCGAATCCGCGGGACACCGCACCCACGCGCTGACCATGCCCGGCGTCGGCGCATCGGGCGCCGAGTCGGCCGGCATCGGAATCGCCGATTGGGTCGCCGCGACGGTCGAGGAGCTGGACCGCCTCGACGGCGACGTGGCCGTCGTCGGCCATTCCGGCGGCGGAAACGTCGCCTACGGCGCGGTCGACGCGCGTCCCGACCGCGTCCAGCGCGTGGTGTTCCTCGACACCTTCCCGCCGGGAGAGGGCGGCTCCATCTCGGAGTTCCCCGTCGTGGACGGGGTGATCCCGTTCCCGGGCTGGGACTTCTTCGACGAGTCCGACGTCGCCGACCTCGACCCGCAGACACGGGCGGAGGTCGCCGCTCGCGCCCAGTCGGTGCCGGAGCGGGTGCCGACCGACCCGATCCGGCTCACGGACGAGCGACGACGCGCCGTGCCCGCCACCATCATCACGGGAACGGTGCCCGCGGCGCAGATCAGGGAGATCGTCCAGCAGGCCCCACCGTGGGCGGCCGAGCTCGCCGCACTGCAGCATCTCGACGTGATCGAACTCGGGGCACCCGGCGACGCCACGGGCCATTGGCCGCAGTTCTCCCGGCCCGGTGCGGTCGCCGAGGCGATCCTGCGCGCGCTCGGCTGACCCTCGACCGGCTCAGGGACCGCTTGGCCCGGTCGCTGAGCCTGTCGAAGCGCAGAGGTGCGTCGGGGTCAGTGACCCATGCCGAGGCCGCCGTCGACCGGAATCACGGCGCCCGAGATGTAGGCGGCGTCGTCGGACGCCATCCAGGTGACGACGCCGGCCACTTCCTCCGCCGAGGCGAAGCGTCCCGCCGGAATGTTCTTCTTGTACTCGGCCTGCGTCTCGTCCGAGAGCTCGGCCGTCATGTCGGTCTCGATGAAGCCCGGCGCCACGACGTTGGCGGTGATGCCGCGTCCGCCGAGTTCGCGCGTGAGCGAGCGGGCGAAGCCCACGAGCGCGCTCTTCGAGGCGGCGTAGTTGATCTGCCCGGCGGAGCCGTAGAGGCCGACGACGCTCGAGATGAGCACGACGCGGCCCCAGCGTGCGCGCAGCATGCCCTTCGACGCGCGCTTGACCACTCGAAAAGCGCCGCCGAGGTTCGTCGCCACGACGCTGTCGAAGTCGTCCTCGGTCATGCGCAGCAGGAGGGTGTCCTTCGTGATGCCGGCGTTCGCGACGACGATCTCGACCGGGCCGAGGGCCTTCTCGACCTCGGTGAACGCCGCGTCGACGGCCGCGGCATCCGTCACGTCCGCCCGGACGGTGAGCGTGCCCGCGGGACCCTCCCCGGAACGTGCGGTGACGGCGACCCGGTAGCCCTCGGCGACGAAGCGCTCCGCGATGGCACGGCCGATGCCGCGGTTTCCGCCGGTGACGAGGACGACGCGATCGGTGGACATGGTGGCACTCCCGGGGGTTGTGGCGGATCCGCACCAGCCTATCGGCGGCAGGGAAGCGCCCCCGGCTCGTTTGACACCCTCGTGCCCCGCTGGGACGCTGGGCACAGACATCGACGAAAGGCCCGCCGTGAGCGACCCCAACCCCCAGAACCCCGCACCCGAGCCCGGCGCATACCCGCCGGTTCCGCCCGCGCCGGCAGCCGCGCAGCCGGCGCCTCCCGCCGCGCCGGGCGCGTACCCGCCGCCCGCTCAGGGCGCCTATCCCCCGCCCGCCTACGGCGCTTCCGAATCGACCGCGGCTCCGTCGTACGGCGCAGCCCCCGCCTACGGGGCGGCGCCCGCCTACGGCACCGCTGCGGGGTATGGCTACGGCGCGCAGGCGAAGACCAACACGCTCGCGATCGTCTCGCTCATCGCCTCGATCGCGGCCTTCATCATCGTGCCGTTCGTCGGGTCGATCGTGGGCGTGATCACCGGCCACATGTCGCTCAACCAGCTCAAGACGAGCGGCGAGCAGGGCCGCGGGATGGCGCTCGCCGGCACCATCGTCGGCTGGGTCGGTCTCGGCCTCGCGATCCTCGGCATCATCGCGGCGATCGCGTTCTTCGGATTCTTCCTGGCGGTCTACCAGGAAAGCGGCGGCACGTCCTGAATCCCAGCGCCCCGGACACGTTTCCGGGGCGCCCACGCGGCGGGAGCGGCGTACCCTGGAAGTACCGTGAAGAGTTCGAGCCACGCCCCATCGGCCACGTCCCTGCCGCGCGCACCGCGCGACGACGTCGACGCGCGCTCGGTGCGATATCTCGTCACGATGGGCATCCGCATCGCGTGCTTCGTCCTGATGGTCGTGATCACTCCCTACGGCTGGTACACCTGGGTGTTCGGCGCCGCCGCGATCTTCCTCCCCTACGTCGCCGTGGTCTCGGCGAACGTCGGCCACGAGGGGCGGCGCAACCGGCGCGAGGATCCCGAGGCCGCTCTTCCCGCAGCGCCCTCGGAGCCCTCGGCACCCGCCGCACCTGAGGTGCGCGTGATCCGCATCGACGAGACGCGGCCAGGCGCCGACGGCGCGCGGGACGGGGCCGCATGAGCGACCTCGCCCACGGGCAGGGCGTCGACGCGACCTGCTCGCGGGCCGGCTGCCGTGCCGTGGCGGGCTGGCGCATCGACTGGCGAAACCCACGGATCCACGCCGCCGATCGGCGCAAGACGTGGGTCGCATGCGATGAGCACGTCGGGTACCTGCGCGAGTTCCTCGCCGCCCGCGACTTCCCCGTCTGGGTAGCACCGCTGTCCCCCGCCGAGACGGAGACGACGCGATGAGCGGCCGCTCGGTCAGCATGCAGCGTCTTCCCCGCGCGGGGCGCTGGGCGATCTACATCGCGCTGGCGGTGGTCTTCGCCATCGCGTGCGCATTCCTGTCGAACTGGCAGTTCACGCGCAATCAGGAGCGCTCCGGGCAGCTCGCGCTGGTCGCGGAGAACTACGACGCCCCGCCGGTGCCCCTCGCCGACCTCATCCCCACGGGCGGCGAACTCGATCCGCAGGACGAGTGGCGTCCGGTGGTCCTCACCGGAACCTATCTGGCCGATGACGAGCTTCTCGCCCGCAACCGTCCGCACGGCGGCACTTCGGCGTTCGAGGTGCTCGTGCCGTTCCGCCTCGACGACGGCCGGGTGCTGCTGGTCGACCGCGGCTGGGTGGCGCCCGGCAAGGATCAGCCCGAGCCCGATGCGGTGCCCGCTCCCCCGTCCGGCGAGGCGACCGTCATCGTGCGGCTGCGCCCCGGTGAGGCGCTGCCGTCGTCGGGACGCTCCGCGCCCGAGGGGCAGGTGCCGACGATCAATCTGGGGCTCGTCGCCGACGCCCTCCCCGCCGACGCCGGCGACGCCCTCGAGCAGAGCGCCTACGGCGTGATGGTCTCGGAGGACCCGGCGCCGGCGGCCGCGCCGCGCGCTCTCGAGCCGCCCTCCGACGACCCCGGCCCGCACCTCTCGTACGCGATCCAGTGGATCCTCTTCGCCGTGATGGGCTTCATCTTCATCGGCTACGTCATCCGCACCGAGCGGCGGCACCGCCGCGAAGACGCCGAGGACGCCCAGGCCGCCGAACTCGCAGCGGAGGGAACGGATGCCGCTCCAGGGGTCGCTCAGGCCCCGCGGAGAAGCCGCGACCGCGACGCCGAGGACGAGGACGCACTCCTCGACGCCGCCGGCCGCTGACCGCGGGCAGGCCGCCGAGAACGCCGCAGCGGAGATCATCGGCGAAACGCCGGGGCGAGGCATCCGTCCGCGACGCGTTTGCCGGAATCTCCGACTCTGTGCGCGCCTACCCGCGCTCGCCGGCCCTAGGCGAGCGCGATGAGGTCCGCATAGTCGCGGCCCCAGATGTCTTCGACGCCGTCGGGGAGGATCAGCACGCGCTCGGGGTTGAGCGCCTCGACCGCGCCCTCGTCGTGCGACACGAGCACGACGGCGCCCTCGTAGTGCGCGAGCGCGCCGAGGATCTCCTCGCGCGACGCGGGGTCGAGGTTGTTGGTGGGCTCGTCGAGCAGCAGCATGTTCGCCGACGACACGACCAGCGTGGCCAGCGACAGGCGGGTCTTCTCGCCACCCGACAGCACACCGGCGGGCTTGAGCACGTCGTCGCCGGTGAACAGGAACGAGCCGAGCACCTTGCGCGCCTCGGTCGCGGTGATGTCGGGAGCGGCCGACATCATGTTCTCAAGCACCGACCGCGAGACGTCGAGGTTCTCGTGCTCCTGCGCGTAGTAGCCGATCTTGAGCCCGTGGCCGGGCTCCAGCTGACCGGTGTCCGGCTGGTCGACGCCGGCCAGGATGCGCAGCAGCGTCGTTTTTCCGGCACCGTTGAGACCGAGGATGACGACCTTCGACCCCCGGTCGATCGCCAGGTCGACGTCGGTGAAGATCTCGAGCGAGCCGTACGACTTCGACAGCCCCGACGCCATGAGGGGCGTCTTGCCGCAGGGCGCCGGCTTCGGGAAGCGCAGCTTGGCCACGCGCTCCTCCTGGCGCACCTCGTCGAGGCCGGCCAGCATCTTCTCGGCGCGTGCGACCATCTGATGCGCGGCGGCGGCCTTCGACGCCTTGGCGCCGAACCGCGCCGCCTGCTGCTGCAGGACGGTCGCCTTCTTCTCGACGTTGGCGCGCTCCTTCTTGCGGCGCTCCTCGTCCGCCACCCGCTGACGCAGGTAGTTCTTCCAGTTCATGTTGTAGACGTCGATGACCTGTCGGTTCGCGTCGAGGTAGAACACGCGGTTCACCGTCTCGCCGACGAGCTCCACGTCGTGGCTGATGACGATCAGGCCGCCCTTGTAGCCCTTGAGGAACTCGCGCAGCCATACCACGCTGTCGGCGTCGAGGTGGTTGGTCGGCTCGTCGAGGATCATCGTCTGGGCGTCCGAGAACAGGATGCGGGCCAGCTCGATGCGACGGCGCTGACCGCCCGACAGGGTCTTCAGCGGCTGGTCGAGGATCCGGTCGGGCAGCGACAGGTTGTGCGCGATCGAGGCCGCTTCGGCCTCGGCCGTGTAGCCGCCGAGCGCTTCGAACCGCTCGGTCAGGTTGGCGTACTTGCGCATCGCGCGCGCGGCCACCGCCTCGTCCTCGCTCGCCATCGCGAGCGAGGCGTCGTGCATGCCGATCGCGAGCGTGCCCAGTCCGCGCGCGTCGAGGATGCGGGTGCGAGCCAGCATCTCGGGGTCGCCCGAACGCGGGTCCTGGGGCAGATAGCCCAGCTCTCCCGAGCGATCGACCTTGCCGTCGGCCGGGATGAGGTCTCCGGCGAGCACCTTGGTCAGTGTGGTCTTGCCGGCGCCGTTGCGGCCGACCAGTCCGATCTTGTCGCCGTCCGACACGCGGAAGGAGACGTCCGTCATGAGCACGCGAGCGCCCACGCGGATCTCGAGGTCGTGCACGGCGAGCACAGCGGATGTCCGTTCCGTCGGTGGAGTGGGGGAATGGCCGAGTGGCCAGCCATCCAGTATACGGGGCGGCGTCATCCGCCCGGGGCAGCCCGAGTTCTCCTCAGGGATACCTCCACGGGGTGACACGGTCTATACCGCAGAGGGATGCCTCGCCCTGCACCCGCCGCATAGCTTGCGGGAGTGGATCTCATCACCGACATCGTCTTGCAGGCCGTCTCGTCGCCGTGGCTCTACCTCGCCATGTTCGTCGTGGCGGTCGTCGACGGCTTCTTCCCGCCGGTGCCGAGCGAGACCGTGCTGGTGGCGGCGGCGGCAGTGGCGGCATCCACCGGCGGACCGGATCTGGCGCTGCTGGGTGTCGTCGCCGCCGCCGGAGCCGTGGTCGGCGACAACATCGCGTTCGCCATCGGAAGACGCACCGGCCCCACCAGGTTCGCGTGGATGCGGCGCCCCCGCGTGGCGGGGGCGTTCGCGTGGGCGGGCACGGCGCTGGAGAGGCGCGGCGCCGGCCTCATCCTCGGCGCGCGCTTCATCCCGGTCGGGCGGGTGGCGGTCAATCTCTCGGCAGGTGCGCTGCGCTATCCGTGGCGGCGGTTCGCCCTGCTGACGGTGGCGGCCGGCCTCTGCTGGTCGGCGTACAGCATCGCGATCGGCCTGCTGGCCGGGGCGTGGCTGAAGGACCAGCCGCTCCTGAGCGCCGTGTTCGGCATCGTCCTCGCCCTCGCCATCGGTCTGGTGGTCGATCGCGTCGTCGCCCGGCGCACGCGCCGTGTCGCGGCATCCGTCTGATGGCTGCCGGCTGACAGGATGACACCGTGCACGACACTCCCCCGCCCGCACCGCCCGCTCCCGGCAGCGGCCGACGGCTGAACCCGCGGACATTCGCCTTCGGTGCGCTCGCACTGGCGCTGGTCGCGCTCTTCTCAGTGCTCGTTCCCGTCCACATCACGCTCTACCTGCAGCCGGCACCGCTCGCGTTCCTGTTCGGGGCGATGCTCTGCGCGGCCCCCCTCTTGGCGGTGCGCTTCCCGCGGTGGTCGATCGCCCTGTTCACCGTGTCTGCGGTCGCGCTGCCGCTTCCTGTCGCCGAAGCGGGTGCCGCCGTCTGGCCCTGGCCCTGGTCGGTCCCGGCGATGCTGGTGCTCATCGTCTTCGTCGGCGTGCTCGCGATCGTGCACGGCTGGCGCCTCGCGCTCGCCGCGTGGCTGCCGGCCATCGCGGGCACCCTGATCGTGGTCATCGCATCGTCGGGCACCGTCCCCGTGGTCGCGGGGATCGTGAACCTCGTGATCGTGACGTCCGTATCCGGTGCCGCGCTGCTGGTCGCGGTGCTGGTGGCGAGCCGGCTGCGGGTCGGGGCCGAGCTCACCCGCGAGCGGGAGCTCACCGCGATCGAGCAGTCCCGGCGGGTGCTGGTCGAGGAGCGCACCCGCATCGCGCGGGAACTGCACGACGTCGTGGCGCACGGGATGTCGCTCATCCAGGTTCAGGCGTCGACGGCGCGCTACCGCGTGCCGGCGCTCTCCGACGAGGCGCGGCACGAGTTCGACGAGATCGCGCAGACGGCGCGTGAAGGCCTGACCGAGATGCGACGACTGCTCGGCGTGCTGCGCACCGAGGATCAGCAGGCCGACCTCGCCCCGCAGCAGGGGCTGCGCGACATCCCTGAGCTCGTGCAGGCCCTGCGCCGCGCGGGTGCGGAGATCGACGCCGACCTCGCTCCTTCGCCGGAAGGCGTGCCGAGCGCGGTCGACATCGCCGCCTTCCGCATCGTGCAGGAGGCCTTGAGCAACGCGGTGCGACACGCTCCGCACGCGCGGATCGCGCTCTCGATGCAGGCGGATGCCGCGGCCGTCCGCGTCGTCGTCCGCAACGGGCCTCCCGCTGCCGCCGAGATGACCTCGGGTGCTCCGTCACAGCGCGGGCACGGGTTGCTGGGGATGCGCGAACGCGCCGCACTCGTCGGCGGCACCGTCCGTGCCGCGCCCGACGACGACGGCGGCTGGACCGTCCGCGCGGTCCTCCCCCTCACCGCACCGCCGATCGGATCCATCGCGGGCGACCCCACGGCCGTCAGATCCACCGACCCCGCCACAGGAGGCCCGCAGTGACGATCAGCGTGCTCATCGCCGACGACCAGGCCATGGTGCGAGCCGGCTTCGCCGCCCTGCTCGACGCACAGGAGGACATCCGCGTGGTCGGCCAGGCAGCCGACGGCGCGGAGGCCGTCTCGCTGTCCGCGCGGCTGAACCCCGATGTCGTGCTGATGGACGTGCGGATGCCGGAGCTCGACGGCATCGCCGCGACCCGCCGCATCCTGGGCCCGACGTATCCCGCCGCCCGCGTGCCGCGCATCCTCATGCTCACGACCTTCGACATCGACGACTACGTCTACGACGCGCTCGAAGCCGGAGCGAGCGGCTTCCTCCTCAAGGACGCGCTGCCGGAGGACCTCGTGCATGCGGTGCGCGTCGTCGCCGCGGGCGATGCACTGCTGGCGCCGAGCGTCACCCGCCGGATGATCGAGCACTTCGCCGCGCGCCGGCCCCGTGCAGGACGCGCGACGGCGACCCTCCACGAGCTCACCGATCGTGAGCGCGAGGTGCTCACCCTCATCGGCCGCGGCCGGGCGAACGCCGAGATCGCCCGGGACCTGTTCATCTCGGAGCAGACCGTGAAGACCCACGTCGGCAAGGTCCTCGCCAAGCTCGGCGCCCGTGACCGCGTGCAGGCCGTCATCTTCGCCTACGACGCGGGGCTGGTCGAACCCGCCTCCTGATCACCCCACGGGGTGAGACGACGACGGCACCACGGGGCGATGCCGTCGGCGTCACCGTCTCCATAGCCTTCCGGGACGCACCCCCGAGGAGGCCTCATGACCATCGTCCGACCCACCGCCCCCGCGGTCGCCGCGACCATCCCCGCGGGCAGAGACCGCGCGGTCGACCTGGTCCGTGCCCTCTGCATCAGCGCCGTGGTGGTGCTGCACGCGATGATGGTCGGCGTCACCGTGACCGATGCCGGCCCGTCGTTCGTCAACGCCAGCGACGGCACCGCATGGGTCGTGCCCCTCAGCTGGGCGCTGCAGGTCATGCCGCTGTTCTTCGTGATCGGCGGCTTCTCGGGGGCCACCGCGTTCCGCAGGGCCCGCGCACGGGGCGTCGACGGCGTGGGCTTCGTCGCCGGCCGCATCCACCGACTGCTCCTTCCGGCGCTCGTGACGATCGGTGCGGCCGGAGGAATGCTGGCGCTCCTCGCCGCGTCGGGGGCGCCCTCCGACCTCGTGACGCTGGCAGGCTTCCGGTTCGCGCAGCCGCTGTGGTTCCTCGGCGTCTTCCTGATCTGCCAGGCGCTGCTCCCCGCGCTGCTGCGACTCCACGACAAGGCGCCGCTGCGCAGCATCGCGGCGCTCGCCGCCGCGGCGGCCCTCGTCGACATCGCGCGCCTCACGACGGGACTCGAAGCGCTCGGCTTCCTCAACCTCGCGTTCGTGTGGCTGGCGATGCAGCAGCTCGGGTTCTTCCTCGCCGATGGCCGGATCGACGCACTTTCGCGACGCGCGCGCGTGCTCTGGCTCGCCGGAGCGGTGGCGGCTCTCGCGCTCTCCTTCTCCAGCGGCATCCACTCCCCCGATCTGGTCGCCAACATCAACCCGCCCACGACGGCGCTGCTGCTGGTCGGCATCGCGCACACGGCCCTGCTGTCGCTGTTCCGTCGCCCGCTGGATCGACTCGCCGCGGGGCGCCTGCCGTCCGCGCTGACCGCGTTCGTGACGCCCCGTGCGATGACGGTGTACCTCTGGCACATGCCGGTGCTGCTGTGTCTCGCCGGACTGAGCGCGGCGGGCGCGATGATCAGCGGACTGCCGCTGCCCGCGCTGGACAGTCCGTCCTGGTGGCTCACCCGTCCGCTGTGGCTCGCCGCGGCGCTCGTGTTCACGGCTCTCGTCGCGCGGCGGCTCGCCCCGATCGAGGCGCTGCCGGCACCGGCGCCCGCGCGTGGCGCATGGCGGGTGGGCATGGCCGCCGTCGCAGGAACGGCGGCGGTAGCGATGCTGCTGGTCGCGGGCACCTCCGTCGTCACCGCCGCGATCGCCGTCGCGCTGCTGGGAGTGGCCCTGCGGACTGCCCGCGGGCCCGTGGCGGGCGTGCCCCGCATCGCACTCGCATGATCGCGTCTCTGGCGTTCCGCGCCTCGAGGGGTCTCGCCGCCGTCGTAGAACGCGGACAGCGGATCGGCCGATCATTGGTGGACGGCGTCCAAGTACCCCTCTCCCACGCCCCCTAGGCTGAGTGCCATGTCATCCATCGCCGCCGCCCCGACCGCCTCCGCAGGGACCCGTCGCGTGCTCGCCGACGTCATCGCCCGCCCGTCCTCGCGCGCTCGCGCGTTCGCCCTCGACGCCGGTCTCGTGATCGCCGGCGCGACCATCGTGGCGCTCCTCGCCCAGGTCGAGATCCCGCTCTGGCCGGTCCCCATCACGGGTCAGACGCTCGGCGTGATCGTCGTCGGCGCCGCCCTGGGCGCCTGGCGCGGAGCGGCGGCGCTCACCACCTACATGCTCGTCGGCCTCGCGGGGCTCCCGGTCTTCGCCGGCTTCACGGGCACCCTCGCCGCAGTGGGCAAGCCGAGCTTCGGCTTCGTCATCGGCTTCATCTTCTCGGCGTTCGTCGCCGGCTGGTTCGCCGAGCGGGCGTGGGATCGACGCCCCGGGCTCGCGTTCCTCGGCTTCGCCGCGGCCAGTGCGGTGCCGTTCCTCTTCGGCATCCCGTACATGGCGTTCATCCTCAACGTCGTGATGGGCCTCGACTACTCGTTCTCCGCCCTGCTGGCGGCCGGCCTGCTGCCGTTCATCGTCGGCGGACTGGTGAAGGCGGCGCTCGCGGCCGCCATCATCCCCGGCGCCTGGGCTCTCGTGCGCAAGGCGGACAAGACCAAGGAGTGAACGGATGCCGCCTCACGCGGCATCCGTGATCGACAGCCCCGGCCCCATCGGCCGGGGCTGTCGCCGTTGTGCGGTGTGTGTCGGATCGGATTGGCATTCTGTAAAACGGCTGGGTAAGGTTGGCCTTACTCCGCCCGAATAAGGGCATCCTTACCTAAAATCTTCCGGAGGATTCCGTGCGCCCCAACCGCCCCGTCGCCGCCACTGCGATGCTCGCCATCGCCGCGCTCACCCTCGTCGGGTGCGCCGGTGCGGCCGCCGACGACGCAGCCACCACGACAGGATCCTCGTCGGGCGACGGCTTCCCCGTCACGATCGAGCACGCGTTCGGCGAGACCGTGATCGAGTCGAAGCCCGAGCGCGTCGCGACGGTCGCCTGGTCGAACCAGGAGGTGCCGCTCGCGCTCGGTGTCGTGCCCGTCGGCATGGCAGAGGTGACGTGGGGCGACGACGACGCCGACGGCGTGCTGCCCTGGGTCGAGGACAAGCTCGAGGAGCTCGGCGCCGAGACCCCGGTGCTTTTCGACGAGACCGACGGCATCGACTTCGAGGCCGTCGCCGACACGCAGCCCGACGTGATCCTCGCCGCCAACTCCGGCATCACGCAGGAGGAGTACGACACGCTGTCGAAGATCGCGCCGGTCGTGGCATACCCGGGTGCCGCCTGGGGCACCTCGTACGAGGACATGATCCGCCTGAACTCGCAGGCTCTCGGCCTGGCCGAGGAAGGCGACGCCCTCATCGAAGAGCTGCAGGGCGAGGTCGACGCCGCGCTGGCGAACTACCCGGAGCTGGCGGAGTCCCGCGTGCTCTTCTCGTACATCGACCCGTCGGACTTCAGTCAGGTCGGCTTCTACACGAGCACCGACACGCGTCCCGGCTTCCTCGAGAGCCTCGGGTTCCCGGTGCCGACCGTGGTGGGCGAGGAGTCGGACGGAGTGGCCTTCTACACGACGGTGAGTGCCGAGCAGGCCGACCGCTTCGCCGACGTCGACGTCTTCGTCACCTACGGCGACGCCAGCGGATCGATCATCCCGCAGCTCCAGGCCGACCCGCTGCTCTCGCAGATCCCCGCCATCGCCGCGGGCCGCATCGCGATCCTCGAGGAGTCGACGCCGCTGGCCGCCTCGGCCAACCCGTCGCCGCTCTCGATCGGCTGGGGCATCGACGAGTACTTCGCGCTGCTCGCCGGCGCGCTCGACTGATCCGCCCCGGAGTCTGATCGGTGGCCGTCATCGAGACCTCCGCTCCGGCGCCGGATGCCGCAACCCTGCGGCGTCCGGCGGCGGTGCGGCTGGCGTGGCTCGCGGTGTGCCTGGTGGTGCTCGCGGCGCTGTGCGTCGCCTCGGTGGCATTCGGCGTCCGCGATGTCGGACTGGGCGACATCGTCGCCGGTCTCGCCGGCGACACGAGCGGTGTCGCCCAGGCCGCGGTGGTGGCCCGACTGCCGCGGACCGTGCTCGCCATCGCCGTGGGCGCGGCACTCGCGATGTCGGGCGCCGCCATGCAGGCCGTCACCCGCAACCCTCTCGCCGATCCCGGCATCCTGGGCATCTCGGGCGGGGCGGCGCTGGCCGTGGTGATCGGCATCGCCTTCTTCGGCATGTCCGACCCGTACGCGTTCATCGCCGCATCCATCATCGGCGCGGGCGGCGCCGCGGTTTTCGTGTACACGGTCGGCTCCCTGGGCCGCGGCGGCGCGACGCCGCTGAAGCTGGCCCTGGCCGGCGCGGCGACGTCGGCCGCGTTCATGTCGCTCGTGAGCGCCGTGCTGCTCCCCCGCGTCGATCTGCTCGAGACCTTCCGGTTCTGGCAGATCGGCGGCGTCGGCGGCGCCACCTGGGATCGCATCGCCACCATCCTCCCGGTGCTTTTGATCGGCGCCGTCGTCACGATCGCCTGCGGCCGCGGCATGAACTCGCTCGCGCTCGGCGACGACGTGGCGACGGGTCTCGGCGAGCACGTGATGCGCACGCGCCTGATCGCGGCGGCCGGCGCCGTCATCCTCTGCGGCGCCGCGACCGCCATCGCCGGCCCCATCGCGTTCGTCGGGCTCATCATCCCGCACCTCTGCCGCCTGCTCGTCGGCACAGACCATCGCTGGCTGCTGCCCTTCTCTGCCGTGGCGGGAGCCGCACTGCTGGTCGCCGCCGACGTCGTGGGCCGCGTCATCGCCCGGCCCGACGAGATCGAGGTCGGCATCCTGACGGCACTGATCGGCGCCCCGTTCTTCATCTGGATCGTGCGTCGCCAGAAGGTGAGGGAGCTGTGAGCGCTCAGACAGCGAGCACCAGGCCCGCGGGCACGCACGCCCTCTCCCCTGCGGCGACGCAGGCCGTGATCACCGGCCGCCGCCGTCGTGCGCGCCGGCGCACCGCGGTGACCGTCGCGCTCGCCGTGGGCGTGGTGCTCGTCTTCGCGGCCTCGCTGATGATCGGCAAGACCTTCTACGGCCTCGACGACGTCGTGCGCGTCATCCTCGGTGAGACCGTGCCCGGCGCCTCGTTCACGGTCGGCGAGCTGCGCCTGCCGCGGGCGGTGCTGGCGATCCTCGAGGGAGCCGCCTTCGGCATCGCCGGCGTCACCTTCCAGACGATGCTGCGCAACCCGCTCGCGTCGCCCGACATCATCGGCATCACCGCCGGCGCGAGCGCGGCTGCGGTGTTCGGCATCGTCATCCTGTCGCTGAACGACACCGCCGTCTCGATCCTCGCGGTCGCAGGCGGTCTGCTCACGGCCCTGGCGATCTACCTGCTCTCCAACAAGGGCGGCTTCGCAGGAACGCGTCTGATCCTCATCGGCATCGGCGTGGCCGCCATGCTCGATGCCGTCGTGACGTACGTCCTCTCGAAGGCCGCCTCCTACGACCTGCAGGCCGCCATGCGATGGCTCACCGGCAGCCTCAACGGCGCCACGTGGTCGGCGGTGCTGCCGCTCGCGCTGGCCAGCCTCTTCCTCGTGCCGGCGCTGCTGTCGAGGGGACGCGACCTGAACGTCATGCGCCTCGGCGACGACGCGGCCGCCAGCCTCGGAGTACGCCTGCAGAGCACCCGGGTGATCACGATCGTCGCGGCCGTCGCGCTGCTGGCCTTCGCGACCGCCGCCACCGGGCCGATCGCCTTCGTCGCCTTCATGGCGGGCCCGATCGCGGCGCGCATCGTCGGGCCGGGCGGGTCGCTGCTGTTGCCGTCCGCCCTGGTCGGGGCGCTGCTGGTGCAGCTCGCCGATCTCGTCGGCCAGTTCGCGTTCGACAGCCGCTACCCCGTCGGGGTGATCACCGGCGTGCTCGGCGCACCCTTCCTCATCTACCTCCTCATCAAGACGAATCGAGCGGGAGGCTCGCTATGACCGCATCACACAGCCTGTCGGCCGAAGCCCTGACGCTGTCCTACGGCGACCGCACCATCGTGGAGGACCTCGACCTGGCGATCCCGCCCGGGAGCATCACCGCTATCGTCGGAGCGAACGGTTGCGGCAAGTCCACGCTGCTGCGCGCGCTCGCGCGTCTCATCTCGCCGCGCGCGGGTCAGGTCGTCCTCGATGGCAAGGCGCTGCACGGCCGCCCGACGAAGGAGATCGCGCGGACGCTCGGCCTGCTGCCGCAGAGCCCCCTCGCGCCCGAGGGCATCGCCGTCGCCGATCTGGTCGGGCGCGGACGCCATCCCCATCAGAAGCTGCTCGCACGATGGAGCGCCCACGACTACGAGGTGGTCGCAGGGGCGCTCGCCGCCACCGGCATCGAGGATCTCGCCGACCGCTCGGTCGACGAGCTGTCGGGCGGCCAGCGTCAGCGCGCCTGGATCGCGATGGCGCTCGCGCAGGAGACCGACATCCTCCTGCTCGACGAGCCGACCACCTTCCTCGACGTCGCGCACCAGGTGGAGGTGCTCGACCTGCTCACCGACCTCAACCGCGAACGCGGCACGACGATCGTGATGGTGCTGCACGACATGAACCTCGCCGCGCGCTACTCCGACCACCTCTTCGCGCTGCGCGCCGGACGGATCATCGCGAACGGCGCACCCGGCGACGTCATGACGAGCGAGCTCATTCGCGAGGTGTTCGACCTCGACGCCCTCGTCGTGCCCGATCCGGTGTCCGGCTCGCCGATCGTCCTTCCCCGTGGTCGCCATCACGTCTCCGCCGCACAGCCCGCTACGGCGTCCTTCGGCGTCCCCGCCTCTTCCTGACAGGAGTCCCCATTGTCTGACGCCGATGTGCCCTACCGCTTCTTCCGCGCCCGCGTGACGGCGATCGCCGATGTGACGCCGAGCTTCCGCCGCTTCACCTTCGGCGGCGACGACCTCGGCGACTACGGCGACCCCGGACTCGATCAGCGCGTGAAGATCGTCTTCCCGACGCGCACTCTGGGCCTCGACGCGATGCCGACGGGCGACGACTGGTACGCGCAGTGGCGCGACCTCCCCCACGAGCGGCGCCTGCCGTTCCGCACCTACACGACCCGCTACGTGCGCAACCACCTCAACGAGGTCGATGTCGACATGGTCTCGCACGACGTGATCGGACCGGCATCCGACTGGATCGCCCGCGCCCGTGTCGACGACGAGGTGCTGATCTTCGCGCCGACGGCCGCGCACAGCGGCGTGAGCTTCGGCATCGACTTCGTGCCGCCGGCGCGCGTCGACGCCATCCTGCTCGCCGGCGACGAGACGGCCGCACCGGCCATCGCCGCGATCCTCGAGCAGCTGCCGGCGGACGCCCGCGGGGTGGTCGCCGTCGAGCTTCCGCACGCCGACGACGCCGCGTATCTGCCGCAGCACCCGGGCTTCGAATACCGGATCGGGGCGCGGGGGGACGGCGATCGTCACGCCCACCTGGTCGAGTCGGTGACGGACGCCGCAGCCCGGCTGGCACCCGCCGGCACGGGCTCGGAGGTCGAAGAGGTCGACGTCGACACCGACATCCTCTGGGAGGTGCCGCGTACGGCCAAGGGCGGAGCCGCGCTGAAGAGCGCGCGGCTCTACGCGTGGCTGGCCGGCGAGGCGGGGGCGATCAAGGCACTTCGTCGCCACCTCGTGTCAGAGCGCGGCGTGGACCGTCGCGCCGTGGCCTTCATGGGCTACTGGCGCCTCGGCCGCGCCGAGAATTGAGTCGAGCTGGATCAATGCGAGCGCCAGCGAGCGTTGATGCAGCTCGACTCAAGGTTGAGCGAGCGAAGCGAGTCGAAACCCCTCAGCACCGAGCATGCGTTACCGCGCCGGTGAGACCTCGTGGGCGTGGCCGAGGCGGAGCCCCGGCACGAGGGCCGCGAGGGCGAGCACCACGGCGATGGCGAAGACGGCCGGGAATCCGGCATCCGTCCCCGCCAGCGCAGTGAAGACGAGTCCCATCACCGCGATCGAGGATGCCGAGCCCACGGCGTCCGAGATCGACAGCGCCGACGAGTTGAAGCCCTGGTTCTTCGGGGTGGAGTACGCGAGCGTCAGCACGGTCAGCCGTGGGTACATGAGACCCATGCCGCCTCCGGCGAGACCCCATCCCGCGATCAGCACGGCCGGGTGCAGACCGAGCAGCGCCGTCGCCGCCGCCACCGCCAGCGAGGCCACGAGCAGCGCGATGCCGATCAGCGTGATGCGGGTGTTGCCGATGCGGTCGCCGAACCTGCCCTGCACGTCCGCGGCGGCGGCCCATGCCAACGCGGCGGCGGTGAGGCCGAGTCCCGCCCACGTCGGCGAGAAACCATACTCGTCGATCAGCAGGTAGGGCACGTAGATCTCGGCGCCGAACAGCGCGCCCGCGATCAGCCCGCGCATCAGCACGACGCTCGGCAGGCCGCGTCCGGCGACAAGGGTGCCGCGGGGCAGCAGGGGCCGCGACGCCAGCGCGATGACGCCGACGGATGCCGCCACCGCCGCCCACGCCCACGCCCCCAGTTCGCCCGCGAGGCTAAGGCCCAGGGCTCCGATGGCGACCGCCATCGCACACGCCAGCCGCGGCGCGACGCGTGAAGTGGCGGGCTCATCGGTATGGAGCGGGAGACCGTGAAGGCGCGCCACCACCATCGCGAATGCGACGACGGTCAGTGCGGCCACCCCCAGGAACACCCACCTCCAGTGCAGGAACTCCGTGACGGCACCCGCCAGGAACGGGCCGATGAGCGAGGGCACGACCCAGGCCGCCGAGAAGGCGGCGAAGACGCGGCCGTGCAGGGCGCTCGGATACACGCGGGCGACCACCACGTACAGCGCCACCGTCTGCCCTCCGGTGCCGAGGCCCTGCACGAGGCGTCCCACGACGAGCGTCGGCATCGAGAGGGCGAGGCCCGAGATGAGCAGCCCGGCGACGAACAGCACCACCGCGGTGCTCAGCGGTGCGAGCACACCGCCGCGATCGCACCACGCGCCGACGGCGACCATGCCGATGACGCTCGTGGCGAGCGTTCCCGCGAAGGCCACCGCGTAGAGGCGCTCGCCGTCCAGATCGGCGCTCACCACCGGCATCACCGTGGTCACGGCGAGGGACTGGATGGCCGCGAGGAAGATCAAGGCGACGGCGCCGACCGTCACCCAGACGAACCGGCCCTGCCAGATGCCCGTTGCGGGCTCGGACGCGGTGGTCACGATCGCGCCAGGGCGCCGATGCGCTCCACCGCCTCGCGGAGCAGCTCGGGCGCGCAGCCGAAGTTGATGCGGACGTGCCCCGTGCCCTCGGTGCCGAAGAGAGGCCCGTGATGCAGTGCCACCTTCGCGTCGCGCAGCACCTTCACCGCCGGGTTGTCGCCCCAGCCGTACGCCGACAGGTCGACCCACGCGAGGAAGCCGGCGTCGGGCGGCAGGTAGCGCGCGTGCGGCAGGTGCTCGGCGAGGAGCTCGGCCAGGAGCACGCGATTGTGGGCAAGGGCGGCCAGCAGGCTCTCCAGCCACTCGTCGCTCTCGGGTGAGAAGGCCGCGACGTTCGAGAGCGCGCCGAACAGGCCGGTGCGCCACTCGACCTCCCAGGGCAGGGAGCGCAGCGCCGAGCGCTGCGGGTCACCGCCGGCGACCATCACCGCGCATTTCAGGCCGGCGAGATTGAACGTCTTGCTGGCGCTGGTCACCGCGTAGCCGACCCGCCGCGCCGCCTCCGACGCGGTGAGGAACGGCGTGAAGACCGTCGGTGCATGGGTCAGCGGTCCGTGGATCTCGTCGCTGATCACCGTCGCGCCGAACCCCTCGGCGATATCCGCGAGCGCCGCCAGGCTCTCGGGCGTGTGCACGGTGCCCGTCGGGTTGTGCGGGTTGCACAGCAGCACGGCGCGCGCGCCCCCCGCGAGGGCCGCCTCGACACCGGGGAGGTCGATCTTCCAGCCGGCGTCGCTCGCCGCGAGTGGCACACGCTCGACGACGCCACCGGCTTCTTCCACGGTGTCGTAGAACGGTGGGTACACCGGCGGCATGACCACGACGCGGTCACCGGGCTCGATGACCTTGCGGAGGATCTCGACGACGCCCATCATGACGTCACCCGTCCAGAACACGTCGGACGGATCGACGTTCCACCCCCAGCGACGCTCGGCGAATCCTGCGAAGGCCTCACGGACGCCGGGGTCGGGCGGGGTGTAGCCGGTGTCGCCGAGCTGCACCGCGCGCGTCAGCACGCGCGTGATCTCGGGAGCCAGCGCGTAGTCGGTCTCGGCCACGAAGAACGGCAGCACGTCCTCCCCGTACTTCCGCCATTTCGTGCTGGTGCGCTGGCGCAGCTCGTCGAGGGGCAGTGCGTGCAGGGGGGTGGCGCTCACCATTCGACCCTATCGAGCCGCGATGACATGGCGCCGCCGCGTGTCACCGTGCGAAACGACGGCGCCGCCGGCCCCGGTATGGGCAAGGCCCGTCGTCAGGCGTTGGCGAGGAGATACGAGGTGAGCGACTTCTCGATCGTCGTGAGCCGCTCGGCGCGCGCGCGGACATCGGCGCGCAGCGCCTCGATCTGCTCGAGCAGTGCCGGGCATGCCGCTTCCGATCGTTCTCCCACGGTGCAGGGCAGCACACCCGCGATCAACGCGGTGGGAAGGCCGATGTCCAGGAGGGAACGGATGGTCTCCACCATCGCGACCGAGTTGTCGGGGTACACGCGGTAGCCGTTGGGCAATCGGTCCGACGTCAGCAGCCCCTGCTGTTCGTAGTAGCGCAGCGACCGGACGCTCGCCCCGGTGCGACTGCTCAGCTCTCCGATCTGCACGGCCCCTCCTCGTGTCCTGATGCCCGGCTTGACCCTGACACTGATGTCAGACTCTAGCCTGCCGACATGACGACGACATCACGCCCCGCATCGCCCTCGCGCACCCGCCTCACCACCCCGCTCAGCCAGCCGGATCTCAGCGGTCGTCGCGCCGTGGTCACCGGCGGCACGAGCGGCCTCGGCCTCGTCACGACGCGCGCCTTCGCCGCCTGGGGTGCCTCGGTGGTCGTCGGAGCGCGCGATGTCGAGCGCGCCACTGAGGTGCGTCGGCGCCTCCTCGACGACCTCGGGCTCTCGGCTGACCGGGTGACGGTCGCGCGCCTGGATCTGTTCGACCTCGATTCCGTGGATCGATTCGGACGCGTCGCCGGCGCCGCACCGGTGGATCTGCTCGTGCTGAACGCCGCGAGCAGCAGCGTCCCGTTCCGCACCAGCCGGGAAGGTGTCGAGAGCCAGTTCGCCACCAACCACCTCGGTCACTTCGCCCTCGCCGGTCAGCTGCTCGATCAGCTCGAAGCGGGCGCGGACGCGCGCGTCGTGACGGTCTCCTCGGCGCTGTACACGAGAGGCAGCCTCGACCTCGATCGGCTGGGAGACGCCGCCGGGTACTCCCCCGGGCGCGGATACCTGCGCGCGAAGCTCGCGAACACGATGTTCGCGGCGGAGCTCGAGCGCCGGCTCCGCCGGGCGGAGAGCAGCATCCGCAGCTTCGCCGCCCACCCCGGCATGGCGAGGACACCGCTGCACGGGACGTACCCGTCAGCGACGACCCGCGCCGTCACCGCGCTGCTGGCCCGTGCCATCGGCCGTGAGCCGGAGCCTGCCGATGCGGGCATCCTCGCCGCCGCCACCGCCGCGGACGTGACGCCGGACCTGTTCTGGGGCCCGGTCGGCTCGAGGACCCGGCCCGACGTCGAGGGCGTGCCGTTCGCGCCGGTGGCCACCGACGGGCGTGCAGCCGTCGCGCTGTGGAACGCGTCCATGGCGCTGACCGGGCGGCGCTACCTCGAGGAATAGGTGTGGCGGTGCGTCAGATCGCGAAGCCGAGCGCGCGCATCATGTCGCGCCCGTCATCGGTGATGCGCTCCGGGCCCCACGGCGGCATCCACACCCAGTTGATGCGGAACCGCTCGACGACGTCGTCCAGGGCCTGTGCGGTCTGCTCCTCGAGCACGTCGGTGAGCGGGCAGCCGGCCGACGTGAGGGTCATGTGGATGACCAGCGCGTCGTTCTCGTCGTCCCAGGCGAGGTCGTAGATGAGGCCGAGGTCGACGACGTTGATCCCGAGCTCCGGATCCATGACGTCCTTGAGAGCCTCGGTCACCTCGTCGTACTTCTCGGAAGTGAGGGTCGCCGTCATAGGTCGATCCTACGCTTCGCCGGCGACGGGGGCCCCGGCCGGCTCTTCTTCGCCCGCAGGCAGGAAGCGATCGTATCCCTCGTCCTCGAGGCGGTCGGCCAGCTCGGGGCCGCCCTCCTCGACGATGCGACCCTGCACCATGACGTGCACGAAGTCGGGGTGGATGTAGCGCAGGATGCGGGTGTAGTGCGTGATGAGCAGCACGCCGAGGTCGTTGTCGGCCTTGGCGCGGTTCACGCCCTCCGACACGACCTTCAGAGCGTCGACGTCGAGACCCGAATCGGTCTCGTCGAGCACCGCGATCTGCGGACGCAGCAGCTCGAGCTGGAGGATCTCGTGGCGCTTCTTCTCGCCGCCCGAGAACCCCTCGTTGACGTTGCGCTGCGCGAACTTCGGGTCCATGCGCAGGTTCTTCATGGACGCCTTGACGTCCTTCGTCCACGTGCGGATCGAGGGCGCCTCGCCGTCGATCGCGGTCTTCGCGGTGCGGAGGAAGTTCGTGACGGTGACGCCCGGGATCTCGACCGGGTACTGCATCGCCAGGAACAGACCGGCACGCGCACGCTCGTCCACGGACATCGCCAGGACGTCCTCGCCGTCGAGCGTGATCGTGCCGCTCGTGACGGTGTACTTGGGGTGACCGGCGATCGTGTAGGCGAGCGTCGACTTGCCCGAGCCGTTGGGGCCCATGATGGCGTGGGTCTCACCCGTGCGGATCGTGAGCGACAGACCGTTGAGGATCGGCGTGGTGCCGGCATCCGTCTCGACCGTCACATGGAGGTCGCGGATCTCGAGAACAGACATTCTTCAGTACCTTCTTCAGTTCACTTCGAGCGTGACGGTCGCGTCGACGAGCACGTCATCGCCGTCGACGGTGACCGCGAACACCGGGACCGGCTCGTACGCGGGGAGATTGAGGGGCTTGCCGGTGCGCAGCGAGAACGCCGAGCCGTGAGCCCAGCATTCGAGCGACTCGCCGTCGACGAAGCCTTCGGAGAGCGAGATGTCGCCGTGGGTGCAGACGTCGCCGATCGCGTGCACCTCGCCGCTGGAGTCCAGCACGAGGGCGATCGCGACGCCGTCCACCTCGACCCGGCGGGCCTCGTCCTGGACGAGGTCGCTGAGGGCGCACACGCGCTGCGCGGTCATCGGCCGGCCTCCTTGGCGAGTTCTTCCTCGATCGCGGCGAACAGCTCCGCCTCGAGGTCTGCGACACCGATCTTCTGCACGATCTCGGCGAGGAAGCCGAGCACGACGAGCCGTCGCGCCTCGTCCTCGGCGATGCCGCGCGCCTGCAGGTAGAACAGCTGCTCGTCGTCGAAGCGCCCGGTGGCGCTCGCGTGGCCTGCGCCGCGGATGTCGCCGGTCTCGATCTCGAGGTTCGGGATCGACTCGGCGCGCGCGCCTTCGGTCAGGACGAGGTTGCGGTTGGCCTCGTACGAGTCGGTGCCCACGGCATCCGATCCGATGAGGACGTCGCCGATCCACACGGTGCGCGCCGCCGCGCCCTGCAGCGCGCTCTTGTAGAGCACGTCGCCGGAGGTCTCGGCGCCCTTGTGGTGCAGGTACACCTGGCTCTCGAGGTGCTGCCCCGAGTCGGAGTAGCTGAGGCCGTAGAGCTCGGCGCGCGAGCCGGCGCCGGCGAGCTCGACGGTCGGGTTGACGCGCACGACGCCGCCGCCGAAGCTGACGACGACGTGACGGAGGGTCGCGTCGCGCTCGACGCGCGCCTGGTGCGAGGCGACGTGCACGGCGTCGTCGTCCCACCGCTGCACGGTCACGAGCTCGAGGTGTGCGCCCTCGCGCACGATGATCTCGACGTTCTGCGCATGGTGGGCGGTGCCGCTGTGACGGAAGACCACCGTGGCGTGCGAGTTCGCCTGCGCCTCTACGACGACGTGCGCGTGCGCCAGGCCGCCGGTGCCGGTCAGCGACACCACGATCGGCTCGGTGTACTCGGCGCCGGCCGGGATGCGCAGCAGCGGCGCCTCGGTCTCCTGCTTCCAGGCGATCGCGCTCGGCAGATCCTCGGGGCGGAACACCTCGCCGCGGGGCGCGGTGCCGATCGTCAGACGCTCCTGCACCAGACCGGCCGGGGCGTCGACCTCGACCTGGATGATGCCGTGGGGACCGGCCTCGTCCGCGAACAGCGGCTGGACCTTGGCGATCGGCGTGTGCTTCCAGTTGACCTCGCGGCCGGTGGGCACCTCGAAGTCCGCGGGGTCGAACGACCAGGGACGCTCGGAGCGGGTCTGAACCGGCACGAACGCGCCGGCACCGTCGGTGTGGCCCTTCGCGCCGGGAATGGTGGGGGCCTCAGTGGTGGGGCTCATCTAGCCGACGGATCCTTCCATGCCCATCTCGATGAGCTTGTTGAGTTCGAGCGCGTACTCCATGGGCAGCTCACGCGCGATCGGCTCGATGAAGCCGCGCACGATCATGGCCATGGCTTCGTCCTCGGGCATGCCGCGGCTCATCAGATAGAAGAGCTGCTCCTCGCTCACCTTCGAGACCGTGGCCTCGTGGCCGAGCTGCACGTCGTCCACCCGGATGTCGATCGCGGGGTACGTGTCGGAGCGCGAGATGGTGTCGACCAGCAGCGCGTCGCAGCGGACGGTGTTGGCCGAGTGGTGCGCGTTGGCGTCCACGCGGACCTCGCCGCGGTAGCCCGCACGGCCGCCCCCGCGGGCGATCGACTTCGAGACGATCGACGACTGCGTGTAGGGCGCCATGTGGATCATCTTCGCGCCGGCGTCCTGGTGCTGTCCCGGGCCGGCGAAGGCGACGGAGAGGGTCTCGCCCTTGGCGTGCTCGCCGACCAGGAAGATCGACGGGTACTTCATCGTGACCTTGGACCCGATGTTTCCGTCGATCCACTCCATGGTCGCGCCCTCGTGGGCGATGGCGCGCTTGGTGACGAGGTTGTAGACGTTGTTCGACCAGTTCTGGATCGTCGTGTACCGAACGCGCGCGTTCTTCTTCACGATGATCTCGACGACGGCCGAGTGCAGGGAGTCGCTCTTGTAGATCGGGGCGGTGCAGCCCTCGATGTAGTGCACGTACGAGCCCTCGTCGGCGATGATGAGCGTCCGCTCGAACTGGCCCATGTTCTCGGTGTTGATGCGGAAGTACGCCTGCAGCGGGATCTCGACGTGCACGCCCGGCGGGACGTAGACGAACGAGCCGCCCGACCACACCGCGGTGTTGAGCGCGGCGAACTTGTTGTCGCCGGCCGGGATGACGGTGCCGAAGTACTCCTCGAAGAACTCGGGGTGCTCGCGCAGCGCGGTGTCGGTGTCCATGAAGATGACGCCCTGCGCCTCGAGGTCCTCGCGGATCTGGTGGTACACGACCTCGGACTCGTACTGGGCGGCGACGCCGGCCACCAGGCGCTGACGCTCGGCCTCCGGGATGCCGAGCTTCTCGTACGTGTTGCGGATGTCCTCGGGGAGGTCCTCCCACGACTGCGCCTGCTTCTCAGTGGAGCGCACGAAGTACTTGATGTTGTCGAAGTCGATGTCGCTGAGGTCGGCACCCCACGTCGGCATCGGCTTGCGGCCGAACAGCTGGTAGCCCTTCAGACGGGTCTTCAGCATCCATTCGGGCTCGTTCTTGAGCGCCGAGATGCCGCGCACCACGCCCTCGTCGATGCCGCGTTTCGCCACGGCGCCCGCGGCGTCGGCGTCATGCCACCCGAACTCGTAGACACCCAGGCTGTCCAGCTCCGGGCGGTCGATCAGCACATCAGACATCGTCACGTTCTCCTCCGGGTCCTAGCGGTGTGATCCGCCCCGGCATCCGTGTTCTCCGGTGGAGATACCGGAGGGGGGATGCCGCTTCTCGGGCCCTCTCAAGCGGCGCCGATCATCGCGCCTAGACTGTCAGTGGTGCGCGGTGCCTTGAACTGCACCGCCACCGACCCCTCGATTCTACAGGTTCCACCCCGGCGCGGACGCGCCCCGTGCGTCTCGCACGGCATTCGGAGCCTCTGCCAGGAGGCGACCACCCGCATGTCCGCGCATCAGTCCACGACGACCGCCCCCGGAATCGGGCAGCGCATCTGGCGCTGGCTGCCGGATCGGGTCGACCGGCGCGTGATCGCCGCCGCGTGGGCCACGCTCGTGGTGCAGATCGGCATCGTCGGCACCGGCGGGCTCGTCCGCCTGACCGGCTCGGGACTCGGCTGCGAGACCTGGCCCCGCTGCACCGAGGACTCGTTCGTCCCCGTCCCCGAGGTGTCGGGGGTGCACGGCTTCATCGAGTTCGGCAACCGCCTGCTGACCTTCGTGCTGGTCGCGGTCGCGATCATCATGTTCCTGTTCGTCGTGCGGATGCGCCGGGAGCGCCGCGACCTCTTCTGGCTCTCGCTGCTGATCGGCCTCTACGTGCCGCTGCAGGCGGTCATCGGCGGCATCACGGTGCTCACGAACCTCAATCCCTACGTGGTGGGTCTGCACTATTTCGCCTCGGTGCTGCTGGTCGCGCTGGCGACCGTCCTCGTCGTGCGCGTGTACGCCGAGCCCGGCCCGCGCGTGCTCGCCGTGCCCCGCTGGTACGCGGCGGTGACGCACATCACGACGGCCTTCGTGCTCCTGACGGTCGTGGTCGGCATCCTCGTGACCGGCTCCGGCCCGCACGCGGGGGACGGCGGCGCCGCACGCAACGGGCTGAACCCCGAGCTGATGCAGCACATCCACGCCTGGCCGGGGTACATCACCTTCGCGCTCACGCTGGTGCTCGTGGCCGGCTCGTGGCGCACTCCCCCTGCCCTGCGCCTGCGCCTCTGGACGCTGCTGCTCCTCGCGGTCGAGCTCGTGCAGATCGTCATCGGGCTCTGGCAGGCGCGCACGGGTCTGCCGATCGTGCTGGTCAACATCCACATGGTGCTCGCCGTCGGACTCGTCGCGGCGATGACCGCCGTGGTCATGCATCTGAAGGCGCCGGCAGCCGCGGCCGTCCACAGCTGATCCATAGCAACCCGATTGGCGCCGCACGGAGTCCTTTGCCAGGGTGGGATGCCGCGGCCACCACGGGTCGCGCATCCCGAGGAGTGATCGACACATGTCCACCCGTCCCCGTCTCACCCGCAGCATCCCGTTCTGGGGCCTCGTCGTCGTCTCGCTGGCGACCGTCGCCGGCGGCTGGTTCATCACCACCGACAAGATCGCCTCGATGACGTCGACGCTGACCGACGGCACCGCGACCGGTGTCGACGTGTACGTCGGCCAGTCGATGGCCCAGCTCGGCGGCATCCTCATCGGCGCCGGCATCGTCGGCATCCTCCTCTCGCTCGGCATCGCCGCTCTCTCGACGCTGCGCCCGCACGCGCCGGTCGAGGTCGTCGAGCCCATCGACTGGGACTCCGAGGCCGACACCACCGGAGCCGTCAGCACCGACGCCCAGCCCGCCGTCGCGGCGGAGCCGGCCGAAAAGGTCGACGCACCCGTCGCCTCGCGCTGACACCACCTCGAAGCCGCAGGGAGTCCCGTACTCCCTGCGGCTTCGGCGTGTCCGGCCCCGACGCGACCTCAGGCGGACGAACGCGCCCGCGCCGCCTGCCCCCGCAGCCGCTGCCGCTCCGCCTCGGTCCCGGCGAGGAGGGCGGCAGCGGCGTAGGCGTCCGCCGCCTCGTCCCAACGGCCGAGGTCCATGAGGAACGCGGCTCGCGCCGCGGGAAGATACGGATACCGCGCGAGCGCGGGGTCGTCGGCGACGGCGTCGACGGCGGCAATGCCCGCGGCAGGCCCGTCGCGCATGCCCACGGCGACCGCGCTGTTGAGCGCGACGACGGGACTCTGCCAGGCCTGCGCGAGCAGCCGGTACAGGTCGGCGATCCTCGCCCAGTCGGTGTCGCCCCACGTCGGCGCCTGCGCGTGCTCGGCGGCGATCGCCGCCGAGATCGCAAAGCGGTCCACCGCTCCCGCCGACGCCGTCGCGAGAAGGGCGATCCCCTCGTCGATGAGCGCCGAATCCCACCTCGAGCGATCCTGGTCGGCGAGCAGCTCCTCGCGTGTGGCGCGCCGGGCGTCGATCAGGAGCATGAGGGCCAGCAGACCCGCCACCGAGCGATCGGCGGGGAGCAGACCGTGCAGCAGGCGGGTGAGCGCGACGGCCTCCTCCACGAGGTCCGCGCGCACGACGGCGTCTCCGGAAGGAGGCGCGTGCCCCACCGTGAAGACCAGGTAGAGGACGTCGCACACCACCGCCACACGGTCCGGCAGCTCCCACGCGTCGGGCACCCGGAATGGGATGCGCGCGGTGGCGATCTTGTGCTTCGCGCGCGTCACGCGTGCCGCCATCGCCGACTCCCCCACGAGGAAGGCCGCCGCGACGTCGCCGGTCGACACGCCGCACACCAGGCGCAGCGTGAGGGCGACCTGCGCCTCCCGCGCCAGGGCGGGGTGGCAGCAGGTGAAGATCAGCCGCAGCCGATCGTCCGAATGCCACGACGCGCCGTCGTCCGTCGGAGCCTCGCGGACGAGCAGCGGAAGCCGGCGCCGAAGCGCCGCGTCCCGCCGCAGCACGTCTCTTGCACGGTTCGCCGCGACGGTCGTCAGCCAGGCACCGGGACGATCCGGGATGCCGCGCCTCGGCCACACCTCGACGGCCCTCGCGAACGCCTCCTGCGCGCACTCCTCGGCGAGGTCCAGGTCGCCGGTCAGCCGGGCCGTCGACGCGACGACCGCCGCCCACTCGGCGCGGTGCGCATCGGCGAGGGCGGCACCGACCTGCGCGGCAGGAGCGGTCGGCGAAGCAGCCCGGCCCGCGCGGCCGGGAGCTCCCCCGAGCGCGCCGGCGCCGGATGAAGGAGACGTGGGCACCATCGCTCAGGAGTGATCGACGAGCGGTTGCACCTGCACGCCGCCGTGGCCCTCGGTGGTCTCGTGCAGCAGTCCGGCGAGACCGAGCGCCGCATCCAGGTCGGGCACGTCGACGACGTAGAACCCGCCGAGGACCTCCTTCGTCTCCAGGAACGGGCCGTCGGTCACGAGCGGCCTGTCTCCCCTGGCTCGCAGGGTGGTCGCCATACGGCTCGACTCGAGTTCACCCGAGGCGACGATCGCCGACCCGGCCCGTTCGCGGAACGCGCCGTGCGCGGCATCCACCGCCCGCTTCTCATCGTCGCTGCGGGCATCCCACTGCGCCTCGTCGCCGTAGATCAGGATCAGATACTGCGCCATGTCGTCCTCCTTCGTCGTCGAGAGGCATTGTGCCCCTCATTGATCCGACGAACGAGCCCCCGCCGCAATCGACAGGGGCTCGGGATCAGAACGGCAGCAGCGGGTCGACCGCGATGGCGACGAAGAGCAGCGTCAGATAGGTGATCGAGGCGTGGAACACGCGCATCGGACGCGGCTCGGTTCCCCGCACCGCGCGGTTGTAGAGCACGTGCGACTCGTAGATGAACCAGCCGCCGAAGACCACGGCCGACACCGTGTACACCAGCCCCATGCCGGCGACGGGGATCAGCAGCAGCGAGCAGACGACGGTGGCCCACGCGTACAGGATGACCTGAAGGCCGACCTGCGAACCGCCGCGGGTCGCGCCGAGCATCGGCACCTGGACGCCTTCGTACTGCTCCCTGTACTTCATCGACAGCGGCCAGTAGTGCGGCGGCGTCCAGAGGAAGACGAGAGCGAACAGGATGACGGGGGGCCACGCCAGCGAACCCGTCACGGCCGTCCAGCCGATCACCACCGGGAAGCAGCCGGCGATGCCGCCCCACACGATGTTCTGCTCGGTGCGGCGCTTGAGGATCATCGTGTAGATCACGACATAGAAGAAGATGGCGACGGCGGACAGCGTCGCTGCGAGCCAGTTCGTGGTGAGCCAGAGCCACACCGTCGAGAACACCGCGAGCGACCAGGCGAAGATCAGCGCGCCCCGGGGCGACACCTCTCCGGTCACGAGGGGCCGGTTCACCGTGCGCTGCATGTGCGCGTCGATGTCGCGGTCGAGGTACATGTTGAAGGCGGCGGCCGAGCCGGCGCTGGCCGTGCCGCCGATGACGGTCGCCACGACGAGCCAGACGTCGGGGAAGCCGCCCTGCGCCAGGATCATCACCGGAACGGTGGTGACGAGCAGCAGTTCGAGCACGCGCGGCTTCATCAGCGCGACATAGGCGCGGACGGTGCGACCGAAGCTCTGCCGAGGCCGGCGGGGTGTGTCGAGGGTCCCCACAGGAGTGGGAACGGCCGCAGCCCCGGCCGTCTTCGTGCTGTCCATGACCCCCGCAATCGCCGCCTGCAGATTCCCGCCAAGTCTAGGGCATCGGCGTGTCGCGCCCCGCGCCGGGACCCCTCGACCCTCCCGCGGAGGATCACATCGCCGCGCAGCCCGTGGTGAGCAGAACGTGACCCCCGCGACACCGGGATGTCATCGACGGCGTGGCGGCCTTCGCAAGACTGCGACACATACAGATCTCGCATGGCCTCGGTGGCCCACCCCTTCGCTATGCTGAGAAACACGCGCGCCCGTCGCCGATTCCCCCTTCTCCATCCGGACAAGGGCCGCGATCCGGCCACATTCTGGGCGCACCTCCTCGAGAAAGGCGGCCCGGTGTCGGAACTGCGTTGGGATGAGATCGATCGGCGCGCGGTGGACACTGCCCGCGTCCTGGCTGCGGATGCGGTGGAGAAGGTCGGCAACGGCCACCCCGGCACCGCGATGAGCCTGGCGCCGGCGGCGTACCTGCTCTACCAGCGCGTGCTGCGGCACGACCCCGCCGACACCCATTGGGTCGGGCGCGACCGGTTCATCCTGTCGGCCGGGCACTCCTCGCTCACCCAGTACGTGCAGCTCTACCTCGGCGGGTTCGGGCTCGAGCTCGACGACCTGAAGGCGCTGCGCACCTGGGGCTCGCTCACGCCCGGCCACCCGGAGTACGGGCACACCAAGGGCGTCGAGATCACGACCGGCCCCCTCGGCCAGGGCCTCGCGTCCGCCGTGGGCTTCGCCTACGCCGCGCGCTACGAGCGCGGCCTGTTCGATCCGGACGCCGCCGCCGGCACGTCGCCGTTCGACCACCACATCTACGTGATCGCCGGTGACGGCGACCTGCAGGAGGGCATCACCTCCGAGGCGTCGTCGCTCGCCGGTCACCAGGCCCTCGGCAACCTCATCGCGATCTACGACTCGAACCAGATCTCGATCGAGGACGACACCAACGTCGCCTTCACCGAGGACGTCGCCAAGCGCTACGAGGCCTACGGCTGGCAGGTGCAGGTCGTGGACTGGAAGAAGACGGGCGAGTACGTCGAGGACGTCGCCGAACTGCACGCGGCGCTCGAGGCGGCCAAGGGCGAGACGGCGAAGCCGTCGCTCATCATCCTCCGCACCATCATCGGCTGGCCCTCGCCCGGCAAGCAGAACACGGGCAAGATCCACGGCTCCGCGCTGGGCGGCGACGAGCTCGCCGCGACGAAGAAGGTCCTCGGATTCGACCCTGAGCAGTCCTTCGTCGTCGCCGACGACATCCTCGCGCACACGCGCTCGCTGAAGGACCGCGCCGCCGAGGAGCGCGCGGCCTGGCAGGAGTCGTTCGACTCCTGGGCGGCCGCGAACCCCGAGCGCAAGGCGCTGTTCGACCGTCTCGAGGCCGGCGACCTGCCCGATGATGTGGCATCCGCTCTCCCCTCTTTCGAGGCCGGCAAGGACGTCTCCACGCGCGCCGCGTCGGGCGTCGTGATCAACGCCCTCGCCGCCGAGCTGCCGGAGCTGTGGGGCGGCTCCGCTGACCTCGCCGAGTCGAACCTCACGACGATCAAGGACGCGAAGTCGTTCATTCCGTCCGAGTGGTCGACGCACGAGTGGTCGGGCGACCCGTACGGCCGGGTGCTGCACTTCGGCATCCGCGAGCACGCGATGGGCGCGATCGTCAACGGCATCAAGCTGCACGGTCCGACCCGCCCGTTCGGCGGCACGTTCCTGATCTTCAGCGACTACATGCGCCCCTCGGTGCGCCTGGCCGCGCTGATGGACATCCCGTCGATCTTCGTGTGGACGCACGACTCGGTCGCGCTCGGCGAGGACGGACCGACCCACCAGCCGGTCGAGCAGCTCGCGACGCTGCGCGCCATCCCGAACTTCACCGTCGTGCGCCCGGCCGATGCGAACGAGACCTCGGCCGCATGGCTCGAGATCGTGCGTCGCCAGGGAGGACCCGTGGGCATCGCGCTCACCCGTCAGAACATCCCGGTGTTCGAGCGGGGCACGGGCGAGGCCGACGGCGACGTCTTCGCGTCGACGGACGGCGTCGCGAAGGGCGCGTACGTCCTCGCCGAGGCGCCGGGCGGCACGCCCGACGTCATCCTCATCGCGACGGGCTCCGAGGTGCAGCTGGCGGTCTCCGCCCGCGAGACGCTGGCCGCCGAGGGCGTGAACGCCCGCGTGGTGTCGGCGCCGTCGCTGGAGTGGTTCGACGAGCAGGATGCCGCCTACCGCGAGCAGGTGCTCCCCACCGCGGTGAAGGCGCGCGTGTCGGTCGAGGCCGGCTCGGCGCTCACCTGGCGCGGCATCGTCGGCGACGCCGGCCGCTCCGTCGCGATCGACCACTTCGGTGCGTCGGCCGATTACAAGACCCTGTTCCAGAAGTTCGGCATCACCGCCGACGCCGTCGTCGAAGCCGCCCGCGCCACCATCGCGGCCGCTTCGTCGGCAGAGTAAGCACGAGGAGAAGGCAGCATGAGCACCCCCACCGAGAAGCTGGTCGCCGAAGGCGTGAGCATCTGGCTCGACGACCTGTCGCGCGAGCGCATCACGTCGGGCAATCTGACCGAGCTCATCTCGACGCGCAACGTCAGCGGCGTCACGACGAACCCGACGATCTTCCAGGGCGCCATCGGCGGCGGCGGTCACGCGTACGCCGCCCAGATCACGGAGCTCGCCGCGGCCGGCGCATCGGTCGACGACGCGATCTTCGCCGCGACCACCGACGACGTGCGCGACGCGGCGGACATCTTCCGCCCGGTCTACGACGCGACCGACGGCATCGACGGTCGCGTGTCGATCGAGGTCTCCCCCGACCTCGCCCACGACACCGACGCGACGATCGCGCAGGCCAAGGAGCTGTGGGCGAAGGTCGACCGCCCCAACGTGCACATCAAGATCCCTGCGACGAAGGCCGGCCTGCCGGCCATCACCGCGGTGCTGGCCGAGGGCATCTCGGTCAATGTCACGCTGATCTTCAGCCTGGAGCGCTACTCCGAGGTCATCGACGCCTACCTGTCGGGTCTCGAGCAGGCCCAGGCGAACGGCCACGACATCTCCAAGATCCACTCGGTCGCGTCGTTCTTCGTCTCGCGCGTGGACACGGAGGTCGACAGGCGGCTCGTCGCCGTCGGCACGGACGAGGCCACCGCGCTCAAGTCGCTCGCCGGCGTCGCGAACGCGCGCCTCGCGTACGAGCTGTTCGAGCAGGAGTTCGCCAGCGACCGCGCGAAGGCGCTGACGGATGCCGGCGCCCACGTCCAGCGGCCGCTCTGGGCCTCGACCGGCGTCAAGGACCCCTCGCTGCCCGACACCCTCTACGTGACGGAGCTCGTCGCCCGCGGCACCGTCAACACGATGCCCGAGAAGACGCTCGAGGCGACCTTCGACCACGGCCAGATCGCCGGGGACGCGGTCACCGGCACCTACACGGCCGCGCACGAGGTCTTCGACCGCCTCGCCGCCGTCGGTGTGGACTTCGCCGACGTCACCCAGGTGCTCGAAGACGAAGGGGTCGACAAGTTCATCGCCTCCTGGCACGACCTGCAGGGCACCGTGAAGACGGCGCTCGAGGACGCGCTCCAGGCCACCCGATGAGCTTCGACATCCACCTCAGCGGACACGTCAAGTCGGTCGTCGAGGCCACGCTGCCCGAGCTCGTCTCGAGCCTCGTGGCGTCGGGCATCACCGGCGGCGACGCGTCGCTGTGGGGTCCCGACGCCGAGGACGAGGCCTCGCGCCGCCTCGGCTGGGTCGAGGCCGTCAGCGTCTCGCGCCCGCTGGTGCCGGAGATCCTGGCGCTCCGCGAGCGGCTGCGCTCGCGCAACGTCACACGGATCGTGCTCGCGGGAATGGGCGGCTCGTCGCTCGCCCCCGAGGTCATCGCGCAGACATCCGGCGTGCCGCTGGTGATCCTGGACTCCACGGCTCCCGGTCAGGTGCTCGCCGCGATCGACGGCGACTCCCAGGCCGGCGACCTCACCCGCACCGCTCTGGTCGTCTCGTCGAAGTCGGGATCGACGGTCGAGACCGATTCCGCCAAGCGGGCGTTCGAGGCCGCGTTCCGCGACCTGGGCATCGACCCCGCCGAGCGCATCATCGTCGTGACCGACCCGGGCTCGCCGCTCGACCAGGAGGCCCGCGCGGACGGCTACACCGTCTTCAACGCCGACCCGACCGTCGGCGGCCGCTACTCCGCCCTCACCGCCTTCGGGCTGGTGCCCTCGGGTCTCGCGGGCGCCGACATCTCCGAGCTCCTCGACGAGGCCGAGGCGACGCTGCTCGAGGTGTCCATCGACAGCCCCGACAACCCCGCACTGGTGCTCGCGGCCGCGATCGCCGGCGGCCAGCCTCGCAAGGACAAGCTGGGCCTGGTCACCGACGGCACCCACATCGTGGGCCTGCCGGACTGGATCGAGCAGCTCGTCGCCGAGTCCACCGGCAAGGAGGGCACCGGCATCCTTCCCGTCGTCCTGCTGCCGGTCTCTCCGGAGGTCGACGCGAAGCCGGCCGATCTGCAGATCGTCCGGTTCGTCGACGAGGCGAAGCAGTTCCACCTGTTCGAGCACCACGAGGGCGAGCTGCTCGTGAGCGGCTCGCTCGGTGCGCAGCTGGTGGTCTGGGAGTACGCCACGGCGATCGCGGGACGGATGCTCGGCATCAATCCCTTCGATCAGCCCGATGTCGAGTCCGCCAAGGTGGCTGCGCGCGGCCTTCTCGACGCGCGTCCCGCACCCACCGCGCCGGCGTTCGCTGTGGAGGGCGTCGAGGTGCGCGTGTCGGAGCCGGCGCTCGCGGCATCCGGAACCGTCGCCGGCGTGCTCGACGCGCTGTGGGCACGTCTGCCCGAGGACGGCTACGTCGCGATCCACGCGTACGTCAACCGGCTCGAGCTGTCGCAGCTCGCGGGCCTGCGCGAGCTGGTCGCGGCCGACTCCGGTCGGCCCACGACGTTCGGCTGGGGACCGCGGTTCCTGCACTCGACGGGCCAGTTCCACAAGGGCGGCCCCGCGAACGGCGTCTTCGTGCAGATCCTCGAGCAGACCGACGTCGACCTCGAGATCCCGGGCCGGCCGTTCACGTTCGGTCAGCTCATCCAGGCGCAGGCTGCCGGAGATGCGGCCGTTCTCGCCGATGGCCACGGCCGACCCGTCGTGACCCTGACCCTCACCGATCCCCAGATCGAAGTGCTCTCGCTCTTCGAAGCGGCCCAGTAGGAGTTCGAGCCCCACATGACCGTCGAGATCTCGCGCGGGCACAACCCGTTGCGCGACCCCGAAGACCGTCGCCTCAACCGCATCGCCGGTCCGAGCGCACTCGTCATCTTCGGCGTCACGGGAGACCTCTCCCGCAAGAAGCTCATGCCCGCCGTCTACGACCTCGCGAACCGCGGTCTGCTGCCTCCCGGGTTCGCGCTCGTCGGCTTCGCGCGCCGCGACTGGGCGGACCAGGACTTCGCCCAGGTCGTCTACGACGCGGTGCGCCAGCATGCGCGCACCGAGTTCCGTGACGAGACGTGGCAGCAGCTGCTCCAGGGCATCCGCTTCGTGTCGGGCGAGTTCGACGACCCCGACGCGTTCCGCCGCCTCAGGGAGACCGTCGACCGGCTGGACACCGAGCGCGGCACGATGGGCAACCACGCGTTCTACCTGTCGATCCCGCCCAAGGCGTTCCCGCTGGTGGCTGAGCAGCTGAAGTCCTCGGGTCTCGTCGACGACACCGCCGACCAGCCCGACCGCTGGCGCCGTGTCGTGATCGAGAAGCCGTTCGGGCACGACCAGGAGTCGGCACGGGCCCTCAACGACGTGCTCCGCTCGGCGTTCCCGACGGACTCGATCTTCCGCATCGACCACTACCTCGGCAAGGAGACGGTCCAGAACATCCTGGCCCTGCGCTTCGCCAACGAGCTGTACGAGCCGATCTGGAACCGCAACTACGTCGACCACGTGCAGATCACGATGGCCGAAGACATCGGCGTGGGCGGCCGTGCCGGCTACTACGACGGCGTCGGCGCCGCGCGCGACGTGATCCAGAACCACCTGCTGCAGCTCATGGCGCTGACGGCGATGGAGGAGCCCATCTCGTTCGACGCGAAGGATCTTCGCGCCGAGAAGGAGAAGGTGCTCGCCGCCGTCACCCTACCGGAGGACCTCGCCCGCTCGACCGCGCGCGGTCAGTACGCAGGCGGCTGGCAGGGCGGCGAGAAGGTGCTCGGCTTCCTCGAGGAGGACGGCATGAACCCTCGCTCGACGACCGAGACGTACGCCGCCGTCACCCTCGAGGTGAACACCCGTCGCTGGGCGGGCGTGCCGTTCTACCTCCGCACCGGCAAGCGCCTCGGCCGCCGCGTCACCGAGATCGCCGTGGTCTTCAAGCGCGCGCCCGAGCTGCTGTTCTCACGCAGCCAGACCTCGGGCCAGGGGCAGAACGCCCTGGTGATCCGTGTGCAGCCCGACGAGGGCGTCACGATCCGCTTCGGCTCGAAGGTGCCCGGTGCGGGCGCCCAGGTGCGCGACGTCACGATGGACTTCGGCTATGGGCACGCGTTCACCGAGGCCAGCCCCGAGGCCTACGAGCGTCTCATCCTCGACGTGCTGCTCGGCGACCCGCCGCTGTTCCCGCGGCACGAAGAGGTCGAGCTTTCGTGGAAGATCCTCGATCCGATCGAGCAGTTCTGGGACGCCCAGGGCGGCCCGCTCGAACAGTACTCACCCGGGTCGTGGGGCCCGGACTCCGCGGACGAGATGCTCGCCCGCGACGGACGGACCTGGAGGCGCCCGTGATCGTCGATCTTCCCGACACCACTGTCAGCAAGATCTCGCGTGCGCTCGTCAACGTGCGCGAGGAGGGCGGCGCGGTCGCGCTCGGCCGCGTGCTGACCCTCGTCATCCTCACCCGTGAGGGAGCGGTCGAAGAGGTCATCGAGGCGGCGAACGACGCGTCGCGCGAGCACCCGATGCGGGTGATCGTGCTGCTGATCCCCGACGGCTACGACGCGGAGCCGCGCCTGGACGCGCAGATCCGGGTCGGCGGCGACGCCGGCGCCAGCGAGGTCGTGATGCTGCGGGCCTATGGAGATGCGGGCCACTCGAACCTCGAGAGCCTGGTGACGGGGCTTCTGCTGCCCGACGCGCCCGTCGTGGTGTGGTGGCCGAATCGCACGCCCGAGCACATCTCGAAGACCTCCATCGGTCGGATCGCGCAGCGCCGGATCACGGATGCCGCCACGAAGTCCGACCCGTCAGCCTGGGTCGCGGACCTCGGCGAGCAGTACGCGCCCGGCGACACCGACCTCGCGTGGACGCGGTTGACGCGCTGGCGCGAGCAGCTGGCCGCGATCCTCGACCAGCCGCCCTACGAGCCCGTCGTCGGCGTCCGGGTGCGTGGCGCGGCCGACTCGCCCTCGACCGCGCTCCTCGCGGCCTGGCTGCGCCTCACCCTCGACGTGCCCGTCGACTGGGCGTATCTCGATGCCGAGGAGTGGCCCCACGGCATCAAGTCCGTCGCGCTCGTGCGCCCGAGCGGCGAGGTGCTCCTGGAGCGCCCGACGCCCGGCGTGGCGATCCTCACGCAGCCCGGACAGCCTACGCACGACCTGGCGTTCCCGCGCCGGACACTGCGTGAGTGCCTGGCCGAGGAGCTCCGTCGGCTCGACCCGGACGTCCTGTATGGTCGAGTCATCACCGAGGGCTGGCAGCTGCTCAACCCTCCGGCGACGAAGGGGACGCAGGCCTGATGGACGGTGCGCGGGTGACGGACAGGACGAAGACGAATGCCTGAGGGCTGGGCCGAGAAACGCGTCATCATCAGTTCCGATCCCGCTGCGCTCGTCGATTCCGTCGCTCCGCGCTTCTTGAACCGGGTCGCCAAGCGCGTCGACGAGGGCAAGCTCGCCCACATCTCCCTGACGGGCGGGGCGATGGGCGCCGCCGTGCTCGGCGCCGCAGGACGCAGTCCGCGCGCGGCCCGCATCGATTGGTCGCGCGTCCACTTCTGGTGGAGCGACGAGCGGTTCCTCCCCCGCGCCGACGCCGATCGCAACGACCACCAGGCGCGTGAGGCGTTCCTGAACGGTCTGGACATCCCGGCGGAGAACATCCACACCATGCTCAGCAGCGATGACGGCGTGGATCTGGATGCCGCCGCCGCCGCGTATGCCGACGAGCTCGCCCGCTTCCCCGGCGGCGAAGGCGCGTGGCCCTCGTTCGACGTCTGCTTCCTCGGCGTCGGTCCGGACGGCCACATCGCGTCACTGTTCCCCGACCGCGGCGAGATCCAGATCACGGATCGCTCGGTGGTCGCGGTGCGCGACTCCCCCAAGCCTCCGCCGGAGCGGATCTCGATGACCCGTCCGGTCATCAACAGCTCCAAGCGCGTGTGGCTCGTGCTGTCGGGCACCGACAAGGCGGCCGCGCTGGGTCTCGCTCTGGCCGGTGCCAGCTATGCGAGCGTCCCCGCCGCCGGTGCGAAGGGTCGCAAGCGCACGACGTTCTTCGTCGACCAGGCCGCCGCCTCCCAGGTGCCGCCGGAGCTCATCGACCGCGAGTATTGACGCGACTCGGATCAATGCGAGCGCCAGCGAGCGTTGATGCGAGGCGGGTCAAGGTCGAGCGAGCGGAGCGAGTCGAAACCCACGAGCAACCCTCGTGAATGGAGAAGAGCGGATGCCTCGGCATCCGCTCTTCTTCGTCTCTCTGTCTGTCTGCGTGGCCGGTCAGCCCTGACCGCGCCGCTCGCGCAGCTGCTGCAGCGCGTCGTCAAGGAGCGTCTCGGCTTCCTCTTCGGTGCGGCGCTCCTTCACGTACGCGAGGTGGGTCTTGTACGGCTCGCTCTTGGCGACAGCGGGAGGGTTCTCCTTGTCGCGGCCGGCCGGCAGACCGGAGTGCGGCGAGTCGATCGTCTCGGGGATCTCCTCTTCGGGGATGCCCGCCGCGAAGTAGCGGACCGTCTCGTTGCCCAGGGCGTCCCAGTACGAGATGGCCACGCGCTCGGCGTGGTAGCCGTGATCCTGCTCGCCCATCGGACCGGCACCGACACGGGTGCCGCGGATCGCGTTGCCTCCGGTAGCCATCAGATGGCCTGGAACTTCGTGATCAGGCCGAGCGCCACGATGGACGCGAACCACACCAGCGAGAGCACCACGGTGAAGCGATTGAGGTTGCGCTCTGCCAGGCCCGACGAGCCGAGAGCGGACGTCATGCCGCCGCCGAACATGTCGGAGAGGCCGCCACCGCGGCCCTTGTGGAGCAGGATGAGAAGGGTCAGCAGGAGACTCGTGATGCCGAGAAGCACCTGCAGGACGAACTCGAGGATCTGCACAGTCGTTGAAGCCTTTCGCTGCGATCGGTCGCCGGTCGCACAAGGGTCAAGTATACGTGTACGCCGGCGGGCGGCGAGGAATCCCCCGCCGCCCACCGGCAACGGCGTCAGACGCCGACGTGCTTCTGGTACCGGATGATGGCCGCGAACTCGTCGACGACGAGGCTCGCCCCGCCGACCAGCGCACCGTCCACGTCCGGCTCGCGCATGAAGCTCGCGATGTTCGCGGCCTTCACCGACCCGCCGTAGAGCACGCGGGTACGGGCCGCGGCATCCGGTCCGAGCTTCTCGGCGATGACCTCGCGAAGCTTCGCGCAGACCTCCTGCGCCTGCTCGGGCGTCGCCGCCTGACCGGACCCGATGGCCCAGACCGGCTCGTAGGCCACGACGATGTCGGCATCCGGCTTCACGCCTTCGAGCGCGATCCGGAGCTGGCCCACCGGCACGGCGCTGGCGCCGTGCTTCTCGAGGTCCTCAGCCGTCTCGCCCACGCAGATCACCGGGACCAGCCCGTGCTTCAGCGCTGCCTGCACCTTCGCGGCGACGAGGTCGTCGCCCTCGTGGTGGTACTCGCGGCGCTCGGAGTGGCCGATGATCACGTAGCGGTTGTCGAGCTTCGCGAGGAAGGCGCCCGAGATCTCGCCGGTGTAGGCGCCGGAGTCGTGCGACGAGATGTCCTGCGCGCCGAGGGCGAACGGGATCTTGTCGGCGTCGAGGAGCGTCTGCACCGTGCGGATGTCGGTGAACGGCGGGAAGACCGCCACCTCGACCGAGCCGTCCTCGTGCTTCGCGTCCTTAAGCGTCCAGTGCAGCTTCTGAACGAACGCGACCGCCTGCAGGTGGTCGAGGTTCATCTTCCAGTTGCCGGCGATGAGCGGGGTGCGCCTGGTCTGCGCAGCAGCCGTTGAACCAGCGCTGTCTACTGCCATCCGAGGACCTCCAGTCCGGGAAGCTTCTTGCCCTCGAGGAACTCGAGGCTGGCGCCGCCGCCGGTCGAGATGTGACCGAAGGCGTCGTCGGCGAACCCGAGCTGGCGGACGGCCGCGGCGGAATCTCCACCGCCGACGACCGACAGGCCGTCGACCTCGGTGAGCGCCTGCGCGACGGCCTTGGTGCCTGCCGCGAAGGGCGCGAGCTCGAACACGCCCATCGGGCCGTTCCAGAAGACCGTCTTCGACCCGCGGACGAGGTCCGCGAAGCGAGCCGCCGTGTCGGGACCGATGTCGAGCCCCAGACCGGATGCGCCGAACGGCGTCTCTTCGATCTGATCGGCGCGCGTCACCACGTGCTCCGCGTCGGCGCCGAACTTCGAGGCCACCACGACGTCGGTCGGCAGCACGAGCTCCACGCCCGACTCCTCGGCGCGGCGCATGTACTCGCGGACGGTGTCGAGCTGGTCTGCCTCGAGCAGGCTCGAGCCGACCTTGTGCCCCTGCGCGGCGAGGAACGTGAAGAGCATTCCGCCGCCGATCAGCAGCCGGTCGACGCGCGGGAGCAGATGCGAGATGACGCCCAGCTTGTCGCTGACCTTCGAGCCGCCGAGGACGACGGTGTACGGCCGCTCGGGGTTCTCGGTGAGGCGATCGAGGACGTCCAGCTCGGTGGCGATCAGCAGGCCGGCCGCGGACGGCAGGATCTCTGCGAGGTCGTACACCGAGGCCTGCTTGCGGTGTACGACACCGAAGCCGTCCGAGACGAGGGCGTCGCCGAGTCCGGCGAGCTGTTCGGCGAAGGCGCGGCGCTCCCCCTCGTCCTTCGAGGTCTCGCCCGGGTTGAACCGGAGGTTCTCGATGACCGCGACGTCGCCGTCCTCGAGGGCCGCGACGGCCTCGTGGGCCGACTCGCCGACGGTGTCGCGGGCGAAGGCGACGGGCTTGCCGAGCAGCTCCGCCAGCCGCTGTGCGACCGGGGCGAGACTGTACTTCGCGTCCGGCGCGCCCTCGGGGCGGCCGAGGTGCGAGCAGACGACGAGCCGTGCACCCTGGTTGATCAGGGCGTTGAGCGTGGGAAGGGATGCCCGCACACGGCCATCGTCCGCAATGACCGCGCCCTTGAGAGGAACGTTGAGGTCACAGCGGACGATGACGCGCTTGCCTGCGAGCGAACCCAGCGAATCGAGGGTGCGCAGAGCCATGGGAGATCGCTTAGAGGCGCTCGGCCACGTACTCGGTGAGGTCGACGAGACGGTTGGAGTAGCCCCACTCGTTGTCGTACCAGGCCGACACCTTGACCAGGTTGCCGCTGACGTTCGTCAGCTCCGAGTCGAAGATCGACGAGTGCGGGTTCAGCTGGATGTCGCTGGAGACGATCGGGTCCTCGGTGTACTCGAGGTACCCGGCGAGACGACCCTCGGCGGCAGCCGCCTTGTACGCCTCGTTGACCTGCTCGACCGTGAGGCCCTCGGTGGGCGTGACGATCGTCAGGTCGACGATCGAGCCGGTCGGCACCGGCACCCGGTAGGAGGAGCCGCTCAGCTTGCCGTTCAGCTCGGGCAGCACGTGGCCGATGGCCTTGGCCGCACCGGTCGACGCGGGCACGATGTTGATCGCGGCGGCGCGGGCACGGCGCAGGTCGCTGTGGGGGCCGTCCTGCAGGTTCTGGTCGGCCGTGTAGGCGTGAGCGGTCATCATGAAGCCGCGCTCGATGCCGAACGCGTCGTTGAAGACCTTCGCCAGGGGTGCGAGGCAGTTCGTCGTGCACGACGCGTTCGAGATGATCACGTGGTTCTCGGGGTCGTACTCGCCCTCGTTGACGCCCATCACGATGGTGACGTCGTCGCCGGTCGCCGGAGCGGAGATGAGCACCTTCTTGGCGCCGCCGGCGATGTGCTTCTTGGCGTCGTCGGCCTTGGTGAAGCGTCCGGTCGACTCGATGACGATGTCGACGCCGAGCTCGCCCCAGGGCAGGTTCGCGGGGTCGCGCTCTTCGAAGACCTTGATGGCCTTGCCGCCGACGGTGATCGAGTCGCCGTCGTACGAGACGGACTCGCTGAGCGGGCCGCCGACCGAGTCGTACTTCAGCAGGTGGGCGAGCGTCTTGTTGTCGGTGAGGTCGTTCACCGCCACGATTTCGAGGTCCGCACCCTGCGCGAGAGCCGCGCGGAGGTAGTTGCGTCCGATGCGGCCGAAGCCGTTGATGCCGATCTTGACAGTCACGGAGTTTCTCCTGAGATGTGTCGTGCGCGAGTGCGCGGTTGGTGCGATGCGAACGAGGACAACGGCGTCCCGGCGGGCAGTCCCGCCGGGACGGCCGCGCTTATTAGGACAGTACCAGCAGGCCCGACGTCTTCTGACGGGCGGCGTCGAGGCGCTGGGCGACGTTCTGCCAGTTGGCGATGTTCCAGACGGCCTTGACGTAGTCAGCCTTGACGTTGAGGTAGTCGAGGTAGAAGGCGTGCTCCCACATGTCGAGCTGGAACACCGGGATCGTGCCCTGCGCGGTGTTGCTCTGCTGGTCGAACAGCTGCTGGATGATGAGCTGCTCGCCGATCGCGTCCCAGCTGAGGACGGCCCAGCCGGAACCCTGGATGCCGGTCGCGGCGGCGGTGAAGTGCGCCTGGAACTTGTCGAAGCCGCCGAAGAACTCGTCGATCGCGGCACGCAGCTCGCCCTCGGGCTCTCCGCCGCCCTCGGGCGACAGGTTGGTCCAGAAGATCGAGTGGTTGACGTGCCCGCCGAGGTTGAACGCGAGGTCCTTCTCGAGCTTGTTCACGTTCGCCAGGTTGCCGGAATCACGCGCCTCGGCCAGCTGCTCCAGCGCGGTGTTCGCGCCGGTGACGTACGCCTGGTGGTGCTTGCTGTGGTGCAGCTCCATGATCTTGCCGCTGATGTGCGGCTCCAGGGCGGCGTAGTCGTAAGGGAGGTCGGGCAAGGTGTACTTCGCCATGTTCTCTTCTTCCTGTCGGCGCGCGCCGAATTCCCCGGCGCTGCGAGGGTGACGGAATCATCCTACTGAGCGGCAACGTCCGGGCGACGGGGTTGCTTCCCACTGTGACGTGTGGAACATAGTCCCCACGCCCGTCCACGCATCGCCTCGCGCTGCGCGGAGCCTCGGGTGCGATGGCCCGGCCGCGGATCGCGCGGGATCAGTCCTCGATGCCCGCGGGCACGGCGGACTCGGTGCCGGGCAGACCCTCGATCTCGGCCTTCTTGTCGGCCATCGCGAGGAGCCGGCGGATGCGGCCGGCCACGGCATCCTTCGTCAGCGGCGGGTCCGCGTGGTGTCCCAGCTCGTCCAGGCTCGCATCCCGGTGCGCGAGTCGCAGATCGCCCGCCTGACGCAGGTGCTCGGGCACCTCGTCGCCGAGGATGGCGAGGGCCCGTTCCACGCGCGCGCAGGCGGCCACGGCGGCCTGCGCCGAGCGGCGGAGGTTGGCGTCGTCGAAGTTGACGAGCCGGTTGACGCCCGCGCGCACCTCGCGGCGCTGACGCATCTGGTCCCACTCGGCCGCGGCGCGCATGGCGCCCATGGCGGCGAGGGCGGCGCGGATCGCCTCTCCCTCGCGCACGACGACCCGCGGGATGCCGCGAACCTCGCGGGCCTTGCCTGCGATGCCGAGGCGGTGGGCCGCGCCCACGAGCGCCATCGCGGCCTCGGACGACGGGCAGGTGATTTCGAGGGCGGCGGAGCGGCCGGGGTCGGTGAGCGAGCCGGCGGCGAGGAACGCGCCCCGCCAGATGGCGGCGAGATCCCCGCGCGAGCCCGTGGTGAGCTTGTTGGGAAGCCCGCGGACGGGTCGCCGCCGCTGGTCGAGCAGGCCGGTCTGGCGGGCGAGCGTCTCGCCGCCTTCGATGACGCGCACGGCGTAGTGGCTGCCGGTGCGGGCACCCGAGCCCTGGACGTGCACGAGCTCGGGCCGCACGCCGTACAGCTCGACGAGGTCGCGGGCGGTGCGCCGGGCGAGGATGTCGGAGTCCAGCTCGGCCTCGACCGCGACGCGGTTCGCGATCGAGTGCAGGCCTCCCGAGAATCGCAGCAGCGACGTGAGCTCGGCGACCCGCGCGGTGGGGCGCGGGTCTCGCACGGTGATCAGCTCGGCCTTCACGTCAGCGGTCAGCGACACGGGACTCCTTCGCGGGTCTTTCGGGAACGACCCTCCACCCTACCGGCCGGTCCGGCCGGTGGCGTCATCACTCCCGACCGAGATCGCGATGCGTGATGCGCACGGCCACGCCGGGCACCGCCGCGAGGCGCTCCGCGAGTTCGCGCACCATCACGACCGACCGGTGCTTGCCGCCGGTGCAACCGACGGCGACCACCGAGTGGCTCTTGTTCTCGCGCTGGTATCCCTCGAGTACGGGTCGCAGTGCCGCGCTGTACGCGTCGAGGAAGTCGGCGGCCCCTTCCTGCGCGAGCACGTAGTCCCGCACCTCCGCGTCCTCGCCGGTGAACGGCCGGAGGTTCTCGTCCCAGAACGGGTTCGGCAGGAACCGCATGTCCGCCACGAGATCGGCATCCGGGGGCAGCCCGTACTTGAAGCCGAAGCTCTGCAGCGTGAGCGTATGGCGCGCCGACCCCTCTTCGGTGAACAGGTCGGCGACCTTCGTCGCCAGCTGGTGGATGTTGTACGACGAGGTGTCGATGATGATGTCGGCGCTCTCGCGGACAGCCGCGAGGCGCGCACGCTCGCGACGGATGCCGTCGAGGATCGTCCCGCCGCCTTGCAGGGGGTGCGGGCGCCGCACCGCCTCGAAACGGCGGACGAGCGCCTCGTCCGAGGCATCCAGGAACATGACCCGGATCTGCCGGCGCTCGCGGAGCGCGCGCATCGCCGCGGGGAGGTCGGAGAACAGGTCGCGTCCGCGCACGTCGACGACGACGGCGACCCGGGGCAGCACTCCCCCGGCCAGCTCCGTCAGGTCGAGCAGCGGCTTGAGCATCTGCGGCGGCAGATTGTCGACCACGTACCAGTCGAGGTCCTCGAGCGAGTTCGCCGCGGTCGATCGCCCCGCCCCCGACATCCCCGTGACGATCAGCACTTCTCCGACGTCGTGCCGCGTCCCCTCGCCCATGACCACCCCCGTCGAGCCCAGCCTACCCACTGGCGACGGGGGCAGGCTCCGCCAGGTGGGAGTGGATCGCCGCCGCGAGCTTCGGCCCGACGCCCGGCAGCTCCGCGATCTCTTCGGGAGTCGCCTTGCGCAGCGCCGCGACCGAGCCGAAATGCCGCAGCAGCGCCTTGATGCGGGCTTCGCCGAGACCGGGAACCTCGGCCAGCACGCTCTGGATGTCGCGGCGCCGGCGCTTGCGCTGGTGGGTGATCGCGAAGCGATGCGCCTCGTCGCGCAGGCGTTGCAGCAGATACAGGGCTTCCGAAGTGCGGGGCAGGATGACCGGGTACTCCTCGCCCGGCAGCCACACCTCCTCCAGCCGCTTCGCGATGCCGCACAGGGCGATCTCCTCGTGGCCGGCGTCGCGCAGCGCGCGAGCCGCCGCTTCGACCTGCGGCTTGCCGCCGTCGACGACGAGCAACTGCGGGCGGTAGGCGAACCGCGGACGACGCCGCTCGGTGACGACGGTCTCGTCGGAGGTCACGTCGGGCACGGCCGACGTCTCGTTCTCCTCCGGGCGGTCGAGGTACGCGAGACGTCGCGTCAGCACCTGGTAGAGCGAGTCGGTGTCGTCGGTGGTCTCGGGGACGCCGAACGAGCGGTACTGATCCTTGCGCGGCAGGCCGTCCTCGAAGACGACCATCGACGCCACGACATTGGTGCCGCTCAGGTGCGAGACGTCGAAGCACTCGATGCGCAGGGGCGCCTCGACGAGGTCGAGCGCCTCCTGGAGGTCGGTGAGCGCCTGGCTGCGGGCGACGTAGTCGCTGGTGCGCCGCGTCTTGTGGAGCATCAGCGCCTGCTGGGCGTTGAGCGTGGCGGTGCGCATGAGGTCGGCCTTGCGACCCCGCTGCGCGACCTGGATCGTCACGCTCTTGCCTCGCCGTGCCCGCAGCCACTCCTCGAGATCGGCCGCGTCGTCGGGCATCGACGGCACCAGCACCTGCTTCGGGATGTCGGCGCCCGTCGCGTTGCCGTATGTGCGCTGGATCACCTGGTCGACGAGATCGCCGTCGGAGATGTCGATCTCCTTCTCGATCGTCGTGGCGCGCACACCGCGCACGCGGCCGCCGCGGATCACGAAGTGCTGCACCGTGGCGGCGAGCTCGTCCTCGGCGATCCCGAACAGGTCGGCGTCGGTGTCGGCTGCGAGCACCAGCGCACTCTTGTTCAGCACCGCGTCGATCGAGTGCAGGCGGTCGCGGTACACGGCGGCTGCCTCGTAGTCCATCGCCGCCGAGGCCTCGCGCATGCGGGCCATCAGCTCCTTGGTGAAGCGCTGATCGCCGCCCGACATGAACGCGATGAAGTCGTCGACGATCGCGCGGTGCTCCTCGATCGTCACCTTCATCGAGCACGGCCCGCCGCAGCGTCCGATCTGGCCCGGAAAGCACGGGCGGCCGGTGGACATCGCCTTCTTGTACGACGCGTCGCTGCAGGTGCGGATCGGGAAGACCTTGATCATCAGGTCGATCGTGTCGTGCACCGCCCACACCTTCGGGTACGGACCGAAGTACTTCGCGCCGGGGATGCGGCGGTTGCGCGTCACGATCACCCGCGGCGCCTCATCTGCGAGCGTGATCGCCATGAACGGGTAGGACTTGTCGTCCTTGTAGCGGACGTTGAACGGCGGATCGAACTCCTTGATCCACTGGTACTCGAGCTGCAGCGAGTCGACGTCGGTCGCGACGACGGTCCACTCCACGGAGGCCGCTGTCGTCACCATGCGGCGGGTGCGCTCGTGGAGCGTGTGCAGCGGAGCGAAGTAATTCGACAGGCGCGCGCGGAGGTTCTTCGCCTTGCCGACGTACAGCACGCGCCCGTCGCGATCGCGGAACCGGTAGACCCCCGGATTCGTGGGGATCTCGCCCGGATTCGGCTTGTACGGGACCGTGGGAGCGGGACGCGCCATGCCGCTCAGCCGGCCTTGCGGGCCTCGACGAGCTCGGCGGGGGCGCTCACTCCCAGCACCTCGGCGAGGAACATTCCGGTGTGGCTGCCCTCGACGCGCGCGACGTGCTCGGGCGTGCCTGTCGCCAAGACCTCGCCGCCGCCGGCGCCGCCCTCGGGTCCGAGGTCGATCACCCAGTCCGAGGACTTGATCACGTCGAGGTTGTGCTCGATCACGATGACGGTGTTGCCCTTGTCGACGAGGCCGTTCAGCACCTCGAGGAGCTTGCGTACATCCTCGAAGTGCAGGCCCGTCGTCGGCTCGTCGAGCACGTAGATCGACCGACCGTTGGTGCGCCGCTGCAGCTCGGTGGCGAGCTTCACGCGCTGCGCCTCGCCGCCCGACAGCGTCGTGGCGGACTGGCCCAGCCGCACGTACCCGAGGCCGACGTCGACGAGCGTCTTGAGGTAGCGGTGGATCGCCTGGATGGGCTCGAAGAACTCCGCCGCCTCGGCGATCGGCATCTCGAGCACCTCGGCGATGTTCTTGCCCTTGTAGTGCACCGCGAGCGTGTCGCGGTTGTACCGCTTGCCGTGGCACACCTCGCAGTCGACGTACACGTCGGGCAGGAAGTTCATCTCGATCTTGATCGTGCCGTCGCCCGAGCAGGCCTCGCAGCGTCCGCCCTTGACGTTGAAGCTGAAGCGGCCCGGCTGGTAGCCGCGCACCTTCGCCTCGGGCGTCTCGCTGAAGAGCGTGCGGATGCGGTCGAACACGCCGGTGTACGTCGCGGGATTGGAGCGCGGCGTGCGGCCGATCGGCGCCTGGTCGACGTGCACGACCTTGTCGAGGTTCTCGAGACCGGTGACGCGCGTGTGCTTGCCCGCCACGCGGCGCGCGCCGTTGAGACGCGTCGCGAGGACCTGATACAGGATGCCGTTGACCAGGGACGACTTGCCGGAGCCGCTCACGCCGGTCACGGCGGTGAGCACGCCGAGCGGGAAGTCGACCGTCACGTTCTTGAGGTTGTTCTCGCGCGCGCCGACGACGGTGACCTGGCGCTTCCTGTCGATCTTGCGGCGCTTCTGCGGCGTCGGGATCGCGCGCCGACCCGACAGGTAGTCGCCGGTGATCGAGGCGCGGTCGGCGAGGAGCTCCTCGATCGGACCGGAGTGGACGACCTCGCCGCCGTTGACGCCGGCGCCCGGGCCGATGTCGACGACCCAGTCCGCGGCGTGGATCGTCTCTTCGTCGTGCTCGACGACGATGAGCGTGTTGCCCAGGTCGCGCAGGGCCACCAGCGTCTCGATGAGCCGGCGGTTGTCACGCTGGTGCAGACCGATCGACGGCTCGTCGAGCACGTAGAGCACGCCGGTGAGGCCCGATCCGATCTGCGTCGCCAGGCGGATGCGCTGCGCTTCGCCGCCCGACAGGGTCGCCGCCGCGCGGCTCAGGCTGAGGTAGTCGAGACCGACGCGGATGAGGAAGTCCAGTCGCAAGCGGATCTCGCGAAGAACCTGGGCGGCGATCGTGGCCTCGCGCTCGGTCAGCGTGAGCTGCGCGAAGTACTCCCGTGCCTCGCCGAGGCTCAGGCGCGAGGCATCCGCGATCGAATGCCCGTGCACCTGCACGGCCAGCACCTCCGGCTTGAGCCGCGCGCCGTCGCACACCGGGCACGGGACCTCCCGCAGGTACTCCGACCAGCGCTGACGCTGCGTGTCGGATTCGGCCTGCGTGTACTGCCGTTCGATGTAGGGCACGACGCCCTCGAAACCCGACGAGTAGCGCATCTCGCGGCCGTAGCGGTTCTTCCACCGCACGGTGACCTTGTAGTTCTCTCCGCGCAGCACCGCCTCGCGGACGTCCGACGGCAGCTTCTTCCACGGCGTGTCGAGTGAGAAGCCGAGGTCATTCGCGAGGCCCTCGAGCAGGCGCTCGTAGTACTGGAAGAGCCCCTTGCCCTGCGTCGTCCACGGGATGAGCACACCCTCGCGGATCGACAGCTCGTCGTCGGCGAGCATCAGCTCGACATCGACCGACATGCGGGTGCCGAGGCCCGAGCAGGCCGGGCAGGCGCCGAAGGGCGCATTGAACGAGAACGTGCGGGGCTCGATCTCGGTCAGCTGCAGCGGGTGGCCGTTCGGGCAGGCGAGCTTCTCGGAGAAGGACTGCCACGCGGCATCCCCCTCTTCGTCCACGAAGTTGATCTGCATCACGCCGCCCGCGAGCGACAGAGCGGTCTCGACGGAGTCGGTGACCCGATCGAGGATGCCGGGTGCCGCGACGAGACGGTCGACCACGACCGCGATGTCGTGCTTGTAGCTCTTCTTGAGCACCGGCGGCTCGGCCAGCTGGATCAGCTCGCCGTCGACGATCGCCCGCGCGTAGCCCTTCGCACCGAGCTCCTTGAAGAGGTCGACGAACTCGCCCTTCTTCTGCGTGATCACCGGCGCGACGATCTGGTAGCGCGTGCGCTCCTCGAGCTCCATGAGCTGGTCGGCGATCTGCTGCACCGTCTGGCGCTGAATCACCTCGCCGCACTCGGGACAGTGGGGCACCCCGATGCGGGCCCACAGCAGGCGCATGTAGTCGTGGATCTCGGTGATCGTGCCGACCGTCGAGCGCGGGTTGCGGTTGGTCGACTTCTGGTCGATCGACACCGCGGGGCTCAGCCCCTCGATGAAGTCGACGTCGGGTCGGTCGACCTGGCCGAGGAACTGGCGCGCGTAGGCGCTGAGCGACTCGACGTAGCGGCGCTGACCCTCGGCGAAGATCGTGTCGAACGCGAGACTCGATTTGCCCGAGCCGGACAGACCGGTGAAGACGACGAGCGAATCGCGCGGGATGTCGAGGTCGACGTCCTTCAGATTGTGCACGCGGGCACCGCGGACGCTCAGCTTTCCGCTGGTGCCCCCGACGGTCTTTGCGGGCAGGTTCGCGGGCAGGGCGACAGGGACGATGGGCACCAGTCAAGTGTAGGCGGGGCCTCCGACATGAGGCCTGGGAGCCGTTCGCCGTGGGCGAAGACCACCATCCCGCTCCCCCGGTCACGCGCCGCGGTGCCCTCGCAGGGATCGCCTCGCAGGCCCTTCCGCCGCGCTGTCGCGAGATCAGCGCGCGCCCGAGAAGGGCCGCAGCGCATCACGCAGGGCGAAGAGCGCATCGGCGTCCGTGCCCGCGCGCGCCATCACCTGACCGGGAACGTCGAGCGCCCGCTCGCGCAGCGCCCGCCCCGCATCGGTCAGGCCCACGTCGAGAACGCGCTCGTCGCCGCCGCGGCGGGCACGCGTCACGAGGCCCTGCGACTGGAGCCGCTTGACGAGCGGTGAGAGCGTGGCCGGCTCGAGCGCCAGTTCGGCGGCGAGCTCGCGCAGCGATCGAGGTGACCTCTCCCAGAGGGCGAGCATGACCAGGTACTGCGGATGCGTGAGGCCGAGCGGCTCGAGGATCGGCCGGTACAGACCCACCACGTTGCGGGCGGCCGTCACGAGCGCGAAGCACACCTGGTTGTCGAGCGCGAGCAGGTCGTCAGGGCTGAGAGCAGCCACCGTCCCGTCTCCGGAGACTCCGCTCGACGCTGGGGCGGGCGGCGGAGAGGAGGTGGGCGATGTCACGGAGTCATCCTATATCGCACTAATCGTTAGTACACTAAGTAACATGCCCGATCAGGATGCCTCCCCCGACGCCCGCCGCCCCCTCCGCGAACGGGTGCGCGAGGCCGGCGGCTGGTACGCCTTCCTCAACGCGAACCTGATCCGCGTGGCAGGTCCCGCGGCGGTGGGGCCGTACGAGACGGCTCCTCCGCCCAGCGCCGCCGAACGGGCCGAACGCGCCTGCCCGCTATGCGGCGCGCCCCTCACCCGGCACACCTTCGACCGTTCGGGCCCGAAGCCCCTCATGCACTGCCCCTGACCCTCGGGCGCGCGGCACACGTGCCGCGCATGGCGGATCGGCTGATGACCGCGGCACTCGCGTCGTAGTCGTCGAAGCCCCGCACCAGAATGGATGCGGCCTCCGCCGGATGCCTTACGCGTGCCCCGCGCGCTCCATGGCGCGCAGCTCCTTCTTGAGGTCCTGCACCTCGTCGCGCAGTCGCGCGGCGAGCTCGAACTTGAGCTCGCCGGCGGCGGCGAGCATCTGCTGGCTGAGGTCTGCGATCGTGGCCTCCAGCTGCTCGGCGCCCTCGGCGGCGATGCCCTCGCGTCGCAGCTGCGGCGTCGGGCTCTTGCCCATGCCGGACTTGGTCTTCGCCGCCGCCTTGCCCCGCAGCATCCGATCGGTGTCGGAAGCCTCCCGCGCGAGCACCTCGGTGATGTCGGCGATGCGCTTGCGCAGCGGCTGGGGATCGATGCCGTTCGCGGTGTTGTAGGCGATCTGCTTCTCGCGACGACGGTCGGTCTCGTCGATGGCCTTCGCCATCGAGTCCGTGATCGTGTCGGCGTACATGTGCACCTGGCCCGAGACGTTGCGCGCCGCGCGACCGATCGTCTGGATGAGCGAGGTGCCGCTGCGGAGGAACCCCTCCTTGTCGGCGTCGAGGATCGACACCAGCGACACCTCGGGCAGGTCGAGGCCCTCGCGGAGGAGGTTGATGCCGACGAGCACGTCGTAGACGCCGGCTCGCAGCTCGCTGAGCAGCTCGACACGGCGCAGCGTGTCGACGTCGGAGTGGAGGTAGCGCACCCGCACACCGTGCTCGCCCAGGAAGTCGGTCAGCTCTTCGGCCATCTTCTTGGTGAGCGTCGTGACCAGCACCCGCTCGTCGCGCGATGCGCGTAGGCGGATCTCTTCGAGGAGGTCGTCGATCTGCCCCTTCGAGGGCTTCACCACGATCTCCGGGTCGATGAGGCCGGTCGGACGGATGATCTGCTCGACGACACCGTCCGCGATCCCCATCTCGTAGCGGCCCGGCGTCGCGGACAGGTACACGGTCTGGCCGACGCGGTTCTTGAACTCGTCCCACCGCAGCGGCCGGTTGTCGAGCGCGCTCGGCAGCCGGAACCCGTGCTCGACCAGGGTGCGCTTGCGCGAGGCATCCCCCTCGTACATCGCCCCGATCTGGGGGACGGTGACGTGCGACTCGTCGATGACCATGAGGAAGTCGTCGGGGAAGAAGTCCAGCAGCGTGTGCGGCGGCTCCCCGGGGGCGCGGCCGTCCATGTGGCGGGAGTAGTTCTCGATGCCCGAGCAGAATCCCAGCTGCTGCAGCATCTCGAGGTCGAACGTCGTTCGCATGCGCAGACGCTGGGCCTCGAGCAGCTTGTTCTGCGACTCGAGCTCTTTCAGCCGCTCGGCCAGCTCGTCCTCGATGGTGCCGATCGCGCGCTGCACCGTCTCGGTGCCCGCGACGTAGTGCGACGCCGGGAAGATGGGCACGCTGTCGAGCCGCTGCACCACGTCGCCGGTGAGCGGGTGCAGCATGAAGAGCGCCTCGATCTCGTCGCCGAACATCTCGATCCGGATCGCGTACTCCTCGTACACCGGGATGATCTCGATCGTGTCGCCGCGCACACGGAAGTTGCCGCGCGAGAAGTCGACGTCGTTGCGGTTGTACTGCATCGCGATGAACTTGCGGATCAGCGCGTCACGGTCGTACACCTCGCCGACCTGCAGCGCGACCATCGCCCGCAGGTACTCGTCGGGCGCGCCGAGGCCGTAGATGCACGAGACGGTGCTGACCACGATGACGTCGCGCCGGCTGAGCAGCGAGTTGGTCGTCGAGTGGCGCAGCCGCTCGACCTCGGCGTTCACCGAGGAGTCCTTCTCGATGAAGGTGTCGGTCTGCGGGACGTACGCCTCGGGCTGGTAGTAGTCGTAGTAGCTGACGAAGTACTCCACCGCGTTATGCGGCATGAGCTCGCGGAACTCGTTCGCCAGCTGCGCGGCCAGCGTCTTGTTGTGCGCAAGCACCAGGGTCGGCCGCTGCACGGCCTCGACCAGCCAGGCCGTCGTCGCCGACTTGCCGGTGCCCGTCGCACCCAGCAGCACGACGTCGGTCTCACCGGCGTTGATGCGCGCCGCCAGCTGGGCGATCGCCTGCGGCTGGTCGCCCGACGGGGCGAATTCGCTCACGACCTCGAACGGCCGCACGGATCGAGTGGTCTGCACCGTTCCAGCGTAGGCGGCGCCCCCGACATCGGGGCGGCGTTCGCGACGAGCGGATGCCGCGACCCGGCCGACGCGCGGGGTTCAGCCTCCGAAGCCGCCGCCGTCGAATCCGCCGCCGAGGCCGCCCGCGTCGAGGCCGCCGAACGCCCCGCCGTCGTATCCGCCGCCACCGGCGTCGTAGCCGCCCGCGCCGCCGCCGTCGAAGCCGACGGCGCCCGGGTCATAGGTCTCGCCGATCCACGCCGGCTCGGAGCCGATGCCGATCGACCCGGCGCCGACCGTGTAGTACGCCGCGACTGAGCTCGACAGGAGGAACTGCTGCGCCACGATCGTCATGACGCCGACGTTCAGGAGCAGCCGCTGCAGATCCACGCCGTCGCGGGGATCGCCGTCGTCGACCGCGACCGCGGTGCGCGCGGGATCTGCGGCGGCTCGGGCCGCGGCATCCGTCCCGGCGTTCGCCGCGCGCGCCGCACGGTGCTCTTCGGCACGACGGACGAGTTTCGCGATCACGGACGGATCTTCGGCAGCGACGTCGCGCTCCGACTCCGCGAGGAACGGCCGCAGCTGCTCGAACATCTCGCGGCGGCGCTCCGGCGGCAGGTCCTTGAACGCCGAGGCGTGAGCGCTCTCGATCACGGACGCCGGGAGGGTGCCGAGCAGGTAGACGTAGCGCGAGATGCGTTCTTCCTCCGAGGCCGCGCGATAAGGGCCGCGACGCCGCCGGAACCTCGAGAGAACACCCATGCGACACCTCCTTCGGTCTCACTCCAGGGTAGTCCGCGCAGCCCGGAGGCGGAATGGTGGAGAAGGCCGCTACGGGCGTTCCGCGCGTCGCGCCACGTGCTCGTCGAGGCGCTCCCACAGCTCGTCCACCTGGCGGATCGTGTCGTCGAGAGTGCCCGCGGTGTCGATGACGACGTCGGCGATCCGCAGTCGCGCCTCGTCCGGCACCTGCGACGCGATGCGTGCCTCAGCATCGGCCGGGCTCAGCCCGCGCAGTCGGATCAGCCGTTCGACGCGCACCTCGGCCGGGGCGTGCGCCACCACGACGAGCTCCCACGGGTCGTCCACGCGCGCCTCGACGAGCAGCGGCACGTCGTAGACGACGACGGCATCGGGGTCGGCCGCGAACGCCGCCGCGAAGCGGCGAGCGGATTCGGCGCGCACCGCAGGATGCACGATCGCGTTGAGCTGGGCGATCGCCGCCGGGTCTCCGAACACGCGGGTGCCGAGGGCTGCGCGATCGAGGGAGCCGTCGGGGCGCAGCATCCGCTCGCCGAAGGTCTCTGCGATCGCGGCGAGCACCGGAGTGCCCGGCGCCTGGACTTCGCGCACCAGCTGATCCGCGTCCACGACCACGGCGCCGTGTTCCGTCAGGCGGCGGGCGATGGTGGACTTCCCCGAGGCGATGCCTCCGGTGAGCGCGACGAGGGGCATGCATCGAGCATGCCACGCGGAGTCCTTGACCGGTTCCTGAGGCGGGGCTGAGCGTGCCCTGAGGAGGTGGCGATAGCCTCGGGACACCCGAGGGACAGTCCACCCGTGCAGCTGGGGAAGGGCGCAAGTGAACGTCGGACGCGACACTGTTGATCACGACAGTGTGGCGCGCGACAGCTCAGCGTCCTGCTGCGCGCACCGCACCCGCCGTCTTCGCGACGACGGTGGCAGGTGGATCGTCCTGAGGTGCGGACCGGTCGCCCGCGTGGGGACGATGGCGACCGGGGTCCGTGCACCGAGGACGCGCGCAGGGCGGGATGTGGGGAGATCTCCCGCCCTACGCGCGGCCCGCATCTCCGCGGCGGCCACGTGCAGCCGGTCGCCGGGCATGCGCCTCACGCCGTACCGGTGCGGACACGCTGCGTGACCGCCGCACCGTCGCACCCGTTCCGCCGTGCGTTCTGGGATATCATGACCGACGTCCAGGATCCGTCGGCACACCCGGATCCGGAGGGTGGAGCGGTGGAAGAAGCGCGCGTCGCCGTCGTCATCGAAGACGAAGAGGACATCCGTTCGCTCCTGTCGACGGTTCTGGCCCAGGCTGGATTCGAAGTGCACGGCGCAGCCGACGGCGCAGCGGGCGTCGAGCTGGTCCGCACCCATAAGCCGCTGGTCACGACACTCGACGTGAACATGCCCGGCATCGACGGCTTCGAGACCGCCAAGCGCATCCGCGCCATCAGCTCGACCTACATCGTGATGCTGAGCGCCCGCAGCGAGGAGATCGACGCCCTGCAGGGGCTCGAAGCCGGCGCCGACGACTACGTCGCGAAGCCGTTCCGCCCGCGAGAGCTGCGGGCGCGCATCGACGCCATGCTGCGACGCCCGCGCCACGTCGCACCGCCCGACGGCGACACCGCGGTGGCGCCGGCGGCATCCGAGGACTTCTGGCTCGAGCACCACGGGCTGCGTCTGAACGCCGCCATCCACGTGGTGACCGTCGACGGCCAGGACGTCGAGCTGACGCGCAGCGAGTTCGACATCCTCGCCGACCTGCTGGTGGCAGGGCGGCGCGTGCGGGCGAAGTCGGACCTCGCCCTCATGCTGCGCGGCGACCAGTACGCGGTCAGCGACTTCGTGTCCGACAGCGACGCGCGCGCCATCGAGGTGCACATGGCGAACCTGCGCCGGAAGCTCGGCGAGTCGCCGGCACAGCCGCGCTGGATCGAGACGGTCCGCGGTGTCGGCTACCGACTGACCGCCTGAACCGGGATGGCGGATCCCCGCCGGTCACACCGCGGCGGGGCCGAAGGCGCCTCGCCGAGCCGCTACTCGCCGTCGTCGATCAGCACGGAGGTCTCGACGTCCACGGCCGCACGGCTCGCGGCCTCTCGCGCCGCCCGGATGAGCTCGGCCGGGTCGTAGCCGGCCGTCTCGCTCAGCGCGACGCCGACGCCGACGACGGGGATCACTCCCCCGCCGACCTTGCCGAGGTCGTCGAACAGGCCGCGGTAGATGGCGCCGGCCTGACGTCGCGCCTCCTGCGGGGACGCGACGGCGATCCCGACGACGAGTCCGGTCGGACCGTCCTGCCCCACCACAGCGTTGGTCGGGGCGTGGCGGCGCACGCCGGACCGCCAGGTCGCCGCGACCGACCCGGCCACGTCGCTGCCGAAAGCGGTCGAGATGGGATCCAGGTCGTCGAGGCGCAGGGCCGTCACCGCGACCGCTTCATGTCGACGTGCCGCGCGCCGGCAGATGCCCTCGAGGAGGACGGCGAACGACTCCTCGCTCACGATGCCCTGCTCCTGGTCGACCGCCCGCGCGTCGCGCAGGTAGCCGCGCATCGGCGCCCGGCTCGCACGCAGCACGGACGTCACGACCACGGCCACGATGGTCAGCGTCACCGTGAGGAAGCTCGTGCTCACCGTGCCGAACGCCGTCTGGAACAGGGCGCTGTCGGGTCCGGAGGTGACGAAGGCGGTGGTGCGCGACACGTAGTACAGCGACTGGAACCCCAGCACCGCTCCGAGTACCCAGGCCGTGCGCGATTCGCGCATCTCGCCGCGGAGGCACTCGACCGCGCCGGCGCCGGCGAAGCCGAGGAGCGGCACGAACATCCACAGCGCGCCTGCCCAGTCGCCGCCGTCCGGACCCGCGAACGCCACGCCGAGCGCGGCCGCGACGACGGCGCCCGCCACGAGGAGCGCCGACCAGCGCATGCGGCGCCCGTTGAATCGGCGGCATCCCAGCCACATGCATCCGGTACCGGCCACGAAGGCGGCGTTGCCGACAGCGATGGCCCACCAGGCGCCGTCGGACTGCACCCACACGGTGTACGCGAGTGTCGTGAGCATCGCCGAGAGGAACCCGATCGACCAGATGCGTCCCGCTCCCTCGTCGCGACGCAGCAGCGTCTCGAGGATGAACAGCACGCCGCTGACGTTGACGACCAGCGCGGTCATGATGTGGACGCTCGCCAGATCCAGAATCATGGTGCGTCTCCTTCCGGGGCGATCGCGGGCAGCTTCACGATGAAGGTCGACCCCACTCCCGGCGCACTGTGCAGGGCGAGTTCGCCGCCGTGCGCGCGCACGATGTCGCGGGTGATGGCAAGACCGAGACCGGTGCCGGTGCGCCGATCCGCGCCCGCCTTGTAGTAGCGCTGGAAGAGCCGGGAGCGATCCGCGTCGGAGATGCCCACGCCGGTGTCGCGCACCAGGATCCAGCTCGAGGTGCCGTCGGTCGTGGTGCCGACGAAGACGGTGCCGCCGTCCTTGTTGTAGGCGATGGCGTTCGAGACGAGGTTGTCGACGACCTGGCGCAGCCGAAGCGGGTCCGCCCACGCGGTGGCGGGTTCCAGGCCGGTCACGTCGATCGTGATGGCGCGCCCCGCGGCGCGCGGCAGCGCATCGGCGGCAGCGGCGGCCACGAGTTCGCGCGCGTCGATGGTCTGCGGAGCGAGGGATGCCTCCACCGAGGATGCTGATGAGCTCGACGCGGCGAGGATGTCGGCCACGATGCGCAGCAGCCGTTCGGCGTTGCGCTCGGCGACGTCGAGGTTGGCGCGCACCGCAGCGGGGGTGTCGGGGTCTTCCATCGCGAGGTCGAGGTAGCCGAGGATCGCGGTGAGCGGTGTGCGCAGCTCGTGCGACACGGACGCGACCAGGTCGTCGCGCGCGCGGAGCGCGGTGAGCTCTGCCGTCACGTCCCTCGAGACGACCACCGCGCCGGCGTCGGCGCCGTCGGGATCGGTGAGCCGCCGCGCGGTGATGGTGAGCGCACGGCGCGGACCCGGCTCCACCCCGAACCACACCACCTGGTCGTCGAACGCCTCGCCGCGGCGCGCACGCTCGAGCGGAAGCTCGTCGGGCGGCAGCGGTGAGCTGCCGTCGTCGCGGAACGCCGGAACCTCGGCGCGGTCGTCGTCCGGCTCGAAGCCCTGCTGAAGCCTGCCGTGCGCCTCGTTGGTGACGGCGACGCGTCCGGCGGGGCTGATGCGGACGACACCGAAATCGACCGCGTCGAGTACCTCGGTCACGACCTGCTCCTGACGTCGGGTGCGCGCGAGGATGCTCTGCAGGAGCTGCGACTGCTTCGCCAGGAGCATGCGCTGGGCATCGGAGCGACGGGCATTGAGGTGGCTCGTGGCGGCGACGGCGAAGAGCACGAGGGGCAGCAGCAGCGTGCGGTACGTCACCGCGGTGGCGCTGAGGGCGGTCAGCACGCTGACGATGCCCGCGATCGCCACGATCACGCCGAACAGCCCCAGCAATCCGAACCCGCCGGCGAGCCACATCGTGGGGAAGATCCACAACAGGCCGAGCACGGTGTCGGGCGCCGCGACCTGCATGAGTGTGATGGCCAGGATGTCGAGCGCGGGCACGACCGCGAGCCACCCGTACGGCAGGCGACTCCACGGCACCACCAGTGTCGCCGCGGTGACGACGACCACCACGACTACGCCGCTGAAGAACAGCACCGGCTCTCCGGTGAACGGTCCGACGGCGACCAGGACGCCCAGCACGAACACCACGGCCGCGAGGAGCAGCTGGTTGAGCATCGCGGTGCGGCCCCGGGTGCGGTCAGCCGCCTCGGGTGCGGTCACACCGGGGCGGGAGCGCACCGCGGGCGCGCCCGCGTCGCCCGGCATCGCGGCGGTCATACCGCGACGGTAACGGATGCCGCGCCCCGCCGCTGGCAAGGGCGCGCTCGGCTTCCCCGTTCGGGGGCCGCCGTGCCGGGGCGTCAGAACCCGAAGTCGCCGCCGAAGTCCCCGAATCCGCCGGCGTCCGAGGCCGCCGCGTCGCCGCCCCAACCGGACCCGCTGTCGCCCCAGCCGGAGCCGCTGTCGCCCCAGCCGGCGTCGGTCGCACCGGCCTCACCGCCGGTCTCGCCGTCTGCGCCGCCGGCATCCGCTCCCTCTTCGGAAGACCCGTCCTGGTTGCTCTGGTCGTCGGCGAAGGTCGGGGCGAGGAACGAGCTCACCAGCGCCGAGCCGATGACGTAGCCGACCACGGTGCCGAGGATCGACGAACCCAGCATCGAGCCGAACGACGGCCCCTGACGCTGGGGTCCGAGCGTGCGCTCCATGAAGCCGGGGTTCAGGTACTCGGCTCGTGTCGCTGCACGGGCCATCGTCTGGGGATCGCTGGAGCGGGGCTGCTCGGCGGAGGGCAGTCCTGCAGAGAGCTCGGCGAGCACCTGCTGACGCTGGGGCTCGGTGAGCCTGCCGAACGCCTCGGCGTGCACCTGCTCGATCGTCTCAGGCGGTGCGGTGCGCAGCAGGTACCGGTAGCGCTCGATGGCGATCTCGTCCTCGCTGCGCGGCGGCTGCATCCCCGGGGTCTGAGTGCCCGACGCTTGAGGCGCCGGCTGCGCGCCGTAGGTGTTCTGCGGCACGGGCGGCGCCTGGCGCCCGTCGTCCGCGCCTCCGAAGAGTCGATCGAAGATTCCCATGGTCTGCTCCGTCGTGTGTGGATGCCGGTGGACTCCGAGGCTAGGGGCGGATCCTCCAAGCCTGCTGGAGGATCGCGGTCGTTCTCCGAGAGCGTAGGGCCGTCATCCTCGGGCCGCGATCGCCTCGCTGAGCCACCTGGTGTGCAGCGCCCACGGATCGTCGACGCCCGCGGCCAGCTCGTCGATGTGCGCCATGAGGGCCTCGGAGCGGCGGAACCACTCGGTCCGCGGATAGCGGTCGTCGGCGAACTGCAGGTGGCGCCGCTGCTCGAGGGCACGACCGCCGCGCTCGAACGCCAGCAGGTCGTCGTGCCAGAGTGCGGCGAGGCGCTGCCGCGGGTTGGAGCTCGTGCCGATCTTCACGCGGTCCGCGTATCCCAGGTAGTACACGACGTCGACGCGCGGCGGCGCGAACTCGGCGTCGGGAACGTCGCCGTGGCGCCATTCGCACACCGCGCACAGCCACCCCGAGGGATACCGCACGCCCAGCCGCGAGCCGCAGACGCCGCAGGGTGACGGCAGCGCGTCCGTGACGCCGTACTGGGAGTCGCACCACTCGGACGCGGCGGCGAGGTGCCGCTCGCAGAGGGCGACAGGGCTGTCGGCGGGCACGGGGCCGCGGCATCCGTCGTCGTCCATCAGGCAACGGGCGGACGCGAGCTTCGAGGACACACGGCGACAGTACCCGCGACCACCGACGCCGTGACCCTCGGGGGGACGCGAAAGGGCCGCCACCCCGACCTCGCGGTCGGTGGTGACGGCCCTTCTGCAGTCCGGTTCAGCGAACCGGGCGGCTCAACTCAGGATCAGCGACCCGAGAGCTTCTCGCGCAGAGCCGCGAGAGCCTCGTCGTCCGCGAGCGTCCCACCGGAGCCGGTGTCGGACGAGTACGAGGACGAGCCCGTCTCGGCCGGGGCGGCAGCCTCGGCCTCGAGCGCCTTCGTGACGGCGGCCTTGTGAGCCTCCCAGCGAGCGTGGGCAGCGGCGTACTCCTGCTCCCACTTCTCGCGCTGCTCGTCGAAGCCTTCGAGCCACGCGTTGGTCTCGGGGTCGAAGCCCTCGGGGTACTTGTACTCCCCGTTCTCGTCGTACTCCGTGACCATGCCGTAGAGGGCCGGGTCGAACTCGGTGCCGTTGGGGTCGACCGACTCGTTCGCCTGCTTCAGCGAGAGCGAGATGCGGCGACGCTCGAGGTCGATGTCGATGATCTTGACGAAGACCTCTTCGCCGACCGACACGACCTGCTCGGCGAGCTCGACGTGCTTGCCCGACAGCTCCGAGATGTGCACGAGGCCCTCGATGCCGTCCGCGACGCGCACGAATGCACCGAACGGAACGAGCTTGGTGACCTTGCCCGGCGCGACCTGACCGATCGCGTGCGTGCGGGCGAAGACCTGCCACGGGTCCTCCTGCGTCGCCTTGAGCGAGAGCGACACGCGCTCGCGGTCCAGGTCGACCTCGAGGATCTCGACGGTGACCTCCTGGCCCACCTCGACGACCTCGGACGCGTGCTCGATGTGCTTCCACGAGAGCTCGGAGACGTGCACGAGGCCGTCCACGCCGCCCAGGTCGACGAACGCACCGAAGTTGACGATCGACGAGACCGTGCCCTTGCGGACCTGGCCCTTGTGCAGGTTGTTGAGGAACGTCGTGCGCGACTCGGACTGCGTCTGCTCGAGCAGGGCGCGGCGCGACAGCACGACGTTGTTGCGGTTCTTGTCGAGCTCGAGGATCTTCGCCTCGATCTCCTGGCCGAGGTACGGCGTGAGGTCGCGGACGCGGCGGAGCTCGATCAGCGAAGCGGGCAGGAAGCCGCGCAGGCCGATGTCGACGATCAGACCACCCTTGACGACCTCGATCACGGAGCCGGTGACCACACCGTCGTTCTCCTTGATCTTCTCGACGTCGCCCCAGGCACGCTCGTACTGCGCGCGCTTCTTGGACAGGATGAGGCGGCCTTCCTTGTCCTCCTTCTGGAGAACGAGGGCTTCGACCTCGTCGCCGACCTTGACGACCTCGTTGGGGTCGACGTCGTGCTTGATGGAGAGCTCGCGCGAGGGGATGACGCCCTCGGTCTTGTAACCGACGTCGAGGAGCACCTCGTCGCGGTCGATCTTCACGACGGTGCCCTCGATGAGGTCGCCGTCGTTGAAGAACTTCAGGGTCTTCTCGACCGCGGCCAGGAAGTCCTCGGCAGATCCGATGTCGTTGATCGCGACCTGCTTGGTGGCCGGGGCGGTCGTTGCGGTAGTCATGTAGTGGGTTGTCCTTGTTGGGTTTGGTGTCGGGCTCCGGCTTTCAGCGACATCGTCGCGCGAGGGCGAACGAATGCCTCGAGCCGAGGCGAAGCGGATTTTCCAGCGATGTCACCCGGACCCTTGCGGGATGCGGAAAGCCGGTGCAAACCGGTACCCGAGCGTGGCGAAACAGCCACACGAGTGACACTCCAGGGTAACAGAACGGCCGGGTCGACCGCGATGTTCCCTTGCGGACCGAAATCGGGGCCGCGGCGAGCTGCCTGAAACCCCTGGCGAGGAGGCTCCGCGCGAGCCGTCGGCGGCGCGGCGAGGGGGCGCGGGGACCGTCGGCTGCGGCGCCCGATCAGCGCGGGAGCTGGATCGGAGCGGTGTTCGTGCGGTCGGGGTCGAACGGTTCCGGCGCCGACGAGGGCTCCCCTCGCAGCTGGGCGAGCCGCTCGTCCTCGCGCCGCTGCGCGTCGGCGAGCCAGTCCCATCCCGATGGGTTCGCGGCGGGACGCACCTCGGGCACCGGGGCGGTGGGGTTGTCGTCGCGGCGCGGCTCCGCCGTCGTGACGGATGCCGCGGGTTCGGGCGGCATCGGCGGCGCGAGGTGCGCGCCGCCGAACTGATCGCCGCGGCCGGCGGCACCACGGAGGCCCGCCTGCTGGATGACACGCTGGATCGTCAGTCCGCGTTCGTCGGGGTCGCCGACGTAGCGGATCTCGCGGAGCCCCTGCTCCTGCGCCGCGGACTCGAAGACGAAGTGACCGTAGCCGAAGATCCTGCCGACGATCGGCTTGTACACCGAGATGTCGAGGATGCGCGCGAGCGGCATCGTGGCGATCCGCCGCGACAGGATGCCGTGCACGCGGAAGACGCGCATGTTCGTGATGACGAACCGGTCGGTGTGCTGTTCGAAGTACCGCCAGATCGCGTGACCCGTCACCGCGGCGCCGAGGAGCGCCGGAACCCACCAGGCCTGAGCCGGCACGAAGAACGACAGGAGGAGCACGACGATTCCGCCGAACAGCTCGAGGACCGCCGAGACGGTGGCCGCCCAGTGCTTGCGGACCTCGTCGACGATGCGTTCGCCCTGATCGGTGATCAGGTGCTTCTCGATCCGCGGATCGAACACGGTCAGCCCGCGGCGAGAGCCATGAAGAAGTCGACCACGGCGGCACCGGCGCCCCACACGGCGCCGATCGCGCCCTGGACGGCGTTCGCCGCGTCCTGCGGGCGGGTGATGAGGTAGAACGCCGCGAACGCGATGACGAGCACCACGACGATGCGCTTGACGAGCTTCACGGTCCGGGGTTCCCTTCGACTTCTGCTGTTCTACCGCACGGCGGGCGTTGTGTGCGCAGGCGCGCGGGCGCGTCGCCGATCACGCGAGGACCGTTCACCCCGTGCGCCCGCGCGTCAGGGCCGCAGCAGCACCTTCGTGGCGCGGCGCTCGTCCATGGCGGCGTACGCCTCGGCGGCCTCCGTGAGCGGCAGCTCGAGATCGAACACCAGGCCGGGCCGGATCGCGCCGGACCGGACGTCGGGCAGCAGCTCCTCGATGTAGCCGCGGACGGGCGCGACCCCGCCGTTGACGCCGACGTTGCGGTTGAACATCTGCCGCACGGGCAGCTCGGGGCCGCCGTTGGGCACGCCGACGTAGCCGACCATGCCGCCGGGGCGCGCGGACCGCAGCGCCTGGTCCATCGACTCCTTCGTGCCGACGCACTCGAGCACGCGGTCGGCGCCGATGCCGCCGGTGAGCGCCCGCACCGCCTCGACGCCGGCATCCCCTCGCTCCTCGACGATGTGGGTGGCGCCGAACTCGCGGGCGAGCGCCTGGCGCTGCGGATGCCGCGACATCGCGATGATCGTCGTGGCGCCGAGCCGCCGGGCGGCGATGACGGCGCAGAGGCCCACCGCGCCGTCGCCCACGACCGCCACGGCATCGCCCGGGCCGACACCCGCCGACACCGCGGCGTGGTGGCCGGTGCCCATGACGTCGCTGAGCGTCAGCAGGCCGGGAATCTCGTCATCGCCCACCGGCCCCGGCACGACGGCGAGGGTGCCGTCGGCGAGCGGGACGCGCACCCGCTCGCCCTGGCCGCCGTCGGCGAGTCCGCCGAAACGGTCGTCACTCCCCCACCAGCCGCCGTGCAGGCACGACGTGCTGACCCCGTTCCGGCAGTTCGCGCAGGTGCCGTCGCAGACGTAGAACGGGGCGATCACGAAATCGCCGGGCCGGACGACACGGACGTCCCCGCCGACCTCCTCGACGATGCCGACGAACTCGTGCCCGATCCGATGCGGTTCGTTCGTGGGCGTGACACCGCGGTACGGCCAGAGGTCGGAGCCGCACACGCAGGACGCGACGACGCGCACGATGGCGTCGGCGCCGGTGGACAGCACGGGGTCGGGCACGTTCTCGACGCGGATGTCGCGGGCAGCATGGATGACGGTGGCGAGCATGGATCGAGCCTAGAACCGCCAGCGCCTGCGCGGCGCCGCTGGCACCATGGACGCATGTGGATCGGGTGGATCGAGTTCGACCCGCTCCTCGGCGACATCCGCTCGCTGAAGGAGAAGCGCAGCGTGCTGCGACCCCTCATCGCCGAGCTCAGCCGCCGTACCGAGGCGGCCGCCGCCGAGGTCGGCGAGCACGACCTTCACCGGAGGGCGGGCATCGGCGTGTCGGTCGTCGCGGCGGAGTCGTCGCACGTGCGGGACGTGCTCGATCGCGCCGAACGGCTGGTCGCCGACCGCCCCGAGCTCACGCTGCTGTCGGTGCGGCGGGGGCTGCACTCGAGCGAGGACTGAGGTCAGCCGGCGATCGCGTGCCCGATGGGCTCGTCGCCGGCGCCGAACCGGATGGTGCGTCCGATGGTGCGGTCGTCGGCGATCGTCGCGGCGATCGCAGCGGCGACGTCTGCACGAGGCACCTCGCCTGCGCCCTCCGGGTCGAGCGCGATGCGCCCCGTGGGCGGATCGAGCGTGAGCGTGCCCGGCGCGAGGATCGTCCAGTCCAGTCCGCTCTGGGCGAGGTGGGCGTCCGCCGCCCACTTGGCGTCGGCGTAGGCGAAGAACGAGGACTCCCGGGCGACGCCGTGGTCGGCGCGAGACCCGATCCACGACACCATGACGTAGCGGAGCACGCCGGCCGCCGCCGCGGCGTCCATCGAGCGCACCGCGGCGTCGCGGTCCACCGCGTAGGTGCGCGCGGGGCTGCCTCCGCCCGCGCCCGCCGACCACACGACGACGTCGTTGCCGGCGACGAGGTTGGTCAGCTGGTCGAGGTCGAGGATCTCGACGTCGGCGACCACCGGCTGCGCGCCGGTCGCGGCCACTTCGGCCTCCTGCGAGGAGTCACGGATGACGGCTGTCACGGTGTGCCCCTGCGCCACGAGCATCGGCTCGAGCAGCAGTGCGACCTTGCCGTGTCCGCCGAAGATCAGGATGCGTGCCATCGGGTCTCCCTCCGTCGCCTGCCACGATACGCCCGAGCCGCTGCGGTGCTAGGTGGCGGAGCCGCCTGTGCCCGGGTCGACGCCGGCGGATGCCGGATTACCGGCGGTGGCGGCATCCGTCTCGCGCTCCGTTCGTGCGAGCAGGCTGTGCCGCCGGCCCCACAGCAGATAGAAGGCCAGCACGACCGCCACCCACACCGCGAACCAGGCGCAGGTCGACCAGCCGAGGCCGGTGATCAGGTACAGGCAGGCGAGGATCGACAGCACCGGAGTCACCGGATAGCCCGGCACCCGGAACGCGCGCGGCAGATCGGGGCGTGTGCGTCGCAGCACCATGACGCCGATCGAGACGACGATGAACGCGACCAGTGTTCCCATCGAGACCAGGTCCCAGAGGCTCGAGAGCGGGATGAAGCCGGCCAGAAGCGCCACGGCGATCGCGACGACGACCGTCGAGAACACCGGCGTGTGGGTGCGCGGGTCGACGCGGGCGAACGCCTGCGGGATCAGCCCGTCCCGGCCGATCGAGTACAGGATCCGGGTCTGGCCGAAGAGCGTCACAAGAGTGACCGAGAAGATCGAGATCACCGCGCCCGCAGCGAGCACCGTCGCGGGCCATGCGGCGCCCAGCACGTCGCCGAGGATGACGGCGAGGCCGGCGCTCTGCTGGCCGGCGTCTTCGAAGTCCGTCCACGGCTGCGCGCCGACCGCCGCGATCGCGACGAAGAGGTAGACGGCGACGACCGTCGCCAGCGCGATCAGGATCGCCCGGGGCAGCGAGCGCTGCGGGTCGCGCACCTCGTCGCCCGCGGTCGAGACGGCGTCGAGGCCGATGAACGTGAAGAAGATCGTCCCCGCGGCCGCCGTGACCCCCGCAGCGCCGTGCGGAGCGAAGTCGGCGAAGTTGTCGGTCTGGAATGCGGTGACGGCGATCGCGGCGAACATGAGCAGCACGCCGAGCTTGATGATCACCATGACGGTGTTCACGGCTGCCGACTCGCGTGTCCCGCGAATGAGGAGGAGCGCGCACAGCCCGACGAGGATCACCGCCGGCAGGTTCACTATGCCGCCCTCGAGGGGGCCGGCCGACAGCGCGGCGGGGATGTCCCACCCGAAGAGGTCGCCGACGAGGCGGTCGAGGTAGCCGCTCCACCCCGATGCGACCGCAGCGGTCGAGACGCCGTACTCGAGCATGAGGCACGCGGCGACGCCCATGGCCACGATCTCGCCGAGCGTCACATAGGCGTAGGAGTAGGTCGAGCCCGACACCGGCACCGCGGAGGCCATCTCGGCGTAGCAGACGGCCGACAGCCCGGCGGCGATCGCCGCCACGAGGAACGCCACGATCACGGCGGGGCCGGCGAGCGGCACGGCCTCGTGCATCACGAAGAAGACGCCGGTGCCGACGGTGGCACCGACGCCGAGCATCGCGAGCTGGAACGTGCCGATGCCACGGGTGAGCCCTCCGGGCGAGGGCGCGGGCGGCGCCACGGGCTTCCGCCGGAACAGTTCTCGGGCCAGGCTCATTTCGTCCGTTCTCGTCGGCGACCGTGGTTGCACGCGAGTCTAGGACCGCGCGGCGCGAGCGCGCGTCCTCCCGCCTCGGGGTGCGGCGCCACCCACTAGCGGCTCCGGCGGTCGGCGACAGGCGGGCAGGCTCAGGCCGCGAGGGCGACGCGGTCGGCCATGATCGCGCGGACGGCGTCACGGCCGGCGCGGTTGGCTCCGACGGTCGACTGCGACGGTCCGTACCCGATGAGGAAGAGCCGGGGCTCGTCGATCGAGCGCCCGTTCTCGACGCGGAAGCCGCCCTCCGGCGTGCGCAGCCGCAGCGGGGCCAGGTGGTCGAGCGCGGGGCGGAAGCCCGTGGCCCAGAGGATCACGTCGGCGGGCTCGAACGACCCGTCCGGCATCCGCACGCCGTCCTCCTCGATCGAGGCGAACATCGGATGCCGCACCAGCACGCCGCGTGCCTCGGCCGCCCGCGCCCACGGGGTCCAGTGCATACCGGTGACCGAGATCACGCTCCCGGGCGGGAGTCCCCGGCGCACGCGGTCCTCGACGCCCGCGATCGCCGCGACACGTGCCGGGATGTCGAAATCCGCCTCGACCCATTCCGGCTCGCGGCGCGTCACCCAGAACGTGTCGGCCACCTGCGAGATCTCGTCCAGCAGCTGCACCCCCGAGACGCCGGCACCGACCACGATCACTCGCTGCCCGCGGAACTCCTCCGCCGAGACGTAGTCGGCGACGTGCAGCTGGCGGCCGCGGAAGCGCTCCTGCCCGGGATAGTGCGGCCGGAACGGTCGCGTCCACGTGCCGGTCGCATTGATCACGTACCGTGCCGTCCAGGTTCCGCCGTCGGTCTCGACCACGAGCCGCCCGCGCGGGTCGTCGTCGGCGCGGCGCACGCCCTTCACCTTCACCGGCCGCAGGACGTCGAGGGCGAACCGCTTCTCGTAGTCGGCGAAGTACGCCGGGAGGATGTCGCGGCTCGCGGCGACGGGGTCGGCCGGCGGCACCTCGAACCCCGGCAGCTCGTGGATGCCGTTGACCGTCGCCATCCGCAACGACGGCCAGCGGTGCTGCCACGCGCCTCCGGGCGCGGGATTGGAGTCGAGGACGAGGAACGTCGGCTCGGCGCCGTTGGCGCGCTGCGCCGCTGCGAAGCCGCGGCGCTGCAGATGGTAGGCGGCCGAGAGCCCCGCCTGCCCCGCGCCGATCACGACGACGTCGACGGCTGCGGGCTCCATGCCGGGCTCAACAGCATCCGGCCCACGGGGATTCCCGCGGGCCGGATGGACAGATGGTGAATTGCGACCTCAGTTGAGGGCGCGCGTGGACGCGGGGATCACGCCGTCGCGGTACAGGTCGGCGGCGACATCCTGCAGCGCAGTGAGCGCGACGCGCTGCGGCATCGGTCCGTACGAGATGCGAGCGACGCCCAGCGCCTCGTACTCCCCCGCCGCCAGGGCGCCCGGCAGGCCGATGACGCTGACCTTGCGCTCGCCGATGCCCTCGACGAGGCGCCGCGTGATGTCGGCGTTCAGGATGCCGGGGACGAACACGAGGTCGGCTCCTGCCGCCAGGTAGGCGCGGCCGCGCTCGATCGCGTCGGCGATCGATTCGTCGAGCGGACGCTTGCCCGCCCGCACGAACGCGTCGGTGCGCGCGTTCAGCACGAACGGCACGCCCTCGGCGGCGCCCGCCGCGACGATCGCCTCGACGCTCGCCACAGCTTCGTCGAGCGGGCGCAGGCGGTCCTCGACGTTGGCGCCCACGACGCCCTTGCCGATCGCGCGGCGCGCGGTCTCGCCTGCGTCGCCGTAGCCGTCGTCGAGGTCGGTGGTGACGGGCAGATCACCCACGGCCTCGACGATGCGGCCGACCATGTCGAGGGTGATGTCGAGCGGGATCTCGCCGTCGGGGTAGCCGAACGCCGCGGCGATCGCGTGGCCCGCGGTCGCGATGGCGCGCGTCTCGGGAAGGGCGGCGATGGTGCGGGCCGACACGGCGTCCCACACGTTCACGACGCGCAGGATCTCGGGCGCGGCGTGCAGCTGCGCGAGGGTCTGTGCTTTCTCAGCCTGAGTGGTCATGCATGTCACGCTATCGGCGCCACGACCCTTCGAAGACCGTCAGGACGGCAGGATCTCGCCGTCCACGTACCACCAGCGCGCACCGCGGCGGAGGAACCGGCTGCGCTCGTGCAGCACGCCCTGCTCGTGTCCGTGGCGCCAGGCCGCGCGGAACTCGACGACCCCGCGTGCATCGCCTTCTCCGCCGGCCTCCACCTCCACGATGTCGAGGCCCGTCCACCGCTGGGCCGGATCCAGCGACAGCTCCTCGGGCCGGGTTCCGGGATGCCACGTCGCGACGAGATGACGCTCATCGCCCACGACGAACGCCGTGTAGCGCGAGCGCATCAGCGCCTCGGCCGTCGGCGGAGAGGTTCCCTGCAGCGCGGGGGCGCAGCATCCGTCGAAGCGATCGCCACTGCCGCAGGGGCACGGATCTGCGCCTGCCACGCGCGGGAAGCCCCCGCCGGCGGCTCGGGATGCCGCGGCGCCGAACGACACGTCAGACGCCGGCCTTCTCGGCGCACGAGACGCAGCGGGTCGCGAAGGGACGCGCCCGCAGACGCGCGATCGGGATGCCGCGACCGCAGTCCACGCAGACACCGTAGGTGCCGCCCTCCCAGCGCCGGACGGCCTCGTCGATCTCGGCGATCTCGCGGCGTGCAGCCTCTTCGAGCGCCACAGCGCGGGCCCACTCCCCCGACAGGGTCACGCCCTCGGGATCGTGTTCGTCGTCGGCGACGTCGCCACGGCGGTCGGCACGCAGCTCTGCCAGGTTCTCGTCCATCGCCGCGACGCGCGCCGTCGCCGCATCATGCAGCTCATCCAGGAGCGCTCGCAGCTCGGTCCGGCTCGCGGCGGTGGTCATCGCAAGAGGATACGCCCGGTTGTCACGGCCACGCCGCAGCCATGCCGGATGCCGCCACAGGGCGCACGCGCTGAGCCACAGGGGCCGGGCGATGACCCCGGGCGTCATGAGGAGCGCACAGCGCCTGCACGGCAGGCGTGTGGCGTTCACGCGGGCGGGCGATAAGGAACTCCCAGGTGGGATACGGAAGCTGAATGCCATGCGGGGAGCGGGAACACGTTCCGGCTCGCGCAGACCCCACGGCGATGCGTCGCCGGGTCCACTCCTCGTGCCCTACCCGAAGGGCACGAGGGGCGGTCCCATCGGCCCGCCCCGAAGCCGGCGATCCGCACCCCCGGGCGTGATCGTCGGCTTCCCCCGCCCCTGCTGTGGATAACTCGGTCGGCGGGCGGGTGGCACCGGTTAACGTGGGGGCGTGAGGACTCGAGTCACGGCTGCGGCGCTCGGCGCTCTTATGCTGCTGACGCTCGCAGGCTGCACCACGCCGGGGCCTACGGACCCGACACCGACGCCGACGTCCGCATTCGCCAGCGAGGAGGAAGCCTTCGCCGCCGCGGAGGCTACGTACCGGGCATATGTCGATGCCGTGAACGCGCGCAGAGAAGATCCCACCGCCGTGCCGCCGCCCACCGACTTTCTTATCGCCGATGCGCTCGAAGCCGAGATCAGCGCAGAGAACATCAAGACCGCGGAGGGTCTATCCATTAGTGGTAGGACGGTGGTCACCGCAGTCAAAGGTGTGAACTGGGAGCCACAGCGTGGTGAAGTCGAGCTCACCATCTGCGTCGACTCAAGCGGGACGACGGTCCACGATGTAACAGGCGCGGATGTCACCCCAGCGGACCGCGCAGAGACGTATGCACTGAGGGTTCAGTTCGAGGTCATGTCGAAAGTCATGGTGATCGCTTCGACGCAGCAAGACGCAAACGCCACATGCTAACCGTCCTCGCCTTGGCTACGGCCCTGCTGCTTCCCGCCGCGCCGCAGGTGAATTCCGTCGAATGCTCGTTCCAACTGCAGGAGCTTGGGCGGTGCCCAGATGTTTCGAACGACGGATCCCAGGTCGACGTCAGTGCGAGCCAGTCACAACGGGGAGGCGCCTCTCAGACGGGCCCGCGAGAACCGGATGGCTACGCGCCGGCGCCCACGCCCCCACCCCGAGACTGCGGCCCCCTCAACCGCTGCGGCGGCTTGACCGTCGTCACGAACGCCGTCCCCGATGTCACCCTCGCCGACCTGGCGTCGTTCCGTCCCGCAACGCCGACCCTCGCCGGCGAGCCGGCGGGCTTCGGTGTCGTGGGCATGCCGACGAACCTGCTCGCGTCGGCATCCGAAGAGCGCATCCCGGGCACCGTGCTCGGCTGGGATGTGACCGTGCGCTTCGAGCCGGTCGCATACGTGTTCGACAACGGCGACGGTACGACGACGCGCGCTGCCACGGGCGGGTCGTCATGGACGAGCCTCGGGCAGGGGCAGTTCACCCCGACCGCGACCAGCCATGTGTACGGCGAGCGGGGAACGTACGGGGCGTCGGTGACGGTCGAGTACGCGGCATCCGTCGACTTCGGCAGCGGTATCTGGCGCCCCGTGCCCGGTGTGGTGCGCGCCGCGGCCGCGGGCTACGACGTGCGCGTCGTCGAGGTGCGGACGGCGCTCGTAGACCGCACGTGCGACGAGGATCCCACCGGTCCCGGCTGCTGATACTCGCCGGCGACGAACCGGCGCGCGCGATGCACGAGCCGCACGGTCGTTCGCAGCGGGACGCCGACCGCATACGCGACCGCACCGGCGGCGGAGGTGTCGCCGCGTCCCAGGGCGACCCGGCGCTCCCAGGCGTCGCGCAGCCCGCCGCCGCGCCGTGCGAATCCCGCGCGAGGCGGCAGGCGAGCCGCTGATCGCTGAGCCAGCAGCGCTTCGACGTGCTCGGTCCAGTCGTCGGCCTCGGGGTGGTGGAAGTAGTTGTCGTCGAGCCACTCCGGATCCGGATGCCGGAACCGGCGTGCCACGACATCCTCCTCGCCCGCGAGCAGATCGGCGTCGGCGAGGGTCTCGTTGATGAGCTGCGGCGAGACGCCGAACGTGTCGAGGGCGATGACCGGGATGCCGCGCGCGATCGCCTCGATCGCCGCGGTCGAGCTCACCGTCACCAGCCCCTCCGCCATGGTCAGCGCATCGCGCATCGGCCCCGTCGAGGTGACCAGGTTCGGCGGCAGCGGACCCAGCGACGCGAGCAGCTCGGGATAGCCGTCCTGCTCGACGTGCGTCTGGTGCTCGCCGGTCTCTGCGCGCAGCTTCACCACGACCCGCCGCGACGGGTCCGCCTCGGCGGCGCGGACGAGCATCCGGGCGATCCCGAGGCGGTCCGCTCGCTCGGCCGGAACCTTGGCCTGCGCCGCGAAGACGAGGTCGCCTCCGGCCGGGGTCGGCGCGCCCGCCCCACCGGCAGCCACCCGAGCGCCTCGGGCGAACGGCAGGGTCGCCAGCGCGTACCGATGCGCGTACCCGGTGCGCGCCGACAGCGCCGCGAACTCCCGCAGCTCGCGCCGCGAATGCACCACGAAGAGGTCGCACTGCAGCCGGTAGACGACGGCGCGGCGGGTCGCCGGGATCGAGATGCCCGGCAGCCCCGTCACGACGACCGGCCGGTGCGGGAGGGCGGCGAGGTCGCGCGCGAGCACGCGGACCAGGGGGCCTCGCGCTCCGATCACGACGACGTCGGCTCGCAGCTCGGCGAGTCGCGCGGTCAGCCGGCCGTACGCGATCCGTTCCACGCGGTCTCGCGCAAGGCGACTGCCGGCGAGCGCCGAGGCGAGCTGGCCGTCGCTGACCACCAGGGGTGTGTCGAGCACCAGCAGTGCGGCATCCCATCGCTCCGCCGCGTCGCCGACCGTCAACCCGCCGAGGAGCGCCGCCGCCCACTTCACATACGAGTCCGTATCGGCGATCGCGACGACGCGGGGCCTGCCGTCGGCGGGCGCGTGCGGACTCACGCGGGAACGCGGCGCAGCTTCGCCATGGGCGCGAGCTCGCCGGGGTACACGCGCTTGACGCCGTCGCCGAGCGCCGCCTCGATGACGCGGATGTCGCGCACCAGGTGCTGCAGACCTGCCGGTTCGAGCGAGGCCGCGTGGTCCGATCCCCACATCGTGCGGTCGAGGGTGATGTGGCGCTCGACGGCGACGGCGCCGAGCGCGACGGCGGCCAGCGAGATCTGCAGTCCGCGCTCGTGTCCCGAGTAGCCCACCGGCACCCCGGGGTAGCGATCGCGCAGCGCCGGGATCATGCGGATGTTCGCCTCTTCCGGCTCCATCGGGTACGTCGAGGTCGCGTGCATGAGCACGAGGCGGTCGGTGCCGAGCACCTGGATGGCCGCGTCGATCTCCTCGCTCGTCGACATGCCGGTCGACAGGATGACGGGCTTGCCGGTCTCGCGCAGGGCCTCGAGCAGCTCGATGTCGGTGAGCGACGCCGACGCGACCTTGTGCGCGACCACGCCGAGATCCTCGAGGAAGGCGACGCTCGGCACGTCCCAGGGCGAAGCGAACCACTCGAGCCCCCGCAGCAGGGCGTGTTCCGAGATCTCGATGTACTGGTCGCGGTCGAACTCGACCCGGCGACGGTACTCGAGGTACGTCATGCGCCCCCACGGCGTGTCGCGCGGGATGTCGCGCATGTGCTCGGGCGTGGCGATCTCGGGCGTGCGCTTCTGGAACTTCACGGCGTCCGCCCCGGCGTCGGCGGCGACGTCGATGAGCCGCTTGGCGAGGTCGACGTCGCCGTTGTGGTTGAGCCCGATCTCGGCGATGACGTAGGCGGGGCGCCCGCCTCCGACGACGCGGGATCCGATGGTGACGGTCATGATGCCTCCAGTGGTGCTGTGGGGTGATCGGTTGCAGGGTTGCGCCCGCCGGGTCGCTCGGCCTCGTGCGGAGCGGGGGCGGCCGCGGACGGCCGCGCGGCGAGTACGCGCTCAGCCAGATCCCGCACCGCGCCGTCTCCGCCGCGGCTGTCGAGGACGACGCGCGCGGCCGAGAGGACCAGCGGGTGGGCCTCGGGCACCGCGACGGGCCACCCGACGAGTTCGAGGCAGGCGAGGTCGTTGACGTCGTTGCCGAGGTACGCGATCCGCGACAGCGGGATGCCGTGGTCCTCGGCCCATTCCCGCAGCACGGCGGCCTTGTCGGCGGCTGCCTGTCGCACGTCGACGCCCAGCTTGCGTGCGCGCGCCGCGACCACCGGGTTCGCCTCGGTCGAGAGGATGAGGAACGGGATGCCGGCGGCCCGCAGCAGTGAGACCCCCATGCCGTCCGACCGGCTCACGGTCACCGACTCGAGGCCGTTCTGGTCGACGCGCACGGTGTCGTCGGTGTGCACCCCGTCGAAGTCGGTCACCACGGCGTCGACGGCGACCGCGCGATCGCCCCGGCTGTCACGGTCGGCGAGCGGCGCGAGGCGCCGTGCGAGCTCCATCTCGTCCGGCGTGTCGATCTCGATCGCCGTGCGCGGTGCGACCTCGGCGATGCCGACGCTCCCGAAGAACCGGTGCCGGGCGGCGCGGAACCCCGCGGCGCGCATGACGTAGAAGCCGCCGGTCTCGAGGTAGTGCGGCTCGCGATCCTGTCGGCGCGGGCGCACGTCGATCTCGTGATTGATGGGCTCGGCGGCGTCGCCGAGACCCTTCTCCCACAGGAAGCCGTACGTCTCCACCGCCGAGAAGACGCTGTCACGCCGGCGGGATCGCACGAGCTGCACGGCTGCGGTGAGCGCATCGACGTCGATGAAGGGCGACGTGGCCTGCAGGAACGCCAGCACGCCCACATCGACCTTGCGCGCCTCCAGCGTGTCGAGTGCATGCAGCAGCGCCCCTTCGCTGGACGCCTGGTCGCCCGACAGCTCAGCGGGCCGCTCGATGATCTCGGCACCCCACTCGGCGGCGACCGCCGCGATGTCGGCGTCGTCGGTCGTCACGACGACCCTGTCGATGGCCGGGCACCGGCGCGCCGCGTCGACGGCACGCGCCACGAGAGGCACGCCCCCGACCCGCTGCAGGTTCTTGCGCGCGATGCCCTTCGAGCCGCCGCGCGCGGGGATGATGGCGACCGCCTCGCTCATGCGGCGGCCGTCCGTGCCGAGCGGCGGGCGCCGCCGTTCCGGCCCACGACATCCGTGAGCACCCGTGCGCCGGTGCCCGCGAGCACGAGCGGCAGCGTCGTGGTGGTGCTGGATGGGAGGGTGTGGACGTCGAGCGGATGCCGCGCCCCGGCCAGCACGAGTTCCACCGGCAGGCCGGTCCGGTGGATCCGCAGACCGGGAACCGTCGCCACCGCGTCCAGCTGCTCGGCGGTCTCGCGGCGATGCGGGAGGTACACGGCGCCGCCGGCTGCGGCATCCCGCACCCACCGCACGTAGTCGACCAGCATCATGCGGCCGTCCACGGGCAGCGCGCTGCCGAGCACGATGCGCCTTCCGAGCGCGGGCGCCGCGGGCGCGGTCGCGCGGGTCCACGAGAAGTCGTGGCGACGGATGCCGAAACCGCGGTCGGCAAGCCCGTCGAGGCGGTCGGCGCCGAGGTCGAACGCGGTGAAGAAGCCGGCGCGCCGCGAGGCGGCGCGCCGATGCACGAGCTCGGCGGCGAACGGCGCGACGACGGTGGTGAGACCGCGCTCGGCGACATTCGGCCGCGCGTAGGGACGACGGCCGAGCAGCGCGTCGGCGTATGCGATCGCGTACGCGCCGTCGTCCAGGAACGTGACGCGGTGCGGGCGCAGCGCCGCGGCGGCGAGGCGGAACTGGCCCGAGAACCCGTCGCCGACCAGCCAGTGGCCGTGACGGGCGAGCAGACTCCACGGCACGCCGAGGTAGGGCGCCAACTCGCCGAAGCGCGCGCCGCGGGCGAGCAGCTCGTCGGCCGTGGCCGAGATCTGAGGCGTCAGCCGCCCGGCCACCGGCACCGTCCGTCCGTGCGACGCCGCCCACTCTGCGGCGCCGATCAGCTGCAGGGGCGACTCGACCCACGCCAGCACGTCTTCGCGACCCATGGCGCCTCCTCTCGCGGAAATCCCGCCCGTGTGTCAGTCCAGGACTGTCTCCCCACGGTGGGCGCGAGACGTGAACGAGACGGGTGCCGACGTGCGACCGGCATCCGTCGCGCAGGTGAACGGCGGGTGGCGCTCGGGTCGCCCGGCGGGCGTCGGAGCCGCATGCCAGGATGAACGCGTGACCGACCGCCTGATGCTGCTCGACTCCGCGTCCCTCTACTTCCGCGCGTTCTACGGGGTGCCCGACACGGTGCGCGCACCGGACGGCACGCCCGTCAACGCCGTCCGCGGCTTCCTCGACATCATCACGCGGCTCGTGACCACCTACCGCCCGACCCATCTCGTGGCGTGCTGGGACGACGACTGGCGGCCGCAGTGGCGGGTGGACCTCATCCCCACCTACAAGACGCACCGCGTCGCCGAGGTGGTCGCCGGCGGCCCCGACGTCGAGGAGGTGCCCGACCCGCTCGAGGTGCAGGTCCCGGTGATCCGAGAGGCGCTCGGCATCCTCGGCATCCGCGTCGTCGGCGCCGCCGAGCACGAGGCCGACGACGTCATCGGCACCCTGGCGACGACGGCGACCATGCCGGTCGACATCGTCACCGGCGACCGCGATCTCTTCCAGCTGGTCGACGACGCCCGTGACGTCCGCGTCGTCTACACCGCGCGCGGCATGAGCAACCTCGAGGTCCTCACCGACGCCGCGGTCGTCGCGAAGTACGGCATCCTCCCCTCGCAGTACGCGGACTTCGCCACCCTGCGCGGCGACTCGTCGGATGGCCTCCCCGGCGTGGCGGGGATCGGCGACAAGACCGCGGCCGGACTGCTCGCGACCTACGGCGACCTCGCAGGAATCGTCGAGGCGGCAGAGCTGGGCGAGGGCATGGCCGCCGGCGTGCGCGCGAAGGTGCTCGCCGGACTGCCCTATCTCGCCGTCGCCCCGCAGGTGGTCGCCGTCGTCCGCGATCTCCCGCTGGAGGTGTCCGACCCGCGCCTGCGCCCTCTCGACGAGCACGCGAAGGCGGATGCCGCAGCCCTCGCCGAGCGGTGGGCGCTCGGCACGGCGATGACCCGCATCATCGACGCGCTCGACGCCGTCTGACGAAGCCGTGACGCGCCGCCCGCCCGGCGGGGCGGAACCGGCAGCGGATCAGGCGCGGCGCTCGCGTCCTGTCCACTCACGCAGCCGCGACAGCGGCCAGGTCGTGACGATCCGGTCGGGAGGCACTCCCAGCCGCTCGGCGCGCTCGGCACCGTAGTCGAGCAGCGACAGCTGCCCGGGCGCGTGCGCGTCCGAATCGATCGAGAAGAGGCATCCGATCTCCAGCGCGAGCGCCATCAGCTCGTCGGGCGGATCCTGGCGCTCGGGACGGGAGTTGATCTCGACCGCGACGCCGTGCGCCTCGCACGCCTCGAACACCGCACGCGCGTCGAACGTCGAGGGCGGCCGCGTTCCCCGGGAGCCCTCGACGAGCCGGCCGGTGACGTGGCCGAGCACATCGGTGTGCGGATCCGACACCGCCGCCACGAGCCGACGGGTCATCGGCCCGCGCTCCATCCTCAGTTTCGAGTGCGCCGAGGCGACCACGACGTCGAGCCGATCGAGCATCTCGCTCTCCTGGTCCAGCGTGCCGTCCTCGAGGATGTCGACCTCGATGCCCGACAGCAGCGTGAACCCGTCGCCGCTCATCCCCGCCACCACCTCGAGCTGAGCGCGCAGCCGCTCGGACGAGAGGCCGTTGGCGACCCGCAGCCGGGGCGAGTGGTCCGTCAAAGCAAGGTACTCGTGGCCGAGCGCGCGGGCGGCATCCACCATCAGGTCGATGGAGGTCAGACCGTCCGACCAGTCGCTGTGCGCGTGAAGATCGCCGCGCAGCAGCGGCCGCAGCGTCGAGGCGCGCTGCACGCCGGCGCGCTCGCGCAGATCGACCAGGTACCCGGGGACTTCTCCGCCCAGCGCCTGCTGGATCACCGCGAAGGTGGATTCGCCGATGCCCTTGCGCCGACGAAGGGCTGCGGAATCCCGCAGCTCTGCGTCGGTCAGTCCCTCGATGGCGTCGGCGGCGGCCCGGAACGCCTTCGACTTGTACCGAGACGACCGCTCCCGTTCGAGGAGCGTCGCGATCTCGCTGAGGGCGTCGTGAGGGTTCACGTCGTGTGCGGCCGCCTGATCAGACGACGTTCGTCCGCTTGATCACCACCGGCACGCTCGCGAGCCGATGGATCGCCCAGCCGAACAGGATCGCGAGCACGCCCATGCCTGCGGCGAACAGCGCGACGCCGTACGCGACGATCGAGGTGAACAGCGAGGCGCGCAGGAACGACGCCTGCATCACCGTCGCGCGCACCGGGTCGTCCTGGTCGAGCTCGGCGTAGGTCTTGCCACCGGATGCCTCGAGCGCGTGGTGGTTGATGATGTCGGCCTGCACGAAGGCGGTGAAGGGGCCCGTCACCTGCTGACCCTGGAACGCCGCGGCGTCGTCGGGAATCGTGATGTTCTCGGCCGACAGCTGGTTGGTCACGCCGATCCACGCGATCACGCCGACGATGATCAGCAGGATGCCGCCCACGATGCCGAGGATGCCGACCGCCTTGACCAGGCCGACTTTCTTCTCGGGCGGCTCGATCACGTCGGCGGTGCGGGGCTCTTCCTGGCTCATGCGTCCTCCTCGATCACGGGTGCGTTGTGGCACACGCTATCGGCGGGCGCCGGTGCCGCGGAAGAGCGCGCGCCGTGCAAAACCAGGAGCCGCACGAAGGCGGGGCGGAGCCCGTCAGCGCGAAAGCGCCTTCGTGGTCTCGACCCAGCGCTCGAGCGTCGCCGTGGCCGCTCCCGAATCGATCGCGGCCGCCGCGGCGTCGCGCGCCTCGGCGAGCCGCTCCAGGATCGGCCGCTGCACCTCTGCGGCGTCGCGGAACAGCCGATAGGCGACGATGCCGGCGGCCGCATTGAGCAGGACGATGTCGCGCACCGGGCCCTCCTCGCCGCCGAGCACGCGGTGCACGACCGCGGCGTTGTGCGCGGGGTCACCCCCGAGAAGATCGTCGATGTCGGCCACCGGGATGCCGAGGTCGCGCGGATCGAGGTCGTGCTCGTGGATGTCGCCGCGGCTGACCTCCCAGAGCCGGCTGTGCCCGGTGGTGGTGAGCTCGTCGAGCCCGTCGTCGCCGCGGAACACCAGCGCCGTCGCGCCGCGCGTGCGGAAGACGCCGGTGATCAGCGGCACGCGGTCGAGGTGCGCCACGCCGACCGCGTTCGCCTCGGCGCGCGCAGGGTTGCAGAGCGGCCCGAGGAAGTTGAACACGGTCGGCACCCCGAGCTCGCTGCGCGTCGCGCCGGCGTGCTTGAAGCCCGGATGGAACGCCGCGGCGAACGCGAACGTGATCCCCGCCCGCGAGAGCGTCTCGGCGACCGCGTCCGGAGACAGCGCGAGGTCGACGCCCAGCGCGCCCAGCACGTCGGACGACCCCGACGACGAGCTGGCGGCCTTGTTGCCGTGCTTCACCACCGGGATCCCGGATGCCGCGGCCACGAGCGCGGCCATCGTGGAGACGTTGACGGTGCCGAAGCGGTCCCCTCCGGTGCCCACGATGTCGAGCACCGCCGCGTCCACCGGAAGCGGCAGCGCCGCCTCCAGGATGGCGTCGCGGAAGCCGACGATCTCGTCGACGGTCTCGCCCTTCGCGCGCAGCGCGACCAGGAAGCCCGCGAGCTGGGACGGCGTGGCGCTGCCCGACATGATCTGCCGCATCGCCCACGTAGATTCCGAGACGCTGAGGTCGCGCCGCTCGAGCAGCGTGGTGAGGATTCCCGGCCAGGTGTACAGCTCCGCCATAACCGAGAAGCCTAGCCCGGCGCGCGAATCGGAACCCTTTCGTGACACGGCGTCCCACGCCGAGCGATTCTGCGTCTTCACCACGTGTTCACGGCGGAGTCGCAGGGTCCTCTTAGGTTGCCCTAAGTTCCCGCACGGGCAAAGAGATGGCCTCCGATGCGAAAATCGGGGCCCCGAATCGGCCATAATGGGGAGCGTGACGACCTCCACAGCGACCTACTCCCAGGCCATGCGGTCCGTCAAGCGGCCGGATCCGGTCGCTGTCGGAACCATCGTGTGGCTCGGCAGCGAGGTGATGTTCTTCGCCGGCCTGTTCGCGATCTACTTCACCCTGCGCAGCACCTCTCCCGAACTGTGGGCCGAGAGCACGCAGCTGCTGAACGTTCCCTACGCGACCGTGAACACGATCATCCTCGTGCTGTCGTCGGTCACGTGCCAGATGGGCGTCTTCGCGGCTGAGCGGTTCCAGCCCTACTCGCTGAAGAAGCGCGGCTGGCTCGGCTGGGGCATGGTCGAGTGGTTCTGGCTCACCTTCGCACTCGGCGCGATCTTCGTCTCCGGCCAGGTGTGGGAGTACGCCCAGCTCGTCGCCGAGGGCCTGCCGATCAGCGCGAACTCGTACGCGTCGGCGTTCTACCTCACCACCGGCTTCCACGCCCTCCACGTCACCGGCGGGCTCATCGCATTCCTCCTCGTGATCGGCCGCGCGTACGCCGTCAAAAACTTCGGGCGCAAAGAGATGACCTCCTCGATCGTCGTGTCGTACTACTGGCACTTCGTCGACGTGGTCTGGATCGCCCTCTTCCTCGTCATCTACTTCCTCAAGTGAGAGCGGAGCTGTAACCCGACATGGCACGAGAGACCACGCGCCGCTCAAAAGGCCGCCGCAGCCCCTGGGCCGCAGCCGCACTGATCGGCATCGGCCTGCTCATCACCGGTGGCGTCTACGCCGGGGCATCCGCCGCAATGGCGGCGACGACGCCCGAGACGGTGACGAACTCCGCCCTCACCGTCGAAGACGGCAAGAAGCTGTTCCAGGCCAACTGCGCCACCTGTCACGGCCTGGACGTGCAGGGCACGGACGACGGCCCCTCGCTGTACGGCGTCGGCGAGCTCGCGGTGCACTTCCAGATGAGCACCGGTCGCATGCCGTTGCAGATGCAGGGACCGCAGGCACCGCAGAAGCCGGTGCAGTTCACCGACGAGCAGATCGCCGCGATCGGCGAGTACATCCAGTCGATCGCCCCTGGTCCCAGCTACCCCGACGACGAGGTGCTCGACGGCGAGGGGAACGCCTCCGAGGGAGGCGAGCTCTTCCGCATCAACTGCGCCATGTGCCACAACGTGGCCGGAGCCGGCGGCGCGCTCACCGAGGGCAAGTACGCCCCGGCCCTGCACACCACCACTCCGCTCAACATGTACGCGGCGATGGTCACCGGTCCGCAGAACATGCCGGTGTTCAACGACATGACGCTGACCACCGAAGAGAAGCGCGACATCATCACCTACCTGCTCTATCTGCAGGACAACGAGTCGGCAGGCGGATTCTCGCTTGGCTCGCTGGGCCCCGTCTCGGAGGGCCTCTTCATCTGGATCTTCGGCATCGGCTCGCTGATCGCCATCACCGTGTGGATCACGGCGAAGTCCAACTGATCTACGTACGACACACGCAACACTGACGAGGAGCAGCATGGCCCACGAGGACGACCCGCTCGAGCACGAGAGGGCTTCCTGGAAGCCCTCCCCCGGGCTCGCCGTCGCGGTCCCCGACCCGGTGCGCAACCCTGGCCTCCCCCCGCACCGCGAGCGGATGACCGACCAGGACCCCGCTTCGATGAAGCGCGCCGTGCGCGGCGTCTACACGCTCTTCTACCTTTCGATCGCCGGAAGCATCTGGGCCATCGCGGCCTACATGCTGTTCCCGATCGAGAGCGGGCGGATCGTCGACATCCGCAACAACAACCTCTTCATCGGACTCGGCATCGCCTTCGCCCTGCTGGCCATCGGCATCGGCGCGATCCACTGGTCCAAGGCGGTCATGTCCGACCGCGAGTTCGTGGAGCCGCGCCATGCCACGCGCGGCCGCGACACGACGCGTGAGGCCGCCATCAAGGCGTTCGCCGACGCCGATGCAGAGTCCGGTTTCGGCCGCCGCGTCATGATCCGCAACTCGCTGATCGCCGCGCTCGTCGCATCCGTCGTGCCGGGCGTCGTGCTGTTCCGCGGACTCGCGCCGTTCAGCTCGCCCGAGAACCCGAACGCGGGCGACCCCGTGTACCTCCTCCAGCACACCATGTGGAAAGAGGGCATGCGCCTGGCGCACGACCCTTCGGGCGAGCCCATCCGCGCTGCCGACCTCACGCTCGGCTCCGCCGTGCACGTCATTCCCGAGGCGCTGGCGGAGGTGTCGCACAGCGACGGCTATCTCGAGGAGAAGGCCAAAGCCCTGGTGCTCCTCGTCCGCCTGCTGCCCGAGGACCTCGTGGAGCCGGAGGATCGCAAGGAGTGGTCGTACAACGGCATCGTCGCGTACTCGAAGGTCTGCACCCACGTCGGCTGCCCGGTTGCTCTGTATGAGCAGCAGACGCATCACCTGCTGTGCCCGTGCCATCAGTCGCAGTTCGACGTCACCGACCAAGCCAAGGTCATCTTCGGCCCGGCTGCGCGTCCGCTGCCGCAGCTGCCCATCACCGTCGACGACGAGGGCTACCTCATCGCGAGGAGCGACTTCAACGAGCCCGTCGGCCCGAGCTTCTGGGAGCGTCATTGAGCACCTCAACCGTCACCGAGCAGCCTGAGGCTCCCGGGACGCCCGTTTCGCCGAACGGTCGCGACAAGCCCCTCGGCGGCCGTTTCATCGGCGCCACCGCGAACTACATCGACGAACGCACGAGCCTCTCGGGCTTCGTCAAGGAGCTCGGCCGCAAGATCTTCCCCGACCACTGGTCGTTCATGCTCGGCGAGATCGCCCTGTGGGCTTTCGTCGTCGTGCTGCTGTCGGGCACGTTCCTGACGTTCTTCTTCCAGGCGTCGATGGTCGAGACCCACTACAACGGGGCCTATCTCCCGATGCGCGGCATCGAGATGTCGGCGGCGATGGCGTCGACCCTCGAGATCTCGTTCGACGTGCGCGGCGGCCTCCTGGTCCGCCAGATGCACCACTGGGCGGCGCTCGTCTTCGTCGCCGGCATCGGCGTGCACATGCTCCGCGTGTTCTTCACGGGTGCATTCCGCAAGCCGCGCGAGCTCAACTGGGTCATCGGCTTCATCCTGTTCATCCTCGCGCTGGGCGAAGGCTTCACCGGCTACTCGCTCCCCGACGACGTGCTCTCCGGCAACGGTCTGCGCATCATCGACGGCATGGTCAAGGGAATCCCGCTGATCGGCACCTGGACCTCGTTCCTGCTGTTCGGCGGCGAGTTCCCCGGCACGGCGATCGTCGGCCGCCTGTACTCGCTGCACATCCTGCTGCTGCCCGCCATCCTCGTCGGCCTGCTGGTCGTCCACCTCATGCTGATGGTGATCAACAAGCACACGCAGTTCGCCGGTGCGGGTCGCACCAACAGCGTCGTCGTGGGCTACCCGATGATGCCCGTCTACATGTCGAAGATGGGCGGCTTCCTGTTCATCACCTTCGGCGTGATCGTGCTGATCGCATCGCTGTTCACGATCAACCCGATCTGGAACTACGGCCCCTACGACCCGTCCCCCGTGTCGGCCGGCACGCAGCCCGACTGGTACATCGGCTTCGCCGACGGCGCGCTGCGACTGGTGCCCCCGGGCTGGGAGTTCGTCTTCCTGGACCGCACCTGGTCGTTCAACATCCTGGTGCCGCTGGTCGGGCTGGGTCTGTTCATCGTCCTCGTGCTGATCTACCCGTTCATCGAGGCGTGGGTGACGGGCGACAAGCGCGAACACCACATCGCCCAGCGCCCCCGCAACGCAGCGACCCGCACCGCCATCGGCGCCGCCGGCGTCACGTTCTACGCGGTGCTCTGGGCCGCGGCAGCCTCCGACATCATCGCCACGCACTTCTGGCTGACGATGGAAGGCGTGATCCACACGCTCCAGGCGCTGCTGATCCTGGGCCCGATCGTCGCGTACTTCGTGACGAAGCGCATGTGCATCGCGCTGCAGCGGAAGGACCGCGAGATCGCCCTCCACGGCTACGAGTCGGGGCGAATCGTGCGCCTCCCCGGTGGCGAGTACATCGAGGTGCACCAGCCCGTCGACGAGTACGAGCGCTTCAAGCTTGCCGACTTCGACACCTACGAGCCGCTCGTGGTCCGCCCGAACGCCCAGGGCCGCATCCCGTGGCATGAGAACGTCCGCGCGTCCATCTCGCGCTGGTTCTTCGAGGATCGGCTCACCCCGGTCTCGCAGGCGGAGCTCGATGCGGCACTGGCTCACCAGCACCACGACCTCGACCACATCGCGGCCGAGGAGGATCTGGAGCTGCAGGGCGCACATGAGCGCGCCGGTGTTCCCGATGCCCCGCACAAGCCGATCGACGACGGTCACAACTCCGAGACGGCGGTCCGCCCCTCGAACGTGATCGTGCCCGACCCCGAGCCGGGGACGAAGTCACCCAGGAACCGCGAGAAGGAGTCCGACCAGTAGGTCGAGACCGCTTCGCAGACGGATGCCTCGGCGCGATCTTCACGATCGCGCCGAGGCATCCGTCGTTCTCGTCACGTGCCCGGGCATAGATGGCACTCCCCGGGACGTGATGACAGTCAGAACCGCGAAGCATTCCTCGGCATCGGCAGGAATCGAACGGGATCTGACCGCGCTTCCAGGGCCGTGGAGTTCGTCGCCGTCGTAGCGTGGAGACATGACCGATGCACTCGCGTATTTCTCCGCCAAGCTCGCCGTCGAGACCGACGCTTCCGACGTGTACGCCGCACAGAAGGACGGAGAGGCGTTCGTCCTGGTGGACGTGCGCGGCGACGAGGCGTGGGCGCAGGGACGCATCAAGGGCGCGATCCACATGCCCTACCGTGAGATCGCCGAGCGTGCACCGCGCGAGATCGATCCCTCCAGCCGCGTGGTGGTCTATTGCTGGAGCCCCGGCTGCAACGCCGGCGCGAAGGGCGCCGTCGAGTTCGCGAAGCTCGGCTACGCCGTCAAGGAGATGATCGGCGGGTACGAATACTGGGTGCGCGAGGGCCAGCCGACCGAGAACGACGAAGGTGAGCTCCCCCGCGTGTTCGACGCCCAGGTGATGGTCGTGCGCGCGAAGGTCGCCGGCTGATCGGCCGGGTCAGGCCGACGACTCGAGCCCTTCCATGAAGCGCGTGGCTGCCGCGCCGTAGAACGACGTCGGTGCCAGCTCCGCCCGGCGGGCCGCCAGGCCGCGTGTGCGCCGCAGCAGCTCAGGATCGACGATGTCGCACACCACCACGGTGACGTTGTCGCGGCTGCCGGCGTCGAGGGCGAGGGTGACGCACGCTTCAGCCGCTGCCGCGGCATCCGGGATGCCCACCAGAAGCGCACGGATGTCGGCATCCGGAACGTAGTCGGTGAGCCCGTCGCTGCAGAGCAGCCAACGGTCCCCCACCGGCGCATCGAAGGCGATCACCGCAGCGCCGTCACGCTCAGCACCGCTGAGGGAGGCGGTGATGAGGTTGCGTCGAGGGTGTGAGGCTGCCTCTGCGATCGACACGAGGCCCTGGTCCACCAGCGCCTGGACGAGCGAATCGTCCCGGCTCACCTGCACCAGCTGCCCGCGGCGCAGGCGGTAGGCGCGGGAGTCGCCGGTGTGCGCGAGCAGGACGCCGCCGTCGCGCGCCACGAAGATGCCGGTGAACGTCGTTGCCATGCCGAGGAGCGACGGATCACGCTCGACGTGGGCGCGCAGATCCCAGTTCGCCGACCGCACGCTGTCCGCGAGCTGTAGAGGCTCGAGCCCGTCCAGCCGGCCCGCCGCGAGGCGGTGGATGAAGGTCGCCGAGGCCAGGTCGCCGGCAGGTCCCCCGCCGACGCCGTCGGCCACGGCGGCTCCCCAGGTCGACGTGAAAGCGGCATCCTGGTTGGTCGCGCGATGCAGACCGATGTCGGAGAACGCGGCCGCACGAAGACGTGCCCGGGTCCCCGTCATCGACAGGCCCCCGGGCACGGTGCGTGGTGAGCCACGCGAAGCGTCATATCGACGATCAGCGGGCGAAGTATCCGCGGTAGTACTCGTACACCCACCCGACGATCGCGACCACGAAGACCCCGATGCCGATGGGCATGAGCCAGGCGCCGACCGCGAGGCCGATCATGCCGAGCGCTGCCGAGAAGGCGAGCACGATGGGCCACCACGACCACGGGCTGAACTCACCGAGTTCCGGGTCGCCGTCGTCGATGTCGGCCGTGAGGCGGTCCTCAGGCAGCTCACCGCCCTGGGCGCTGTGCACGCGGCCGATGTAGAACGCGATGAGGGCGGCCATCATCGCCGTGAACAGCAGCGCGATGCTGCCGACCCACTCGATCGAGAGGGTGACCGTCTCCCACAGCTGCTGTCCGCCTGTGGCGTTCGTGTCCCAGTTCGACAGCAGGTTCCACGCGGTGTAGACCACCCCGACGAGCAGGAAGAATACGGAGAGGAGCCACCAGAGTCCGGTGTTGGTGCGCACTTACTTCACCTCTCCCTCGGCGAGGTCGGCAACCGGGGCTTCGGGGGCGTCCTTCGCCGGGCCGACGCCCACGGGGATGCCCGCCTCGGGGTGGTTCAGGTCGAACGCGGGCCGCTCGCTGCGGATGCGCGGGATCGAGGTGAAGTTGTGCCGCGGCGGCGGGCAAGAGGTCGCCCATTCGAGCGACGCGCCGTAGCCCCACGGGTCGTTGACGGTCACCTTCGGCGCCCTGCGCGACGTGATCCAGACGTTGAAGAGGAACGGGATCATCGAAGCGCCCAGAAGGATCGCACCGATCGTCGACACCTGGTTCTGCCAGGTCCAGCCGTCCGCCTCCGAGTAATCGGCGTAGCGGCGGACCATGCCGTCCACGCCCAGCCAGTGCTGGATGAGGAAGGTCATGTGGAAGCCGATGAAGAGCATCCAGAAGTGCACGTAGCCGAGGCGCTCGTTGAGCATCCGACCGGTCCACTTCGGCCACCAGAAGTAGAAGCCGGCGAACATCGCGAAGACGACCGTGCCGAAGACGACGTAGTGGAAGTGCGCCACGACGAAGTACGAGTCCGACAGGGCGAAGTCGAGCGGCGGCGATGCGAGGATCACGCCGGTGAGACCACCGAAGACGAACGACACGAGGAAGCCGAGGGCGAAGACCATGGGCGTCTCGAACGTCACAGACCCTCGCCAGAGCGTTCCGATCCAGTTGAAGATCTTCACGCCCGTCGGCACCGCGATGAGCATCGTCATGAGGGCGAAGAAGGGCAGCAGCACGGCGCCGGTCACGTACATGTGGTGAGCCCACACCGCGACCGACAGCGCAGCGATCGCGATCGTCGCGTAGACGAGCGTCTTGTAGCCGAAGATCGGCTTGCGGCTGAAGACCGGGAAGATCTCCGAGACGATGCCGAAGAACGGCAGCGCGATGATGTACACCTCGGGGTGGCCGAAGAACCAGAACAGGTGCTGCCACAGCAGGACGCCGCCGTTCGCGGGGTCGTAGATGTGGGCGCCGAGCACGCGATCCGCGGCAGCGGCGAGGATCGCGGCTGCCAGCACCGGGAAGGCCATCAGGACCAGGATGCTGGTGATCAGCGTGTTCCACGAGAAGATCGGCATGCGCCACATCGTCATGCCGGGCGCGCGCATCGTGATGATCGTGGTGATGAAGTTCACCGCGCCGAGAATCGTGCCGAAACCGCTCATGCCGAGGCCGAGCATCCAGAGGTTTCCTCCCGCGCCGGGAGAGAAGCTGGCATTCGCGAGCGGCTGATAGGCGAACCAGCCGAACGACGCCGCGCCCTGCGGGGTGAGGAAGCCGGCGACGGCGATCGTCGAGCCGAAGAGGAACAGCCAGAAGGCGAACGCGTTCAGACGCGGGAACGCGACGTCCGGTGCGCCGATCTGCAGCGGCAGGATCGCGTTCGCGAAGCCGGCGAACAGCGGCGTCGCGAACATCAGCAGCATGATCGTGCCGTGCATCGTGAACAGCTGGTTGTACTGCTCTTTCGTCGGGATGATCTGCATGCCGGGCTCGAAGAGCTCCGCACGGATGATCAGCGCCATCACTCCACCGAGGAGGAAGAAGATGACGGACGAGATGAGGTAGAGGTAGCCGATCGTCTTGTGGTCGGTGGAGGTGATCCACTTGACGATGATGTTGCCCTTCTGCTCGACGCGCGAAGCGCTGAGCAGTGCGGCCTGGCGGGGCGGCAGGGTCGTCGGGCGACCCTGCGTCGTCTCCTGGAGCGGAAGCGTCGTCGCCATGATCACTGGTCTCCCTCTTCGTCTGACGCCTCGCCGGTGGCACCCGTTCCCGGGGCGTTCTGCAGGCGGTCGTACGCGTCGTTGATGTCACCGGTCTGACCGGCGTCGCGGAGCGACTCGAGGTAATCCTCGTACTCGCTCTCGCTCACGACCTTCACGTTGAACAGCATCGCCGAGTGGTACTCGCCGCAGAGCTCGGCGCACTTGCCGGCATACGTGCCCTCGCGGGTCGGCGTGAAGGACCAGTAGTTGTCCTTGCCGATGTACATGTCCTTCTTGTACAGGAAGTCGATGATCCAGAACGAGTGGATGACGTCGCGCGACTGCAGCTTGATCTTCACCGTCTGGTCGACCGGCAGGTAGAGCGTCGGCAGGGCCGCTTCGTCGCGGTCGCCGTTCGCAGCGCTCTGCGCCTGGACGCCCATGGTCCAGACGGTGTCGTCGTCGGACTCGCCGTCGTACTGGAAGTCCCAGGCCCACTGCTTGCCGATCGCCGTGATCGACACGTCGGGCTCGTCGTACTGCGTCTCGAGGATCGTCTGGTCGCGCGCGGTGAAGGCGAAGAAGCCGATCACCAGGATGAGGGGCACGATCGTGTAGAAGATCTCGATCGGCATGTTGTAGCGCAGCTGGACCGGAAGGCCCATCTGACCCTTGCGACGGCGGTACGCGATCGCGGCCCAGCCCATGAGACCCCAGGTGACGACACCCACGGCGAGCAGGACGATCCAGGAGTTGACCCACAGACCCGCGACCATGTCGGTGCGGTTGGTGGCCGGCTGGCCGTCTTCGGTGAACCCGGGGAGGAAGCCGTGCAGCTCGGTCGGGGTGCATCCGGCGAGGACTGCTGCCGTTGCGATCCCGAGCGGGAGAACGGCCCAGCGGATACGGCGTTTCGAAGGCACTGTGCACCTTTCCGATCACGAACAGGACTCTCGCCAGTCTAGGGCAAGCGCCCAGGGGATTCAGGCCATCCGCCCAGGTTGAATCGCGCCGTACAGACCGAAAAAGGCGGGCCCGGCCGCTATTTCAAAGCGTGCCGGACCCGCCGGAAAAGTGTCGGAGCGCCGACCTGTCAGTGGAAGCTGTCGCCGCAGGCGCAGGAGCCCGCCGCGTTGGGGTTGTCGATCGTGAACCCCTGCTCCGAGATCGTGTCCTTGAAGTCGATCGTGGCACCGTCGAGGTACGGGACGCTCATGTCGTCGACGATGACCTCGACGCCGTCGAAGTCGACCGTCTTGTCACCGTCGAGGTACCGCTCGTCGAAGTAGAGCTGGTAGATCAGGCCGCTGCATCCGCCGGGCTGCACGGCGACGCGCAGACGGAGGTCGTCGCGCCCCTCCTGGTTCAGCAGGTTCTTCACCTTGACGGCGGCGGCGTCGGTCAGCAGCACACCGTGTTCGTTCGCGGTCTGCTCTGTCGTCAGTGCGGTGTCGGTCATGGCACTCCTCCGGAAGGGCCGCCCGGATCGATCATCCACTGCAGGCGGCGGGATGCCTCGATTCTACGCGTGCCCGCCGAGAGGAGGCTCCGAGATCGGCGTGTCCACGCCGATCCCGGAGAGGCGCCTACGCCTGCGAGGTGCGGGCGTCGAGCTTCTCGAGCAGCAGCGCCTCGGCCAGCACGGCGTTGCGGAACGTCTCGAGGTGCAGCGACTCGTTCGGGCTGTGCGCCTTCGAATGCGGATCCTCGACGCCCGTGACGAGGATCTGCGCGCCGGGGAACTCCCGCACGAGGTCCGCGATGAACGGGATGGATCCGCCCACGCCGATGTCGACGGACTCGACGCCGTAGCCCTCGTGGAGCGCCTCGCGCGCGGCCGCCACCGCCCAGCCCGAGGTGTCGACGAGGAACGCGTCGCCGAAGTCCTGGTCGCTGAACGAGAGCTGCGCGCCGAAAGGCGCGTGTTCGCGCAGGTGCGCCTCGATCGCGGCGTACGCGTCACGTGCACGCTGCCCGGGGGCGATGCGGGCGCTGATCACCACCGAGATCTCGGGGCTGAGCGTGTTGGAGGCATTGACGACGCTCGGCGCGTCGATTCCGGTCACCGTGATCGACGGCTTGTTCCAGATGCGGCTGAGGATCGTTCCGCGGCCGATCGGCGAGACGCCGGCGGGCAGCCCCGCCTCGTCGCGCAGCGTCTCTTCGCTGTACGGCGGGGTGTCGGCATCCCGTTCCGTCAGCCCCGCCACGGCGACGGCGCCGTCGTCGTCCCAGAGCGTCGAGAGCAGCTTGACGGTGGCCATCATGGCGTCGGGGACGGCACCGCCGAACATCCCGGAGTGCGACGCGTGCTCGAGCGTGCGCACGCGCAGCGTGAAGCGGGTGTTTCCCCGCAGCGACACCGTCAGCGCGGGAGTCTTCGCATCCCAGTTCCCCGAGTCGGCCACGACGATCACATCGGCGCGGAGCGCGTCGGCGTTGTCGGAGAGGAACTGCGCGAACGAGCGGGATCCCGCCTCCTCCTCGCCCTCGAAGAACAGCGCGACACCGAGGTCGAAGTCGTCGCCGATGCCCTCTTTCAGCGCGCGCAGTGCCGCGAGGTGGGCCATGATGCCCGCCTTGTCGTCGGCCGCGCCGCGCCCGTACAGACGACCACCGCGGACGGTCGGCTCGAAGGGCGACGACTCCCAGAGCGACTCGTCGCCCACCGGCTGCACGTCGTGGTGGGCGTACAGCAGGATCGTCGGCCGGCCGTTGCGGGCCGGCCGCGTGGCGAGCACGGCCGGGTTGCCCTGCTCCCCCGTCTCCGGCACCGACGCCGTGCGGATCTCGACCGTCTCGAAGAGCCCGGTCTCGCGCACGAGTGCGGCGACCGCCTCTGCGCTGCGCTGCACCTGCTCGGGGTCGAACCCGGGGAAGGCGACGGACGGAATGCGCACCAGCGTGCCGAGATCGGCGAGGGCGGACGGGATGCCGGATGCCGCGGCATCGCGCACAGCATCCTGTCGGGAGAGCTCAGGGGTCATGCGGGTAATCTTAAGTGCACCCCTACTCCGCACATCGAGGATCATCCGTGGCCAAGACACCTGCAGCACCCTCGTCCAACGACGCACCGTCGGAGGGCACCACGCTGAACGGCGTCCCCCTCAGCGGTCCCTCGCCCAAGGGACGCCCCACTCCTTCCCGCGCCGAGCAGGAGGCCGCCCGCAAGCGCCCCCTCGTGGCCGACACCAAGGAAGCGAGGGCGCGCGCGAAGGCCGACCTCGCCACCCAGCGGGAGAAGGCCCGCATCGGCATGGCCAACGGCGAGCAGCGCTATCTGCCGGCGCGTGACCAGGGCCCGCAGCGCAAGTTCGTGCGCGACTGGGTCGACGGCGGCTGGCACCTCGGTGAAGCCGTCATGCCCGCGATGGTGCTCGTCATCCTCGCGACGTTCCTGCCCCTCCCGGCGGTGCAGTACTACGCCTTCGTGGGTCTGTGGATCTTCATCTTCTTCGTGATCGGCGACATGGTCATCACGTCCATCACCGTCAAGCGCGCCGCGAAGAAGAAGTTCGGCGAGGGCAAGGTCGAGAAGGGCCTGGGCTGGTACGCGGCGATGCGCACCGTCCAGATGCGCTTCCTGCGGCTGCCCAAGCCCCAGGTCAAGCGCGGCCAGAAGCCGGCCTGATCCCCGGCGGCGAGAAGCCCGACCCCGCCGGCGGCACCGGCTGGGTCAGCGCTGCTTCGCCAGCCCTCGGTTGATCTGCCGGGCCCACAGCGGGCCGCGGTAGAGGAAAGCCGTGTACCCCTGCACCAGGGTGGCTCCGGCATCCAGCCGCTCCTGCACGTCGTCGGCCGTCTCCACCCCGCCGACGGAGATGACGCAGAAGCCGGCGGGAACCGTCTCGCGCAGCAGCCGCAGCACCTCGAGCGCGCGCGCCTTCAGCGGGGCTCCCGACAGACCGCCGTCTCCGGCAGCGGCGACGACGGCGGGATCGGTGACCAGCCCGTCGCGCGAGATCGTCGTGTTCGTGGCGATAATGCCCGCCAGTCCTGCGTCGACGGCGAGGTGCGCGATCGCGACGACCTCGTCGTCGGGCAGGTCGGGCGCGATCTTGACCAGCAGCGGCGTGGTGCCCGCCGCCTGGCGCACGGCCTCCAGCAGCGGCCGCAGCGTCTCTGCGGCCTGCAGCCCGCGGAGTCCCGGCGTGTTCGGCGACGACACGTTGACGACGAGGTAGTCGGCGAGCGGCGCGAGCAGCGTCGCGCTGCGCACGTAGTCGGCGGTGGCGTCGGCGACCTCGACGACGCGACTCTTGCCGATGTTGACACCGAGCACCGTGCGCCGCGAGCGGCGGCGCAGCCGGCGCAGCCGGGTGGCCGCAGCCTCGGCGCCGTGATTGTTGAACCCCATGCGGTTGACGACCGCGCGGTCCGGGATCAGGCGGAAGAGCCGCGGGCGCGGGTTTCCCTCCTGCGGGATCGCCGTCACGGTGCCGACCTCGACGTGACCGAAACCGAGGGCGTGAAGCCCCGCCGCACCCTTCACGTCCTTGTCGAATCCTGCCGCGACACCGAACGGCGAGTCGAACGCGAGACCGAGCGCGGTCGTCGCAAGTCGGGGGGCGGGCCGGGTGATCGAGCGCGCGACCCACGAGAAGGGCCGGACCCCCAGCACCCGGATCACGACCATCGCACTGTGGTGGGCGGACTCGGGATCCATGCGCGACAGCACGGTGCGGAAGAGGAGGGGATACATCCCTCCTAGGCTATCCGGTCACTCCCCCGCGACCGCTGCGTCCTCGTCCGCGGAGCGGGCGCGGCCGTGGTCCACGCGCAGCTGCTCGATGGCCGTCTCGAAGTCCTCGAGCGAGTCGAACGCCTGGTAGACGCTCGCGAATCGCAGGTACGCCACCTCGTCCAGGTCGCGCAGTGGTCCGAGGATGGCCAGCCCGATCTCGTTGGCGTCGAGCTGCGAGGCGCCGGTCTGACGGATGCTCTCCTCCACCGTCTGGGCGAGCACCGCAAGATCCGCTTCCGTCACCGGACGACCCTGACAGGCCTTCCGCACGCCGGACATGACCTTCTCGCGGCTGAACGGCTCGATCACGCCGGAGCGCTTGATGACGTTGAGGCTGGCGGTCTCGATCGTCGTGAAGCGGCCACCGCATTGGGGGCACTGACGACGGCGACGGATGCTGAGACCGTCGTCGCTGGTGCGCGAGTCGATGACGCGCGAATCGGCGTGGCGGCAGAACGGGCAGTGCATGGCAGAGACAGCCTACGCCGGGAATCCGGTCTCAGTCCTGGAACCGGGCTGTGATCGCCTCGCCGTGGGCGGGGAGAGCCTCCGCCTCGGCCAGAGTCACGATCGCGTCGCGGACGACCGAGAGCGCGTCGCGGTCGTACTCGATGACCTGCTGCGGGCGCAGGAAGGTCGCGGCCGACAGTCCGGCCGCGTAGCGCGCCTGGCCGCCGGTGGGCAGCACGTGGTTGCTGCCGGCGAGGTAGTCGCCGAGGCTGACCGGCGAGTCCGGCCCCACGAACACCGCGCCCGCGTGGACGAAGTCCCCTGGGCGGGGGTCGGCCAGGTGCAGCTCGAGGTGCTCCGGCGCATACGCGTTCGAAAACGCCGTGGCCGCTGCGAGGTCGTCGACGAGCACGATCGCGGACTGCGGGCCGGCGAGTGCCGTGGCGACGCGCTCGGCGTGCCGCGTCACCGCCGCCCGCGGGGCGATCGCCGCGCGCACCTCGTCCGCCAGGCGCTCGGAGGTCGTCACCAGCACGGCGGAGGCCTGTTCGTCGTGCTCGGCCTGGCTGATGAGGTCGACGGCGACCAGGCGCGCGTCGGCCGTGTCGTCGGCGACCACGAGGATCTCGGTGGCGCCGGCTTCGGCATCCGTCCCGACCAGACCCGCGACCGCGCGCTTGGCGGCGGCCACGAAGTTGTTGCCGGGGCCGGTGACGACGTCCACCGGCTCGAGGCCGAGCGACGCGACGCCGTGCGCGAGCGCGCCGATCGCCCCCGCCCCGCCCATCGCGTACACCTCGGTGACGCCGAGGAGGCGCGCGGCGCCGAGGATCACCGGGTGCACCCGGCCGCCGAACTGGCGCTGCGGCGGCGAGGCGAGCGCGATCTCACTCACGCCGGCCACCTGGGCGGGCACGACGTTCATCACGACGCTCGAGGGGTAGACCGCCTTGCCGCCCGGGACGTACAGGCCGACGCGACGCACCGGCTGCCACCGCTGCGTCACCCGCGCGCCGGGTCCGAGGTCGGTGACCGTCGGCGCCGGAACCTGGGCTGCGGACGCCACCCGGACGCGCGCGATGGCTTCTTCGAGTGCCGAACGCACCCCCGGGTCGAGCGCCGCAAGGGCCTCGTCGAGGTGCGCGGCGGGAACCCGGATGTCGTGGTCCGTGGCGCCGTCGAATCTCTCGGCCTGCTCGCGCAGAGCTGTCTCGCCGCGAGCCGCGACGTCGTCGACGATGTGCGCCGCCGTCGCGAGGGCCTCCTCCCGCGCCGCGGCGGCACGGGGAACGGTCGCGAGCAGTTCAGCGGGCGAGAGCGTGCGCCCGCGCAGGTCGATCGTCCGGAGCATCCGTCTACGGTACCGCGCGGGCGGACGCGCTCAGCCGCGCGTGACGCCCGAGACGTCGTGCAGGTAACCGATGCGACCGTCCTCGTGGCGCACCACGAAGGCGTCGCCGCGATCCTCGATGACAAGCGCCCAGGCGGTCGGTCCGATGCGGAACACCGGGATGCCGATCTCGTCCACGATGTCGCGCTCCTCCGGAACGAGGGCCCAGAACGCCTGGTGCTGAGGCGCGGTCGCTGCAGCCGGCTCGACCGTCGACGACGGATTCTCGACGTGCTCGAACGACTCGCGCGCGTGGACCGGCTCGGTCGCCGCGGGCTCCTCGGCGACGACGGTGGTCGCGGTCGCCGGCGCGGCGGCGTCCGCGCGCACATCGGCGTCGGCGTCGTGCTCGTCGAGCGGGAGGACCGTGGTCTCGGCGTCATCGGCCGCGGCGCGGGGCGTCTCGTCGACGCCCGCGGCCTCGGCCTCCCGGCTCGTAGAAGAGTCGGCGTACGGCGTCGCGGGTGCCTGAGCGGCGTACGCCGGGGCGGCTCCATAAGCGTTGTCGTCGGTGCTGTCGCTGTCGGCGTAGGGCGCGTACTCGTCGGCGGCGGGCTCCTGTCGCACGAACGCCGGGCGGGGCGAAACCGGCAGCACCGGACGGGCGCTGCGATGGGCCGGAACCTCGGGGCGACCGCGGAAGTCCTGGGCGAAGGGCGCGATGAACGGCGCCAGCACGGTAAGGAAGACGCCGGCGAGCATGAGGAAGAACTCCACCCACACGACCCAGGTGCCGAGGAACTCGCGTTGATTGGCGAGCCGGATGAACGAGTTCCAGATGATGGTGAGCCACAGCACGGTGGCGACCGAGAACGCGACGGACGCGAACTGGTCGATCCCGAGGGATCCGACCCGGCGGATGCCCTGCGGCGAGAGCCGGCGCAACACGATGAGGAACACCGCCACCGTGGGCACGCCCACGGTGAGAACCCAGTCGATCCCGCTGCTCCAGACCGACGGACCTTCGCCCAGGTCTCCGTAGATCGGGAAGAACGACACCACGAATGCGACGAGCCACGTGCCCGCGAGGGCGACCTCGCGGATCGAGAACGGCCCCACTCCGTACTGCGGCGGCTCTTCGGTCGCAACCGCCTCGTCGATGTTCCCGTCCTGCTTCTCGTCCGTCACGATCGTCCCTTCCGGCGGACTGAGGCCCGCGTCGACCCGATATTACCCACGGCCCATGAGACCGCGATGAGACCACGCGTGACACGGCGACATTCGTCGTCGCCTTCGCGTCACCGCGTCATCCCAGGCACTGCGGCCCGAGAAGACCTTTCAGCTCGCCGTACAGATCAGGGGTGATCCGCACCGTGTGCGGCACCTCGAAGACCTTCGCCACGGTGCCGCTGTGGAGCTTGAGCGACACCTCGGTGTCACCCGCGTGGCGGGTCAGGGTCAGCAGCAGCTCGCCGATGAGGGCTTCGCTCGCGCGACGCTCGGGCATGACGAGCACCAAAGAGCTCGAGTCGTCGACCGTGCCGAGATCGGGGGTGAACGCCGACTGCGCATGCAGGTTCATGCCGTCGTCGCGTCGCGACACCCGCCCGCGCACCACGAGGATCGAGTCGGCCACGAGCATGTGCTGGAACTCGGTGTACGTCTTGCCCATGAACATCACGGTGATCTCGCCGTCGAAGTCCTCGACCGTGATCATGCCGTAGGGATTGCCGCTCTGCTTGGCCACGCGGTGCTGCACGCTGGTCACGAGGCCCGCGATCGTCACCTGGTCGCCGTCGCCGATGTCTTCCGACGCCAGCAGGTCGTGGATGCTCGTCGAGGCGTGCTTGGCGAGCGGGATCTCGAGACCCGCGAGCGGGTGATCCGATACGTAGAGGCCCAGCATCTCGCGCTCGAAGGCGAGCTTGTCCTTCTTGGTCCACTCCGGACGCGGCGGCACCTTCGGCGGCGCGACCTCTTCGACGGCGTCGTACAGGCTGTCGAAATCGAACCCGATGGCGCCCTGCGCCTCGTTCCGCTTGCGGTCGACGGCCGCTTCGGTCGCATCCTCATGCACCTCGAGCAGAGCACGGCGAGTGTCGCCCATGGAGTCGAACGCACCGGCCTTGATGAGCGACTCGATGGTGCGCTTGTTGGCCACATGCATCGGGACTTTGACCAGGAAGTCGTGGAACGACGCGAACGTCGCATCCTTGCGTGCGGTGACGATGCCGTCGACCACGTTGGCACCGACGTTGCGGACGGCGCCGAGTCCGAATCGGATGTCCTCCCCCACTGCCGCGAAGTATCGGATCGACTCGCCCACGTCAGGCGGCAGCACCTTGATGCCCATGCGGCGGCATTCGTTGAGGTATACCGCCATCTTGTCTTTGGAGTCGCCGACGCTGGTCAGCAGCGCCGCCATGTACTCGGCGGGATAGTGCGCTTTGAGGTACGCGGTCCAGTACGAGACCAGGCCGTACGCGGCCGAGTGCGCCTTGTTGAACGCGTAGTCCGAGAAGGGCAGCAGGATGTCCCACAGCGCCTTGATGGCGTCATCGCCGAAGCCGCGCTCCTTCATGCCGCCGGAGAAGCCCTCGTACTGCTTGTCGAGCTCGGACTTCTTCTTCTTGCCCATCGCGCGGCGGAGGATGTCTGCCTGGCCGAGCGAGAAGCCTGCGACCTTCTGCGCGATCGCCATGACCTGCTCCTGATAGATGATCAGGCCGTAGCTGGTGTCGAGGATGTCCCTCAGCGGCTCTTCGAGCTCGGGGTGGATCGGCGTGATCTCCTGCTGACCGTTCTTGCGCAGGGCGTAGTTGATGTGCGAGTTGGCACCCATCGGGCCGGGTCGGTACAGCGCGATGACGGCCGAGATGTCCTCGAAGTTGTCGGGCTTCAGAAGGCGCAGGAGCGACCGCATCGGGCCACCGTCGAGCTGGAACACGCCGAGGGTGTCGCCGCGGGTGAGCAGGTCGTAGGCGTCGCGATCATCGAGCGCGAGATGCTCGAGGTCGAGCTCCTCGCCCCGGTTCATCCGGATGTTGTCGAGCGCGTCGGAGATGATCGTGAGGTTGCGCAGCCCCAGGAAGTCCATCTTGATGAGCCCGAGCGTCTCGCACGACGGGTAGTCGAACTGCGTGACGATCTGGCCGTCCTGCTCGCGGCGCATGATCGGGATGATGCCGAGCAGCGGTTCGCTGGACATGATGACGCCGGCGGCGTGCACGCCCCATTGACGTTTGAGCCCCTCGAGCCCCAGCGCGCGATCGAAGACCGTCTTCGCATCGGGATCGGTGTCGATGAGGGCGCGGAACTCGCTCGCCTCCTTGAACCGCGGATGCTGCGGGTCGAACATGCCGTTCAACGGCATGTCCTTGCCCATCACGGCAGGCGGCATCGCCTTCGTGAGACGCTCGCCCATGCTGAACGGGAAGCCGAGCACACGCCCCGCGTCCTTCAGGGCCTGCTTCGACTTGATCGTCCCGTAGGTCACGATCTGCGCGACGCGCTCGGAGCCGTACTTCTCGGTGACGTAGTCGATCACCTCGCCGCGGCGACGGTCGTCGAAGTCCACGTCGAAGTCGGGCATCGAGACGCGGTCCGGGTTGAGGAACCGCTCGAAGATGAGGCCGTGCTCGAGCGGGTCGAGATCGGTGATGCGCATGGCGTAGGCCACCATCGAGCCGGCACCGGAGCCACGGCCGGGGCCGACTCGGATGCCGTTGTCCTTCGCCCAGTTGATGAAGTCGGCGACGACGAGGAAGTAGCCGGGAAAGCCCATCTGGAGGATGATCCCGGTCTCGTACTCGGCCTGCTTGCGGACCTTGTCGGGGATGCCGTCGGGGTAGCGGTAGTGCAGTCCCGTCTCGACCTCCTTGACGAGCCAGCTGTCTTCGGTCTCGCCGTCGGGCACCGGGAAGCGCGGCATGTAGTTCGCGCTCGTGTTGAACTCGACCTCGCAGCGCTCGGCGATGAGCAGGGTGTTGTCGCACGCTTCCGGGTGCTCCCGGAAGATCTGCCGCATCTCCTGCGCCGTCTTGATGTAGTAGCCGTCGCCGTCGAACTTGAATCGGTTCGGGTCGTCCAGCGTCGAGCCGGACTGCACGCAGAGGAGCGCAGCGTGCGCGTCGGCCTCGTGCTGGTGGGTGTAGTGGGAGTCGTTGGTGGCGACGAGGGGGATGCCGAGATCCTTCGAAAGGCGGATCAGGTCGGTCATGACGCGGCGCTCGATCGAGAGCCCGTGGTCCATGATCTCGGCGAAGTAGTTCTCCTTGCCGAAGATGTCCTGGAATTCCGCGGCCGCCGCGCGCGCGGCGTCGTACTGGCCGAGCCGCAGGCGCGTCTGCACCTCCCCGGACGGGCAGCCCGTCGTCGCGATGAGACCCTTGCCGTAGGTCTCCAGCAGCTCCCGGTCCATGCGCGGCTTGAAGTAGTACCCCTCCATGCTCGACAGCGAGCTCAGCCGGAAGAGGTTGTGCATGCCCTCCGTGCTCTGACTCCACATCGTCATGTGGGTGTAGGCGCCCGAGCCCGACACGTCATCGCTCTTCTGCTCGGGTGAACCCCATTGGACGCGCGACTTGTCGCTGCGGTGCGTGCCCGGGGTCACGTAGGCCTCGAGGCCGATGATCGGCTTCACGCCCGCAGCCTTGGCGGCGTTGTAGAACTCGAACGCGGCGAAGGTGTTCCCGTGGTCGGTGACGGCGATCGCCGGCATGCCGTAGTCCGCCGCCGCCTGGGTCATGGCGCCGATTTTGGCGGCGCCGTCGAGCATCGAGTACTCGCTGTGCACGTGCAGATGAACGAAGGAGTCGGATGCCACGGATCGAGTCTAGGTACGGTCTCGGACACTCTCGCCACGGCCGTGGCGAGTCCGCGGACTCTCCTGGCGAGGTGATCTCACCTTCCAGTTGAAGGTCATTGTGCTGAAGGTCGTTGCAATGCGCGAGGCGCCGAGCGGATGCCTCCGCCCGGCGCCTCACAGCCGGCTTCTCATCCGGGGTCAGGGCGCCGAATCGACGATCGAGACGGTCGACACCGTACGGCTCTGCCAATCGGGGACGCCCTCGAAGGCCACGGGCTCGTCGTACTCCCCCATCCCCCAGTTGGTCGACTGCACGACGTAGCCGCGCGCGGTGTCGAGCACGAACTCCACGCGAGCCGGTCCCGCTTCGAAGTCCCGCTCGTATGCGAGTGTGGTCAGGTCACCGTCGGTCGCGACGACTTCCACACCCGGGAGGGACGCGAACGCTCTGAGCATCCCGGCGCGCGCTGTCGCAGGTGCCAGGTTGAACGACATCAGGTCGCCGATGGTCTCGATGAAGAAGTGCGCCATGCCGTCGGGCTCGCCCTCCGCGCCGTACCGCTCCTCGAACCATGCGACCACCCCGTCGGGATCCGTCGGCATGTCCTCGTAGGTCTCGCGGCCGTCCAGGTAGTACGTCACCACGTCACCATCGCGACCGCCCTCGGCGACGCCGGCGGGGTACCGGGTGATGCCGGCCGATCCCAACCCGGGGTTCAGCTCACGACTCCACGCCTCGGCGGCCTCCGCGGCACGCGGGCCGACCGATTCCGCCACATGGTACGGACTCCGCTCGCGCACCCATTCACCCTCGGGGTCCGCGGGCACGTAGACGCTCGACTCATCCTCGATGAGGATCACGGCTTCCGCCTCCGCGCGGAAGGCGTTGTTGAACCTCGCACCGGCAGGCATCTGCTCGTCGTAGGTCGTGAGCGACGTGAATGCGGTGTCGACCCGCGTGTAGCTGCCGGCCGGCACGACCTCCTCTGCGGCCCGGATGCTCGCTGCCGCCGCCTTCTCCAGCACCTGTGCCGCAGCCGACGCTGTCGGCGCTGTGGCCGGCACCGCGACGAACCCGATCACCAGTGCCGTCGCCGCCAGCCCGCCGGCCAGCGCCGAGCCGCCGATCCAGCGGACGGTGCGGCGGCGGGTGGCCGCGGCATCCGCTCGCTCCTGCCGGGCGATCTCGCTGAGCAGCGCCCGCCGTGCGGCGCCGATCCCCTCGTCGGGCAGGGGCGGGGCGTCCCGCCCCAGGTCACGCACTCGTTCCATAAGCTCCATCGGTCTCCTCCTTCGCGATCCACGTGAGTCGGACGGACGCGTGCGACCCCGGCGGCGCGAGCTTGCGCCGCACCCGGTTCAGGCGCGATCGCACGGTGCCGACGGGAACCCCGAGCGCCATGCCGATCTCCTCGTAGGTGAGGTCGCCCCACGCGTACAGGAGCAGCGTCTCGCGGTCGCGCGCGGCCAGCGCCGCGATCCGCGGTGCCAGCGCACGCACAGCGGACGAGGCATCCGCCCGGTCGCCGGCCGCCTCGATCGCGCCGTCGCTGGTGTGATCGCCGCGCGAGACGGATGCCTCGAACGAGCGCCACTGCCGGGCCTCGTCGGCGCGGTGCTTCTTGATCACGCGCGACGCGATGCCGAGGAGCCAGGGCTTCGCCGAATCCCAGGTGGCGTCGAAGTCCCGCCGACGCCGGAACGCGACGAGCATGGTCTCGCTCAGGACGTCCTGCGCGGCATCCGTTCCCACGCGCCGCGCAGCGAACGCGCCGATCACCCGCGCGTGCCGCTCGAACACCTCCGCGAAGGCGGAGGGGACGTCGACCGAACGGCAGATGATGTCGCTGTCTGTACTCACAACGGGTATTGCCGTATGCCGCTCGGACGGTTCACGGAATCTCAGAAACTCGGTCTCTCAGAAACTCGGTCGCTCAGAAGTCCTCATCGAGCGCGTACTGCTGCTGCCACGAGTGCGGTCGGTCGATGCCGAGGCCGTAGAGGTATCGGATGAGCTGGCCCTGATGCTGCGTCTCGTGCTCGAGGAGGGCGAGGACGTAGCGGAGCGAGTCCTCGTCGCCGGCGTCGATGCCGGCGACCCACTCATCGACGTCGGCGGCGGTCTGGACGAAGGCGGCGCGGAGGGCCGCGGCATCCGTCGTCCCGTCGCGTGTGACGGGGCTCGTGAAGCCCTGCCACTCCCCCGCGCGGGCGGCCTTCGGGTAGCTCTCGCGCGCGCCGAGCACGCACCACAGCTGGTGACCGATCGTGTCCGACGGCAGGTCGCGCAGATGCGAGCCGAGGTGCTCGGTCGGGATCGTGTCGAGGAAGTCGAGATAGAGCGTGTTCGCACGTTCGAGGCGGCGCTGCAGGAGGTGGTTCACGCGTCCACGCTAGAGGTCGCGCCGCATGAGCACACGCGGGAATCCCGAGAGCACCGACGTCGTGTCGGCCGCCTTGGCGAACCCGGCCTGCTCGAACAGGCGCCGCGTGCCGACGTAGGCCATCGTGAGGTCCACCCTGGCATCGCCGTTGTCGACCGGGTACCCCTCGATCGCGGGCGCGCCGCTCTGCCGCGCGAAGTCGACGGCTCCGTCGATCAGCGCATGCATCACACCCTTCTTGCGGTGGCCGGGACGCACGCGGAAGCACCACAGCGACCACACGTCGAGGTCATCGACGTGCGGGATCTTACGGAACGTCGCGAAGTGCGTTCGGGTGCGCGGTGCCACCGCCGCCCAGCCGACGGGCTCTTCGCCGTCGTACGCGAGGACGCCGATCGGCCCCTCCTCGTGCATGAGCCGCCGCACGCGTTCCGCGCGCTCCGGCCCACGCAGGGCGGTCGCCTCCTTGGCCGGGATGCGGTAGCTCAGGCAGAAGCACACGTTCGACTCCGGGTTCTTCGGCCCCACCAGAGCCGCCACGTCCTCGAACACCGTGGCCGGTCGCACCTCGATCGCCATGCGACCAGTGTGCCCACGGCATCCGACATCCGCCAGCCGCAGACACCGCCGTCGCGGCGCCCATGACGACGCGGCGGGCGGCAATACGGTGGGGGCATGCCGACCCCCGACTTCGTCCTCGATCTGCGCCGATTCGTCGGCACGCGCCCGCTGCCGCTCGTCGGTGTGACCGCCGTCGTGCTGCGCGAGGGACAGGTGCTGCTCGGCCGCCGCAGTGACAACGGGCACCTCACACCGGTGACGGGCATCGTCGACCCGGGCGAGGAGCCCGCCGATGCCGCGGTGCGGGAGACGCTCGAGGAGGCCGACGTCGTGTGCCGCGTCGAGCGGCTCGCGTGGGTGCACCAGATCCCGCGGGTGACGTACCCGAACGGCGACCAGTCCGACTACCTCGACCTCACCTTCCGCTGCACGTGGGTGTCCGGAGACCCCTTCCCGGCAGACGGCGAGATGACCGAGGTCGGCTGGTACGACGTCGATGCGCTGCCGGCGCTCGAGCTTCCCGATATGCGCCGGCGTATCGAGTACGCGCTGCTCGACGAGCACGTCGCCCGGTTCGAGGGCGGCCTCTGACCGGTCGCCCGCACCGCCCCGAGGCGTGCGGTGCGCGCGCGGTCAGTCGCCGCGCAGCACCTCGAGCGCGTGGGCGAGGTCGGCGGGGTAGGGCGACGTGAAAGTGACCCACTCCCCCGTCGCCGGGTGGGCGAATGAGAGCTCGTGCGCATGCAGCCACTGACGCGTGAGGCCGAGTCTCGCTGACATCGTCGGGTCGGCGCCGTACAGCGGATCGCCGACGCACGGATGCCGATGGGCAGCCATGTGCACCCGGATCTGGTGCGTGCGACCCGTCTCGAGATGGATCTCGAGCAGCGACGCACCGCGGAAGGCCTCGAGCGTCTCGTAGTGCGTGACCGAATCCTTGCCGTCGGGCGTGACGGCGAACTTCCACGAATGCGAAGGATGCCGCCCGATGGGCGCGTCGATCGTGCCGGCGAGCGGGTCGGGGTGACCCTGCACGACAGCGTGGTAGATCTTCTCGACCTCGCGCTCCTTGAAAGCGCGCTTGAGCGCGACGTACGCGGACTCGGTCTTCGCGACCACCATGAGCCCGCTGGTGCCGACATCGAGGCGGTGCACCACGCCCTGACGCTCCGCAGCGCCCGTCGTCGCGATACGGTAGCCGCCGGCGGCGAGGGCGCCCAGCACCGTCGGTCCCTCCCATCCCAGCGAAGGGTGCGCGGCCACACCGGTGGGCTTGTCGACGACGACGATGTCGTCATCGTCGTAGACGATGCCGAGGTCGGGCACCTCGACCGGAATCACGCGGGGCTCTTCCTTGGGGGTCCACGCCACGTCGAGCCAGGCACCGCCCCGCAGCTTGTCGGACTTCGAGAGTGTGCGCCCGTCCATGGACACGCCGCCGGCATCGGCCACGTCGGCCGCGAAGGTGCGCGAGAAGCCGAGCATCTTCGCGAGCGCCGCATCGACGCGAGCGCCGTCGAGCCCGTCGGGAACGGGGAGGCTGCGGGATTCCATGTCAGATCTCGGCGTCGCACCCGGGTCGCCGGGTCTCCGGCTCGGCCGGGAAGTCATCCGCTTGGCGCTGGGCCGCTTCCTCGACCGCGAGCTGTTCGCTCGCCGTCAGTGGCGGCAGACCGCGCTCGTCGGCCGGGATCCCGGCATCGGCGTCCGCTACGGGGAACTCGCTGGCGGATCCCGCCACGACACCGACCGGCGCCGACGGGTCACCCTCGGCGCTCGGCTGCGTCTCATCGTCGTCACGGCCGCGATCGCGTGAGCCGTCCATGTGCACGCCGACGAGGACCAGCAGTGCGATCGCGATCATGTCGCACACGATGAAGATGTCGGCGATGTTGTAGATCGCCGGCGACATGCCGGGGAAGAACCACATCCACGGCGTGTTGATGAAGTCGACGACGTGCCCGACGGCGAACCCGGGGTCACGGAAGAGCCGGTCGGTGAGGTTGCCGAGGACGCCGCCCAGGAGAAGCCCGAGCGTGACGGCCCAGAGCCGCGAACGCACCCGCGTCGCAGCCAGCCAGCCGATGACGCCCGCCACGGCGGCAAGTGCGATCGTGAAGATCCACGTGACCTCCTCGCCGAGCGAGAAGGCGGCGCCGGGGTTGCGCGTGAGGTAGAAGCTCAGGAAGTCGCCGAGGACCTCGACCGGCTCCTGGAACGGCAGGTTCTCGAGCGCGAGGTACTTCGCCAACTGGTCGGCGGCCAGCACCAGGACCGCGAGAATCGCGATGATGGTGCCGGCCGCCGCCTGACGAAGGGGAGGTCGACGCGTCAAGGCCTAGAGGCCCAGCGCCGAGACCGGCTGTGCGCCGGACGTCGTCGCCGTGGTCTCGAGGTCGCGCAGCTTGCCCTCGATGTAGCTGCGCAGCTGAGCGCGGTAGTCGCGCTCGAAGTTGCGGAGCTCGGTGATGCGGCCCTCGAGCGTGGTGCGCTCGCGGTCGAGCTTCGCGAGCTCTTCGCGGCCGCGGGTCTCGGCCTGGGAGACGATCGAAGCCGCCTGCGACTTGGCGTCGGAGATGAGCTGGTCGCGCTGCGCGATGCCCTCGGCGACGTGCTCGTCGTGCAGGCGCTGGGCCAGCTCGATGATGCCCGCACTCGCGGCGGGGGCGGCACCGCCGACCGGTGCAGCCTCGGCGACGGGAGCCGGAGCGGGCTCCGCGGCTCGTGCGGGTGCAGCACCCGACTCGTACGCCGCCAGCTTGGCCTTCAGCTCCTCGTTCTCGGTGAGAGCCTTGCGCCACTCCACGACGATCTCGTCGAGGAAATCGTCCACCTCGTCGGGGTCGAAACCCTCCTTGAAGCGGACGTGCTGGAACTGCTTGGTGACGACGTCATCGGGGGACAATGCCATGGTGATTCCTCTTTCGAGCGTCTGGTCGCTGGCCGATGTCGGGGCGACCGCCGGCTGGCGGCCGTTCGTATCAGCAAAGCATAGTCATCGGTTCTGGGAGTGTCGAAGGCGGAGCCCGCTTCTCAGCGGGTCGCCGATTCAGCCCGCGAGCGTGCGCGTGATGCTGAGCAGGATGAAGCATCCCAGCATCGTCAGCGCGAACCCGAAGTCGATGGCGACGGCACCCACGCGCAACGGCGGGATGAAGCGCCGGAACAGCCGGATAGGCGGATCCGTGACGGTGTAGATGAGCTCGGCGACCACGAGCCCGGCGCCACGCGGGCGCCACTCGCGGTTGAAGAACGGGATCCAGTCGAGGATCAGCCGCGCGAGCAACACGAAGACATAGAGGAGCAGCGCGAGGTTGAGAATCGCTGCGATGATCTGGACGACTGCCACGTAGCCAGACTACGGCTGCGTGAAGGGAACCGACTCCGGATCCGCCTGTGCAACGGCCCCGTCGCCCGACACGGCGACGTTCTCGGGCGAGAGCAGGAAGACTTTGCTCGTGACACGCTCGATGCGCCCGTAGAGCCCCAGCGACAGGCCGCTGGCGAAGTCGATCAGGCGGCGCGCGTCGGCGTCGCTCATCTGAGAGAGGTTGATGATGACGGGGATGCCGTCACGGAAGTTCTCAGCGATGACCTGCGCGTCGCGGTACTGCTTGGGATGCACCGTCAGGATCTCGTTGATCGTCGCCGGCGCCGGCTGGCGCACGACGGCGGGCCGGTGGATCGGCGTGATGGGAGCGGCCGGCTTGTCGACGACCTGCTCCGACTTGCGAGCACGCGGCTGGGGAGCCGGCTCCTCGTAGACCTCTTCCTCGTCTGCGAGTCCGAGGTACACCATGGTCTTCTTGAGCGGGTTCGACATCTGATCCTCCGTAGTGCTCATCTGTTCCGAGGTTAACCGCGTTGTGGCCTGGGGCCGGTGATTGCTGAACCGATGCGTAGGTGTGTCGCGCCCGCCGCGATCGCTTCGGCGAAGTCCGCCGTCATGCCGGCGGAGATCCAATCCGCCTCGGGCACGACCGCGCGCACGGTGCCCGCGAGGGCGTTCAGCCGGGCGAATGCGGCCGCCGGGGGCTCGTCGAGCGGTGCGACCGCCATCACGCCGCGCACGCGCAGAGAGGGCAGGGCGGCCGCATGCGACGCGAGGGCCTCGAGTTCGCCGGGGGCGACGCCCCCGCGGCCCGGGTCGTCGGTGAGGTTGACCTGCAGCAGCACGTCGAGCGGGGGCTCCCCCGGCTCGCCTGCCGCGTCGAGCGCGTCAGCAAGCCGTGTGCGGTCGAGCGAATGCACGACGGATGCCGCAGCCCTGATCGCTCGAGCCTTGTTGGTCTGCGCCTGCCCGATGAAGTGCCAGCGCAGGCCCGCGAGATCGCCCACCTCGACGACCTTGCGGCTGAACTCCTGCTGGCGGTTCTCGCCCACGTCCCGCACGCCGAGCGCGTAGAGCTCCTCGACGAGCGAGGCGGGGTGGAACTTGGTCACGACGATGCGCGTGAGCTCTGCCGGATCGCGGCCTGCCGCGCGTGCGGCATCCGCTATCCGCTCATCGATCGCCGCGAGACGTGCGAGAAGATCTGCCACGGCCGAGCGAGCCGACCGCTTACTTGAGGAAGTCGGGGATGTCGAGATCGTCGTCGCCGAACGCCGTGTCGTACGACGACTCCGTGACCGCGCCGACCGAGACGGGGACCGGCACCTGCTCGACGACGTCGCGATCCTTCGCCGCCTCGTCGGCCGGGGTGGCCGGCACCGCCGGAGTCGAGACCACGCGTGCGGCCGCGATCGGCTCGATGCGCTTCTCCGGTTCGCCGCCGTCGAAGCCCGCCGCGATGACGGTGACCCGCACCTCGTCGCCGAGCGTGTCGTCGATGACGGTTCCGAAGATGATGTTCGCCTCAGGGTGTGCCGCCTCCTTGACGAGCTGCGCGGCGTCGTTGATCTCGAAGATGCCGAGGTTCGACCCGCCCTGGATCGACAGCAGCACGCCGTGCGCGCCCTCGATCGATGCCTCGAGCAGCGGCGACTCGACCGCGAGCTCGGCGGCCTTGATGGCACGATCCGCGCCGCGCGCGGAGCCGATGCCCATGAGGGCGGATCCGGCTCCCTGCATGACCGACTTGACGTCGGCGAAGTCCAGGTTGATGAGACCCGGCGTCGTGATGAGGTCGGTGATGCCCTGCACACCGGCGAGGAGCACCTGGTCAGCCGTGGCGAACGCCTCGATCATCGAGATGCCGCGGTCGCTGATCTCGAGGAGCCGGTCGTTCGGCACCACGATGAGGGTATCGACTTCTTCCTTGAGCTTGGCGACGCCCGTCTCGGCCTGCTGCTGACGGCGGCGGCCTTCGAACGAGAACGGCTTGGTCACCACACCGATGGTGAGGGCGCCGATCGACTTGGCGATCTTCGCGACCACGGGCGCGCCGCCCGTGCCCGTGCCGCCGCCTTCGCCCGCGGTCACGAAGACCATGTCGGCGCCGCGAAGCGCCTCTTCGATCTCTTCGGCGTGGTCTTCGGCGGCGCGTCGGCCCACTTCGGGATCGGCACCTGCGCCGAGCCCTCGGGTCAGTTCGCGTCCCACGTCGAGCTTGACGTCGGCGTCGCTCATCAGCAGCGCCTGGGCGTCGGTGTTGATGGCGATGAACTCGACCCCGCGCAGGCCGAGTTCGATCATGCGGTTGACCGCGTTGACGCCGCCGCCGCCGACGCCGACGACCTTGATCACGGCGAGGTAGTTCTGGTTCTGGCTCATGCCGGCCTCCGTAGCCCTGGACCTTTTAACCTTCAACCTCTAGTAGAGGTATAAAGAATTGCCCGGTATGCAATTCCTTGACTCGAAAGTAAGCGGACACCGCGCGCTCGGCCGCAACGGAACGGCGTGTCGCGGCATCCGGCCCTGGAAGTGGCCGTCAGGAGAAGGCTCAGCGGACGACGACGACCTCGGGCGATGTCACGTCGTAGGTCGTGACGTCCGACGGCGGACGCTGGGCCATCATCTTGGCGAGGTTCAGCGCCTTGTCCGCCGAGCGGTCCGCACTCCCCCACACGACCTGCGCATTCGACCCGCCGAGGGTGAGAGTCACGTCGTCGGGAGTCGACGCGGTCACCTCCGTCACCTGTGAGCGGATGTCGTCGGGCAGAGCCCGCATCACCTGTCCGGCCGCCACGAAGGCGTCGGAGTCGATGCCGCCCGTGATCGCGAGGACGGGAACGCCCGCGCTCGGCGTCGCAGCCGTCGACAGCGCAACGCCTGCGGCGTCGACGAGCGTGTAGCCCGCGCGGGACTCGATCAGGCCGATCGGCGTGCGCTCGACGATCCGCACCACCAGCTCGTGCGGCGGTCGCGCCTCGAGCGCGTACGTCTCGATCAACGGGAAGGCGACGAGGGCGGCCTTCACGGCGCTCTCGTCCACCAGCGGCAGCGGCGTGCCCAGCTGGTCGGCCAGCGCGTCCGAGATGTCGTCCGCCGCGAGCTGCTGCGCACCGGACACCGAGATCCTCTCCACACCGAAGAGCGGGCTGTACGCCGCGCCGAGCGTTCCGAGCGCCAGGAGCAGAACGGATGCCGCGACCCCGAGCCAGATGGCGCGCCGCCGTCGCTGGCGCACCGTGAAGCGACGGATCTCGGCGCGCAGCGCCTTGCGCCGGGCACGCGATGCCCGCCAGACCTCGCGGAAGCCGACGTCCCCGGCATCCGTCTTCTCGGCAGCTGCGGAGGCCCGTCCGGAGTCCGCCGTGGGAGCTGCGCCCGGCAGGGCGCTCGGCGACGAGAGCGGGATCACCGGGGCGGTGTCGTTCCCGTCTGCCGGGGCGGAGTCCGAGCCGCCGGGCTGAACTTCGTGCGCGCGTTCAGCCGGACGAAGCGTACGATCACGCAGGAAGGAGAGATCCTCGGTCGGACGGTCCTCGCTCAGGCGATCCGCGATGGCGTCGTCGTCGGCCGGGGCGACGTCGGCGCCGTGGTCATCGGCCTCGCGGTCGTCGGCCGGCGAAGTCGGCGCACCCGAACGCGCCGGGGCGCGCGAGGCGACCGGCGGCTGCGGCAACGGCGACGGGCGGCGCATGGGGTCCTACTTCGCGGTACTCGACGGGTCGGCCAGGCCGGAAGGCCGGGCGGGCGTGAAGACATCCGGGCTCGTCGCGCCGCCGCCGGGGCGGCCGAGCGCCTCGAGCACCTGCGGGATGATCAGGTTCACATTGCCGCAGCCGAGGGTGATGACGTAGTCGCCCGCGCGGGCGACCGACGCGGTGTAGTCGGCGGCCTCCTGCCAGTCGGGCACGAAGTGCACGTGCGACGGGTCGGCGAAGGCATCGCTCACCAGCTCGCCGGTCACTCCCGGCACGGGGTCTTCGCGCGCGCCGTACACGTCGAGCATGACCGTGTGGTCGGCGTAGCGCTCGAGCACGTCGGCGAACTCCTGGTACATATCCTTCGTGCGGGAGTAGGTGTGGGGCTGCTGGATCGCGATGATGCGCCCGTCGCCGACGACCGTCCGCGCCGCGGCGAGGGCGGCGGCGACCTCGGTCGGGTGGTGAGCGTAGTCGTCGAAGACGCTCACGCCCCGCTCGACGCCGTGAAGCTCGAAGCGGCGGACCGTGCCCGCGAACCCTTCGACGGCGCGCACGGCCGTCTCGAGCGCATGGCCGAGCGTGAGGAGCACCGCGACGGCGCCGGCCGCGTTGATCGCGTTGTGGGCGCCCGGGATGGGAAGCTGCGCATCGACCGTGACACCGTCGTGGGTGAGGCGGAACGACACAGGGCCTTCGGTGACGATGTCGGTGACGCGCACGGTCGCCCCCTCTGCCTCGCCGAACGTGACGACGTGCTGGTGGGTGAGCTGCGCCGTCACCAGCTGGGCGCCGGCGTCGTCGGACGAGATCACGACCGCCTCGCGCGCCTCGTTCGCGAACCGGGCGAACGCGGCGTAGAAGGCGTCGCGCGTGCCCCAGTGGTCGAGGTGGTCGGGGTCGACGTTGGTGATGAGCGCGATCGACGTGTCGTACAGCAGGAATGTGCCGTCCGACTCGTCGGCTTCGATGACGAAGAGGTCGTCCCGCCCGCTTCCGCTCGACACGCCGAGCTGTGCGATGACGCCGCCGTTGACGAATGTCGGGTCCACCCCGAGGTCGCGCAGCGCCGTGACGATCATGCCCGTCGAGGTGGTCTTGCCGTGAGCGCCCGCGACCGACACGAGCCGGCGTCCGCCGATCAGCCAGTAGAGCGCCTGCGAGCGGTGGATCACGTGCAGACCGCGCTCTTTGGCCAGCAGGAACTCGGGGTTCTCGGGCCAGATGGCACCCGTGTGCACGACCGTGTCGACGTCATCGGCGAGATTCGCGGCGTCGTGGCCGACGTGGACCGTCGCACCGAGCTCGGCGAGCTCGCGCAGCCCCTTGCTGTCGGCGCGGTCGGACCCCGATACGCGGATGCCGCGCTCGAGGAACATGCGGGCGAGCCCCGACATGCCGGATCCGCCGATTCCGATGAAGTGGGCGGCGGTGATGTCGTCGGGGATGGGAAGACTGAGATCGGGTCTGATCATGGCCCGTCAATCCTAAGTTGGGTGACGGTCTCCGCGGCCCCGGCGCGCTGGCACACACGGCTGTCACCCATGGCTTTGTGTTGACACATTGGTACAGAACCCGTACAAAGGAGACGTGAACATCGATCCAGAGACCGTGCGGGCTTTCAGCGGGGCATTCCTCCTGGCGATGCTGGTGCTGTGCATCGGACTCGTCGTCGCAATGTCGTCGAAGACATCCGCGTACGCGCGTGCGGACCGATTCTCCCTGCGCGTGCGCCTACCGTACGGCACCACGGCAACCCGCGATTCGGTGGCTCGGCGCGGTCGCGTCAGCAGCCTCACGACCGCGATCACAATGCTCGTGACGACGGTGGTCCTGTCGCCGCTCCTGCTCACTCCCGTCGCCGCCAGTCCGGCATTCCCGATCATCGTCGTCATCCCCTTGCTCGTCGCCACCGGGTTCGCCTCGGCCGTCGTCAACGTCCGGGAGCGACTGTTCCGGCCCGCCCCCGACGCACCGCGAGTCGCCCGCGCGCGGGCGCTCGGCGCGGTCGACTACCTCGATCGGTTCCGGCTGGTGCTTCCCTGGGTTCTCGCCGTCGCCGCGGCGCTCGCGTTCACGGCGCTCGCGCTGCAATGGGTTCGCCAGCCCGCGCGCGTCGACGACGCATTCGCTGCCGCCGCAGTGTTCGCCGCGGTCGTCAGCGTGGTCGTGTTCGCAGCGTTGCCGGCCGTGGAACGACTCGTGCTCACGCAGCCGCAGCCGGCCTCCGACACTCTCGAACTCGCATGGGACGACGCGTTCCGCACGACCGCGCTCAGTGCGCTCCGACTCTCAGCGGCGCTGTCCGCGTGGTTGGCGTGCGCGCTCGCACTGGGAGCCCTGTGGCTCGGAGCAGACGTCCTCTTCAGCACCTTCGCAAGCCAGGTGCCCACATGGGGTCTCATCGCGCTCACATTCATCTACCCGAGCACGGGACGCCGGCTTCGCACGAACCTCTATCCCGAGTGGCTCCGCCGGCCCGTCGCCCCCGAAGGGAGCCCCGCATGATCCTCATCGACCCGTCCTCTCCCGTCCCGCCGTTCGAACAGCTCCGCGCCGGCCTGGTCGACTCCGTCGCATCCGGGGAGCTGGGCGCCGGCGAACGGCTTCCCACCGTCCGGCGCCTGGCCGAAGAACTGGGCATCGCACCGGGCACGGTGGCACGCGCGTACCGCGAGCTGGAGGTATCCGGGGTCATCGAGACCCGCGGTCGCAACGGCACGTTCGTCGCGTTCGACCCCGACCCAGCACGTCAGCAGCTTCAGCGCGCCGCCGCCGCCTTCGCGGCCCAGGTGCGTGACCTGCGCCTCGACGCCGACGAAGCCCTCGCGATCGTCACCGCCGCGCTGCGTGGGAGCGAGGCGTCACCCGCGTCCTGAATCCTGGAGCGCTTCGTCGATCATCGCGACGACGTTCTCGGTGCCCGTGCGGGTGCCGACGGATGCCGCCGCCTCCGCCATCGCGGCGCGCCGGGCCTCGTCCGACAGCAGCGGGATGACCTCCGCGCGCACACGGTCGCCGGTGAACTCGGCATCCGGAATCAGCACCGCGGCGCCGGCGCGGATCGCGGACGAGGCGTTGAGCGCCTGCTCGCCGTTCCCGACGGCGTAGGGCACGTAGACGGTCGGGATGCCGAGCGCGCTGAGCTCGCTGACGGTTGCCGCTCCGGCCCGCGACACGACGAAGTCCGCCAGCGCGAAGGCGAGGTCCATGCGGTCGACGTAGCGGCGCACGGCGTAGCCGGTGACGCCCGGGTCGGGCAGCTCCGAACGCTCGCCGGTCACGTGGAGCAGCTGCCAGCCGGCGTCGAGCACATCGCGCCAGGCGGCGCCGTGGCCTTCGCCGAACGCCGCGTTCAGGCGCTGCGCACCGAGGGATCCGCCGAACACCAGCAGCACCGGCTTCGCCGGATCGAGACCGAAGTGCGCGGCGGCCTCGGCATGGAGCGCGTCGCGGTCGAGCGTGACGATCTCGCGGCGCAGCGGCATCCCGACGACACGAGAGCGCTTCAGCGGCGTGCCCTCGAAGGCGACACCGACGCCGGCAGCCGAGCGTGCGCCCAGCACGTTCGCCAGCCCCGGACGCGCGTTCGCCTCGTGCACGACGAACGGCACGCGCTCGCGGCGCGCCGCCAGGTACGCGGGCGCCGCCGCGTAGCCGCCGAAGCCGACGACGACGTCGACGCCGCGGGCGGAGATGTGCGACCTCACCTGGGCGATCGCACGGCGCAGCCGCGCGGGGAAGGCGGCCGCGGCCGGGTTCGGGCGGCGCGGGAAGGGCACCTTGTCGACGAACAGCAGCTCGTAGCCGCGCTCGGGCACGAGCCGCGCCTCGAGTCCTTCGCGCGTGCCGAGCACGAGCACCTCGGCCTCGGGGTCGCGGGCCCGCAGGGCATCGGCGACGGCCAGGAGCGGGTTGACGTGTCCGGCGGTACCGCCGCCGGCCAGGAGGTACGTCGTCACTCCCCGAGCCTACCCGGCGTACCCCGTGGCCCACGGGTTGTTTGGGGCGCGCGGCGGCCGTTCGGGGCGCACTGCACGCGCCCCGAGCGGTCGCGGCGCGCCCCAAGCCCCGGCACACACCGAACGTGACCGCACGGCACGCAATGCGACGGATGCCTCGGCTCAGCGGACGGCGCGGAGCTTCGCGCGCTCGCGGGCAGCGCGGGCGTCGGCGATCGCGGCTTCACGACGGGCGATGGATGCCGGCAGCGACCGCGCGAACGACAGCAGCACGCCCGCGGCGATCAGCACCGACAAGAGCGATGTGCCGCCCTGCGACATGAACGGCAGCGGCACACCGAGCACCGGGAAGACGCGCAGGACGACGCCGATGTTGATGAGCGCTTGCCCCACGATCCACACGGTGATACCGCCGGCGGCGATCCGCACGAAGGGGTCATCGGTCTTGCGGATGACGTGGAACGCACCCACTGCGAAGAGGGCGAACAGACTGAGCACGACGGCGCAGCCGATGAGTCCGAGCTCCTCGCCGACGATGGCGAAGATGTAGTCGTTCGCCGCGGCGGGGAGCCAGTCGTACTTCTCGCGCGAGTTTCCGAGGCCGAGCCCAAAGATGCCTCCGCTCGCGAGACCCCAGATGCCGTGCAACGGCTGATAGCAGTCGTTGAAGTAGTCGTCGAGGCAGTTGGGGTTGAGGAAGCTCATGAAGCGGCGCATGCGGTCGGGGCTGGTGACCGCGAGGAATGCGACAGCCGCCGCCGCCGCGATCGCGGGCAGGATGAAGATGCGCAGCTTGACGCCCGAGAAGAACAGCGCGCCGAGCACGATGAGCACGAGGATCATGGCCGTGCCGAGATCGTCACCGGCGAGCACGGTCGCGATCGCCATTCCTGCCACGGGCACGAGTGGGATGAAGACGTGCTGCCACTTCGTCAGCAGCGACCGCTTGCGGAACAGCACGTACGCGACCCAGAGCGCGAGCCCCAGTTTCAGGAACTCCGACGGCTGCGCCTGGAAACCCGCGATGGTGATCCAGTTGCGGTTGCCATCGGCGCTGTGGCCGAGGGGCGTGAACACCAGCAGCTGGAACGCGACGCCGAAGATCAGTGCCGGCCACGCGATCTTCTTCCAGAAGGCGACGGGCAGACGGCTCGCGATGAACATCAGCGGGATGCCGATCGCAGCGAAGGCGACCTGCTTGATGACGTCCTCCCAGGGTGCCACCCCACGGGACGTCGCGATCGCTGACGTCGCGGACAGCACCATGACGAGCCCGAAGACCGTCAGCAGGAGCGCCGTCGAGGCGATGAGCAGGAACTCGCTGGGCACCGGCGCGAAGACGCGGCCGAGCGACACCCGGGCGGCGAGACCGCGGCGGGCGGGTGGTTCAGGCGGCGTCGGGGTCTGCCGGGTCCGCGGCGGCTGCGTCGTGGTCACGCTGCTCCCCCGTTCCGATCCGATCCCTCACCGCGGCAGCGAATCTGCGACCACGGTCCGCGTAGGAGGCGAACTGGTCGAAGGATGCCGCAGCGGGAGCGAGCAGAACCACGTCCCCGTCACGCGCCACCCCTGCCGCCAGTTCGACGACCTGCGCCATGACCTCTTCAGTCTCAACGGCCTCGACCTGGAACACCGGCACCGCGGGCGCGTGTCGCTCGAACGCGGCGACCACCGCCGCACGGTCGACGCCGATCACGATGGCCGCCTTGGTGCCGGCGCCCCGGCCCGAGACGAGCTCCGACACGTCGACGCCCTTGAGCAGGCCGCCGACGACCCAGACGGCGCCGGGGTACGCCGCGAGCGACGAAGCCGCGGCGTGCGGGTTGGTGGCCTTGGAGTCGTCGACCCAGGTGATGCCCTCGTGCTGTGCGACGACCTCGATGCGGTGGGGGTCGAGCCGGAAGCCGCGCAGGGCATCGCGGATCGCCGCGGGTGCGACATCCATCGACCGCGCCAGCGCGGCCGCGGCCAGGATGTTCGCGACGATGTGGGGAGCGGCGAGGCCCTTCGTGGCCAGTTCGTCCACGGTGGTGAGCTCCAGCGCGCTGGTGCGCCGGTCGTCGAGGAAGGCACGGTCGACGACGATGCCCTCGACGACCCCGAGGTCGCTCGGACCCGGCACGCCCAGATCGAAGCCGATCGCGCGCGCCCCCTCGACGACCTCGGCGTCCTCGACCATGCGCTGGGTCGCGGCATCCGCCTTGTTGTACACGCACGCGACGCGCGTGTTGTCGTACACCTGCGCCTTCGCGGCGCGGTAGGCGTCGAACGAGCCGTGCCACTCGAGGTGATCGTCGGCGAGGTTGAGGCACACCGCCGCCCACGGTGACACCGGGTCGGGCGAGTCCTGGAGCCCGAGGTACCAGAGCTGGTGGCTCGAGAGCTCGACCACGAGCGCGTCGAAGCCGGAGGGGTCGCGCACCGCGTCGAGCACGGGAGTGCCGATGTTGCCGACGGGGGCGGCCCGCAGCCCACCCGCGACGAGCATGGTCGCGGTGAGTCGGGTGGTCGTGGTCTTGCCGTTGGTGCCCGTGATCAGGATCCAGTCCGCGGGCGTGCCGTCCGCCCGCACCACCTTGTCGCGCACCCGCCACGCGAGCTCGACGTCACCCCACAGGGCGATGTCGTGCTCACGTGCCCACGAGATGACCGGATGCCGCGGCGCGAAGCCCGGCGACGCCACGATGACTTCGGGCGCGAAGTCCGCGAGCTCGGCCGGCACGGCGTCGAGGCCGCCGGTCCAGAGCCGCGCCCCGATGACCGGCAGCAGGCGCTCGTACTCTTCCTCGGCGCTCTCCGTCACGACGAGCACTTCGGCGCCGAGCTCGGCGAGCGTGTCGGCGACGGAGAAGCCGGTGACCGACATCCCGAGCACCGCGACCCGCAGCCCCTTCCAGTCGGCGTTCCAGCTGGTGAGGGTGGACAGGCGTTCCGAGGTCATGTGCGCGAGAGCCATTCGACGTAGAAGAAGCCGACGCCCGACACCGCGAGGAGGCCCGCGATGATCCACATGCGCACGACGATGGTGACCTCCGACCAGCCGCGGAGCTCGAGATGGTGGTGGAACGGGCTCATCAGGAAGAGCCGCTTGCCGCGCGTGATCTTGAAGTAGAGGCGCTGCAGGATCACCGAGCCGGGGCCGATGATGAAGACGCCGGCGACGAGCACGGCGAGAAGCTCGGTGCGCGTGAGGATCGCCATCGCGGCGATGACGCCGCCGATGGCCATCGATCCGACGTCGCCCATGAAGACCTTGGCCTTCGGCGCGTTCCACCAGAGGAACCCGACGAGCGCGCCCACGAACGACGCCGAGATGATGGCCAGGTCGAAGGGGTCGCGCGTCGGGTAGCACGCGGCCTTGGCGGCCGCCGAGAGTCCCTCGCCACCCCAGCACGCCTGGTTGAACTGCCAGAACGCGATGAGGCTGTAGGCGCCGATGACGAAGATCCCGGCGCCGGCAGCCATGCCGTCGAGGCCGTCCGTCACGTTCGTGCTGTTCGAGAAAGCCACGCCGATGAAGGTGACCCACGCCAGGTAGAGGATCCAGCCGACGATGAGCCCGAGCGTCATGAAGCCGAGCACCGGCACATCTCGGAACACCGAGATGTATGGCGAGGCCGGCGTCTGGTCGAACTGGTTGGGGAAGTTCAGGGCGACGATGCCGAACGGCACCGTCACGATGACCTGACCGACGATCTTGCGCCAGCCACTCAGACCCATGAACTTCTGCTGGCGGACCTTCATGTAGTCGTCGATGAAGCCGACGGCGCCGAGCCCGACCATCATCCACATCACCAGCAGGCCCGAGACGGTTGGGGGGTTGTTGCCCACGTAGCAGCCGACGAGGTAGCCGACGATCGTGCCGACGATGAAGATCGTGCCGCCCATCGTGGGCGTGCCGCGCTTGGTGTGGTGATTCGGGTTGCGGATGTCCTCCGGCGTGCGGATGACCTGGCCCCAGCCCCACTTGCGGAACAGCCGCAGGAAGACGGGGGTGAGGAAGAGGGTGAATGCCAGCGAGATCGCCGCCGCCGTCAGGAGAGATCTCACGAGAACGATTCTCCCAGACGATCGCCGAGGAACCGCAGTCCCGCCGAGTTCGACGACTTCACGAGCACACGGTCGCCGTCGCGCAGCTCACCCTGCAGGTAGTCGAAAGCCTCGTCGGCCGTCGCGAAGAAGACGGCCTCGTTGTCCCACGAGCCCTGGGCGACGGCTTCGAGGTACATCCGGCGCGCGGCGTCGCCCACGACGACGATGCGCTGGATGCCGAGCCGCACCGCGAGCAGACCGACGCGGTCGTGCTCTTCCTCCGCGTATTCGCCGAGCTCGCTCATCGCCCCGAGCACCGCGACGGTGCGCTCCCCGGGACCGGTGATCTGGGCGAGGGTCCGCAGGGCGGCCGACATCGAGTCGGGGCTCGCGTTGTAGGCGTCGTTGATGATGCGGACGCGATCCGACCCGAGCGGCTGCATGCGCCACCGCTCGGCGATCTCCACGGTCTCGAGACGCGCGACCGCGTCGGCGAGCGAGACACCGAGGGTGGTCGCCGCGGCGATGGCGGCGAGCGCGTTCATGACGTGGTGCTCGCCCAGTACGCGTAGGCGGAGCGGCAGCGAGATGCCGTCGGCGGTCACCGTGAAGGACGTTCCGGATGCCGACACCACGACGTCGTCGGCACGGACATCGGCGGCGGGGCCGCGGCCGAACCAGCGCACGGCTGCGCCCTGCTCAGCGGCGATGGGGGCCATCGCGGCGACGCGGGCGTCGTCGGCGTTGAGCACCGCCACTCCCCCGGCGCTCAGTGCCCGGATGAGCTCGGACTTGGCGTGGAAGGTGGCCTCGATGCCGCCGAACCCGCCGGCGTGGGCCATGCCGACCATGAGGACGACGCCGACATCGGGGTCGACGAGGCCTGCGAGGCGCGCGATCTCGCCCGGCGCGCTCGCGCCGAACTCGCTCACGAGGAATTCCGTGGTCTCGGTGACGCGCAGCATCGTGAGCGGCGCACCGACCTCGTTGTTGAACGACGCCTTCGGCGAGACGGTCTCGCCCTCGCCCTCGAGGATGCGGGCCAGCAGGTTCTTCGTGGTCGTCTTGCCGTTGGACCCGGTGATGCCCACCACTCGAAGCACACCGGCATCCCGGACCCGCTTCACGACCTCGCGCGCGAGGTCGGCGAGGGCGGCGACGGCGTCGGACACGACGATCTGCGTGACGCGGGCGTCGACGCGGCGCTCGACGATCGCCAGCGCCGCGCCCTTCTCGACCGCGGCCTCGACGAAGAGGTGCCCGTCGGTCTCATCGCCCGGCTTGGCGACGAACACGCCGCCCGGGGCGATGAGCCGGGAGTCGGTGTCGACCGCTCCCGAGATGAGCGTGTCGGGCGTGTCGCCGTCGGCGAAGTGCGCCTCGCCCGCGAGGGCGTGGGCGATCTGGGCGATGGTGAGCGCGATCATCTTGGGGGTACTCCGGCCCTCAGCAGCAATCCGGCACAGGACTACCCGAACTTGGGCAGCAGCTCCGGCGACGTCGTCGAGGGCATGACGCGGTAGGTCTTGAGAACCTGGGTCATGGCCTTCTGGAACGCCGTCGCGTTGGCCGCAGACGATGTTACCTTCGTCGGCTCGTCCAGCGTGACGACCACCACGTACTGCGGGTCGTCGGCCGGCGCGAAGCCCACCATCGTCGTGTAGTAGACGCCCTGCTTGTACCCGCCGTTGCCGTCGGACTTCTCGCCGGTGCCGGTCTTCCCGCCGATCCGATAGCCGGGGATCTCGACGGTCTTGGCGTAGGGGGCCTGCAGGAACACGTTCTCGAGCATCTCGCGCATCTGCGCCGACGTGCTCTCGCTGATCACGCGCTCCGGCTCGGCGAGTTCCGGCTCGATCACCGTGCCGTCGGGCTTGGTGCACGACTCGACGATCTGCAGCGGCATCCTGACGCCGCCGTTGACGATCGCGCCGTAGGCACGCGCCAGCTCGGGCATCGTCGTGGTGACGCCCTGACCGAACGAGGTGTTGTACGCCGTCTGCGCGCCCCACTCCTCCACGGGGTGGATCAGGCCGTTCGCTTCTTGCGGGTACCCGGTCGACGCGCCCTGACCGATGCCGAAGCGCTGGAAGTAGTCGTAGCGGGTCTGATTGTCGACCTTCTCGCTGAACTTCGAGATTCCGGCGTTCGACGAGTCGATCAGCACGCCGGTGAGCGTGTAGGTGTGCGCCGGGTGCTGGAAGGAGTCACGCACCCGCGCGCCGTTGGGGAAGTTCTCCAGCCCCGACGCCACGACGGTGGAATCCGGTGACTGTCCCCCCGCGTCGATGACGGTCGCCGCCGTCAGGCCCTTGAAGGTGGACCCGGGTTCGAACGTCCCGCGGAGGATCTGGCTCGTGCGATCGTCCGCGGCGGTCGCGTCCACGTCGTTGGGGTCGACGGTCGGGTACTCCGCCGCCGCCCGCACCTTTCCGGTCTTGACCTCGTACACGAGGATCGAGCCGTGCTGCGCGGCCATGTTCTGCGTCTGCTCGGCGATGAGCTGCTGCAGGTACCACTGCAGATCGCGGTTGATCGTCAGCTCCAGCGTGCCGCCGTCCGTCGCCGGGGTCTCGGTCTCGGTGCCCGGGATGACGACGCCGTCCTTGCCGCGCTCGTAGAGGCGCTCGCCGTTGGTCGCCGCCAGACAGTCGTTCTGGGACTGCTCGAACCCTTCCAGAGCCTCACCGTCGGTTCCCATGAATCCGACCAGGTTGCCGGCGACGGCCCCGTCCGGGTAGGCGCGCGCGGGATGGGAGTTGCAGGTGATGTAGGGCATCTTGAGGTCGGCCAGGGCGCGGAACTGCTCCGTCGACACGCCGTTCTGGAGCTTGGCGTACCGCGTTCCCGGGTCCTCGGCGAGGGCGGTGCCCACGATCGTGCGCACCTCTTCGGGGGTCTGGCCGGTGATCTCTGCCACGTCGTTCGACACGTCCGCCCAGAGGCGCGACTTCGACTTCTTCGCGAGGACGTCCGCATCGGTCTGCGTGAGGAGAAGCGGATCGAGCTGGCAGTCGTAGCGCAGGATGCTTCCTGCCAGTGTCTGACCCGTCTCGTCGATGATCGTGCCGCGTGCGCCGTACAGCTTCTGCTGTCCGGCGAAGGCGGTGTCGAGCGAATCCTTGACGTGGTCGTCGGCGTTCACGACCTGGATGTCGACGAGTCGCACGATGAAGCCGGCGAGGACGGCCAGGACGACGGCGAGAGCCACGACGGTGCGGCGGCGGGGACTTCTCGTGCTTCGTGTCGTCATGTCCGTCTCGTGCTCTGATCTCGCGTTCTCGTATCGGCTGCCGTCGGTTCAGTGTGTGCTCGGGGTGGGCAGTCCGTCGGTGAGGGGCGGCGGAGTGTCGCCGACTCCGCCGGTGGGCACCTCGCCCACGTCCACGGGGACGCCGTCGATGGTCGCGTCCGGCACCGTGACCAGCGGGGTGTCCGTGATGAGCGCGTTGGCCACCGCACCTCGGCCGATCGCGTCGACGGACGAAGATCCCATCGCCACCTCCGACGGGCCGAGGATCGCGCCGTCGCTCAGCCGCAGGTAGCTCGGCGCCTCGTTGATCACCATGCCGAGTGCGGCGGCGTTCGCGGCGAGGTACTGCGGCGAGCTCAGTCCGGCGACGTCGTCGTAGAGGATCTGCTTCTCGTACGTCAGGTCGCGCTGCTCCTTGGTCAGGGCCGCGATCTCGTACGTGCCCTGCGTCGTCATGATCGACAGCGACATCTGCGCCGCGGCGATGAGGAACGCCCCCATGACCGCGACGATCCCGTAGAAGAGCTTGGGTCGACGCCGCCGCGCCGGCGCATCGACGACCTGCAGACGCCGGCGCGGGGCATCCGCTCGGTCAGGTGCGGCGCTGCCGACGGGTCGGCGCACGGCGGATCCCGAGAAGCCGGCCGCCGTCGTGGCGTTCGCGATCGTGCTCATGACGCACCTCCTGCGTGCTCGGGCCTGACGCGCTCAGCGGCGCGCAGGCGTACCGGTGTCGCGCGCGGGTTGACCGCGCGCTCCTCTTCGGTGGCGAGCTCGGCGCCTTTGACGAGCAGTCGGAACTTGGCGGCATGTTCGGGGAGCTCGACGGGCAGGCCCGCGGGCGCGGTGGATGCGGATGCCTCGGCGAAGGCGCGCTTGATCAGCCGGTCCTCGAGGGACTGGTACGACAGCACGACCATGCGCCCGCCGACCGGGAGGATGTCCAGGGCCGCGGGGATGGCGCGCTCGAGCACCGACAGCTCGCGGTTGACCTCGATGCGCAGCGCCTGGAAGACGCGCTTGGCGGGATGGCCCGCCCGCTGCACGGCGGCGGGCGTCGCCGCCTGCAGGATCTCGACCAGCCGACCCGACCGCTCGATCGGCGCCTGCGAGCGGGCGGCGATGATGGCCCGGGCATAGCGGCCGGCGAGCTTCTCCTCGCCGTAGCGCTCGAAGATGCGCCTGAGGTCGCCCTCGCCGTAGGTGGCGAGGATGTCGGCCGCGGTCGTGCCCGCCGACTGGTCCATGCGCATGTCCAGCGGGGCATCCTGCGCGTAGGCGAAGCCGCGGTCGGCGACGTCGAGCTGCAGCGACGAGACTCCGAGATCGAACAGGATGCCGTCTGCCGCGGCGAAACCGCTCGAGGTGACGGCATCCGCGATCCCGTCGTAGACGGTGTGCACGAGCGTGATGCGATCGCCGAAGCGGGCCAGCCGCTCCCCCGCGATGCGCAGCGCATCGGTGTCGCGGTCGAGACCGACCAGGTGCAGGTTCGGGAAGCGCTCGAGGAACGCCTCGGAGTGGCCGCCCATGCCGAGCGTGGCATCGACGAAGACGGCGCCCTCGCGCTGGAGGGCGGGGGCCAGCAGCTCGATGCAGCGCTCGAGCATGACCGGGGTGTGGATGTCGCGCAGGTTCATGGTCGTCGGGGCCTCTGGGGTCTTGTGCCCTGGGTCCTGATCCCCATCCGCTCTGACCTGGCACCGGGGAAGTGGCGACAGGGCGGGAGCGGCTGGGAGTCAGGGCTCAGGGAACAAGAGCCTCAGAACAGGCCCGGAATCACCTCCTGCTCCAGCTCGGCGTAGGTCTCTTCGTTGGCCTCGGCATAGGTGTTCCATGCCGTGGCGTCCCAGATCTCGGCATGGGCGCCGACGCCGGTGACGACGAGGTCGCGCTCCAGGCCGGCGTATGCGCGCAGCGGAGGGGGGATCGTGATGCGGTTCTGACTGTCGGGCTTCTCGGCACTGGCACCCGAGAGGAACATGCGCAGGAAGTCGCGCGCCTGCTTGTTGGCGAGCGGAGCCTCGCGGATGCGGTCGTGCACCCGTTCGAACTCCTTCTCGCTGAACACGTACAGGCAGCGATCCTGCCCGCGCGTCACGACGACACCCCCACCGAGATCGTCGCGGAACTTCGCCGGGAGGATGACGCGACCTTTGTCATCGAGCTTGGGTGTGTGCGTGCCCAAAAGCATCGGTACATCACACCCCCTTCGTCCGGCCCCCCCGGGTTATCCGCCACTTTACTCCACTCTCCTCCACTTTGCTATCGATTCGATGACAATCCGCTCCTGTACGGCCGCGGGCATGGGATTCGAGGTGGTCTTCGGGCAACAAAAAAGCACCGACCCGAAGGTCGGTGCTTCTCGTGCGGACTCAGCCGGCGTCGACGCTCAGCGCTCGCCCTGCCGTTTGTCCCACCGGTCGTTCATGCGATCCATGAACGACGAGGCATTCTGCGGTTTTGCAGGTCGGTCGGGTTCGACGCGCATCTTGCCGGGACCGCGGCCCGGCGTGACGGCGAGGAGGACTCCGCCCAGCATCACGACGAAGCCGATGACGCCGACGACGATCAGCTGTTGCGAGACCCCGACGATCAGACCGCCGAGCCCCAGCAGCACGAGGATCGTGCCGTAGACGATGTTGCGATAGCTCAGAGTGCGTCCGTCGCGGGGCGCGCTGACGACATCCGCGTCGTTGCGCATGAGATGGCGCTCCATCTCGTCCAGCAGGCGCTGCTCCTGTTCGGAGAGTGGCATGCATCCCCCTCTGTACTTCGGTGGCTCGATTGTACGCGTGCCGTTCCTCACTAGGCTAGGCCCGTGTCCGCGCCCGCAGAACCGATCGAAGCCATTTCCCAGCGAGTGGACATGTTCATCTCGGCTCAGCGCGAGGACGTGATGGATGCCGGCGCCGAGGCGGCGCGGTTCGTCTCCGCCGCAGCCGATGCGGCGACAGGCGGCAAACGCCTGCGAGGGCGATTCTGCATCGCCGGGTGGAGGGCTGTGGAGGAGGCGTCGACGCCTGCCGGCAGCGCTCCGCGGTCGGTCGTCGCGGCAGCCGGGGCGCTCGAGGTGTTCCACGCCGCCGCTCTCGTCCACGACGACCTCATCGACAACTCCGACACCCGCCGCGGCCGCCCCGCGGCGCACCGCGCGCTCGAGACCGGGCACCGCGACTCCGGCTGGCTCGGCGACGCCGATGCCTTCGGTCGATCGGGTGCGATCCTGCTCGGCGACCTCCTCGTCGCCTGGAGCGACGACCTCCTCGAGGAGGGGCTCGCCGAGACCACGCCCGAGCGCGCGGCTGCGGCGCGTCGAGAGTACGCCATCATGCGCCGCGAGGTCACCCTGGGCCAGTTCCTCGACATCGCGGAGGAATCGGCGTTCGCGACCGAGCCCGACGAGCGGCACGCCGAGCGGGCACTGCGCGTGGCATCCTTCAAATCCGCGCGGTACAGCGTGCAGCAGCCGCTCGCGATCGGCGCGGCCCTCGCGGGAGCGGATGCCGCTCAGGCGGCCGCCCTGGCCGCGTTCGGGCATCCGCTCGGCATGGCGTTCCAGCTGCGCGACGACGTGCTCGGCGTCTTCGGCGACGAGTCGGCGACCGGCAAGCCCTCGGGGGATGACCTTCGCGAGGGAAAGCGCACCGTGCTCGTCGCGTACGCCCGTGAGGCGCTCCCTCCCGGAGCACGACGCATCGTCGATGAGATGATCGGACAGCCCGACCTCGACGCCGGGCAGATCGCGTCACTGCAGCAGACGATCGTCGACACCGGGGCGCTCGACCGCATCGAGGGCCTCATCGCCGACTACGCCCGCGAGGCCGACCGCGCACTGTCGGGGGCACGCCTCGGCAATGCCGCGGTCGGCGAGCTGCGCGATCTCGCCCGCGCCGCGACGGTTCGCACGACCTGAGCACCGGCCCGCAGGGCGACTGGCCATCGCCGCGGGCGCCGGCTCGACTGCGCCCGCTGATGGCTCCGCTGCGCCGGCTCAGACCACCGTGCGTGCGACCCGGCGCACCTCGCTCTTGCGACCCGCAAGAAGGGCCTCGATCGGCGGCATGCCGATGGACTCTTCGGGGCTGAGCAGCCAGTCGATCGCCTCGTCGTCCGAGAAGCCGGCATCGTGGAGCACGAACACGGTGCCGCGCAGCGACGGCAGCGGATGCCCGTCGACGATGAAGACGGAGGGGACTTTCAGGACGCCGTCGCGCTTCGACCCGACGAGCTGGAACTCGTCGAGCATCCGACGCACGCGGCCGAGAGGTTCGCCGAGCACTTCCACGAGGTCGGGAAGGGTGAGCCAGTCGGTCTCGAAGCGGGGAGCGTCGTCAGATGTCACGAAGACAACTATCTCAGATGACCTCGGACCGAACGTGCTCTCACTCTGGCCACTCCGGTCACACCAGCCTCGTCTTATAGCACCCGTTGACACCAATCGACTTCCGTGACACGGTTTTTCGAAGTCGACTGAGGGGGGAACTCGTGCGACAGGTGCGGAGTACCAGGAATACCGTCCATCGCAGCGCCGGCCCGTCGCGGGCGCTGATCGCCGGAGTCCCGGTGGCCGTCGCCGGCTCGATCGCGCTGACGCTTTCAGCCGCTCCCGCGCAGGCCGCGACACCGCAGGCGGTCACCGCAGTGGGCGCAGGCGCACTGGACGCCGTCCGGGCGGCCGACACGCCGACCGGCATTCGCGGGGCGGCGCCCCAGCCGGCGACCGCATCGGCACCCCGCACGCTTGGTCCCCTCCCGGCCGCCGCTTCGGGCGCGGCCGCCGCGGCCGTCGCCCGGGTGGCAGCCCAGGCCGCACCCGCGACCTACACCGTCCAGCGCGGAGACACCGTGAGCCGCATCGCCGCGCGCTTCGGGCTGCGCACCGGTGACGTGCTCGCACTCAACGGACTGGGGTGGTCGTCGACGATCTACCCGGGCCAGGTGCTGAAACTCGGCGCCGCCGCCGCCGCGCCCGCGCCGGCGAGCCCCGCACCGGCGCCGACCGGCGGCGCGTACACCGTCCAGCGCGGAGACACCATCAGCGCCATCGCCAAGCGTCACGGCGTGAGCATCAACGCCGTGCTGTCGGCCAACGGGCTGGGCTGGTCATCGATCATCTACCCCGGCCAGACGCTCACGGTTCCCGGTGCGGCTGCGCCCGCTGCATCCGCTCCCGCCCCTGCTCCGGCGCCCGCGCCGGCCCCTGCTCCGGCCCCGAGCGCGCCGGCCGCCGGAACGCACACGATCGCCGCAGGCGACACGATCAGCGGGATCGCGAAGCGCTACGGCGTCAGCGTCAACGCCGTGCTCTCGGCCAACGGGCTCGGCTGGTCCTCGATCATCTACCCCGGCCAGACACTCAAGATCCCGGCATCCGCCCCCTCCGTCCCCGGGCTGACCGCCGAGCAGGTCGGCAACGCGCAGCTGATCGTCCGCATCGGTCGGGAGCTGGGCGTGTCGGACCGCGCCATCGCGATCGCCCTCGGCACCGCGATGCAGGAGTCTTCGCTGCGCAACGTGACGTGGGGCGACCGCGATTCGCTCGGCCTGTTCCAGCAGCGCCCGAGCCACGGGTGGGGCACCGAGGCGGAGGTTCAGGATGCCGCACGCGCCACCCGCGCCTTCTTCGGCGGGTCCGGCGACCCCAACGGCTCGCGCACCCGCGGCCTGCGCGACATCCCCGGCTGGGAGTCCCTGACGTTCACGCAGGCGGCGCAGGCCGTGCAGATCTCGGCATACCCCGACGCGTACGCGAAGTGGGAGGCGCCGGCGCACGCGTGGCTCGCGGCACTCGGGTGAGTGGATGCGGAACCGTCACATTACGATCTCGTGAGGTGAGGCGCTCCGCATCCTCGCAGGCCCGCGTCCGTAGACTCTCAGCGTGAGCACGAGTCAGCAGACGGACCCGCTGATCGGCCGTCTCGTCGACGGCCGGTACCGGGTGCGTGCTCGCATCGCCCGAGGGGGCATGGCGACCGTCTACGTCGCGACAGATCTGCGTCTGGAGCGCCGTGTGGCGCTCAAGGTGATGCACGGTCATCTGAGCGACGACACCGTGTTCCAGAGTCGGTTCATCCAGGAGGCCCGCGCGGCCGCCCGCCTGGCCGACCCGAACGTGGTCAACGTGTTCGACCAGGGCCAGGACGGCGACATGGCGTACCTCGTCATGGAGTACCTCCCCGGCATCACGCTGCGCGAACTCCTGCGCGAGCAGCGGCGGCTGACCGTGCCGCAGGCGATCTCGATCCTCGACGCCGTGCTGTCGGGCCTCGCCGCCGCACACAAGGCCGGCATCGTGCACCGCGACGTCAAGCCCGAGAACGTGCTCCTCGCCGAGGACGGGCGCATCAAGATCGGCGACTTCGGGCTGGCGCGTGCCACCACCGCGAACACCGCGTCGGGCGCGCAGCTGCTGGGCACGATCGCGTACCTCGCCCCCGAGCTCGTCACCCGCGGCACCGCAGACGCGCGCAGCGACATCTATGCCATCGGCATCATGCTCTACGAGATGCTCACCGGGGAGCAGCCCTACAAGGGCGAGCAGCCGATGCAGATCGCCTTCCAGCACGCGACCGACTCTGTGCCCAGGCCGAGCGTGAAGAACCCCGGGGTTCCCGAGCCCCTCGACGAACTGGTGCTCTGGGCGACGGAGAAGTCCCCCGATGAGCGGCCGCTCGACGCGCGCGAGATGCTGCAGCGTCTGCGCGACATCGAGCGCGAGCTGGGCGTCTCCCCCGTCGTCGCACGCACCGGTCCGATCGGCATCGTGCGCGACGACACCGCGCCCACCGGCGAGCTCACCGCCGTGCTGCCCAGCACCGCCACCGGACCCACGACCGCGATGGACGAGGTCGACAACGCCGGTCGCCTTCGTCGCGCCACCCAGCGCCGCCGCTCGCGGGGCGCCTGGCTCATCGTGCTCGTGCTGCTGCTCGCGACACTCGCGGGCGGCCTCGGATGGTGGTTCAGCTCGGGACCCGGGTCTCTGGTCGCCGTCGCCGATGTCACGGGGAAGACGTTCGAAGAGGCATCCGAGATCCTCGCAGCGGACTCCCTCCGGGCCGTGCAACAGGGCGAGAACAGCCTCGAGGTCGCCGCAGGACAGGTCATCCGCACGAACCCGCCCCAGGGCACCCGCGTCGACAAGGACACCGAGGTGAACGTGTTCGTCTCGCTCGGTCCCGCTGAGGCGACCTTCGCATCGTTCGCCGGCATGTCAGAAGCCGACGCGCGCGCAGTCCTGAGCGAGAAGTCCGTGCAGACCGTCGACGAGAACAGCGAGTTCTTCAGCGACCAGGCACCCGACATCGTCCTCGCCGTGTCGATCCGCCCCGCCGGCGGACCGGAGGACGGGTCGCAGGACGTCGCCTGCCTGGACGGATGCGTCGTGCACGAGGGCGACACCGCGCGCCTGTCGGTGTCGGTGGGCCCGGTGCCCGACGTCGTGGACCAGAGCGAAGGCTCGGCCCGGAGTGAGCTCGAGGGTGTCGGACTGATCGTCGCCGAAGAGAGTGCGACCGACACCAGCGAGTCGATCGAAGAGGGGCGCGTCATCGGGGTCAACGGTCCGGAGGATCGGGCGTGGGCGCCCGGTGACACCGTCACCCTCGTCGTGTCGACCGGTCCCCCGCTGTTCGAGGTTCCCGACGTCGTCGGAGACAGCCGGGACGAGGCGATCGAGAAGCTCGAAGCCGCAGGATTCCAGGTCGACTACGCCGCGTTCTTCGGCGTCGTGCCCAACGACATCACCGAGGTGACGGCATCCGATCCGGCCGCAGGAGAGTTCCAGGTCCGCGGCACGCGCGTATACATCCAGCTCACCGTCACGGGCTGACCGGTCCACCGGCACGGTCGCGCGGGACCAACAGCGATGCCTGCGCCAGCAGCCTTGCCCGCCGAGACTTCACGAATGTCCGCATTTCGCGCCCCGCGGCGACATTCGTGAAGTCTCGGCCATCGAGGGCGGGCGCCCGTGCTACGCGGGCGCGGCGAAGGCGCTCCCGTCGAGCGCGCGGCGAACGCGCGCTGCCAACGCGTGGCAGTTCGGCTTGAGGTCCGCCGCACCCACCTCCATGACGCGGTAGCCGGCATCTTCGAAGAGCTGCCGCCGAGTGAGATCCTCAAGCCACTGCACGCGATCCGTCCGATGCTGATCGCCGTGATACTCAAGGAGCAGCCGCGCGCCCGGGTAGCCGAGGTCGGCATGCCGCAGGCCCGCGGACGTCATCACGGGCACCTGTACATCGGGTTCGGGCAGACCGCAGGCCACCAAACCCAGTCGCATCTCGGTCTCTTTCGGCGAGTGCACGGGCGCCCGAACCAGCTCCAGCGCCCACGTCAAGTCGACCACGCCCCGGGCGCGCCGACGTCGTGCCACCGACTCGGTCAGCTCCGCGACCGTGCAGAGCGGATGCCGCGTGCCGTCGACTTTCGGCCCTGTGAGCAGGTAGTCGCCCACGGCGGTGAGCCACTCGCGAGACAGCCTCCGTTTCGCGCCGGTCTCAGGGTCGACGCCGGTCGAACCGGGCACCGCGAGCTGCGCCCACACCTCGGATGCTGACACCAGGGGAATCAGGCCCATCATCTCGCGGGGCGTCTCGGTGTGGCTGGTCTCCCAGCCGATGACCCCGCGTCGGCGCATCGGAGGCGCGGCCGCAAGGGTCAGCACGTGCAGGGACTCGTCGGCCTTCCACGCGAACGGCAGCGGCATGCCCCAGAGCCGCGCGGCGGTGAGGTGGCTGAACCAGGCGTGCTCCCCAAGCAGCGGGACGAGGTTCTCGCACCGGGCGACGATGTCGTCGGCAGCGGTCGGCGCGTACAGCCCATGATGCGGGTGGTCGATGTCATCCGCCCGAAGCCTGCCGCGCCCGATGCCGGCGACCTTGGCTTCGGAGTAGCGGAACGGTCCCCCCGACAGCGGGAAGGGCAACGGAGACGGCGGTTGCGGCATCCACCGATCTTCACGCGATCCGCCAAGCGGCCGACGAGTTTGTCCACAGCCCCCGCGCCCGAGCCCGAGACTTCACAAATGTCGCTCAAACACGCCCAACCCTCGACATTCGTGAAGTCTCGCGCGGCCTGAGGCCCGGTCGGGGTCGCACCCGCGCGGTCGAGACTTCACAGATGTTGCTCACCCACGGCCAGACCGCGACATTCGTGAAGTCTCGCGCGCTGAGGCCCGGCCGGGGTCGGCGGCGCACCCGCGGCCGAGACTTCACGAATGTCGCCGAAGCGCCGCTAAACCCCGACATTCGTGAAGTCTCGCGCACCGCAGACGACGAAGATCCCGGATGCCTCGGCCGAGGCATCCGGGATCCTCTGCGTGTCAGGCGCGAGCGGTCAGCTTCTCGAGCTCTTCAGCGACGAGGAACGCCAGCTCGAGCGACTGCATGTGGTTGAGTCGCGGGTCGCAGAGCGACTCGTAGCGCGTCGCGAGCGCGGCCTCGTCGATCTCTTCCGACCCGCCGAGGCACTCGGTGACGTCGTCTCCGGTGAGCTCGACATGGATGCCGCCCGGGAACGTGCCGACGGCGCGGTGTGCGTCGAAGAACCCGCGCACCTCGTCGACGACGTCGTCGAAGCGACGCGTCTTGTAGCCGGTGGGCGTGGTGATGCCGTTGCCGTGCATCGGGTCGGTGACCCAGAGCGGGGTGGCTCCCGAGTCGCGCACGGCCTCCAGCAGCGGCGGCAGCGCGTCGCGGATCTTGCCCGCGCCCATGCGCGTGATGAACGTGAGGCGGCCCGGCTCGCGGTTCGGGTCGAGCTTGTCGATGAGCGCGAGTGCCGTCTCGGGCGTGGTCGTGGGGCCCAGCTTCACGCCGATGGGGTTGCGGATCTTCGAGAAGTAGTCGACGTGCGCCCCGTCGAGGTCGCGCGTGCGCTCCCCGATCCACAGGAAGTGCGCCGAGGTGTTGTACGGCGTGTTGGTGCGCGAGTCGATGCGCGTCATGGGCCGCTCGTAGTCCATGAGCAGGCCCTCATGGCCGGTGTAGAACTCGACGCGCTTCAGCTCGTCGAAGTCGGCGCCGGCGGCCTCCATGAACTTGATCGCGCGGTCGATCTCGGTGGCGAGACGCTCGTACTGCTGGTTGGCGGGGTTCTGTGCGAACCCCTTGTTCCAGGAGTGGACCTCGCGGAGGTCGGCGAAGCCGCCCTGCGTGAACGCGCGGATGAGATTGATGGTCGACGCGGCCGTGTGGTAGCCCTTCAGCAGCCGCTGCGGGTCGGCCTGGCGCGAGCCCTCGGTGAAGTCGTAGCCGTTCACGATGTCGCCGCGGTAGGCGGGCAGCGTCACTTCGCCGCGCGTCTCGGTGTCACTGGAGCGGGGCTTCGCGAACTGACCCGCCATGCGGCCCATCTTCACGATCGGCATCGACGCGCCGTACGTGAGCACCACGGCCATCTGCAGCACCGTCTTGATGCGGTTGCGGATCTGCTCGGCGGTGGCACCCGCGAAGGTCTCGGCGCAGTCGCCGCCCTGCAGCAGGAACGCGCGGCCGGAGGCGGCACGGGCAAGGCGGTCGCGGAGGTTGTCGACCTCGCCGGCGAAGACCAGCGGGGGCAGAGTCGCGAGCTCTGCGGATGCCGCAACCGCCGCCTCGGCGTCATACCACTGCGGCTGCTGCTTGATGGGCAGGGTCCGCCAGTGGTCGAGTGCGTCGAGCTGCTGAAGCATCCCTCGAGTCTAGCCGTGGCGGACTCGGCGCCGGCGCCGCGTGACGCCCGTTCGCCGGGAGGTCAGCGACTCTTCTTCTTGAGGCGATCCTTGACCGACGACGCGTAGACGTCCTCGTATTCCTGCTCCCCCAGCCGCTGCAGCGCCACCATGATCTCGTCGGTGATCGAGCGGAGGATGTAGCGGTCGCCCTCCATGCCCGCGAAGCGCGAGAAGTCGAGCGGCTCGCCGACCACGATGCCGACCCGCACGATGCGCGGGACGGTTGTGCCGATCGGCATCATCGTGTCGGTGTCGACCATCAGCACGGGCACCACCGGAACGTGCGCCTCGAGCGCCATGCGCGCGATGCCGGTGCGGCCGCGATACAGCTTGCCGTCGGGGCTGCGGGTGCCCTCGGGGTAGATGCCCAGCAGATCCCCGCGACCCAGCACCTGCAGACCCGTGTTGAGGGATGCCTCGGACGCCTTGCCGCCGGTGCGATCGATCGGAATCTGCCCGGTCCCCTTCATGAACATCCGGGTGGCCCAGCCCTTGAGGCCCTTGCCCGTGAAGTAGTCGCTCTTGGCGAGGAACGACATGGGCCGGTCGATCATGAGCGGCAGGAACACGGAGTCGATGAACGAGAGGTGGTTGCTGGCGAGGATCGCGGCCCCTTCCGCGGGGATGTTGCGACGGCCGACGATCCACGGGCGCCAGATGGCCTTGACGATCGGCCCGATCACCACGTACTTCATCAGCCAGTAGAACACCGCTACGCCTCGGTCCCCGCGAGGTCGGCGGCGCCGATGAGGCCCGCGTCGTTCACGAGCCTCGCGATCGCGAAGGTCGCGATGGGCCGGTCGCCGTAGCCCGGGAGCGAACGCTCGTAGGCCACCCGCATGGGCTCCAGCAGCGCGTCGCCGAGCTGGGCGACGCCCCCGCCGATGACGAACAGCTCGGGGTCGAGCACGGCCTGGAAACCGCCGCACGCCTCGCCGAGCGCGGTAGCGACGCGGCGCAGCGCCTCGGCGGCGCCGGGATCGCCGGCGAGGACGAGTCGCGAGACGGCCGGTCCGCTGATCGAGCCGTGCTCCGCACGGTGGGCCGCCAGCGCGGCGCCGATGCCGCCCGCGTCGGCGATCTCACCGGCCTCGCGCTGCAGCGCGCGGCCGGAGGCGTACTGCTCGAGGCATCCGTGCTGACCGCAGCCGCACAGTCGCCCCTCGCGGATGAACCGGATGTGGCCGAGCTCTGCCGCGATGCCGTGCCCGCCGCGGAAGAGCTTCCCGTCGAGCACGATGGCCCCGCCGACGCCCGTGCCCATGGTGAGCATGATCATGTGGTCGACGCCGCGCCCGGCGCCGAAGCGGAACTCGGCCCAGCCGGCGGCGTTCGCGTCGTTCTCGATGGTGACCGGAAGGCCGATGCCGTCCTCGAGCGTCGCCTTCAGCGGCTCGTTGTGCCAGTCGATGTTCGGCGCGTGGATGACGGTGGCACGGTCGCGGTCGATGAAGCCGGCAGCCGCGACCCCGACGGCGGCGACCTGATGCGCTCCCCGGAAGTAGCGCGCCATGTCGACGACGGCCTGGGCGAGCGCGTCGGTGTCGCTCGGGGTGTCGACGCGGAGCTGCTCGACGATGTGGCCGTCTGGATCTACGACGCCTCCCGCGATCTTGGTTCCGCCGATGTCGATACCGACCTTGAGCACGATCTCCCTCTCCGGCCGCCGCACGTACGACAGCGCCTTGCAGTCTATCCAGGCGGTCCTCGTCCACACCCCCCATCGGCGGGGAGGTGTCAGCCGATTAGACTCATGTCAGATCCGCCCGAGATTCAGTCGTCCGGTACCGAAGGAGCTGCCGTGGTCCAGTTCGAAGTCCCTGCCATCGTCCCCGCCGATCCGCAGGCAAACATCACCGACCTGCTGGTCGAGCGCGTCAAGGCGACGCCCGACCGTGCATTGTTCGCCGTGCCCGACGGCGAGGGGTGGCGCGACATCAGCGCCGCCGACTTCCAGAAGCAGGTCATCGCCCTCGCGAAGGGGTTCGTCGCCGGCGGCATCGAGCCGGGCGACAAGGTCGGCTTCATCGCCCGCACCACCTACGACTGGACGCTGGTCGACTTCGCGCTGTTCTATGCCGGCGCCGTGATGGTGCCGATCTACGAGACCAGCTCGACCGGTCAGATCGCGTGGAACCTCACCGACTCCGGTGCGATCGCGCTCATCACGGAGTCGCCGGAGCACACCGCCCGCTTCGCGGAGGCGCGTGGCGAGCTGCCCCTCATCCGTTCCGCGTGGGAGATGCACAGCGGCGACCTCGACCGGCTGGTCTCCGAGGGTGCGGGCGTCTCCGACGACGAGATCGAGCGGCGACGCAACCTCGCCAACGGCGCCGACATCGCCACGCTCATCTACACGTCGGGCTCCACGGGCCGCCCCAAGGGCTGCGTGCTCACCCACAGCAACTTCGTCGAGCTCACCCGCAACGCGACGCTGTCGAACCAGGAGGTCTTCGCCACTCCGGGAGCGTCGACCCTGCTGTTCATCACCACGGCGCACGTGTTCGCGCGGTTCATCTCGATCCTCAACATCCACGCCGGCGTCAAGACGGGTCACCAGCCCGACACGAAGCAGCTGCTGCCCGCACTGGGCTCCTTCAAGCCCACGTTCCTCCTCGCCGTGCCGCGCGTGTTCGAGAAGGTCTACAACTCGGCCGAGCAGAAGGCAGAGGCCGGCGGCAAGGGCAAGATCTTCCGCGCCGCCGCGCATACCGCGGTCGAGCATTCTCGCCTGCAGCAGGAGGGCAAGAAGGTCCCGCTCGGCACGAAGATCAAGTTCGCGCTGTTCGACCGGCTGGTCTACAGCAAGCTGCGCACCGCCATGGGCGGGAACATCGCGTACGCGGTCTCGGGCTCGGCCCCGCTCGGACCCCGCCTCGGCCACTTCTTCCACAGCCTCGGCGTCACGATCCTCGAAGGCTACGGTCTCACCGAGACCACCGCCCCCGCGACCGTGAACCAGGCGCGCAAGTCGAAGATCGGCACGGTCGGACCGGTCATCCCCGGTGTCGGCATCCGGCTCGGCGACGACGGCGAGATCCAGGTGCGCGGCGTCAACGTGTTCAAGGAGTACTGGCGCAACCCCGAGGCCACGGCCGAGGCGTTCGACGGCGACTGGTTCAAGACGGGCGACCTGGGTTCGTTCGACCACGAGGGCTTCCTCACGATCACCGGCCGCAAGAAGGAGATCATCGTCACCGCGGGTGGCAAGAACGTCGCCCCCGCCGCGCTCGAGGACCCGATCCGCGCCAACCCGATCGTCGGCCAGGTCGTCGTCGTGGGCGACCAGAAGCCGTTCATCGCGGCGCTGGTCACCCTCGACCCCGAGATGCTGCCGGCGTGGCTGGCGAACAACAACCTGCCTGCCGACCTGTCGCTGACGGACGCGGCGAAGAACGAGGCGGTGCGCGCCGAGATCCAGAAGGCGATCGATCGTGCGAACACGTCGGTGTCGCGCGCCGAATCGATCCGCAAGTTCACGATCCTCCCCACCGAGTGGACGGAGGGCAGCGGTCATCTGACGCCCAAGATGAGCATCAAGCGCAACGTGATCCTCTCCGACTTCGCGGGCGACATCGAGGAGATCTACGCGGTCCCCGTCAACACGACGAACGTCTCGCTCCCGTAGCAGCGCGATGGATGCCGGAAGCCCCGGACCCCTTCAGGGGTCCGGGGCTTCGTCGTGTTCCGTCTGGCTGTCTGGTGCTCCGAGTTCACTGGCGCGGGAACCAGCGGTTCCAGGGGGAACGGGACTTCAGAACCAGTCGGACTCGCGGATCTCGCGCATCGCGACGCGGCGCTCTTCGGGCGTCAGCCGCTCCAGGTAGAGCATGCCGTCGAGGTGGTCGGTCTCGTGCTGCAGCGCCTGCGCGAGCAGCCCCTCCCCCTCGAGCACGATCTCGTTGCCGTCGAGATCGATCCCGACGACTTTCGCACGCGGGTACCGGACGGCCTCGTGCCAGAGTCCCGGCACCGACAGGCATCCCTCGCCGATCGCCTCGGGCTCCCCCGAGACCTCGACGAGGACAGGATTCAGCACGTACCCGATGTCGCCGTCGATGTTGTAGCTGAAGGCCCGCAGGCCCACGCCGATCTGCGGCGCCGCGACGCCGGCGCGCCCGGGCAGCTCGACGGTGTCGACCAGGTCTCGCACGAGGGCGCGCACACCCTCGTCGACGGTCTCGATGGGGGTGCTGACCGACTTCAGAACGGGGTCGCCGAAGACACGGATGGGACGAACAGCCATCTGTCGCCTCAGGCCGCCGAAGCGAGCGAACGAAGGCCCTCGACCACCGTGGCGGCGAGCTCGCGCGCAGCGTCCCGCGTGGCGGGCTGCAGCTCGCGGAAGACGATGGCGCTGCCGGCCGCGATGTGCGCGTCGTACGGCACACGCACCACCGCGCGCACGCGCGTGCGGAAGTGCGACTCGAGCTCGTCGAGCTGCACGAGCGGATGCCCGGGTCGCGCGTTGTTGAGCACCACGACGGCGTTGCGCACCTTGTCGGAGTAGCCGTTCGTCTCGAGCCACGTCAGAGTCTCGGACGCGAGGCGTGCCTCGTCGACACTGAGGCCTGCGACGATCACGAGCTGGTCGGCCAGGTCGAGGGTGGCGCCCATGACGGAGTGCACGATGCCGGTGCCGGTGTCGGTGAGGACCACCGAGTAATAGTGCGCGGCAAGGGCCGCGACATCCCGGTAGTCCGCGTCGTTGAACGCCTCCGAGACGCGTGGGTCGGAATCGGAGGCGACGACGTCGAGGCGGGTCTCGTCGCGCGCGACGATGTTCGAGAGGTCGTTGAAGCCGACCACCTCGGGGCTGATGCGCACCAGGTCGCGGACGGTCTTGCCGCTGTCCCCCGAGATCCGCTCGGCGAGCGTCCCACGGTCGGGGTTGGCGTCCACCGCGATCACGCGGTCGTCGCGGGCGCCGGCGAGAGCCATGCCGAGCAGCGTGGTCACGGTCGTCTTGCCGACTCCGCCCTTGCGGGAGAGCACCGGCACGAAGCGCGCGCCGCCGACAAGCGGCGCCGCGATGCGGCGGTCGAGCTCCTTGCGGGCCCTCGCGCGCTTGCTGTCGCCGAGGTTGATGCGCCTGCCCGAGATCGAGTAGACGAAGTGCTGCCACGCGCCCTCGGGCTCGGGGCGGACCACCTGGTGCGGGTCGAGCAGCCGATCCGCGGTGAGCAGATCGGCGGTCTCACGGTCGGCCTCGAACTCGCCCAGGCGCTTGGACGCGAGAGCGACGTCGGAGCGGGCGAACGCAGCCCGCTCCACGGCCGAGCGCTCCATGACGGGCTGGGCACCGGTGTGGTTCGCCTGCCGACGGGTCGCGGGAGTCGAGCCGGTCGCAGTCTTCGCCGCCGCGGCGCTCGCCGAGACGGACGGCGGTGCGGGCGACTTCGGTGCGGGCGACGTCTTGGGTGCGGATGCCGCGGCCGCGGCATCCGTCTTGCCGGCGTCCTTGCCGGCGTCCTTGCCGTCGTCGGCCGGGGTCTTGGCGATCATGGGCTCCTCCGCGGTGTCGTCGGTCGCGATGACATCGTCTCCCGTCGGGGCGTTCTCCGCCAGAGCGGCTTCGCCTTCGACATCGTCGATGCCCTCGGCGAGGACGCGGTCGAACTCGGCGGGATCGAACTCTTCGTCGAAGTCCGCGTCCTCGAATTCGGCGACGTCGAAGTCCACGATGTCGAACTCGTCTTCGGCGGAATCGGCTGCTGCAGGCGGCTCCGTGCCCACCTCGTCCTGCATCTCGACCTGCACCGCGGGCGAGACAGCGGCCGGCGCGGGTGCCTCCGGGGCGACCTCGGCCTCGGCCTCGGGTTGCTCGTGCAGGTCGGCCGCGTCCTCGACCATCACCTCGGCGTCGCCGTCGCGGTCGCGCGGCTCCTCGACCGGGAGCGCCTCGAAGACTTCATCCGCGTCGGCGATGTCCTCCACCGGCGCTGCCGGCGCGAAGCCCTCGCCCTCGACCGTCCACTCCTCGAGCTCCGCGGGCGTCTCCACGATCTCCGCCTGGGCTGTCTCGAGGGGATACTCGTCGGCAGGCGCGGGGGCGATGACGGGAAGGTCGGCGTCCGCCGGGATCTCGATGACGAAGGGCACCTCGTCGTCGATGACACCGTCGTCGGCGAGGTCGTCCTCGGATTCGGACGGCAGCTGGACGTTCACCTGCGCCGTTGCACCGCCCAGGATGCCGAGACCGGTCGTGTCGATGCTGCCGGTCTCGGAGAGCACCCCGTTCTCGGGTTCGTCGGGCGTGTGTTCGGTGCGATCGGGCGTCACTGCGAAGTTCTCCTGGGAAGATGGCGCCTGTTCGGGTGCCGCGGGCGCATATTCGGGCGTATGCCGCCTTCCAGGCTACTGGGCCGGACGGATCACGACCAAAAGGTCGCCCGCATCGACCTGTGCGGTCGCGGCGATCGCGAGGCGTTCGACGACGCCGTCGACAGGCGCGGTGATGGCGGCCTCCATCTTCATGGCCTCGATCGAAGCCACCGGCTGCCCGGCCGCGACGGCGTCGCCGACGGCCGACTTCAGCGTGACGACGCCGGAGAAGGGCGCAGCGACCTGCCCCGGCTTCGAGGTGTCGGCCCTCTCAGCCGGGCGCGTCTCGACCTTGATGCTGCGGTCGCGCACGAACACCGGCCGCAGCTGTCCGTTGAGGGTCGTCATCACGGTCCGGAAGCCCTTGTCGTCGGCTTCGCCGATCGCTTCGAGTCCGACGTACAGCTGCACGCCCGGGTCGATCTCGGCGATGTGCTCCTCCCCCGGCTTCAAGCCGTAGAGGTAGTCCGGCGTGCCGAGAGCAGTGAGGTCGCCGTACGCCTCGCGGTTCTTCTCGAACTCGCGTGCCGGGCCGGGGAACAGCAGCCGGTTGAGGGTGCGGCGGCGGAGCGCCCGGTCGCCGGCCAGACCTTCGTGCTCCTCCTCCGTGAGCGGAGGCACCTCGATCGAGACCGTGCGGCCTTCGAGCACCTTGGTGCGGAAGGGCTCGGGCCAGCCGCCCGGCAGATCGCCCAGCTCGCCCGCCATGAAGCCGACCACCGAGTCCGGGATGTCGTAGCTCTGCGGGTTCGCCTCGAAGTCGGCGGGGTCGGCGCGCACCGCGACGAGCGCGAGCGCCAGGTCGCCGACGACCTTGGACGAGGGCGTCACCTTGGGGATGCGGCCGAGGATGCGGTCGGCGGCGGCATACATGTCCTCGATGAGCTCGAAGTCGTCGGCGAGGCCCAGTGCGATCGCCTGCTGACGGAGGTTCGAGAGCTGTCCGCCCGGGATCTCGTGGTGATACACGCGGCCCGTCGGCGAGGCGAGCCCGGACTCGAACGGGCGGTAGAGGTGGCGCACGGCCTCCCAGTACGGTTCGAGGTCGCTCACCGCCTGCAGACTGAGTCCGGTGTCGCGGTCGGTGTGCGCGAGCGCGGCCACGAGAGCCGAGAGCGAGGGCTGGCTCGTGGTGCCCGACATCGGTGCGGCCGCGGCATCCACCGCGTCGACGCCCGCCGCACTGGCCGCCAGGAGCGTCGCCAGCTGCCCGCCCGCGGTGTCGTGGGTGTGCAGATGCACCGGGAGGTCGAAGTTCTCGCGGAGCGCCGTGACCAGCTTGGCGGCGGCGGCTGGTCGCACGAGACCGGCCATGTCCTTGATCGCCAGGATGTGCGCGCCGGACTCGACGATCTGCTCGGCGAGGCGGAGGTAGTAGTCGAGCGTGTAGAGCTGCTCCGCCGGATCGAGCAGATCGGAGGTGTAGCAGAGCGCCACTTCGGCGATGGCGGTGCCCGTGGAGCGCACGGCGTCGATCGCCGGGCGCATCTGCGACACGTCGTTGAGCGCGTCGAAGATGCGGAAGATGTCGACGCCGGTGGCCGCGGCTTCGCGCACGAACGCGTCGGTGACCTCGACGGGGCGAGGGGTGTAGCCCACCGTGTTGCGGCCGCGCAGCAGCATCTGGATCGGGATGTTGGGCATGGCCTCGCGGAGCGCCTCGAGGCGCTCCCACGGGTCTTCCGCAAGGAAGCGCAGCGCGACGTCGTAGGTGGCACCGCCCCACGCCTCGACCGACAGCAGCTCCGGCGTCATGCGCGACACGTGCGGGCCGACCCGCACCAGGTCGCGGGTGCGGACGCGGGTGGCCAGCAGCGACTGGTGGGCGTCGCGGAACGTCGTCTCGGTGACGGCGAGTGCGCTCTGCGCGCGAAGAGCGCGCGCGAAGCCCTCGGGGCCGAGCGCACGCAGCTTCGCGAGCGTCCCCGCCGGCGGGGCGGCGGTGAGGTCGATGCCGGGCAGCTTGCTGCCCGGCGACACCGACAGCGGCTTGTCGCCGTAGGGCCGGTTGACGGTCACGTCGCCGAGCCAGTTCAGCAGCTTGGTCGCCCGGTCTCGTGACGGGTTGCTGGTGAGCAGCTGGGGGCGCTCGTCGATGAAGGAGGTGCTCACGTCGCCGGCGACGAATGCCGGGTCGTCGAGCACCGCCCGGAGGAACGGGATGTTGGTCGAGACGCCGCGGATGCGGAACTCCGCGAGCGCCCGGCGTGCACGGGCGACGGCGGCCGGGAAGTCGCGGCCGCGGCACGTGAGCTTCGCGAGCATCGAGTCGAAGTGCGGGCTGATCTGCGAGCCCGCTGCGGTCGTGCCGCCGTCGAGCCGGATGCCGGCGCCGCCCGGCGAGCGGTACGTGGTGATGCGGCCGGTGTCGGGGCGGAACCCCTGCGACGGGTCCTCGGTCGTGATGCGGCACTGGAGGGCGGCGCCACGCAGCTGGATCCTGTCCTGCGTCAGACCGAGCTCGGCGATCGTCTGCCCGGCGGCGATGCGCATCTGCGACTGCACGAGATCGACATCCGTCACCTCCTCGGTGACGGTGTGCTCGACCTGGATCCGCGGGTTCATCTCGATGAACACGACCTCGCCGGTGCGGGGGCCCGCCGTCTCCAGGAGGAACTCCACCGTGCCGGCGTTCTCGTAGCCGATCGACCGTGCGAAGGCGACGGCGTAGCCGTGGAGCGCGTCGCGGACGGCGGGGTCGAGGTTGGGCGCGGGTGCGATCTCGATCACCTTCTGGTGACGGCGCTGCACCGAGCAGTCGCGCTCGAACAGGTGCACGGTCTCGCCCGTCGCGTCGGCGAGGATCTGCACCTCGACGTGGCGCGGCCGCTGCACGGCCTGCTCGAGGAACACGCGGGCGTCGCCGAAGGCGCTTCCCGCCTCTCGCATCGCCTCGGCCAGCGCGGGGGCGAGCTCTTCACGGCGCTCGACGCGCCGCATCCCGCGTCCGCCACCGCCGGCGACCGCCTTGACGAAGATCGGGAAGCCGATGTCGTCGGCCTGGCCGAGCAGGGCGTCGACGTCGTCGGACGCCTCGGTCGAGCGCAGCACGGGCACGCCCGCGGCGACCGCGTGGTGCTTCGCGGTGACCTTGTTGCCGGCCATCTCGAGCACCTTCGCGGGCGGACCGATGAAGGCGATCCCGTTGGCCGCCGCCTTCTCCGCCAGCTCGGGGTTCTCCGAGAGGAAGCCGTAGCCCGGATAGATCGCGTCCGCGCCGGCATCCTTCGCCACGCGGATGATCTCGTCGACGTCGAGGTACGCGCGGACGGGATGCCCCTTCTCGCCGATCTCGTACGACTCGTCGGCCTTCTGCCGATGCAGCGAGCCGCGGTCTTCGTACGGGAACACCGCAACCGTGCGGGCCCCCAGTTCGTATGCGGCGCGGAAGGCCCGGATGGCGATCTCGCCTCGGTTCGCGACCAGGATCTTGCGGAACATTCGACCTCCGTGTGCGGCGGCGCAGGCGGGCCCGGGGAACAGGCTGAGTGTGCTCTCAGCCTAGGGGACGGTAACGTTGTGCCTTGTGCACGTCCTATCCGTCAGCTCGCTCAAGGGTGGGGTCGGCAAGACAACCGTGACTCTCGGACTCGCGTCGGCGGCATTCGCCCGCGGTGTCCGCACGCTCGTCGTCGACCTCGACCCGCAGTCCGACGTATCGACGGGCATGGACATCCAAGTCGCCGGTCGACTGAATGTCGCAGATGTCCTCGCCAACCCGAAGGAGAAGACGGTCCGTCAGGCCATCACCTCCAGCGGATGGGCGAAGGTGCATCCGGGCACCATCGACGTGATGATCGGCAGCCCGTCTGCGATCAACTTCGACGGTCCGCACCCGAGCGTCCGCGACGTGTGGAAGATGGAGGAGGCGCTGGCGACCATCGAGGCCGACTACGACCTCGTGCTCATCGACTGCGCACCCTCGCTCAACGCCCTTACGCGCACCGCGTGGGCGGCGTCCGACCGCGTGATCGTCGTGACCGAGCCCGGCCTCTTCTCGGTGGCCGCCGCCGACCGTGCGCTCCGCGCGATCGAGGAGATCCGCCGCGGCCTCTCCCCTCGCCTGCAGCCGCTGGGCATCGTGGTCAACCGCGTGCGCCCGCAGTCGATCGAGCACCAGTTCCGCATCAAGGAGCTGCGCGACATGTTCGGCCCCCTCGTGCTGAGCCCGCAGCTGCCGGAGCGCACCTCACTGCAGCAGGCGCAGGGCGCCGCGAAGCCGCTCCACATCTGGCCCGGCGACTCCGCGCAGGAGCTCGCCGCCGACTTCGACTCGCTGCTCGACCGCGTCATGCGGACGGGTCGCATCCCGGTCGCGGAAGACACGCGCTCCTGACGATGACGGATGCCGGTGGCACCGGCATCCACTCGGTGACGGCCGTCTCAATTGATGGTCACTTTGTATAGATCGTGCACCAGTCGGTGATCACGACTTGCTATTCGCCTCGCGATCACTGACCATATCGCCATGGCATCGATGACGCTGCACCCTGACAGCCTCGCCGTGCACGCCGGCCGCGACGATCTCGCGAGCCTCGGCGTCCACGCACTCCCCCTCGACCTCTCGTCGACCAACCCGTTGCCCGGGATCGACCTCGGCGGCATGTCCTACGAGGTGCTCGCCACCGGCGGCCACCCGTTCGAAGGGGGCTCGAACGTCTACGCCCGACTGTGGAATCCCACGGTCGCCCGGTTCGAAGAGGCGCTCGCGCGCCTCGAGCACGCCGAAGAGGCTGTGGCCTTCTCGTCCGGCATGGCCGCGGTCACCGCGGTGCTGCTGGCGTTGACGCACGAGTCGCAGCGCCGCCACGTCGTGGCGGTCCGCCCGCTCTACGGCGGAACCGACCATCTGCTGGCATCGGGGCTGCTCGGCGTCGAGACGACGTTCTGCGCCCCCGACGCCGTCGCGGCGGCGATGCGGGACGACACCGCGCTCGTCGTGCTCGAGACCCCGGCCAACCCGACGCTGGAACTCGTCGACATCGCCGCCGTGGTGGAGGCGGCGGGCGACGTGCCGGTGCTGGTCGACAACACGTTCGCCACGCCGATGCTGCAGCATCCGCTCGATCTCGGCGCCGCCCTGTCGCTCCACAGTGCCACCAAGTACCTCGGCGGCCACGGCGATGTCGTCGGCGGCGTCGTCGCCTGCGATGCGCGGCTCGCCGCGGCCCTGCGCCGCACGCGCGCCATCACCGGCGCCATCATGCACCCGCTCGCGGCCTACCTGCTGCACCGCGGCCTCGCGACGCTGCCGGTGCGCATGCGGGCGCAGCAGGAGGGCGCGCGCATCGTCGCGGACTGGCTCACGACGAGGGACGAGGTCGCCCGCGTGCACTTCCCCGGCTTCGCGGCGAGTGACCCGCAGGGCCTGGTGGGCACGCAGCAGGCGGGTCCGGGCGCGATGATCGCGATCGAGCTCGCCGGCGGGTTCGCGGCGGCGTCGTCGCTGACGGCCGAGGTGGAGCTGTTCACCCACGCGGTGTCGCTGGGCAGCGTCGACTCGCTCATCCAGCACCCCGCGGCGCTCACGCACCGCCCCGTCGCGTCGGAGGCCAAGCCGTCCGACGCTCTGGTGCGGCTGTCGATCGGGCTCGAAGACCCCGCCGACCTCATCGCCGACCTGGCTCAGGCGTTCACCGCGAGCACGGAGGCACGAGACCGGGTGGAGACGGCGCGGGCGTGAGTCAGGCGGTGCGGGCGGCGCGGCGAACCGCGAGCTCGTCCATCGCGTCGAGCTTCTCGACCTCGAACTCGACGAGCTCCGACTCGACCTCGCGCAGCACCTTGCCGACCGCGATGCCGAACACGCCCTGACCGCGGCTGACGAGGTCGATCACCTCGTCGTTCGACGTGCACAGGTACACGGAGGCGCCATCGCTCATGAGGGTCGTGCCCGCGAGGTCGCGGATGCCGGCGGCACGCAGCTGGTCGACCGCGGTGCGGATCTGCTGCAGCGAGATGCCGGTGTCGAGCAGGCGCTTGACCAGCTTCAGCACGAGGATGTCGCGGAATCCGTAGAGGCGCTGGGAGCCGGACCCGCTGGCGCCCCGGACGGTCGGCTCGACGAGCTCGGTACGAGCCCAGTAGTCGAGCTGACGGTACGTGATGCCGGCAGCCTTCGCCGCCACCGCTCCGCGGTAGCCGACCTCGTCGTCCATCGCGGGAAGTCCGTCGGTGAAGAGGAGTTCTGCGCCGAACGGCTCACCTGCAGCCAGGTCTCCGGTCATGCTCGTTCCCCCCTCCGGAATCGAATACCTCAACGCTAGATCAGCCTCCCCCTCGCGGCAATGACATCCGCTGTTCGGAGGTCGGCGTGTCGCACGCTTCGCTTCGGCAGGCCCCCTGCCGACGGCGTCCGCGCCGTGTCAAGAGAGCATGCGGTCGAGCGCGGCACGCACGAAGATCGCGCGCACGTCATCGAGGCGCCGGGTCAATTCGGGCGCGAGTTCGCCGGCGCGACCGCGCGACGAAGCATCCGTCCGCCGCAGCAACGGCGCGAGGGCCGACTCGACGAGGGCGACATCGCGCTCGGCGCTCTGGCGCAGCGCGCGGACGTGACGGGGCTCGATGCCGTGGCGGTCGAGGGCGACGAGCGCGCGCAGCAGCGTGACGGACTGCTCGGTGTAGGACTCCGCTCCGGCGAGGATCCCGGTGCTGATCGCATCGTTGAGCAGCTGCGGCGCGGCGCCGGCGGCAGCGAGCATCTCGTCCCGGCGGTAGCGGCGCGGGGCGGGCACGATCGAGGGCGGCGGCACCGCGGTCGGCGTGGCCGGATCGCGGCCGGCGTCGACGTCTTCGAGGTAGTCGCGGATGACCGACAGCGGCAGGTAGTGGTCGCGCTGCAGCGTCAGTGCGAGCCGCAGCCGCTCGAGGTCGTCCTGCGAGAACTTGCGGTAGCCGGACTCGGTGCGCAGCGGCGTGACGATGCCCTGCACCTCGAGGAAGCGCAGCTTGCTGGACGTGAGGGACGGGAACTCCGGCGACAGTCGCGCCAGAACCTGCCCGATGCTGAGAAGACCCGCGGACGACGCCCTTTCACGGGCGGAAGCCGCGGGCATCAGGCGTCCGCCGCCCGGGCGAGGTCGGCCGGCGAGACGAAGAAGTTGAGGCGGAACTTTCCGACGCGCACCTCGGCGCCATTGGTGAGCGTGGCTCTGTCGACCCGCTCGCCGTTGACGTAGGTGCCGTTGAGCGAGCGCTGGTCGACCAGTTCGAAGGTCGTGCCCGAGCGGGTGATCTCGGCGTGGCGGCGCGAGACGGTGACGTCGTCGAAGAAGATGTCTGCTTCGGGATGCCGTCCGACGGTCGTCACGTCGGAATCCAGCAGGTAGCGGGCGCCTGCGGTGGGTCCGGAACGGACGAGCAGCAGCGCAGCACCGGACGGGAGAGCATCGATCGCGTCGAGCTCCGCATCCCCGAGCTCGCTGCCGAACGGCACGAACGACAGATCGGAATCGTGGCCGAACGTCTGCGTGGTGTCGGCGGCACGGTCTGACTCGTGCGCGGCGGCTCCTGCGGCGCGGCGGATGTCGCCCTCATCGGGTCGGCGGTCGTGCTCCACGGTTTCCTCCTCTGCTCGGCCAGCCTATCCGATCACCCTCGGCTCGGAAGAGGCCGTTTTGGCGGTTGCGGCAGCGGATCGTCGGCACCGAGGCCCGAGGGGTCCGGCATGGCGGGGCGCTCGGGCCAGGCCCGCGCACCCCCGAAACGGCGGCTGTCGCAATGTTTCGCCGCGTGTCACCCGAGATGCCTTGACACGCGTGCCCCCCTAGCCTGGCAGGACCGCAGACGATTCGTCGCATGAGAAGGAGAACATCGTGTCCAGCCCGCACAGCCACATCCCGCCCCTCCAGGTGCGTGAGCGTGCGGCGTGCATGTGCGACCACGGTGCCAGCTGCTCCTCATTCGCCCCCGGGCACGCGCTGCACCTCATCCAGGCGCGCCTGGCCGCGGCGACGCCGTCCGAATGGGCGGACGCGATCGTCGAGGAGTCCGACGAGCGATCCGGCTTCGTGATCGTGCGGACGCTGACCGATGCCACGTCGATCGTGCTGTGGAACGGCGTCGGCGCCGCCGCGACGGCGACGCCCGGCACGCCGGTGGCGCTGCACGAGCGCTACCACGTGCTGGCCGTCGGCGGCGCGCGCTACAACGTCCTCCGCGCGGAGCTCGTCGAAGCCTGAGGCCCCGCCGCGAGCCGGCGGCATTCGTGCGCGATCGATCGCGCACGAATGAGAGAAGGCGACGGGCCTCAGCCCATCGCCATCATCGAGTTCTTCATCGCCATGCAGGCGTCCATGCACGCCTGGCAGGCCTGAGCGCACATCTTGCAGACCTCGCTGTGGTCGGCGTGCTCCATGCACTCGTCCATGCACAGCTGGCACATCGCGATGCACGCATCCAGCATCGACATCATGGTCGCCGGGTTCATGCCCTGCATGCGCAGCATGGACCGCATCATCGTGTTGCACATGTCCGCGCAGTTCATGCACGCGGGGGCGCACGACATCATCTGCGTGGAGCACACCGTGCATGCCTGCTCGCAGGCCGAGCAGGCGTCCATACAGGCCTGCATCACCGACATGTCCATGGTGTCCATGCCGGGCATCGACATCATGTCCTTTGACATGGCGTCCATCATCATGGAGTCCATCTGCCCACCTCGCTTCCCTGGGTTCGTCCGCGAGCAGGAGTGCCCGCCTGCGGCTCAGGCTACTCGCGCGACGGCGCCGTTTGAAGCCTCGGCGAGGGCCGATCGGGCGTTGTCACAAGGAATTCACAAACCCCTCTGCGCACGACGACGCCCGCCCCCTCGCCCGAGGGGACGGGCGTCGTCGCCGGCCGTCAGTCGCCGGCTGCCGCCCAGAAGATGGCCTGCGCGGCTTGGCTCATCGCGCCCTTCGGGTGCGTCCGGAAGAACGGCGAGGTGCCGAACACGACCGCACGGGAACCGGAGGCGGACTCGCCCGAGATGACCGCCGCCTGACCGGCGGCCGCCGCCGGCCCGTTGGTCCCGGCGCCGCTCGGACGCCAGTGACCGGCGAGGAGCACGTCGTCGGCGTATCGCACCTCGGCGGTCGTGCCCGCGCCGAGGTTCGTGAACCAGTATGCGGGGTAGATGAACGACGCGTCCTGCGGGTGCGCGGAGAAGATCGACCCCTCCGGCGTGTCCACATCCACGATGCCGTTGCCGGAGCCGTTGCCCGCGACGACGGAGCCGGACACCAGGCCGTACGTCGAGGCCACGGCGAACGCCTGGTTGGTGCGTCCCACGATCGACCCGCCGGCATCGACCCACTGCTGCACGTAGGTGCGGCCGGTCGAGCCCGCTGCGAGCGAGAAGGATGAGCCGACCCAGAGCAGGTCCGCGTCCTCGAGCCCGGTCGTCCCTGTCGCCGCTCCGTTCTGCACATCCGCCGCGGTCACGCGCGTGATGTCGGTGAACCCCAGTTCGGCGAGCGCGAGGGCGTCGTCCTGGCTTCCCGCCACCGCGATCGTGAGCTGCTCCAGCTCGGTGGCCTCGTCGAGTGCTGCGACGTCGGCGGCCGAGACCGCCTCGAATGCGATGTCGTAGTCGACGACGGCCTTCGCGGCGGCCGACAGGCCGGCTTCGCCGACGACGGCGCGTCCGTCGTCCAGCAGCCACACCGGTGCCTCGGCCTCGAGCAGCGAGTTCAGCGCGCGGTAGTCCTCGACCCCCGCGACGTCGAACGCCACGTAGGCCGACTTCTTGGGCAGCACACCATCCTGCGGCACGCGGTGGAGCGGCACGACGGCGCCGATCGCGGCATCCGTCGTCGATCCGACCTTGTCCACCGTCGCGCCCCACAGGTATGCGAGGCTCCACGCGGAGATGTCGTACATCGACGGCACCTTCCCGGAGATGTCGGTGCCGAGATCGAGCAGCGCGTTGGCGAGACCGCGGCGCGGCTGGTGCATGTCGACCACGAAGGAGCCCGCCGGATAGGTGACTCCGCCGACGGTCGTGGTGCGCGCCAGCGTGCCGACCTCGATGCCGTGGAAGAGCAGCGTGTCGACCAGGGCTTCGGCGTCGGAGGTCGAGCGCTGCGCATCCCCGAGCGGGATGACGTAGGCGCGCGGCAGTTGAACCGGATCCTGGTCGTCCGCGACGTCCCAGTGCTCCTTCCACTGGTCCGGGCCGGGGACCGCGGCGACGTCTGCGGCGGTGAGCGAGTCCTTCGGGGCGCCGGTGAGTCCGCGGCGGAACGACTCGATCTGGTCGGCGAGCATCACGTCCGAGTTCTCGGTGACATACCGGACCATCGATTCCATCGTCGCCTTGGCGACCGCGGTGTTGATGACGGCGTTCGCCGGCGTCGTCGTCGATCCGGTACGCCCGCGGGGCAGCTCGACGGTCGACGTCACGGCGCCGTGGAACGCGGCGTACTGCGCCGTGAAGATGGGCGGGTAGTCGTCCCAGCCCGACGGGGTGTCGCGGTACGGGATCTTAATGTTGCCCGTGTTGGTGTTCGTGACGCCACCGGTCGCCCGGTCGTAGTAGGTGTTGCCCGGGATCTCCGCGGCCACGACATCGGCCTCGACCTGCAGCGCGGCGGCGTAGCCGTGCGGGATGAACAGGTCGTACTCGTAGTTCTCACCGTGTGGCGGACCGCAGGGCTCCACCTGCAGCACGCTGGTGTAGCCGTGGAAGTCGGCCGCGTAGAGCGGCTGAAGGGCCTGTGCCGTCGCGACGAAGGACCGCGCCTCCGGTGTGGTGAGCGTCACCATGTCGCGGTTGGCGTCGAGCGAGAGCGAGGTCGCGCGCGTGGCGAGCGTCCGACCGTCGGGGTTGAGCGTCAGCGAGAAGTAGAGGCGGTGGTCCTCGAGCGCCGCCACCGTCGCCGGGTCCTCCGAGACGGCGAGCTGCTCGATGAACTGCATCGCCGCGTCGGTGCCCTCCCACTCGTTGCCGTGGATGTTCGAGCTGATCCAGATCGGCGTCTTGTACTCCGCCGCGAGCTGGGGATCGCTCGCCGCTTTGGCGGGCGCGGTGCGGATCTCGTCCCGCCACTTCGACTGCCGCGCCGTCTCACCCGTGCTCTCCGGCGCCGTGACGGTGACCAGGTACAGGTCCCGTCCAGCGGTCGACTGGCCGACGAGCTGCGTCGAGACCCGGTCGCTCTCGGCCATGAGCTGGTTCAGCCGCGGCGCGAGCTCCGAGAAGGCGATCGTCTGGTTCAGGTCGGTCGCGTCCGGGCTGTCCGCGGGGTAGACCGTCAGGGTCGGCTGGAACGGGTACGACGTGGGCATGTCGATCGCGCCGGCGGTCGCCTTGGCGGCCGGCCCCGTCTTGGCCAGTTTGACGAGATCCGCGAACGACGTGGACGTCTCGGAGCCGGGATCGCGCTCCGGCCCGCGGCCGCCGGGGTCTTCCGTGACAGCCGAGATGCCGGGGACCGCGATGGCGGGAACGGGTGCTGCGAACGCAGCACCGCTCGTGAACGAGGCGGCCGCGACGGCGACGCCGCCGATGACCGCGATGGAGCGTAAGAGTCTCATGACTTCCTTTTCTCGACGGTGGGCGCCCGCGACCACGAGCGCGAGCCGACCGGCCCGGCGCCAGCGTGGCACCCTTCTGTTTCCACGGCGGGACCGCTCGTGAACGCCGTGTTTCCGCCCGCCTCGCTGCGACCGGATGGACGAAACGTACCGGCTAGGCTCGATCGGGTGGAAGCCCTTCGACCCCGCGATTCCCGACTCACCCCCCGTCTCGCGCTCGTCGCGGCCGCTCTGCTCGTCGCCTTCGCGATGCTGTTCGTGCCGGCATCCCCCGCCCACGCGCACGACGAATTGCTGGGCAGCGACCCGGCCGCGAACGCCACGATCGACGCACTTCCCGGCCAGCTCACGCTCACGTTCAGCGCCGAGATCGCCGACGACGACGGCGCCTCGGTCGTGCAGGTGACGGATGCCGCGGGCACGGCGCTCGCCGTCGGCACGCCGACCGTCCGCGACAACCTGGTCACCCAGGCACTGTCGGGCGAGGCAGCAGGTGCCATCAAGGTGCTGTGGAAGGTGGTCTCGAGCGACGGCCACCCCATCTCGGGCGAGTTCTCGTTCACGGTCACCGGAGCCCCCACGCCCACGGCAACCGCCACCGAGACCACCGCGCCCACCCCGAGCGCCACCGCTGAGCCCAGCGAGACGGCGACGCCCACCCCGACGGTGACCGGTGAGCCCGCCGCGTCGGACGGGTCGAGCGCGCTGCCGTGGGTCATCGCCGGCCTGCTGGCCCTCGCGCTGATCGGCGCCGTCGTCTACCTGCTGGTGTCGCGTTCGCGGCGTGAGAAGGCCCTCGCGGACGGGGCGCAGGGCACCGCCGGCGGCCCCTCGCAGCCCGGCTCCCCGCCCTCAGCCGACCACTAGGCTGGAAGCATGCCTCACTACGACGTCGCCATCCTCGGCGCGGGGCCCGGCGGGTACGTCGCGGCCGTCCGTGCTTCTCAGCTCGGCCTCAAGGTCGCGATCATCGAAGAGAAGTACTGGGGCGGTGTCTGCCTCAACGTCGGCTGCATCCCCTCGAAGGCACTGCTCAAGAACGCCGACCTCGCGCACCAGTTCCACCACAAGGCCGATCTCTTCGGCATCTCGGGTGACGTGCACTTCGACTTCGGGGTCGCGTGGGATCGCAGCCGCAAGGTGGCCGACACCCACGTCAAGGGCATCCATTACCTGATGAAGAAGAACAAGGTCGACGAGTACGAGGGACGCGGTTCGTTCACCGGCCCGAACGCGATCCGCGTGACCAAGGCCGACGGCTCCACCGAGGACGTCACCTTCGACAACGCCATCATCTCGACCGGCTCGAAGGTCCGCCTGCTGCCGGGTGTGCAGATCGGCGGCAACATCGTCACGTACGAGGAGCAGATCCTCGCCCGCGACCTGCCGAAGTCGATCGTCATCGTCGGTGCCGGCGCCATCGGCATGGAGTTCGCCTTCGTCATGGTGAACTACGGCGTCAAGGTCACCATCATCGAGTTCCTCGACCGCGCCCTGCCCAACGAGGACGCCGACGTCTCCAAGGAGATCGCGCGCCAGTACAAGGGCTACGGCGTCGACATCCTGACGTCGACCAAGGTCGAGACCGTGAACGACCAGGGCGACAAGGTCACCGTGACCTACACCGCCAAGGACGGCTCCACCGGCTCGATCGACGCCGACAAGGTCATGATGTCGATCGGCTTCGCCGCCAACGTCGAGGGCTTCGGACTCGAGACCACCGGCGTGAAGCTGACCGACCGCGGCGCCATCGACATCGACGACCACATGCGCACCAACGTGCCGCACATCTACGCCATCGGCGACGTCACCGCCAAGCTGCAGCTGGCCCACGTGGCCGAGGCCCAGGGCGTCGTGGCCGCCGAGACGATCGGCAAGGCCGAGACGATGACCCTCGGCGACTACCGCATGATGCCGCGCGCGACGTTCTGCTCGCCGCAGGTGGCCTCGTTCGGCCTCACCGAGCAGCAGGCGCGGGACGCCGGCTACGACGTCAAGGTCGCGAAGTTCCCGTTCTCGGCGAACGGCAAGGCGAACGGCCTCGGCGAGCCCATCGGCTTCGTCAAGCTCATCGCGGACGGCGAGCACCTCGAGCTGCTCGGCGGTCACCTCATCGGCCCGGACGTCTCGGAGCTGCTGCCCGAGCTCACGCTCGCGCAGAAGTGGGACCTCACCGCCCTCGAGGCCGCGCGCAACGTCCACACGCACCCGACGCTGTCGGAGGCCGTGCAGGAGGCCTTCCACGGCCTCGCCGGTCACATGATCAACCTCTGATCACCGCAAGACGTCGAACGCCCCGGACCTTTTCGAAGGTCCGGGGCGTTTCGTCTCGTCGCTGGCGCTCCTCGCTCAACGACCGGGAGCCCCGTTCCGTCGCGCGCGAGCGAGACGAAACGCGTCTTCAACGGTCGTTGGGCGAGCGAAGCGAGACGAAACGCCTCTCCACCGGTCGTTGAGCGAGCGAAGCGAGACGAAACGCGTCTTCAACGGTCGTTGAGCGAGCGAAGCGAGACGAAACGCGCGACGACTCCTCAGGCGCCGAGCGTGCGGGCGAGCTTGGAATCGGATGCCGCTTCCCGGCCGCCGACGGCGTGCACGGCTTCTTCGGCAGCGGCGAAGAGCACGGCGCGGTCGTCCGCCGAGGCGGGGGCTGCCGGTCCGAGCTCGAACTCCCATTCGCGCCAGGTGCGCTCCACACCGGCGCGCTCGTCGATCGCCCGGACGCGGTCGTCGACGAACTCCGCAACGACGCCCCCCTCGGCGTCCTGCAGGGCGTAGGCGGTGCGCTGGTTGCGGATCCGCGCGATGGGGCTCAGCGACGCGGCCGTCGCTGCCGCCGGGAGGGCGTCGGCGACAGCATCCGGAATCCGCTCGTCCGTGCCGAGGGGCCAGTGCAGCTCGACACGACCGCCGCCGGCCGCCCGCGGACCCTTGATGTGCCAGCCCTCGTCAGGGCCGCCGGTACGTCGGCGCACCGCATAGCCGGCGTGCCCGAGGGCGAGGTCGTCGCTGTCCAGGTACACGGCGTCCAGCGCGCGCTGCTCGGCCGCGCCGACGGACGACACCCCCGGCAGTCCCGACCAGTCGGGCAGCGGGGTGTCGTCGTCGACGTCGAACTTCAGCTCGACCTCGAGAGAGCGGGTCGGGCCGGTGGGATCGGCGGGGTGCTGGTCAGCGGCGCTCACGTGCGGTGTCGCTGTAGGGATCGATGTCGTCCTCGGCTTCGATGAACCAGAACTCGGCCTCGGTGGGCCCATCGCCGTCGCCCGTGTTCTCGGGCGCGCCCTTGCGTTCGTAGACGACCTGCGTCTCGCTGTAGGGGACGATCAGGCGGTCGAGGTCGGGGTCTTCGAGCGGGAGGAGCTGCCCGTCGAGCGGGCCTCCGTGCAGTCGTGCGATGGCCATGGGCCCCAGCGTAGCCCCGGTGCCGCGCACCGACCCGCACCTTGCGGATCGAAACGAGACATGTCAGGCGACGGCGGCTCGGTGCGTCGGCGGGTGGCGGTGCACCTACGCGGTTCCGGTCCGTGCAGAGGCATCCGTGCAAGCGCTTCCAGCTTGTGCCCCTAGAATCGCGAGCGTGAAGGCCATCCGAACGTTCACGGTCCGCCCTGTGCTGGCCGAACCCCTCGCCCCGCTCGATCGCCTCGCCTCGAACTGGCGCTGGTCGTGGAGCCGCGCGACCCACGCGCTCTTCGCGTCGATGGATCCCGCCCTGTGGGAGGAGATCGGCGCCAACCCCGCCCGGATGCTGGGTGCCCTGGGCCAGACGCGCCTGGACGAGCTCGCCCGCGACGACGAATTCGTCGCCCGCGTTCGCGACGAAGATGAGCGCCTCACCGCATACCTCGGCGGCGACCGCTGGTTCCAGCGGCTCGAGGGCGACAAGCCGGTGCACATCGCCTACTTCTCCCCCGAGTTCGGCGTCGACGGCTCGCTGCCGCAGTACTCCGGCGGCCTCGGCATCCTGGCCGGCGACCACCTCAAGAGCGCGTCCGACCTGGGCGTTCCGCTCACCGGCGTCGGCCTCTTCTACCGCGCCGGGTACTTCCGCCAGTCGATCGGCGACGACGGCTGGCAGCGCGAGGCCTATCCCCTGCTCGATCCGTACGGCCTCGGACTGACGCTGCTCCGCGACCGCGCGGGCGCGCCGGTCGAGATCGCGCTCGACCTGCCGGGCGACCGTCGCCTGCATGCGCGCGTCTGGGTTGCCGACATCGGCCGCGTGCCCCTGCTCCTGCTCGACTCCGAGACGCCGTCGAACACCGACGAGATGCGCCGCGTCACCGATCGTCTGTACGGCGGCGGCGGCGAGCACCGCCTGCTGCAGGAGCTGCTGCTCGGCGTCGGCGGCGTGCGGGCGGTGCGGGCCTTCTCGGACCTCACCGGCCGTCCCAGTCCGGACGTCTACCACACGAACGAGGGCCACGCCGGATTCCAGGGTCTGGAGCGGATGTCGGAGCTCATCATGCACGACGGCCTCGACTTCGACGAGGCCCTGGCGCAGGTGCGAGCGGGCACGGTCTTCACGACCCACACTCCCGTGCCGGCCGGCATCGACCGCTTCTCTCGCGAGCTCATCGCGGACTTCCTCACGAGCGGGCTCTTCCAGGGTCTGGACGCCGGCCGCGCGATCGCGCTCGGCCTCGAGACGTGGGACGGCGGCGACCAGGGGGTCTTCAACATGGCCGTCCTCGGCCTGCACCTCGGACAGCACGCCAACGGCGTCTCGGTGCTGCACGGCGAGGTGAGCCGCGGCATGTTCGGCATGCTGTGGCCCGGCGTCGACACCGCCGAGGTGCCCATCACGTCGATCACCAACGGCGTCCACGCTCCGACCTGGGTGCACCCTGCGCTCAAGGCCGTGAGCGAGCGGGCGTGGGGCGACGCGCACACCGACACGCACGACTGGACCGACCGTGCGGCCGTGACGGATGCCGAGCTCTGGGGCGTGCGTCAGCAGATGAAGGGCGGGCTCGTCGCGGAGGCGCGGCGGCGGGTCGCGGCATCCATCGGCAACGGGCACACGCCATCGTGGGTCGAGGATCTGCTCGACCCCGAGGTGCTCACGATCGGCTTCGCGCGACGCGTGCCGACGTACAAGCGGCTCACGCTGATGCTGCGCGATCCCGAGCGGCTCACACGACTGCTGACCGATCCCGAGCGCCCCGTGCAGATCGTCATCGGCGGCAAGTCGCACCCGGCCGACGACTCGGGCAAGATCCTCATCCAGCAGCTCGTGCGGTTCAGCCGCGATCCGAAGGTGCGCGGACGGATCGTCTTCCTGCCCGACTACGACATCACCCTCGCGAAAGACCTGTACCCCGGCTGCGACGTCTGGCTCAACAATCCCCTGCGCCCGCTCGAGGCGTGCGGCACGAGCGGCATGAAGGCCGCGCTCAACGGCGCGCTCAACCTGTCGATCCTCGACGGGTGGTGGGACGAGTGGTACGACGGCGAGAACGGCTGGGCCATACCCACCGCCGACACCGCGGCGAACGATGAAGAGCGCGACGATGCAGAGGCGGCCGCCCTGTACGACCTGATCGAGCACCAGCTCGTGCCGAAGTTCTACGAGCGGGAGGGCGGCATCCCCACCGCGTGGCTCAGCATGGTGCGCCACACCATGACCGAGCTCGGCAAGAAGGCTACGAGCGACCGCATGGTGCAGGACTATGTCCGGCGACTGTACGTGCCGGCTGCCGCTCACGACGTGGCGCTGCGCGCCGACGGGTTCGCCCAGGCGCGCCAGGTCGCCGCGTTCGTCGGGCGCGTCCGGAGCGCCTGGGGCCGCATCTCGATCGCGAGCGTCGACAGCTCGGGCATCCCGGCGCAGGCGCAGGCCGGCGATGCGCTCGAGGTCCGCGCCGACGTCCGCCTCGACGGGCTCTCGCCCGACGACGTCGCCGTCGAGCTGCTGTACGGCCGCACCGACGAGGACGACGCGCTCGCAGGCGAGCACTCCGTGCACCGCCTCTCCCCCGCCGACGGCGTCGACGGGGTGCGCACCTTCACCGGCACGCTGCCGCTCACGGTGACGGGCACCTTCGGGTACACCGTCCGCGTGCGACCGACGCACCCGCAGCTGGTGTCGCCGGTCGAGCTCGGGCTCGTCACCTACGCCTCGTAAGACACGGATCACGGATGCCTCGGCCTCCGGTCGTTGAGCGAGCGAGGAACGAGCGAGACGAAACGCCCGCACACGCCCCCGGTCGTTGAGCGAGCGAGGAACGAGCGAGACGAAACGCCCGCACACGGCGCACACGCGAGGTCCGAGGCGTTTCGTCTCGGTCGCTGGCGCTCCCTCGCTCAACGACCGAAGCTCTTCCCCGGTCGTTGAGCGAGCGAGGAACGAGCGAGACGAAACGCCCGCACCCGGCGCACACGCGATGTCCGACGCGTTTCGTCTCGGTCGCTGGCGCTCCTCGCTCAACGACCGGGGGCTTCGGTCGTTGAGCGAACGAAGCGAGTCGAAAGGCTCGCGCCCGGTGAAACGGGCCATCCTGCATTAAATCGTTCCAATAATCTCGCCCGAATCCTTGACCCGACCCGCGCATCGGGGTTACCGTCGCTGCGGAAAACGTATTCCCTACGTTTGCAACGACGCACGGCTCGCACCCCACGCGGCCACCGACTCGGGAGAGCGATTCGACGATGAACCTCCGCAACACCTGCATCCGCGCAGTCACGGCCGGCGCCGCGGCCTGCGCGCTCAGCCTGGGGTTGGCGCAACCGGCGCTGGCCGAAGAGGTCCCACCCGCCGGGGCCCAGCTCGAAGCGCTCGATCGCGGCCTGGTCGCGGTGTCGACCGGCGAAGGCGTGTTCCTCAGCTGGCGCCTCCTCGCGACCGAGGCGGGACCGTCGACCGAGAGCGGTGTCAGCGGCCCGTCGTTCGCGGTGTTCCGCGACGGTGAGCGCATCGCCACGGTCGACGACAGCACGAACTATGCCGATCCGGCCGGGTCTGCGGCATCCGTCTACACGGTCGCCCCGGCATGGCACGACGTGACCGGCGAGCAGTCCGCACCGGTGTCGGTGTGGGGCGACGGGTTCTACGACCTGCCGCTGCAGAAGCCCGCCGACGGCGTCGCGCCGAAGAGTGTGGCGTTTCCTGCCGGCGAGCCGTACACCTACTCCGCGAACGACGCTGCGGTGGCCGACGTCGACGGCGACGGCGCGTACGAGTTCGTCGTGAAGTGGGATCCGTCGAACTCGAAGGACGTGTCGCAGAAGGGCTACACCGGTCCGGTGTACGTCGACACGTACGAGCTCGACGGCACGCTGCTCAACCGCATCGATCTGGGTGTCAACATCCGCGCAGGCGCGCACTACACGCAGTTCATGGTCTACGACTTCGACGGCGACGGCCGGTCCGAGACGATGCTCAAGACGGCACCGGGCACGACCTCCACCCGCTACAACGCCGACGGCACGGCGCAGGCGCCGGTGAACATCACCATGCTCGCCGAAGACCTCGCTGCCGGGTACAAGCACACCGACGACTACCGCATGAGCGCCGCGGACTACCGCGCGCACCTCATCGAGGTCTTCGAAGGCTGGTCGGAGCACCCGGAGGTCGTCGCCGGCAACTGGCCCGCGACGCTCGAGGAGGCGTTCGGCATCCCGATCGCGCACGAGTACCCGCTCTCGGAGGCGTCGGCCACCGAGCTCGTGGACTACTTCATCACCACCTACGCTCCGTCGCGGAGCGCCCGCAACGACCTCACGAACTTCGAGGGCTTCATCGTCGACGGGCCGGAGTACCTCACGGTGTTCGATTCGGCGACGGGCGAAGAGCTCGAGACGGTCCGCTACGAGCCGGGTCGCGACGACGACGGCCTGCTGTGGGGCGACTACGCGATGGCCCGCATCGAGCCGGGCAACCGCGTCGACCGCTTCCTCGCCGGCGTGGCCTATCTCGACGGCACGCACCCGTCGGCGGTCTTCGCCCGCGGCTACTACACGCGCTCGACGATCGCGGCGTACGACTGGGACGGCGAGCACCTCAGCACCCGCTGGTTCGTCGACAGCGGCCACGTGCCGATGACCAACCCGTTCAACGACGGCCCTCACGGCCGTGACGGCACCGACCCCGAGTTCGGCACCATCACGACGCAGGGCTTCCACTCCCTGAGCGCTGCCGACGTCGACGGCGACGGCAAGCACGAGATCGTCTACGGCGCGGCCACGATCGACGACGACGGCGGACTGCTGTACAGCTCGTTCGACGAGCTGCCCGCCGGCAGCGCCGCCCCCGGCGAGACCGTGCGCCTCGGCCACGGCGATGCGATGCACGTCACCGACATCGACCCCAACCGTCCCGGCCTCGAGATCTGGACCGCGCACGAGGGCGGAACGTTCGCTCCCTACGGGTCGGCGATGAGGGATGCCGCCACCGGCGAGGTGCTGTTCGGCGCGTACTCGGGCCGCGATACGGGACGCAGCATGATCGGCGACGTCCGTGCCGACGTGCCCGGGATCGAGGTCTGGGCGAGCATGCCGGGCGGCACCGAGGCCTCGGGACTGCTGAGCGCGTCGGGAGGAATCCTCGGCTCGGCGATTCCGGGCACGAACCAGTCGATCCGCTGGGCCGCCGACCTCACGACGCAGATCGTCAACGGCAGCGGCGACCAGAACGTCATGATCGACGACTGGACGCGCGGCCGGCTGCTGACCGCCGACGGCACCCGCACGAACAACGGCACGAAGGGCAACCCCTCGCTCGTCGCCGACGTGCTGGGCGACTGGCGTGAGGAGCTGCTCGTGCGCACCGCCGACTCGAGCGCGCTGCGCATCTTCACGAGCAGCGAGGTGACGGCGCACAAGCTGCCGACGCTGATGCACGACGTGCAGTACCGTGCCGAGGTCGCCCGCCAAAACACCACCTACAACCAGCCGTCGTACACGAGCTACTACCTCGCCAGCGACATGGACTTCGCGAACGTGCCGGTTCGCACGACCGCGGCGACCCCGCACGAGCCGAAGTTCGTGAACCCGAGCGGTTCGGCATCCGACCATGTGGTGGTCGCGCCCGACCCGTCGTTCGACTACTACGTCAACGGCGTGAAGGCCGAGAAGCCGCTCGTCAAGGTGCCCGCCGGTTCGGACGTCCGTGTGACGGCGGTGCCGAAGGCCGGCTTCGCGGTCGCCGCCGGTGCGGTGTCGACCTGGACGCACGCGTTCAGCGCCGACGACTGACACAAGGGCGAACGGATGCCCCGGCCCGGCGCACTGCGCCGGGCCGGGGCATCCGTCTTCCCACCTCCCCCGATCGTTGAGCGAGCGAAGCGAGACGAAACGCCCCACACCCGGCGCACGCGGGGGGCTCGGCGCGTTTCGTCTCGGTCGCTGGCGCTCCCTCGCTCAACGACCGCGGGTCGAGGGACCGGTCGTTGAGCGAGCGAAGCGAGACGAAACGCGACGGCGGGTCGTCAATTGTCGGTGCGTCGCAGGCGCTCGCGCTTGCTCCAGCCCAATACCGCGTCGATGCCGCCCTCGATGAACGCTTCGCGCTTCGCGTGGCTCCAGCCCTGAATCCGCTTCTCCCAGGCGAACGCCTCCGCGATGCCGTCGAAATCCGCAGACCAGACGAGCTCCACGGGGAGTCGTCTCCGCGTGTACGCGGAACCGCATCCGGCGTTGTGCTGCTCGATCCTCCGAGAGAGGTCGATCGTGCTGCCGACGTAGTACGTCCCGTCGACGCACCGGAGCACGTATGCGAATGCCATGCGAGCATGCTCTCGCCGGATCTGTCCGACGAGACGCCGACCGACCGAGTCGGTGGAGTGCCGCCGGATTGCCTCACCTGTGGAGGACACTCCGAAGACTGTCCTCCCGGTCGTTGAGCGAGCGAGGAACGAGCGAGACGAAACGCCTGCACCCGGCCGCTGTGCATCGTCTCGGCGCGTTTCGACTCGGTCGCTGGCGCTCCCTCGCTCAACGACCGCGGGTCGAGGAACCGGTCGTTGAGCGAGCGAGGAACGAGCGAGACGAAACGCCTGCACCCGGCGCACCACGTCGGCTCGGCGTATTTCGACTCGGTCGCTGGCGCTCCCTCGCTCAACGACCGTGGGTCGAGGGACCGGTCGTTGAGCGAGCGAGGAACGAGCGAGACGAAACGTCCCGCACCCGGCGCACCACGTCGGCTCGACGCGTTTCGTCTCGGTCGCTGGCGCTCCCTCGCTCAACGACCGCGGGTTGAAGGAACGGTCGTTGAGCGAGCGAGGAACGAGCGAGACGAAACGCCTGCACCCGGCGCACCACGTCGGCTCGGCGCGTTTCGACTCGGTCGCTGGCGCTCCCTCGCTCAACGACCGCGGGTCGAGGGACCGGTCGTTGAGCGAGCGAAGCGAGACGAAACGCCCCGCACCCGGCGCACCACGTCGGCTCGGCGCGTTTCGACTCGGTCGCTGGCGCTCCCTCGCTCAACGACCGCGGGGTGAAGGAACGGTCGTTGAGCGAGCGAGGAACGAGCGAGACGAAACGCCTGCACCCGGCGCACCGCGTCGGCTCGGCGCCTTTCGACTCGGTCGCTGGCGCTCACTCGCCCAACGACCGCGGGTAGAGGGACCGGGACTTCGGTCGAGCGAGCGAAGCGCGACGAAACGTCCTGCGCCGCGCACGTAGGCTGGTGCGGTGAAGCCGTTCGTCCTCCTTGCGACCCGGGCCGAGGACGGGCCGGCCGACGAGGAGTACGCGCTCTTCCTGCGGTACACCGGTCTCTCGCCCGACGAGCTCGTGCGGGTGCGACTCGAGGCGGAGCCGATGCCGCGCTTCGACCTCGACGACCTGTCGGGGATCTTCGTGGGTGGCGGGCCGTTCAACGCGTCGGATCCGCTCGAGAAGAAGTCGGCGGCTCAGCGACGCGTCGAGGCCGAGTTCGCGACGCTGCTCGACGAGGTCGTGGCACGCGACTTCCCGTTCCTCGGCGCCTGCTACGGCATCGGCACGCTCGGCGCCCACCAGGGTGCGGTGATCGACCGCCGCCACGGCGAGCCGATCAGCGTGGTGCCCGTGACGACGACGGCGGCCGGGGAATCCGATCCCCTGCTCGAAGGGATACCGGAGACTTTCGAGGCGTTCGTCGGACACAAGGAGGCGATCTCGCAGCTGCCGGCGTCAGCGACGCTGCTGGCCTCTTCGCCCGGATGCCCGGTGCAGATGTTCCGGGTCGGCGAGAACGTCTACGCGACGCAGTTCCACCCCGAGCTCGACGTCGAGGGCATCACGACGCGCATCCACGCGTACGCCGGCCACGGCTATTTCGCCGCCGACGAGCTCGAGCTCACCCTCGCCGCGGTGCGGCGGGCGGCGGTCTCGCACCCGAGCCGCATGCTGCGGACGTTCGTCACGCGCTACGCCCGCTGAGCCCAGCCCTACGCAGGGCGCCTCGGCGGTGGTACGCTCCGGGCACCGGCTGCCTCCGCCGCCGGAAACCGAGGTGTGTCATGGGTTCGAAGAAACTGCTCCTCGCGGGTGCCGCGATCGCCGTCGTGGCTGCGGCCGCGATCGTCGTGCCGAGCGTCGCGGCGGGCGCACCGCTTCCGCAGGTCTTCCCGGTATCCACCGAGGTCGCACCCGACGACGGACCCGGCAACGGGCGCGGGAACGCGTTCGGGCACGACAAGGACTCCCCCGACTTCCCCGGCAACAAGGGGGACGAGGGCGAAGGGAACGGCCGGGGCAACGGCAACGCGTTCGGGCACGACAAGGACTCCCCCGACTTCCCGGGCAACCGCGACGCGAAGGACGAGAAGCACGCCGACGGACCCGGGAACAATGGCCGCGGCAACGCCTTCGGGCACGACAAGGACTCCCCCGACTTCCCCGGCAACAACGGCGGGCGGGACGAGGGCGAGTAGCACCGCGAAGGACGGGCGCCGCGTCTGGGGCGACGGCTCTCAGCCGGTCGGCGCCACCACGACTCGAGACACGGATGCCTCGCCCGCCGGTTCGGCGGACGCCAGGGCCGCGCCGAGCCCGATGTCGACGAGCACGATGTCTCCCGCGTACTCGGGCCCGCGTCCACCCACGAGTCCGGCTTTCACAGCGCCGAACGTGACGGTGACGGATGCCGGGAGCACGGCGTCGTCCGCGGCGCCGGTGTCGGGGTGCAGGCCGCTCGGGATGTCGACGGCCACGACCCGCGGCATCCGCCCGCCGCTGCGCGCGATGGAGAGCAGCGCCGTCACCGCCTCCCGCGCGGTGCCGCGGAGCGCCGGTTCGCGCGAGGCTCCGATGCCCAGGATGCCGTCGACGACGAGGGTGTAGTGGCGCCCCACGTCGGCGATCTCGGTGACATCCACCCGACGCACGCCCGCACCGACGGCAGCCGCCAGAGCCGCCTCGTGGAAGCGGTCGGAGACGAGCAGCGCATCGACGTCGGCAACGTCGGTCACCTGGGCGGCGGCGTAGAGGGCGTCGCCGCCGTTGTCGCCGCTGCCGACGAGGATCAGCACGCGGGGGCGTGGATCGCCGGGGTCGTCCGAGGCCACGGGTTCCAGCGCGCCGGTCATCGTCGGGTCGATGTGCGGCGTCGCCAGCTCATCGCGGACGACAGCCGCGAGGGCGGCAGCGGCGCGCTGCATGAGCGGCACCCCTTCCTCGAGCAGTGGGCGTTCGGCAGCGCGGATCTGCTCCGCGGTATAGATCGGCACGCGCGCGCTCACGAGGGCTCCTTTCCGGCCGTTCCCTCGTTCGCCTTCGAGCGGGCGGCCTTCTCGTCGGCCTTCTGCCGCGCGGCGCGTTCCTTCTCGGCGTCGGCGCGAGCGTGCTCGAGCTCTTCGGTGGCGACGCGCACGGCATCCTCCGCCTGCCGCACCCGCCGCAGCACGAACGTCGGCGAGCCGAACCGCTCGCGCACGCGATCGACATGCTCGCGCTCGCTGACGATGATCCAGGTCGACGCCAGCATGATCACCTGGGCCGACAGGTTGAGCCACAACAGCAGCGCGATGAGGCTGGCGAACGTGGCGAGCAGGGGGTTCGACCCTGCCCCCGAGACGAAGAGCCCCGACAGCTGCTGCAGGACGATGAGTCCGACCGCGCCGAGGAGAGCGCCGGTCCACAGGGTGCGGGCACGCGCCCGCACGCCGCTCAGCGTGACGAAAGCGAGCGCGACGAGCGCCATGTCGAGCAGGAACACGACGATGATCGACACGCTGCGGGTCGCGAAGGTCGCGAAGGCGTCCTGTGTGATGCCCGCCCAGTCGAGCACCGCACCGACGAACGAGGTGCCTACGAACGTCGCGCCCGCCGAGAGCACGAAACCGCCGCCGATGGCGATGGCGAGCAACAGGTTGCGCAGCAGCACCCAGACAAAGAAGACGTCGTCGTGCACCCTGTCGGCGAGGGTCCGCAGGGCGACCCGGAGCGATCCGATCGCGCCGATCGCCGCTCCGACCAGGGCGACGAGGGCGATGATCCCCGCGACGGTCAACCCTGCCGGTGCCTCGATGGCAGAGACGTCGACGAGCCCGCCCTCGCCGACGAGGCCCGGAATCGCAGCATCCACCGCCTCCACCAGCGACTGCCATGCCGCGGGGTTGTCGCGGAGCCAGATCGCCGCGAACGAGAAGCCGAGGAGGACACCGGCGAACACCGAGAACAGCGAGCGGTAGGTGATGCTGTCCGACAGCATGGGACCGCGGCGTTCGGCGTAGTGCAGCCACATCCGCACCAGTCGCAGTGACAGGGCCCAGGCCGTCAGCCTCGCGATCAGGTCCGCCATGGCGCCACCCTATCGAGTGCGATTCGGGGTGAGGCGCAGGGTTGACGTGCGGCACATAGTATGTCGAGTGGGGATTGGGGAATTGCCGTGAGAGGTCTTGCACAGACGCTCGTGCTCACCGGAGCCGTACGAGCCGCCGATGTGTCCGCCGCGATGGCGGAGGTGGGTGATGGACCGGAGCTGCAGCGCGCACTCGTGAACGCGAGGCTCGTGACCGAGGCGCAGCTCGCCGAGGCGATCGCCCTGCACACCGGGCACCGCTACGTCGACCTCGCGAACATGCCGCTCGACCCGAACGTGGTCGGGCTGGTACCCGGCAATCTGTGCCGCAAGTACGGTCTCATTCCCGTCGACCTCCGCGGCGAACGACTCACCGTGGGCGTGCTCGACCCGACCGACATCGTCGCCCTCGACGACGTCGCCAGCATCACCGATCTCTTCGTCGAACCGGTCGTCGTCGCAGAGGACGCGCTGACGCAGATGTTCGAGCGGTTCCTGCGCTCAGACGAGGAGCTCAGCGAGCTCTCGACGTCGATCGAGGAGTCGAGCGAGGCGAATCAGACCGCCTTCACCGAGAGCCTCGAAGAGCAGGACGACACCGCACCGATCGTCCGCTTCGTGAACCTGCTCATCGCGCAGGCGATCAACGACCGTGCGAGCGACATCCACGTCGAGCCGGGCGAGAAGCAGCTCACCGTGCGGTTCCGCATCGACGGCGTGCTGCACGAGATGCAGAAGGCCGACCGGGCGATCCAGGACGGCATCATCTCGCGCCTCAAGATCATGTCGTCGATCGACATCGCCGAGAAGCGCAAGCCGCAGGACGGCCGCCTCTCGGTCACGCACGAGAACCGCACCGTCGACCTTCGCGTGGCGACGCTTCCCACCGTGTGGGGCGAGAAGATCGTCATGCGCATCCTCGACAACACCGGTCAGACCATGGGGATGCGCGACCTGCTGTTCTCGCCCACCAACGAGAAGCGGTTCCGCGAGGCGATCACGAAGCCTCACGGCATGATCCTCGCCACCGGCCCCACCGGTTCGGGCAAGTCGACGACGCTCTATACGGCGCTCCGTTCGATCGCGAACCCGAAGATCAACGTCATCACCGTCGAAGACCCGGTCGAGTACCGCATCGGCGGCATCAACCAGGTACAGGTGAACAACCGCGCCGGCCTGACGTTCGCGACGGCGCTGCGGTCGATCCTCCGCTCCGACCCCGACGTCGTGCTCGTGGGTGAGATCCGCGACTTCGAGACCGCCAACATCTCGATCGAGGCGGCCCTCACCGGTCACCTCGTGCTCTCGACGCTCCACACCAACGACGCGCCGTCAGCGCTCACGCGGCTGACCGAGATCGGCTGCGAGCCGTTCCTCGTCGCCACCGCGCTGTCGGCCGTAATCGCGCAGCGGCTCTCGCGCCGACTGTGCATGCGGTGCCGCGAGCCGCTCGTCGAGACGAGCGAAGTGCTGACAAGTCTGGACTTTCCGCACGACCCGGCCGATCCCCCGCAGCTGTACAAGGCGGTGGGATGCCCCGCCTGCTCCAGCACCGGATACCGCGGGCGCGTCGCACTCCACGAGATCATGACGCTCAGCGACGAGATCGAGACGCTCGTCGTGACCCGTTCGACGGGCAGCGAGATCCGCCAGGTCGCCCTGGAGCAGGGCATGGTGTCGCTGCGTCAGGACGGCTGGTCGAAGGTCACGCAGGGCCTCACCACGATCGAAGAGGTGCTCCGCGTCACCGTGTGACCCGGAGCACCACGACCTCTCCCCCGGTCGTTGAGCGAGCGAGGAACGAGCGAGACGAAACGCCCGCACCCGGCGCAGACTCGCGGTCCGACGCGTTTCGTCTCGGTCGCTGCCGCTCCCTCGCTCAACGACCGGGGTTTCGGTCGTTGAGCGAGCGAGGAACGAGCGAGACGAAACGCCCGCATCTGGCGCAGTCGTCTGGCCCCACGAAACGCCCGCTGCTACTGGTTGGCGAGCTCGCCGTAGAGGGTGAAGATCGGCAGGTAGAGCGAGATCACCATGCCGCCGATCACGATGCCGAGCCCCACGATGAGGATCGGCTCGATGGTCGACGAGAGCTGCGCGGTCGCGGTCTCGACTTCGTCCTCATAGAAGTCGGCGATCGACGACAGCATGTCGACGAGCGTGCCCGACTCCTCGCCGACCGAGACCATCTGCGGCACCATCGCCGGAAACACGTCGGCTTTCGCGAGAGGTGCAGCGAATGAGCGACCCTGACGGATCGACTCCTGCACGTCGCGCACAGCCTCTTCGATCTTCCAGTTGTTCGACGCCTGTCCGACGATCGAGAGCGCCTGGATGATCGGCACACCCGCGTTGAGCATCATCGACAGGTTGCGCGCGAAGCGCGCGACCGCGATCTTGGTGGTGAGCTTGCCGAAGACCGGCATCTTCAGCTTGATGGGGTCGACGACCTTCCGGTACTGCAGCGTGTGGCGATTGGTGCGCCACCAGATCACCGCGACGATCACAACGAGCACGAGGGCGGGAATCATCCACCACATGTTGTTCGAGATGGTCACGAGGATCTGCGTCGGCAGCGGCAGCGAGCTGCCCAGCCCCTTGAACATGCCCTCGAAGATCGGCACGACGAACGTCACCATGACGAGCACGCCGACAATCGCGATGAAGAGGACGATCGCAGGGTAGGTGATGGCCGCGCGGATCTTGTTCTGCAGCTCGGCGTCGCGCTGGTAGTTGTCGGCGATCGACGTCAGGGCGCTGCCGAGGAAGCCGCCGGCCTCACCCACCTTCACGATGCTGAGCATGAGGGGCGGGAAGGTCTGCGGATGCCTCGCGAGCGCCGCCGAGAACGACGAGCCCGATTCGACATCGGCCTGCACCTGAACGAGCGCGGGCTGCAGGCGCTTGTCGTCGGTCTGCTCGATGAGGATCGCCAGCGTCCGCATGAGCGGCAGGCCGGCGTTGATGAGGCCGGCCATCTGGCGCGAGAACACGGCGAGTGTGCGTGCCGAGACGGTCTTGGTCGCTCCAGGCAGCTTGATGTCGCGATTCAGCCCTGTGTTGGACTTGAGTGTGACCTCGAGGGGCGTGAGCCCCTGCGCCTTGAGCTTGCCGGTGACGGCGGACTCGCTGGCCGCCTCGATCGTGCCCTTGACGACCGATCCGCCGCGCGGATCGACGGCCCGGTAGACGAACTCCTGTACGACGGCCATCTCAGGCCTCCTTCTCGGGCGCCGGCAGGCCTAGTTCGGCCCACGAGTCGGCATCGTTCAGATACGCCTCGTCGTCAGAGCCGGACCAGTCGACGTCGCGTGCGGTCGGGTCGACGCGGCCGCCCACCGTCGGCGACCCGAAGCGCGAGCCCATGCCGATGCCCGTTCCGGCGGCGGCATTCGCGGGGACGGATGCCGCGGCATCCGCCTGCCGCCATTCGCCGGCGTGGTGCGCCCACTCCTCGGCGTCGAGTTCCCGCGGCCTGACGTAGACGCCGTCGAGGCTCTTGGGGTCGACCGCGAAGTCCATCGCGACGTTGCGGGCGATGGTGCCCTCGGAGACGAGGCGGCGCAGGTCCTGATCGAGCGTGTGCATGCCGAGCTCCGAACCCGCCTGCATCGCCGAGTAGATCTGCGCGACCTGACCCTCGCGGATCATGTTGGCGACCGCCGGGGTGTTGATGAGCACCTCGGTGGCGATCGTGCGGCCGTTCGTCTGCGCGAGCGGCAGCAGCGTCTGGCTGATGATGCCCTGCAGCGTGTCGCCCAGCTGGGTGCGGATCTGGTGCTGCTGGTCGGCGGGGAACACGTCGATGATGCGGTTGATGCTCTTTGCGGCGCCCTGGGTGTGCAGGGTCGAGAGCACGAGGTGGCCTGTCTCGGCGGCCGAGAGGGCGGTCGAGATCGACTCGGGGTCGCGCAGCTCGCCGATGAGCACCACATCGGGGTCCTGTCGCAGCACGCGACGCAGGGCCTCGGCGAACGAATTGGTGTCACGCCCCACCTCACGCTGATGGATCAGTGCGCGCTTGGACTGGTGGTGGAACTCGATCGGGTCTTCGATCGTGATGATGTGCGCCGGCACCAGCTGGTTGACGATGTCGACCATTGCCGTGAGGGTCGTCGACTTGCCGGATCCCGTGGGGCCCGTCAGCAGCACGAGCCCCCGAGGGCGCAGCGCGAGGTCGCGGGCGATCGCCGGAGCCCCCAATTCCTCGAGCGAGTACACGCGGTCGGGGATGTAGCGCAGCGCGATCGCGATCGACCCGAGCTGCCGGTACACGTTCGTGCGGAAGCGTCCGATGCCGGCCGTGGCGTGGGCGAGGTCGACCTCGCCGTGCTCCAGGAACTCCTGGCGCTGACCATCGCCCATGAGTTCAAACGCCGTGCGCTCCACCCACTCCTCCGACAGCGCGTCGGGGTAGCCGGGCACGGGCACGAGGTCGCCGTCGACACGGAACAGCGGAGGCGCGCCCGCGGTGATGTGCACGTCCGACGCGCGGTGGCGCGCGCCGCGCGCGAGGAGCGTATCGAAGTCCAGGTCTTCCATGGCCGTCACCCTTCCGCGTCCACGAAGGTCAGCGCCGAGATCTGCACGTCGAACGTGCCCTCGCCGCTCTGCGTCGTGGTCGCTGTGATGCTGTTGAGCAGGCGGGGTCCAGCGCGCAGCGCGTCGAGGAACGCGGTGGCCTGGGCAATGTCGGCCGCCTGCGCGCTGATCACGAAATCGACCTGCTGACGCCCGGCGTTGACGATCGGGTCGACCGGGGCTGCGGCATCCGTCGTTCCTGTCGCGGGGTCGGTCGCCCCTTCTGTTGGCGCCGGCGTCGGCTCGGGGGCGGGGGCGACCACAGCGGCATTGCCCTCGGTCGCGCCTGTGCGGGACGTGAACGCGACCTGCTCGCCGGCGGTGATCGCGGTGAGGGATACTCCGGATGCCTCGGCTGCACGTGCGACGACCTCGAAGACGTCGTCGAGCTGCCCGCTCGCGGGAATCTGCGAGCGCAGTCCGGCGACGTCCGCGTTGATCTGATCGAGGTTCTCCGCCTCGGCGGTGAGGTTGTCGACTTGCGCCTGGAAGATCGCGTTGGTGTTCGCGACCGTGGCAGTCTGCGCGTCGACGCCGACGGCCTGGAAGTACAGCGGCAGGGCGACGAGGAACACGCCGAGGGCGATGACGCCCAGCGAGGCGACGAGTCCAAGCACGGTGACGAGCTGCTTGGGCATCACTCGCTCCCTTCTTCGGCCGCGTACTCGTTCGAGTAGACGGTCTGGTCGAACTCGACGTTGAGCAGGTAGGCGAAGCGATCCGCCGAGACCTGGCTCGACGTCACCGACTGGCCGTCGGCGTAGAGCACGCCCTCGACGCCGCGGAGCGACCGGATGATCGCGACGATGTCGAGCGGCGTCAGGCTGTCGATGGTGACGGTGCCGACGATGCCCTGCTCGGCGGTCGGGTCGTCGCCCTGCGCGGCGCCACCGACGGTGAAGTCGAAGCCCGTCAGGGTGGTCTCCGCTGGCAGGATGCCGAAGATCTTGGCGATCACGGGCGTCCAGGCGAGGTCGGCGACCATGGCCTCGGTGCGGTAGTCGGTCAGTTCCGACTCCGTCGCCAGCGCCTGGCTGACCTCGGAGAGCGCGGCGATCTCGGTGAGGAGGGCGTTCGTCTGTGTCTGCTCAGCCGCCAAGCGTTGGTCGGCGAGGAATTTGAAGGCGAAGGCGCCCGCGATGATGAGACACGCGACGAGGATGGCGCCGAGCACGATCCACACCCACAGGCGCACCAGCTTGTCGCGTTCGCGGCGAACGACCTCGCTGCGCGGCATGAGGTTGACGCGGGGTACTCCCGAGAACGGGACGGGTGCGGGAACAGCGACCGGAGCGGCCACAGGAATGACGGTCATCGGCCGGCCTCCCCGAGTGCGATACCGATGGTGCCGACGAGGTTCAGCGACACGTCGCCGGCAGGCGGCGGCGTTACGATCGCGACGACGTCGCCGGCCGACACGATGGTCATTTGGGTGTCGATGGCCGCAGTGAGCGCCGCCATCACGCCTTCGACTGCGGCACCGGCCCCCGTGACGAAGACTCGCGTCAGCGGGGCGGCGCCGGATCGGCTGCCGAAGAACGCCAGAGTGCTGCGCACGCGGGCGGCGAGGTCGGAGGCTCCGGGGGGTGTGGCGGCGCGCATGGCGCCACGGGTGCGTCCCGCAGCCGCGACGCCGGCGCCGTTACCCGTCGCGGCCGCGAGCTGGAGTTCCGGCTCGGCGATCTCCGCGTTGTGCCGGCGCGTTGCGGCGGTCGCGACGTCGATGGGCAGCAGACGCACGAACAGCGGTACGCCGCCGCGCGAGATCACGACCTGCGTGGTGTGGTCGCCGATGTTGATGGTCGCCACGACCTCGTCCGGTGCGGCGAGTGAAGCCGTGGCACGGGCGAGTCCGAAGGCGGCGAGGTCGACCGCCTGGGCGCGCACCTTGACTTTGGCGAGCGTCGAGATGATCTGCTCGATGCTCTCCGACACGGCGGCGACGAGCAGGCCCGACACCTGGTCGCCCTGCTGCGACAGCGGGAAGAAGTCCAGCACCGCCTGGCTGGCGGGAACCGGCAGCAGGTCCTGCACCTGGTACGGCAAGGCTTCCCGCAGCAGATCGGGCCGCATCGCCTGGGTCGTGTATTCGCGCACCAGGATGCGGCGGCTGGCGACGCCGAGCACGGCATCCTTGCTCTTGAATCTCGCGCCGGTCCACAGCTGCCGGAGTGCTACGGCGACGGCGCCCGCGTCGAGCACCTCCGAGTCCTTCGCAGCATCAGGTGGCAACGGCACCTCGCCGTACGCGATGAGCTGGGGCTTGCGACCGAGTGAGAGTTCCGCAGCGCGGACGCTCTCTTCGGTCACCTCCAGCCCCACGATCGTCTTCGCCATGATCTTCCCTTCCCCAAGACCGTCGGCGCTCAGGCGCCGACGAAAAGATTCACGTACCACCGGCCGACGGCTTCGCCGGCGAACACCCCGGTCCAGGCGCCGAGGATCATCCACGGACCGAACGGGATGGCGGTCTTGCGCCCTGCGCGGCGCAGAAGCAGCAGTGCGAGCCCGAACACTCCCCCGTAGAGGAATGCGGCGAACGCGCCGACGGCGAGGGCTCCCCAGCCCAACCAGCCGAGATAGATGCCGATGACTCCGGCGAGCTTTACGTCTCCCCCGCCCATCCCACCAGGGCGCACGAACCGCAGGAGCGCATAGAACGCATAGAGCACGACCATGCCGATCGCGGCACGCAGCAGCAGTTCCCATTCGTTGGTCAGCCAGGCGGCGATGGTGAACAGGATGCCGGCCACGAGGTAGCTGGGCAGCACGATGCTGTTCGGCAGCCGGTGCGTGTCAAGGTCGATGAGCGTCAGCACGATCGAGATCGCCGCGAAGTACAGGAACGCGACGATCACGAGGACGTAGGTCCAGACGTCGGCCGGGTAGACGATACCGTCCCAGGCGGGTGACTCGAGGTACGTCACCAACGTCTCGCCCCCACCGGTCCCTGAGCCTGTCGAAGGGGCGTAGACCGCGAGCCCCCACCAGGTCACGACCGCGAATGTGACGCCCGTCAGGGCTTCGACGATCGGATAGCGCGCAGAGATTGGGGCCTTGCAGTTCGCGCATTTGCCGCGCAGGGCGAGCCAGCCGATCACCGGAACGTTATGCCACGGCTTGATGACCGCGTCGCAGTGCGGGCAGCGACTCTCGCGCACCAGCGAGATCTTTGCAGGCACGCGGTAGGCGACGACGTTGAGGAACGATCCGATGAGGAGTCCGAGGATCCCTGCGACGACGACGAGGAAGATGGTGAGTGGCGTCATCCGCTAGCGCTCTGTCTGGAAGACCAGTTGGCCGAGCCTCTGGACCATCGTTGCCTGGCCGATCCCGCCAGAGCCCTTGATCTTGCATCCGAGCTGATCGAAGGAGGGAGACCACGACATGTCTTTGCACGTGTACGCCGTTTGGATATTGCCGGCGGAGTGCAGATTGACGCTCTGGTTCGTGTACAGCTGACCACTGAAGGACGACGTCACTGTCCCGGTGAGACCGCAGGGCGAGTAGACCATTACGCGAACGTCTCCGGTTTGCGTGCCGCTGACGTTGAACGTGTCGTTCTTCATACCTGTGCCGTTGCCGCCGTTGCCGCAATCGGGCGCCGGTTCGCCGTTGGTGTAGGCGGTCGAGCTGTCGGAATGGATGAACATCAGCTGGCGTGTGCCCGTTGTGGACGACAGTTGCCCTGTCAAGGCGACCTTCATGGTGGCACTGGGCTTGACGATGAATACCGCGTCCCGCACCAGCGACACGTTTTCCAGTGCGATGTCGATAGTCACCTGGCCGTTGCCACCACCACCGCAGTTCGTGAAGTCGAGAACCAATCTCGGACCGACCGTCTCCAGAACGCTTTTGAATGTCGGGTTGGCGTTGTTCGCCAGGAGACTGCACGGTGTCGGGTAAGCGGCGCTCGGGCTGGCGCCCCAGTTCGACGTGTTGTTCAGGTCGATCCACTTCGTCGCGGCCTTGAGCCAGTCCAGGGTCGGCTCGAACGTTGGCGTAAAGCCGGGAATCGCTGCGATCGCCGGGTTCGCCACGCCACCCACGGTCCAATCAGATCCGACGCTGGGCGTAGTCCGGCTGCGTATTGCTCCACCGACAGAAGCCGCATTGTTTCCCTGGTCAGTCAGTGTTACGTCACCCAGCGCGTTCACGTCGCCGTCGACGGATGTCGACCCGTTCGCACTCAGCGACACGTACCCATTTGTAGTAATCGAACCGGTGATCTGGGCGCTCTGGCTGCCATTCTCAACGTAGCCGTCCGCCCAGATGTCTCCCTGGATCACGCAGTCATTGCTGAATTTGACGTAGCCGTCCAAGACGTACAGGTCGCCGGTCAGCGTCCCGGAGTTGTTGCAGGTGTAGTCGCCGTCGCGGAGCACCAGGTCACCGGTGTAGTGAGATACTCCGGCTGTGAATCCGCCGGAGAAGTACGTGACGACTCCCCCCGGCTGCTGCGAGTACGTGACCTGCCACGGATAGACGGCGTCGATGGTCATTGTCGACCCGTCTGGGCCCGTCCCTTTCGACTTGATCACGACGTAATCCGTCGCGGCCGTAGGGCACCCTTCGATCAAGCCGTCGGACGTCGCCGGCCGGATGCCATCGGTGTCGGACTTGTAGATCGTCGTGTCATACGTCGGTGCGGTGCCAATGAAGTGCGTGGTCGCCGCACATGTCGGAATCGCGGCAACCGCCACGTCTCGGCCAGACTCGGCGGCGATGAAGGCCTGAGTCTGGCTTCGGTTGCTGCCATTGGCCCGGATCGTGAACAGCACAGACGCCGCGATGATGCTCGCGATCACAAATCCGACGAGCATCACTATGACGATCGTGACGAGCACCGCGCCGTTTTCATCACGCCGGGGTCGGTGCGGGGGCCTGACTATGGCCAGCATGGCGAAACCTCTCCCGAGTCCTTGATGGTTCTCATCTTCGCCTGGCCGGAGATCGGCACAGGTGCCGAATCGGTGGCGAGTTCGAAGCTGTACGTGACGGTATTACCCGACCGCTGAAGGAAGGGCTTCGATCCCTGCTTGGCGACGCCCACATCCCAAACTCCCCAGTTGCCGACGACGGGGAGACTGCCAGAGGACGTAGCGATGCGCGCTTCTCCAACGGCGAGTTGAAACCCCTGACAGGTGAGGCTGCCGCCCAGGGATGTCCAAACACGCAACTCGGTTCCGTCATCATCGTTCGGCGCGACGGTGAAGTCCTTCGCGTTGCGCATGGCGCGTTCGATCGTTGAGCCCATCAGCTGGCCGCGGGTCGTCGCTTCGGTGGTGGAAGTGACATCCTCTTGGGCAAGCCAGGAGTTCACGAGGATTGTCGCCGCAGCAGCGACGACGATGGCTGACACGACCAGCGCGATGATGAGTTCGATGAGGGTGAGGCCGGATTCCTCGTGGCAGGGAGTCAAGGATGGTGCCTGCATCACGGGCCCATCAGGATCTTGGCCGTCACAACCGCGACCTCACGCCCAGCCGAGTCGAGCGCCTGAAGTTCGATCTCTGTAATCGCGTTCGGCACGCAGGCGTACGAAGCTCGAACTCCGCCCGCGCCGACGGCCCCGTGAGCTACGACGGTGTATGCCTCGCCCTTTCCATCCTCGAAGTCGACCCCATTCCATGCAGAGTTCAACGCCAGGAACGCCGCTGCGTTCGGGACGGCGGGAATATCGGCCGGGACGCTCGGAGGAGCTGAAGCCGGTCGCAGGACGGTGCGGCCACAAGCGGCGTCTTGGCGAGCCTGCTCTATGAGCCCGTTGAGATGCCGAGTCGCGGTCGCGACTGCGGACTGCTGTGACGAGTACGTGATTCCCTGCCACAGAGCAGGAAGGATCGCCACAGCGATGATGCCCAACAGAAACATCGCGATGACTACTTCGACAAGGCTGAACCCCGCAGCATCAGCACCACGAACCCTCATCCGCCCACCTCCCCAGTGGCAGAAGCCCCGAGCCAATCATGACACGAGGGCCGATACGTTTGCGTCGGCCCTCGTGTCGTGGTGAGACCTAGATCAAGGCGTCCAACTGTGAGCGGCGCCCGTGCAACCCGGACCGGCCTGGGCCCACGGAGTCGTCGCTGAACCGTCCGGCACTGCTCGAACACAGATGTCGTCGACGTTAGTGAATGTAGAGCCAGCGGGGATGGTCGCCACCGCAAACTCGCCAGCGGACGCGTTTGTGAGCGCGTCTGCCTGCGTCGAAGTAGCGTCAGAATCCGCGATAGCGGCTGCCACGGCCGTGGCAGCGTTCGCTGCGGCAGCCGACAGCGCGTTCTGTCGAGCGGTTGTCTGGATCGAACCAAAGACGGGAATCGCGATGGCGACGAGAATGCCGAGGATCACGACGACGATAATGAGCTCGATGAGGGAGAAGCCACCCTCGGCGTCGCCCTCTTCTTCGTGGCGGCGCTTGGCGGCCTCGATGTAGTTCTTGATGGTTGCACGCATGGCGCGTTGTCTCCCCAGTGTGAATTGAACAGGTCAGCTCCGACCAACCGACGCACCAAACGCCGCGCTTGAACATCCCCAGTAATGAATGCCCAGCTTCTATCAGAGCTGGGTTCGAGACACACGCGCAGGCGTGAATCCCCTCCCAAGTACGAGCGTGCGACCTGACAAACTCGGTGTCAATGCGCGCGCATATAGCGTTCGCTCAAGAATTGCTCAAGGAACAACCGACCCTCACGACTTGGTAAGGCCTGGGATGCTCGGGTTCGCCACGGTCAGTTTGCGCGTTGTTCGTCGATTACAGTTGCGCCGATGATCGCTGGGGCTCTGGGGATGACGGTCGCGCTAGTAGCGACGATCGTGGTGTGGTCGTTCGTGCTCGGCACGTGGGTGCCACACCGGTTGGCGGTCGCGGGCGCAACAGCGGGCACACTACTGTCGTTGACCGCACCGCGGCCGCTGGCAGCGCTCTTAGACGCTCCGCTGGCGGTGATGCACGGTGGTGTCGTTCTGCTTCTGTTTGTCTCGGGGCTCGCTCTCTTGATCGCGCGGCGCCGCCGGGTGGGGTGGTCGCGAGACATCGCACGCACGTGGGTTTCAGCATCCGCCGGCGGGATTCTGTGGGTTGCGGTCGTGGCAATCTCGCAGATCCTGCCGGGGGCGGCGCGCATCGGGTGGGTGCTGAACGGCGACGGTTTGCTGCAGCTCGAAGCTGTGGGACGAAGCCTGGCGCAGCCCGAGCCCGGATTGGCGAGGATCCCCTATGCGATTCTCACCCTGACGGCGTCTCCGTTCGGAGCAATCGAGTTGTCCGGGGAAACTATCGGCAGCGAGGTCTACGCGCTCGTTCTGGCATGGGCACTTCAACTCGCGATGTGGTGCATCATCGCCGGCGGCGTGATGTCGGGACTGGTTCCGTCGACATCCCGCACCACGACCGTGGTGGTCGCGGCGGCGGGATCCATGCTGCCCTTGACTGCGCTCATGGGCGGGTTGGCAATGGAGTGGGGCTACGTCAACGCCAACGTTGCGATCCCCGTGGCTCTGCTGACATGGCTGGCGCTGAGCGAGTCGCGCCGCCGCCCCTTCGCGACGATCGTCGTTCTCGCCGTTGTCATGAGTGTCCTCTGGTTGAGCTGGGAGCCTCTCGCCGCGCTTCCTGGTGTCGCGGCGCTGACGATCGCATGGCGCGTTCGTCGGGAAGTGCGTCACCTTCGCGGCTTCCGGCTCGTCGTCGTGTGCGCTGCTGTTTCGCAGTTCCTGCTGATCTTCGGATCCAACTACCTCAACAGAACCTCCAGCGCCGGCAACGCGCTGACCATCGAAGGACATGGGTTGCCATCGATGTGGCTAGGGCTTGTGCTCGCCTCAGTAACTGCGGTCGCGGGAGCAATCTTCGGCCGGCGACTGCTGCCGTCGTGGGTGTTGCCGTCATCGGTCAGCGTCGTGGCCGGCGCGGCCGTGGCGATGTCGGTTGTGCTCGTCTTCACCGTCGGGGATGCCGACGCGCTCAGTGGGTATTACCCGACCAAACTGATGTACTTCCTCTGCGCGGTGATGTTCACCATCGCAGCGGCCGTCGTGGTCGGCCTGCTCAGTCGAGTCCGAGTTCGTTCCGTCGCAACAATAGGTTCCGCTGTGGCCGTCACTACTGCGCTGGTGATCGCGGCCGCGATCGCACCCACCGCTCCGGGGCTCGATGACTCCACCTGGCGCAGACAGCCGCCCGTGGCGGTGCTCGCGGGAACACAGTGGGCCGAAGGCGAGAAGTCGGTCGATCTCTTTCTCAAACTCGCACAGCCCGACCACCTCGGGTTCCTTTGGCGCTCAGGCAACCCCGACGAAGCCATCGTCGACTACCGCGTGATCGTCACCAACGGTGGTAATGCGTACGGGGACATCCCGCTGCGCATGGTGGCTTTCCCCGGCTATCAAGGACGGCGTGCTTCCGTTGACTATCCGGGCGTGGAGCCTGTCCAGGTGTGCACCGTGCTCGCGCGCATGCCTGGCGTGACGATTTACACGCGAGCTCCCGACGCCGTCCGAAAGGAGCTCGCCCAAGCATGCGACATCAGCCACGACGACATCACCGTGCGGTCGGTTGACGAGCTGTAGCCACCACCCCGCGGAGCCCAGCGGAAGCTTCCTCTTTTCATCATCTGAGAATGGCGAGCGCCTGTTCAGTAGCGACGAACGCGAGCCAGGCGACAAGTACGACGGACACCACAAGCGCTACGGCCGACATCGCCCGACCGGTGCGGCGCTGGCCAGCGACGATCAGCCCGCCGATCGCGAGGAAGAACGCGCCGGCAGCGAACGCGATGCTCACCAGACTGACCAGTCCGGCAATCGTCTGATTCCAGCCCGCCAGCCTGATCACCACTGCAAGCCCGCCGATCGCAGCCAGGGCCAGCAGCACGATCGACGCGATTGCCGGCACGTTGCGCGGACGAGCCTCGGGCGGCGGCGGCCGCATCGCCCCGATGGATGAACTCGCGACCGGCTGGTACACGATCGGCGTCGCCGGCCGATCCACAGACGGCGGCGGCCGGCGCTGCACGATCTGGTCGGGGAAGGAGTCGGTGCTCGCCCGCCGGGGCAGACCCGGCCGGGTCCGGGGTGTCGAAGAGGCGGCGTCCGGCACGGGGACGTCAGCCGCAGAGGATCCGGATACCGACACCGCGGCGTCAGGAGTGACAGCTGCCGAGTCGCCCGGTGCGGCCGCGTCCGCCAGGGACGAAGGCGCCGGCCACACGTGCGCAGCGTGCGGGACCCCTTCAGCCCGCGAGGCGTCGATCGACGCGACAGGCTCCGCCGCCGTAACGGTCTGCGGCCCATCTGCCTCGAGCGTGATGCTCGGCTCCTCCGCCGCCGTCGGGCGCGACCGCGTACTGCGACGGGTCGACGGGCTCGAATCCGACCCCACCGGTGGAGGCCCCACCGGTGGAGGCTCCGCAGGCGCGGCGTCCGCAGGCGGGGGCTCCGTTCCCGTGGTGGGAGCCGGGAAAACCCCGCGCCGCACCCGCCTGGTCGGTACCGGGGCGAACGAAGCCTCGACCACCGGCTCGGCGGCGGCTGCGGCATCCGTCATCGCCGGACGGAAGTCGTCGGTCCAGGCAGCGCCGTCCCACCACCGCAGGTGGTCGGCGCGCGACGCGTCCGTGTACCAGCCCGGCAGTGGTCTCCCCTGAGACCCGTCCGACATCATGCTCCCCAGCAGAATGATTCTCCCCGGGGCCAACTTACCGGACCAATGGGACTGGCAGTATCACGGGAGACGCTGGCACCTTGCGGGTGTGCGCGCCTCTGCCGGACTCAGCCGTCCAGCACCTCGAGGCGCACGGTCACCGGGCCACCGTCGACGAGCTGCGCGGCATCCCGCACCGCCTTCTTCAGCGGCAGCACGTACGAGCCCGAGTCCGACGACGGGAAGATCGATGTCGTCCACTCGCTGCCACCGACCCGCGCTCGCACGCGCACCGAGCCGAATCCGCGGTACGGCCGCGGGATCTCGCGGATCTCCTCGCTCAGCTCGGGCGGAACGGCGGTGAAGAACCAGGAGGAGTCCTCCCGCGCCGCCCAGCGGAACACATCGCTGTCGAACTCGATGATCACCCCACCGACGCTACCGCCGGCCGGCGACACGCACGGGCTGACCCCGCTGACCTCGCCCCGGCCAGGTCAGTGGTGCAGGCTGCGTCGAATCGTCGCGGCGTAGTCGTCGAGCACGCCCAGGATGCCGTCGTGCTGCCAGATGCGGTTGCGCGCACGCCCCGTGCGCTCGCTCATCACACCTCGGTCGACCAGGGCGTCTACCGCACGCAGGGCCGCGAGCCGACTGAGCCCCAAGGCCGACACCAGGTATTTCGTGTTCACGATCGGCTGGCCGACGAGTCGCGGGAGCACTTTCCACGCCGTGGAATCGGCACGCACGCCCGCGAGCTTTTCGCGAGACGACTCCACCTGGTCGACCAGTCCGTCGACGAGCACGCGGCCGGTGACGGCGGCGAAACGGGATGCATCGGCGAATCGCCGGATGATGGGGCCGGAGTCTCCGTTGCGAAAAGCGGTGAGGGCGCGGAAGTATCCGGAGAGGTCCGCGAGCAGGCCGGCCGAGATCGGGATGGCGGTGTGCACCGACAGTCCTTTCGCACGGAGCATCGCCTGCGCCAGTGCTCGCCCCGTCCGGCCATTGCCGTCCACGAACGGGTGAATGGTCTCGAATTGCGCGTGTGCCACGGCGATCTGGGCGAGAATCGGCACGTCGACGCGCTGCGCGAATGCGAGAACATCGCGCATGGCTGACGGCACGAGGTCGTGCTGAGGGGCGATGAAGTCGGCGCCGATCGGGCCGGCGTTGTCTCGCCCTCCGATCCAGACCAGTTCACGCCGGAACCGTCCGGCCTCGTGTTCCATGCCGACCTGCGTCGACATCAACTCGCGATGCATCGTGAGCACGCTGGCCTCATCGAGCCTGTCGGCCAGGCGCAGCGCGGCTTCCATCGAGCGGACGTTGCCGACGACCGTCAGCGCGTTCGCTTTGTCGCCTTCGTCGATCTCGGCGAGCGCCAACTGCTTCGCGGATGTCGTGAGCTGTTCGATCTGACTGCTCGAGGCGCTCTCGGTTCGCAGCAGGATCGCCGACATCGGGGCGAATGCCGGATCGCTCGACCCCAGTCGGCCCAGTGCGTACCGATCGAACTCGTGGATGGCCAGGGTTGCGTCCTCGAAGTCCGCGGCGTCCTCCGTTCCCACCCGGGGAGACCACGACGCGAGCGATCCCGGGACGGCCGACTCGTAGACCCCCGTTTGACGCGCGACTTGGGCCCTGGAAAAGATCTCGGGTGCGCGCGGCCGCCAGTCGTGGCGTTGCCACTGCACGGCGGGAACCTCGATCGGCGTCTCGCCTTCTCGTGGCCGAACATCTGCAGTCACATCGCGACTTTATCATCAGATACGTCAATAACTGATACTAAGAGTCGTCCTTGTTATCGCTTACGAAGTCGCGACACACGACAGCCGTCAGCCCGACGCCGCCATCGGGCCGGCACTCGCAGACTTCGGAATGCGTCACAGATGCTCCCCCGGAGCCCCACCATGCCGGTCCACCAGGCGCTGCAGGCAGGTCGACCAGCCGTCCACGTGCAGATCCCGCTCCTCGGCACTCGCGAAACCCGACTGACGCACGATCACGCGGGTCGCGGCATCCGCTGCCGATTGCAGCTCGATCTCGACGTCGGTCGGGTGCTCCTCGCCCTCCCACCGCCACGCGAGCCGCAGCGCGCGCGGCGCCTCGAAGGTGAGCACGGTCGCCTCCACGGTGAGGTCGGCGGCGAGCGACCGCACCTCCCAACGGCCTAGCTCGCGCAACTCGACGACAGCGGCGGTCTCGAAGCGCGACGGCCAGAACCACTCCGCGAGCCGGTCGGCGACTGTGAACTCGTGCCACACGACATCGACGGATGCCGCCACCAGCGCCTCTTCCGTGAGCTCATGCATGCTCACACGGTACGCCGCCCCCTCCCCCTAGGATCGAGCGCATGTCGAACGCGCACCCCCGGCCAACCCTCGCGACACCCGACCGGCCGGGTCGAGACCTCTCGAAGCCGCTGCCGCCGGCACTGAGCTGGACCACGCTGCTCGTCTTCGCCATCGGATTCGCCGTCGCGTACCTCGTGCTCGGCCTGGCATGGTGGGTGCCGGTTCTCTATGGCGCCGCGAGCCTCGTCACGTTCGCGGCCTACGGCATCGACAAGTCCGCCGCCCGACGCGGGGCCACACGCATCTCGGAACAGACGCTGCTCCTGCTCGGACTCGTCGGCGGATGGCCGGGAGCCTTGGTCGCGCAGCAGCTGTTCCGTCACAAGACCCGCAAGCGGTCGTTCCGGCGCGCGTTCTGGGGCACGGTCGGAGTGAACGTTCTCGTGCTCGCGGCCGCCGTGTACACCGCGGCCGGCCCACCTCTGGCCTGACCATCACACGGCGATCGCTTCTGCCCACCTCGCGGAGAACGACCCCGGTGCGAAGCATCGGATGCTCCGCCCCGGGGTCGCCGTTCTCACGACCGGTGGGTGTCCGTTCGGGCGCCGCCTGCGGTGACGCCCGAACGGTCTTCACTCAGATCCGCTCGACCGCTGCTCGGCGTGCATGCACGATCAGCATGACGCCGGCCGCCAGCAGCAGCGTCGCAGCGGCAGCGACCAGGCGCACCCATGTGATCGTCGCGCCGGTTGCGGCGAGCGGCTGCGTCACCGGAGCGTCTGCCGTCACCGGAGCCTGTGCCGGGGCCACGGGCGGGGCCACAGGCGGTGCGGCCGCGGGCGGTCCAGCCGGCGGCGGACCGGCAGGCGGCGGACCCGCAGGCGGCGGACCCGGCGGAGGCGGCGGAGGCGGGGGCGGGGTCACAGGAGGCTTCGCGACGTACGACACGGAGTAGTGCGAGATGTCCTTGCCTCCCGGGTAGGTGATCGTCACCGACGCGGCCGGAGGTACTACCTCCACGTATAGCGGCCCTTCGCCCTGCTCAGCAGAACCGGCTTTCACGCAGTACCTGTCGATCAGCTGGCCTTCCGGTGCGGTGATCGTGATCGAGGTCTGATTGCCGTCAACGTCTTGCTTGCCTGTGCTGAGGCCCTCGCACACCTGGTCGTTGTCAGCCTGGACTGCGACCGGCGCCTTCTGCGACTTGTCCGCGGCCGTGTCTTCGACCACCACTTGCGGCCCGGCCGGCTGGTCGCCGCCGGGCACCGCTTCGGTCACATCGGCGGGCGGCCCCGCCGTCTCGACCGATCCCCCCGTCTCTTCTGCCGGAGGCGCGGCGCCCACGTCGGCAGGCGGCCCGCTCTCGGCAGTGGGTGGCTCAGCGGGTTCCGCAGCCGGCGGCGCCGCAGGCGGACCGGCCGGCGGCGCAGCTCCGCCCGGAGCACCCTCGGGTGGACCGGACGACTCCCCCGCCGCGACCTGCGCCGAAGTGACCCCGGCGCCTTCGGCGCCCTCGTCGGCGGACGCGACAGACATCCCCGAGAACACCAGCGCCGCAGCTATCGCGAGTGCCCCACCGCCCTGCGCGATAGATCTCACACTCGGACCGCGACAGTCCTCGCGTATCGCATGCGCCGCGCGCACTCTACGAGCCCGCCGTGGTGAATTCATGCCAACGTATGACATCGGATTTCCCTCCCCCGAGGTCGCCGACGCCGCGTGCTCGACGCGCACGCGATGTGTCCGTGAACGCCGAAGACCCCTCCCACGCCTGACGCTACGTCCGCACCCGACGGCGAGAAGTGGGGGTTGACAACTCTGCGTCGGGCGCTCCCGGATCAGCGCGTGGATGCCGCGGACGGGAAGGGTCAGCGACCGTAGCCTGGCGCCCAATCGTCGCCGTCGCGGATCCACTCGGCAGCCGGTGCGGCACCGGTCGCCGAAGGCTGTGCGCGACGCCATGCCGCACCCTCCGGCCAGCTGACGGCGAAGGTCGACGCGACCTTGAAGACCCGACGCGACAGGCCCGAGACCGTCTGCACCGGACGCGCCGACACCGGCATGCGCAGCTGCGGGTCATAGCGGACGCCGTCGGAAGGTCGCAGGCGGATGGTCAGGTCGAGGTCGTCATGGATGCGGGCGTTGTCGCGGTCGACCTGCTCGCGCACCCGCTCCCATACCCGCGCGCGCATCGCGAAGTTCGACCCGAAGACGAGCGGGATGCCGAGCCACTTCTTGATCCAGTAATGCCCGCCGCCGATGTACCAGTGCTCGCCCAGGTAGTTCTGCAGCGGCGTGCCGCCGTAGAACTCCGCGCCGCCGGTCAGCACCCCGAGCGTCGGATCGGAGACGAACGCGCGCACCAGCTTCGCGATCCAGTCGGGATGCGGCCGCGAGTCGGCGTCGAGCCGCCCGATGATGTCGGCCCGCTCCAGCGCCTCGTCGTACCCGCGCGCCGCCGCCGGCCAGATGCCGATCGACGACTCGTGCACGACGACCGCCTCGTGCGCGCGGGCGACGGCGGCGGAGGCATCCGTGCTGGCGTTGTCGACGACGATCACGACGTCCGCCGGGTGCGTCTGCACGGCAAGGGCGGACAGGCACGCATCGAGATACTCCGCGTCATTCCGGCACGGAATGACCACGGCCACGCGAGGGGGGAGGGACACAAGCGACACCCTACTCCCGGGCTGTCGGCGCGCGGCGCTACTGTGCCGACATGAGCGGACTGCGTTTCATACCCGCGAACGAGGCGTCCTGGGATGACCTGCAGGCGATCCTCACGGGCGTCGCGGGACGCTGTCAATGTCAGCGCCAGCGCCTGGGAGACCACGACTGGTGGTACATGCCCGAATCGGAACGCGCCGCGATCCTCCGTGCGGAGACCCACTGCGACGACCCGCGTGCCACCGAGACGATCGGCATCGTGGGCTACCAGGACGACGAGCCCGTCGCATGGTGTGCGGTCGACCGGCGCGGCGTGTACGGACGCCTGCGCGGGTCACCCGTGCCCTGGCAGGGACGTGACGAAGACCCCGACGACGAGACCGTCTGGGCCATCGCGTGCCTGATCGTGCGCAAAGGTCATCGGCGCGAGGGTCTCACGTATCCGCTGGTCGCGGCGGCGGCCGAGCACGCCCGTTCCCGCGGCGCGTCGGCCGTCGAGGGCTACCCGCTGCTGACCGGAGGCGGCAACGTCACCTGGGACGAGCTCAACGTGGGACCCCTCGGCCCGTTCCTCGCGGCCGGCTTCCGCGAGGTGTCGCACCCGACCAAGCGGCGTCTCGTCATGCGCCTCGACTTCTGACACACAGCAACCGCTCTCCCGAAACTGGTGGTTGAGACCGCTCTCACGTTTGGTTACAGTCCGGTAAGTAAGCGGCATCCGCCGCGGTCATCCCTCAACGGAGAGGACTTCTCATGCCCGCACCCGTTCCCCGCTCCACGGCGCCGATCGCGCGCACCGGGCGAACCGCGCGAATCGTGCGCATCGCCGCGGTGGCCACCGGCACCGCGCTCATCGCGAGCGCCCTGCTGGCCGCACCTGCGACCGCGGCGCCACCACGCGCGGTCGACCCGTTCGACCCGGACTTCGGCCCCAACGTCACGATCTACTCCCCCGACACCCCGGTCGCCGACATCCGTGCCGAACTCGACGCCTTGCACGCACAGCAGGTCGATGCCGAGATGAGCGCAGAGCGCCAGGCGGTGTACTTCCTGCCCGGCGAGTACGGCTCGGCCGCCGACCCCCTGCAGGTGAAGGTCGGCTACTACACCGAGATCTCGGGCCTGGGCGCCTCGCCCGAGGACGTCACCGTCCACGGCGCGGTGGAGGTCTACAACCGCTGCCTCGCCGACGGCGGCACAGGCAACTGCCTCGCGCTCGTCAACTTCTGGCGCACGATCTCGAATCTGTCGATCGACATCCAGGCCGCCGACCGCGGCTGCCGCACCGGCACCAACTTCTGGGCCGTGTCGCAGGCGGTCTCGATGCGCCGCCTCGACGTCTCGGGCGGCAACCTGTCGCTGATGGACTACTGCACCGCCGGCCCGCAGTACGCGAGCGGCGGATTCATCGCCGACTCGCGGATGCCCACCGTGATCAACGGCTCGCAGCAGCAGTGGCTCACCCGCAACAGCGTCGTCGGCAACTGGACGAACGCCGTCTGGAACCAGGTGTTCTCGGGAGTCGTCGGGGCACCCGATGACGCGACCTTCCCCGACCCGCCGTACACGACCCTCGACGAGACCCCGCTCAGCCGTGAGAAGCCCTACCTGTACGTCGACGACGAGGGCCGCTACAACGTGCGCGTGCCCGCGGCGCAGCAGGACTCGCGCGGAATCACCTGGGCCGACGGCGAGACCGCGGGCCGCAGCATCCCGATCACGGAGTTCTTCATCGCGACGCCGGACGACTCGGTGCAGGACATCAACAACGCGCTCGCGCGCGGTCAGCACCTGATCCTCACGCCCGGTGTGTACGACGTCGACCAGACGATCAAGGTCAAGCGCGAGAACACGGTGGTGCTCGGCCTCGGCCACGCGACGCTCACGGCCGTGGGCGGCGCGGTTCCGCTCGAGGTGAAAGATGCCGACGGCATCGTCGTCGCGGGCGTCACCATCGACGCCGGCACCGAGCTCTCGCCCGTGCTGCTGCGCGTCGGCGCGGCCGACAGCGACAAGGTGCTCGACCCGGCCAACCCGATCACGCTCAGCGACGTGTACTTCCGCGTCGGCGGGCCGCACATCGGCAAGACGACGACTGCGCTCGAGGTGAACGCCGACGACGTGCTCATCGACCACACGTGGGTGTGGCGCGGCGACCACGGAGTCGAGGGCTTCGACCCGAACGACGGCGTCAACGGCGACAACCAGCGCTGGGCGACCAACACCGGCACGGTCGGCGTCATCGTCAACGGCGACGACGTCACCGCGACCGGGCTGTTCGTCGAGCACTTCCAGACGTACAACACGCTCTGGAACGGCGAGAACGGCCGCGTCGTGCTGTACCAGAACGAGCTGCCGTACGACCCGCCGACGCAGGCCGACTGGACGCAGCCGAACGGCACGCTCGGCTACCCCGGGTACAAGGTCGCGGACGACGTCACCACGCACCGTCTCGACGGCGCCGGCGTCTACGTGTTCAACCAGAACAACCCGTCGATCCTGACGGCGAACGGGTTCGAGGTGCCCGAGACGCCGGGCGTGCAGCTGCACCACATCATGACGGTGAACCTGTCGGCGGGCACGGTCCAGCACGTCGTCAACGGCATCGGCGGGCAGGCGGACAACACGAACACGGGCACCCCACAGTTCGTGGTGGACTACCCGCTGCCGTAACCGGCTCGGTCGTTGAGCGAGCGAAGCGAGACGAAACGCCGCAGGCGCCCCTCGCACGCCCAGGGCGTTTCGTCTCGCTCGTTCCTCGCTCGCTCAACGACCGGAACGGATGCCTCGGCCCACGCGACACGCGAGGGCCGAGGCATCCGTCATCCTGTGCGGCGGGGCGGTTCGGATCTACCATTCGAGCAACCGCCCGCACACAGTCGCGCGGGCCTTCGGGAACGGAGAACGCCATGGCCGCTGTGGACGAGCAGAACTGGACCGGATGGGTGATGTTCGGCGGGATCGTCATGATCATCGCGGGCGCGTTCGATGCCCTCCTGGGGTTGACGGCGATCCTGCTGCCTTCGAACGAGTACCTGTTCCTCACGGATGAAGCGGTGATCCTGCTCGACGCGGCGGGCTGGGGCTGGTGGCACCTGATCATCGGCGCCGCCATCGTCCTGGTCGGCGTCTTCGTGCTGCGGGGCGCCACCTGGGCGCGCATGGTCGGCGTCGTGCTCGTGTCGATCAACGCGATCAGCCAGATGGGACTGCTCGGCGTTCAGCCCCTGTGGTCCCTCATCATGATCCTGCTCGACATCATCGTGATCTACGCGCTGATCGTGCACGGCCGGGAGATGAAGCGCACCTGACGCGCGGAGCAGGCCGGATGCGCCGGCCGTGGAGCGAGCGAAGCGAGACGAAACGCGCCGGGCGCCTCGCGGACACTCGAGGCGTTTCGTCTCGCTCGTTCCTCGCTCGCTCAACGACCGGAACTCAGGCGGTCGTTGAGCGAGCAAAGCGAGACGAAACGCCCGGAGCTCACCAGAGCGGGTGGATGGCTTCCCGCAGGTCGCGGTCGTACACGTCGCGGATCACGCGGTCGAATGCGGCGAGGTCGAAGCCGTTCTGCTGCTGCGGACCGTCGAGGAGGGCTGCGGCATCCGCGTTCGATGACGCCTGGCGCACGTTGCGCGCGCCGGGGATGACGCTCGTCACGCCCGGCTGCGCAGCGATCCACGCGAGGGTCGCCGCCGGCAGCGAAACTCCGTCGGGCAGGGCGGCGGCGAGCTCGGCCGCCGCGGCGACACCGGTCTCGAAGTCGACGCCCGAGAACGTCTCGCCGCGGTCGAACGCCGCGCCGTGGCGGTTGTACGTGCGGTGGTCGTCGGCGGCGAACGTCGTCTGCGCCGTGTACTTGCCCGACAGCAGGCCCGACGCGAGCGGCACGCGGGCGAAGATCGCCACGCCCGCTCCCTCTGCCGCCGGCAGCACCTCATCCAGCGGCTTGAGCCGGAACGGGTTGAAGATGATCTGGACGTTGGTGACGTTCGGTCGCGAGATCGCGGCGAGCGCCTGTGCGACCGTCTCGACCGACACACCGTAGGCGGCGATCGCACCGCTCTCGACGAGCTCGTCGAGGGCGTCGTAGGTCGCGTCGGCTTCGATCACCGCGGTGGGCGGGCAGTGCAGCTGCACGAGATCGAGCGTGTCGACGCCGAGGTTGCGGCGCGAGCGATCCGTCCACGCGCGGAAGTTCTCGGGCGTGTAGTTCTCGGGCTCCTGCGCCAGGCGCCGACCCATCTTGGTGGCGACGGTGATGCCGTGATCCGGCCGTGCGGCGAGGAACCGGCCGATGATCGACTCGCTCCGTCCGTCGCCGTAGACATCGGCCGTGTCGAAGAGGGTGACGCCGTTGTCGGCGGATGCCGCGAGCACCGCGGTCGCGTCCTCCTCCGACACCGCGCCCCAGTCGGCGCCGAGCTGCCAGGTGCCGAGGCCGATGGCCGAGACGGAGCGTCCGGTGCGGCCGAGTGCGCGCTGCTGCATGAGGATCCTTCGAGTGCGGAACGGGATGCCTCCAGCATCCCACGGTGCGAGGGGGTGGAGCCGGGCGGCGACGCACTCCACCGGCTACCGGCAGGCGCCGGTCGGCGCAAGTCCGGTACGCAGTTTGCGGCAGCGGGTACGTTTGCCTGCGACCCACCTCAGGAGGCTGCCATCGCCGAGCACACCCGGCCGCTGCGCCGCGCCGTCTCTTACACCGCGCGACTCGCCGATCAGCCGCGCCTGCTGCTCGCGATCAAGACGTCTCTCGCGGCGGTGCTCGCGTGGTATCTGGCGCCGCTCATCCCGTTCACCGAGGATCAGTACTCGTACTACGCACCCCTCGGCGCACTCGTCACGATGCACCCGACGATCGCACGCTCCGCACAGGTGGGCGTTCAGGTGCTGGCCGGACTCGCACTGGGCATCGCGCTCAGCCTGTGCGGCATCGCAGCTCTCCGGCTCGGCGTGCCCAGCGGTGTGGTGCTGGGCGTCGTGATCGGCGTCGGCGTGCTGCTCGGCGGGTGGCGGCTGCTCGGAGCCGGCGCCGACTGGGTGGCTCTTGCAGCGCTCTTCGTCCTGCTGGCGGCCGGCGGCGACCCCGAAGGCTTCTCGATCTCGTACCTCGGCACGACGGCGTTCGGTGTGGTGGTGGGGATCGCCGTGAACCTCATCGTCGTGCCGCCCCTGTATCTCCGCCGCGCGAGCGAGCGGCTGTCGGCGCTGCGCGACACCGTCACGACGCTGCTGCGGGACGCGGCGGATGCCGTGGCCGACGACCGACTGGATCCCGACCGCTTCCGTGCGGCGCTGGACGATCTCGGCCTCACGCGGTCGGCGGTGACCGAAGCGGTCGACGAAGCGGACGAGAGCGCTCGCGCGAATCCCCGCCGCCGGCGCCACCAGGACGAGCGGGAAGAGAACGCGCGCCGCATGGCCGCACTCGAGCGCACGGCGTTCCTCACCCGCGAGCTCATCGACCTGCTGGTCGAACTGGAGTCGTCCGACGACGTCGCGCTGACCGACGCCGTGCGCGACCGCCTCGCCCATGCGATCCGGCAATCCGCCGATCTCATCGCCACTCCGCTCGGCGACCCGGCGGCATCCGATCGGTTCCGCGGCGCGAGCGAGGCCCTCGCCGAGTATCAGAGCGCGCTGGGCACCCCGGCGGCGGGAAGCCGCACCGAGCTGGCCGCGGGCGCCGCGGTCGAGCTGTGCCTGCGCCGCATCATCGACGTCACTCGACCGTTCGTCTGATCCCGCCCGCGACCGGGAGCGGTCGGCTCACGGATTGACGATCACCGGCGTCCCGAGGGGCAGCTCCGCGAGCTTGGTGATCGCCGCCGGGTCGACCCGCAGACACCCGTTGGAGATCGGGCCCGAGCGGGCATCGTGATAGTGGAACGCCGTGACCGCGACATCCGCCCCGCCGAAGCCGTCGAGGGTCGGCGACTGCACCGACAGGTAAACGATGGGGTGCCCGCGCGTGTACCCGTATTCGGGCACGACCCGGGTGGTCATGATGAACGCGCGACCGAGCGGGGTCGGCGTGCGGTCCGTGCCCCAGGCGAAGTCGGTCGCGACCCGCTCCGCCACCCCACCGCGGACGATGTCGATCGTGCGGCCCGAGATGCTCACCACGACGCTCGTGTCGCTCGGCGCGAGCTGCACGTCGCTCTTGCGCAGCCACCCGCTGACCTGCGCCGGGTTGCCCTGCGACGGCACCGCCTGGCGCCCGGTCAGCAGCACCTTCACCCAGTGCTCCTGCTCTTCGACGACCGGCACGGCAGTGCCGTCGTACGGGAACTCGTGAGGCAGGTACGCCACCGGCTGCCCGGTCGGATCGGCCCAGATCGGAGCGCCGATGCCGTGGGCGGTCGCCTGCGCGGGCAGTGGGGCCGCGAAGGCGGCATCGTCGACGGGCAGCCCGGGGACGACGGCGAACACATTGACCTGCGGCAGGGTCGTCACGTCGTACGCCGCGGTGTTCGCCGCGAAGCCGGCGGGCGTCGGGGCGGCGGTGGGCGTCGGCGTGGGGGTCGTCGTCGGAGTGGGATCGGCGGTCGCCGCGGTCGTCGCCGACGGCACCGGAGGAGCGGATGCCTCGGTCATGGGTGGCAGCAGCAGCCACACCGCCGCGAGCCCGCCGGCGACCACCACCGCGGCGAGCGCGGCCAGCAGCCAGACGCGCACCGGCCGGCGCGAGCGCGTCGGCGTCGCGTCCGCCGGCACCTCCGCGTTCGCCGGTTCGGCTGCCCGAGCCTCCGGCTCCCCCCGGGGTTCGACGGCCCCGACCGCGGTCGGGTCGTCTGTCTCGGCATCCCCCATTTCTCCATGGTCGGCCGCGATGATGGATGCCGCAACCGCGCGCCTGTCGTTAGCCTGAGCCGGTGAGCACTGACGGCGGAGAACGCACGATCCGCGTCCTGGGCATCATCGGAGCGGGACGGGTGGGCCTGGTGCTCGCGCGCCTCGCCACCGCCGCCGGGTACCGGGTGCTCGTCGCCGGATCCGGGGACCCCGCCCGGATCACCGCCACCCTCGCCGCCGCTGCTCCCGGCGCGACGGCGGCCTCGGCATCCGTCGTCGCACGCGACGCCGATGCGGTCCTCCTTGCGTTGCCGCTCCCCCAGCACCACACCCTCCCCGTCGACGCACTGCGGGGCGCGCTCGTCATCGATGCGATGAACTACTGGTGGGAGGTCGACGGACTCCGGTCGGACTTCGGAGACCTGCGCACCTCGACCAGCGAGACCGTGCAGCGCTTCCTTCCGGACGCGCAGGTGGTGAAGGCGTTCAACCACATGGGCTACCGCGACCTCGACGACGAGGCGCGGCCGGCCGGAGCCACGGGACGAAAGGCGATCGGGATCGCCGGCGACGACCCGGCCGCCGTCGCGGCGGTCATGCGCCTCGTGGACGACGTGGGGTTCGACCCCGTGCTCGCCGGCCCCCTCTCCGCCGGCATCATGCTCGAGCCGGGCGCCGAGGCGTTCGGCGCCGATGTCGACGCGGCAGAACTCCGCGCGATGCTCGACCGGTTCCCGACGTCACAGCGCGGAATCGTGGTCGCACGCGCCCGCGCGGCACCCACGGGGACGGATGCCGCACCCTGAGCCGCCGCATCCGCCCGTTCACCGCCCGAAGCGCTCGCGACCGGGTCAGGCGCGCGGGAAGACTCAGCGGCGGGCGTGCCGGGCTGCGTGGATGCCGGCGTCGAGCGCCGTGACCAGGGCGATCGTCACGAGATACACGACGAGGTCACGCACATCGAACACGGTGCCGAGCACGAGCATGACGGGCGAGAACTGCGCGCCCCAGGCGAGCGGCAGACCGGTGAGCTGGAACAGCTCGACCGCCGTGCACCAGGCCGCCGCGATCGCGCCCACGACCAGAGGTGGCAGCCGCGGGGCGACCAGCACCACGGCGAGGTACGCGGCGACGGCGTACAGCGCGTCGCCCGCGATGTCGGTCGCCGCCGTATCCGGCAGTGCAGCGTGCACGAGCAGTCCGGCACCGATGGTCGCGATCAGCAGCACGGCCGCGATCACACGACGGCGGATGCCGGGCCGCGGGCCCGGCGCCGTGCTCGCGTCCTCGATGTCGGCGCTGATGCGAGCATCCGGGTCGGTCGGGGGCGTTCCGGCACCACCGATATCGGCGCTCACGCGATGACTCCGGCCGCGCGGGCGGGTTCCGCATAGGCTGCGGCAAGCGTGGCCACGGTGGCGTGGGCGTTCAGGCCGCTCGGGTTGGGAACCACCCAGAGTTCTGCATCGCCCAGGCGCTCCGTCTGCCGGCCGGCGACCGCGCGCGGGCGCTCGAACCCCTGCCGGTACGCCGTGAGCCCGGCGATCGCCACGACGCTGGCCCGCCAGCCGGTAACGTCGCGTGCCAGCCTCTCGGCACCCTCGCGCAGTTCCGCCCGGGTGAGCTCGTCGGCCCGTGCGGTCGCGCGGCGCACGACGCTCGTGATCCCGATACCCGCGTCGAGGATCATCCGACGATCGGCCTCGGCCATGCCGTCGACGTCGATGTGCGGCATCCGCGGAATGATGCCGGCCGCGAACAGCGCCGGGTAGAAGCGGTTGCCGGGGTAGGCGAAGGGCACGCCGGTCGCCGCGGTCCAGAGGCCCGGGTTGATCCCCGCGAACACGAGCCGCGGATGCTCGGGCATCATGTCGGGGATGCTGCGCCCGTGGTACGACTGCAGTTCGGCGCGCGTGAAACCCATGCCCTCAGTCTTGCGCACCAGCCTGCCGGCCCCGCATCCGTCGACCGACCCGCGCAGCGCGCCAGCGGACCCGGACGACGGGCGCGGTCCAGGTATCGCAGGCCCCGCAAGGCGAGATTCCTGCGATGTCCGGACCGCAGCGTCAGTCAGGGCCGGGATGTCGGTTCCGCTCAGACGGCGCGGCGCTGCTCGAGGTGGAAGTCGTTCGAGCGTGACCCGTCCGCGCGCGTGGTGTCCTGGTAGACGAACTCCACCCCGCGCTCGTCGAAGGCCCTGAACCACTCGTCCCAGGTGACCTCGCGCAGGTCTTCGAGATCGTTGCCGAAGTCGAAGTCCAGACGGAGCTCGCCGGTCACGCCGTCGCCCTCCTCGCCGCCGACCGTCGCCGGTGTCGCGTGCCGATCTTCGGCCCACCTGCGGATCAGCTCATGATCCGTCGTGCCGCTGTACTCGTGGGTCTCCGTCGTCGCGCCTGTCATCGCCGTCGGCGTCTCACCGGGTGTGACACCGCTCGACGGGTCTCGCGTCACACCCGCGGTCGCGTCCGAGGCGCGGGTCGTCGCCGCGTACTCCTCGGCGCCCGTCGAGCCCCTGGTCGCGTCGCCGGTGCCCATGGTCTGGTCCGGGTTGCGCGCATCGTCTGCATAGCCGCTCATTGCGCCCTCCTCTGCATGTGCTTCCACCCTCTGACCGGCGCCGCGGCGTGTGCAGGGGGTTGCAGACGAGGAGCGGGCACGCTAGCCCTGGCTGCCGCCGCGTCGGCCGGCGCCGACCCGGGCCGCCATCAGGGTGACCAGCTCGTAGACCACATGGCTCGCCGCGATGCCGGTGAGCTGTGCGTGGTCGTACGCGGGCGACACCTCGACCACGTCCGCGCCGACGACGTCGAGATCGCTCAGGGCACGCAGCATCCGGAGCAGTTCCCGGCTCGTCATGCCGCCGGCCTCGGGTGTTCCGGTGCCCGGGGCGTGCGCGGGGTCGAGCACGTCGATGTCGATGGAGATGTACAGCGGCCGGTCGCCGACACGGCGCCGCACGCGTTCGATCGCCGCCTCGATCCCGCGCTCCTCGATGTCGACGCTCGAGACGATCGAGAACCCGAGACGCTCATCGTCGTCGAGGTCCTGCTTCGAGTACAGCGGGCCGCGCGTGCCGACATGGCAGCTCGCGGTGAGGTCGATCAAACCCTCCTCGCTCGCCCGCCGGAAGGGGGTGCCATGCGTGATGGGCGCGCCGAAGTACGTGTCCCACGTGTCGAGATGCGCGTCGAAGTGCAGCACGGCGACGGGGCCGTGCTTCTTGGTCAGGGCCCGCAGCAGCGGGAGGGCGATCGTGTGGTCGCCGCCGACCGAGACGATGCGGTCGACGCGGGCGCCGAGGTCGGTCGCCGCGGTCTCGATGTCGGCGACCGCCTCGCCGATGTCGAACGGATTCGCCGGGATGTCGCCCGCGTCGACGACCTGCGCCTCGGCGAACGGCGAGACGTCCTGTGCCGGGTTATAGGGGCGCAGCAGCCGGGACGACTCGCGCACGTGCGAGGGGCCGAACCGTGCGCCGGGCCGGTAGCTCACGCCGGTGTCGAACGGGATGCCGACGATCGCGACGTCGGCGCGCGGCACGTCCTCGATGCGGGGCAGGCGTGCGAACGTCGCGATGCCCGCGTAGCGCGGGTTGACCGAGGCGTCGACCGGACCGACGGGCTCGTGGGGCTGCGGGTTCTCGTCGTGCTCGGTCATGAATCACCTCTCGGGGTGGCGGGGGTGGCGGGGGCGGCGCTCTGAGCACCGAGGGTCTGAGGAAGGTGCACCAACTGCACGCCGCCGGCCGCGATCGCCGCGACGAGCGCAGGTTCGATCTCGTCCGGCGTCTCGGCGCGTCGCCCCGTCGCCCCGAAGGCGTTCGCGAGCGCGACCCAGTCGGGCTGTACGAGATCGACGCCGATGGGACGGATGCCGCGGTCCACCTCGTTCTGCTTGATCTCGGCGTATCCGCCGTTGTCGACGCACACCACGGTGAGATCGAGGCGCTGCTCCACCGCGGTCGCCAGCTCGTTGACGCAGAACATGAGCGCACCGTCGCCGACCACGGCGACGACGTGCCGGCCGGCGCCGGCCGGCTGCGCGACACGCGCGCCGATCGCGGCGGGAAGCCCGTAGCCGAGGGTCGCGTAGGTCGGCGTGTACAGCAGCGAGTGCGGACGCGACTGGCGCAGCACGTTGGCCAGCGCCATGTAGACGATCTGCGAGGAGTCGCCGGCCACGATGGCGTCGCGCGGCAGCGCGGACGCAATGGCCTCGGCGAGCGCGACGGTCTCGGGAAGGATGGCCCGGGTCTCCTCGGCGATCGCGGCGCGCTCCGCCTCGAGACCCCGCGGCCTCCGGCCGGTGCCGGGCAGCGCGGCCAGCAGATCCTCGACGACCGCTCCGCAGTCGCCCACGATACCCACGGCCGCGTCGAGGTTCTTGTGCAGCTGCGCCGGCGAGATGTCGACCCGCACGACGGCGCCGCGCGCGGCGAGCGCAGGCGCCCACAGCTCCGCCTCGCCCAGCTTCGACCCGAGCACGAGGAGCACGTCGGCGTCCTCGGCGACCGATCGGGCCGCTTCCAGCCGCAGATTCGACCCGAGCGACAGCGGGTGGTGCTCGTCCACTGTCGCTTTTCCGTTGAGCGTCGTGAGCACCGGCGCTCCGAGACGCTCGGCGAGCGCCGTCACGGCACGGCCGGCGCGCGTGGCGCCGCCGCCGGCGACGATCACGGGGCGCTCGGCACCGGCGAGGAGTGCAACCGCGGCCTCCACCGCCGCCTCATCGCCGCGCGCGGGAGCCGGCTCGGGCCGGGCCGCGCGGGCGGTGGCGGGCACGTCCGCCGCGGACTCGAGGACGTCCAGCGGGATCTCGATGTGCACCGGCCGGGGGCGCCCGGTGCGGAACAGCGCGAACGCGTCGTGCACCGCGTCGACGGCATCCGCCCCGCTCGCCACGCGTCGCGACCACTCCGCGATCGCGCCGACCATCGCGGTGGCATCCTTCGTCTCGTGGAGGGTGCCGACGTCGCGGAACTCGGCGCCGAGCGCCACGCCGGGCGAGATCACCAGCAGTGGCCGCGACTCGCAGAACGCCGTGCCGATAGCGCTCATCGCGTTCTGCAGCCCCGGTCCGGACGTGGTGATCACGACGCCCGGCAAGCCCGTCTGCTGCGCCCACCCGTCGGCACCGTACCCCGAGCCCTGCTCGTGCCGATTGGTGACGGCGCGGATGCCGAGGTCTGCGAGCGGCCGGTAAAGCTCGAGGTTGTGCGTGCCGGGGATGCCGAAGACGGCTGTCACGCCGTAGTTGCGCACCGTCTCGAGCACCGCCCGACCGGTCGTGTCGGCGTACGGCGCGGCGACGTCCTCGCCTGCGTGCGAGTCGTGTGTGCGCCCGCCGGGTGCGTCGGTGTCAGTCACATGCATGTCTCCCCCTCGCCTCAGGATGCCGCGAACCGGCGCTCGCCGCCGACCCACGTCTCGAGCACCGGGATCTGCGAGATCGCGGATGCCTCGACGGCGAGCGGGTCGCCGCCGAGCACCGCGAAGTCGGCGTACTTGCCGGCCTCGAGCGAGCCGAGGTCGTCCTCGCGGCCGAGCGACACGGCGCCTTCGATGGTGTGCGCGCGCAATGCGGCGCGCGCCGAGACCCGCAGCTCGTCCGGCCCGAGCATGTGGCCGCGGCGGGTGACCCGCGTGACGGCGGTCTGGATCGCCTCGAGCGGAATCGGCTCGGCGACCGGCGCGTCCGACGAGATGGTGAAGGGCACGCCCGCCACCTCGAACTCACCGAGCGGGTTGAACCGCTCCCCCGGCGTGCCGATCGCCTGCTCCACACCCTCGCCCCAGTTGAAGTAGTGCTGGGTCTGGTTCACGGGACGGATGCCGGCTGCCGCCATCCGCCGGATCTGCTCCGGTGTGGGCAGCCCGCAGTGCTCGATGCGGTGGCGCGCGTCGTCGTCGGGCCGCTCGGCGAGGGCCGCCTCGATCGCCGACACGACCATCTCGATCGCCGCCGGGGACTGCGCGTGCGTGGCCGTCTGCAGCCCCGCCGCGTGCGCCTTGCGGATCAGCTCGGCGTACTCGGCGGGCTCGTGGTAGAGCTGGCCGGTGCGGCACGGGTCGCCGACGTAGCCGTCGGGGAAGTACGCCGTCCAGCCGCCGAGGGTGCCGTCGGCGTAGAGCTTGATGCCGGCGAAGCTCAGATGCGCGTTGCCGAACTGGCCGACGAGGCCCATCTCGAGCGCTTCGTCGAGCAGGTGCGACAGCAGGTACATCGAGACCCGCAGGTCCAGACGCCCGGCTTCAGCGAGCCGCAGATACATGTCGAACTCGCGTCGTGACACCTGCGCGTCGCCCAGCGTCGTCACTCCCCCGGCGAGGAAGCGCTGCGTCGCGGCATCCAACTGTCGCAGGTGCTCCTCCGGCTCGTCGGCGAGATGGAAGTTCGGGCCGTGGTGGCCGATCTTCACGCCGTGCACGCCCGTGAGCATGTTGCACGCGGCATCCGAGATCTCGCCGGTCAGCTCCCCGTCGGCGTCGCGGAAGATCTCGCCGCCGTCCGGGCTCGGGGTATCCCGATCGATGCCGTTCCGCTCGAACGTGTACGAGTTCACGACCCCGCCGTGGCCCGACGCGTTCATGAGGTACACCTCGCGGTCGCTCGCGACCTCGTCGAGCTCGAACCGGGTCGGATGCCGCTGCTCGGCGAGGTTGCGGTGCTCGTAGCCGTACCCGCGCACCGGCCGCCCCTCGGGCAGGTCGGCTGCGGCGGCCTGCAGCAGCGCCACGATCTCGGGGATGCTGCCGGCCTTCTCGGGCCCGCAATCCACCCACGTCATGAGCTGCCCGTACATGAGCGGGTGGGCGTGCGCGTCGACGAAGCCGGGCACGACGACCGCGTCGCCGAGGTCGACCACCTCGGGGTCCAGCCCCGCGGCGGCCGCGGCATCCCGCATCTCCTCCGCCGTGCCGATCGCGACGATCCGGCCGCGATCGGTCAGCATCGCGGTGGCCGTGCGATCGCGCGCGTCGACGGTGTGGATCGCGGCCGCCGTCAGCAGACGCGGGGTCTGCTGCGCGGGGCGGTCGAACGGGACGAGCTTGCGCATGTCTTCCTCGGGTGTCGGGTCGTGCCGGGAGGGATCTGTCGGGCGCGCCGCGGCGCCGTCTCAGGCGGTGCGCGATGCCGTGGTGTCGGTGCGCGGCGTGAACGAGTCCGTCACCGGGGCCTCGTCGGAGTGCTGCGGCGCCAGCCACGTGCAGAGCCCGGCGAGAAGAGCCATGCCGGTGAACATCGCGAGCACCGACCAGATGCTGCCCGTCCACGCGATCAGCTGCGTCGCGAACCAGGGCGAGAAGCCGGCCCAGATCGCCGCCCCCACGCCGTACGACAGCGCGATGGAGGTGTAGCGGGCCTGCGGACGGAACATCTGCGCCAGGATCGCGGCGATCGGGGCGTAGGTGAAGCTCATCGCGATGCGCACCAGCGACGCCATGAGGAAGATGACCGGCTCGATCTTGCCGGGCAGCAGGAGCATGAACGGCACGAAGGTCAGCACCGACGTCACCAGTCCGATGTACATGACGTTCTTGCGGCCCCACTTGTCGCCGAGCCACGCCACCGGCAAGGTCACCACGAACTCGATGAACGATGCGATCGTCATGGCGTCGAGGATCAGCTGCGAGCTCATGCCGATCTGCTCGCCGGTCGCGTACGCCGTCGCGAACGTCGTCGCGAGGTAGTAGCCGCCGGTCGAGATCGGCAGCAGGCCGATGCCGAGGAGGATCGGCTTCCAGTTGACGCGCAGCGCGAAGGCGAGCGGCATGCTCTGCTTGCGGCCCTCGACCTTCTGCTCGAACACCGGCGACTCCTCGACGCGGTAGCGCACCCAGAAGCCGACGGCGATCAGCACGATCGACAGGAGGAACGGGATGCGCCAGCCGCCGCTCATGATGAAGTCGTCGCCGAAGCGCGACATGATCGCGAAGATGCCGGAGGCCAGCAGCGCGCCGGCGGGGTTGCCCAGCTGCGTGAAGCCGCCGTAGAACGTCTTCTTGCCCTCGGGCGCGTGCTCGACGCTCATCAGCACCGCGCCGCCCCACTCGCCGCCGACGGCGAGGCCCTGCATCGCCCGCAGCAGGATCAGCAGGATCGGGGCGACGATGCCGATCGTCTCGTAGGTCGGAAGGCAGCCGACGAGCACCGTCGAGATGCCCATCAGCAGCAGCGTGATCACGAGCGAGACGCGCCGCCCGAGCTTGTCGCCGATGTGACCGAAGATGATGCCGCCGAGCGGGCGGACGAGGAACGCCACCGCGAAGGTCGCGAACGCCGCAGCCGTCTCGGCGAGGGGGTCGCCGCTCGGGAAGAACAGGGGTCCGAACACGAGCGCCGCCGCGGTCGCGTAGACGTAGAAGTCGTACCACTCGATGGTGGTCCCCACGAAGGCGGCGATGCCGGCGCGCCGCGCCCTGCTGCTGGTGGTTGTCATGACCGCTCCTTTGCGGATGTGTCGGGATGGGAGCGATGCTAGGGACGACGGATGCCGCTGGCAAGGGCAGAACTCCAGCCATCCGCCCGTCGAACTGGGGTTCTGTCGACCGAATCGCACACATCACCACATGACATCGTGCCGAAAGCGGCCTACACTCGACTTCTGCACATCACCGCGTGCGATCGCGGGAAAATCGCCGAATCGAGGATCGCCATGGATTTCGACGCCGAGCTGATCCGTGAGCTGCAGATCGACGGCCGGGCGAGCATCCATGCGCTGGCGGGGCGGCTGGGCCAGTCGCGCGCCGCGGTATCGGCGCGCCTGAACGCGATGCTGGCCGACGGCACGGTGCGAGTGGTCGCCGCCGTCGACCCGGTGTTCCTCGGGCAGCACGTGCTGGCACACGTGTCGATCCGCACCCGCGGCGGCGTCGAGCCCGTCGCGCAGCACCTGCGCGGTCTCAGCGAGACGGTGCTGGTGTCGGCCGTCGGCGGAGCCCACGACCTCGTCACCGAGGTGCGGCTCGGCTCGATGCCGGCCCTGCACGATCTGCTGGCCGAGATCCGCGCCCTTCCCGGGGTAGCCGACATCAACACGCTCATCTACACCGACGTGGTGAAGGGGTTCTTCGTCTCGGAGTACCACGGCGACGTCACCATCGACGCCATCGACACCGCGCTCATCGAGCAGCTGCAGCGCGACGGACGCACGAGCTATCGCGCGCTCGGTGAGGCCGTGCGCCTCTCGCCCTCCGCGGTGACGACCCGGGTGCAGCGGCTCGTCACCGGCGGCGTCATCAAGATCAGCGCGGTCGAGGCTCGCGGGCTCGCGCACCGGCAGCTCTCCATGGGCGTCGGCCTCAATCTGGCCGGGGCGGACGATCGTGTGACCGAGGCCCTGCGCACCTGGCGCGGCGTGGACTTCGCTGCGCGCACGCTCGGACGCTTCGACGTGGTCACGACGCTCGTCGAGCCCTCCGCCGGCGCGCTGTACGCGAGCCTCGAACGCATCCGGGCGATCCCCGGCGTGGCGAACGTCGAGGCGTGGTTCCACCTCGCGGTGCTCAAGGAGGACTACGCGCGCACGCTGCGGCCGGCGGGAGGCGGCATCCCGCAGCCGCTCGGATCCACCGGCGCCTGACCGCGCGCACCCCGACCGCCGGCCTACGCCGGCGCCGACTCGTCCTTCGGCCAGCGCAGCACGGCCACGGGCTCGCGGGGCGGTCGCTCGTCGCGTTCCTCGCCCGGATCGGGCTCGTCCTCCTCCACCACGAGCACGCTCGCCCCGGTCACCAGCGCCGCGCGGGCGAGCGCTTCGGCCGCGGGGACGGCACCCAGGCTCGTGGCCTCGCCGGCGAATCCGCTCCCATCCGCCAGCCACGGCGGCGCATCGAGCGCCTCGAGCTCTTCGCCGGAATCCAGCAGCTTCGCGTCGAGGAGCAGCTCGTCGACCTGGGCCTGCTGCAGCGCGGCCAGCACGGCCGTGGTACCGCGAGCGCCGCGGCTGCCGCCGTCGGCCGCCGCACGATCCTCCGCTTCCGAGATCCGCTCCTGGAGCCGGCTGTTCACGCTGGCTGCGATCGTCTCCTCGAGCGCGTCGTCGTCCGCACCCGGCGCGCGGGTGTGGGCGTCGACGTCCACGACCAGCTCACTGCTCGCCGGGGCGAGGCGCTCTCGGAGAAGCTGTCGTGCACGGATGTCGCCGGCCAAGACGACGAACGACGGCCGGTGATCGCGCACCAGCCGGTCGACGGCATCCGCCACCTCCGCCATGTTGTGCATCCACACGTTCTCCGCACGCCGCTGCAGCCGAGCCTGCGACATGTTGCCGGCCTTCACCTTGGCGAGCCTGCCGGTGTCGCCCTCGACCTCGATCTCCTCTTCCGGCGCGCGCCGCCCCGCTCTCTCGAGGCGGATCTCGGCGCCCTCGCGCCCCGCCTCGACCACGAGATAGGCGAGTTCCGTCTCACGATGGCGCAGGAGCGGCAGCACCTCCGGAATCGGTCCGTGGTGGAACCGCTCCGGGCCGCGGCGCGCGTCGGCGAAGGACTCGTCCACCTCGACACGCCCCGCACGGACCAGCACGCACCGCGCGGAAGGGCTCGGAACGCCCGTCGAGGCGCCGAGCACGTCCGCCATCGCCTCGACATCGGCCTCAGGCGCACCCGCCTCCCGCAGGCGTTCGCGGACCGATCGCTGTCGGGACTCCTCCGTCCCCGTCGGCTGATCACCAGGACCGTCGATGTAGGCGGAGGTCCACGGGCCGGGCTGGGCCAGCAGCTCCGCAAAGTCGCTGCGGTCAGTCATGCGGGCTCCCGTCGGGCATATCGTGCCGGAAGGCCCGCTCCGTGTCAGGCGCGTCGGTGTCGTCGGGCAGCGGCTCGGTCTCGCGGAAGGGCTCCGCGTGCGCGGCACCGCCGTGGCCCTGCACCATCCCGCGTGTCTCCTGCTCGAGCTGCTCGTCGAGGTTCGGTCCGTGCTTCGTGTTGCCTCGCTGTGCATCGCTCATGTCGACTCCTTTCCTCGGTGTCCGACGCTAGGTCGGGCGTTCCCGCGCATCGACCCGGTTGACGATGCCGGATCACCGCGCTAGTGACGTCGGCCGAATCACGGGACGGCGTCGGGGAGTCGGGAGGATCGCGCCCGGGCACTCCGTCCCGCCGGTGACGTCCGGCGGTCGCTCGGCTCGATCGGCGCGGACCGGCCGATCACCCCTCGGCGAGCGCGGCGATCAGCGCGTCCTCCGCGGCGGCGCGCGGGATCCCCGCCGTCTCGGCGCCGAGGCTGCCGAAGGTCGCCGGGTCCCAGTCCAGACCGAGGGCCGCGTTGACCGCGAGGAGCACGTCGGTGAAGCGCTCGACTCCGGCGAGCGGCAGCATCCCGCTGAGCAGCCGCCCACCGCGCACCGCCCGCTGCGAGGTGCCGATCAGCTTCACCGCGCCGCGCGCGTTGATGCTGAACTCGCCCGGGCAGTACTCCCCCGGCACGTCGCCGACCCGGGCGTCCACGCCGAGCCCGCGCAGCGCCGCGGCGAGCGCCTCGCCGATCTCACGGAAGAACCGCACCTGGTCGATGGCGCCGTCCTCCTCGCGGGCGATCACGTCGAACACGATGCACGTCTCGTCGTAGGCGACGGCGCGGCCGCCGGTGGGGCGGATGACCGGCGCGAAGCCGCGCTCGATCGACGTCTGGCATGCCGTCGCGAAGCCGGGCAGCCGGCTCTCTCGCCGGCTCATCGCGACGGTGGGCGCAGGGGCGTAGAGCCGCACCACGCGATCGTGCGCGATCACGCCCGTGGCGACGGCGCGCAGGAGCTCGACGGATCGCTCGAGGTCGGCCTCGGCATCCGCTCGCTCCTCCTGGCGGATGACGAGAGCCGGGCCGTGCGACGGGAGCGGAGCAGGCGATGCCACGGGCACCACACCCTCACGGCCTCGTGAGTCCCACGGCCTCGCGGGGCGGTGGGCGGTGGGCGGTGGGCGGTGGGCGGTGGGCGGTGGCCTCAGCGCGATCCCCATTGCGCCGGCAGCCCCGCGCTCGGGCGCCGCGGGGTGTAGGTCTGCCAGGCCCCCCTGAAGCGATAGCCGCCGTACCATGCGGTGGCGGCGACGATCGCCAGCCCCACGATGATGCCGATGGTCACGGCCCCGCCGGTGGGCATGCCCAGCGCGGCGCACAGGCCGCCGGCGAACATCCCGCCCACGGAGCCCGTGACGAGCGCGCTCATGATCAAAGACGAGCCGAGCACCTGCTCGAATCCGCCGCGATGCCGGAGGAACGAATACGTGACGGCCATTCCGACGAAGTCGTCGTGGGTGGAAGCGAGGAAGTACTCGGCTGCGGCCGGGTCGACGTCGGCGTAGCCGCCCCGGATCCGGTTCATCGCGAGGACGAACATCATGTCCTCCTCGGAGACCGTGAGCATGCGGATCAAAGTCAGCAGGCCGACCACGGTCAGAAAGCCGAGGATCGCGAGCGCGGCGACCGGGAACCACGATCCGAACTCGGTGGCCTGCCCGAGCAGGCCGATGGTGACGAGGCCTGCCGACACGAGCGTGAGGTAGATGCTGATGCGGGTGAGCACCTCGTTCTGCGCGGTGCTGCGCGCGGCGAGCAGTCCCCAGTGCTCGGTGGCGAGGATCTGCAGTCTGCGGGCGAGCGCCGCGTCGCCGCGGGCCTCGCCGGCGTCGTCGAAGTGCTCGGCCCCAGTCGCCATGGTTCATCGTCCCACCGGGCCCCGACGAGGGGTAGAGCGGTGTCTCGCCCGGATTCCGTTCGCGCCCCCGCCCCCGTGCCGATAGCGTCGGAGCGCGCGGCGCTGCGCGCAGGAGGACGGTGCACATGGATCATTTCGACACGATCATCGTCGGCGCGGGGGTCGCGGGGCTCACCGCGGCCCGGCTGCTCGTCGAGGCGGGGCGCGATGTCGTCGTGCTCGAAGCCCGCGACCGCGTGGGCGGGCGCGTGTCGACCGACCGGCGCTTCGGCCTCGCCACCGACATGGGTGCATCCTGGATCCACGGCATCACGGACTCGCCGGTGGCTGCCGCAGCGGAGGCCTTCGGCATGCCCGCCGTCGAGTTCACCGTCGGCGGCTACCAGCCCGACAGCCGGCCGATCGCGTACTACGGCCCCGATGGGAGGCGATTGACGGATGCCGCAGCCCAGGCGTTCATCGCCGACATCCACGCCGCCGATGCCGCGCTGCTCGACGCGGTCGCCGCGTCCGCTCCGGACGCCTCGTATCGCGACGTCACCGAGGTGGCGCTCGCCGCGCAGGGGTGGGACGCCGAACGGACGCAGCGCGTGCGGGAGTACTTCGAGCACCGGTCCGAGGAGCAGTACGGCGTGTGGATCGAGGACCTCGCCGCGCACGGCCTCGACGACGATGTCGTCGAGGGCGACGAGGTGGTGTTCCCCGATGGGTACGACCGCCTTCCCCGGCGACTCGCCGAGGGGCTCGACATCCGCCTCATCCATGTCGTCTCTCGCGTGCAGTGGTCTGCCGAGGGCGTCGTCGTCACGACCGACCATGGTGCTTTCGCCGCCGACGGTGCGATCGTCACGGTGCCGGTCGGCGTGCTCCAGTCCGACGACTTCGTCATCGAGCCGGCCCTGCCCGAGCCGGTCTCCGGAGCCCTGGCCCGGCTGAGCATGAACGCCTTCGAGAAGGTGTTCCTGCGGTTTCCGACGAAGTTCTGGGACGACGACGTCTATGCGATCCGGCAGCAAGGCCCCGAGAGCCGCTGGTGGCACTCGTGGTACGACCTCACGGCGCTGCACGACACGCCGACCCTGCTGACGTTCGCGGCCGGGCCGGCCGCCATCGAGACCCGCGACTGGACCGAGGAGGAGATCGTCGACTCGGTGCTCACGCAGCTGCGTCGCCTGTACGGCGATCGCGTGGACCGGCCGACGCATGTGCATGTCACGGACTGGCAGGACGACCCGTGGTCGCACGGCTCCTACGCCTACATGACCGTCGGATCCACGACCGCCGACCACGACGACCTCGCCACGCCGATCGGGGGCGTCCTGCACCTCGCGGGCGAGGCGACGTGGACCGACGACCCCGCAACCGTGACCGCGGCGATGTGCTCCGGACACCGCGTAGCGTCGCGCGTGCTGGGGTACGACATCCCGATCGAGACCGCCTGGACCTGAGCGTTCGCCGAAGCTTTCGCTTTCTCGCCGCGTTCAGGGCAGGCTTGGGCAATGCAGCGCACGGTCAGCAGCACCATCGTCCTCGACATCACCGAACCCGCCGACCTGGTCTTCTCGATCGCGGCGGCCGGCGACTACGACCTCAGCACGGAGCACGTGACCGCGACCCTGGACGGGGCACCCGTCTCGATCGCCGAGCTCACCGACGTCCACGCCACCCGGCTGCATCGGGTGCAGAGCGGCGTCGGCAGGCTGGTGATGAGCTACGACGCCACCATCGAGGGCACGGCGTCGCCGATGGCCCGCGACGACGTCGAGCTCTTGACCTATCTGCGCCCCAGCAGATACGCCGAGTCGGACGCGCTCGCCGAGACCTCCGCAGCCGAGTTCCGCGGCATCCAGGGTGCCGCCGAGCTGCTGACGGCGGTGTCATCGTGGGTCGGGACGCGCCTGAGCTACATGCCGGGCTCTTCCCTCCCGACCGACGGTGCGGTGCGGACGCTGCTCGCCCGGCGCGGCGTGTGCCGTGACTATTCGCACCTGTGCGTGGCACTGCTCCGCGCACAAGGTGTGCCGGCTAGATCTGTGGCCGTGTACGCGCCCGGGCTGGACCCGATGGATTTCCACGCCGTCGCCGAGGCGTGGGTGGATGGTGCGTGGCGGGCGGTCGACGCCAGCGCCCTCGCGCCGCGGTCGACGCTCGTCAGAATCGCCACCGGCCGGGATGCGGCCGACACCGCCTTCCTCAACGTCCTGTCGGGCAGGGCCGAGCTCGTCGAGATCTCTGTCACCGCCGTCGCCGACGAACTGCCCAACGACGACCTCGACCAGCTGGTCAGCGTGCTCTGAACGCGATGGTCATGCCGCGATGCCCGCGGCATGACGCCTCCGCCTCACCCCCGATTGCCGCGGAGCGCGACTCGCGCCGGCTGGGCCCCGTACTCTGACACGGCCCAGCTGATCGCGGAGATGTCGTCGCGGCGACGACAGACGCGCAGATCTCGCGTTGAGCGAACGGGGCATTTCATGCCCGCATCGATGCTCGCCTCGCAGCTGGCAACGTTGGAGCATCTCGCCGGCACCCCCGCCGCCATCTGCGCCTTCGCCTCCGCAGAGTGAAGATCGTCAGCTTCGATGAAGGCCGCGTCGAGTCGTTCCGCGATGGCGACGGCGAGCGTCGACTTTCCGGCGCCCGCCACCCCCATCACGACGACCGCAACCGGCCATTCCGGCGCGCCAGCCGCGGCATCCGTGTCGCTCACCAGTCGTGGACGGTGCCGTCGAGCAGGCGGTTGTAGGGCAGGTACGCCTGCTCGTACGGATACTTGCCTGCCTCATCGACGTTGAGCTCGACGCCGAGGCCAGGGTTCTCGCCGGGGTGGAGGTAACCGTCCGTCCAGGTGAAGGACTGCTCGAAGACCTGATCGGTCTTCGCACCGTGGCGCATGTACTCCTGGATGCCGAAGTTGTGGATGCTGAGCCCCAGGTGCATCGCAGCGGCCATGCCGACCGGGGAGATGTCAGTGGGTCCGTGCATGCCCGACTTGATCTGGTACATCGCGGCGTAGTCGAGCGTCTTCTTGAGGGGACTGATCCCGCCCATGTGGGTGACGGCGCCGCGCACGTAGTCGATGAGCTGATCGCGGATGATGTCCTTGAAGTCCCAAACGGTGTTGAAGATCTCGCCGATCGCCAGCGGCGTCGTGGTGTGCTGGCGCACCAGCCGCAGCGCCTCCTGGTTCTCGGCAGGCGTGCAGTCCTCGAGCCAGAACAGGTCGTACGGCTCGAGGTCCTTGCCGAGCCGGGCGGCCTGGATGGGCGTCATCCGGTGGTGACCGTCGTGGAGCAGCGGGATGTCGGGGCCGAACTCGTTGCGGACGGCCTCGAAGACGCCGGGGAGGTGGTTGAGGTAGGCCCGGGTGTCCCAGTCCTCCTCCACCGGCTTCGCACCGCGGCGGGCGGGCTCGTGGTCGTACCGGACTGTCGCGTCGCCGACGTCGGCACCCTGCGCCGCGATGCCGTAGATCGCCTTCAGCGTCGGCACGCCGGTCTGCACCCGGATCGCCTTGTAGCCCTGCTCCTGGTGCGCGCGGATCGAGTCAAACAACTCGGGGAGTTCCTTGCCGGACGCGTGCCCGTACGCCATCAGCCCACTGCGGCTCGCGCCACCCAGCAGCTGGTACACCGGCATCCCGGCGGCCTTGCCCTTGATGTCCCACAGCGCCATGTCGACCGCTGCGCTGGCCGCCATCGTCACCGGGCCACGTCGCCAGTACGCCGACCGGTAAAGGAACTGCCAGGTGTCCTCGATCTTCGAGGCATCCGACCCGATGAGAAGCGGCACCACGTGCTCGGTGAGATACGCGACGACCGCCAGTTCACGCCCGTTCAGGGTTGCGTCGCCGAGACCCGTGTGCCCTTCGTCGGTCGTCAGCTTCAACGTGACGAAGTTGCGATCAGGGCTGGTCACGATGACCTCAGCCTTTTCGATGATCATGGGGTTCTCCTTTAGAACAGTGGAATGAGCGCATGCCCTGTTCGGTCATCGACCGAGAGCGGGAGTCTGATCTGTGGACACGTCCGGGACGAGTTGCCGGACGTCATCGACGAAGCCGGGAAGGGCTGCGAGTTTCGGTGAGACAAGTCCGACGAGCGACGAGACGGGGTCGTCGGATGCCTCGGCAGCGGCGACCGCGTCGGCTCGCACGTCGACGGCGCCGGGATCCGTTCGCAGCCAGGCGATCCATGTCGCGAGAGCGCGCGCGCTTGCCGAGGTGTCCCGACCTGCTGCGATCGAGCGCTCGGCGACGGCCGCGAATCGAAACTCCACCTTCGTCGTCGCCTCGGCGGCGATCTGCGCGAGCCGGTGGACGATTCGAGGATTCGCGAAGCGCTCGATGAGCTGGCTCCGGTACTGCACGTGCTCCGTGCCGTCGGGAAGGCAGGCGACGGCTTCGTCCCAGAAGGACTCGACGAGGGCACGGCACTCGGGGTCGGCGATCGCTTCGGCGACCGTATGGAGCCCGCGCGGCATCCCCGCGAACGTGAGGAGACTGTGGGCGCCGTTGAGCAGCCACAGCTTCCGGTTCTCCCACGGTTCGATGTCGTCGACGAACCGGGCACCGGCGCTCTCCCAGTCGGGCCTTCCCGCGGGGAAGTCGCCCGCGAGCACCCAGTCCGAGAACGGCTCGGTGATCACCGTCAGGTCGTCGAGCCAGCCCGCACTCGACACGACAGCGGGGACCTCGTTGGTGTGGGGAGTGATGCGGTCGACCGATGTGCTCACGAACGACACGTTCGCCGTGACCCACGCGGCGAGGGTCGGGTCGACCCGCTCAGCGAACGCGATGACGCCCTGGGCGACGAACTCGCCGTTGCCGGGGATGTTGTCGCAGGGAACGACCGCGATCGGCCCTGCGTCTGCGTCGCGTCGTGCACGGAAGGCGGTCGTCAATCGGCCGAGCACCGTCGACGCGGCCGACGCGCCGGCGCGCAGCGCTTCGAGGTCTGCGCGCACGTCCGGGTCGTCGAGATCGGGCAGCCCGGCGGTGGTCAGCCGGTAGCCGCTCTCGGTCACGGTGAGGGTGATGACGGCAACCTGCGGGTCACGGGCAAGAGCCTCGAGGCGCTGCACGTCCTGCCCCGCGACGGCCTCCACGACGCTTCCGATCACCTCGAGTCGATCGGTGTGGGGGCCACGCTCGACCAGCGTGAAGAGTCCGTCTTGCCGGTTGAGGGCCTCGGCGCTCGCGATGCTGCGCCCGGTGAATGCTGCGATCCCCCATCGCGCTGCATCGGCAGCATGGGCGGTGTACCAGGCCTGGTGAGCGCGGAAGAAGTGCCCGAGGCCCAGATGGACGATCCGCACCGGAGCCGGGGTGGCGGCCGCGTCGCCGCTGCGTCGGGCGAGCTCGTCGCGGGTGAGAGGTGTGGGGCTCACAGTTTGAAGACCTCTCGCGGGATCGCGTCGACGAGGTCCCGGACGATCCGGCGCGCGGTCGGAAGGCTGACGCGCCCCTCGACGACGAGTCGCGCGAGGAACGCAGCGTCCGATCGGCGTGCCGTGTCGTGCCGCGCGGGGATGGACAGGAAGGCGCGCGTGTCGTCGATGAAGCCGCTCGACCGGTAGAAGCCCGCGGTCTCGGTGACCGCGGACCGCCACCGCTGGATCGCGTCCGGCGCATCGAGGAACCACCATGGTGCACCGATGAACACGCTCGGGTAGAAGCCAGCGAGCGGTGCCACCTCTCGCGAGTACACGGTCTCGTCCACGGCGAACAGGACGAGGTGGAATCCCGCTGCCGTGCCGAAGGCGTTCAGCAGCGGGCGAAGGTTCCGGGTGTACTCGGTGCGCACCGGGATGTCGTGTCCCGTGTCCGGTCCGAATCGTTCGAACGTCGGCCGATGGTGGTTGCGGTGCACTCCGGGGTGCACCGTCATGACGAGCCCGTCCGAGACGCTCATGCGGGCCATCTGGAACAGCATGTGTCCCCGGAACACCCGGGCGGCCGCGGAATCCGCCGTCCCGGCCAGCGCCGTCCGGAACAGCTCCTCAGCGGTCCCCGGATCCAGATCCGTCGTGAACGGCTCGACCACCCCGTGGTCCGCAGAGACCGCCCCGTGGTCGATGAAGTAGTCTCGACGCGCCTGCAGCGCCTCGAGATACCCCGCGAAAGTCGCCCGCCGTCCGGTCGCCGCAAGCAGCCGGCCGACCCGGTCGACGAACCCGGGCGCCTCCGGATCCAGATACGCATCCGGGCGGAAGGTCGGGAGTACTCGTCCGCGAACGGCCGGATCGGCGGCGAGCCGTGTGTGCGGTGCCAGATCGTCGAGGGGGTCGTCGGTCGTGGCGAGCACGTCGATACGGAACCTGTCGAAGAGGGCGCGGGGTCGGAACCCGGGCTCGGCCAACGCTGCGGCCACGCGGTCGTATATGCGATCGGAGGTCTCCGCGGAGAGCTCGTCGTGGACGCCGAAGAGCGTCGCGAGCTCGCCGGTCAACCAATATCCGCTGGCTGTCCCGGCGAAGCGGTGCCAATTCGCCGCGAGGATGCGCCAGGCCTCGCGCGGATCGACGGCGCGATCGCAGTCGAGACCGAGGTCACCGAGGGGCACCCCGCTCGCGTGCAGGAGGCGTGTCACGTAGTGATCGCGCGTGAGGAACAGGTCGGCGGGGTCGCTGAACGGGATGTCCTCGGCGAGCAGCCGCGGATCGACATGTCCGTGCGGCGAGATGATGGGGGCGTCTGCGACCTCGGCGTGCAGTTCGGCCGCAAGTTCGCGCACCCTCTCATCCGAGGGGAAGAGTCGACGGTCCACCGACGGAGGTTTCATTTCGAGATGAGGTTGAGCTGGGCATTGAGCGCCGCGACCTGTTCGATCGGCACTCCCCCGGCCTGCGTGATGAGCTTCTGGACGCTCATGCGGTCGACGATCGCCTGCATCGCGGGCGGGATCTCAACCCCGCGCCCCACTTCGCCGCGGCTGGTAGAGACCGCCTCGAGCACGGACGCGATCACGCGCGTTCCCTCCTCCGACCGCTTGATGTCGCCCAGCGAGTCCTGGATCGAGAAGAAACCCTCTGGTGCCGGCAGTGGCGCGGCGTCGAACCAGTTGGCTATGGCGGTGGTGGGCATGATGGATGCCTCTGGCACCTCGTCGACCTTGCGCAGGCTGATCGTGTCAGTTTTGTCGCCAGCGCGGGCGGTGACCTCGTGCTCGCCGGTGAGCGGCACCTCGAACCGGAAAGCCCGCGAACCCGCGACGGTGCCCACCTCGGCGCCGTCGACGAGCAGCGTCACCTCGGGCTGGTTGGAGTACACGACGACCTCGGTCACCTCCTCCGCACGTTCTGCGCGGCGCCGCCCGGCCACGTGGACGAAGGGCTCGGTCGCCCATGCCGCCTTGTAGACGTAGAACGCGTCCTTCTTGAGCGTGCGGTCGAACGAGACCAGACCCTTCTGGTTGCGCCCGGCGACGCCGCCCTCGTCACGGCCGGCAGAGCCGAAGTCGGCGAGGTTCCACACGTGCGTGGCCCACAGCCACGGCCGCTCTTCGATCATCTCGACCATGTGCTCGTGGTAGAGCGCCTGATAGGTCTCGGAGTAGTCGCCCTTCGCGGGGTCGGCGGACTGGTACTGCGGGTTGGCGTCGGCTCCGTACTCCGAGAGACCGATCGCGATGCCGGGGTACGCGGTGTGGAAGTCGTCGAGCCACGTGTCGTTGTCGGCGGAATCTCCGACGTACCAGCCGAAGTAGAGGTTGTACGACATGACGTCCGGCAGCGTGACGAGCGGGTGGTCGGTCTCGAGCAGGAACAGGTTCGCCATGGCCGTCAGACGCATGGGGTCAAGGCGATGGGCGAGGTCGTTGAGATCGCGGTGCGCGGCCACCACGTCGTCGCCGGCACCGGCGAGGGTGATCTCGTTCGACAGGCCCCAGCAGACGATGCTCGCGTGGTGGCGGTTCTGCACGATCAGCTCGGTGAGCTGGTCGCGGGCGTTGTCGACGGCACCGGGCAGGAACACCGTGATCTGCGGGATCTCGGCCCACACCACGAGCCCTGCCTCGTCGCACAGGTCGTAGAAGCGCTGGTCGTGCTGGTAGTGCGCGAGCCGGACGGTGGTCGCCCCGATCTCGCGGATCAGGGCGAGGTCGGTCTGCTGCATCGCTTCGGTGATCGCATTGCCCGCACCCTCGAAGTCCTGGTGCCTCGAGACGCCGCGGAGCGGATACTCCTCCCCATTGAGCAGAAACCCGCGCTGCGGGTTGACCTCGAACTCCCGGCATCCGAATCGCAGCTCGACCACGTCGACGAGGACATCTCCGTCGAGGAGCTCGGCGCGGGCCGTGTAGAGGTGCGGGTCGCGCAGGCCGTGCCACCGGCGAACCTGCTCGATCGTCAGATCAGCCTGGGCCTCACCACCGATGACGGGCACCGTGACGGCAACCTCGCCGTCGATGACGAAGCGAACGGATGCCTCGGCGGCAGCGACCCCGGACACGCCGGCGTTCACCGAGACGACGGCGCCCCGATCGGCGAGACGCGGCGTGACCGTCAGTCCCGGTCCGCCGTCTCCGTCGAGGGCGAAGTGCGTCGCGCCGACGCTGATCTGCCGGACCTCCCGGTAGATGCCGCCGTAGAAGGTGAAGTCGGCCTGCTGCGGGTAGACGCTCTCGTTCGCCGTGTTGTCGACGACGACCACGATGGTCGCGGCGCCCTCGACGAGATACTCGGTCACGTTCACGCGGAACGTGGAGTATCCGCCGTGGTGGCGTGCCAGGAGCTGGCCGTCGACGTGCACCTCGGCTGTCGAGTTCACTCCGGCGAACTCGACCCACGTCTCGATGGCGCCGACGTCGGCGGTCACCCGCCGCGCATACGTCGAGCGGCCGCGTCGGTACCCGCCGCCCGCGTACCCGTCCGCGGCGTTCCACGTGTGCGGCAGGCTGACCGTCGACCCGGCCGCGGCGACCTCGTCCCAGCTCGCATCCGGCAGCGCCTCAGGGGCGTAAGCCCAGTCCTCGAGGAGGGACGTGACCCGGCGGAGGGAAGGGGTGGGAGGCTGCGTCATTGTGGTCTCCTTCGGCGCACAGCGCACCGGCAGGTGCCGGGCTCGTTTCACGTTATGACCACACGGAGGGTCCACAATAGAACTGGAAAAGCAGGAACAGCACTCGTTGCGCACGAGTGAAACGCCAACCAAGGATCATGATGACGACGGCGAGAACCACAGGGGCCCCCGACGGCCTCGGTACGATCGTCGGCGTCCTCGCGGACGTGCTGAGCTGCTCGGTGACCGTCACCTCCGACATCGCCGACGCGCTGACGGCGTTCCAGGACGCGCACTGCCTCAACCCGCAGATCCAGCCGGCGTTCACCGCCGCCGCACTCCGCGAATTCGTTCTCGCAATGCCCGCGCAGGTCATCCACGAGGTCGAGGAGCCGCTCGGGATGGCGGTGGCCGTCGCGCGCTGGGACGATCGGCTCCTCCTCATCGGCCCGTACACGCACACGCCGATGTATCCCGGGACCGCCGAAGAGGTGATGAGTCGGCTCGGGATCCCGACCGCCCACCTGTCCCTGTACAAGCTCTATCGCACCCGCTACGCGATCGTCGACGCCGAGTACGTGCATCGCAGCGCCTCCGCGATCCTGCGTGCAGGCGGTGGCGAGGACACCGCAGGTACCCTCCAGCATGTGAAGGCGGAGGGCGGATCCATCTCGCCTGGCCTGGGCGACGCCCCGCAGTCCGCGTCGTTCGCCGTGATCGAGGAGCGCTATCGCCACGAGCAGGACTTCATGGATGCCGTCGCCGACGGCGCAACCGATCGGGCGCTCGCCGCACTTCAGGGCCTATCGGGGATGCCGCGCATCAGCGGCTATCTGAACACCCCGTTCCTCGGAGCGACGATCCTCCGCATCATGGCCCGGGTCGCCGCCCAGCGTGGGGGCCTGCCGCCGGTGACGATCGACGCGATCTCGCAGGAGTACGCCCAGCGGCTGCACCGGGTCGGCCACAGCTCCGACACGCGACGTGCGCTGGGCTTCATCTCCCAGATGGTCACCGACTTCTGCGAAGCGGTGAGACGCCATCGACTGCGCGGCTACCCTGCCCTTGTGCGGCGCGTGACCGACGAGATCGAACTGCATCTCAGCCATCAGGTTTCAACCACCGAACTCGCTGAGCGCCTCGGGGTGTCGGCTTCGACGCTGGCGCGGCGGTTCAAAGAAGCCACGGGGACGACCGTCGCCGGGTATGTCGCCCAGCGGCGGGCCGAGCGCGCCGCGCGGCTGCTCGCCACGACCACGCAGGGTGTGCGCGACATCGCGATGTTCGTCGGGTACGACGACGCCAACTACTTCGTCAAGGTGTTCCGTGCCGAATATGGCATGACGCCGACAGCGTATCGCGACCAGCACGGGACATGACGATGGCCCTGGGTACCGGCGCTGCCACGCCGGCACCCAGGGCCGTCATCTCGGAACTACGGCGTATCAGGCCAGCGCCTCCGCCGGGACGTCCGTCGTCAGCTCAGCTTTGCGGCTGGCGATGCGCTTCTGAACGGCGATCATCTCGCCGCGGTTCAGCTTGTAGCCGTGCATGGCGATCAGCGTGCAGACCCAGCCGAGGATCGGCAGCCCGAAGAAGAGCAGCATCGTCATGAGGAGGATCGCCGTGTTCGGGCTGTCGGTCGGCTGCGGCATGACCGTCGAGAAGCCGATCAGCGCGACGGCTCCCAGTGCAAGGGTCGAGCCGAGCGACGAGATGATCTGGTCCACGAAGTTGTAGGTGGCGGTGACAGTCGCAGGAAGGAACTTACCGGAGCGGTCGAGCTCGTAGTCGATGACGTCGGCGCGCATCGCACCCGAGGCCACCGTGACAACCATCGACGCGCCATTGAGGAGCAGGTACACGAGGAAGAACACGATGGTGAGGGGCAGGCTGCCGAGCACCGAGCTCAGGTCCACGACCAGGCAGAACGCGGCGAGCACGAGGGCGAGGATGATGCAGATCCATGTCCACGTCACAGTCGCGGCCTTCGACCCGTGCTTGCCCGTGTACCGCGCACCGAAGATCGCGAACACGATGCCCGGAAGGATGGCGATCAGGCTGAGAGTCGTGCCCAGCTGCATGTTGCCAAGCAGGATGCCCCACATCAGGGTTCCGATCACGGCCTGCGACTTCACCACCTGAGCGAGCTTGTCGGACGCGCCGCTGACGAGGTATCGCATGAACGAGCCGTTGTGGGCGAGCACATTCCACATGTCGCGGACCGAGACCTCGGCATCCTCCTTCGTCACCGCGAGGTGGACGAAACTCTCCGGCTTGTCGACGCGCGCGACGCCGATGCAGGCGAGGATCTGGAAGACGAGGGAGCAGGCCACGTAGGTGATGGCGGTCTCGCTGAGCATCCCGACCGTGAACTCGTTGCCATGACGCGGCAGGAAGACGACGGTCGACACGATCGTGAAGATCGAGGGGATCAAGTAGGCGTACACCGTCGCCCACACCTGGACCGTCGGCCGCTGGCGAGGATCGTTTGTGAGGACAGGACCCGACATCTGACCGGCGATGTCGTTCATCGAGGACCCGATGATGTACACCAGATACAGAGCGATGAAGAACACAGCGCCGAGGCCGGCGTTCGATCCCCAGACGAACAGCATGAGGATCGCGAGCGATCGGATCGCCCAGCCGGTGAGCATGAAGAATCGCAGCTTGCCGAACCGGAAGCGCACCTTCTCGATGACGAGGCCGACCAGCGGATCGATCACGCCGTCAAAGACGCGGGTGACGGTCAGGATGATGCCGGCGACGGCCACGGCGATGCCGTAGCCCGCGTTCTGCAGGTAGCTCATCAGGCCGACCAGGACATAGAAGATCATCGCCGAGCCGTTGTTCAACTGTGAGAAGGCGATCTCCCAGGTGCGGGCACGACGGTACGTCACGCCGTCGGCTTCGCTGGCTGTCGGTTTCGGGTTACGCGCCATCGCGTTTCACACTCCTTTGGGGATACTCTCACGGCCGAAGACGGGAGTCGATCCACGTCGGGCGTCTGAGACGACCGCAATGCTAAGACGCCTCATCACACGCGGAATAGAACTGAATCGTCACGAACAGCAGCAATGCGGCGCGCGTGTTCGGCTACGTCGCAGCTCAGCGTGCGGCCGACATCCCCGCCAGCACCGCGTCGAGCGTGCGGGTGATCGCGAGCGAGTCCGCATGCGAGTGCCAGGGATGCTCGAGACGCCCGCTCCCAATGGCGTCGGTGACCGCGGCGAGCATCGGGCCGTAGCCGTTCCCCTGGCGGGGATACTCGATCACCTCGGGGGCGCCGAAGATCCGCTCCGCCGATCCTGCGTGCACGCGTGCGCGCGATCCGGCCCAGAACATCGGGTCGATGGTGATCCACCCCCGGTCTCCACTGACCGTCGCGGTGAGATCGAGGAAGCGGATACCCGACCACGCGAGCTGCGCGAAGGCCAGGCGGTATTCGAGCGTGGCGTGGCCCTCGATGTCGGTGCCGTCATCGAAGACACCGGATGCCGCAAGCGAGGTCGGCTCGCCGAGGAACCAGTGCGCGAGGGTGACGGGGTAGATGCCTCGATCTCTGAGGATGCTGCCGCCCTGCGCCGGTGTGAGCACGCGTCCGCGTGCCTGAAACGGTGTCCCGAAGCTCGCGCGAACGCTGTTCGCGGGGCCGAGGAGCCCGCCGCGAACGCGGTCGATCACCTCGACATGGAGCGGATTGAACCGCATCCACATCGCCTCCATCGCGAAGCGCCTGGCCGTCGTCGCCGCCGTGTACACGCGCTCGGCCTCGTCGGCGCTCGTGGCGATCGGCTTCTCGATGAGTACATGCTTGCCGGCCCGGAGCGCCTCGACCGCGATGTCGGCGTGCGTGTGCGCCGGCGTGGCGATGTAGACCACGTCGACGTCCTCGCGGGCGAAGAGCTCGTCGCGCGACACCGTCGCGAACGCGATGGCGTGAGCCCGTGCGAAGTCGTCGGCGCGTTCGGCCGACCTCCCCCACACCGCGGTGACGGTTGCGCCCGGCAGCGCGGCGAGGTCGGCCACCAGCCGCTCGGAGATGTCGCCTGTGCCGATGATCCCCCATGTGAGCATCCACGCTCCTTTCGTCCTGACGCCTTGGGCGCCGCTGGATTCGGGTCGGTGTCGGTTGAGCGTGTCAGGGAAGGAGGCGCCGAAGCACTTCGCCACTGACCTCGGCGCTGCGCAGCGGCGACCCGTCGATCCAGTTCTTGTGGGTCTCGACCACGACAGCATCGACGTGTAGAGATGCCGAGCGCGTGATGATCGCGTCGACGGCCATGTTGCCGGTACCCAGCTCCACGCTGTCGACCTTGACGATCGGGGTCATCGTGGGTCCGGTGACGCGCGAGCCGCGGTCGGTGATGTGGAGCAGGCGCACCCGTTCGCCGAACCGATCGAGCAGCGCCAGCGGATCAGCGCCCGCAGTGACCGCCCAGAAGCAGTCGAGCTCGAACCCCACGGCATCGGAATCGGTCTGCTCCACCAGCACTTCCCACGCGGCGCGACCCGAGCCGAGGCGCCGGAACTCCGCCGTGTGGTTGTGGTAGAGCAGGCGCATGCCCTCGGCGGCGAGAGCACGACCGGCGGCGTCCAACCGCCGCGCCAGCCGCGTGACAGCGCTGTCGTCGCCGTAGTCGAACCGATACATGCCGGTGACCACGACGGTGCGAGTGCCGAACCCGGCGGCCCGAGCGGCAACCGCCATCGTCTCGGACTCGATGGCGCCAAGATCCTCGTGCACCGCGACGACCGACAACCCCGACTCCGCGACCAGGCGCGGCCAGTCCAGCCGCCCACCGCGCCCGACCGGCATGCCGGCGGCCTTCGTGAGCGCGCGCACGAAGAGCGGCGTCGGGCGGGTCATGAAGCCGTTGAGTTCGATCCCCTCGTACCCGGCGGACGCCAGTCGCGCGAGGGTGTCACGTGCCTGGCTTTCGGTGGAGGTGACCTGGCCGATCTGGATCTGCTGGATCGCGCGCAGCGGCCGCCCGGAGGCTGTCACCCTAGATCGTCTCGCCGGCGTCGGCCATGAGGGTGCTGCCCGTCATGATCATAGAGAGGTCGCTGGCGGCGAAGAGCACGACGCGGGCAATGTCGTCGGGGGTGCCCATTCGGCCGATCATGCTCTTGTTCATGACCTCCAGCGGGGGCATCTCGATGCCCGCCGCGGCAGCCGCCTCGGCGCCGGCCTTCGCAGCGGCGAGGTTGCCCTCGGTCGGCACGAAGCTCGGCGCCACGCCGAGCACGCGGATGCCGAGGGGGGCGAGGTCGACCGCGAGCGACTTGGTCATGCCGAGCGCCGCGTGCTTCGAGCCGACGTAGGCGGCCATTCCCGGGAACGCCACCTGCACGCCCGCCGTGGAGATGATATTCACGATGACCCCGCCCGAACCGTCCGCCGACATCCGTCGTGCGGCCTCACGTGCTCCGAGGAAGACACCGCGGGCGTTGACGGCGAAGGTGGAATCCCACATCTCGTCGGGCATGATCGTCACGGGCGCGTTCGGGAAGATTCCCGCGTTGTTGACCCAGACATCGATGCCGCCGAGTTCGGCGACGGCGAGGTCGGCCGCGGCGGCGACGGACGCGGCATCGGCGACGTCGGCGCCCGTGCTCACCACCCGAACCCCGTACCGCTCCGACAGTTCCGCGGCCGCGGCATCGGCGGCGTCGGCATTGAGGTCTATCAGCAGAAGGTCAGCGCCGGCCTCAGCCAGGCGCGAGGCGATGGCCTTGCCCAGGCCCTGGGCAGCACCGGTCACGACGGCGCGCCGCCCGCCCAGCGAGAGAAGATCGGAAAGCGGACGGTCCGAAACGTCGGCGAACGGGAAAGACATGTGTGCTCCTTTGCGTGCTGTGGTCAGCGGTGTGGTCTGAGGGCTCGAGGTCGGGCGCCCGGCGAGCCCTTCGTCGGGCGCCCGATGTCGTCAGTTGAGCAGAGCTCCCATCTGCTTGGCGATGAGCGTGGTGGCCCGCTTGGGGCTGAGGCGCGAGAGCTTGTCCATCGCCGCCGCGTCGCCCCCGATGGTCGCGCGGTACCTGCCCTTGATCACGGCGTCGACGATGACCGCCGCCGCAGCAGAAGGCGGGGTCGTCTTGTACGCGGGCGCGTCCTGCGACCCGTCCGACAGCGCAACGCCCGAGTTCGCGGCGATATCTGTGCCGATCGCGCCCGGGAAGATCACCGTCACCGCGACGGACGTGTCGAGAAGCTCGGCGTAGAGCGCCTCGGTGAGCACCTTGACGGCCGCCTTGGAGGCGCCGTAGACGGCCTGGCCGGGGACCGGTGCGTAGGCGCCCATGCTGGCGACATTCACGAGAGCGGCTTCAGGACGCGAGGTCAGAACGGGCAGGAACGCCTTGACCATGTTCATGGTCCCCCAGAAGTTCACGTTCATGACCTTCTCGATCTCCGAGTAGGGCAGATCGGCGACCTTCACGAACTTCTGGATCACCCCGGCGACATTGATCACGGCGTCGGCGGGGCCCTGGGAAGCCTCGACCTGCGCAGGCAGTGCCTCCACGGCGTCCCGGTCAGTGATGTTCACGACATGCGCCGTGAACCGGGAACCGGCATCGGCGAGCTCTGCGGTCTTCTGAAGTCCGGCTTCATTGAGGTCGACGCCTGCGACCGAAGCGCCGGCGGCGAGGAGTTGAAGCGTCACCTCGCGGCCGATGCCGTTACCGGCGCCGGTGACGACGAACGTCTTGCCCGAGATCTTCATCGGTCAGCCCTCCCGCGACAGCGCGTTGCGCTGCGCCACCTCGCCGAGCCAGCCGAGACTGGGCTTCGCTGTGCGTGCGAACGTGTCACGGTCGACGGCGATGAGACCGAAGGTCGGCTCCCAGTGGCCCCACTCGAAGTTGTCGAGCAGTGACCAGTGCAGGTACCCGCGGACATCGATGCCGTCGGCGATCGTGCCGAGCAGGCCCTGGAGCGCCTCGTCGGTGTAGCGGATGCGCTGGGTGTCGTCAGCCGTGGCGATGCCGTTCTCGGTGATCAGAATCGGCGTGTGCTCGCTGACCTCCCATGCGTGGCGCACGGCCATCGCAAGCGAGTCGGGACGGAAGGCCGTGCCGACGAGGGTGTTGTCAGGGTGCGGCGGGTGAGGGACCAGCCCGTTGGCGTCGACCTGCTGCGAGCTGTAGGCCTGCACGCCGACGAAGTCGTCGCCGCGGCTGCCCTCCCAGTACACGTCCTCCTTGCCGTAGCGGATCTGGAGAAGCTTTTCCTCCCCGCCCGGGGCTGCGGTGAGGGCGCCGGCGGCGATGGTCCAGCCGACCTTCGCACCCGTGCGGTCGCGGACGATCGCACGGGCGGCGTGGTGGATGCGCGTAAACAGACGGCCGATCTCGGGGTCGGCGTAGGTGAGGAACTCGCTGTGAGTCTGCTTCTTCTCCTGGTCACCCTCAGCCTCGACGGTCGGGCTCGTCCACTCGCCGCCGGAGGCCGCGAGGTGGCGCATCGCGGTCATGATGGCGGCCTGCATGTTGGGCTCGTTCATCGTGACGACCCACTCAACCCCGTCGAGGATGGTGCAGGCCTGCTCGACGAACGCGCAGAAGAGCTCCTGCGCCTCGGGGCCGTCCCACCCACCGAGGGCTGCGAACCACTGCGGGGTGGTGAAGTGCTGCAGCGTGACGACCGGGGTCACACCCCGCTCGAGGCAGAAGTCGATCATGCGGCGGTAGTGGGCGAGCTCGGCTTTCGAGAAGTGCCCGCGCACCGGCTCGATGCGCGACCATTCGAGGCTGAACCGGTACGAGGTGAGACCGGCATCGGCGAGCAATTGGATGTCTTCGCGGTAGCGGTGGTAGCTGTCGACGGCGTCGCCCGACAGCTCCATGCCCGGCATCATCTGCTCGCGCGCCCACCAGTCGCTGTTCACATTGTTGCCCTCGATCTGGTGGCCGGCGGTAGCCGCACCCCAGAGGAAGCCGTCGGGGAAGCTGGTCATGTCGTTCTCTCTTTCGCGTCGATGCGTCGGATGCGCGTCACCGGGCGGCGACGGCGAGGGTGGATGCCGGTAGTGCGATGATCTGGTCGAAACGGCCCGGACCCGCGGCGTGGACGGTGCCGTCGGGGAAGACGATGCGCGCGGTGGTGCCGGCGGGGATGTCAGCGGCGATGCGGATGCTGTCGCCCTCGATGCGCCACTCGACGGCGATCTCGCCCTGCGGGCCGTTATGCGCTCCCCGCGCCCAGGTCATGCCGGGCGCAGGCAGCGGAGCGATCGTGACTTTCTCCCACGCGATCGAGTCGGCATCCTGCCGGAGCCCGAGCGTGTGGGTGTGAAGGAACCGGATCACCGCGCCCTTGCTGTAGTGGTTTAGCGACTCGTGGGCATCGCCGTTCTCGTCGATCCCCTCCCAGTCCTCCCAGATCGTTGTCGCACCGCGGTCGACCATGTACATCCATGAAGGCGCAGTGCGCTGGGCGAGCAGTGCGTATGCGACGTCGGCGCGGCCGCCGTCTGCGAGCACAGGGAGCAGGTCGGCCGTCGCGAGGAAGCCGGTGGCCAGGTGCGTGTCGCTCGCCTCGATCAGCTCGACGAGCCGGCCGAGCGCGGCGGCGCGAAGGTCGGCGGGCACGAGTCCGAACGCGAGCGCACGCACGTATGCGGCCTGAGTGTCAGTCACCGTGGTGCCGTCGCTATTCAGGTACGCCTGGCGCCAGGCGTCGGCGACCCGTTCGGCGGTCTCGGCGTAGCGCGCAGCATGCGTCTCCAGTCCGATGATCTCGGCGATCCGGGCGAGCATCGCAGTCGAGCGGTGCAGGTATGCCGTGCCGACCTCTCCCTTGTCCGCCATGAACCAGGCCATCGGGTTGTGTTTGATGGGGTCGATGCGGTTGCCCTCGGCATCCCGCTCCCGGGGCTCGGTCCATTCACCCCAGTGGAACGTGCCGTCCCACAGATACTGCTCGAACGGCTCGGGTTCGGGAGAGGCCTGCACGCGGGCGTGGTGTCGCGTGGTGCGCGCCTTCTCGAGCGCCCACTCCACCCAGCGCACCATGGCGTCGTAGTTCTCCTCGAGCACCGCGCGGTCGCCGTACGTCAGGTACATCTCCCACGGCACGGCGACGATCGCATCGCCCCACCCCGAAGACCCCGTCATCATGGCGAACTGGTCGTCGAGGTGGTGCTTGATCCGGCGTCCGTCGGGCGAGAAGTTCGCGATGCGTCCGTCGTCGAGCTGGTCGTCTCGCACCGACTGCAGCCACTTGCGGGTGAATCCGAGCACGTCGTACAGGCGCGTCGCCGTCGGCGCGAACACCTGGTAGTCGCCGGTCCACGCGAGACGCTCGCGCGTCGGGCAGTCGGTGGGCACGTCGACGGCGTTGCCGCGGAAGCTCCACTCGGCGATCTCGTGCAGACGGTTGAGGTGCTCGTCGCTGCTCTCGAACGAGCCCGTTCGCTTCAGGTCGCTGTGCAAGATCTGCATGGTCACGGATGCCGCGTCCAGCGGTGCGCCCGTGCGTGTGATGCGGGCGTACTGGAAGCCGTGCACCGTGTGGCGCGGCTCGAACACCTCACCTGGAGCGCCCGCCACGACCTCGTCGCGCTGAACGAAGGCCATGCGGCCCTCTGGTCGCTCGGAGTCGAGGTGGGTCGTCGACAGGTCGCCCGAGGCATCCACGTACTCGCCGTACTCGATCACCGTGCGCGTGCCCGGAGCACCGAGATCGGTGAGCCGCACCCAGCCGGAGGCGTTCTGGCCGAAGTCCACGACGGTGACGCCCTCGGCGACCTGGGCGACAGCGACGGGGGCGCGCGATTCGAGCACGCGCACGGGCGGAGCCGGCGACCAGGCTATCGCCGGCGCGTCGACGACGGCACCGACGCGTGCCGCGGTCGGAGTGCCGGGCGCCGCGGTGAAGTCGACAGTCTGACCTGCCATGAGGTCCGCACGGGTCGTAGTCGTCGGCGCGCTCGTCCAGCTGCCGTCGGTGACGATCACCTGCGTCACGCCGTCGGCGAGCCGCACATGCAGCTCCGCCCGCACACCGAGCGTGGTTCCCCAGCCGGCGGGCAGCCGGAAGGCGCCGACCTGGCCGCGGTACCAGCCGTCCGACAGTTCGATCTCGAGTCGATTCGCCCCGACCTCGAGGAGTGCGGTGACGTCGTGCGCCTGGGCGTAGAGCGTCCGGTCGTACGACGTCGACCCGGGCGCGAGCTCGTCGCCGCCCACGCGGGATCCGTTCGCCGTCGCGGTGTAGACGCCGAGCGCTGTCGCGTACAGACGCGCCGACTCGATCCTCGAAGGGAGGGCGAACGTCCCCGCGAGCACGTGCGTGGGACGCTCGCCGTATCCGGGGTCAGCCGCTTCGACCGGCGAGATCCACTCGGCCGTCCAATCGGCGTCGAGAAGACCCACCTCGAACACGGCACGCTTCGACCATGCACCATCCGCGACAGCTCGCCTTACTCGCCACGTCACGCGGGCGCCGCTGCGCAGCGGCTCGAACGGCCACTCCACAAAACGGTGACCGGTGATCTCGGCGGTGACCGGGGCGCCACCGTCGATCGATGCCTCGATGACGTGACTGTCCGAGCCGGCGCTCACGAACGACAGACGGGGGCGATCGCCGGTGACGACGAACTCATCGCCGCCACTGTCGACCGACAGGGCAGAGGGGGCGTTGCGCGACATGAGGGTGCTTCCTCCGACGGGGTGGATCAGCGGACAGACTTGACCTTGAGCAGGATGATGAGTCCGCCGATCAGGGCGAAGACGGCACCGGTCAGGTAGAGAAGTGTGTAGTTCTTCACATCACCCACCGCGCCGATCGTGATCACGACTCCCGCGATGAGCGGGGCGACGGCGCTGGGGATCTTCTGCGCGAACTGGATCACCGCCATGTAGCGGCCCGCCTGATCGCGGTCGGGAATGATCGCGTAGACGATCGCCTGGTCGACGGTCGCGAACACCGCGATGGCCAACTGCATCAGGACGGCACCGATGATGATCTGCGGCAGCGACCACGCGGTCGCCTCGGCGACGGCACCGACCACGAACAGCAGCGCGGCGATCATGACGAACAGGCGACGGCGCTGGAGCTTGTCGGAGAGGAAGCCGCCGACGAGGGCGCCCGTGGCAGCGGCGAGGACGCCGATCATGCCGACGGTGGCGACGATTCCCGCCACCTCGCGCACGGGCAGGTCGAGGCGCTGTGCGTAGAAGAAGGTGCCGAACGTCGTGTTGAAGTACAGACCGACGAAGAACACGAAGCGGCCGAGCCAGTTCCAGGCGAAGTCGGGGTACTTGCGCACATTGAAGCCGTAACTGGTCACGACAGACTTCACGGTGACGTGGTCCGCGTCGGGAAGGTCCTTCGAACTGCCCTCGGGCTTGATGAGAGGGAACAGGGCGAGCAGCAGTGCGCCGATGACACCGGGGACGACGAAGATCAGCAGGGTGCTGGAGGACACCGCGTAGGCGACACCGATGCCGAGCACGGGAGCTATCTGGGTCATCAGCCCGGTGAGCGCAGAGACCTTTCCGCGCTGGGCCTCGGGAAGCTTGTCAGCCTGCAGGGTCTGGAGCGCGGCGCCCGCGATCGACCAGCCGGTCATTCCGAGGACCCAGCCGGCGCCGACGATCAAGAGGCTCGGCGCGAGGCCGATCACCACGAGGCCCACAAGGCCGATCGCCGTGCCGAGATAGAGGAACGGGGTGCGCCGCCCGAACCGCGAGCGGGTGCGGTCGCTCCAGATCCCGATGAGCGGGCTGATGACGAGGTAGACAAGCTGCGCCGAGCCCGTGATGTAGCCCAGCACCTCTTCGTGGCCCGGGGCGAGCTCGGTGATGCGCACCGCGATGCCGTACGACAGCGGGACCATCATCGCCATGGAGGCGCCGAAGCTGGCGAGCATCAGCCAGAGGATGTAGCTCCGGCTCATCGATTGTTGGGGCTCGGATCCGGGTCCGCCGGGAGCAGTCGCCTCGTCCCGCTCCGTGAGGTTGTTGGTCACCGTGACTCCTTCATCGTGTGATCCGATCCCGCTGCCGCGCGTGATCGCGGGCAAGCCAGGGTTCGCCAAATGTAACCGCCATGGTTATCTTTCCTGAAGAGTAACCATCCCGGTTACAATTAGCAAGCCGACCGTTGGGATGGAACACTCGGGAGGGTGGAGATGAACGGCATGGATGCCTCGGCGACGGCGCCCGCGAGCGAACAGCCTCGCAGGCGAGGCCCATACGCGACGACCCCTGCGCGGCGAGCGCAGATCGTGCGCGCGGCCCTCGCGAGCATCGCCGAGCACGGCTACGAGCGAGCCTCGCTCCGCGACATCGCCGCTCGCGCCGACGTCACGCATGCCGCACTGCTGCGCCACTTCGCTGACAAGGGCGAACTCCTCGTCGCGGCACTCGCCCAGCGCGACGCCGACGACGAGGAGTTCGCACGACGCATCATGGAATCGCGCGTCCCCGCCGAGCAGGTGCTGTCCGCCGTTCTGAGGAACGAGTTCTCCCACCCCGAGCAGGGGCGCAACTGGCTGGCGATCACCGTCGCAGCGACCAATCCCGAGCATCCCGCCCACGACTTCTTCGTCGCGCGGCGCGAGCGGATGCGGTTACACCTGTCGAGCCGACGCTTCGGCACGGACGAGGACGGCGAGGAACTCAGCGCCGACGACAAGGTCACGATGCTGGCGGCGATGATCGACGGCCTCCGCATCCAGGCACTGATGGATCCCGATCAGGACGTGCTGCCGCTGCTCGAGGTCTTCATGCGATTGATCGCAACACCGAGCGTTGATCAGGAGCCACCTGTGTGACGCCATTTCGGACGTCTCAGAATCGTGTCGGCGGCATCACCTCGCAGATGCCCACGTCATTCACGGCGAGCGCCTGTTCGCATCCCTCCGGGAAGCACGGACTCTCCCCACCTCGCATCGCGACGTGGAACGCCGGGCTTCCGCTGCTCCACCTTCTCCCCCGGAATCGCGGAAGCGAGGCACTCCAAGGGCCGCAACACCACGGGTTGCTTAGATTCACATGCAGTGCAACCAGCAACACTCTCAGGAATGAGAAATCCCCGGTGAGATTTTTGCTATCTCACCGGGGATTTTTTTGAACTGTCGGGATGACAGGATTTGAACCTGCGACCCCTTGACCCCCAGTCAAGTGCGCTACCAAGCTGCGCCACATCCCGTTGGCCCCGCTGACGCGTGGACAACTCCCCCATCCTACCCGCTCAGCGGTGGCGTCGCGAACCGGCGTGCGCCCGGGCGTGGCATCCGTCCTTTGCCGGTGTCTGCGGGAGCCAGTAGCGTCGCGGCATGACCACCATCACCATCGAACCGGCCACTGCAGATCGCTTCGACGACGCGCAGCACGCCCTCAGCGGCGGCGGCGACGGGTACGGCTGCCAATGCCAGTGGTGGATGATGCCGAACAGCGAGTGGCAGAAGACGTCGAGAGAGCAGCGGGAGGGCATGCTCCGCGACGAGATGGACGCGACCCCCTTCCCCGCACTCATCGCCTACGTCGACGGCGAGGCGGCCGGCTGGGTGAGGGTCGGCCCGCGCACCCGACAGATTCGTCTCGCGCGGACGCGTGACTACGCGGCGAACTCGGAAGAGCCGTGGGACGACGAGTCGGTCTGGACGGTGAGCTGCTTCGTCGTCCGCAAAGAGCAGCGCAAGCAGGGCCTCAATGCGCGCCTGCTCGACGCCGCGATCGAGTACGCCCGCGCGAGCGGGGCACGTGTGATCGAGGCATACCCGCTCGACCCGGACGCGGGCAGGAAGATCCCCGCGAACGACCTCTATCACGGCGTGCTGTCGACGTTCCAGGAGGCCGGGTTCCGCGAAGTGGCACGACCCAAGCCCCACGTCGCGATCGTCGCACTCGATCTCGCGGCCTGAGCGACGCCGACGCCGTCAGGGCGTGCGGCAGCCTCGTGCGACGATGGTGTCTGCCGGCGTTTCGAGGAGGATCATGCATCGGCTGTGGATCGGCTTCGTGCCGTACATCGTGGTGTCGATCGTCCACGTGTCGGCGCTCGCCGCCGACTCCCCGGCCATCGCCGCGCCGACCAAGCTCGCACTCATGCCGCTGCTGCTCCTCGCCGTCGCCTGGGGCGCGCGAGGGACAGGATGGACGGCGTCGCACACGCTCCTCGTCGCGGCGATCATGCTCTCCTGGCTCGGCGACGGCGCCGGGGTCTTCGTGCCGTGGCTGCCCACCGTGCCCATGATGCTGCTCTTCTTCGGATTCGCGCACCTCTGCTACATCTGGTTGTTCTGGCGGAGGCTCGCCGCCCGTCGGGTACCCCCGTGGGCGGCGGTCTACGGCGTCTGGTGGATCGCGCTGCTCGCCGTGCTGTGGCCGCACCTCGGCGGGCTCGCCGTCGCCGTCGCCGCATACGGACTGGTGCTCGGCGGCACGGCGGTCGCGGCATCCCGCTGCCATCCGCTCGTCGTCTGGGGCAGCGTGTTCTTCCTGGCGTCCGACTCCGTGCTCGCGTTCCGGCTCTTCCTGCCAGAGGCCATGCCGGGCTGGACGAGCCCGCTCGTCATGCTCACGTACTGCCTCGGCCAGGGACTCATCGCCGCGGGCGTGCTGGTCAGCGTTCGCGCACGGCACGCGGCCGTGACGCCGGTGACGGCATGACCGATGCGGCGCCCGCGGGCAAGGCCGTGCGGGTGGATGCCTGGCTCTGGGCGGTGCGGATCTACAAGACCCGCTCGGCGGCAACGACCGCCTGCCGCGCGGGGCACGTGCGGGTCGGCGGCGAGCGCGCGAAGGCGGCGCAGCCGGTGCGGATCGGAGACGAGATCCGCGTGCGCATCGACGGGTTCGACCGGATGCTCGTCGTGAAGCAGCCGATCTCGAAGCGCGTCGGCGCCCCGCTCGTCGCCACCGCCATGGAGGACCGCACACCCCCGCGCGACCCGACGCCGATCATGGCGCAGCGCGATCGCGGCGCCGGGCGTCCGACGAAGCGCGAACGGCGCGAGATCGACCGCCTCCGGGGACGCGAGTGAGCCGCTCCACACCCTCCGTGACGGAAATCACCGATACGCCACTCGACGCCTCGCTCCTTCCGGCGGCGCGGCGCTGCACGAGGCACAGCACCAGCATGATGGCGCACGAGACGACGTAGAACGTGTGCAGCGCCCAGATCGGACCGAGCGGCAGGCTGAAGACGTAGAGCGAGTAGACGACGTTCGCGGCGTTGATCATCGCGATGCTCGCCAGGCTGTACGACGAGACGTCGCCTGTGCGCAGGGCCTTGCGGAGCATGGGCAGGTTGCTGACTGCGAACACGACGGTCGAGACCGTGCCTGCGATCAGCGGGATGTCCATAGCGCCACGATAGGTGCAGGGGTCCGCGCGCCGCGTCGGGCGAAGAGCCCATCTTCGCCGGGTGCGGCGCATGGGTCATTGTGTGTAGATCCGCTGCCGGGGCCCGACCGGTCAGACCAGCCCGTTCTCGTACGCGTAGGCGGTCGCGGCGGCGCGGCTGGAGATGCCGAGCTTGCCGAAGATGTTGGCCAGGTGCCGTGCGACCGTCTTCTCGCTCAGCGACAGCTTCGCGCCGATGCCCCGGTTCGTGAGGCCCGTGGACACGAGGCGGAGCACCTCGAGCTCCCGCGGGGTAAGGGCGCCCGCGCGGCGATCACCCATCAGCGCGGCCAGGTCCGCGAGAGCGGGTTCCGCACCGAGCTCGACGAACACCGCGCGTGCCGCCTCGAGATCCGCTCTTGCGTCCTCGGCCTCTCCCAGCGCGCGAAGCGCACGCCCCGCCAGCACTCGGCTGCGGGCTGCCTCGTACGGCGCGCCGACCACCTTCCACGCGTGCGCGGCGGCTCGTGCCGCCTCGAGCGCGTCCGCTGCGCGGCCGTCCGCGAGCAGCACCCTCGCGTCCGCCGTGTCGACGGTGGCGTCGAGCATCGGGGTAGCCGTGCCAGGTGTCGCATGCCGAAGCTCCTCCACCGCGCGACGCGCGGATACGGGATCACCCGCTGCGACCTCGATCTCGACGAGCGCGGGCAGCAGGGACCGTCGGGTGACGGGGTCGGCGCCGGCCACGCTCCGACGGATCTCCTCCTGCGCCCTCGCCGTGCGCCCGAGTGCGAGGTGCAGAAGGGCGACGCCGGGCTGCGCTTCCCATCCGGACTCGGCTGCGCGGCGGTACGACTCCTCGGCGGAGTGGAAGGCGCCGCGCAGCCGAGCGAGCTCCGCCGCCTGGTAGGGCGCGCCCCAGATCGCGCGGTAGTCCCCTGCTCGGAAGCGCGCCAGGGCGAAGTCGACGGCCGTCGACGCCTCCGCCCACTCACCCCGCACCAGGAACAGCGCCGCCTCGAGCGCCTGGCACTGGCCGCTGAAGGCGATCAGCTGCGGCTGCTCGCCGCACCACCGGTCGAGCACAGCCGTCCACGATTCCGCGCGCTCCACGTCGAAGGCGAGCAGGGCGTCCGAGATGGAGGCACAGGCGATCACCCCGCTCGGCAGCGGCGGGACGTCGCCAGCTGCGACGGCACCCATCGCCAGGTCCAGGCATGCGAAGCCGTCGACCGAGGACCCCGCTTCGATCAGAGACTTGCCGAGACCGAGCCTCGTGAACGCCGCAAGCTCCCGGTCGTCCGCGCGCTCGGCGACATCGAGGATCTCCTCGAAGGAGCGGATCGCCTCGGCGGCGTTCCCACTGCCGAGCTGCCCGACAGCCGGCGCCAGCCGGACGAAGCCGGCCAGGGCGCCGGGCTCGGCCATCGCCCCCACGATCCGCATCGCGCGCGCGGCCCACATCACGCTGTTGGTGAAGTCGCCCTGCTCGATGAGGTCGAGCGCCAGCCACCCCGCCGAGCGCGCAGCGCCAGCAGTGTCCTCCAGACCCAGGTGCGCCGAGTAGGCCCGCGACAGCGCGTCGACGGCTGCTCGGGGCTCACCGCGGAGCAGTGCCGCCGTCGCGAGCACTTCCAGATCGGATGCCCCGAGCTGACCGCGCGCATCGACCCGCGCGAGCAGCTCCAGTGCGTCCGCCCAGCGGCGATCCGCCGCCGCCTTTCGACCGGCGTCCACGTCGCTGGAGATGATCATGTCGCTCCCCCGTCGGTCGTGTCGCGACCTCGGGCCGGCGCCCGCCGGATCCTGCGCGAAACGTACCGCCGCCGAGACGCCCGCCGCAAGGCGCGAGCCGCGTCGAGACCTTCCGTCCGGCGCGGATGGCGTGCCGACAGGTTCGTCAGGTCTCGAGCAGGTCGAGCAGCCAGCGCGCACCGCGGACGGCGGCTCCGGCATCCGTCGACCTCTGCGCAAGCTCGCGATCGCTCGTGACGACCGTCACGACACGTCCTCGCGCGACCGCCTGCTGTGCGGCGGCGACGATCGCGTCGTCACCGGATGCCTCGGCCCGCACCACGTCGACACCGTCACCGTCTGCGGCCGTTCGCGCCTGACCCTCGACGACCGCCGTCCATTCGGGGTACCACGTGTGCTCGGGCAGCTCGAGAACGGATGCCGGCACTCCGCGCACCGCAAGGTCCGCGATGCGCCCGATGAGACGCGACGCCGCCCCCGCACGGTCGTTCCACCAGCCGTCGGGGACCGACCCCATCACATTCGCGACGTCGACGATCACCGCCGGTCGCACGTCGAGCAGGCCTCGCAGCCCCTCCCAGGATGCTGCGAAGCCGGGGTGGAGCGGATACGCGTCGACGTCGCCGACCGGCACCCACGCCAGCTCTCGGCTCTCGGGATCGCTGATGACGGGCTCGAACGGCCGGATGACATCGCCGACGACCGTGGTGTAGCTCCAGTAGCCCAGGTCGAGCACACTCAGCACGCGCGCCTGCACCGCTGCGTCGGGAACACCTGCCTCCTCAGCGGCTTCGCGCAGGGCGCCGTCGCATGCGGACTCCCCCTCGTGGCGCGCTCCTCCGGGCAGTGCCCACGTGTCGCCGAAATGGCTCCACGACACGCGGTGCTGCAGCAGCACGCCGCGCTCGGCATCCACCGCGAGCAGGCCGGCGGCACCGAAGCGACCCCAGTACCGCTCCCCCGTGGGTGCGACCACCCAGGCGTCGCCCGAATCGCGCGGCCCGTGGGGGCGCCGGGGCTCTCCAGGAGCGGGGGGCTCGATCGTCACAGTGCCGGCCTTTCGTTCACCGCCAGCCTGTCATACCACCGAGCCACCGGCCGAGGACCGGACCGCCGGCCGTCACGCGATGACTCGCCACAATAGAGCCCATGGACTACGACGTCGACGACGAACCCTCGCGCATACAGCACGACGTCGTGTGGGCGTGGCTCTCGACCGAGGCCTACTGGGGACGCTGGCGCAGCCGTGCCGATGTCGAGACGCAGATCGACAATGCGTGGCGCGTCGTCGGCGCGTACCGCCGCGACACCGGCGAGCAGGTCGGTTTCGCCCGTGCCGTGTCGGACGGCGTCGCGTTCGCCTACCTCGCGGACGTCTTCGTGCTCGACGCGCACCGCGGGCACGGCCTCGGCAAGCGGCTGCTGCAGCTCATGATCGACGACGGTCCCGGCCGCGATCTGCGCTGGACGCTGTTCACCGGCGACGCGCACGGCCTGTACCGGCAGTTCGGCTTCGCCGAGCCGGACCAGACCGCCATGGTGCGGCCGGCGTTCGCCCACCGCACCGGCGGGTGACGGTGATGTCCCGCGATCAGCGCTGGCGGCGCTCGCGCACCCGCATGTTGATGACGATCGGCGTGCCCTCGAAGCCGTAGAGCTCGCGCAGGCGTCGCTGGATGAAGCGGCGGTAGCCCGGGTCGAGGAAGCCCGTCGTGAACAGCACGAAGGTCGGCGGGCGGGTCGAGGCCTGCGTGCCGAACAGGATGCGCGGCTGCTTTCCGCCCCGGAGCGGGTGCGGGTGTTCGGCGATGAGCTCGGACAGGAAGGCGTTGAACTTGCCCGTGGGGATGCGCTGATCCCACGACTCGAGCGCGGTCTCAAGCGCAGGCACGAGCTTGTCGAGGTGGCGGCCGGTGCGCGCGGAGATGTTCACGCGAGGCGCCCAGGCGACGTGCGCGAGGTCCTGCTCGATCTCGCGCTCGAGGTAGCGGCGGCGGTCCTGCCCGTCCATGTCGTCGTCGTTGAGGCGGTCCCACTTGTTGAACGCCAGCACGAGCGCGCGTCCCGACTCGAGCACGAGGTCGATGATGCGGACGTCCTGCTCGCTGAGCGGCTGCGTGACGTCGAGCACCACGACCGCGACCTCCGCCTTCTCAAGTGCGGCCGACGTGCGCAGCGAGGCGTAGAAGTCGGCGCCCTGCTGCAGGTGCACGCGGCGACGGATGCCGGCGGTGTCGACGAAGCGCCACAGCTTGCCGCCGACCTCGACGATCTCGTCGACGGGATCGCGGGTGGTGCCGGCGAGCTCGTTCACCACGACGCGCTCTTCGCCCGCGGCCTTGTTCAGCAGCGACGACTTGCCGACGTTGGGGCGCCCGAGGATCGCGACGCGACGCGGGCCGCCGATCTCGTGCTTGGCGACCGCCGACACATCGGGGAGCACCTTGACGATCTCGTCGAGCAGGTCGGCGACACCGCGACCGTGGATCGCCGAGACCGGGTACGGCTCGCCGAGGCCGAGGTTCCAGAGAGCGGCGGCTTCGGGCTCCTGGCGCGCGTCGTCGATCTTGTTGGCGACCAGGAAGACGGGCTTGCCGGCCTTGCGCAGCAGACGCACGACGTGCTCGTCGGTCGAGGTGGCGCCGACCATCGCGTCGACGACGAACATGACGACGTCCGACAGGTCGATGGCGACCTCGGCCTGCAGCGCCACGGAGCGGTCGATGCCCTTGGCGTCGGGCTCCCAGCCACCGGTGTCGACGATGGTGAACCGGCGGTCCATCCACTCCGCCTTGTACGTGACGCGGTCGCGGGTCACGCCGGGAGTGTCCTCGACGACCGCCTCGCGGCGGCCGAGGATGCGGTTCACCAGGGCGGACTTGCCGACGTTGGGCCGGCCGACGATCGCGACGACCGGGAGCGCCGGGAGGAACTCGATGCCGTCCTCGCCGCGCACGAGACCCTCGAGCAGCTCGGCGTCTTCCTCGTCGAGGTCGTAGTCCTCGAGGCCGGCGCGCAGAGCGGCGGCACGCTGGTCGGCGAGGTCGTCGTCGAGTGCGGCGAGGTTCTCGGCGAGCTGGTCGTCGCCGGTCTCTTCGAACTCGTCGAAATCGGTGGTGTTGTCAGCGGCCATCTCAGGCTCCTGTCTGCTGGGGGTCGACCGCGGGCGTGCTCCGGATCATCGGGGCGGACTCTGCCGCCCGGATCACGCCGAGCACGGCGTCCACGGTCTGGTCGAAATCAAGGGAGGTCGAGTCGACGACCTCGACGCCGGGCGCGGCGGTGAGGAAGTCGACGACGGCCGAGTCCGAGGCGTCCCGCTGGTGGAGCGCGGCGGCGACGGCTGCGGCATCCTGCGTCGTCACTTCGGCGCTGCGACGCGCCGCCCGCACCTCCGGTGCCGCCGTGAGGAGGATGCGCACGGGGGCGTCGGGGGCGACCACCGTCGTGATGTCGCGGCCTTCGACGACGACGCCGGGACGCCCGGAGGCGTCCACCAGCGAACGGAACAGCCGGTTCACCGATTCACGCACCGCGGGCACGCGCGCGACGCCGCTGACGGCATCCGAGACACGCGGCTCGCGAATGGCGTCCGTCACGTCGGCGGGGCCGACGCGCACCCAGTAGGCATCGGGATCGAGCGAGATCGCGTAGTCGAAAGCGCTCGCGACGTCGAGAACGGATGCCGCGTCCGACGTGTCGATACCGTGCTCGAGGGCGTGCCACGCCAGTGCCCGGTACGCGGCACCGGTGTCGAGGTAGCCGTAGCCGAGGTGACGTGCGACCTGCTTGGAGACGCTGGACTTGCCGCTGCCGGCCGGCCCGTCGATCGCGACGACGACCGGCCGGGGTGCGTCAGCCGGCCCGCTTCCGGTACCCGCGTCGCTCCCCGAACCTGCCGAGGGGGTCGAAGGGTCAGTCATTGGTGGTGCTCGCAATCTTCCAGCCGCGCGATTCGAGGCCGTCCACGGCGCGGCGGACCGCGCTCGGCACGACGCTGATCTCGGCGAGGCCGAACTGGGCGCCCGGCGAGTGCTCGAGGCGCAGGTCTTCGACGTTGACGCCGAGGTCGCCGAGCTCGCCGAAAAGACGACCCAGCTGGCCGGGGGTGTCGTCGACCATGACGACGACCTGCTCGAAGCGGCGGTTCTGTCCATGCTTGCCGGGCAGGCGCTCGACGCCGTCGTTGCCGCGGCGGATCGTGTCGGCGACGGCGCGACGAGAGCCGGGGGCGTCGGGCGCGCGCAGCGCGTCGGCGACGGCGGTGAGGTCGGCGGCCAGCAGGTCGAGGACGTCGACGACGGGCGCCGCGTTGGCGCCGAGGATCTGCACCCACAGTTCGGGGGCGGATGCCGCGATGCGGGTCGTGTCGCGCACGCCCTGGCCCGCGAGGCGCAGCGAGCCGTCGGGCGCGTCGACGAAGCGCCCGGCGAGCAGGCTCGCGACCAGCTGCGGGACGTGAGAGACGAGTGCGACCGCGCGGTCGTGGTCTTCGGGGGTCATCTCGAGCGGCGTCGCACCGAGATCGAGCGCGAGGCCCTCGACGAGGGCGAGGTCGGCCGACGGGGTCTCCTCGTCGCGGCACACCACCCACGGCCGCCCGACGAAGATGTCGGCGCGCGCCGAGATCGCTCCCCCGCGCTCGCGTCCGGCCAGCGGGTGCGAGCCGATGTAGTGCGTGAGGTCGACGCCGCGCTCGCGCAGCGTGTGGAGCGGCTCGAGCTTCACGCTCGCGACATCCGTGACGACCGCGCGCGGGTAGCGGGCGAGCTCGCGCTCGATGACGTCCGCCGTGACGTCCGGCGGCACTGCGACGACGACCAGCGACGGGTCGTCGGTGTCGGTGGCGTGACGACCGGCGCCGTAGTCCACGGCGAGGCGCAGCTGCGACGGCGAGGTGTCGTCGAGTGCGACGTCGACGCCGCGAGCGGTCAGCGCGTGACCGATGCTGGCCCCGAGGAGCCCTGCGCCGACGATCCGCACCGTGCCCCGCACGCGCGGGGCGAGCGCGGACTCACCGGCGCGCTCGCGCGCCGAGGTCGGCCTCGTGTCGGTCACTTGCGTCTCCTGTTCGCCCCGCAGGGAGGCATCTTCACTCCGCAGACGGATCGCCATCGCGGGAGTCGGGCGCGTCCTCCGCCAGCGTGGAAGATGTCGCACTGCGCGCGAGAGTCAGCAGAGCGCCCCGCTCCACTTTAGTCAACTCGCGGGCGCGCCCGGCTGGCAGGGTTCCCAGGTGGAGCGGCCCGAACTGCCGGCGGACGAGTTCGACGACCGGATGCCCCACCGCAGCCATCATCCGCCGCACGATGCGGTTGCGCCCGGAGTGCAGGGTGAGCTCGACGAGCGACCCCCCGCCCTCAGCGGACGAGGACAGCAAACGGGCCTTGTCGGCCGCGATCGGGCCGTCCTCGAGGTCGACCCCGCGCAGGAGCTTCTGGATGGTCTGCGGTGTGACGCGCCCCTCCACCTTTGCGATGTACACCTTGGTGACGCCGAACGAGGGATGGGCGAGCACATGCGCGAGCTCGCCGTCGTTCGTGAGCACGAGCAGGCCGCTGGTCTCGGCATCCAATCGGCCCACGTTGTAGAGCCGCTCGTCCCAGTCCTTCGTGAAGCGGCGCAGATCGGGGCGACCGCGGTCGTCCTTCATGGAGCTCACGACGCCGGTGGGCTTGTTGAGCATGACGTAGCGCTTCGACTGGTCGAGCTGGATGGCGGTGCCGTCGACGTCGACCAGGTCGTTCTCGGGATCGATGCGTGAGCCGAGCTCTGTCACGACCTCGCCGTTGACGCGCACCCGGCCCGCGACGATGAGATCCTCGGCGACGCGTCGGGACGCGACGCCGGCGTTCGCGAGGACCTTCTGCAGGCGCACGCCCTCGGCGTCACCGCCCGAGCCGGTCGCGGTCTTGTCGTGCGAGGTCATCGTGTCCCACTTTCGGTCGCTCCCGCGGCCGGGAACGACCGGAATCGGGACATCAGGGCAAAGGATCGGGACATGGATGCTGCGGACCGGGCGTTCGTCGATCTCATCGGCGTATCCCTTCGTCCAGGCCGCCGCCGACCTCATCCGCCCTCGACACCTCATCGGCACCGTCCAAGAGCGGGGAGATGTGGGGCAGTTCATCCAGGGAGTTGATGCCGAGATGCACGAGCAGCGCATCGGTGGTGCCGTAGTTGATGGCGCCGGTCTCGGCATCCGCGAACAGCTCGGTGATGAGCCCGCGCGCGAGCAGCGTGCGCACGACCGAGTCGACGTTGACCGCGCGGATGGACGCGACCTGGCTGCGCGTGACCGGCTGCTTGTACGCGATCACGGCGAGTGTCTCGAGCGCCGCCTGCGACAGCCGCGACGGCGCCTGCCCGCCGACGAACTCGCTGACGAGGTCGTCGAGCTCCTCGCGCACGTACAGCCGCCAGCCGCCGCCGACCTCGCGCAGCTCGAAGCCGCGCACCGGCCCGGCGGACTTGCCGTCGTAGTCGTCGACGAGCGACTCGATCGCCTGGCGCACCGCCGGCACGGGCGCGCCGACCGCCGCCGCGAGGCTCACGAGGCTCTGCGGCTCCTCGACGATCAGCAGGATCGCCTCCAGCCGTCGCGCGACATCGGTGGTCGTCACAGCGGGGGGCGCACCCGCGGCTGCGGAGCTCCCACCCCCGGTTGCTGAGCTTGTCGAAGCATCATCGGTCATAGTCGGCTCCCAAAGTGGCGAGGTTCTCATCGCTCCAGCGCTGCGCGCTCCAGCGGAGGGTCAGCTCGCCGAGCGGCTCGAGCTGTTCGAACGACAGCGCGGCGTGACGGTACAGCTCGAGCACCGAGAGGAACCGTGCGACGACCACGCCGGATTGCGCGACGCCGGCGATGAGCTCGCGGAACGTCAGCGAACCGGCATCCCTCAGCAGTGTCACCACGATCGCCGCCTGCTCGCGGATGCTGATGAGCGGGGCGTGCAGATGGTCGAACCCGATGCGCGGAAGCTCCTTGGGCGTCATCGCCACCAGCGCCAGTGCGGCGAAATCGTCGGGACTCAGCGACCACACCAGCTCGGGGACGGCCTGACGGTACTTCTCATCGAGCCGCACCGCACGCGTGTGCCGCACGCTCTCCCGCCGGAGGCACCGCTCGAACCACGTCGACACCTCTTTGAACGCGCGATACTGCAGCAGGCGCGCGAACAGCAGGTCGCGTGCCTCGAGGAGCGCGACCGACTCGGCATCGACCAGCTCGCCCTGCGGCAGGAGCCCCGCGACCTTCATGTCGAGCAGGGTCGCGGCGACGACGAGGAACTCGGATGCCTCGTCCAGGTCCTCGTCCGGACCCAGTTCGCGCAGGTACGCGATGAACTCGTTGGTCACCAGCGACAGCGAGACCTCGGTGATGTCGAGCTCGTGCTTCGAGATCAGGGTCAGCAGCAGGTCGAAGGGTCCGTCGAAGTTGGACAGCGCGACCCGGAACCCGGGCTCGGCCGCGGAGACCCCATCGGTCCCTGAGCCCTCACCGGTCCCTGAGCTTGTCGAAGGGTCAGGCGACAGCGCCACGGGCGACCAGCTCTCGCGCCAGCCGCAGGTAGGCCTGCGCGGCAGCGTGCTCGGGCGCGAACTCGGTGATCGGCATGCCTGAGACCGAGGCATCCGGGAACTTGACGGTACGGCCGATGACCGTCTCGAGGACGTCGTCGCCGAACGCGTCGACCACACGCTCGAGCACCTCGCGCGAGTGCAGGGTGCGCGCGTCGTACATCGTCGCGAGCACGCCGTCGAGCGTGATCGTCGGGTTGAGGCGGTCGCGCACCTTGTCGATCGTCTCGATCAGCATCGCGACGCCGCGGAGGGCGAAGAACTCGCACTCGAGCGGGATGACGACGCCGTGGCTGGCGGTGAGCGCGTTGACGGTGAGGAGGCCCAGCGACGGCTGGCAGTCGATGAGCACCACGTCGTAATCGGGGCTGACCTTCCGCAGCGCGCGAGAGAGCGTCTGCTCGCGGGCGACCTCGTTGACGAGGTGGACCTCGGCGGCCGACAGGTCGATGTTCGCCGGGATCACGTCGAGGTTCGGCACGCGCGTGTGGACGACGACCTCGTGGGGATCGCGCTTGCTGTCGAGCAGCAGGTCGTAGATCGTGGGGATCTCGTGCGTCTGAATGCCGAGACCCGCCGAGAGCGCGCCCTGCGGGTCGAAGTCGACCGCGAGCACCTTGCGTCCGTAGTTCGCGAGCGCGGCGGCCAGGTTGATGGTGGTCGTCGTCTTGCCGACGCCGCCCTTCTGGTTGCAGAGGGCGATGATGCGAGCCGGCCCGTGACCGTCGAGCTTCGGCGGTGTAGGGAACCCCTGGTAGGGACGCCCGGTCGGCCCGATGGGAACCTCGTACTCCGAGGCCTTCCCCGATCTGGTCTTCGCCGTGCTGTCAGCCACCGTGCTCCCGCTTCCTCGTGCTCGCTCGATCCTAGTGGGCCGTAGGCGAAATCCTTCAGCAAAGCGCCGCGGCATCAGGAGATGTCCGCCACATCAGCCCGTCGGAGACCCCCTACTGCGCCCGCGGGTGCGATGTGGCGTACACGTCGCGCAGCGCTTCGACCGACACATACGTGTAGATCTGGGTGGTCGCCACCGAAGCGTGCCCGAGCAGCTCCTGCACGACGCGGACGTCGGCGCCGCCCTGCAGCAGGTGCGTGGCGAACGAGTGCCGAAGGGTGTGCGGCGACACGTGTGCGGTGAGGTGGGCACGGTCGGCCGCCGCCTGGATGATCAGCCAGGCGCTCTGCCGCGACAGGGGCGCCCCCCGCGCCCCGAGGAACAGCTTCGGCGTGGCGCGGCCGCGAAGCGACAGCTCGGGTCGGGCGCGGATGAGGTAGGCGTCCACGGCGGCGCGGGCGTACGAGCCGACCGGCACGATCCGCTCCTTCGAGCCCTTTCCGCGCACACGCAGCACGTCGCCGTGAGCGACGTCGTCGACGTCCAGCTGCACGATCTCCGACACACGGGCGCCGGTCGCGTACAGCAGCTCGAGGAGCGCCCGATCTCGCGTGCCGACCACGTCGCCCGCCGCGCCGCCCCCGGTGCCCGAGACGTCGGCATCGGTCGACGGCGCCGGACCGGAGGCATCCAGCAGCTTCTCGACCTGCTCGATCGTGAGCGCCTTCGGAAGGCGCCGCGCCTGCTTCGGCGGCCGCAGGTTCGACGACGGGTCGGCCTGCTCGATGCCCTCACGTGCGAGGAACCGGTGCAGTCCCCGTACCGACGACTGCAGCCGGGCGAGCGATGACGCCGCGATCGGAGGGTCGCCGGCCGCCCGGTCGGCGATGAAGCTGGCGAGGGTCACCGAGGTGACCGCGCTGGTCTCGGCGATCCCCTGCTCGCGCAGCCAGCCGGCATAGCCGGCGAGATCGCGCCGGTACGCGGCGACCGTGTTCTCCGACAGGCCGCGCTCGATCGCGACGTGGCGCAGGTAGGCGTCCACCGCACGATCGATTTCCATGTCAGGCGATCTTCACGTCAGGCGATCTTCATGTCAGCCGACCGACTGCTCCGTGGCGCCTCGAAGACGCTCGGCTGCGGCCAGGACGCCCACGGCGAGGATCCCGTTGCGCAGCCGCCCGGCGAAGATGCCCGCGACGGCATCGGCGATCGGCACCCACTCGAGGCGGATGTCGGCCTCCTCGTCCTCCCGTGCGTGCACGTCGTCGGCCGGCGACAGGCCGCGTGCGAGGAAGAGGTGGACGATCTCGTCGTTTCCGCCGGGCGTGGTGAAGATGCTCACCAGCGGCTCCCACGAGGAGGCGACCAGGTCGACCTCCTCGGCGAGCTCACGGCGCGCCGTCTCGAGCGGCGCTTCGCCGGCGATGTCGAGCAGCCCCGCCGGGATCTCCCAGTCGCGAAGGCGGATCGGATGCCGGTACTGCTGGATCAGCAGCACCCGGCCGTCCTCATCCACCGCGACCACCGCGGCGGCCCCCGGGTGATCGACGTACTGGCGCACGATCCGGCCGTCGCCGTATGCGACGGTGTCGCTGCGCACGTCCCAGACGCGTCCCTCGTAGACCAGCTCGCTCTCGAGGATGGGGGCATCGACGGGCTCGTCTGCGAGGAGCGCCGGCGTGGGAGTCGCCGGAGCGCCCGGCCGGGGCGACCGCTCGTCGGTCACGTCAGCGGCCCGCGAGCTCTTCGAACGGCTCCACCTCGAACAGCTCGCTCGAGCGGTGACGCTCGAGCGCCGCGCCGACCAGTCCGCGGAAGAGCGGGTTGGCGTCCGTGGGGCGCGAGCGCAGCTCGGGGTGCGCCTGGGTCGCGATGTAGTACGGGTGGACGTCGCGGGGCAGCTCCACGTACTCGACGAGGTCGAGATCCGGGTTGATCCCCGAGAACACCAGGCCGGCCTCGGCGATCCGGTCGCGATAGCGGTTGTTCACCTCGTAGCGGTGGCGGTGGCGCTCCGATGCGCGGCTCGAGCCGTACACCTCGGCGGCGATCGAGCCTTCCGCCAGCTCGGCCGGGTAGAGGCCGAGGCGCATCGTGCCGCCCATGTCGCCGCGGTCGAGGATGTCGACCTGCTCCTCCATCGTCGCGATCACGGGGTGCTCGGTGTCGGGATCGAACTCGCTCGACGACGCGTCCTCGATGCCGGCGACGTGACGCGCGTACTCGATGACGATGCACTGCAGTCCGAGGCAGATGCCGAGCGTCGGGATGCCCTGCTCGCGTGCGAACTTCAGTGCGCCGATCTTGCCCTCGATCCCGCGGATGCCGAAGCCGCCGGGGATGACGATGCCGTCGAGCGGCGCGAGCGCCTTGGCGGCGCCCTCCGGCGTCTGGCACTCGTCGGACGGGATCCACCGGATGTTGACGTGCGTCTCCTGCGCGAATCCACCGGCCTTGAGCGCCTCGGTGACCGAGAGGTAGGCATCCGGCAGGTCGATGTACTTGCCCACGAGGCCGATAGTGACCTCGTGCTTGGGGTTGTGCACCGCGTTCAGCACACGCTCCCAGCGAGACCAGTCCACGCCGTCGGCCTTCGACAGGCCGAGGGTGCGCACGATGTACTCGTCGAGCCCCTGCTCGTTGAGCATCGACGGGATGTCGTAGATGCTCGGCACGTCGACGGCGTTCACGACGGCGCCCTCGTCGACGTCGCACATCAGCGCGATCTTGCGCTTGTTCGCCTCGGTGACGGGGCGGTCGCTGCGCAGCACGAGCGCGTCGGGCTGGATGCCGATGGAGCGGAGCGTGGCCACGGAGTGCTGCGTGGGCTTCGTCTTCTGCTCACCCGACGCCCCCATGAACGGGACGAGCGACACGTGCACGAAGAAGACGTTGTTGCGGCCGAGCTCATGACGGATCTGGCGGGCCGACTCGATGAACGGCTGCGACTCGATGTCGCCGACCGTCCCGCCGATCTCGGTGATGATGACGTCCGGCTTGGGCGACTCGTCGGCCTGCAGACGCATGCGGCGCTTGATCTCGTCGGTGATGTGCGGGATCACCTGCACGGTGTCGCCGAGGTACTCGCCGCGACGCTCCTTGGCGATCACCTGCGAATAGATCTGGCCGGTCGTGACGTTGGCCGCCTGGCTCAGCTCGATGTCGAGGAAGCGCTCGTAGTGCCCGATGTCGAGATCGGTCTCGGCGCCGTCGTCGGTCACGAAGACCTCGCCGTGCTGGAACGGGTTCATCGTGCCCGGATCCACGTTCAGATACGGGTCGAGCTTCTGCATCACGACGTGAAGTCCCCGCGCCGTCAGAAGGTTTCCGAGGCTCGCGGCAGTGAGGCCCTTACCCAAAGAGGAAACGACACCACCCGTCACGAAGATGTGCTTGGTGGTGTCGTTCGAATTGTCGCCGCGGGAAGAACCAGAAGTCTGCATCACGGGCTTTTATCCTATCAGTCGACTTCGGTGCGAAGGCCCAGCAACTCGCGGGCGTGTGTCAGTGCGGCGTCGGAGTCGGGCATGCCCGACAGCAGGCGTGCCATCTCGGCCTCGCGATCCGCTCCGTCGAGGCGGCGGACATCGGATGCCGTGACCGAGCCGTCGTTCGCCTTCACGACGGTCAGGTGGTTGGCGGCGAACGCAGCCACCTGCGCGAGATGGGTCACGGCGATCACCTGCGACGACTCCGACAGACGGGCGAGGCGCCGTCCCACCTCGATCGCCGCGGCGCCGCCGATGCCGGCATCCACCTCGTCGAACACGAATGTCGGCACCGGGTCGACGGCCGCGATCACGACCTCGATGGCGAGCATGACGCGGCTCAGCTCTCCCCCGCTGGCGCCGCGGGAGACCGCGCGCGGCTCGGCGCCGGGGTGCGGCGCGAGCAGGATCGCGACGTCGTCGCGGCCCGATGCCGTCTCGGCCCCCGCGGTGACGGCCACCTCGAGTCGGGCGTCCGGCATCGCCAGGGCCCGCAGCTCGGCGGTCACCGCCGCGCCCAGGCGCGCGGCCGCCTCGGTCCGCGCCGCGGTCAGCACGGCGGCGGTCTCGTCGAGGGCGGCGGCCGCGGCATCCCGCTCCTCGGTCAGCCGTTCGATGCGCCCGGAGTCGTCGTCGAGCTCGGCGAGGCGGGCAGACCCCGTGTCGAGCAGTTCGATCGCGGCGTCGAGCGTGCCGTGCGCGCGCACGAGTCCCGCGAGCACCGCGCGCCGCTCCTCGACGGCGGCCAGCTCGTGCGGGCCCGACTCGTCGAGGTCGGCGAGATAGCCGGCGAGTGCGGCGGCGACATCTGCGACGCGATAGCCGAGGTCGGCCAGCTGGCCCGCGAGCTCTTCCAGCACCGGATCGTGAACGCGCTCGAGGACGCGGCGCGACTCGGCGAGCAGCATGGCTGCGTCGGGCTCGTCGCCTTCGCCCGAGAGGCCGTCGTGGGCGGTCGCGGCGGCGACCCGCAGCTCCTCGGCGTTCGCGAGGCGCTCCGCGCGCGCGGCCAGCTCAGCATCCTCGCCCGGCTGCGGGGCGGCCTGCTCGATCTCGGCGAGCTGCATCCGGAGGTCGTCGGCCTCACGGGCACGCGCGTCGCGATCGTCTGTGAGCTGCGACAGCTCGCGGTCGATCGCGCGCCAGTGCTCGAACGCGCGCCGGTACGCGTCTCGGGCGCTCTGGACGGTCTCGCCGCCGAAGCGGTCCAGCGCGTCGCGCTGCGCCGCGGCAGAGCGCAGTCGCAGCTGGTCGGACTGCCCGTGCACCACGACGAGCTCGTCGGCGAGGTCGGCGAGCACCCCGGCCGGCGCGGCACGCCCGCCGACGGAGGCGCGCCCGCGTCCCTCGCTCGAGATGGAGCGCCCGATGTACAGCTCGGCCCGTCCGCCGCCGATGGGCTCGACGTCGCCGCCGGCCTCCCGCACGCGTGCGGCGACGGGCCCGTCCTCGGGCACGATCCACACGCCGTCCACCGTGGCCTGGGACGCGCCCGCCCGCACGGCGCCCGAGTCGGCCCGCTGGCCGAGCAGCAGGCCGAGACCGGTGACCACCATCGTCTTGCCCGCGCCGGTCTCCCCCGTGATCGCCGTGAAGCCCGCGCCGATCGGCAGTGTCGCCTCGGCGATCACACCGAGGTCGCGCAGGCGCATCTCCTCGATCACGGCGCCACCTCGGACGTGACGGGCAGCAGCCCGGTGATCGCCGCAGGCCCGCGCCAGCCCTCGACGGGAAGACGGAACTTGCGCACGAGGCGATCGGTGAACTGCGCGGGATGCAGACGGGCCAAACGCACCGGGCGATCGGAGCGTCGCACCACCACGCGGGCGCCGGGGGGCAGGTCGTGCGAGCGACGACCGTCGCACCAGAGGATCCCGGTGCCGTTCGTGCGTTCGAGCACCTCGATCGCGACCGAGTGCTCGGGTCCGACGACGAGCGGCTTGGCGAAGAGCGCGTGCGCCGACAGCGGCACCACGGCGATCGCCTCGACCGTCGGCCAGATGACCGGACCGCCCGCCGAGAAGTTGTAGGCGGTCGAGCCGGTGGGCGTCGACACCACCATGCCGTCGCACCCGAATGTCGACAGCGGTCGCCCGTCGATCTCGACGACGACCTCGAGCATGCGCTCGCGGCTCGCCTTCTCGACCGTCGCCTCATTGAGAGCCCACGTCTCGTAGATCACGGAGTCGGCGGTGTCCTTCACCCGCACCTGGAGCGCCATGCGCTCCTCGACCTCGTATTCGCGGGCGATGACGCGGCGAACGGCCTCGTCCATGTCATCCCGCTCCGTCTCGGCGAGGAAGCCGACGTGGCCCATGTTGATCCCGAGCACCGGGGCACGACCGTCCCTGACGAGTTCCGCGGCGCGCAGGATGGTGCCGTCTCCGCCGAGCACGATCGCCAGCTCGATCTCGCCGACCGGGGCATCCGCGCCCAGCAGCGCGACGTCGCCGATCGACGCGCCCGCGGCGAGCAGCTCCTCGGCATCGTCCGGCGCGAACACCGGCTGCGCGCCTGCGGCTCGGAGGGCGGCCACGACGCGCTCGGCGGCGGTCACGGTCTCCGCGCGATGCGCGTGGGCCACGACCAGGATGCTGCGCCCGGTCTGCGCCTGAACCTGCAGGTCGTGCGGTGCGTCGGCGTTGTTCATCGGCTCCCCGCCAGTCGGTTCACAGTGCCTGACCATTCTGTCGGATTGCTCCCCCGGCCCGGCGCGAGGTGCGCGATGAACTCGGAATTGCCGTGCGTGCCGGCGATCGGGGAGGAGACGAGGCCGCATGTGCCGAGCCCCACGTCCCACGCCGCCCACAGCACGCGCGCGACTGCGTCGGCTCGCAGCACCGGGTTGGTCACGAGTCCGCCCTTCACCGCGGTGCGGCCGACCTCGAACTGCGGCTTCACGAGCAGCACGAGATCCGCATCGGACGCCGCCACCGCCCGGGCGGCCGGCAGCACGTGCGACAGCGAGATGAACGAGAGATCGCCCGTCACGATCGACGGTGCGGCCGCCACGCCGCTCGCCTCGGCAAGCGAGTCGGGAGTCATGTAGCGGACGTTGAACCCTTCGATCGATATGACGCCGGGGTCGTCGGCGACGGATGCCGCAAGCTGGCCGTGTCCGACATCCACCGCGATCACCGGCTCGGCGCCGCGCTCGCGGAGCACCTGCGTGAACCCGCCGGTGGAGGCGCCCATGTCGAGCGCCACGCGGCCCCGCACGTCGAGGTCGAAGGCGTCCAGGCCGGCGATCAGCTTGTGCGCCGCGCGGCTGACGTAGTGATCGGCACCGGCCACCTCGATCACGGTCTCGTCGCCTACCGGGGTCGAGGCTTTCACCACCGGGCGGCCGTCGACGGTCACCAGTCCTTCGGCGATGAGTGTCGCGGCGTGCGTGCGGGAGCGCGCGAGACCGCGGGCGGCGAGAGCGGCGTCGAGCCGGCTCGTCATGACGGGGAGCCGGGCGTCGCCTCGAGGCGACGGGCGAGCGTGTCGTGCAGGGAGTCGTACGCGTCGGCGCGAGTGGCCAGCGGCTGCGCCTCGATCACTTCGAGAGTCGAGAGGAGGTCGCCGGTCTCGTCGTCACGCGGGCTGGCCTGGTCCATTCACCCAGACTACGGGGGCACCGCGACAGTCGTCCGGATTCGAGGCGGCGTGACGGGTCAGGGGCGGTGGAACGGGTCGGCGTACAGCCGCTCCGGCACACGGAAGCCGAAGATCGCCCGACCGCTCGCCCAGACCACTGCGGCACCGGCTCGCACCAGATCGATCGGGCGACCGCCCTCGCTCAGGATCCGGATGTCGGCGCCGTCGATCGCCACGCGCGCGTCGCGCACGGTGGCGACGCCGTCCTTCACGTGCACCTCGGGATATGGCTCGTGCAGTTCGCGCAGGTCACCCAGGATGTACGTCGGCCGAGAATTCTCCGGGGCGGCCAGCACGTGCTTAGGTCGGTCGATCCCCGTCAGCACGAGCGCCGATGCGATGCCGGCGCGGTTCGCCCCGAGGATGTCGGTGTCGAGCCGGTCGCCCAGGAAGAGCGGATGCTGCGCGCCGAACCGCGCGACGGCCTCCTGGAAGATCGGCGTCTCGGGCTTACCGGCCACCGTGGCGAGCCGGCCCACCGCCGTGTGCACGGCGGACACGAGCGTGCCGTTGCCGGGAGCGATGCCCCGGGACTGCGGGATGGTCCAGTCCGTGTTCGTGGCGACCCACGGGATCCCGCCCTCCTCCTCGGGCGTCTTGAGCGCGAAGGCGGCCTCGGCGAGCTGCGTCCAGCCGACCTCAGGAGCGAATCCCTGCACGACGGCCGCCGGTGCGTCGTCCGCGCTGCGCGTGACGACGAATCCAGCTTTCTCGACCTCGACCACGAGCCCGTCGCCGCCGACGACGAGGATGGTCGACCCCGGGGCGATCTTCTCGGCGAGCAGCCGCATCGCCGCCTGCGGGCTGGTGACGACATCACTCGGAGCCGTCGCCAGGCCGAGCTCGCTCAGGTGCGCCGCCACCGAGGCATCCGTGCGTGCCGCGTTGTTGGTGATGTAGGCGATGGCACGGCCGTCCCGCGCACGATTGAGGCTCTCGACCGCGTGCGGCAGCGCTCCGGGGCCGGCGTAGACGACGCCGTCGAGGTCGGCGAGCACGACATCCACGCCGTCGAGCGGGGCGGGCGTCACAGCCCGCCGCCCGAACAGCGCCATCAGCGCTGGGCCTCGTCGGTGTCGGCGTCCGCCTCCGCGTCCGCGGCTGCGTCGGCTTCGGGCTGTGGCTCGTCGACGCCGGCCTCGACCAGGATCTCGGCGACCTCGTCGGCGACCGAGAGCTCCTCCTGGGGGCTCAGCTCCAGCTCCGCCTCAGCCGCGGCCATGTCGTCGGCCTCGTCGGACGCCTCGACCTGGTCTTCCAGGTCGACCTCGTCGTCCCGGTCATCGTGGTCGTCGTCGCCCTGATCGTCGTCGTCGTCCTGGTCGTCGTCCTGGGCGTCGTGTTCGTCGTCCCGGTCGTCCTGGAACGACTCGTCCTCGTCCACCACGTCGTCGATGTCTTCCTCGATGACTTCCTCGACGAGCATCGTCTCCAGGTCGTCCAGACCCGCCGCCGCGTCGATGGCCTCTCCAGCGACGACCGCGCGATGCTGCCACTGCGCCGCCTCGTCGGTGCGACCCAGCTCTTCGAGCACGGCCGCGCGCGCAGCGAACAGCCCCGGGCTCCATTCGAAGGCGCGATCGGGGTCGAGCTCAGGGATGTCCAGCTCCTGAAGTGCGCGCTCGGGCTCGCCGAGGTCGAGACGAGCCCCAGACATGGCGATCGCCAGCTCCACGCGGACCGAAGTGTCCAGCGTGGCGCGGTCCACCGAGCGTCCGACCTCCAGGGCGCGGTCGGCGCGGCCGACGCCCCGCTCGCTGTCGACCATGAGTGCGATCTGGTCGTCGCGTCCCGAGATGCGCCGATATGTGCGCAGCTCACGCAGCGCGAGAGCGAAATCGCCCGTCGCATAGGCCGTGATCGCGAGCGTCTCCCGGACGATCGCAATGCGCCCGGCACGTCGAGACGCCGACAGTGCATGCTGGTGCGCCAGCGCAGGGTCCTCGTCGATGAGCTCCGACGCCATCGCCAGGTGGCGCGCGACCTCGTCGGCGTTCTCCTTGCTCAGCGTCTTCAGCTCGTTGCGCGCGGCCGTCGGCAGGTCCTGCGGAGTGACGTCATCCGGGATGAACGGGTCGTCGTGCCGAACGCGGACCGCACGGATCTCCCCCTCGCGGACCTCCCGATCGGGCCGATTGGCACCGCCGCGCGTCGGACGCGCGCTGCGCTCATAGGGCTTGCGGTCGCCATCACGCGGAGGGTACGAACGGTCGCCGTCGCGCTTCTGGTAAGGCTTGCGGTCTCCGCCGTCGCGCGGCGTGTAGGGCTTCCGATCGCCGTCGCGAGGTGCATACGTGCGGTCGCCTTCGCGCTTCTGGTAGGGCTTCCGGTCCCCGCCGTCGCGCGGCGTGTAAGGCTTGCGGTCGCCGTCGCGGGGTGCGTAAGTGCGGTCTCCGTCGCGCGGAGGGTACGAACGGTCGCCGTCGCGCTTCTGGTACGGCTTACGGTCCCCGCCGTCGCGCGGCGTGTAGGGCTTCCGGTCGCCGTCGCGGGGTGCGTAAGAACGGTCGCCATCACGCTTCTGGTACGGCTTCCGGTCACCGCCGTCGCGCGGCGGATGAGAACGCTCGCTGTCTCGAGGCGCGTACGGGCGGTCGCCGTCGCGCTTCTGGTACGGCTTGCGGTCGCTGTCGCGGGGGGCGTACGGGCGGTCACCGTCACGCTTCTGATACGGCTTGCGATCGCCGTCGCGCGGTGCGTACGGGCGGTCGCCATCACGCTTCTGGTACGGCTTGCGGTCACCGCCCTCACGCGGGGTGTAGCTGCGCTCACCGTCGCGAGACGCGTACGGACGGTCACCGTCGCGCTTCTGGTACGGTTTGCGGTCGCCATCGCGGGGGGCGTATGGGCGGTCGCCATCACGCTTCTGGTACTGCTTGCGGTCGCCGTCACGAGCAGCGTACGGACGGTCACCGTCACGCTTCTGGTACGGCTTGCGGTCGCCGTCGCGAGCAGCGTACGGACGGTCACCGTCACGCTTCTGATACGGCTTCCGATCACCGTCGCGGGGTGCGTACGGACGGTCGCCCTCGCGCTTCTGGTACGGCTTCCGGTCGCCGTCACGCTTCTGGTACGGCTTGCGATCGGCTCCTGCCGGCGACTGCTTCCCGTCGGATCGTTCGCGCGGCGCGCGTCTGTCGTCGCGCGGCTCCTGCTCTGCCATTATTCGATCCTCCTGGATGTGGTCTGCCTCGGCAATCCACCGTGTTAACGCGTAATGGCCACCCTTGGGGGGTGGCCATTACGTGAATGGGTGTCCGGCGGTGTCCTACTCTCCCACAGGGTCCCCCCTGCAGTACCATCGGCGCTGAGAGGCTTAGCTTCCGGGTTCGGAATGGGACCGGGCGTTTCCCTCTCGCTATGGCCGCCGAAACTCTCTTGATGTTTCAGTCTTCACAACGTGAAAAAATCTATGTTCTGTTGTGTTCCCGACCGTACATCGGGAACCACTCAGTGGACGCAAGCACCAGAAACGGTGTGTTATCAAGTCATCGGCTTATTAGTACCAGTCAGCTGCACGCATTGCTGCGCTTCCACATCTGGCCTATCAACCCAGTAGTCTGGCTGGGAGCCTCTCACCCGAAGGTATGGAAGTCTCATCTTGAGGCCGGCTTCCCGCTTAGATGCTTTCAGCGGTTATCCATCCCGAACGTAGCTAACCAGCGGTGCACTTGGCAGTACAACTGGCACACCAGAGGTTCGTCCAACCCGGTCCTCTCGTACTAGGGTCAGATCCTCTCAAACTTCCTACGCGCGCAGCGGATAGGGACCGAACTGTCTCACGACGTTCTAAACCCAGCTCGCGTACCGCTTTAATGGGCGAACAGCCCAACCCTTGGGACCTACTCCAGCCCCAGGATGCGACGAGCCGACATCGAGGTGCCAAACCATGCCGTCGATATGGACTCTTGGGCAAGATCAGCCTGTTATCCCCGAGGTACCTTTTATCCGTTGAGCGACAGCGCTTCCACAAGCCACTGCCGGATCACTAGTCCCGACTTTCGTCCCTGCTCGACCTGTCAGTCTCACAGTCAAGCTCCCTTGTGCACTTACACTCGCCACCTGATTGCCAACCAGGTTGAGGGAACCTTTGGGCGCCTCCGTTACTTTTTGGGAGGCAACCGCCCCAGTTAAACTACCCACCAGGCACTGTCCCTGAACCGGATTACGGTTCGAAGTTAGATATCCAGAGTGACCAGAGTGGTATTTCAACAATGACTCCACGAATACTGGCGTATCCGCTTCACAGTCTCCCACCTATCCTACACAAGCCACACCGAACACCAATACCAAGCTGTAGTAAAGGTCACGGGGTCTTTCCGTCCTGCTGCGCGTAACGAGCATCTTTACTCGTAATGCAATTTCGCCGAGTTCGCGGTTGAGACAGTTGGGAAGTCGTTACGCCATTCGTGCAGGTCGGAACTTACCCGACAAGGAATTTCGCTACCTTAGGATGGTTATAGTTACCACCGCCGTTTACTGGGGCTTAAATTCTCAGCTTCGCCTTGCGGCTAACCGGTCCTCTTAACCTTCCAGCACCGGGCAGGCGTCAGTCCGTATACATCGTCTTGCGACTTGGCACGGACCTGTGTTTTTAGTAAACAGTCGCTACCCACTAGTCTCTGCGGCCACCACACCCTTTTTGAGGCAAGCTCATATAAGTGGATGGCCCCCCTTCTCCCGAAGTTACGGGGGCATTTTGCCGAGTTCCTTAACCACGATTCTCTCGATCTCCTTGGTATTCTCTACCTGACCACCTGAGTCGGTTTGGGGTACGGGCGGCTAGAACCTCGCGTCGATGCTTTTCTTGGCAGCATAGGATCACCCACTTTTCATCCGCATCGTGTCTCAGCCTGTATGAGTCACGGATTTGCCTATGACTCGGCCTACGCACTTGCCCCGGGACAACCATCGCCCGGGATGGGCTACCTTCCTGCGTCACACCTGTTAATACGCTAACCGCACCAGAATGGGGTCGTGCGCTAGGCCCACAGCTTCACCCCGAAGGGATCCGTCAATGGGATTCAGACACTTAGCACTACTGGATTAGTTTGGGCGGTTCTTCGCCGGTACGGGAATATCAACCCGTTGTCCATCGACTACGCCTGTCGGCCTCGCCTTAGGTCCCGACTTACCCAGGGAAGATTAGCTTGACCCTGGAACCCTTGGTCTTTCGGAGGACGTGTTTCTCACACGTCTTTCGCTACTCATGCCTGCATTCTCACTCGTGTGGCGTCCACGGCTGGGTCACCCCGCCGCTTCACTCGCCACACGACGCTCTCCTACCCATCAACACGGCTGGACCACGAAGGCCTACCAATAATGTCAATGCCACAACTTCGGTGGCGTGCTTGAGCCCCGTTACATTGTCGGCGCGGAATCACTTGACCAGTGAGCTATTACGCACTCTTTCAAGGGTGGCTGCTTCTAAGCCAACCTCCTGGTTGTCTAAGCAACTCCACATCCTTTCCCACTTAGCACGCGCTTAGGGACCTTAGATGGTGGTCTGGGTTGTTTCCCTCTCGACTATGAAGCTTATCCCCCACAGTCTCACTGCTGCGCTCTCACTTACCGGCATTCGGAGTTTGGCTGACGTCAGTAACCTTGTAGGGCCCATCGGCCATCCAGTAGCTCTACCTCCGGCAAGAAACACGCAACGCTGCACCTAAATGCATTTCGGAGAGAACCAGCTATCACGAAGTTTGATTGGCCTTTCACCCCTATCCACAGCTCATCCCCTCAGTTTTCAACCTAAGTGGGTTCGGCCCTCCACGACGTCTTACCGTCGCTTCAGCCTGGCCATGGATAGATCACTTCGCTTCGGGTCTAGGACATGCGACTGAATCGCCCTATTCAGACTCGCTTTCGCTACGGCTACCCCACCCGGGTTAACCTCGCCACATATCGCTAACTCGCAGGCTCATTCTTCAAAAGGCACGCTGTCACCCCTACTAAGGAGGCTCCAACGGTTTGTAAGCAAACGGTTTCAGGTACTATTTCACTCCCCTCCCGGGGTACTTTTCACCTTTCCCTCACGGTACTTGTCCGCTATCGGTCATCTGGGAGTATTTAGGCTTATCAGGTGGTCCTGACAGATTCACACGGGATTTCTCGGGCCCCGTGATACTTGGGATACTCTCCACGTCAGAACACGCATTTCGACTACGGGGCTGTCACCCACTCTGGCCCGCCTTTCAAGACGGTTCGTCTATACGCTTCTGTCACGTCGACCACTCGGCAGAATGGTCCGGAAAGTCCCGCAACCCCCCACATGCAACGCCTGCCGGCTCTCACACACATGAGGTTTAGCCTGATCCGATTTCGCTCGCCACTACTCACGGAATCACTGTTGTTTTCTCTTCCTGTGGGTACTGAGATGTTTCACTTCCCCACGTTCCCTCTACCCGCCCTATATATTCAGGCGGGAGTCACCAGGTACGCACGCGCCCTGGCGGGGTTTCCCCATTCGGACACCCTCGGATCAAAACTTGCTTATCAGTTCCCCGAGGCTTATCGCAGATTGCTACGTCCTTCTTCGGCTCCAGATGCCAAGGCATCCACCGTTTGCTCTTAAAGACTTGAAATCACATGAGTTTCATCAAGAATCGAACCCGAACCAAAAGGTCCGGGCGAAATTGACTAATGATCTTTAAGATCATCTATAACAAGACGACCCCGAAGGATCATCTCGAAGATGCTCGCGTCCACTGTGTAGTTCTCAAAGTACGGGCGGTACCCCCCAACCCCACCCGCCAAACGGCGCAGGAATCAGAAGGCCCAAGAGGAGTGTCCCCCACCCCCACCACCCCGAAAGGCAGCAGAAGCAGCGTCCGGTCCCTCAGGACCCAACAGCGTGCCGGCGCCCCGCTCACCAGAACCCACCCTCCAACCACACCCCCGAAAGGATGCGGCGTACTAGTGGACCCCAGCTGCGCTGACGCCATGTCAAATGTTCCACCCACGAGCCCCAGCCACACACGAACGGTGTGGTACTGGGTCCTGGAACCCCCGAAGAGGTCCAAGTGCTCCTTAGAAAGGAGGTGATCCAGCCGCACCTTCCGGTACGGCTACCTTGTTACGACTTAGTCCTAATTACCGATCCCACCTTCGACGGCTCCCTCCACAAGGGTTGGGCCACCGGCTTCAGGTGTTACCGACTTTCATGACTTGACGGGCGGTGTGTACAAGACCCGGGAACGTATTCACCGCAGCGTTGCTGATCTGCGATTACTAGCGACTCCGACTTCATGAGGTCGAGTTGCAGACCTCAATCCGAACTGGGACCGGCTTTTTGGGATTCGCTCCACCTCACGGTATTGCAGCCCTTTGTACCGGCCATTGTAGCATGCGTGAAGCCCAAGACATAAGGGGCATGATGATTTGACGTCATCCCCACCTTCCTCCGAGTTGACCCCGGCAGTATCCCATGAGTTCCCACCATTACGTGCTGGCAACATAGAACGAGGGTTGCGCTCGTTGCGGGACTTAACCCAACATCTCACGACACGAGCTGACGACAACCATGCACCACCTGTTCACGAGTGTCCAAAGAGTCCCCTATTTCTAGGGTGTTCTCGTGTATGTCAAGCCTTGGTAAGGTTCTTCGCGTTGCATCGAATTAATCCGCATGCTCCGCCGCTTGTGCGGGTCCCCGTCAATTCCTTTGAGTTTTAGCCTTGCGGCCGTACTCCCCAGGCGGGGAACTTAATGCGTTAGCTGCGTCACGGAATCCGTGGAAAGGACCCCACAACTAGTTCCCAACGTTTACGGGGTGGACTACCAGGGTATCTAAGCCTGTTTGCTCCCCACCCTTTCGCTCCTCAGCGTCAGTTACGGCCCAGAGATCTGCCTTCGCCATCGGTGTTCCTCCTGATATCTGCGCATTCCACCGCTACACCAGGAATTCCAATCTCCCCTACCGCACTCTAGTCTGCCCGTACCCACTGCAGACCCGAGGTTGAGCCTCGGGATTTCACAGCAGACGCGACAAACCGCCTACGAGCTCTTTACGCCCAATAATTCCGGATAACGCTTGCGCCCTACGTATTACCGCGGCTGCTGGCACGTAGTTAGCCGGCGCTTTTTCTGCAAGTACCGTCACTTTCGCTTCTTCCTTGCTAAAAGAGGTTTACAACCCGAAGGCCGTCATCCCTCACGCGGCGTTGCTGCATCAGGCTTGCGCCCATTGTGCAATATTCCCCACTGCTGCCTCCCGTAGGAGTCTGGGCCGTGTCTCAGTCCCAGTGTGGCCGGTCACCCTCTCAGGCCGGCTACCCGTCGACGCCTTGGTGAGCCATTACCTCACCAACAAGCTGATAGGCCGCGAGCCCATCCCCAACCAAAAAATCTTTCCAACCACCAGCCATGCGACTGTGGTTCGTATCCAGTATTAGACGCCGTTTCCAGCGCTTATCCCAGAGTCAGGGGCAGGTTGCTCACGTGTTACTCACCCGTTCGCCACTGATCCACCCAGCAAGCTGGGCTTCACCGTTCGACTTGCATGTGTTAAGCACGCCGCCAGCGTTCATCCTGAGCCAGGATCAAACTCTCCATAAAAAATGAAAACCACTCACAACCCGGGAAAACGAGTCGAAAGCAGCGAGTTCAACCATGACCAAAAACGAATATCAAACTGACATCCATGAATTGATCCAAAAAGGACCCCCACCAACCAAAAGGTCAGCGAGGATACAAAAATTGGCATTTGACAAGTGCACGCTGTTGAGTTCTCAAAGATCGGACGCACCAGCGTTCCGGTCTCTCAACCTTCGCCGCTGGGCAACTTCTCTATCTTACACATCCCGTCCCGCCTGTCAAATCGAAGCGGCGAGGCACAAGACCCCACCGCAGTCGCAGACCGACGCACACGAAAGTGGAAGACACCCATCCTAAGCCGAAACCGGCCGACTCACCAGGAGCACATCGGATGGGGTTGTTCACTGCTTGAGGGGAGCCAGGCCTTCCGGCCTTCCGCTCTACCCTTTGGGGCGAACAAGTAATACTTTACGTGCGACGCCGCCACCCGTCGAATCCAGCCCGCACCCCGGGCGTGTCGCACCCCCACACCCCCGGAATCACGCGGAATGTGCGCTCGTCGCCACCTTCGCCGCTGTCCTCAGATCGGCCGCGAGCGCGGCCACGGCCGCGGTTCGTTCGGACGAATCGCGCAAGCGCAGCACGGCGGACGGATGGATCGTGATCACAACCGTCCTCCCCTCGGCCTCGATCGGACGCCCTCGTTCTGCGCCGATCTTCACCACCCTGCCGAGGACCGCTCTGGCCGCCGTCGCACCGAGACAGACGATGACTGCCGGCCGGACGGCGGCTAACTCCGCCTCGAGCCACGGCCGGCACGCCGAGATGTTCCCTGCATCAGGGCGCTGGTGGATCCTGCGCTTGCCCCGCTGCTCGAACCGGAAGTGCTTCACCGCGTTCGTGAGGTAGACGCGCTCCCGCGGGATTCCCGCTTCGTCGAGCGCCTGCGCGAGCACGCGTCCGGCCGGTCCGACGAACGGCTCGCCGGCGAGGTCCTCCTTGTCGCCTGGCTGCTCCCCCACCAGCATCATCCGCGCCGGCGCTTCCCCGTCACCGAACACCGCCTGTGTCGCGTCTCACCAGAGTTCGCAGCCGCGGCATCCCTGCACCGCCTCGCGCAGGTGGTCGACGTCGGCGTCCGCCGGCACCCACTGCTCCGCACCGGGCCGTTCCACGTCCATGCCGGCACGCTACGACCACCCCGGCCGACAGCGCAGACCCTGGCCCGATGCCGTCGAGCGCGGTATCGTGCGCGCGCCGCCGGCCGATCGGCGCATGAGGAATCACGCGACCACAGCGCTTGGGCGCCGCGCGGAGACCGGCGGTCAGCTGCCCGGCGACCGGACGCCGTCGGTCACACGTTCGCGACAGATCGTGCGCGCATCACCTGCACCGCGATGCAGAGCGACACGGTCGCGGCGCCCCAGACCGCGCACGCCGGCGGCAGCACGCGGTACGCGAGATGCGCGGCGGTGAACTCGGCATCCAGGGGACCCAGGACGGCCATGCCCCATGCCCATGCCAGTGCGAGCGCGAGAGGCAGCGACGCCCACCAGATCCAGCGGACCGCATCGGGCAGCACGCGCGGGACGGATGCCTCGGCGCTACGCCGACGCATCCACAGGAGCATCCACACGGCGAGGATCGCGAGCCCGATGACGCTCGAGCCGTGCTGGAGCCACTTGTACCCGGGCAGCGGTCCCCAATCTGCCCCCAGCACGGGGATCGCCGTCGTGCCCCACCGGCCCTCGTGCGTGAAGAGGTCCCACACGATGTGGCTCACGACGCCGAGCAGCAACGAGACGACGAGGAGCAGCATCCCCCGCAGGGACACACGCTGCTCGCCCGCCGGAGATCCGGCGAACGTCTCGCGCAGCGCGGCGCCGGCACCGGCATCCCACTGCGCCGGCAGTCGCGCCGCGAGCCATCGCGGTGAGAGCTCACGCGCGGCCGGCCGAAGCACGCACCTCCAGACGACCAGCAGCGCCAGCGCCAGGGCGACCGTCGCAGGAAGCCACGCGAGCGAGTGGGTGACCCCGTAGTGCAACGGCAGCCCGCGGACGAACAACGGCAGGTCCGGCGCCATCGCCCCGATGGCGATCGCCGCCGGAACAAGGGGCGTGCGCACGAACGGCAGCGCGATCACCGCATGACTCGGGGTGAACGGCATCCGTCACTCCTCTGTCGGCGCGATGGCCGTGGTCACAAGCCGCCCGTCAGCCGACGAATACGCCCGCGAGCGTCTTCTTGCCGCGCCGGAGCACAGAGACCCCGCCGGGCAGTGCGCCCGACACCGTCGCCGCATCGTCCTCGATCTTCGTACCGTCCAGCGAGACCCCGCCCTGGGCGATCGCGCGCCGGCCCTCCGACAGACTCGAGACGAGCCCGGTGTCGATGAGCGCCTGCACCACCGGCGTGCCGGCGGCGACCGTGGCGTTGGGCAGTTCCTCCAGCGCGTGACGGAGCGTCGTCGCATCGAGCGCCGCGAGGTCGCCCTGACCGAAGAGGGCCTCGGATGCCGCGATCACGGCGGCCGCGGCATCCACCCCGTGCACGAGGCCGGTGACCTCCATCGCGAGGCGCTTCTGCGCGGCGCGACGGAACGGCTCCGCGGCGACGAGTCGTTCGTACTCCTCGATCTCGGCACGCGTGAGGAAGGTGAAGATCTTGAGACGCTCGATGACGTCGGCGTCGTCGGTGTTGAGCCAGAACTGGTACATCCGGTACGGGCTGCACATCGCGGCGTCGAGCCAGATCGCGTTGCCCTCGCTCTTGCCGAACTTGGTGCCGTCGCTGTTCGTGATCAGCGGCGTGCCGATCGCGTGGACCGAGACGCCCTCGACGCGGTGGATGAGGTCGGTGCCGCTGGTGAGGTTGCCCCACTGGTCGCTGCCGCCCGTCTGCAGCACGCAGCCGTACTGCCGGTACAGCTCGAGGTAGTCCATGCCCTGCAGGATCTGGTAGCTGAACTCGGTGTAGCTGATGCCGGCCTCGGAGTTCAGGCGCGCCGCGACCGCATCCTTCTTGAGCATCGTGCCGACCCGGTAGTGCTTGCCGATGTCGCGGAGGAAGTCGATGGCGCTCATCGGCGCCGTCCAGTCGAGGTTGTTGACGATGCGCGCGGCGTTGTCCCCGTCGAAGCTCAGGAACCGCTCGACCTGCGACTGCAGGTAGCCGACCCACTCCCCGACCGTCTCTTTGGTGTTCAGCGTGCGCTCGGCCGACGGGCGGGGGTCGCCGATGAGGCCGGTCGATCCGCCGACCAGGCCCAGCGGACGGTGGCCGGCGAGCTGCAGGCGGCGCATCGTGAGCAGCTGCACCAGGTTGCCGAGATGCAGACTCGGCGCAGTCGGGTCGAAGCCGCAGTAATACGTGATCGGGTCCCCGGCGAGAAGGGCGCGCAGCGCCTCCTGATCGGTGGACACATGCACGAGTCCACGCCACACGATCTCGTCCCACACATTCTCGAATGAGGGGTCGATCGCGGGCGCAGTCGTGCTCACGACGGTTTCTGACACGCGAGCCAGGCTATCAGCGCGGATGGCGGCGCTTTTTCGCCGGCGACCCGCCCCGAGGTCGGCGGCGCGCGCTTCGAGGCAGGTCCGGCGTGATCGCACCGGCCGCGTTGAGGCTATGGACTGAAGTCGTTCGACTTCAGTCCATAGCCTTGTTTGACTGAAGCGCACAGACTAAAGTGTGCATGAATTAAGTTCTGATGCATAAGGGTGGAGCCATGTACGTGATCACCAGTGATCAGCGCGACAGCCGCACCAGCGCCGATCTGGTGCCCGCGGCCCTCTCGGCGGTCGCGACGCACGCCCCCAGGGGCGCCGCGCTCGCGCCCGAGCGGACGGCGGGCGACGAGGTGCAGGTGGCGGTCACCGACGCCGCGGCCGTGCTCGCGATCCTCCTCGACCTCACGCGGGCCGGCCGGTGGAGTGTCGGCGTGGGCGTCGGCGACGTAGAGACCCCGCTGCCGGACAGCGTCCGCGCGGCCAGGGGCGAGGCGTTCCTCAACGCGCGCGACGCCGTGGACCGCGCCAAGAAGGCCACGACACGGGTCGCGATCACTGCGCCGGAGGGTGGTGCGGATGCTGAGGCGTTGGTGCGCCTGCTCATCGAGCTGCGCGATCGCCGCACCGCCGAAGGCTGGGAGGTGTACGACCTCCTTGCCGAGGGCATCACGCAGCGCGAGGCGGCGGCGCGGCTCGGCATCTCGGAGGCCGCGGTCAGCCTGCGCGTCAGGTCCGCCGGACTGCGGACGGAGGAAGCCTCCGTGCCCGCCCTGATCCGCGTGCTCTCCGGCCTCGATCCGGACGCCGTGTCAGACTGACGCCATGGTCTTCCCGGACGTGCTCCTTGTCGCCGTGCTGTCGATCTTCCTGTTCGTCGCCCTGTGCGGAGCACTCGTGCTGGTGGTCCTCAGCCTGCGGAAGCCGACCGACATCCCGCTCATCGTCGCGGGCGTGCTGGTGGTGCTGTGCCTGCTCGCCGTGACGGTGTCACCGGTGAACGTCCCGCTGCTCATCGGACTCGGCATCGCCCTGCTGGGAACCGCCCTGGCCGTGCTCGGCGGCAACCCCGTCACCCGCCGGGTGCTCGACATCGCCAGCCACGGTCGTGTGGAAGAAGGCGACAACGGCGGCATTCTGCTCCGTGCGCCGTCCCTGCCCGGAGCGGTCGCCGGCGAAGGCGTCGTACGCGAGGTGATGCGCGGAGGTACCACGATCGGCTATCTGGAACGCGTGGCGGTGGCGCTCGGGATCATCGCCGGCTTCCCCGAGGCGATCGCCGTGGTGGTCGCGCTCAAGGGCATCGGCCGATTCTCGGAGCTGGCCAGCGCCGAAGCGCGAGAGAGATTCATCATCGGCACGCTCGCCAGCCTGGTCTGGGCATGCATCGTCGCCGCGCTGGTGCGCCTCGCGATCTGGTGATCGCCGCCGCGTCGCCCTGACTGGAGCGGTCTAGAGCCCGAGGGCGTGCGCGGCCGCCTGCACGCGCTCGATCAGCTCGGTACGCTGCTCGGCGACCCTGACCGGCGCCGTCCCGCCTGCGCCGGTGCGGCTCGCGACGGAGCCCTCGACGGTCAGCACGTCCCGCACCTCGGGCGTGAGGTGCGGCGAGACCGATGCGAGCTGCTCATCGGTGACCTCGTGCAGCTCGATCCCGTTCTCTTCGCACACCCGCACCAAGTGGCCGGAGATCTCGTGCGCATCGCGGAAAGGCACGCCGCGCTTCACGAGCCACTCGGCGACGTCCGTCGCCAGGGAGAAGCCCTGCGGTGCGAGCGCCGCCATGCGGTCGGTGTCGAAGCGCAGCGTCGCGACCATGCCGGCGAAGGCGGGCAGCACCGTCTCGAGCGTGCGCACCGAGTCGAACACCGGCTCCTTGTCCTCCTGCAGGTCGCGGTTGTACGCGAGCGGGAGCGCCTTGAGGGTGGCGAGCAGTCCGGTGAGGTTGCCGATGAGCCGCCCGGCCTTGCCGCGCGCCAGTTCAGCGATGTCGGGGTTCTTCTTCTGCGGCATGATGCTCGAGCCGGTCGAATACCCGTCGTCGAGGGTCACGAAGCCGAACTCGCGCGTGTTCCAGAGGATGATCTCCTCCGCGAAGCGCGAGACGTCGATGCCGACCATCGCCGTGATGAACGCGAACTCGGCGACGACGTCGCGCGCCGACGTGCCGTCGAGCGAGTTCTCGGCGGGGCGGTCGAGCCCCAGTTCCCGGGCGACCAGCTGCGGATCGAGGCCCAGCGTCGAGCCGGCGAGCGCGCCACCGCCGTACGGAGAGACCGCGGCTCGCGCGGACCAGTCGCGCAGGCGCTCCAGGTCGCGCACCAGCGGCCACGCGTGAGCCTGCAGATGGTGGGCCAGCAGCACCGGCTGCGCGTGCTGCAGGTGGGTGCGGCCCGGTATGACCGCTTCGGGGTGCGCCTCGGCCTGCGCCACGAGGGCGTCGACGAGGCGGAGGATCTCCCGCGCGATGGTGCGCGAGTGGTCGAGCAGATACATGCGCACGAGCGTGGCGATCTGGTCGTTGCGACTGCGTCCGGCGCGCAGCTTGCCGCCCAGCTCGGCGCCGACGACGCCGATCAGCGCCTGCTCGAGAGCGCCGTGGACGTCTTCATCGGATGCCGCGGGGCGGAGTGTGCCGTCGGTCACGCCGCGTGCGAGCACATCGAGCCCGTCGTGCATGGCGCGCTCCTCGTCGGCGGTGAGGTAGCCCGCGGCGGCGAGCGCCTTGGCGTGGGCGTGCGAGCCGGCGATGTCGTAGAGCGCCAGATCCCAGTCGAAATGCGTCGATCGGCTGAGCTCGGCCAGCTCCGGGGACGGTCCCGTCGCGAAACGGGCTCCCCACAGTGCGCCTTCGTTGGTGCCGTCAGCCTTCGATTCACTCACCCGACCAGCCTATCCGCCGGTCCCCCGCGCACTCGCTCCGTGTCAGCGGCGATCGAGGGCTCATCCGGCCTCTGTCAGCGTGTGGGCGACGTCGCCGGACCCACGGGTCGGCGGTCACCGGGGACCGCGAAGCGGGACGCGGCATCCAGTGCCGTCTCGAGCGGGCCGCGGCCCACCAGAAGCGCCCACGCGGTGCACAGCACGATCGTGCCGATCGTCAGCGGCCAGAACGGCTCCAGCGCGCGGAAGCCGGAGAGGTCGCCGACGCGGTCGAGCGTCGCGGCGGCGATCGCCGCCCACACCACGAGCTGCAGCGTGTAGGCGGTCAGCGGCATCGCACCGACGGCGCGCAGGGGCAGCACGACCCACCTGAGTACGGTGCGGCAAAGCAGCAGGCAGGCCCCGAGTACCGCGAGCGCGAAGCCGCCCGACCCGATGACCTCGAGCAGCCCCGTGGAGTGGGGGCGGGCCGTCCACAGCGCCCCGAGGTACGACGCCGTCTCGGCTTCTGGACCGGCGCCGGTGGCGGCATCCGTTCCGTAGCCGACCAGGGCGAGGCATGCGCCGGCGACGACCAGCCACACCTGCGTGCGCAGTCGCGTCACGTCGGCGCGGGCGACGCCGAGTCCGGCCACCACGAACGCGATCCAAGTGGTGAACGGGTAGTGCCAGCCGAGTCCCACCGACACCGCGTTGCCGACGGGCGTGCTCCAGAACAGCGGCGCGTCGAGGACGATCTGCACGAACGGCATGATCAGGGCCAGCGCGCCCGCGAGCGGCAGCAGCACGCGGGCAGGCAGGGACGTCAACGGGAGCGCCAGCAGGAACATCAGCGCGTACGCGGGGAGGATCACGTACACCGGCACGCCGGTGGCGATGAGGAGGATGCCGAGCACCCACAGCAGGCCCGCTCGCACGGCGAGCCGCCCGCGTGCCGTCGCCATGCGGGACGCCGGCAGCGGGACCCGCCCGCCCGTCATGAGGCCGATCGAGACGCCGGCGAGCGTCGCGAACAGGATCGACGAGCGGCCCTGAACCACCGTGATCCAGGTGTCGGGCTGCGTCGCGTCGAAGGGCCCGCTGATCCACAGCAGGTGCGCTGCGAACATGCCGAGCACCGCGAGCCCTCGCGCCAGATCGACGCCGGCGACGCGGCTCGGACCGTTGAGACGCCCCCAGCGCGACCCGAGCCAGCCGTCGTGGCGCGGCTCGGCGCGTTTCGTCTCGCTTCGCTCGCTCAACGACCGGGGCTCTTCCGCGCCGCCGCGCTCAGTCCTGGCGGAGGAGCCAGACGAGCAGGGCCTTCTGGGCGTGCAGCCGGTTCTCGGCCTCATCCCAGACCACGCTCTGCGGTCCGTCGATGACCTCCGCGTCGACCTCGTAGCCCCGGTCGGCGGGCAGGCAGTGGATGAAGATCGCGTCGTCCTGCGCGAGCGCCATGAGCTCCTGGGTCACCTTGTACCCGCCCAGGTCGCGCAGCCGCTCGAGCTTCTCCTCCTCCTTGCCCATCGACACCCACGTGTCGGTGACGATCACGTCGGCTCCGGCGGCCGCCTCGTTGGCGTCGGTGTAGAGGGTGACCGATCCGCCGGTCTCCGCCGCCCGTCGATCCGCGTCCGCGATGACGTCGTCGCGCGGCGCATACGTCTCGGGCGAAGCCACGCGCACGTGCATGCCCGCGGTGACGCCGGCCAGCACGTAGGAGTGCGCCATGTTGGACTTGCCGTCGCCGAAGAACGCCAGCGTCAGGCCCTTCAAGTCGCCCTTGTGCTCCTTGATGGTGAGCAGGTCGGCGAGCAGCTGGCAGGGGTGGAAGTCATCGCTGAGCGCGTTGATGACCGGCACGCGCGTGCCTTCGGCCATCTGCTCGAGCCCTGCCTGTGCGTAGGTGCGCCAGACGATGGCCGCGACCTGGCGCTCGAGCACGCGCGCCGTGTCGGCGGGCGTCTCCTTGCCGCCGAGCTGGCTGTTGGCGGTCGAGATGATCAGCGGCGAGCCGCCCAGATCGGCGATGCCGACGGCGAAAGAGACGCGCGTCCGCGTCGAGGACTTGTCGAAGATGACCGCGACCGTCTGGGGGCCCTCGAGCGTCTTGAGCTTCCAGCGATCTTTCTTCAGCGCGACGGCGAGATCGAGGATCTCGTCCTGCTCGGCATGCGTCAGGTCGTCGTCACGCAGCAGGTGGCGGGTCATGCGGGAACCTCCGTGGGGGTCTCGAGCACCAGGGCGTCTTCCACCGTGCGGATCGCAGCCGTGAAGAGCTCGACGAACTCGTCGATCTCGACGTCGCCGATCGTGAGGGCGGGAACCAGCCGGATGGTCTCGTCGTTGGGCGCGTTGATGACGAGGCCGTGCTCCTGCGCGGCCGCGACGAGCGCCTTGGCGACGGGATGCCGCAGCCCCACGCCGATCAGCAGCCCCGCGCCGCGGCATCCGGTGATCAGCTCCGAGTCGATGCCCGAGATCGCCTCGCGCAGCTGCGCTCCGCGCTCGGCGGCGTTGCGGACGAGGTCGGCGCGCTCGATCTCACCGAGGACGGCGCCGGCGACGGCGGTGCCGAGCGCGTTGCCGCCGAAGGTCGAGCCGTGCGTGCCCGGGTAGAACAGGTCGCTGGCGCTGCCGAAGGTGATCAGCGCGCCGATCGGGAACCCGCCGCCGATGCCCTTGGCGACCGTGATCGCGTCGGGGGTGATGCCCTCGTGCTGGAAGGCGAACCACTCCCCCGTGCGACCGGCGCCGGTCTGGATCTCGTCGATGATCAGCAGCGCTCCCTGGCGCTCGGTGATCTCGCGGGCCGCGGCGAGGTATCCCTCTGGCAGCGGCAGCACGCCCGCCTCGCCCTTGACGGGCTCGACGAACAGCGCCGCGACGCGGTCGTCGATCGCCGCCTCGAGCGCCTCGACCGTGGAGTCGATGAACTCGACGCCCGGCGTCATCGGCAGGAAGGGCTCCTGCATGTACGGCTTGCCGGTGAGGGCGAGCGTGCCCATCGTGCGGCCGTGGAAGGCGTCTTTCAGCGCAAGGATCCGCGGGCGCTCGGTGCCTCCGTGCAGGCGCGCGAGCTTGAACGCCGCCTCGTTCGCCTCGGCGCCGGAGTTGCCGAAGTACACGCGACCCTCGTCGCCGGTGCCCGCGAGACGCTTCAGCGTCGACGCGAGCGCGAGCTGCGGCGGCGTCGCGAAGTAGTTCGACACGTGCGCCAGCGTCGCCGCCTGGGTCGCGATGGCGTCCACGAACACCGGGTGGGCGTGACCCAGCGAGTCCACCGCGATGCCCGCCAGGAAGTCGAGGTACCGCTTGCCGTCGGCGTCCCAAAGGTAGGAGCCCTCGCCTCGGACGAACAACGCCATCCGCTCGCCGAAGCTGCGGACGAGATCGCGTCCTGCGTCATCGTGCCAACTCATCCGTGCACCACCTCTGTTCCGATTCCCTTGCTGGTGAAGATCTCCACGAGCACCGAGTGCGGCACCCGCCCGTCGATGATGGCCGCGGTCTCGACGCCGCCCTCGACGGCCTCCAGGCACGCCGCCATCTTCGGGATCATGCCCGACTCGAGCGTGGGCAGCATCGCGCGCAGCTCGGTCGAGGTCAGGTGCGACACGAGCGAGTCGCGGTTGGGCCAGTCGGCGTAGAGCCCGGCCACGTCGGTGAGCACCACGAGCTTCGCGGCTCCCAGCGCCACGGCGAGCGCGGATGCCGCGGCATCCGCGTTCACGTTCAAGGAGTGCCCCGGGTGGTCGAGGTCGGGCGCGATGCTCGACACGACCGGGATGCGGCCGGCGGCGATCTGGTCGAGCACCGGCTGCGGATCCACCTCGACGACGTCCCCGACCCGGCCGAGGTCGTGCTCGACGCCCTCGATCACGACGCCGCGGCGGCGTCCGCCGAACAGGCCCGCATCCTCGCCGCTGAGACCGGTGGCCACCGGGCCGTGGGCATTGATCTTCGACACGAGCTGCGGGTTGATCTGCCCGGTGAGCACCATGCGCACCACCGAGATCGCCTCGGTGGAAGTGACGCGGTAGCCGCCCTTGAACTCGCTCGGAATCTCCAGGCGGTCGAGCATCGACGAGATCTGAGGGCCACCGCCGTGGACGACGACCGGCTTCACCCCGACGTAGCGGAGGTAGGCGATGTCGGCGGCGAAGGCATCCTGCAGCTCCTCGCTCACCATCGCGTTGCCGCCGTACTTCACGACGACGATCTGGTCGCGGAAGCGCTTGAGCCAGGGCAGCGACTCGATGAGCGTCACGGCCCGCGCGCTGGCCTTGCCGGGATCGGTCTCTTGCAGATCAGTCATGAGGCCTGCTTCTTCATGAGGAGTACGCGCTGTTCTCGTGAACGTAATCGTGGGTGAGGTCGTTGGTCAGGATCGTCGCCGTCGCGACGCCGACCTTCAGGTCGATGACGAGGTCGGTGGCGCGGGGCGTCAGGTCGACAGCCTCGCGGGGCGCGTCGGGGCCGCCGGCGCTGCACACACGCACGCCGTTCATCCACACGTCGACGTCATACGGGTCGAAGGCCGCCTGGGTGGTCCCGATCGCCGCGAGCACGCGGCCCCAGTTCGGGTCGTTGCCGAAGACCGCCGCCTTGAATAGGTTGTTTCGGGCGACCGAGCGGCCGACCTCCACGGCGTCCTCCTCGGAGGCCGCGTTGACGACCTCGATGGTGATGTCGTGGCTCGAGCCTTCGGCATCGCCCTGCAGCTGCTTCGCGAGATCCTGGCAGACCTCGGCGAGCGCAGCGGCGAACGCGTCGGCGTCGGGGGTGATGCCCGAGGCACCGCTGACCATGAGCGTGACCTGGTCGTTCGTCGACATGCAGCCGTCCGAGTCGAGCCGGTCGAACGTGCGACCGGTGGCCCGACGCAGCGCGGCGTCGGCCTGCGCCGCGTCGAGGACCGCGTCGGTCGTGATCACCACGAGCATCGTCGCGAGGCCGGGCGCGAGCATCCCCGCGCCCTTCGCCATGCCGCCGATCGACCAGCCGTCCTTCGTCACGGCGGAGCGCTTGGGACGGGAGTCGGTCGTCATGATTGCGAGGGATGCCGCTTCCCCGCCGTCTGCGGAGAGCTCGGCGATACCCTGCTCGGTGCCGGCCAGGACCTTCGCACGGAACACCTCGTCGCCCGTGCCGATGAGACCGGTCGAGCACACCAGGATGTCCCCCGCGCTCACGTCGAGCAGCTCCGCCGCCTTCTCGGCGGTCTGGTGCGTCGTCTGGAAGCCGAACGAGCCCGTGAAGCAGTTCGCCCCGCCGGAGTTGAGGACGATCGCCTCCACGACGCCGTCACGGACGACCTCCTGCGACCAGAGGATCGGGTTCGCCTTCGCGCGGTTGCTCGTGAAGACGGCCGCGCCCACCTTGAGCGGGCCGCGGTTGACGACGACGGCCACGTCGGGCTTGCCCGACGACTTGAGTCCGACGGCGACGCCGGCTGCGGCGAATCCCTGGGGCGTGGTGACGCTCACGGGGCGACTCCGTTCACGGTGAGCGCGGTGCCTTCGGCGAGGCCCAGTGCGATGTTCAGGGACTGGACGGCCGCTCCGGCCGTGCCCTTGACGAGGTTGTCGACGGCGGTCACCACGACCACGCGGTTCGCGGCGCGATCGATCGCGAGACCCAGCAGCGCCGTGTTCGCGCCCAGCACGTCGGCCGTACGGGGGAACTGGCCCTCGGGCAGCAGCTGCACGAAGGTCTCGTCGCCGTAGGCGGCCTCCCACGCCGCGCGGATCTCGGCGTCGGTGGCGCCGGGCGCGATGGGTGCCGTGGACGTCGCGAGGATGCCCCGCGACATCGGGACCAGAACGGGCGTGAACGAGATGCGGATGCCTTGGTCCGCGGCATCCGTCCCCTCGGTCCCTGAGCCGGTCGAAGGGCGCGCGGCGGCGAGCGCCTGACGGATCTCGGGGATGTGCCGGTGCGTCCCTCCGACCGCGTAGGGGTTGGCCGTGCCCAGGACCTCGCTGGCGAGGAGGTTGGTCTTGAGACTCTTGCCGGCGCCCGAGGGGCCCACCGCCAGCACCGTCACGATGTCGGACGGATCGATGACGCCGGCGGCGACGCCGGGAGCGAGGCTGAGGCTCACCGTCGAGGCGTTGCAGCCGGGGGCGGCGATGCGCGTCGCGCCGACGAGCCGGTCACGCTGCTTCGAGCCCGCGACCGGGAGCTCCGGGACGCCGTACACCCAGGGGTCGTGGAAGTCGCCGCCGTAGAAGCTGTCCCAGTCGGCGACCGACTCGAGACGGTGGTCGGCGCCGGCATCGATCACGAGCGGCGTGTCGCCGAGCGCGTCGGTGTACTGCCCGGACTGTCCGTGCGGCAGCGCCAGGAAGACGATGTCATGGCCCGCGAGCACGTCCGGCGTCGTCTCGGAGAGGGTGAGGTGAGCGAGCGACCGCAGGTGCGGCTGGTGCTGGATGAGCGGCTGTCCCGCGTTGGAGTGCGCGGTCACGGTGCGGATCTCGACGTCGGGATGCGCGGCGAGGATCCGCAGGATCTCGCCGCCCGCATAGCCGGATGCGCCGGAGACGGCGACCGAATATGTCATGGATTCCACCTTAGAGTCTGGGTGCAGGGGCCGGAGACGGCGACGCCCGCAGCTGCCCTCCTCAGAAGGTGCGCAGGGTCGCCTAGAGTCGGCGGTCGCCCAGACGGCGTCGGCGCGCGGGAACGACGCTCGGAACGAGCGTCGCGAATCCCTGGGCAGCCGAAGGCATGCGCCGACGATAGCCGCCCGCCCGCGGCATCCGCAAATCAACGTGACGCCGGACGTCATGTGCTCTCGTCGAGATCACACGTCTCGTGGCTCGCCGATCATGTCGATTCGGCGAGCGCACACGATCTCGGCGGAGGAGACTACGCGACGAGCTCGGTGAGCAGCGCGAGCTCGTCGGACCGCGTGAGGCCCGCGCGACGGTCGCGGTCCAGACCACGTGACCGCTCGTCGTCGAGCGTGCGCTCGAGCGTCGCGCGCAGCGGACGCAGGCGACCGCCGAGAAGGCGGAAGGCGGCGTGGGATCGCGTCCAGAAGCCCGGCATACCGGCGGGAAGCCAGAGCGGAAGCGACCGGGGGCCGGCCCAGTAGGCCACGTCGTGCGCCTCTAGCCACTCGTCGGATGCGGTGACCAGGGCGCCGGTGTGGCCGGCCACCTCGCGGGCGAGCCTCAGCACCTCGGCGAACTCCATCGGGTCTCCGACGGCGTTCACCACCCCTGTCCACCGCTCTCGGCCGATCGCCTGGACGAACTCGGCGAGGTCGTCCACGTCGATCACCTGCGCGCCGCGGTCCGTCGTGTCGGGCACCAGCACGTCGCCGTCTGCGGCGAGCGCGAGACGCCCGACCCAGTAGCCGAACCGGTCGGTGGGATCGCCGGGGCCCACGATCAGGCCGGGGCGAACGATGGCGGCGCGGTAGCCGAGCGCGGCACGGACGGATGCCTCGGCCCGCACCTTCGCCTGCCCGTAGTCGTCTTCTTCGTCCGGGCCGGCCGGCGCCAGCAGCTCTGCGGTCTCGTCGGCACCGGGGTCGTCGTTCGCGGCGTACACCGACACGGTGGAGACGTAGGTCCAGTGCTTGGCGCGCTCCCCCAGAGCGGTCACGGCTGCCGCGACGTGCACGGGGTTCGACGAGATGTCCACGACCGCATCCCAGTCGCGACCGGCGACCGCGTCGTACGCGCCGGGATGGTCTCGGTCGGCGACGACGAGCGTCGTGCCGTACGGCGCTTCGCGTCCACCCCGGGCCAGGCAGGTGACGGCGGCTCCGGCATCCGCCCATCTCTCGGCGATGCGCCCGCTCAGCCAGCCCGTCCCGCCCAGCACCAGTACGTCGGTCATGTCACCAGCCAACCAGACGCGCCGGGTCGCGGCATCCGTCGCCGCCGACGGCGGATGCGGGTCAGTGGAGCGCGTCCGAGAGCACCGCGAAGTTCACGGCCGTCACCTCCCGGGCGCGACGCGACGAGAGCAGCCGCAGCTCGGCAGGTGCCGGCAACCCGTCGAAGAGCGGGATGCCTCCCCCGAGGAGGACGGGCACGATGTGCAGCAGCAGCTCGTCGACGAGCTTGTCGCGGAGGAACTGCTGGGCGGTGTTCGGGCTGCCCATGATGATCACCTCGCCCCCTCCGGCGGCTTCCTGTGCCAGCGCGAGCGCCGCCGCCGGCTCCCCGGACACGAAGGTGAAGACCGTCCCGTTCTTCACCTCGGGCGGCCGCTGCTCGTGCGTCATCACGAAGACCGGACTCGAGAACACGTCGTCGTCGCCCCACGGCTCCTGGCCGGCGTCCCAGGTGCGTCGCCCGAAGATGACCGCGCCCGCGTTGCGGAATCGCTCGATCAGCTCCACGGCGACGTCGTCCTCGTCGGGTGGGGCGGTGTCCTCGAGCCAGCGGTGGATCCGCGAGAGGTCGTCGCCGGGCGCGGCCGCGTATCCATCGACCGAAACCGAGACGTACAGCACCGTCGAACCCATGAGCCGTTCCTTCCGAATACCGCCGGTCGGTCCGGCTTTCAGGAGCGTATGGCGAAAGTGGCCCAGTGATATGGTCCAGCGTGATGGCTCAGAGTTGGACCACTTCCGATCTGGCGCTCGCACTGGCGCTTCCACCCGGCCGACGGCCCGGCGAGCGGCTGCAGACCGCGCTGCGGGATGCGGTTCGGCGGGGCGTGCTCGATGACGGCGACTCTCTGCCGTCCACGCGTGACCTCGCCGCAGCGTTGGGAGTCGCGCGCGGCACCGTCGTCCGTGTCTACGAGCAGCTCGGCGCCGAGGGCTACCTCGTCGCCCGCCCGGGCGGCCGCACGCGTGTCTCGTCGCGTGCCGTCCCGCCGGGCGGCGCTCCTCCCTCGCCGCGGGCGGCGGCTCCGTCCGGCGCGGATCTGCGCCCCGGGATCTCGGATCTTCGCCGGTTTCCCGCCGATGATTGGGCGTGGGCCTACGCGAGGGCGGCGCGCAGCGCCGGCTCGCACGATCTTGACTACGGCGACGGGCTCGGGCATCCGGCAGCGCGCGAGGCTGTCGCGGGCCATCTCCGTCGGATCCGCGCTGCGTCGACCGATGCCGACCATGTCGTCCTCTGCCAAGGCTTCGCCCAGGGGCTCGCCCTCGTCCTGCCCACACTCGCCGCGCGGGGGGTCCGTGTGCTCGCCGTGGAAGACCCGGGTGACCGGGCCGTCGACGAGGCGGCCGCCGTCGCCGGGATCGAGCTCGCGCCCATCCCGGTGGACGCGCACGGCATCCGCACCGACCTGCTCGGCTCGGCGGGCGCCCACGCGGTGCTCGTCACTCCGGCGCACCAGTCCCCCACCGGGGTCGTCCTGTCGGCCTCCCGGCGCGTGGAGCTGGTGGAGTGGGCCGGCCGGAGGGACGGATGGATCATCGAGGACGACTACGACTCGGAGTTCCGGTACGACCGTCAGCCGATCGGCGCGGTCCAGGGCCTCGCACCCGACCGCGTCGTGCTGATCGGCTCGGCGAGCAAGACGCATGCGCCTGGTGTGCGGGTGGCGTGGATGGCGGTTCCGGGCGAGCTGGTCGGCGATCTGGCCGTGCGGAGGGTCGCGGCGGACCGCGGCGGACCGGTGATCGACCAGCTGGCGTTCGCGGCACTGCTCCAGTCCGGGCGCCATGATCGCCACGTGCGCACCATGCGCGGCGTGTACGCCGCGCGCCGAGCAGTCGTCCTCCAGACGCTCGACCGGGTCTCTCCCGGCCTGACCCTGACCGGCCTGGTGGCCGGATTCCACGGTGTCCTGCCGCTTCCGCCCGGGGTTTCCGAAGATCGCGTCGTCACAGCCGCCGGGGACGCCTCCCTCCGCGTCACCGGCCTGGCGGCGTTCACCCGTCACCGGCGCGACCTCCCGCCCGCCCTCGTCCTCGGCTTCGGCGACATCGACGACGAGGCCGTCGTCGAGGCGATCCTGCGCCTCGGCGCCGTGATCGCCGCAGCGACTCCGCGACCGTAGCTTCCGGACCGATCGCTGGGTGACGGTCTGCTGGCGACATCTTCATCCGGAACGGTGAGAGCCCGAGCTTCCACCGAAAGCCCACGTCGTCCTCGGTTCAGAACGTGGGCGTTCGGTGAGAACACGGGCTCTCGACCGATCTGTGCGGACGGCGGGGCGCTTACTCGCGCAGCGTCGCTCCGAAGCGCTCGGATGCCACGGCGACGCCGGCCAGCTTGGCCTCGGTCGCCTCGGCGGCCGTGAGGGTGCGGTCCACGGCGCGGAAGCGCAGCGCGAACGTCAGGCTCTTCTGCCCCTCGGGCACTCCCGGGCCGCGGTAGTCGTCCACCAGCCGCACGGACTCCAGCAGGTCCCCCGCGCCCTCGGCGAGCGCCGCCTGCACCTCGGCGGCCGGCACGTCGGCCTGCAGCACGAGCGACACGTCCTGGGTCGCGGCGGGGAAGCCCGACAGCGACGCGGCGACGACCTTCTCACCCGCCAGCGACAGCACGAGATCGAGATCGAGTTCGGCGACGATCACACGACCGGGAAGATCGGATGCCTCGGCCACCGCCGGCAGCAGCTCGCCGACGTAGCCCACCTCGACGGGGGCCGACGAGGTGGTCGCGGCGACCGACAGCACGCCGGTGCGGCCGGGGTGCAGCGCCGCTCGCTCGCCCTGCACGACGTCGATCGTGACGCCCGCGGCGGCGGCGATGGTCCGGACGGCGTCGAGCGCGTCGCCGAGGCCGGCGGTCACCGGCGCGACGCCGGGCTGCTTGGCCACGAGGTTGCCGGTGAGCAGCACCGCGATGTGCCGGCGCTGCGGCGGGATCGATGCGTCGAGTTCGGCGAGGCTGGCGGCATCCGGCCGCACCGCCAACGGCGGGACGTGCGGCGTGCCGTACTGCACGCCGGGTTCGGGGAGGAACACGACGCCGGTTTCGAATAGCGAGAGATCGGTCAGCCCGCGCGACACGTTGCGGTGCGCGACCTGCAGCAGCCCCGGCACGAGCGAGCGGCGCAGGAACGGCGACTGACCGTCGAGCGGGTTGGCGAGCTTGATGCTGGGCACGTGCGCGCCGGAAGGCGAGCCGTGCAGGTCGTTCTGCTCCTCAGTGGTGAATCCGAAGGACGGCGTCTCGACGTAGCCGGCGGCGGCGAGCGCGTTGGCCACCCGGCTCCGTCCCTGCTGGGCGGGGGTCAGGCCGCGACCCGACGGCGGCAGCGGCAGCACCGACGGGATGCGGTCGTAGCCCTCGATGCGGGCGACCTCCTCGGCGAGCGTCCACTTGTCGGTGAGGTCGGGGCGCCACGACGGCGGGATGACCTGCCAGCCGGCGGCGTCATCCTCGTTGGGCACGACCTCGCAGCCGATGAGGCGCAGCGCCGCCTCGATCTGCCCGGGCGTGTAGTCGACGCCGATGAGGTGCTGGACGAAAAGCGGCGGAAGCTCGATGCCGGGCATGAACACCTCGGCGAAGAGCGCGGCGCCGTAGGCGTCGTCGCTCGTGCCGCCGGCGTATTCCTCCATCAGGTCGGCCACGCGGCGCGCGGCGACGAAGGGCACGAGGGGGTCGACGCCGCGTTCGAAGCGACGGGAGGCCTCGCTGGGCAGCTTGTGCCGACGAGCCGTGCGGGCGATCGACACGGTGTCGAACGTCGCAGCCTCGATGAGCACGTTGCGCGTCGCGTCGCCCATCTCGGTGGCGCCGCCGCCCATGACACCGGCCAGACCGATCGGCCCGGAATCGTCCGTGATCAGCAGGTCTTCGGGGTGGAGCGTGCGCACCTTGCCGTCGAGCGTCTCGAGCTTCTCGCCGGCAGTGGCGCGGCGCACCGTGATCCCGCCCTGCAGCTTGTCGAGGTCGTAGCCGTGGATGGGCTGGCCGAGCTCGAGCATCACGTAGTTGGTGATGTCGATCAGGATGCCGAGCGAACGGATGCCCGCGAGCGACAGGCGCGCGATCATCCATGCCGGCGTGGGCTTCGTCGGGTCGACGTCGCGCACGACGCGCGCCACGAACTCGGTGACGCCCGCACGACCGCGGATCGGGGCGAGGTCCTCCGCGGTGACGGTGAAGCCCTGCCCCGGCGCGACCTCGTCCCACGGTCGCTCCGCGGGGTCGCGGAACGCCGCGCCCGTCGAGTGCGAGTACTCGCGGGCGACACCGCGGATCGACAGCGCATAGCCGCGGTCGGGGGTGACGTTGATCTCGACGGCGACATCGTCGAGGCCCAGCAGCGAGATCGCGTCGGTGCCGACGGGCGCGTCGATGCCGAGCTCGACGAGGCGCAGGATGCCGTTGTGCTCCTCCCCCAGCCCAAGCTCGCGGGCGGAGGCGATCATGCCGTCCGACACGTGACCGTACGTCTTGCGCGCGGCGATCGGGAACGGTCCCGGAAGCACGGCGCCCGGAAGCGTCACCACGACCTTGTCGCCGGCGAAGAAGTTGCGGGCGCCGCAGACGATGCCGTGCACGGCGTCGCCGCCGTCGGCCGCCGTCTCGCCCTCAGGCGCGACGCGCACCTGGCACCAGCGGATCGTCTTGCCGTTGGACTGCGGCTCCTCGACGAACTCGAGCACCTCGCCGACGACGATGGGACCCTGCAGCTCGAAGCGGTGGACGTCCTCCTCTTCGAAGCCGACGCGCACGAGCGCCGCGAGGACGTCCTCGGGCGAGGCATCCGCCGGAACGTCGACGTACTCACGCAACCATGAGAGCGGGACGCGCATCAGACCACCATTCCGAACTGCTCGCTGAAGCGGACATCGCCCTCGGCCATGTCGCGCATGTCCTGGACATCGCTGCGGAACATGAGCGTCCGCTCGACGCCCATGCCGAATGCGAAGCCCGAGTACTCCTCAGGGTCGATCCCGGCGGCGCGGAGCACGTTCGGGTTGATCATGCCGCAACCGCCCCACTCGATCCACCGGGCGCCGCCCTTGAACGTGGGGTGCCAGAGGTCGAGCTCGGCGGACGGCTCGGTGAAGGGGAAGAAGTTCGCCCGGAACCGCGTCTTCGCCTCGGGGCCGAACAGCACCTTGGCGGCGTGGTCGAGCGTGCCCTTGAGGTTCGCCATGGTGATGCCCTTGTCGACGACGATGCCCTCGAACTGGGTGAATACCGGCAGGTGCGTCGCGTCGTACTCGTCGGTGCGGTAGACGCGACCGGGGCACAGCACATAGAGCGGCAGGTCGCGCTCGAGCATCGAGCGCACCTGGACAGGGCTCGTGTGCGTGCGCATGACGAGGTGGCGCTCCACCGGGTCGACGAAGAACGTGTCCTGCATCTGACGCGCCGGGTGGTCGACGTCGAAGTTCAGCGCGTCGAAGTTGAACCACTCGTGCTCGAGCTCGGGGCCCTCCGCGATCTCCCAGCCCATGCCTACGAAGATGTCGGCGATCTGCTCCTGGAGCAGGGAGATCGGATGCCGCGCCCCGACGCGCGCGCGGGCGGCCAAGGCGGTGATGTCCACGCGCTCTGCCTCGAGCTGAGCGGCGGTCTCCGCCGCGGCGAGCTCCGCTTCGCGTGCTGCGAACGCCTGGTTCACCCGGCCGCGGGCCTGCCCGACGAGCTTGCCGAACTCGGCCTTCTTGTCGTTCGGCACGTCGCGCAGGCGCGCGTTGAGCTTCGCCAGCGGCGAGCCCTCGGCGGCGTGCGCGGACCGTGCGGCCTTCAACGCCGCGGTGTCGGCCGAGCCGGCGATCGCGGCGAGGGCGGCGTCGACGGCGGCGTTCACCGCCTCGGGCGTGATCTCGGTGTTCTCGGGAGCGTCTGACACGAGAGTCGAGTCTACCGACGGCGGCGCAGTGCCCCGGCCCGACGCTATACCGCGGTGCCGTCGTGCCGGCCGAGTCCCTTGTTCGCCGCCATGAGGTCCGCTTTCGCCTCCACCTCGAGGAGCGCAGCGGGGTTCATCGGATCGATCGCCTTGCCGCGACGCGCTTTGCCGGTCCCGCTTGCGGTCCGCCGCGCCAGCCAGCGCGCGAACCACGAGAGCGAGAGGTTGATGACGAGGTAGATCGCGAGCGTCACGACGAACATCGAGAACATGTACCGGTTGCCGAAGAAGCTCAGCAGGTTGTTCATGTTGTTACGGATGATCTCGTTGTAGCCCACGATGTAGCCGAGCGAGGTGTCCTTCAGCAGGACGACCAACTGGGCGACGATGATCGGCAGCATCTGCCGGAATGCCTGCGGGAACTCCACGAGCATCTTCGACTGGAACTCGCGCATTCCCACGCTCAGCGCCGCCTCGCGCTGACCGCGCGGGAGGGCGACCAGGCCGGCGCGCAGGATCTCACCGATGAGCGTGCCGTTGTAGAGGATGAGCGCGATGACGACGGCCCAGAAGGCACCCGTGGAAGCGACGAGCAGGATGAACAGCATCATCAGCAGCACGGGCATGCCGCGCAGGAACTCGATGAGCCACGCCGTCGGTACGCGTACCCAGCCGATGGCCGAGCTTCTCAGCAGCGAGAAGAGGATGCCGAGGATGATCGCGCCGACAGCCGCGACAGCCGCCGCCTGGAGTGTGGCGATCACGCCGCGGCCGATCGAGGCCCAGACCTCGGGATCGGCGAAGATGTCCCACCGGCTCGCGTCGAACATGCCGGGAAGCGTGATGCCTCCCGACTCCCTCGGGGCGGCCAGCAGCATGAAGACCCACACGGCCAGTGCCGCGATGAGCACCAGCGAGACCAGCGAGAGGATCAGTGAGAACCGGCGCGCGCGCGGCCCCGGCGCGTCGAACAGGACGGACGTGCTCATCGCTTCACCACCCAGCGCTTCTCGAGTCGGCCGGCCAGGAAGCCGAGGGGGATGGTGATGACGAGGTACAAGGCGGCGGCGGTGAGGAGGATCGGGATCACGATGTTGCCGTTGTCGTTCGCCAGCTGCCGCGTGGTGGCGAAGAGCTCGACGACGAAGAAGCCGCCGGCGACGGACGTGTTCTTCGTGAGGGCGATGAAGACGTTGATGAGCGGCGGGATCGTCATCCGGAAAGCCTGTGGAAGCACGACCAGTGAGACCGTCTGCCCGAACGCGAGGCCGATGCTGCGCGCAGCCTCGGCCTGACCCAGTGGTACCCCGTTGATGCCCGAGCGGAGGGCTTCGGCCACGAACGGGGAGGTGTAGTAGGTCAGTGCGACGAATGCCAGAAGGAGGTACGGAGCACGAAGACCGAGCATCGGCATCACGAATGCGGTGAAGAAGAACACCAGGGTGAGCGGGGTGTTCCGCGCGATCTCGGTCCAGAACGCGGCGAACCCGCGCAGCGCGCCGACGGGTGAGATCCGCATCGCAGCGATGACGGTGCCGAGCACCAGCGCGCTCACTCCCGACACCAGCAGGAGGATGAGCGTCACGCGGAAGCCTTCGAGGAACGTCGGCATCAGCGACCAGAGCTGCTCCATGGGCTCTCCTTCCTTGCTCGTGGTACGGGGGCTGACGCCGACCCGGTCCGCCTCGTGGACGGACCGGGTCGGCGATGATCGTCAGTAGCGATCGGGCGTCGGCGGGTCGACGAAGGGCAGCACTGTGCCGGCCGTCGAGTTCCATGCCTCTTCGTAGCGGCCGTCCTCGTACGCCTCTTCCAGCACGTCGTTGATCCAGTCGCGGAACTCGGTGTCTTCGAGCGCCAGTCCGATGCCGTAGGGCTCCTCGGTGAAGGGCTCTCCGACGACCTTGAACTCGCCCTCGTTCTGCGCGGCCAGGCCGGCGAGGATGACGTTGTCGGTCGAGACGGCGACGACCTGCCCGTTGCGCAGCGGCTCGAGGCAGTTCGAGTACGTGTCGGTCAGCACCGGCTCCGCGCCGAGCTCGGCGAGCTTGGCAGCGGGCGTGGAGCCCGTCACGGAGCACACCGGCTGTCCGACCAGGTCGTCTTCGCTCTCGATGTCCTCGTTGTCCGCGAGCACCAGGATCGACTGTCCGGCCATGTAGTACGGGCCCGCGAAGGAGACGACCTCCTTGCGCTTGTCGTTGATGGTGTACGTCGCGATGACGATGTCGACCTCGCCGTTCTGGATGAACGGCTCGCGGTTGGCGGAGACCGATTCCTTCCACTCGATGTCGTCTTCGGCGATGCCGAGCTCGGACGCGATGATCTTGCCGATCTCGACGTCGAAGCCCTCCGGCACACCCGACGGTCCCATCAGACCGAACAGCGGCTGGTCGAACTTGGTGCCGATGGTGATCGAGCCTGCCTCGGCGAGCTCTGCCATCGTCGTGCCGGCCTCGAACGTGGGCTCGGGCTCAGGGGTCGTCGTCTCTTCGCCGCCCGGGGTGCCACCGGTGGCGCACGCCGACAGCGCGAGCGCGCCGGCTGCTGCCAGCGCGATCAGCGGAAGTCGCATTCGCTTCATGTTTTCGTCCTTTGCTGTGGGGACCGCTCGTGACGGCCTCTCGGATCCCGGCCGTATTGCTGCGACGGCCGGACGTGCGGATCAGTGCTCGAGGATCTTGGACAGGAAGTCCTTCGCCCTCTCGCTCTGCGGATTCGTGAAGAACTCCTCGGGCGTCGCCTCTTCGACGATCGCGCCGTCGGCCATGAAGAGGACGCGGTCGGCCGCCTTGCGGGCGAAGCCCATCTCGTGCGTGACGACGATCATGGTCATGCCGTCGGCCGCGAGACCGATCATCACGTCGAGCACCTCGTTGATCATTTCGGGGTCGAGCGCGCTCGTAGGCTCGTCCATCAGGATCAGCTTGGGCGTCATCGCGAGCGATCGCGCGATGGCGACACGCTGCTGCTGCCCGCCGGAGAGCTGGCTGGGCATCTTCTTGGCCTGGTTGGCCACGCCGACGCGGTCGAGCAGCTGCATCGCCTTGTCGTCGGCATCCTTCTTCTTCATGCCTCGTACACGGATCGGCCCGAGCGTGACGTTCTCGAGCACGGTCTTGTGCGCGAAGAGGTTGAAGGACTGGAACACCATGCCGACATCGGCGCGCAGGTGCGCGAGCGCCTTGCCCTCTTCCGGCAGCGGGTGGCCGTCGATCGTGATCTTGCCCGAGTCGATCGTCTCGAGTCGGTTGATCGCACGGCAGAGCGTCGACTTGCCGGATCCGGAGGGGCCGATGACGACGACGACTTCGCCGCGATTGACCACCGTGTTGATGTCCTTCAGGACGTGCAGGTCGCCGAAGTGCTTGTCGACGTGATCCACGACCACGAGCGGCTCACCTCGTCGCACCGAGATGTTGGAAGTCCGGGGCGCCGGCGCCGGGGCATCAGGTGTCGCCATGTCCCTCACCCTAGGGGCGAGCGGCGACACACTGCCAGTGGACCCGCGAGCCTTTACCGTTCCGTAACAGGGTCGGAACGCGCGCCGCTCAGCCGGCGGCGCGCTGCGCGAACGCGGTCTCGTAGAGGCACACGCTGGCGGCCGTCGCCAGGTTCAGCGATTCCGCGGCGCCGAAGATCGGCAGCCGCAGCGAGAGGTCGACGAGCGCCAGCGCCTCGTCGTCCAGACCGCGGGCCTCGTTGCCGAAGAGCCAGGCGGTCGGCTCGGCGAGCACGTCTCTTGCGGCGAGGAAGTCGCCTCCCCCGACGTCGGCGGCGATGACGCGCACGCCGGCGGCCCGGGCCTTCTCGACGGCCGAGGCGAGGTCGACGCCGACGGCGACCGGAACGTGGAAGAGCGAACCGGTCGTGGCGCGCACCACCTTCGGGTTGTACGGGTCGACGGTGCGACCGGTGAGGATGACGGCGTCCGCTCCCGCGGCGTCGGCCGCGCGGATGATGGTGCCGAGGTTGCCCGGGTCGCGGACCTCCTCGCAGATCGCGACGAGCCGGGGCTCGGCCGCGAAGATGTCGCGCAGCGACGTGGGCGACTGCCGTGCCACCGCGACGATCCCCTGCGGCGTCACCGTGTCGGCCATCGCGTCGAGCACGGCCTCGGTCGTGTAGACGACCTCGAGGCCGGCATCCTTCGCGGCATCGCGCACGTCGGCATGCCTCTCGAGCGCCGACGGCGTCGCGAACAGCTCCACGAGGGTGTCGGGCCGGTACGCGAGCGCCTCGCGCGCGGCCTGCGGACCTTCGAGGAGGAAGAGCCCGGTCTCCTGCCGCGCGCTGCGCTTGGTCAGCTTCGCGACGGCGCGGACACGCGGAGAGCGAGGGTTCTCGAGCACGGCATCAGTCTAGGGTCGCGGCATCCGTCCCCCGGCACGCATTCTGCACGAACCGGCACCCCGGCGAGACGAAAAGAGGCGCCCTCCGTGAGGAGGGCGCCTCTTTCGAGACAGCGGATGCCGCGGGTCAGGCGCTCTTCGGAGCGTTGACGTTCTCGGGCAGCGCCTTCTTGGCGGTCTGGACGAGCGACGCGAACGTCTTGGGCTCGTTCACCGCGAGCTCGGCGAGCATGCGACGGTCGACCTGCACACCCGCGAGGCCGAGGCCCTGGATGAAGCGGTTGTACGTGATGCCGTTCTGACGGGCAGCGGCGTTGATGCGCTGGATCCACAGACGGCGGAAGTCGCCCTTGCGCTTGCGACGGTCGCGGTACGCGTAGACGAGCGAGTGGGTGACCTGCTCCTTCGCCTTGCGGTACAGACGCGAGCGCTGGCCCCGGTAACCGGAGGCGCGCTCGAGGATGACGCGACGCTTCTTGTGGGCGTTGACGGCCCGCTTGACTCTAGCCATTTCGATTGATTCCTATTCCTGCGTCGGCGCTCAGATACCGAGGAGCTTCTTGGCGACCTTGGCGTCGCCCTTCGCGAGGACCTGCTCCTGCGACAGGCGACGGGTGCGGCGGCTGGACTTGCCCTCGAAGTTGTGGCGAAGGTTCGCCTGCTGCTTCATGAGCTTCCCGCTGCCTGTGACCTTGAAGCGCTTCTTGGCGCCCGAGTGGGTCTTCTGCTTCGGCATCTCTTCTTCCTTCGTTTCACTTCCCGCCCAGGCGGGAGTCGGTATCCCGCGGTGCGGGAGTGTGTGGGGGCCTATTCGGCCGTGGCGGTCTCGGACTCGGCGGCCGGGGTCTCGGCTGCGGTGTCGGAGCTGCCCGAGTCGGCGTCGCCCTGCGGGCCACTGCCGGTGCGGGCGGAACGCGCTGCCTCCTTGTTGGCGGCACGCTGCGCGTTCTGCTCGGTCTTCACCTCGGACTTGTTCTTGTGCGGGGCGACCACCATCACCATGTTGCGGCCGTCGATCGTCGGGTTCGACTCGACCGTGCCGAACTCGGCGACGTCTTCCGCGAACTTGCGGAGGAGACGGACACCCTGCTCGGGGCGCGACTGCTCGCGGCCACGGAACAGGATCATCGCCTTGACCTTGTCGCCCGCCTGGAGGAAGCCCTCGGCGCGCTTGAGCTTGGTGATGTAGTCGTGGGCCTCGATCTTCAGACGGAACCGGACCTCCTTGAGGACGGTGTTCGCCTGATTGCGACGCGCTTCCTTGGCCTTCTGCGCAGCCTCGTACTTGAACTTGCCGTAGTCCATGATCTTGACCACGGGGGGCTTCGAGTTCGGGGCCACCTCGACGAGATCGAGGTCGGCCTCCTGGGCCAGGCGCAGCGCCACCTCGATGCGGACGACGCCGACCTGCTCACCCGCGGGTCCGACGAGGCGGACCTCGGGGACGCGGATGCGGTCGTTGGTGCGGGGATCGCTGATGCGGAACTCCTTGGGTTTATGGGCTGGACCACCGCGACACATGTTCATGTCGCGGGCGGAGGAAGATCCACTCCACCCGTCAGACGCTTCGAGCGCCGACTTCCTGCACCCTCTCCGGTGACGGAGCTCCCGCGCGGTTGCCCTGGCGGCTACCCCTCCCGTATCTGCGTGGCCGCAGGACGGTCGGGGCGGAGTGCATGACCCGGTAGCCTGGAACGGCAAGCGCGGGTGGGATGTGATCCACTTTCCGATCCGGTACAGAACGCACCGGAGACCGCAGCAGTCTATCAGAGAGAACGGCGTGGACACGATTCGAGACCAGGACGGCGAAACGACGAGCACGACGGCGGTGGATGCCGAGCGTCAGGCCCGCTGGGAGGAGCAGGAGCGTGCGGCCGCATCGGCCTCGCGCGACATCGCCGAGGTGCCGGCCGTCGAGGTCATCACGACCGCCGCCGTGCACCTGCTGAGCGCCGCCGCCGTCAAGGTCGGGCTCGCCGACGATCCCGCGACGCAGACCGACCTCGACGAGGCCCGCAAGCTCATCAACGCCCTGGCCGGCCTCATCACGGCCGGCGCCCCGGAGATCAGCGACATGCACGCCCGCTCGCTGCGCGACGGGCTGCGCTCGGTGCAGCTCGCCTTCCGCGAGGCATCCGTGATTCCCGACCCGATCGGCAAGGGTCCGGGCGAGAAGTGGACGGGCCCGGTCACCTGACCACCCCCGCCCCCGTGTCCCACTTTCCAGCCTTCATGTTCCGGATTCGGCCGCGAACGGGCGTCCACACGGCGGATTTCGGGACACGGACCACCTGATCAGCGCCCGCTAGCTGTGCTGCCCAGGGACGTTGGTTGAGGTGTGACGCGATAGACGGGTGAGGACCTCCCGGTCGAGAGTGGAGCTGTCTAGTTCCCGCACTCGAGACCAAGGAGGTCCTCGTGACCCACGCTAACGCTGCGCTGACCCCTCGCCAACGCCTCCGGCTCGCCCGACAGGTCGTCGATGACGGCTGGTCCGTCGCTGCGGCTGCGAGCTACTTCCGGGTGTCGTGGCGGACCGCGGAACGGTGGGCGCGCCGCTATGTCGAGATGGGTGAGGCGGGGATGCAGGACCGCTCCTCCAGGCCGCACTCGAGTCCGAACAGGACGCCCCGGCCGGTGGTGCGGAAGGTCGTGCATCTGCGGTGGAAGAAGCGGCTCGGTCCGGTCGGAATCGGCGCTCAGCTGGGGATGCCGGCGTCGACCGTCCATGCGATCCTGACGCGTTGCCGGGTGAATCGGCTCAGCCACGTCGACGTTCGCACCGGCGAGCCCGCCCGCCGCTACGAGCACGAGCATCCCGGCTCGTTGATCCACGTCGACGTGAAGAAGCTCGGCAACATCCCCGACGGCGGCGGGTGGCGCTACGTCGGCCGGTTCCAAGGCGACCGCAACCGAGCGGTCACCGCCAAACGGACCGGAAGACGTGGCATCGCCGGCGACATGGTCACCGGGACAGCGTTCATCCACACCGTCATCGACGACCACTCCCGCGTCGCCTACGCCGAGATCCACGACGACGAGACCGCAGCCACAGCCGTCGCTGTTCTGCGACGCGCGGTCGGCTGGTTCGCTGCCCGCGGCGTCACCGTCGAGCGCGTCCTCTCCGACAACGGCTCCGCGTACCGCTCCTTCGCTTGGCGGGACGCCTGCGCCGAACTCAGCATTCGACCGAAACGCACACGCCCCTACCGGCCACAGACGAACGGGAAGATCGAACGATTCCACCGCACGCTCGCCGACGGCTGGGCCTACTCACGGCACTACAACTCCGAGTCAGCCCGCCGCAACGCGCTCCCGACCTGGCTGCACTCCTACAATCACCACAGGCCCCACACCGCGATCGGCGGCCACCCACCCATCAGCAGATTGACCAACCTGCCTGGACAGCACAGCTAGCTAGCCCGGGGGACGCGCGATGCCGGCTCGCCCGTCGATGCCCAGCGCGGCCACGCCGCGCGCCACGGCGTCGACCGTCCGGCGCACCGCCTCGGCGTCGGTGCCGCGGTTGCTCACGGCGAAGCGCACCACGGTGCGACCTCGCCACGTCGAGGACGACGCCCACACCGTGCCCTCCTCGCGCAGCCACTCCCCCAGCGCCGCCGTCTCGGCGTCCGTCGGCGCGGCCACGCACACCTGGGTGAAGACGACGTCGTTGAGCACCTCGAGGCCCGCGATGCCCTCGAACCCGGTCGCGAGGCCGGTCGCGGCATCCGCCAGCCCTTCGACCAGACCCACGACGCCCGCCCTGCCGACCGACCGCAGCGCCGCCCACACCGGGACCCCGCGGGCGCGACGGGAGAGCTCGGGTGTGCGGTCGTAGGGGTCGGAGATGCTGGCCACCGCCGGAAGGTACGCCGCATGCGCGCCGAGCGCGGCGGCCATGGCGGCCTCGTCGCGGACGATCGCCACCCCGCAGTCGTAGGGCACATTGAGGGTCTTGTGCGCATCGGTCGCCCACGAGTCGGCGTCCGCGAGCCCGGCGACCAGGTGCCGCAGCCGCGGACTGGCGGCCGCCCAGAGGCCGAACGCGCCGTCGACGTGCACCCACGCCCCTGCACCGTGGGCGACGCCGACCGCAGCGGCGAAGTCGTCGAATGCCCCGGAGTGGACGTCACCCGCCTGGAGCGCGACGATCGCCGGGCCGTCGCCCCGGGCCAGCGCGCGCTCGAGCCCGACGACGTCGATGCGGCCCTCGCTGTCGGCCCCGACGGTCGTCGGCGCGCCGAGACCGGCGAGCCGGCCCGCCAGCACCATCGAGGTGTGGACGGCGTCGCCAGCCAGGAAGCGGATCGGCGGGGCGTGCTGCAGCCCCCGTGCGGGATCCGCTCCCGCTCGGCGCAGGACCGAATCCCGGGCGGTGACCAGACACGAGAAGTTGGCCATCGTCCCGCCCGTGACGAATCCGACGCCGCTCTCGCGCGGGAGACCGAGCAGGTCGAGCAACCACGCGCCCGCGATTTCCTCGACCGCGGCGGTCGCCGGCGTGGGCTGCCGCGATCCGGTGTTCTGGTCCCACGCCGACACGAGCCAGTCGGCCGCCAGCGCGGCCGGATAGGTCCCCCCGATCACGAAGCCGTAGAAGCGCGGCGAACCCATCGCCATCAGTCCGGGCTCGGATGCCGCGGCCAGCTCCTCGACGACGGCACGCGGGTCCGTGCTCTGATCGCCGAGGCGGACGTCGAGCCGCCCCAGCACGCCATCGACATCGAGCTCCGGCCGGATCGGGCGCTCGGCGAGCGAATCCAGCCAGCTCAGCGCGCGGTCGTGCGCGGCCTCCAACGCGCTTCGATAGGGGTCGTCCGTCGCGGACTCGTCCATCGCATCGTCGTCCATCGAGCCACCTCCGCGGAGCCGATCATCCGCCGCTGCGGGGCGCGCCGCAAGCGTCCCCTGCCGGCGAGCGGCGAAGTGTGCCGTGAGATGCGTCGCGTCTCAGGCCCGGACGAGCTTCACGGTGAGCGAGTCGACGAGCACCGCGATGCGGTCGTCGGCAGCCCAGCGCGCCGCGAGCCGCGCCAGCACCGCATCGAGCTCGGCCTTCTCGAGTCCGTCCATGAGGTGCAGGCGCACCACGAGCTCGGGCCCGCGCAGGCGGGCGTCGGGATCCCCGGGCTCCACGGAGAGGTCGATGACAGCGAGCTCTCCCCCGACGCTGTCCTGGAGGCCGGTGAACACCTCGGGCGAGAGGAAGCTCGGCTCCCAGGGCTGCCCTCGGCCGATCGCCCAGACCGCCGGGCGACGGATGACGAACTCGGTGTGCGATCCCGGGTCGAGCACGATGAGGTCGGTGTCGTCGGCGGCGGCCGACAGCGCAGTGCGGACGCCGTCGGCGGGAACCGGCCGGGCCGCGGCATCCCATCGCCGCATCGCTTCGACCGACGAGAAGACCGGCAGCACGCGACGCCCGTCGGGCGCGGCGACGGTGACGATCGACAGCTCCTGCGTCTTGTCGACTTCGAGGCCGTGCGCGCCGATGCCGTGCTCGCCCTTCTCGGCGACGAGCGGGATCAGCAGCCGCGCAGAGCGGTAGGCGTCGATCACCTCGCGCTGGCCGCCCGCACCGGCGCGGAACGCCATGAGCGCGGCGAGGAGCGCGGGGTCCGCGGAGCCGTCGTCCGAGGCATGCGGGTTCGCCTGGAAGCTGCGTCCCTCCCAGGGCACGCCCGCGGAGTCGCCGCCCGGTCCGTGGCCGTGCGCGTGGCCGTGACCGGCGGCGTGAGGGTCAGTATCCGGCGACATCCAGCGCCTCGGCGAGCGTGAACGCGCCGGCGTACAGCGCCTTGCCCACGATCGCGCCCTCTACGCCGAGCGGGACGAGGTCGCGGAGCGCCACGATGTCGTCGAGGCTCGACACGCCGCCCGACGCCACGATCGGCTTCGGCGTGCGCGCGGTGAGCTCCCGCAGCAGGTCGAGGTTCGGGCCCTGAAGGGTGCCGTCCTTGGTGACGTCGGTGACCACGTAGCGGCTGCAGCCCGCCGACTCGAGCCGGTCGAGGACCGTCCACAGGTCGCCGCCCTCGCGCGTCCAGCCGCGGGCGGCGAGCGTGGTGCCGCGCACGTCGAGACCCACGGCGATCGCGTCGCCGTAGCGACCGATCACGTCCGCGGCCCATTCGGGGTTCTCGAGCGCCGCGGTGCCCAGGTTGATGCGGGACGCGCCGCTCTCGAGCGCCGCCTCGAGCGTGCGGTCGTCGCGGATTCCGCCCGACAGCTCGACCTGCACGCCCTTGACCTGCTTGATGACCTTGCGGAGGACCCCCGCGTTGCTGCCGCGGCCGAACGCGGCGTCGAGGTCGACGAGGTGGATCCACTCGGCGCCCTGCCGCGCGAAGTCCAGCGCGGCGTCGACGGGATCGCCGTAGCTCGTCTCGGTGCCCGCCTCGCCCTGCGTCAGGCGGACGGCCTTGCCGTCGGCGACGTCGACGGCGGGCAGGAGGACGAGTTTGGGTGTGGACGCGAAATCGTTCATGGCTCCTGGCTCAGGCATCGAAAACTGTGGGTGGCGGATCCGGGAAGCACGCGCTCCCGCAGATGGCACGGTCTCAGAGGGTAGCCCTGCGAAGCCCGTCGATCCAATTCGTCAGCAGACGGATGCCGGCATCCCCCGACTTCTCGGGGTGGAACTGGGTGGCAGAAAGCGGCCCGTTCTCGACCGCGGCGAGGAACGGCGCGCCGTAGTCGCACCACGTGAGGACAGGCTCGGGGAACGGCGGCTGCACGTCGAGCAGCCACTTCTGCGCGGCGAAGGAGTGGACGAAGTAGAACCGCTCGTGCTCGATGCCGCGGAAGAGGCGCGTGCCCTCGCCCGGCTCGACGGTGTTCCAGCCCATGTGCGGCAGGACCGGAGCGTCGAGCTCTGTCACGACGCCCGGCCATTCACCGAGCCCCTCGGTGTCGACGCCGCGCTCCACGCCGCGCTCGAAGAAGATCTGCATGCCGACGCAGACGCCGAGAACCGGGCGTCCACCGGCGAGACGGCGCTCGATGAGCTCGTCGCCGCGGCTGGCCCGGAGCGCCTCGGCGACGGCGCGGAACGCGCCCACGCCGGGGACGAAGAGCCCGTCGGCGTCGCGGACGAGGCCGCGGTCGGCGGTCAGCCGCGCGTCGGCGCCGGCGGCGATGAGCGCCTTCACCGCCGAGTGCACGTTCCCGGAACCGTAGTCGAGGACGGCGACGAGCGGCCGGTCGCCTTCCATGGGCGCGCTTTCGCTCACAGGGCGCCTTTCGTGCTGGGAATGCCCTCGACCAGTGGGTCGAGCGCCTTCGCCTGGCGGAACGCCCGCGCGAGCGCCTTGTACTCGGCCTCGGCGATGTGGTGCGGATCGCGCCCCGACAGCACGCGCACGTGCACCGTGAGGGCGGCGTTGTGCGCGATCGCCTCGAACGTGTGCCGCACCAGCGAACCCGTGAAGTGCCCGCCGATGAGGTGGTGCTCGAAGCCCGCGGGCTCGCCCTCGTGAACGAGGTAGGGGCGGCCGCTGATGTCGACGACGGCCTGGGCCAGCGCCTCGTCGAGCGGAACCAGCGCATCGCCGTAGCGCGCGATGCCGGATTTGTCTCCGAGTGCCTGGCGAATCGCCTGGCCGAGCACGATCGAGATGTCCTCGACGGTGTGGTGGGCGTCGATGTCGGTGTCGCCGGATGCGCGCACCGTCAGATCCGTCAGCGAGTGCTTCGCGAACGCCGTCAGCAGGTGATCGAAGAACGGCACCGTCGTGTCGATGCGGCTGCGGCCGGTGCCGTCCAGATCGAGTTCGAGCTCGACGGTCGACTCGCTCGTCGCCCGTCGCAGCGTTGCGGTGCGTGGTGCGGCGCTCATGCCGCCGATCCTACCGAGGCCAGCGCGTCGAGGAAGGCCGTCGTCTCGTCCGCCGTGCCCGCCGTCACCCGCAGGTGCGCAGGGATCCCGACGTCGCGGATGAGTACGCCCTGGTCGTAGAGCGCCTGCCATGTGGCGGCAGGATCGGCCACTCCCCCGAACAGGACGAAGTTCGTCCACGACTCGTGCGCCGTGTAGCCCAGTGCCTCGACCGTCGCCGAGATGCGGTCGCGCTGCGTGACGATCTCGTCGACCATGCCCAGCATGATGGGCGCGTGGCGCAGCGCGGCCGTCGCGGCGGCCTGCGTGAGCGCACTCAGGTGGTACGGCAGGCGCACCAGGCGAAGTGCGTCGATGAGCGCGGGGTCGGCGGCCATGTACCCGACGCGGGCGCCCGCGAAGGCGAACGCCTTGCTCATCGTGCGGGAGACCACGAGCCGCTCACGTCCCGGCAGCAGCGTGAGCGCCGACCGCTCGTCGTGCGGAGCGAACTCGAAATAGGCCTCGTCGACGATCACGATCCCGTCCGTCGCCTCGTAGGCTGCCTCGACGACGTCGAGCCCGAGCGGGGTGCCGGTGGGGTTGTTGGGCGAGCAGAGGAACACCACGTCGGGCGCGGCATCCGCGATCTGGGATGCCGCATCGTCCGCCGTGATCGAATACTCAGCCGATCGGGTGCCGGAGATCCACTCGGCGCCCGTGCCGCGGGTGAGCAGCGGGTACATCGAATACGTGGGCGTGAAGCCGAATGCCGTCCGGCCCGGTCCTGCGAAGGCCTGCAGGATGTGCTGCAGGACCTCGTTCGAGCCGTTGGCGGCCCAGATCTCGTCGCGCGTGAGACCGTGACCCAGATAGTCGGCGAAGCCCTCGCGCAGTGCCGTGAACTCACGGTCGGGGTAGCGGTTCACGTCGCTCAGCGCCCGGGCGATCGAGTCGAGGATGTCGTCCGCGACCTCCGCCGGAACAGGATGCGTGTTCTCGTTCACGTTCAGGGCCACCGGCAACGGCGCCTGCGGAGCACCGTACGGCTTCTGACCGCGGAGATCGGCGCGCAAGGGGAGGTCTTCGAGACGTGCACTCACCTCTCCCATGCTAGGCCCGCGGCCGACTGCGCCGGCGCCGCGTGACGTCGCGAGACAGGCGAGGCCGGCGTGACGTCGCGAGACCGGGCAGGCCCGCGTGACGTGGCGGGACAGGCAGGCGTGGTCCGATGGTCGATCGCCGTGCGGGCAGCCGCCGGAGCCGCCGGCGCGTCAGCGGCCGTCGTCGTACGCCGCGGGGATCGCGATGCTCTGACCGGCCTGCACGACCACGGTGTCGAGCGCGTTCAACCGCACGATCTCGTCGACCACGTCGCGTGGATCGCGCTCGGGCGCGACCTCTTCGGCGATGCTCCAGAGCGAGTCGCCGGCAGCCACCGTCACCGTGCGGAAGGAGCCCGCCGGGGCTCCCGCTTCACGGGAGGCGAGTGCCGCTCCCCCGCCGATCACGGCGGCGGTCAGCGCGATCACGGCCGGCAGTGCGGCGAGGACGGCGAGGACACGTCGCCCGCGCAGGGTCAGGCGGAGCCGCGTGGAGCGCCCCGACGCCGACTGCGCGCCCAGCGGCACAGGAGCACCGCCGGCCAGCTGTCGCGCCGAGCTGTGCACCCGCTGCACCGCGACACGCGCGGCGCGGGACGGCGACGGGACGGAGGTCGTGAAGTCGATCGCGGTCATGCTGGGCTCCTCGTGCTGGGGAGAGATTCGCATTCACCACTCGGCCGGGAGCGGTGAATGCGAATCTCTCTTCCGAAGCTATCTTCGAGTCTGTACGATGTCAATACCGGTTCCGGGCGGCGATCTCTCGAACGCGACACGCGGCTGAGATGTTCCCCAGAAGCCCGCGATCCGGATACGGTTTCGATAAGAGAACCCCACCACGGGCCTCCGACATTCGAAGAAACAGCGCTCCCTCGCCGAGCGCAGGACGGAGCCGGAAGATGAGCGACGCGGCCGGGCGCGAAAAGCCCCAGACTCGTCGGCGCAAGAGCCTGAGCGACAAGCAGCTGGCGATCCTCGAGGTGATCCAGCGCTCGATCGCGCGTCACGGCTACCCGCCGAGCATGCGGGAGATCGGCGACGCCGTCGGCCTGAAGTCGCTCTCCAGCGTCACTCACCAGCTCAACCAGCTGGAGCTGAGCGGCTACCTGCGGCGCGATGCGGGTAAGACGCGCGCGATGGAAGTGCTGATCGACCTGCCCGGCACGGCGACCGAGAGCCCGGCGGACGCCTCCCCCTCCGTGGGTGATGCCGCCCTCGTCCCGCTCGTCGGGCGCATCGCCGCCGGCGTTCCCATCACGGCCGAGCAGCAGGTCGAGGAGATCTTCCCTCTCCCCCGCCAGCTGGTGGGCAAGGGCGACCTCTTCATGCTGAAGGTCTCGGGCGAGTCGATGATCGACGCCGCCATCTGCGACGGCGACTGGGTCGTCGTCCGGTCGCAGGCGACGGCCGACAACGGTGAGATCGTGGCCGCGATGCTCGACGGCGAGGCGACCGTCAAGACGTTCCGCCAGCGCGACGGTCACACCTGGCTGCTCCCGCGCAACTCCGCGTTCGAGCCGATCCTCGGCGATGAAGCCACCGTGCTCGGCAAGGTCGTGGCGGTGCTGCGAGCCGTCTGACCGGCGTCGGACGATTCCCAACGGAATGGGTGATGCCGGACGCTGCATCTACGACACAATGAGTGCATCCGGCTAGAGGAGGCCTCATGAGCGAGCCAGTCACCGTCGACCTGCAGGCCGAACTCGCCGCGTTGCGGGCCGAGAACGAAGCACTCCGGGCGGGCGCGGTCGCTCCGGATGAGGCCGCACCCCCCTCACGCACTCGCAATGGATGGTGGCGCTCGCTGCTCTCGGCTCTGTGCATCACCATCGCCGCCATCCTCGTCCCGGTGTCGATCGTCGGCGCGTGGGCCCGTGTACAGCTGACCGACGAGGACGCCTTCGTCGCCACGCTGGCGCCGCTGGTGGACGATCCCGCGGTGCAGTCGATGATCATCGACGAGTCCATGGAGGCGGTCAACGCCCAGGTCGACTTCGACCAGATCACCGCGGACGTCTTCGACGGCATCGCCGGCCTCGGACTTCCGCCCCGCGCCGCCGACGCCCTCCAGCTCCTGGAGGCGCCGGCTGCCAACGGCCTCGAGAGCCTCGTGACGACGACGGTCACTCGAGTGGTCGAGTCCGATGCCTTCGCTGAAGTGTGGGCCACTGCGACGCGCGCCGCCCATCGCGCCCTGGTGGGCGTGTCCACGTCCGACGGCGGCGGACTCATCGTCCGCACCGACGAGGGGGTGGGGATCCAGTTGGGCGCGGTCGTCGAGCGCGTGAAGCAGAACCTCGTCGATCGGGGCCTGGGTGCCGCTGAGCTGATCCCCACCGTCGATCGCGTCATCATCCTCGGCGAAGGCGACAACCTCGCGACGATCCGCACCAGTTACGCCGCCGCGAACACGCTCGGGCTCTGGCTGCCGATCATCGCGATCGCGCTGTTCGGGCTCGGCATCCTGATCGCCCGCCGCCGCAGCGCCGCCGTCCTCGGGACGGGCATCGGATTAGCCCTTGGCGGCGTGGCCCTGGCCATCATGCTCGCGATCGGCGATTCCGCCATGGGCGTCACGGCGGGGGTACTCGGCCTCTCTCCCGACGCGCTGAACGTCATCTACGAACAGCTGGTCGGCAACATGCAGCAGACCGCGCTCGTCGTCGCGTTCCTCGGTGTCTTCATCGCGATTCTGGGCTGGGTGACCGGCAGGTCGGCTCCGGCACGCGGCGTGCGCAGTGCCATCGACAGCATGAATGCGTCGGGGCGGCGCGAGCTGGCCCGGCGAGGACTCGACACCGATTCGTTCGGCCTGTGGCTCGGCCGGCAGCGCGTCCTGGTGCGGACCCTCATCGCCGTGCTCGCGGTGATCTGGCTCTTCTTGCTGCGGCCGCTGTCGGTCGGCGACATCGTACTCGTGGCTGTCGTCGCATTCGGCGTCGCCTGGATCCTCGAACTGCTGCAGCGACGCCCCGAGGAGGTGACCGCGGTCAGCGACACGGACCTGCTCTACAGCGGCGTACCCATCGGGGCCGACGACGCCAATCCCACGGTGGAGATCCTGCTCGCCGACGAGACCCCGACGCGCGACCTCACGCCCGAGACGAGGGGTGCCGCGACCGAGACGGCCGCGGCACCCGGATCGAAGAAGCGCCCCTAGGCCGGAACCACCGCGCGCACCGCCTGCGTCGCCGCCACGAGGTTCTTCAGCGACGCGACGGTCTCGTCGTACCCGCGGGTCTTCAGCCCGCAGTCCGGGTTGACCCAGACGCGGCGCAGCGGCAATTCGGCAACCGTGCGGTCGAGGAGCTCGGTGATCTCGCCGACGGACGGCACGCGCGGCGAGTGGATGTCGTACACGCCGGGTCCGATGCCGGCGGCGAAGCCGGACGTGGCGATGTCCCCGATCACCTCGCCGCGGCTGCGCGCGGCCTCGATCGAGGTCACGTCGGCGTCCAGCGCCGCGATCGCCTCGATTACGACGTCGAATTCCGAGTAGCAGAGGTGGGTGTGCACCTGTGTGGCCGGGGCAGCGCCTGCAGTGGCGAGGCGGAATGAGCCGACCGACCACTCCAGGTACGCGGCCTGATCGGCGCGCTTGAGCGGCAGGAGTTCGCGCAGCGCCGGCTCGTCGACCTGGATGACGCGGATGCCCGCCTCCTCGAGGTCGGCGATCTCGTCGCGGAGGGCGAGGGCCACCTGGTTCGCGGTCTCCCCCAGCGGCTGGTCGTCGCGGACGAACGACCACGCCAGGATCGTCACCGGGCCGGTCAGCATGCCCTTCATCGGCTTGTCGGTGAGCGACTGCGCGAACGCCGACCATGTGACGGTGATCGCCTCGGGACGTGCGACGTCGCCCCAGAGGATCGACGGACGGGTCGCCCGCGAGCCGTACGACTGCACCCAGCCGTTCTCGGTGACGGCGAAGCCGTCGAGGTTCTCGGCGAAGTACTGCACCATGTCGTTGCGCTCGGCCTCGCCGTGCACCAGGACGTCGAGGCCGATGTCCTCCTGCAGCGTCACCACCTGCGCGATCTCGTCGCGCAGGAAGCTCTCGTACTCGTCGGCGCTGAGCTCGCCACGGCCGTGGCGCGCACGCGCGCGCCGGATCTCGCCGGTCTGCGGGAACGATCCGATCGTGGTCGTCGGCAGCACGGGGAGCGCGAGCTCGGCCTCCTGAGCGGCGACCCGATCGTCGTAGTCGCCGCGGGCGAAGTCGTCCGCGGCGAGCGCCGACGCCCTCTCCCGCACCGCCCCGTCGCGGACACCCGGCGCATGGCGACGGTCGGCGAGGGCGGCGGATGCCTCGGCCAGCGCCTCCGCGATGGCGGGACGGCCGTCGACCAGGCCGCGCGCGAGGGTCACCACCTGCCCGACCTTCTGGTCGGCGAACGCGAGCCACGACGCGAGGCGCGGATCCAGGGCCGACTCGTCGGCGACGTCGTGCGGCACGTGCTGCAGCGAGGTCGAGGTGCCGGTGCTGATCTCCGACGCTCCGAGCGCGTTCAGCGCCTGCAGTCGCTCCCACGCGGCGTCGAGATCGCCTCGCCACACGTTGCGTCCGTCGATGACCCCGCCCACGAGCGTCTTGCGGTCCAGTCCCGGCGCGGCCTCGGGCACCGCACCACGGGTCAGGTCGATGGCGACCGCCTCGATGGGAGCCGCCGCGAGCGCCGTCCACGCCTCGGTCGACAGCTGCGCGTAGCCGGCCGCGACCAGGATCGCGGGCCGGTCACCACGAACCCCGAGCGCGGCATATGCGCGGGCCGCGGCATCTGCCAGCGTGGCCGCATCGGCCCGCAGACTCTCACTGACGAGCGCAGGCTCGTCCAGCTGCACCCACTCCGCACCCGCGGCCCGCAGACTCGCGAGCAGCTCCGTGTACACCGGCAGCAGGTCGTCGAGCCGGCTGAGCGGGTCGAAGCCCTGGGGCGCGGCATCCGTCGCCTTGGCGAGCGCGAGGAGCGTCACCGGGCCCACGATCACCGGACGAACGGTGAATCCGTCGGCCTTCGCCTCTGCCACCTGGCGCGCGAAGCGGTCGCTCGAGAGGGCGAAGACCGTCTCGGGGCCGACCTCGGGCACGAGGTAGTGGTAGTTCGTGTCGAACCACTTGGTCATCTCGAGGGGTGCGTCCTCGCCCGCGCCGCGCGCGGCGGTGAAGTACGCGTCCAGGCCGATGCCGCCGTCGGCATCGCGAAGCGTGGCGAACCGGTCGGGCAGCGCGCCGACCGCGACGGCCGCGTCGTGCACCTGGTCGTAGAACGAGAACGACTCCGGGATCGACGAGTCGTCGCGGCCGAGGCCGAGCTCGGCGAGGCGCTCGCGCGTCGCGCGGCGCAGGTCGGCCGCCGTCTGCTCGAGGGTCTCGGCGTCGGTCCTGCCGGCCCAATACGCCTCGACCGCGCGCTTCAGCTCGCGGCGGCGCCCGATCCGGGGATAGCCCAGGATCGTGCCGTGGGGGAAGGTGATGCGGGGTTCGGTCATCGTGCTCTCTCTTTCGCTTCGTGGATCTGGGACTGGGGTTTCGGGGTCGCCGAAGAGACCGTCGGGCCAGCCGACGGATCGTGGCGTCCGGATCAGTGGACGGCGTGGGACATTCGCGTCGCCGAGACGAGCACGCCGGCTTCGCGCAGCACCGCGAGGACCGTGTCGTGGTTGTTGAACGCGTAGAGATGGATGCCCGGAGCACCGCCGTCGAGAACCTCGCGGGCGAGGCGCGCGGCATGGGCGATGCCGATGTCGCGCTGCCCCTCGACCGTCGGCTCGACGTCGAGCGCGATCGCGAGGTCGGCCGGAAGCGCCTCGCCGCTGAGCTCGAGCACGCGCCGCAGCCGGGTGCTGGAGGTGATCGGCATGATGCCCGGCAGGATCGGGATGGTGACGCCGGCGTCGCGCGAACGCGCCACGAACGCGAGGTAGTCGTCGGCGTGGAAGAACAGCTGGGTGATCGCGAGGGTGGCGCCCGCCGCCTGCTTCGCGAGGAGCGCGTCGATGTCCTCGAACGCGTGGCGGGAGCGGGGATGTCCGTTCGGGAACGCGGCGACCGCGATGTCGACCCGGGGCCGCTTCTCGACCCGCGCGGCGCCGGGCACGCCCGGGATGGGTGCCTCGGTGTACGGCTCGCGCTCCGCCTGCACGCGGTCGATCAGCTGCACGAGCTCCGCGGCGCTTGCGAGATCGCCCAGGAAGGCGTCGTCCTCGGATGCCCCGGCCGGCGGGTCGCCGCGGAGGGCGAGGAAGCTCGTGATCCCGGCATCCAGGAATTCGCGGATCAGCGTGTTGGCGCCGGCGTAGGTGTTCCCCACGCACGTGAGGTGGGCGAGCGGCTCGACGTGGGTCTCGCGGAGGATGTGGGTCAGAAGCTCCAGGGACCGGCCGCCGGTGGATCCGCCCGCGCCGTACGTGACGGAGATGAACCTGGGGTCCACCGACGCCAGATGGCGGATGGTCTCGTGCAGCGCGGCGACGCCGGCCTCGGATCGGGGCGGATACACCTCGAACGAGATCGGCACGGGAGGAGTGCTCAGGTCGATGGACATGGGCCTGCTTCTCAGGATCGGAATCGGGCTCAGCCGAACGGGAGGACCCGGTCGGCCGCGGCACCTCTCCTCCGCCGCGCTGTTCATGACATGCGTGGCAGAAGGGGTGTCATCGCGGGCGGGTGCCGGGCTCGGCTGTCGCTCCTGCCCGGCACCCCGAGGTTCGGGGGCGTCCTCGCGGACGACCGGGCGTCGATGCGTCCACGGTAGCGGAGCATGTCCGTGCGGAACCGCCTGTGACGTACTGTTTCGATCGCATCGCGCACCCGTTGGTCGTAGCGTGGGGGCGTGACGACCCGCGATGTTCTTCCCTATGGCAGCTGGCCATCCCCCATCTCCGCCGCCGAGGTGTCGGCGGGGTCGTCGCGCATCGAAGGCGCCCGCTTCGTCCGCGCCGGTGAGGTGCGGCCCGGGGAGACCGGCGGCGCCGCGGCCCGGACGAGGCGGGGCGACGTGTGGTGGGGCGAGTCGGTGCCCGAGGAGGGCGGCCGTTCCACCGTGCGCCGGCGGGAGGCATCCGGAGCGGTCGTGGATGTCCTTCCCGCCCCGTGGAGTGCGCGATCGCGGGTGCACGAGTACGGCGGCGGATCCTGGACCGCCGACGACCATGGCGTGCTGCTCTTCGTGGAGAAGGCCGACCAGCGCATCTGGAGTCTCGCCCGGGGTGAGGAGCCGCGCCCCCTCACGCCCGATGCCGGCGATGTCCGCTACGGCGGGTTGACGCTGCAGCACGGCCGACTGCTGGCAGTGCGCGAAGACCACAGGGCGGGAGCCGCGCCGGTGCGCGACATCGTCGACGTTCCGCTCGACGGCTCGGCAGCGGAGCATCCTTCACGGCTGACATCGCTGGCCGGCGGCAGCGACTTCGTCGCCCATCCCGCGCTGTCGCCCGACGGCACCCGCCTGGCGTGGATCGCCTGGGATCACCCGCACATGGCGTGGGACCGCGCCGAGCTTCGGATCGGCCGGCTCGAGGACGGCGAGGTCGTGGAATGGACCACCGTGGCCGGGGGCGAGTCGTCCGACGGCGATTTCCATTCCCCGCTGCAGCCGGTGTGGGTCGGCGACGACGACCTGCTCTACGCCGACGATCCGACCGGGAGGTGGAACCTCTGGCGCCTCCGGCTCACGGCCGACCTGCACCACGAGCCGTTCGCGCCGGCCGATGCCGACACCGGCGGCCCGCTGTGGGTGCTCGGGACCCGCTGGTTCGCGGCGCTGGACGATGGGCGGGTCGTCGCCGCCCGCACGAACGGCGCCGACCACCTCGTGCTGATCGAGCCCACCGGGGCCACGCGCATCCTGCCGCTCGATGCCGTCACGCGGCTCTCGATCGAGGACGCCCGCGGGCGGCGCGTGCTGATCTCCGGCGCAGGCTCCGGCGGCGCCGGGCTCTGGGAGCTGGACGTCGACGACCCGGCTGCGACGCAGCTGATCGCCGGCGGCGGCTCGCCCTGGGGCGCGGAATGGATGCCGCAGCCCCGCGCCGTCACCATGCCCGGGCCGCACGGCCCGGTGCACGCCTTCGACTACCCGCCGACGAACCCGGGCGTGGTGGGACCCGATGACGAGAAGCCCCCTTACGTCGTGTTCGTCCACGGCGGGCCCACCGACCATGTCGGCGGCGCGGCATCCGGGAAGATCGCCTACCTGACGAGCCGCGGCATCGGCGTGCTCGACGTCAACTACGGCGGCTCGAGCGGGTACGGCCGCGTCTACCGCGAGCGTCTGCTGGGGCAGTGGGGTGTCGTGGACGTTGACGACGTCGTCGCCGCGGCGCAGGGGCTCGCCGCCTCGGGAGCGGCCGACGCCCGCCGGCTCGCGATCGCCGGCGGCTCGGCCGGCGGCTGGACCGTGCTGTGCGCGCTTGCGAACTCCGACGTCTTCGCCGCGGGCATCAGTCGCTACGGCGTCGCGGATCTGCGGCGCCTCGCCGCGGACACCCACGACTTCGAGGCCCGCTACCTCGACGGCATGGTGGGGCCGCTGCCGTCGGCCGAGGCGCTGTACGTCGAGCGGTCACCGCTGACGCACCTCGACCGGATGCGGACGCCGCTGCTGATCGAGCAGGGCCTCGACGACCTGGTCGTGCCGCCGTCGCAGTCGGAGGCGGTGCGGGACGCCCTCGCCGCGAACGGCATCGCCCACGCCTATCTGGCCTTCGAGGGCGAAGGGCACGGATTCCGCGGCGCTGCGACCCTCGTCCGCACGATGGAGGCCGAGCTCGCGTTCCTCGGTCAGGTGCTCGGCTTCGAGACGCCGGGGGTGCCGCCGCTCGAGCTGGAGTGAGGCGTACGCCGCGCTCCTGCGTGTCGTCGCCGGGCGCGAGCGCGCACGCCGCGCTCGACGACCGGGACGCTGAGTCCCGGTCGTTGAGCGAGCGGGCTCTGAGTCCCGGTCGTCGAGCGAGCGAGCTCTGAGTCCGGCCGTCGAACGAGCGAGCTCTGAGTCCCGGTCGTTGAGCGAGCGAGCTCTGCGTCCCGGTCGTTGAGCGAGCGAGCTCTGAGTCCCGGTCGTTGAGCGAGCGAGGAACGAGCGAGACGAAACGCCCCGGACCGACGAGAAGCGTCGGCTCTCAGACCTCGAAAGGTGCGAGACGCGCGGCGAGATGCTGCCCCACGCGGGCGTGCACGGCCGTGCCGCCCTCTTCGTGCGCCTGCGAGAGGATCATGCCCTGCTCGTGGATCGCCGACACGAGGTCGCCGCGGTCGTACGGCACGAGAGCATGCACCTCCACGGCCGGGAGCGGCAGCGCCTCCTCGATCGCGGTCCGCAGCTCGTCGATGCCCTCGCCGGTGCGGGACGACGCGAAGATCGCCTTCGGCTCGAGACCGCGCAGCAGCAGACGCGTGTCGTCGTCGACGAGATCGGCCTTGTTGAACACGATCAGCTCGGGAACGTCACGCGCTCCCACATCGCCGATGACATCCCGTACCGTCGCGAGCTGTGCGGCGGGGTCGGGGTGGGACCCGTCGACGACGTGCACGATGACGTCGGCGTCGCCGACCTCCTCGAGCGTCGAGCGGAACGCCTCGACCAGCTGGTGAGGCAGATTGCGCACGAAGCCCACGGTGTCGGTCAGCGTGTAGACGCGGCCGTCGCTCGTCTCGCTGCGCCGGACGGTGGCATCCAGCGTCGCGAACAGCGCGTTCTCGACCAGCACCCCGGCGCTCGTCAGCCGGTTCAGCAGCGACGACTTGCCGGCGTTCGTGTACCCGGCGATCGCGACCGACGGGATCGTGTTCCGCTTGCGCTCGGCTCGCTTGGCGTCGCGGGCGGGCGTGAACTCGCGGATCTGGCGACGCAGCATCGCCATCCTCGTGCGGATGCGGCGGCGGTCGAGCTCGATCTTCGTCTCACCGGGTCCGCGCGAACCCATGCCCGCACCGCCGGCACCGACCTGGCCACCGGCCTGCCGGCTCATCGAGTCACCCCATCCGCGCAGGCGCGGGAGCAGGTACTCGAGCTGGGCGAGTTCGACCTGCGCCTTGCCCTCTCGGCTCTTGGCGTGCTGGCTGAAGATGTCCAGGATCACGGTGGTGCGGTCGATCACCTTGACCTTCACGACGTCCTCGAGCGCACGTCGCTGGCTGGGCGCCAGCTCGGTGTCGGCGATCACCGTGTCCGCGCCGACCGCGGCCACGATGTCGCGCAGCTCCTCGGCCTTGCCGCGGCCGACGTAGGTCGCGGGGTCCGGGTGGGGCCGCCGCTGCAGCACGCCGTCGAGCACGACGGCGCCGGCGGTCTCTGCCAGCGCCGAGAGCTCGCGCAGCGAGTTCTCGGCATCCTCCGTCTCGCCCTGCGCGTGCACGCCGACCAGCACGACGTTCTCGAGTCGCAGCTGTCGGTACTCGACCTCGGTGACGTCCTCGAGCTCGGTGGACAGCCCGGGAACGCGACGCAGCGCGGCGCGCTCCTCGCGGTCCCACTGCTCGCCGTCGGTGTCCGCACGCCCGATCGTGGTCTCGTCCTGGAGCGCCTGGGCGGCTCCGAAGACGTGCACCCCCGAGCGCGCTTCAGCGCGCGCCAGCACGCGATCCACCGGGTCGACCGGCGTATCGTCGGTGCTCTGGGGTGTCGTCGTATCCGTCATGTGTTCCTTTCGGGATGCCTTTTCCGGCGCTCATCGGCCGGTTCGCGGCGTCCGTGAATTCTACGCTCCCCTCCCGGGGAGCACCTCCGCTAGGCTCGTCAGCCATGGGGAGCGACCACTACTTCAGTGCGACGCCCGCCAGCCCCGAGAACCTGCGCCGCATCCGCGTCTCGCTCGCCGGACGCGACCTCGAAGTCACGACCGCCGGGGGCGTCTTCAGCCCCGACCACGTGGATGCGGGAACCGCGGTGCTGCTGACGAACACTCCCCCGCCACCGGCCGGCGGGAACTTCCTCGACCTCGGCTGCGGGTGGGGACCGATCGCACTCACCCTGGCACTCGACGCCCCGCACGCGACCGTGTGGGCCGTCGACGTGAACGAGCGAGCACTGGACCTCGTGCGACGCAATGCCGCCGACCTCGGACTCGACAATGTCAACGCCGCGCTGCCCGACGATGTTCCCGACGACATCGTCTTCCGCACCATCCGCTCGAATCCGCCTATCCGCGTCGGCAAGAACGAGCTGCACGGACTGCTCGAGCGGTGGATTCCCCGCCTCGACGAGCGGGCGGACGCCTGGCTCGTGGTGCAGCGCAATCTCGGCTCGGACTCGCTGCAGCGATGGCTCGCATCGACGCTCGATCGCCGCTTCAGCGTGTACCGTGCGGCCACCGCCCGCGGGTTCCGCGTGCTCAAGGTGCGGCGCCACGGCTCGCCCCAGAGCGAGCCGATCTCGCTGCCGGAGATCTGAGAGCCGTCAGGCGAGGGTGACTTCGCCGGTGTAGACCAGGGTCGCCGGCCCGGACAGCAGCACGTGCCGCTCGCCGTCGACCTCCGGCATCCGCACGCCGAGGGTGCCGCCGGGCACATCCACGACCCAGTGGTCGGGGGCCGCGGGGCCCGCCCAATGCCGCACTGCCAGCGCCGCCGCGGCGACGCCCGTGCCACAGCTGAGCGTCTCGCCGACCCCCCGCTCGAACACGCGCATACGGATCGATCCGACGCCCTCGTGCACGAGCGGGTCGCTGGGGACCACGAATTCGATGTTGGCGCCGTGCGGCGGCTCGGGGTGCAGCTGCGGCTGGGCCGCGAGGTCGAGGCCCTCGAGTTCCGCGTCGTCGGGCAGCGCCACGACGACGTGCGGGTTGCCGACGTCGATCCCGATCCCGGGACGGGGAGCACCCCCGGCACGGGTGCGCACCAGCACCCCCGAGTCGTCGACGGCGAAACGGCCGAGGTCGACCTCGAAGCCCTTCTCGCCGAGTGTGCCGTCACTGCGGGTGACGGTCTTGACGCCCGCCCGGGTGCCGATGGCGAGCGGCGCCGCGTCGACATCGGCCCATCCGACGTCCACGAGGTAGCGCACGAAGACCCGGATGCCGTTGCCGCACATCTCGGCCTTCGAGCCGTCGGCGTTGCGGTAGTCCATGAACCACTCGGCGCCGAAGCCCGCCGCTTCGGCCCCCTCGGCGATCGCGCTCGCGCGCACCACTCGAAGGATGCCGTCGCCGCCGATGCCGAAGCGCCGGTCGCACAGCACCGCGACCTGGTCGTCGGTGAGATCGAGCGTCCCATCGGGGTCGGGGACGATCACGAAGTCGTTGCCCGTGCCGTGGCCCTTGGTGAACGCGATCGTCTGCGGCATCGTCACAGTCTACGGTCGTCGGCGCACCCTCCTCCTCGGCGCCGGAGGTGGCCGCTGTCACATCCGGCAGCCCCGCGGTGTCTTGTGGATAGGACCATCACGAGGAGACGGCATGCGCAGGATCGCGAGCGAGACCGAGCGGACGGGCGACCGGGGTCGGCGCCGTCGATCCGTGACGGACCGAGCCGCCGAGCGCATCGGGAGGATCACGGTGCTCGGTCACCGCGTCGATGACACGTGGGCGGCACTCCGGCGGCGCCGCGTCCCCACTCACTGGACGAACCTGTTCGGCATCGTCACCGTGGCATCCATCGTCGTCGTGACCGTGACCGGCATCCTGCTGATGTTCTTCTACACGCCCTCGAGCGAGGCCACCGTGTACGACGGGTCGTACGCGCCGCTGCACGGCGCCACGGTGTCGCAGGCGTTCGCCTCGACGATGCGGGTGACGTTCGACGTGCCCGGCGGCGTGGTGCTGCGACAAGCGCATCACTGGGCCGCGCTGCTGCTGCCCGCAGCGATCGTCGTCCAGCTGGCGGCGACCTTCTTCACCGGCGCCTTCCGGCGGCCGCGGCGCGCCCTGTGGGTGCTGCTGCTCCTCGCCCTGATCGCCGCCCTCGCGAGCGGATGGAGCGGCTACGCGCTGCCCGACGACATGCTCTCCGGCACCGGCCTGCGCATCGTCGAGGGCATTCTCCTCGGCATCCCCGTCATCGGCACGTGGCTCGCGTCGGTCCTCTTCGGCGGGCCCTTTCCCGGCCGCATCATCGAGAACCTGTACCCGCTGCACGTCGTGGTGTTCCCCGGCGCACTCCTCCTGCTGGTGGCGCTGCGAGCCCTCGGGGCGTGGCAGCACGGCCCGCCGCAGTTCCCCGGGCGGGGTCGTACTCCCGAGAACGTCGTCGGCGTCGCACTCATCCCGACGGCCGTCACGCGGGCGGGCGGGCTGTTCCTCGTCGTCACCGGCCTGCTGCTGCTCATCTCGGCGACGGTCACGGTGAGCCCCATCTGGCTCTACGGCCCTGCCGACCCGGGTAACGCCGGGGCGGGGAGCCAGCCGGACTGGTACACCGGGTTCCTCGACGGCGCCCTGCGCCTCGTGCCGCCCGGCTGGGAGGTCGTGTGGCTGGGCCGTACGTGGACGCTGGCTATCCTCGCCCCGCTGGCCATCGTCGGCGCCTTCTTCGCGTTCGTCGCCGCCTACCCGTTCCTCGAGGAGGGGGTCACGGGCGACCGCGGCGACCACCACCTCCTGGACCGGCCGCGCCACGCCCCGACGCGCACCGGGCTCGGAGTCGCCGGCCTGGTATTCGTAGGCGTCCTCTGGGCCGCGGGCGGCGCCGATATCATCGCCACGGCGTTCTCGATGAGCATCGAGCACGTGATCACGGCCCTGCAAGTGGCACTCGTCGTCGGGCCGTTCGTGGCCTTCACGGTGGCTCGCCGCATCTGCTTCGGCCTGCAGCGGAAGGACGCCGGACTGCTCCGCCACGGCTACGAGACGGGGCGGATCGTCCGCCTTCCCGGCGGTGAGTACGTCGAGATCCACCAGCCGCTCGACGAGACCGAGCGGGCGCGGCTCGCCACGCCCGACGGTGCGCCGCCGGCGGATCGCCGGGCGACCGGCAGCACTGTCGGCCCGCTGGCACAGCGGCTGCGTCAGAGTCTGCGCAGCTACTACATCGGAGGCCCCCTCGAGCCCGAGCGCGCCGAGGAGGAGTCAGGTGACAGCAGTCGGGAGGTCGTCGGTCCGATCAGTCGGCGATGAGCCGCTTGCCGGTCGTCCAGGTCTCGAACGGCTCATAACCGAGCTCGCGATAGAAGCCCTGCGCGGCGTTGTTGTCGGGGCGCACCATGAGCTGCACCTTCGGACACCCCATCGCGAGCAGACGCTCCTCGGCTTCCTCGACCAGCAGCCTGCCGATGCCCTGCCCCCGCCGGTCAGGAGCGCTCGCCAGGTAGTAGAGCCACCCGCGGTGTCCGTCGTATCCGGCCATGACGGAACCGACGATCGAGCCGGCATCGACGCCGACGAGGAACAGCTCCGGTTGGACCGAGAGCTTGCGGCTGATGTCCTGGTACGGGTTGTTCCACGGGCGGGTCAGCCCCGTCGCCTGCCACAGCGAGACGACGGCTTCGGTGTCGGCCAGGGCGAAGGACCGGATCGCGATGCTCATGCCGACGAGTCTGCCAGCACTGCGGCATCCACTCCGGATTCCACCCAGCGCAGCGCAGCGTAGCGGCGGAACCACGACACCTGGCGGCGGGCATACCGGCGTGTGAGCGCCTGGGTCTCCGCGATCGCCTCGCCTTCGGCCATCTGCCCCGACAGCTGGGCGCGGGCTTGCGCGTAGCCGATCGCGCGGCGGGCGGTGACGCCTCGCTCGAGCCCTTGGTCGCGCAGCGCGCGCACCTCGTCGAGGATTCCGTCGCGCCACATCCCCTCGACGCGGGTGTCCAGGCGGGCGACGAGCTCCTCGCGGGGCACGGCCACGCCGAAGATCCGGGTGGCGTCGTGCCAGAGCACGGGCTCCTCGGGCAGCACCGCGCCGTGTGTGTGCTCGCCGAGCTCGAGGACCTCGAGGGCCCGCACCACCCGGCGGCCGTTGCGCGGGTCGACCTTGGCCGCCGTGGCCGGGTCGATCTCTCGCAGCCGCGTGTACAGCGCACCGGGACCGTGCGCGTCCAGTTCCGCCTCCAGCCGCGCTCGCAACAGCTCATCGCGGGGCGGGAAGCGGAAGTCGAAGAGCACGCTCGACACGTACAGCCCCGACCCGCCCACCAGCACGGCGTCGGCGCCGCGGCCGTGGATCTCGCGGATGGCGGTGCGCGCGGCATCCTGATACCAGGCGACCGCCGCGTCGTCGGTGACCTCGAGCACGTCGAAGAGGTGATGCGGGATGCCGCGCCGCTCGCGTTCGGGCAGCTTGGCGGTGCCGATGTCCATGCCGCGGTAGAGCTGCATGGCATCGGCATTGACGATCTCCGCCGGCCGCCCGCGGGCCTTGAGAGCCTCGGCGAGGTCGAGCGACAGCGCGGTCTTGCCGGTACCCGTGGCGCCGACCACGGCCCACAGCTGCGGCTGCGCGGCCGCGGCTTCGTCCTCCGGGGGCCGGGGGCTCACCGTGGGGCTCAGACGCCGAGGCGGAGCGTCGGCAGTCCGAGCGACACGGAGCGCGGTGCGCCTGCTGAGCCCGCCGGCGCGGGCACGGCGCACGACTCGGCCTGCGCACGGTCCCACGCGTCGCCCGACCGCGTCCGGCGGATGCGCAGCGGCGCGCCGTCGGACGCGTCCGCGAGCAGGTGGAACGGCGCGGCATGCGTCACCACCACCGACACGACGTCGCCCGGGCGAGGGACCACGGAGCCCGCCGGAACCTCGAAGTGCACGAGACGGTTGTCTTCGGCCCTGCCGGTGAGCCGGTGGGTCTCGGCGTCCTTCTTGCCCTCGGCCGAGGACACGAGCACCTGCAGCTCGCGGCCGAGCTGCTTCTCGTTCTCCTCCAGCGAGATGCGCTCCTGGAGGGCGATCAGGCGCTGGTAGCGCTCCTGCACGACCTCCTTGGGCACCTGGTCGGGCATCGTGGCCGCCGGTGTGCCCTCGCGGATCGAATACTGGAAGGTGAACGCACTGGCGAAGCGCGCCTGCTCCACGACCCGCATGGTGTCTTCGAAGTCTTCGTCGGTCTCGCCCGGGAACCCGACGATGATGTCGGTGGTGATCGCCGCGTCGGGCATCTTCGCGCGCACCCGATCGAGGATGCCGAGGAACCGCTCGCTGCGGTACGACCGGCGCATCGCCTTCAGGATGCGGTCACTGCCGGACTGCAGCGGCATGTGCAGCTGCGGCATGACGGCGGGCGTCTCGGCCATCGCATCGATGACGTCGTCGGTGAACGCGGCAGGGTGCGGGCTGGTGAAGCGGATGCGCTCCAGGCCCTCGATCGCGCCCGCGGCACGCAGCAGCTTGCCGAACGCCTGGCGGTCGCCGAACTCGACGCCGTACGAGTTGACGTTCTGGCCGAGGAGGGTGACCTCCATCGCGCCGTCGTCGACCAGGAGGCGGATCTCGTTGAGGATGTCGCCGGGGCGACGGTCCTTCTCTTTGCCACGCAGGCTGGGCACGATGCAGAACGTGCACGTGTTGTTGCAGCCGACCGAGATCGACACCCACCCGCTGTAGATGCTGTCGCGCTTGGTGGGAAGGGTCGAAGGGAAGATCTCGAGCGATTCGAGGATCTCGAGCTCCGCCTCGCCGTTGTGGCGTGCACGCTCGAGCAGGCTCGGCAGCGATCCCATGTTGTGGGTGCCGAAGACGACATCCACCCAGGGCGCCTTCTGCTGCACCGTGTCCTTGTCCATCTGCGCCAGGCATCCGCCGACGGCGATCTGCATGCCCTCGTGCTTGTCCTTGCGGGACTTGAGGTGACCGAGCGTGCCGTACAGCTTGCCTGCGGCGTTGTCGCGGACGGCGCAGGTGTTGATGACGACGACGTCGGCCTCTTCGCCCGCCTCTGCCCGGACGTAGCCCGCGCTCTCGAGCGAACCGGAGAGGCGCTCGGAGTCGTGCACGTTCATCTGGCAGCCGAACGTGCGCACCTCGTAGGTGCGGGCGCGGCCGTCGACGTCGTTCGCAGCCGGTGACGGCGCGATGAGAGTCGGAGTAGCGGAAGGCGAAGACATGATCCCGCCATTCTACGAGCCGTGCGCCGGCACGGAGACTGTGGACGGATGCCGGCCCCGGCGCGCCCGCGGATGCCCAGCGTCACCGCGCGTCGCTGCCAGGCAGCGGCCACCGCGCCCCGACGGTGACTGTCTCGGACGGCACCGGCTCAGGTCTCTTCGAACCTCACCCGGCCGGCGGGACGCATGGTCTCTTCGAGAGCCGTCCGCGCGGCGTTCAGCGCCATGGAGCCGCCGTATCCCCGCCGGGCGAGTTGCCCCGCCAGTCGGCGGAGCGCGACATCGCGTTCGAGCCCACGCAGTGAGCCGGCTTTCGACCTGGCGAACTCGAGTGCGCGCTCGGCATCGTCATCGGGAAGCTCCGCGAGCGCCGCGTCGGCCACGTCGCGGGGCACGCCGCGCTTGGCGAGGCTCTGGGAGATGACCTGGCGCCCCTGGCCCTTTCGGTCGACGCCGGAATGCACGACCTGCTCGGCCAGGCGCGCGTCGTCGAGATACCCGCGCTCGAGAAAGGCGTCGAGGAGGGCCGCGACGGCGTCCGCATCGAGGTCGTACTGGCCGAGGTAGGTCTTGGCCTCCGACACGGACAGCTGCCGCCCGCGGAGCTTCTTCACGAGACCCCGCTCGGCGATCGCCACCTCGTCGGCATCGTCACCGGCACCTGCGCCGGCGGGCGCGCGTCGCCGGCCGCGTCCGGCCGAGTTCGCCCGGTCGGTCCGCTCGGCGGCCAGGTCGATCGGCGCGGCGCTCTCGGAGGCCGGCGTGACATCCGGCGTCAGCGGCGGGACATCCTCGGGCATCAGATCTGTCCATGCCCCCGCTACCGAGCGCGGAGAGGGTACGGCGTCGATGCTCGTCTGGAGACGATCCTCGAGCGCCCGCTGAACCTCGGCGGCGGTCGCGGGATAGGAGCGCGCTCCCCCACCGCCGAAGAGCGGCGTCACGGGGGCGAGTCCGTCGTCGGTTCCGACGTCGGACTCGTCCCCGCTATCGACGAATCGGACCATCAGGCCGGACGGCGTGCCGCGAGCTCGTCTTCGACCGAGCCCTCGACGGCACCCTTGGGAACGCCGATGCCGAGCTTCGTCTTGATCTTCGACTCGATCTCGGTCGCGACATCCTCGTTCTTGATGAGGAAGTTGCGCGCGTTCTCTTTGCCCTGGCCGAGCTGCTCGCCCTCGTAGGTGTACCAGGCACCGGACTTCTTGACGATGGCGTGCTCCACGCCGAAGTCGATGAGGCTGCCCTCGCGCGAGATGCCCACGCCGTACAGGATGTCGAACTCGGCCTGCTTGAAGGGCGGTGCCATCTTGTTCTTGACCACCTTGACGCGCGTGCGGTTTCCGACCGCCTCGGTGCCGTCCTTGAGGGTCTCGATGCGGCGGATGTCGAGACGCACCGACGCGTAGAACTTCAGCGCCTTGCCGCCCGCGGTGGTCTCGGGCGAGCCGAAGAACACGCCGATCTTCTCGCGCAGCTGGTTGATGAAGATCATCGTGGTGTTGGTCTGGTTGAGGCCACCCGTGAGCTTGCGGAGCGCCTGCGACATGAGGCGCGCCTGCAGACCCACGTGCGAGTCGCCCATCTCGCCCTCGATCTCGGCCTTGGGCACGAGCGCCGCGACCGAGTCGATCACGATGAGGTCGATGGCGCCGGAACGCACCAGCATGTCGGCGATCTCGAGCGCCTGCTCGCCGGTGTCGGGCTGCGACACGAGCAGGGCGTCGATGTCGACGCCGAGCTTCTGCGCGTAGTCGGGGTCGAGTGCGTGCTCCGCGTCGATGAACGCGGCGATGCCGCCGGCGCGCTGCGCGTTGGCGATCGCGTGGAGCGTGAGCGTCGTCTTACCCGACGACTCCGGACCGTAGATCTCGATGATGCGGCCGCGCGGGAGTCCGCCGATGCCGAGCGCGACATCGAGGGCGATCGAGCCGGTGGGCACGACCTCGACGGGGGCGCGCTCGTCGCTGCCGAGGCGCATCACCGAGCCCTTTCCGAACTGCCGGTCGATCTGGGCGAGGGCCGATTCCAGGGCCTTCTCGCGGTCAACGGGTGATGGCATGACGTGCTCCTCTATGCTCGCGTTCCGTCGCCTGTAGGCTGTCGCGCTCCGGCCCGGTGGGACGGATGCTGCGACAAGGCGTGAGGTGTCGTTCGACGCTGTTCACGTTAGGGAAGGGCTCCGACATCGGCCTTCGCTCCCCCCGCGTCCGTGGAAAACACGCTCTCGACACCTGCTGTGCAGGAGCCTACGCCGTTCTCGAACACTTCTTCGATGACACGCCGCGTGTCATCGCACGAAGCGACGACCGCCGCGCGAACGGAGAACGGCGCCGAAGCGCTCAGCGACGACGCGGTTCCAGTCGTCCCACGCCGTAGCGGCGCTCGGGCGGGACGTCGAGCTCGTCGCAGAGTGCGAGCCAGACCTCGCGCGGATCGACACCCGCCGCGATCGCCTCGGCGGCGGTGCGCCCGCCGACCTGCGACAGGAACAGATCGGTCACGACGGCGTTCGCACGCGCGCCGAATTCGTCCGCGACAGCGCGGTCGAACTCACTGCGACGCATGGCGATCGACGGTTCCTCGAGGACGGAACGGTGTCAGCGCAGCGAGAGCTCGGCGTCGACCGAGGCCACGAGGTCGTCGGGAACCACGTCGGGGAAGGTCTGGATTCCCTCGAGCACCGAGATGCGGTCGCCCACTTCGCGCATGATCGTCGAGATGGGGACGTCCAGCGCTTCGGCCACCGAGGCGAGGATCTCGCTCGAGGCCTCCTTCTGGCCGCGCTCGACCTCGCTCAGGTAGCCGAGTGCGACGCTCGCGCGTCCCGCGACCTGGCGGAGGGTGCGTCCCTTCTGCTGGCGGAAATCACGAAGCACTTCACCGATCTCTTGACGTACCAGGATCATCAGGGCCCCTCCTCACTTCTGATTCCACCGTCTTCCGGGTGCCCAACAGTACAGCACCGGATGATGCCAATCTAATCCCGACAACTGGGCAATGGGTGGGAATCACCGAATGTAACCGAGACGAAACACCGTCTGTTCCCGGCCCGAACGACCACGGACCCCGGATGCCTCACAGCACGGTGAGCGCCAGCTCCAGCACGCGCTGCACGGTCTGCGTGCGGATCTGGTCACGCGATCCGGAGAGGGCGAGCGATGAGACGACCACCGTCTCGGGCGTCGCGACGGCGATGTGCACCGTGCCGACGGGCTTGTCGTCCTGCGGGTCGGGGCCGGCGACGCCGGTCGTCGCGAGGCCGACGTCCGCGCGCAGCGCGCCTCGCACGCCCTGCGCCATCTGCACGGCCACGTCCGGATCTACCGGGCCGCGTGCCGCGAGGAGCTCGGCATCGACGCCCAGCCGGCTCGCCTTCACATCGGTCGCGTACGCGACGATTCCTCCGCGAACGTGCGCCGAGGCCCCCGGCACGTCGACGAGCGCAGCCGTGACGCGGCCGCCGGTGAGCGACTCGGCCGCGGCGATCGACCAGCCGCGTCCGTCGAGGCCCCGCAGCACCGCGACGGCGTCGGGGCGAGGCGGCGTCTCACCGACGCCATGCTCGTCCACCGTGCCGGGCGACGAGGCATCCGTCACGCGTTCCTCCGCTTCGCGCGCGCGGCACGCAGCTCGGTCACGATGTAGTCGATGCCGCTCGCGATCGTGAGGATCACGGCGATCGTCATGAGCACACCGTTCACCCAGAAGATCCATTCGCCGACGAGCGTCCACAGCGGCAGCAGCGCGAGCGACAGCGCGATGCCCTGGGCGAGTGTCTTGAGCTTGCCCATCCACGCCGCAGCGAGGACGTGGTCGCTCACCACCATGAACCGGTACACCGTGATGCCGATCTCGCGAATGAGGACGACGATCGTGATCCACCAGGGAAGCTCGCCGAGGATCGACAGTCCGACGAATGCGAACCCGGTGAGGACCTTGTCGGCGATGGGATCGAGCAGCTTGCCCAGATCCGTGACGATGTCATGCCGGCGGGCGAGATAGCCGTCGATCCCGTCGGTCGCGATAGCGACGATGAACAGTGCCGCCGCCCACCAGCGCAGCGCGCCGTCCGCTCCCCCGTCGGCGAGGAGAAGCCACAGGAAGACCGGCGCGCACAGGATGCGCACGATCGTGATCGCGTTGGGCAGCTGCCGCGGGATGGCCATGGCCCGAGCCTATCGGCGCGCAGGGCGCCGGCCGCGCCGGACGCTGCACAGCGCCTCAGTCTCGGCCGGTGAGTCCCCAGGCGTCCTCGGAGCCATCGTCGCTCTCGACCACGGGATAGCCGTCGTACTGCGAGGTCACGGCATCCGTCCCATAGGGGTCGTCCGCCGGCGGGGGCACCGCTGGAGCAGGCGCCGCCGCCGGCACGTCGTCGCCGCGCATGCGCGCGAGCACCGACGGCAGCTGCTCGACGGTCACCAGCACGTCCCGCGCCTTGGAGCCCTCGGACGGCCCGACGATCTCGCGCGACTCGAGCAGGTCCATGAGTCGGCCTGCCTTGGCGAAGCCGACGCGGAGCTTGCGCTGCAGCATCGAGGTCGAGCCGAACTGACTCGAGACCACGAGCTCGGCGGCGGCCAGCAGCAGCTCGAGATCGTCGCCGATGTCGGCATCGATCTCTTTCTTCTCGGTCACCGCGGCGACGTCCGCGCGGTACTCGGGGCGCGCCTGCATCGTCACGTGCTTGACGACCGACTCGATCTCCTTCTCGCTCACCCACGCGCCCTGCACGCGGATCGCCTTCGACGCGCCCATCGGGAGGAACAAGCCGTCGCCCTGGCCGATCAGACGGTCGGCGCCGGGCTGATCGAGGATGACCCGGGAGTCGGTGACGCTCGTCACCGCGAACGCGAGCCGCGACGGCACGTTGGCCTTGATGAGGCCGGTGACGACGTCGACCGACGGACGCTGCGTCGCGAGGACGAGATGGATGCCGCTGGCCCGGGCGAGCTGGGTGATGCGGACGATCGAGTCCTCGACGTCGCGCGGCGCGACCATCATCAGGTCGGCGAGCTCGTCGACGACGACGAGCAGGTAGGGGTACGGCTTCAGGACCCGCTCGCTGCCCGGAGGCAGCGTGATCTCGCCCGCCACGACCGCCTTGTTGAAGTCGTCGATGTGACGGAAGCCGAAGGACGCGAGGTCGTCGTACCTCATGTCCATCTCCTTCACGACCCACTGCAGAGCCTCGGCGGCCTTCTTGGGGTTCGTGATGATGGGGGTGATGAGGTGCGGCACGCCCGCGTACGACGTCAGTTCGACCCGCTTGGGGTCGATGAGCACCATGCGCACGTCGGCGGGCTTGGCGCGCATGAGGAGGCTTGTGATCATCGAGTTCACGAAGCTCGACTTGCCGGAGCCGGTCGACCCCGCGACGAGCAGGTGGGGCATCTTGGCCAGGTTCGCGACCACGTAGCCGCCGCCCACGTCCTTGCCCACGCCGATGGTCATCGGGTGCGTCTGGTTGGCGGCGGTGGTCGAGCGCAGCACGTCGCCGAGCGTCACGATCTCACGGTCGACGTTCGGGATCTCGACGCCGATGGCGCTCTTGCCCGGGATGGGCGCGAGGATGCGCACCTCGTTCGACGCGACCGCGTACGCGATGTTGTTGGTGAGCGCGGTGATGCGCTCGACCTTGACGCCGGGGCCGAGTGAGATCTCGTACTGCGTCACGGTCGGTCCGCGCGAGAAGCCCGTCACCCGCGCGTCGACGGAGAACTGATCGAGCACGCTCGTGATCGCCCGCACCGTGTCGTCGTTCGCCTGCGAGCGCGCCACGTGAGGCGAGCCGGCGGCGAGGGAGTTGACCGAAGGCAGCCGATACGGGGCTGCGGGCGAATCGACCGCGGTGGCGGAGCCGATGCCGTCGAGGCCCGGAAGCGTGCCGTCGTCCTCGATGATCTGGGCGTCGTCGCGCAGCGACGTGCGCGACGAGGTGGCCGCTTTGGCGGCCGACAGCACCGCGGGGTCGATGACCTCGGTGAGCGCGTCGGTCGCCGGCGCGGGCGGAGGCGTGACGGGCGGCACGATCGCCTGCTCGAAGCCGCCCTGGGTCGCACCCGCCGGCAGCAGCTCGGTGAGATCCTGGGATCCGAGCCCGCCCACCGGGTCCTTCTCGCGGCCCGTCTTGTTGCGGCGCCAGAACGGGAGGGACGGGTCGCCCTCGTCTTCCGACACCGCGGCGGCGGCATCCGGCGACTTCTCTTCCCGCAGCTCGGCGCCGAACATCCAGGAGTACAGCTCGCCCAGGCGGCGGCCGATGCGATTCGGCGGCGTCTTTGTGATGATCAGGATGCTGAGCACCGCCAGCACCGACAGCACGATGTAGGCGCCCACGTCGGTGAGCATGAGAGCGAGGGGCTCGCCCAGCATCCAGCCGAACAGCCCGCCCGCCTCACTCAGCGCCGGGAGTCCCGCATTCGGCTGGGGACGGCCCCCGGCGACATGGCAGAAGCCGGCGATCGTGACCAGGAGCAGCCCGAAGCCGATGCCGACCCGCCCGTTGTCGTGCACCGACGACGGATGGCGGAACATCCAGCCGGCGAGCATGAGCAGGAGCACCGGGAGCACGAACGCCTCGCGGCCGAGGGCCGCACCCACCGTGTAGGCGCTGATGGTCGCGGCGACCTCGTTGCCGATGAAGAACCACTCGTCGACGGCGCCGGCGATCGCCAGCAGCACGAGCAGGAACGGGAAGCCGTCGCGGCGCTGTTCTTTCTCGAGGGTCTCGGGACCGAACGCACGGAAGAGGCCGCCGGTCGCATGGGCGAGCCCCAGCCAGGCCCGCACGATGACGGGAGGCCGCTCCGGCTGATCGACGTAGCGCTTGGGCGCGGGTGCCGGCTTCGCGGCGGGCTTGCGCGCGGTCGACGACGCGCTCGCGCGCGTGTTCGTCGATGCGCTCGAAGACGCGCGCGACCCCTTGGTCGGGCTTGAGCTCCTGGCCATCCCCCCACGGTAGGCCGGTCCGCCGACATTCGGCGGCAACCACGCCGCCCGACCCGCGACCCCGCGGGGCGCCGGGATGCCGCGGATTCTCAGCGCAGACGCTTCACCATCGTGTCGCGGCCGACGCCGCTGCGGACGACCGCGAAGCCTTCGCTGCGATAGAGCGTCGACGCGAAGTTGCCCCGCTCGACACTCAGGCTGATGCGCGCGTAGCCGGCTGATCGCGCGTGCTCGCAGAGCTCCTGCAGCAGGGCACGACCCACGCCGTGCGCCCGCCAGATGGGGCGCACGCCGATGATGAGCTCGGGCACACCCGTGCCGACGTATCCGAATCCCGGGTCGCTGCGGGGCAGCATCCGGTACCACGCCGCCCCCACCGGCTGCCCGATGGAGTCCTCCGCGACGAACCCCGCGTCGCCGGGCCGTGTCCAGCCGGCGACGTAGCGACGGTGATCCGCGCCGTCCATCACCTCGTGTCGCGGTCGCGCACCGCCCTGGCGCCAGTTCGCGGCCTCGACCACCATGTCGCCGAGGAACGCGCCGTCGGCCGCCACGGCGGGGCGGATGCGGAACGAAGAGGCCACGAGGCTGATGCTACGGCGCGTGTGTTACAGGCGATGACACTCGTGGCGACGTCGCCGCGGCCGAGACCGGGGAATCCGGGCCAGACCGAGGGCGACGCCCTCTGTCTCGGCGAGAATCCCCGGTCTCGGCGAGGCCGAGGCCTACGCTTCGATACTCCGCCCGATGGTGATCTCGCTACGCTTCGATCACGAGCGGGACGATCATCGGCCGGCGGCGCAGGGACTGGTTGACCCAGCGGCCGATCGTGCGGCGCACGATCTGCGACAGCGCGTGCGGATCGCGGACGCCCGACTGAGCAGCCTCGGTGAGGGCTGCGGCGATCTTCGGCTTGACGGCTTCGAACACCGCATCGTCCTCGGCGAACCCGCGCGCGTGGATCTCGGGACCCGAGATGACCTTGCCGGTCGAGGCGTCGACCACCACGATCACCGAGATGAAGCCCTCTTCGCCGAGGATCCGGCGATCCTTGAGGTCGGCATCCGTGATCTCGCCGACGGTCGACCCGTCGACGTAGACGAACCCGAGGTCGAGCTGGCCGACCATGCGGGCCTCGCCGTCCTTGAGGTCGATGACGGTGCCGTTCTCGGCGAGCAGAGTGCGCTCGGGCGCGATACCGGTGTCCTGGGCGAGGCGCGCGTTCGCCATGAGGTGGCGGTACTCGCCGTGCACGGGCAGCACGTTCTTCGGCTTCAGGATGTTGTAGCAGTACAGCAGTTCGCCGGCGGCGGCGTGGCCGGAGACGTGCACCTTGGCATTGCCCTTGTGCACGACGTTCGCACCCAGCTTGGTGAGGCCGTCGATGACGCGGTAGACCGCGTTCTCGTTGCCCGGGATGAGGCTCGACGCCAGGATGACGGTGTCGCCCGGACCGGGCTCGATCGCGTGGTCGAGGTTCGCCATGCGGCTGAGCACGGCCATCGGCTCGCCCTGCGAGCCGGTCGACATGTAGACGATCCGGTCGTCGGGGAGGTCGCGCGCCTTCTTGTAGTCGATGAGCACGCCCTCAGGCACGTGCAGGTAGCCGAGGTCCTCGGCGATCGTCATGTTGCGGAGCATGCTGCGGCCGAGCAGGGCCACGCGCCGGCCGTGGGCGGCCGCGGCGTCGAGAACCTGCTGCACGCGGTGCACGTGGCTGGAGAAGCTCGCCACGATCACCCGGCGCGGCGCCTTGCCGATGACCTGGTCGAGCACGGGCCCGATCGAGCGCTCCAGCGGCGTGAAGCCGGGAACGTCGGCGTTCGTGGAGTCGACGAGGAACAGGTCCACGCCCTCCTCCCCCAGCCGCGCGAACGCGCGCAGGTCGGTGAGGCGGCCGTCGAGCGGCAGCTGGTCCATCTTGAAGTCGCCGGTCGCGAGCACGGTGCCCGCGGGGGTGCGGATCGCGACGGCCAGTGCATCGGGGATCGAGTGGTTCACCGCGATGAACTCGAGCTCGAACGGGCCGAGGTTCTCGCGCTGGCCCTCGGCGACCGTGAGGCTGTAGGGCCGGATACGGTGCTCCTTGAGCTTCGCCTCGGTCAGCGCCAGGGTCAGGCCCGAGCCCACGATGGGGATGTCGCTCTTGAGCTTCAGCAGGTAGGGCACGGCGCCGATGTGGTCCTCGTGGCCGTGCGTGAGCACGACGCCGACGATGTCGTCGAGGCGCCCCTTGATGGGCTCGAAATCCGGCAGGATCAGGTCGACGCCGGGCTGGTGCTCCTCAGGGAACAGCACGCCGCAGTCGACCACCAGCAGCTTGCCGCCGTACTCGAAGACGGTCATGTTGCGGCCGACCTCGCCGAGGCCGCCGAGCGGGACGACCCGGAGGGTGCCCGCTTCGAGCTCCGGCGGGTCGTACGGGGTGGTGGGCATTGTGAAGCCTCCTCCGGATGCCGCGGCATCCGTTCATCATCGCGCCGTCGCCCGATCGGCGACGGCACTTCGTCATCTCGTCGTGCCTGAGACCTTCGGCAGGGCGCCGCCGGCGGCGGCGTTGCGGTCGGGACGGAAATTCGAGAAATCTGCGCCGGGGACACCCGTCACGAGGGCGAGCTCGTCCTCGATCTTGGCGGCCTCCCACTCCTCCGGCCCCACGAGCGGCAGGCGCACGCGCGGACTGCCGATGCGGCCGAGGCCGTGCAGGATGTACTTCGCCGACACGGTGCCGGGCACGTGCGTCATGACAGCGCGCACGAGGGGCTCGAGCTGCATGTGCGCCGCGGTCGCCGTCTTCAGGTCGCCGGCGTTCACGGCATCGACGATGGCACGGTACGGCGCCGGCGCGATGTTCGCGGTGACGCCGATGAGACCCACCGCGCCGATCGCGAGGTGCGGCAGCACGTTGGGGTCGTCGCCCGAGAAGTACATCAGGTCGGTCTGGTTGAGCACGCGGCTGACCTCGCTGAAGTCGCCCTTGGCATCCTTGATGGCGAGGATGTTCGGGTGCTTGGCGAGGCGCAGGATCGTCTCGTACCGGATCGGCACGCCCGTGCGGCCCGGGATGTCGTAGAGGATCACGGGCAGATCGGTGGCGTCGGCGACGAGGCGGAAGTGCGTGAGGATTCCGGCCTGCGTGGGCTTGTTGTAGTACGGCGTCACGATCATGATGGCGTCGGCGCCGGCCTTCTCGCTGGCCTTGTAGAGCTCGATCGCGTGCGCCGTCTCGTTGGAGCCGCCGCCGGTGATGATCTTGGCCCGCCCCGCTGCGACATCCTTGCCGACCTCGACGAGACGGATCTTCTCCGCGTCGGTGAGGGTCGACGTCTCGCCCGTGGTGCCGGTGACGACGATGCCGTCGGCGCCCGCGCCGATGACGTCGTCGATGTGCTTCTCGACAGCGGGCCAATCGACTTCGCCGTCGGCCGTCATCGGAGTGACGAGCGCGACGAGAACCTGTCCGAATGGGTTTCCCGTATGCGTCATGCCTTCAGGTTATCGGCTCGGAGGCTCGCCACTCCTCCCTCGGTCTGCGTGCCCGCACGCATGCGAAGGGGATGGATGCCGCGGGGCGCGGCATCCATCCCCTCCGGTGTCAGCGGATCAGGAGCAGGTGCCTGCCGGAGTGGTCCGCATCACGAGCGTGTCGTACGACGTGGCCGTGTCGACCCAGACGACCGTCGAGCCGGTATCGGCGGCGGCACGGTCGGTGAAGCCCGAGCTGCACGTCACCTTGCCGAGCGACTTTCCGTCGAGCGTGTACTGCAGCAGGGCCGGAACCCCGCCGCCCAGGCGCTCGCTGTCACCCTCGGACGTCACCGTGATCGTCGTCGACGTCGCGACGAGATCGTGGATGTGCAGTCCGCCGACGTTGCTCTCCGGCACGATGTCGCTCCACGTGCCGCCCGCGACCGGGGCCTTGCGGATCGCGCTGTAGGGGTCGTTGCGGTCGTCGGCACCCCAGACGACCGACTCGCCCGCGATGGTCGGACGGATGATCGACCCCTGCGTCCGGGGGCCGACCTCGATCACCGCGCCGGTGTTGACGTCGAGCACCTCCACCGCGGTGAAGATCCGCGTGTAGGTGCCGTCGGGCAGCGACACCTCGGTCGGGAACTCGCGAGCGTACGCGAGCTTGCCGGCCGTGATGTCGGGCACTCCGGTCGCGGTGCCGGGCAGGAGCGTGGCGGTGCCGCTGCCGAGTTTCGCGAAGCCCACTCGGCGGGCCCCTTCTTCGTCGAGGCCGTCCCACGCCACGACACCGTCGGATACGCGCACATTGAACAGGGTCGTCGGGGTCGTGTAGACGACCCGCTCGGGGCCGCCCGCGAGCGACTTCGCCATCACCTGGGATCCTGCCGGCGAGAACCGGATCCACACGACGGTCTTGCCGTCGGTGTCGGGGTAGACATCGGTCCACTCTCCGGGTGTGCTCACGAGGGCCGGCTTGACCTTGCGGTCGATCGTGCCCGCGTAGATGCCGAGATAGCCCGAGCCGTCGAGGCTCGGCACGTCCGCGATGGTCCACCAGCCGCCGCCGGCCCCCGCCCACGAGACCCCCCGGTAGTCGGTGAGGTTCTCGAAGAGGACGGTCCCGTCGCGTCCGAGCTCCTTCTCCCAGCCGGTCACGATGCCCCGGGAGTCGAACGCCGCCTGCACCGACTTCAGGTTCTTGCCCTTCAGACCCTGAGCCTTCGCCGCCGCGAGCACGGCATCGCGGGCCTGGGTGAATCCGTCGAGCGGAGTCAGGTAGTCCGTGAGGGCGCGGTACACGATCGGGTCCGCCGTCTCGCCGCCGAGCGCCTCGCGGATGTCCCACAGCGCGCCGCCGAAGATCGTCGAGTTCAGGTGGACGCCGCCCGCATCGTAGAAGTACGGGTAGCCGGCGAAGTTGTCGATGCCGGCGCCGTCGTCGAGGTCGCGCAGCGCGCACGCCGTCGGCGACGCGGCGTAGCAGAGGTCTTCGCCGAGGAGGCTCGCGTTCGGGTCGCTGAGGGGCGTGCCCGTCGCATCGACGTCGATCGCATTGCCGAAGTAGTCGGCGAACGCCTCGTTCAGGGCACCGGACTGACCGACGTACACGAGTCCCGCCGTGTGCTGGACGACGCCGTGGGTGAGCTCGTGGCCCTGCACGTCGAGGTCGGCCGTGAACGGTTTGAAGCTCCAGCCGTCGCCGGCGCCGTACGCCATCTGGTACCCGTCCCAGTAGGCCTGGTTCCAGGTCGTCCCGCCCTCCCACTCGACGAGGCCGACGATCGAGCGGATCTCCTGGCCTTTGCCGTCGATGCTGTCGCGCCCGAGGCGGTTCTTGAAGTAGTCGTACACCTGACCGGCGCCCCAGTGGGCATCGACGGCCCCCATGGTGGTCAGCTCGGCCCCGAGCGCTGCCGTCGGCGACGAGGCGAGCGCGGCACCGGCGGGGATCGTTCCGTTCGGGTACGAGTAGCCCACGACGCCCGAGGCGTCGTACGTCTCGATGGGGGTGCCCGGGCGGGTCGTGTCGCGCAGCAGGAACGCGCCGCTCGCCGCGTCCTGGGTGAGGTTGACCGGCACATCGACACCGGTGAGCAGCGTGCCCGTGCCGTCCGCCCCGGTGCCCTCGTCGGTCGCGGCTGTGACCGCAGCGGCGGGGGCGGCGGCCCCCGCGATTCCGAAGGTCTGGATGCCGCTGTACTGCAGCGTCGGGAAGCCGGTCGTCGCCTCGATGTACACCTCCTGCACGACCGGGGCGCCCGTGGCATCCGTGCCGCGCACGGTCACGTGTCGCGTGAGGACGCCCGCACCCTGCGGCAGCACGACCAGACCCTGGTCCGACCCGGTGAGCGTAGCCTTCGTCTCGCCGCCGACGGTGCCCGCGGCCTTCCCGCCGTACTGCACCGCCTGAACCGCACGCGCCACGGCGAGTTCCGAGGAGATCTTGGGTTCGACGCCGACGGTCAGGTCGGTGAAGTACTGCCCCGAGGTTCCCGTGACGATCCGCTCGGCATCCTTCTTCTTCATGCGCACGATGTACTGTCCGCCGAGCACCTCGACGCCTCCGTGCTGCTGTGTGAAGCGCACGGTCTCGTCGCTGCCGACCTCGGTCACGTCGGTCACGACGAGATTCGTCTCGGCCGACGGGATGTGGTAGCGGTCCTTCTTCGCCTTGAGGTGTGCCAGGGCGGCCTTGTCGGCGGGTCCCTGGGCGTCGGTCGGCTCGGCGATGCCGTCGATCAGCTTCGGCGTGTCGGACTCCGGCGCCGAGGCGGCCGGAGCGGCGGCCGCGGAAGGGGCAGGACCGGATGCCGCGGCGGGGACGACGGCGGCGAGCACGAGAGCCGTGCCCACCAGCGCCGAGCACGCGGCGAGTTTCGCGGGGCGTTGCATTTTTCCTCCAGTTGTGGGGTGGAAGCTGCCGGCGGGTTCGCCGGCGGTCACCGAGCCGACCGGGTGAGGTCGACCGGCAGATAGGTGCGGCTCGCGCGGCCCGCGTCCGAGTCGACGAGCAGGGTCGCCGCGTTGGCGCCCGTCGCCGCGAGGGAGCCCTGGACCTTGACCTTGAACGTCTTGCTGCCGCCGGGCTTGAGGGTCGCGGCGTCCTGGTTCGGATCGATCCACGGGACGTCCGCGAACGTGGGATCCTCCACATTGAGCCGCCACATGAGGGCGTTGTTCATGTCGACGACCCAGAGGTTGCCCGCCTCGTCGAACTCCATGCCGGCGGCGCCCTGCGGAGAGAGGAAGGTGTCGACGGTGCGATACCGCGTGCACGTCGCCGGCGAGTCCGGATCGATCTGCACCAACTGCGGCGCCTCCCCGCCCAAGGTGGAGTACCAGAGCGTGTCGGAACCGACGTTGTAGGCGAACCCGAGCGCCGGCTCGGGCACGGCACAGGCGTTCACCACCTTGCCCGGCTGGGCATGGGTGGACCCCGCGACGGTGAGCACGGTGCCGACGTAGCCGCTGCCGAGGTAGAACACGTCGTCGACCGGGTTGTAGGCGAGCGCGTTGTAGGCCTGCTGATCGGCCCAATACCCCGTGATGACCCTTGTCTGGTCTCCGGACGCACGATCGAAGCAGTGGATGCTCCAGTCGCCGCCGTTCACGATCTGGCACATGTCGCCCGATCGACTGTCGAACGCCAGCTCGAGCCGGTCGGCGCCGTCCATCTCGGCGACGTGCGGGGCGTCGCCGAGGCGTTCCCCGGTGACGGAGTAGAGCGCGTTGCGCTGCTCCTTCCAGTCCGAGACCCAGAGCCGGCCGTCGTACCCGACACCGAAGGCGCTCGAGACCGGCATGGCGGTCCAGACGCCTTCGACCGGCATGCCCGCCTCCGGCGCAGAGAGCTGCGGATCGCGCGGCATCTCGTCGAACGACAGGTGCAGCGGCGCGGAGCCCGAGTTCTTCACGGTGACCTCGACCGAGTCGTTCCCGCGCCCATCGGACGTGAGCGACAGCTGCGACGTCGACAGCGTCACGACGCCGGTCTTCAGTGCGGGCGAGAAGGATGCGGCATCCTTCCACGAGGCCGACTCGACGGTCTGCGAGTCGGCCGCGTAGTTCGGCGCGGTCACGGTCACCTCCACGGTGCCGACGGGGACGGCGAGCTCGTACGTGCCGTCGCCCGAGGTCGATGCGGTCACCGTCGTTCCGTCCGCGCCCGCGGCGGCCACGGTGGCGCCGGCGACGGCAGCGCCGTCGTTCGCGTCGGTCACCGTGCCCGTGAGCCAGGCCCGTTCGTCTCGGGTGAAGCGGATCTGCCGCCCCGCCTGCAGGACGGGCTCGTACCGCGAGTACTGGGCGCCGACCTGGGAGCCCTCGGCCTCGATACCGACCGACGCGTTCCAGCCGGCGCGTTCGGCGTCGGCTCCCACGCCCTCCCCGTAGGAGAACAGGACGTCGCCGTTCGCGACCAAGGTCGTCGAGAAGGTGAGCCGCTGGTCGGGAGAGAAGATGAGGAACACGTTGCGCCACTCGATCGTCACCGCGGGTGTGCCGTCGACGGTCGTCTCGGCCGAGAGGACAGCGGAGGCGCCGTCGAGATCGAGGAGCATCCAGAACGGCGCGATGACACCGCCGGGGATGACGCCACCCGGGTACGGGATCGGTCGCTGCCCGGTCCACTCCCCCTCGAAGGACGCGAACGAGAGGAATCCGTTCGCGGAGACGTAGGCGGTCGAGTAGCGGTCGTCGAACGAGGGGAAGGCGAACGGCAGCTCGATCGCCGTGGAGCCCCCGTTCGCGCGGATGTCGAGCACCTGGCTTCCCGTGGGGAGCGGGGCCTCGGTCGACGTGCACGAGTACCCGCCCGAGAAGGCGACGCGCTCGAGCGCGGCATCCACCGTCTCTTCGCCGTCGACCACGAGAGTCCGCTCCAGTGGCGCGACGCAGCGATCTCCGGTCGTGGTGAGCGTGAACGAACCGGTCGGCACGTCCTCGATCCGGTACCGGCCGGCGGCGTCGGTCGTCGAGGCCGGGAGCGGCCCGTTCAGCGCGACCTCGAGCCCTGCGATCGGGTCGCCCGCGGCATCCGTCAGCGTGCCCGAGACGGTGTGACGGGTCGCTGCGGCAAGGCTCGCCGAGGCGTCCGACGTCTCGCCGTCGGCGATGGTGACCTCGACGGTGCGGGCGGCGTAGCCGAACGACTCGAGGGTGACGTCGTACGCGCCCGGCACCAGCGGCAGAGCGAACGTGCCGTCGTCCGCCGTCTTCGTCGCGCGGCCGAACTCGCCGTCGGCCACGACGTCGACGCCCACCAGCGGCGCACCGTCGGCATCCGTCACCGTGCCCGCGAGTGTGCCGGCGCCGGTGGGAGCGGCGGCGATGAGCGCCGCGGCATCCAGCTTGCCCTCACCCCACACCGCGTTGTCGTCGGCGTCGCCGCCGCAGCGCGTGTCGTCCACGTCACGCGCGGTGCGATCCAGCAGTTCACGAGTGGCAGGGATGTCGCCCACGAGCGCCGGCGCGGCGCTCCAGAGCAGCGCGACGGCGCCCGCCAGGTGCGGTGCGGCCATCGACGTGCCGGTCTCCAGACGGTAGCCGCCCCCTACCGCGGCCGAGCGGATCCGCACGCCCGGCGCGGAGATGTTCGGCTTCACGTCGCCGTCCTGCCCGGGGCCACGGGAGGAGAAGTAGCCGATGTCGCCGTCTTCCCCGTACGCGCCCACCGAGTAGGTGACCTGCTGCGAGCCGGGGTTGCCGGCGGTGTCGCACGCCGGGCCGGAGTTGCCGACCGACCACGCGCTGAAGATGCCGGACGCGTTCCACGCCGCGATGATGTCGTCGAAGAACGGGTCCTTCGACGCGGGGTCGCCCCAGGAGTTGTTCACGATGTGCGGCCGCTTCGACGGGTCGCCGTTCGCCCAGTCCTCGGAGGTATCGGTCGGGGCGAGCATCCACTGCGCCGAGAGCATGAGACCCGTCTGCGTGCACTTGACGCAGCCGTTGGCCGCGATCCAGGTGGCTCCGGGTGCGACGCCGATGCGTTCACCCTCGCCGCCGTCCCCGGTGATCGTCCCCATGGTGTGCGTACCATGACCGTCGGGATCGCACGGCCCGTACGCCGACCCGCACCAGCGGTCGATGTCGAGCCAGTTGTAGTCGAGCTCCATCGACCCGTCGGCCTGCAGCCCGCGGAAGCGGTCGTGCAGCGATGGATGCGTCACATCGACGCCGCTGTCGATGTTGGCGACGACGATCCCCTCGCCGGTGATCCCCTGCTCCCAGACGGCAGGCGCGCCGATCTCGTCGACGCCCCATGCGACGCCGTCGATGTTCGCGCCCTCGCCTGCCGCGGCCGGGACCGATTCGACCGGCTCCGCGTGGGCGTAGGTCGTGACCTCGCGGATCTGCGACACCTCGCTGTGCGCAGCGAGCGTCGTCGCGAGCGCGAGATCACCGCCCGTGACCAGCACCGCATTCGACACCCAGAACGATGTGTAGGCGGCGCCGGCCGCATCCAGCTCCGCGATCACCGTGGCCTGAGACTCCTCGGCGTGCGCGCGCAGCGTGTCCCGCACCGCGGCACCCCGCTTGTCCCAGTCCGCGATGGCCGAGGCTGCTGCGAGGTCCGCTCGGTCGGCGAAGCGCACCCAGAACGACGCGGCCCCCGCCTCGGTCAGCTGCGATTCAGCCTCGTCGGTCAGCTTCTCGAGCGCCGCGTCGTCCGTCGGCGTGCCGGCGTCGGGCAGGATGCCGTGCCGCCATGCGTCCGCCCCCGCCTGACCGTCCGGCAGTACGGGCGGAGACGGCTGGGTCGCCGCGGCCGGCGGCGATCCGAGGAGGGTGGCGACGAGGGTCGCGGCGGCGAGGACGGCGGCGGCCGCGCGTGGTCTGCGCTGGAGGGGATGACGCACGAGGGTCCTTCGGTCGGGGCGCCGACGATGCGCGGCGCCGACGGCGAATCCGGTTGAGGGGATGACGCTCATGCTGGGCCCGCCGCGAGTCGGGCGACAAGGGCGGTTCGGGGTCGGCTCGTGGGCGAAAACTTTCTGTCGCCGCCGGTCCATGAGAGCGCTCTCATGGAATCGTTAACCCGCGGGAATGTGGCATGAGGCAGATGAAACACTCGACTGCTAGACAGGTCAGGTCTTCATCGGCGGAAAGGACGTGGCGTGTCGAGCGGAGTGGTGCAGGAGGCGGACGAGGTGATGGTGCTCTGCGTGGGAATGCCGCTCCGGCATGTCGGAGAGCTCGCGAAGCTCCTCCGCGACCTCGCGGTCGTCGTTGCGGCACCCGATGTCGAGGGCGCGCTCACGCTGCTGGGGGACGTCCACGCCGATCAGGCCGATCCGGCAGCTCAGCCACCGCCCGCGGTCGTCCCTTCGGCATTCGACACCCCCGCCGCCGGCCCCGCGGCACCGCTCATCATCGGGACGCTGCGCATCGCGTCGGCCTCCCGTGAGGTGTCCGTGGCCGGCATCCGTGTGCACCTATCGGCGCAGGAATTCGACCTGCTCGCCGCCCTCGCCTCCGACACCCACCGTGTCTGGTCGTTCGAAGACCTCACGGCACAGGTCTGGCAAACGGACTACCTGGGGGATCGCGAGCACGTGAACTCCGCGATCAAGAGGCTCCGTCGCCGTCTCGCCGGGCGTCCAGGCATTCGGATCGTCTCGGTGCGCGGCGTCGGCTACCGCCTGATGGTGGGAGGGACGTCGTCCGTGCCCACCGCCCTCTCCGACGTGCTGCGTCGATCGCAGCGCCGGCCCCTCCCCGACGACGATGAAGAGGACGCCGCGTGACCTACCGGCCGCGCTCGCCGATGCGGGCCACCAGGGACGACGGCGCGAAGCGTGCCAGCGCGACGAGAGCCTTGTAGCGGCGCGACGGGATCGACACCGCCCGGCCGCGGGCGACGTCGCGCAGCGAATCCGTCACCACATCGCGGGCGTCGAGCCACATCCGATCGGGCACGCCCCCTCGCCGCGGGGCAGCCCGAGCCGCTCGTGGAAGTTCGTGTGCGTGTACCCCGGGCACACCGCGGTGACGGTCACGCCGCGAGGGCCGTACCGCCCGTTCGCCCACCGGCTGAAGCTCACGAGCCAGCCCTTGCAGGCGCCGTACGTCGAGCGCGGGATGAACGCCGCGACCGACGCCACGTTCACGATCCGGCCGTGGCCGCGCGCCAGCATGGGGCCTAGTGCGGCATGGGTCAGCCGCATCGGCACCTCGACGTGCAGCTGCAGATGCCGGACCTCGTCGTCGACGTCGTTGCGCTCGAACGCCAGCGGCAGGCCGAACCCGGCATTGTTCACGAGGATCTCGATCGGCCGCGCCTCATCGGCGACGCGTGCCTCCACCCGCTCGCGCTGGCGAGGCTTCAACAGGTCGGCGACGACGACCTCGACTTCCACCCCGTACGTCGACCGCAGCCCCACCGCGAGCCGATCGAGCGCCTGCTTGTCGCGGGCGACGAGCACCAGGTGCGCGCCCCTCGCCGCCAGCTGTCTCGCGTACTCGGCGCCGAGCCCCGAACTCGCACCGGTGATGAGCGCCGTCTTCGCCATGCGCGTCAGCCTATTGGCGAGGGCCTTCGGACGGCGGGTCGGGCGGCGCAAGTCGCAGGAACCGATAACGGATGCCGGAGCTCGAGGTGTGCCACCCTTCCACCGGGTCCGTCGACATCGTGCACCAGCCGGCGCGGTCGGGCGCCTGCGTGTCGCCCGGGACCTCGAGGTCGAGCTCGGTGACCTCCAGCAGGTCGGCCAGATCGATCGCCTCGCGGAACAGCTCGCCTCCGCCGATCACCCAGATCCGCTCCGGGTCGCCCTCGGCGGCCAGCGCCAGTGCCGACTCGAGCGACGCCGCGCGCTCGGCACCGGCATCGTTCCAGTCGGACCGCCGGGTGATCACGATGTTGCGCCGGCCCGGCAGCGGGCGGAATCGGTCCGGAAACGACTCCCAGGTGCGGCGGCCCATGACGACCGGCGCCCCGAGTGTCAGGGTCTTGAAGTGGGCGAGGTCTTCGGGAACGTGCCAGGGCATGCCGCCCTGCGCGCCGATGACGCCGTGGTGCGCCTCGGCCCAGATCAGGCCGATCCGGCGGACGCCGATGCGGCCTGCACCTCTGTCCTCCCGCGCGATGGGCGTCGTCATACCGCGACGGCGCCGCGGATCGCGGGGTGGTGCTGGTAGTCCTCGACCACGAAGTCCTCGTAGCGGTATTCGAAGATCGAGTCCGGCGTGCGGGCGATGCGCAGCGTGGGGTACGGGTACGGGTCTCGGGTCAACTGCTCTCGCACCTGCTCGAGATGGTTGTCGTAGATGTGGCAGTCGCCGCCGGTCCAGACGAAGTCGCCCGGCTCGAGCCCGGCCTGCTGCGCCACCATGAGGGTCAGCAGCGCATAGGAGGCGATGTTGAACGGGACGCCGAGGAACAGGTCGGCGCTGCGCTGATAGAGCTGGCACGACAGCTTGCCGTCGGCGACGTAGAACTGGAACAGCGCGTGGCAGGGCGCGAGCGCCATGTCGGGGATGTCGGCGGGATTCCACGCCGAGACGATCAGCCGCCGGGAGTCCGGGTTCGCGCGGATCTGGTCGAGCACGAGCGCGATCTGATCGATGGTCTCGCCCGACGGCGTCGGCCAGGAGCGCCACTGCACGCCGTAGACGGGGCCCAGCTCGCCCGCGGCATCCGCCCACTCGTCCCAGATCGAGACGCCGTTCTCCTGCAGCCACGCGACGTTGGACTCGCCCCGCAGGAACCACAGCAGCTCGTACGCGATCGACTTGAAGTGCACGCGCTTCGTGGTGATGAGGGGGAACCCCTCGGACAGGTCGAACCGGATCTGCCGGCCGAACGCACTGGTCGTGCCGGTGCCGGTGCGGTCGTCCTTGTGCGTGCCGTTCTCGAGCACGTCTCGCAGCAGGTCCTCGTACGGAGTGGGGATCGGCGTCGTCACGGCTGCCACGATACCCGCGCCCCACGGCGTGCGGGCCGGGGCCGCGCCGCGCCGGCCGACACGACCGCCGTGTTGTGGCGAACGGGACTTATTCACACACATACGGCCCCTTGACAGGCGAAAAGGGTTAGCCTGATCTGCTGTGACCCTGGTCGGAGCCCTCATCGCCCTAGCCGTGCTGCTCGCGGCGACGGTGGCGCTCGGCGTCTTCCTGAACTGGCGCCAGTCGCACGCGCGCCACAACGTCGAGCACGAGGTCATCGAGCCCGCCCGCCTCGGCGCCGACGGGCTCGGCGAAGTCGCGACGCTCCTGCAGTTCAGCACCGAGATGTGCGCGCGCTGCCCCGGCGTGCACCGCACGCTCTCCGACATCGCCGACGGTCACGTCGGTGTGCGCCACCTCGACGTCGATCTCACGCATCGCCCCGACATCGCCAAGCACTTCCACGTGCTGCAGACGCCGACCACGCTCGTGCTCGACCGCGACGGCGTCGTGCAGACCCGCTTCGGCGGCGCTCCGAGCCGCGATGTGCTGGAGCTCGAGCTCAACCGGCTGATCGCAGAGGACGCGAGTGTCTGACACCCATGCCGCAGCCCCGCGCGGTATCGATCCCCGCGGCCCCCGCTTCGCCGCGGCGATCACCTCGGTGCTGCTGCTCGTCGTGGTGTTCCTCGGGCTGACGGGACTGTCGACGGCACACCTCATGGGACCCGTCTTGGTTCCCTTCGGCTGGTTGGGCGACCAGTCGGTCGACTTCGCGTTCGTGTCAGGCGGGATCCCCTGGCTCATCACGTTCACCTCCCCGGCGCAGCGGTTCTTCGACCCCGCCTTCCTTCTCCTGCTCGTGGTCGCACTCCTGTTCCTGTGGGGAGTCGTGTCGCCGCGCACCGCACCGTGGGGCGTGCTGTACCGCAAGGTGGTGGCGCCGCGTCTCTCACCGCCGACTGAGCTGGAAGATCCGCGCCCGCCGCGCTTCGCGCAGGGCGTCGGGCTGTTCGTCTCCGTCATCGGGCTCGTGCTGCACCTGCTCGGCGTTCCGTGGGGTCTCACGATCGCGGCTGCGGCCGCCTTCGTCGCCGCCTTCCTCAACGCCGTGTTCGGGCTCTGCCTCGGCTGCCAGCTCTACCTCCTGCTGCAGCGTGCGGGGATCGTCGGACGCGCGCGTCCCGCCGCGGCCTGACGCCCGGCGTCGGAGGAGGCGAGCCTGACGGCCTTTGTCGAAGAGGGACAAGAGCGTCGCGACACGAGCCGAACGAACCGTCGCGGCGCGGCATCCGACGCTTTAGGCTGACGCGAGACGCCCACCACCCGGGCGCACCGCGAGCGAGGAGGCCCTCATGACCGTCACCAGCGAAGCCAGCACCGCCTGGAAGGGCGCTCTGTTCGACGGATCCGGCGAGGTCAGCCTCGTGTCATCGGGCCTCGGCACCTATCCCGTCAACTGGAAGGCGCGCAGCGAGGGATCCACCTCGGTCACCACGCCCGAGGAGCTCATCGCCGCAGCGCACTCCTCGTGCTTCAGCATGGCGCTGTCGCTCGCGCTGGCCGAGAACGGCACTCCCCCGGAGTCGATCGACACCACCGCGTCGGTGACGTTCAAGCCGGGCACCGGCATCACCGGCAGCCACCTCAACGTCAACGCCGTCGTGCCGGGCCTCGAGCCGGAGGACTTCGAGCGCATCGCGCAGGGTGCGAAGGTCGGCTGCCCGGTCTCGCAGGCGCTCGCCGGCATCGAGATCACCCTCGAGGCGACGCTTGCCTGAAGGCCGCTCGACGGAGAGCCGACCGCCCGCTGACGGCGGTCGGCGGATCGTCGTCGCGGGGGCGTCCGGACTCATCGGCGGGGCTCTCGTCGAGAGCCTCCGCGCCGACGGCTTCTCGGTGACGACCCTCGTGCGCCGGCCGGCCGAAGCCGCCGACGAAGTCGAGTGGCTGACGACGGCCGAGCCGCTCGACCCGGCGGTGCTCGCCGGCGCCGACGCCGTCGTCGGACTCAACGGCGCGAGCATCGGCCGCTTCCCCTGGACAGGCTCGTACAAGAACACGCTGCTGTGGTCGCGCATCTCGCCGACCCGCGCGCTCGCCCGCGCCGTGCGTGAACTGGGAGCGGATGCCCCGCACTTCGTGTCGGCCTCGGCCGTCGGCTACTACGGCTCCCGGCCGGGCGTGCAGCTCGACGAGGATGCTGCGCGCGGCGAGTCGTTCCTCGCGGATCTGTGCGGGGAGTGGGAAGCCGCAGCGTTCGGCGCGGGCGAGGATGCCGCGGTGGCCGTGCTCCGCACCGCCCCGATCGTGCATCCACAGGGCGTGCTGAAACCGCTGCTCCTGCTCACGAAGGCCGGGCTCAGCGGGCCGATCGGACGGGGGACGCAGGCCTGGCCGTGGATCTCGCTCGACGACGAGGTGCGCGCGATCCGCCACGTGATCGCCGCGCGCCTCACCGGCGCCGTGAACCTCACGGGCCCCACCCGCGCCACGGCGAACGATCTCGGCTTCGCCCTCGCGGTGCGGATGAACCGGCCGTTCCTGCTGCGCGCCCCGGTCTGGGGCATGAAGCTCGTGCTCGGACCCGACGCCACCGATGCCCTCCTCACCACAGACGCGCATGTCGTCCCCGAGGTGCTCCAGCAGTCGGGCTTCGTGTTCTCGCACCCGACCGTCGAGGATGCCGTCGCGGCGGTCGTGCCCGCCGCATCCTGACCGGCTCAGCCGCGGCTCGCGGCGGCGGCACGTGGACGGCGCGTCAGCCGCGGCCTGGAGTGCGGTCGCCGGGCTCGAGACGGATGGCGGTGCGCACCGCCTCGCGTGCGCGGCGCCGATCGCCCGCCGCATCGTACGCGAGGCCCAGCCGGTACCACGCCCGCCAGTCGTCGGGGTGGGCTTCGGCATCGGCGCGGTACGCCGGGAAGACGGCATCCCCGTCTTCGCGCATCACGCGCCCGCTCGGGCGCACCGCAACCTCGTCCGCCGGCAGTCCGCCCTCGGACTCCAGCCGCCGTCCGAGCTGCTGGGCCCGCACGCCGAACCACAGCTCGCGGCCGAGCGCCCACGCGGCGATGACCGGCAGCACGATGAGCGCGATGCCCATCGTGACGCCGATCGGATCGCCGCTCACGATCAACAGCCACGCCCGCTGCCCGACGAGCACGATGTACAGCGCGAGCAGCGCCGCCATGATGACGACGCCGATGCGGGCGGTCATGCGCCGGTGGTGCGAGCGACCTGGCCGGGCACTCCGCCCTCGTCGACAGGCGAAGCCTCGGTCGGCGCGGTGCGGCGGCCGATGCCGATGTCGATCAGGCTGTCGAGGCCGACGACCACGCCCGTGGCGTCGCGCGCTGCCGCGAGGGCGAGACGGATGCCGGGGCCATACGCCTGGGCCGGTTCCACCGTGTCGTGCACGATCGTGAGCGACTCACCCATCCCCGAGAGAATCGTCTCCTGCCGGGCGACGACGCCCGGGCGGCGCAGCGAGTGGATCGGCACGCTCGCGACCTGCTGACCGCGGGCACGCTGGTCGACGTGGGGCGATTCGACGGGCCCGACCGATGTCCGTGCGGCCGCGATGAGCTCCGCCGTGCGCACGGCCGTGCCGCTCGGCGAGTCGATCTTGGTCTCGCGGTGGGCCTCGACGATCTCGATCGAGGGGAAGAACGGGGCCGCGGCCGCGGCTAGAGCAGAGCCGAGCACCGAGCCGATCGAGAAGTTGGGGATGAACACCACGCCGGTGCCGGCGGCCTCGACGAGCGGGCGGACGAGCGCGATGCGCTCGGACGACCAGCCGGAGGTGCCGACCAGCACGTTGATGCCCCGCTCGATCGCCGCACGCACGACGTCGATCGACACCGCCGGCGTCGAGGCGTCGACCACGAGGTCGGCGCCCTCGAGCTCTGACAGCTCGGACCGCGACGACAGCACACCCGAGACCTCGAACCCCGGTTCGGCATCGACCACGTCGCGGATGATCGCGCCGAGCTTTCCGGTGCCGCCCACGATGGCCACGCGTGTCGTCATGGATCCATCCTAGGCGGGTCCCGTAGGCCCCTCCCGGCCGGTGGCGCCCCCGCGGCCGCCTACCCTGGAAGGGTGGTGAAACTGCGCTCCTCCCCCGTCGACGCACCCGATGCTCACGTCCTGCTGGCCGAGTACTTCCAGATCCGCACCGAGGGATTCGCGGTTCAGGGCGTCACGTATCGCACAACCTTTCCCGACCCCGCCGCGTTCGTCCCGCCCGCAGGCGTGTTCGTCGTGCTCGACGACGGCGAGGGGGTCGCACAGGGCTGCGGCGGCATCCGTCTCATCCCGGAAGGGCCGCTCGGCACCCGCTACGAGCTCAAGCATCTCTACCTCCGCCCCGCGACACGCGGCCGGGGCTGGGGACGCCTGCTCGTCGAAGACCTCGAGCGGCGCGCCCGCGAGTTCGGCGCGGCCGAGCTTGTGCTCGACACGCACCACTCACTCGAGGCGGCCGGTGCCCTCTACGCACGCACCGGCTTCGCAGCGATCGAGCCCTACAACGACAACCCCAACGCTTCTGTGTGGTTACGTAAGGTTCTCGCCTAGCGGCAGTGCGCGCCCGCCAGGGCATACATAGGCGCACGTGTGCGTGAATCTCAGCGCATACAGGAGGCTATGGCGCTTTGATCGATATGTATCTACGTGAACCATGAAGATGCCCTAGCCGCCCTCCGTTCCCTCGACCTCCCCGCACAGCGGCGCGCCGAGCTATGCCGCCGCATCCAGGCGACTCCCGACCCTGCCGAAGTTCGCCGCATCGTGTATCGAGCACGCGCCGAAGAGGACGCGGCGCGGGACGCGGTGAGCGCCGACTACAGCACTCGCCTGGCCGCAATGCGCGCGCGGGAGGCCGAGGAGGATGCCCCGCAGAAGCCTCCAGCGCCTCTCTCGCGCTCTGTCGTGGACGCGGACGGCATGCGGTTCCCTGAACCCCGCCCGGTGCGCGTGCGCTACGTGAAGCCCCGCAATCCGGATGCCGGGACAAAGCGGAAGCGCGCAGAGGGGATCGGTAAAAACCGGAGGCACGGAATCCTCGGTACATACAACTGGGGCTGTCGGTGTGAGCCTTGCACTGCCGCAATGCGCGACTACGGGCAGATGAGGAAGGCGCGAATGAACAAAGATGCAGAATCGGGCGAGGAATAGTCGCGCGTCGCGTACAATGGAGGCATCTCCCGCGCGGGTAAGGCTTGTCACCAATTCAGCGCGGGAGATTCTTCATTTCTCGATAATGAATACACGCATACCTGCGCCATTTATGAGAGATGTCGCAGGTTTTCTAATCTAGTTCCGGCCGTGCCGCCTCTCAGAGTCGTCACAATGGAATTGACAAGCTTTACCCTCCGACTAGCTCCCGGGCATCGCCAGGTCCCAGACAAACTGTTGAGAAAACTCCAGTAGGTCCGGCCAGACCCAAATCGGCCACAGGTGCATTGCCTGCGGTAGGTCTTCCGCATTATCAAAAGAGCCACGATTAATACTCGTGAGGGTGTCCGTTAGAGGGGCATCGTTCACTGAGCCTCAGATCGGATGTTGCCCCGCCTACCCAGCATCCACGCACCGACATGATTTGAGGCACGTGTACCCGTAGGGCGTCTACTGACGCGGGGTGCTGGCTCCAGACTTGAAGCTCTGCATCCCTCTTGTGATGAATCCTCTTGTTGATTCATCACAGGGGGGATTATCACCACCTTGAGCACCCGATAGAAACCCTCAGAACATGAAAATGAATCTTCGTTCAAATCATGAGAATGAGATGTGATGAATGCACTCTTCGCCTAGGGCTTAAGCACACCTGTGCCTATTCCGTTCGCGAAACAAACCGAGAATTGAGGCACTTCTCGAAAGTGCGATAGTAACTAATGGCGGGTAGTGCAGAGCGTCGATCACATCGTGTTTCGTAGGAACTCCTTAACGATGTGCTGGTCGAAAACTGGGCTTCTCTGCACTACTACGCCACAGATTTCAAGGGAAGTACGGGTATGAGCAGGACGGGAAGACCATCATCTGTGGAGACGCACGCTCTTCGCGGACGGATCGAAGAGGCTCTAGACGCTGGCGAAACATACGAGTCCATTCGCACCTGGACAGGGCTGTCTGTCTCCAGCTTGAGCCGCTTCGCAATTTCTCGAAAGTCCGACCTCGCGAAGCTCGTAGATGGGGAGCCGAGCACCACTGATGTGATCCTCCGCAGCATCGAGATTGCGGATGACGCTCGCGATCTTCGACGCCGAACGAAGCAACTCAACGCGACGCCTGTTGCTCGCGCGAGGGCAATCAAGGTTGAGGCCGAAGCGCTCACAGTCGTGATTGACCGGCTCGGGATCGATGACACTGCCGCCGAGAAGACATTCGAGGAGACGCAAGTTCTCCTCGAAGCGCTGGCCGACCACGCGACGAGCGACCCGGACAGCACTCGCTCACTCCTGCGGACCATGAGGGCGCATCCTGCCCTCGCCCAACTCGTAGACGCGCTCCAGCGCAGATTGAGGAAGACACGATGACCGCAACAGGCATTTACTACGTCAACGCCAGTGGGCTCACGCTACCCGGCGTCCCTGCCGCGTCTGGAGGCACGGCAACGGGCCGCGTCCTGAGGCGCGGTGAGGAGTTTGAAGTGACGCCCGAGTTGTACGCCGAAACGCTCGACCGCAACGGGGAGAGTTGGCTCGACCTCACGCCCGAGGAGCAGACGCGCCGCTACGGCCATATCAAGTTCTTGCCGGGGACTCGCCCTGACGACATCGCTGTAGGTGATGACGATGAGGGCTACCGCTATAAGCAGGGTCTTGCCGCTCGCGAGTATGCCCAGCAGATCAGCGACCCTGCCGAGCGTGCCGCCGCGCTTGCCGAGGTGAGCGCCGAATACGGATCGGTCCTCCGCCCAATCGCCCAGACCTCGACAGGATTTTGAGATGAGAGAGTATCTGGCCGTGAATCTTGCCAGCGGTTTCCAAAACACGACCCCGAAGACGAGACGCACTGACGAAGCGATGTTGGCCCTCCTCGATGTGCTCGATGAAATCCACGCGGGCGAGCTTCGACTCTCCCTTTCCGATGTTGAAGCGCTGAATCGCGCGCTTTACACGCTCGCCAGGATTGCCGGGGAAAGACCATGAGCGCCGACGAGAACGCACAGCTACGAGCGCTCATCGCAGACATGAGGGCTATCGAAGCGGACTACACGCCTGCCGGCGAGTCTTGGACGGAGGAAGCCATCCGAGGCATTTTCGACAATCCAGAGTCGGAGCGCCTCCTCCGTGGTGAACACCACATCTACACCGCCGAGGAGCGCGGCGAGGTAGATCGACTCAGCAGGATCGCCGCCGAGGAAGCTCGGAGCGGCTAATCAGACTGCCGCCTCGCAGGGAGCGGCAAAGCATCCCCCGTCCGGTCCTTCTAGTTCATCGCCCGGACGGGGGATGTCTCTATCAAAAACGATGGTCGGGTGAGAGCGTGCTGATACCCGCGACTAGGTCCAACTCACTATCTCAAAAATAGCTCTCACAACCTCTTGTTAAGACAGATGGGTTTTGAGAGTATTGAGACATGAGCCGCTACGCCTACATCCGCACCAGCACCAAGGATCAGAACGCCGACCTTCAGCGAGATGCAATCGCCAAGATCGACGGGATCAAGCGCGTCTACGCTGACGAAGGCGTAAGCGGCACGCTGGCATCCCGTCCGGACTGGGACCGGCTGATTGATCGACTCGAAGAGGGCGATGAGGTCATCGTTTGGAAGTTCGACAGGATCGGACGCAACACGATGAACGTCCTGGAAGCCGTGAAGACCATCACGGACAAGGGAGCTACGTTCCGTAGCCTGACGGAGCAGATCGACACGTCAGGCCCGATGGGACAGGCGATGCTCACGATCATGGCCGCATTCGCCCAGCTTGAGCGCGACACCATCGCAGAGCGCACCCGCGCGGGACTCCAGGCCGCGAAGGCAAAGGGCAAAATCGGCGGGCGTCCGTCCGTGGTGGATGCAAAGAAGCTCGCGACGATCAAGAAGCTTGTGGCGTCCGGGGACCACAGTCGCGCCGACATCGCGCGCATGGTGGACATCTCTCCCGCCACCCTCTACCGGGTGATCGCGACGCTCTGAAGCCGTACAGCGCCTACTAGAGCGTTCCTCTGAGGAGTTCAGCGGCACGAGACTCCACGGCACGGAATGCGTTCCCGACGCGTCGGTGATACGCGAAGGCGTTCACCATGACATCGCCCTCCCAGGTACCCCCGTTCGTACGTCTGCCCTCATCGAGGAGGGCTTGCATCGCACTGCCGTCTGTCATGAGAGCCTGCGCCGCTGAGATGCGGTCCAAGAGCACATCATCGCTGAGGATGAGACGAAGCTCCCCGGCGGTCCTCCCAATGGTGAGGGCGTGCTCGCGAAGAGCCTTTCCGGAATCAGTGTCCGGCCACTCCAACCAGAAAGCCTTGTCAGTCGCCGCCTTGTAGTAGGAGGGGACGAGGGTTTCGTTCATGGACGCCCACTGCGTGCCCGCCTCTACAAGGGACGCGATCAGGGCACGCGCATCGCGCCTACGATCCTCCCGGCGCGTGGCATCTGCCTGCGCCTTCGAGTACCGATGGGTCAGCGCAACGGCGATGATGCCGGATACGAGGGTGAAGCCACCAGTGATGAGCGCGACCGCGACAGTTTCCGACACGCAACCAGAGTATGAGTGCGATCCGACATCGAAGGCTAGGTGAGTGTCTACGCCGCTTGAGGATGTCGGCTATGCCGGGGACGTTCTCAAGTAGAACTCGATCATCTCGCCGTAGTACTTGAAGCACTGCGGCATGATGTCGGCCCACTGGTTGTTGTGGTCGGCGCGGCCCTCCTTGACGATGAACCCCTGGCAGGGGGGACCGCCGATCACTACAGCCACCCACCTAGGCAATGTCGTAACCTAGGGTTACCGTGATCCACAGCGGATCACGCACAACAAAACAGAACCCCCCGAGAGTTGGCGCTCCCAGGGGGTTCAGTGGCCCTGCCGCCAGCGCGCACCGCTGTTGGCAAAGGTCGCCCGCCAGCCGTCACGGCTGACTTCAGTTGAGATAGGCCCCGTGTTTCGCCCTTGTCAGTGAGCCGGGGTCTTTTCTCATGCCTGCGATTACGACGATAGATGACCTGTCGGACATTGCAGGGTCGCACCATGTGGGTAGGCCTGTGGATAACTACGCCCGTGTAACCCCGATGTCCACATATGGCCACGAAGTGATCGCTCCTGACAATTTCTTTGCCCTGAGCAGTAATTTCTGGGTTTGGGCTGTGGAAAATTCTCGCGGCAAGCTCTCAGCTATCCGCGTGTCGTAAGCCCGGCTGTAGTTGTCACCGTGTCGGCGCTCTTCGCTTCCTTCCGGCGCTTAGCCTTCACGCGCTCCGCTCCCCGACCGGCGACGATACGAACATCCAGCAGGCCGCGCGCCAGGTCTCGGCGCTTGTCCGCGTCCAGCAGGTGCACGCGCATGAGAATCGTCCCCGTCGCCTCACTGGGCGGCATCGTGAGCAGTCGCACGCCGTCATCCCCGAGCGTGTCGCTCACGATGCCCGCCAGGATCGCCGCGTGCGTGGACTGGGCGAGAATCCGATCCCGCTGAGCGGTCAGTCTCTTCTCTTCCCGGTCCAGCCGGTCAAGGTCCGGCGCGACCGCCGACCACGGCAAGTTGTACTTGCGTCGGTTCTCCGTGGTCTCTTCCTTGTCACGGATCACGCGGGCTAGTTGCGCCTGCACGCTCGCCAGATTGGCGCTCGCGGGGTCCTCATCCAGCAGGAACGCACCGCCCACGAGAGCATCCGTGAGCGCGGCATCGATGACGGCATCCATAGCTTTCCGGGGCACTGTCATGTGCCCGTGCTCCCCCGGATGATTTGTCGCCCACGAACAGACGTACCGATCCCCGGATGCCGTCATCGCCGCATCGCAGGTGACGCACCGCGCGACCCCGGAGTACCGTCCCTTAGCCTTCGCGCCGACGCGCTGACCACGCTTCAGAATCGCCTGTACGGCGTCGAAGTCTGATTCTGGGATGAGGCTCCCCCGGTGCCGCCCTGACATCGCTACGCGGCGCACAGCCTGCCCTGACCACGGATTGCCGGGGACTGTGGTTCGCCCTTCAGCGTTGAGCGTCTTCGCGATCTGATAGGGACCTGTGCCGCCCAGCAGGCTGGCGAAGATGCGCCGGATCACGTCGGAATCGTCGTAGCCGATCCGGCCTCTGAATGTGCCGTTGGCTTTGGCTTGAGCGGTCTGGGCTTTCTGACGGGCGCTCTTCCGCTCAACCTCTGCACGGGCGATAGTCGCCTTCATGCGGGCGAACATGCGTCCGTTGTCGGTGCCTAGGTCCGTTGTCTCAGTCGGCGTGAGGATGCGCAGTCCGCGCGTCTCCCCTAGCTCGATCCAGTGCTCAAGCTGGATCGGCTGACGGCTAAACCTGTCCATGTCCCAACACACGACGACATCGAACCTGCCCGCTTCGTAGTCCCCGGTCATCCTGTCGAACGCTGGCCTCTTCACGTTCCGCGAGTACGCCGATACTCCGTTGTCCGCGTACGTCTCGACAAGCTCGAATCCCTCGCGCTCGATGACCCGCATACATTCCTCGCGCTGACGCTCGACCGCTAGTCCTGTCTGCGCATCGTCTTTCGAGATGCGCAGATACAGCGCCGCTCGAACCTCATGTGTCCCCATGGGTACGGAATCTAACAGATGCGAACGCCTCCCGCTGGTACGGCAAGGCGCTCTGAGCCACCGCGCGCGTCAGACCGGGTAGACCTCAGGGAGGCCGGTGCGCAGTTCGACCGGCAGATGGCCCATGTCGTTGTGGGACAGCAGCGTCCACGGTCGGCCCTGCTTCTGGGCGATCACGCTCAGGCCGCAGTGCGCCTGGTTCAGCGTCATCCAGCGCCACTCCGGAGCCTGCAGCACCTCTCGCACGAACCACGCGATCACGAAGTTGTGGGTGATGAGCAGCTCGTGCACGTCGCCGCGCTTTCGCGCGAGGAACTCGCTCGTCGCATCCGACATCTGCGCTCGACCGGCCTCGACCTCGGCCTCCGTCACCGAGCCGAAGAACGGCTCGAAAGCCGCCGGGGTCGCGTCGGTCATGCCGGTGGGCACGCAGTCGAAGAGCAGCGCCGACGGCTCAGGCGAGAGTGACGGCATCCGCTCGGCGACGGCGCGTGCGGTCTGGCTCGCCCGCTCGAGCGGCGAGTGCCACACCGCGTCGAACGGCACTCCCGACAGCCGGTCGGCGAGCAGGGCCGCCTGCCGGCGTCCGCGCGGCGACAGCGGTCCGTCGACCAGTCCGTGCTGCGCGTCCTGATGTTCGCCGTGCCGCACGAGATAGATGTAGTGCGTCACGCAGCTCACTCCGTCGGGGTCACGTGCCCGGGGGAAAGGCACCTCCTCCACACTACGACACCGCGTCGCCGCCGCCCATGAGCTGTGGTGGACGGGCGCGTCGGCCGAGGTGCGTGCGCCGGGGTCCTATTCCGATGCGCGAGCGATGTCGGACAGCTGACTGCGGCTGAGGCGAACCCCGACACCCTGCACGAGCTCTTCGACGTGCTGCGGAGCGTACGCGTTCACGATCGGTGCGACGACGAGCTTCTGCGCGAGCAGCCATGCCAGGGCGACGGCCGCGTCGGGCACGCCGAGCTCGGCGCCGACGGCGTCGAGCGCGCGCAGCGTGCGGTTGCCGCGACGGTTGAGATTCGCCGCCAGCTGGGCGCCGCGCACCGACAGGGCGCCGCGGAGCCGGGAACGCTGCCGGCCCGCGAGGAACCCGTGCTCGAGCGCATGCGACGGCGTCACCGCCATCCCCTGCGCACCCGCGACGAGGCGCAGGTCGGCGTCGAACTCATGCCGGCGCAGCACGTTGAAGGGGACGTCGAGCACGGTGATGCGCGGATAGCCCGCCGACGCGAAGATCCGCGCCTCGACCAGCTGCGCGGCGCTGTAGCCGATCACGCCGATCGCTCGGACCTTGCCGGCCCCCACGAGCCACTCGGCGGTGGCCAGGGTGTCTTCGAGCGATGAGCCCGGGTCTGTCGTCGCGTCGAGGTAGAGCACGTCGATCCGGTCAGTGTGCAGCCGTGTCAGCGACGCCTCGACCGCGCGCACGAGATTGACCGGACCGAGGCCGGGATTGTCGGCGTGGCCGCCCACTCGCACCGCGAGCACGATGTCGTCGCGCAGCCCGCGCGACTGCAGCCACTGGCCGATGATGTGCTCGCTCCGGCCGCTCGAGTAGCTGTCGGCGGTGTGAACGGCGTTGCCGCCCAGTTCGGCGTAGGCATCGAGGATCGCGTGGCTCGACTCGAGGTCGACGTTCCACCCGAACTCGGCGCCGCCGAGGATCAGCGGGAACACGTCGGCCCCGCTCTCGCCGAGCGCGACACGGATGCTGCTGCCGACGGCGGGACCCTGCACCGGGATCGGCGCAGACGGGTGCTGGCCCGGCACCGTGGGAGCCTGGGGCGCGGCGACGGCGGCATCGGGGCTCGCCGGCGGGAGCGTCGAGTCAACGCCGAAGTACGCCATGTGCCACCCCCCACGATTCCCCGCGGGGCTTCGTGATCACTGTCCACGCGCCCCCCGGCGCGTACTCACAGGCTAGGACAGTCCGGACAGCACTCCGGTCACTGAGGCGAACTGTCGATAAACATTACATAACGCTTTGATCACGAACCGCTGAACCTCGCGGTTTTGTCCCCCATTCGGGGGACAAGTCGGGGCGTTTCGCCGACCGGACGACGAATGCCCGCCCCTCGGTGAGGGGCGGGCATCCGTGAGCCTTCGGTCTCGACCTTGCTGAACGGATTCAGCCGGCGGAAGAGCCGTGGGGCGGGAACTTTCAGCCTTCGGCGGGAGCCTCCGGGCCCTCGCTGGCCGCGGCGCGACCCTCCTGGTCCGCAGCCTCTTCGAGCACGGGCTCGAGCGAGAGCTTGCCGCGGTCGTCGATCTTCGTGATCTTCACGAGGAGCTTCTGACCGACGCCGAGCACGTCTTCGACGTTCTCGACGCGCTTGCCGCCGGCGAGCTTGCGGACCTCGCTGACGTGCAGCAGGCCGTCCTTGCCGGGCAGGAGCGAGATGAACGCGCCGAACGTCGCGATCTTCACGACCGTTCCGAGGAACTGCTCGCCGACCTCCGGGTTGGTGGGGTTGGCGATCGCGTTGACCTGGGCGCGGGCGGCCTCGGCCGACGGGCCGTCGGTCGCGCCGATGTAGACGGTGCCGTCCTCCTCGATGGAGATCTGCGCGCCGGTCTCGTCCTGGATGGCGTTGATCGTCTTGCCCTTCGGGCCGATCAGCTCGCCGATCTTGTCGACGGGGATCTGGACGCTGATGACGCGGGGCGCGGTGGGCGCCATCTCATCAGGACCGTCGATCGCCGCGTTGAGCACGCCGAGGATGGTGAGGCGGGCCTCGCGAGCCTGCTGCAGCGCGGCGGTCAGCACCGACGACGGGATGCCGTCGAGCTTCGTGTCGAGCTGGATCGCGGTGACGAACTCGCTCGTGCCGGCGACCTTGAAGTCCATGTCACCGAGGGCGTCCTCGGCGCCGAGGATGTCGGTCAGTGCGGCGTAGCGCGTCTGTCCGTCCACCTCGTCCGACACGAGACCCATCGCGATGCCGGCGACGGGGGCGCGCAGCGGCACACCCGCATTCAGCAGCGACAGCGTGGACGCGCAGACCGAGCCCATCGACGTCGAGCCGTTGGAGCCGAGAGCCTCGGACACCTGACGGATCGCGTAGGGGAACTCCTCGCGGCTGGGCAGCACCGGCACGAGCGCGCGCTCGGCGAGGAAGCCGTGCCCGATCTCGCGACGCTTCGGCGAACCCACACGGCCGGTCTCACCGGTCGAGTAGGGCGGGAAGTTGTAGTGGTGCATGTAGCGCTTGTGCGTGACCGGCGACAGCGAGTCGATCTGCTGCTCCATCTTGAGCATGTTCAGCGTGGTGACACCCAGGATCTGGGTCTCGCCGCGCTGGAAGATCGCCGAGCCGTGGACGCGCGGGATGACCTGCACCTCGGCGTCGAGCGGACGGATGTCGGCCAGGCCGCGGCCGTCCATGCGGACGCCCTCGGCGAGGATCCGACCGCGGACGATCGTCTTGGTGACCGACTTGTACGCGGCCGAGAACTCGAGCGTCGCGACGGACGGCAGCTCACCCGACTCGACGGCGGCGAGCAGCTCTGCCTTGACGGCATCCTTCAGCTCGTCGTCGGCGTTCTGACGGTCCTGCTTGTCGGCGATCTGGTAGATCGGGACGAGCTTGTCGTAGGCGCGGTGGGCGACGAAGTCGTAGGTCTGCTGGCTGTACGGCAGGAAGACCGGGAATTCCTTGATCTCCTTCGCCGCGGTGTTCGCGACGACGTTCTGCGCGGCCACGAGCTGCTTGATGAAGGGCTTCGAGGCCTCGAGGCCTTCGGCCACGACCTGCTCGTTCGGCTTGACGGCGCCGGCCTTGATGAGGTTCCACGAACCCTCGGTGGCCTCGGCCTCGACCATCATGATCGCGACATCCTCGTTGCCGTCGGCGTCGGTGATGACGCGACCGGCGACGATGAGGTCGAAGACGGCCTCCTCGAGCTGCGAGACGGTCGGGAACGCGATCCACTGATCGGCGTTGTCACCGTGGCCGGGGATCAGCGCGAGGCGCACACCGGCGATCGGGCCGGAGAACGGCAGACCCGAGATCTGCGTCGACAGCGAGGCCGCGTTGATCGCGAGCGCGTCGTAGAACTCGCCGGGTGCGATCGAGAGCACGGTCACGACGATCTGCACCTCGTTGCGGAGGCCGTCGACGAACGACGGACGCAGCGGGCGGTCGATGAGACGGCAGACGAGGATCGCCTCGGTCGAGGGACGACCTTCGCGACGGAAGAACGAGCCGGGGATCTTGCCGGCGGCGTACGAGCGCTCTTCGACGTCGACGGTCAGCGGGAAGAAGTCGAAGCCTTCGCGCGGGTGCTTGCCGGCGCTGGTGGCCGAGAGGAGCATCGTCTCCTCATCGAGGTACGCGGCGACGGCACCCTGTGCCTGCTGCGCGAGTCGCCCGGTCTCGAACCGGACGGTGCGGGTGCCGAAGCGGCCGTTGTCGAGAACGGCTTCAGCGGCGGTGATTTCAGGACCTTCCAAGAGGTCTCTCCTTCTTTGTTTAGGCTCGCACGCGCGTTTCGCGCACGAGCTTGTGCGAAGGAGCAGGAACAGGCAGATCTCGGCGCGCGGCTGTGCCGCGATTCGCGCCAGCACTGGCCACCAGTAGAAATCCACCCGGCGCCGACGCGACGAGGAGACCACCACAGGGGACCAGCTAGCTGCCGGCCTGCTCCGTGAGCTCATGTTGAATTGAGCGGATGCCCGAGGGCAGCCTGTCCGATCCTATCAGTGGTGCCCCTCCCGGCCCCACTGCCGGTGGCACCACCGGGAACCACCGCATGACATCGTCGTCGGGCGTGCGTAGGGTGGGAGTCATGAGCACCGACGAGAAGCCGGCGGGCGCGGCGTCCGATGAGATGAAGCGCAAGTTCAAGGAAGCACTCGACAAGAAGAACGCGCAGCACCGCGAAGGAGAATCGCACCTCGACGGCGACTCCTCGATCCACGGGACCCACGGGGCCGTGACGAAGCGCGAGTTCCGCCGCAAGAGCGGCTGACGGTCGAAGGCGACCATGAGCGACTTCCGTGAGCGGATCCCCGACGACGACCGCGACGTCCCGCTCGACGACGACGCCGAGTTCGAGCTGCCTCCCGCGACGCTCGATCCGATGGAGTCCGTCGAGGAGCAGGTCGACGAGCTCGATCTCGAGGAGCGGGAGTCGGCGATCGAGTCCGGCGAGATCGACACCGACGCGTAAGCGCCGGCCTGCCCGCGTTCTTCTTCCCTGTCCACTGGGCCATGGCCGGGCATGACGACGTCCACGTTGTCGGCGACGCGCTCGCACAGTGCGAGGGCAAAAAGGAAGCCCCGACCGTTACCACACAGCCGGGGCGAGACGAATGAGAGTTCGCCTATCACCCCCATCCTACCCCGCCGCCGACGCGTCTGCGCCCCGACGCCGGGGCGACGGGACGCAGACGTGGCCGGTCAGCCGGTGAACTGAGCCTCGCGCTCGCGCGCACGCCGCTGCTTGGCGTCGGCCTCGGCGACGGCGGCCTCCTCGAGTCCCTGGACGCCGACGGCATCGGGCGCCGCCGACATGCCGTCGTGATCGGTGCCCGACAGCGTGTTCTCATCGAACGGGAGGTCGCCCGCGAGAACCCGGCGGGCGCGCCCCGCGTCGAACTCCTTGGTCCACGATCCGATCAGCAACGTCGCGACGGCATTGCCCGTGAAGTTCGTCAGCGCCCGGCCCTCGGACATGAAGCGGTCGATGCCCACGATGACCCCCACGCCGTTGACGAGGTCGGGGCGGTAGGCCTGGAGGCCCCCGGCCAGCGTGGCCAGTCCGGCGCCGGTGACGCCCGCCGCGCCCTTCGACGCGATGATCATGAAGACCAGCAGTCCGATCTGCTCGCCGATCGACATCGGCGCGCCCATGCCGCTCGCGATGAACAGCGAGGCCATCGTGAGATAGATCGCCGTCCCGTCGAGGTTGAACGAATATCCGGTCGGCACAGTGATGCCCACAACCGGCTTGGAGACGCCGAGGTGCTCCATCTTGGCGATCAGGCGCGGCAGCGCCGACTCGGACGACGACGTGCCCACGATCAGGAGGTACTCGCGTGCCAGGTACTTCACGAGGCTGAAGATGTTGACGCGTGTGACGGCGTACAGGAGCGTGCCGAGCACGCCGACGATGAACACGAGGCAGGTGATGTAGAACGCGATCATGAGAGCGCCGAGCGCCCAGATCGCGGCGATCCCGGTGTTGCCGACGACCGCGGCGATGGCGCCGAAGGCACCGACCGGGGCGAGCCACAGGATCATGCCGAGGATGCGGAACACCAGCGCCTGCAGGTGCTTGACCGCGTTCATGATCGGCTGGCCCTTCTCGCCCATCTGCTGGAGCGCGAAGCCGACGAGCAGGGCGATGAAGAGCACCTGCAGCACGCTCTCGCCGGTGAAGGCCGAGAAGAACGTGGTCGGGATGATCCCGAGGATGAACTCCTGGGTCGTCTTGGCCTCCGCGGTCGCCTCATAGGTCGAATTCGCCATGTTGAGGCCCTCGCCCGGATGGAGCAGGTTGCCGACGACGAGGCCGATGGCGAGCGCGAACGTCGACATCACCATGAAGTACAGCAGCGCCAGCCCGCCGATCTTCCCCACGGTCGCCGCTTTGGCGATCGAGCCGACGCCCACGACGATCGTGCAGAAGATGATCGGGGCGATCATCATCTTGATGAGGCCCACGAACGCCTCGCCGAGCGGCTTGAGCGCGACGCCGACGTCCGGCCAGATGAGCCCCACGGCGGCGCCCAGCACGACCGCGAGGATCACCGCCAGGTAGAGCCAGGTGTGCTTGTCCCATGCCTGCTTGCCGCGGCGCCAGTTGAAGCCGGGAAGGGTGAACGAAGTCGTCCGGGTCGAAAGAGCCATCATCGCCTCCTGAGGTGAACAGCCGTTGTCCATGCCGAACCCGATCGGGTCGGCCGTGTCCTCAGAGTGCGCGCCGCCTCGACAGCGGGCGAGTTGTGGTCGTATTGGTCGCAGGACGCCCGGCCCGGACTCACCCTCGACCGGGGAGGATGGAGCCAGCACCGCAACGAGGAGGTCGCATGCGCGCAGACGCCCGCCGAGCGAGCGCCGCCTCGCTCGTCTTCTTCGCCGTGGCCGCCGCGGTGGCGATCCTGGTGGTGGTGCTCGCCGTGCTCCTCGTGCTCGACGCGCAGCGGTCCGCGCGCGTCGAGGCCGAGGAGGTGACCCGCGGCGTGGCGACCTCGATCGCCGTGACGCCGTCCGTCGCCGCCGCGCTCGGCGATGACGAGCCGACCGTCAGCCTGCAGCCGCTCGCCCACGACATCATGACGGATGCCGGCGTGGACTTCGTCACGATCATGACGCCGGACGGCATCCGCGTCGCCCATCGCGATCCTGGCGAGATCGGGCGGGCCTACCTCGGCACGATCCCCGTGGAGCGGACGCCGCTGACCGAGGAGTTCACGGGGACACTGGGTCCGTCGGTGCGGACGATCGTGCCGATCGAGACCGACGGTGAGCTCGTCGGCTGGGTGTCGGTGGGCCGCACGGTGGGCAGCATCGCGTCGGATCTCGTTCCCCGATTGCCGTTCATCGTCGTGATCGCGCTGGCGGTGCTCGTCGCCGGTCTCGCCGGGGCGCTCATCGCCAGGCGCACGACACGCCGGCTCGCCGGTGACCTGCCCGCCGGCAGCATCCGCGATGCCGTCGCATCGTACGAGTCCGTCCGCACCCTGGGCGAGGCGCTCCGCGCGCAGACCCACGAGCACGGCAACCGCATGCACACGGCAGTGTCACTGCTCGAGCTCGGCCGCACGCGCGAGGCCATCGACATCCTCACCGAGACGTCGCGGCAGAGTCAGGCCCTGGTCGACCAGGTCGCCGCACGGCGTGACGGCGATCCGACCGTGGGCGCGCTGCTGCTGGGCAAGGCCGCACAGGCGCGCGAGCACGGCGTGCAGTGGAGCGCCGAGATCGATCCCGCCGCACCGCGCAGCGTGCTCTCCCCCGTGGACGCGGTCTCGGTGGTCGGCAACCTGATCGACAACGCCCTGGATGCCGCGACGGCGGGTGAGCCGCCGCGCTGGGTGCGCGTCGCGCTCGAGCCGGCCGAGCCCGACGTGCTTCGGATCGTCGTGTCGGACAGCGGGTCCGGCATCCCGGATGAGCTCCTCGAGCGCGTTTTCGAGCACGGGTTCTCGACGAAGCCGGCGGGAGCCGACGGACGCGGCGTCGGGCTCAGCCTCGTACGCTCGATCGTTCGGGATGCGGGCGGCGTCGTCTCGATCGCCTTCGCCCCGACGACGTTCACAGTCCTCCTCCCCGCGAGGCGACCGTGATCGGCGTGCTGCTCGTCGATGACGAGGCACTGACGCTCGAACTGCATCGCACGTACGTCGAGAGGCTGGAAGGTTTCCGCGTGGTGGCCGAGTGCAGCGGGGCGAGGGCCGCGGTCGCCGCGATCCTGGAACGGCCGGGCCAGATCGACCTCGTCCTGCTCGACGTCACGATGCCCGACGGCTCAGGCCTCGACGTGCTCCGGCACCTCCGCGCACGGGCGTCCGACGTCGACGTCATCGCCGTCACGGGGGTGCGCGATGCCGACGTCGTGCGGCAGATGGTGAGCCTCGGCGTCTTCCAGTACCTCGTGAAGCCCTTCCCGTTCAGCGTCTTCAGGGAACGGCTCGAGCAGTACCGCGGTTACCGGGAGCGCGCGGCGGAGGCGGCCGGGACACCGACCCAATCCGAGATCGATGCGCTGCTCGGCGCCTTCCGTCCCTCGGTCCCGGTGGCGCTGCCCAAGGGCCTCTCGCCCGAGACCCTGGCGAAGGTGACCGCGGACGTCCGCGCGTACGGCCCCGTGTCGGCCGTGGAATGCGCCGCACGGCTCGGGATGTCGCGGGTCGCCGCGCGCCGGTACCTCGAGCATCTCGTCGAGGCCGGGCGCCTCCGCCGTTCACCGCGCTACGGCGCTCCCGGACGACCCGAGTCGGAATACGCCTGGCGCGACGAGGCGTGAGGCGCACCGTCGGGACGGGCCGGCTCCCCTCGAAGGACGGACGGCGCTATGCCCGGGTCGGCGCGCGCACGTCGCCGCGGCCGCCGATGACGACGTAGCCGGTGTGCTTCGGTGCGATGCCGTCACCCGCCGTGCGTCCGCGCAGGCGCCGCCAGGCCCACGGGAGCACGTCCCTGCTGAGCCAGGTTCCGTGCGCCACGGGGTCGTCGTCGGCGTGCAGGGCGGCATCCAGTCCGCCGAGTGCCTCGGCGTCGCGGACGCCCAGCACCTCGGCGGCGCGATAGCCCAGAAAGCGGTGCCCCCGCGAGCGCAGGTGCACCCGATCGGACGCCCAGAGGTCGAGGTCTCCGATCGCCGGCATCGCGTCGAGGTCGAGCAGCATGGCTCCCGTCGCGGCGGCGATGCGCCGGAGCTCCGAGGCGAAGGCGGCGAACCTGCGCTCGAACACCACCGCCGCGCGGCGGCGCGGGAGGAACGGCGTGACGAGGAGCACGTCGACGCCGGCGTCTCGCAGCGCGCGGACGGCTGCCTCGACCTCGGCGGCGAGCCGGGTGATGTCGACACGCCGGCCGACGAGGTCGTTGGCCCCCATGAGGATCGACACGAGATCGGGCCGCAGGGCCAGCGCCTGCGGAAGCTGCTCGGCGGTCAGGTGGCTCACACGGCGACTGCGGACGGCGAGGTTCGCGTAGCGGAACGGCTCACGGCCGGATGCCTCGTGCGCGAGCAGCTGCGCCAGCCGGTCCGCCCATCCCCGGTACTGTCCCACCGGCATCCGCGACGTGTCGCAGAGCCCCTCGGTGAGCGAGTCGCCGAGCGCCACGTACCGCGTCCAGCGCGGTGGTGCGTCAGCCGCGACCGTGGGCGTGGACGGACGGATGCCGGCTCGCCGGCGCTGCGCGTCGTCGATGGGGCGCAGCATCCGTGCGTCCTCGTAGTGACTGACGAGTTGACGGCACAGGGCATCCCACGAACGGTCCCGCACCGACTCCCGTGCCGCGACCGCGAAGGCACGGCGCTTGCCCGGGTCTCCCGCGAGGTCGGCGACCCGTGCCCGCAGGTCGCGAAGATCGCCAGGGCGGTAGAGCCAGCCGTCCACGCTCGAGCGCACCAGGTCGACCGGTCCCCCGGTGCCGGTCGCCACCACCGGGACGCCGCTGGCGAGCGCCTCCTGGATCGTCTGGCCGAACGTCTCGCTCTCGCCCGGGTGCACGAACACGTCGAAGCCGGCCAGCGCCTCGGCGAGCGCGCCGCCGCTGAGGTGGCCCGTGAACACCGCATCGGGCAGCGCTCGCTCGAGCGCCGGCCGCGCCGGGCCGTCGCCGACGATCACGAGTCGCGTGCCGTCGAGACCGGCGAGCGCCGCGAGGTCTTCGACCTGCTTCTCGGGCGCGAGACGACCGACGTACCCGACGATGGTCCTGCCCGGCGCGACACGCGCGCGCCATGCGTCGCTGCACCGCTCCGGCCCGAAGCGGGCGGTGTCGACCCCGCGCCCCCATCGCCGCAGCCGATCCACGCCGAGGGCCTCGAGCTGCTGCAGGGATGCCGTCGACGGAGCCAGAGTGAGGGTCGCCCGCCGGTGCAGCCGGGCGACGTGGCGGCCGACGAGCACTGCTGCCTGCGGCATCCCGTACTTCTGCGCGTACGCGACGACGTCCGTCTGGTACACGGCGACGGCGGGAACGCGGAGCGCATCGGCCGCCGCGAGACCCTGCCAGCCGAGGACGAACGGCGATGCCAGGTGCACGACGTCCGGCCGGAACTCGCGGAGGATCGCCGTCAGCCGTGCGGCTCGGGCGAAGACGATGCGCACCTCGGGATACGACGGCAGCGGCGTCGACCGCAGCAGCTCCGTGCGGGCGCCGTGGAGGTCGGTGGTGATCTCTCCGGCGCGCGGCGCGATGACGAGCGTCTCGTGGCCTTCGGCCGCGAGATGGCGCAGCACGTGGAGCACCGACCCCGTCACCCCGTTCATGTGGGGCAGGAACGATTCGGCGAGCAGTGCGACTCTCACGCCTCCAGGGTGACGGCGCAGACACGGACGGAAGCCGCGAACCGGCGCCTGCGCGCAAGTGTTCACCCGATGCACCGCGGCAGGTCACCGGACGTGCCCCGTTCCGTCGCCGTTCACCGCGGGCGGCTACCAAGGAGGGGTGGTCGAGGAACTGCTGGCCGAGGTCGCGCGGAGTCCGTGGGCGCTGCCGCTGCTCTTCGTGCTCGTGGTGGGCGACGCGTTCCTCGTGGTGATCCCGGGCGAGGCCGCGGTGACGGCCATGGGCGCGCTGGCGGTGTCGCAGGGTGAGCCCGCCGTCGGAGCCGTGATCGTCGTCGCCGCGGTGGCGGCGGTCACCGGCGACGCCGCGTGCTACGTCATCGGGCGGACCGTGGGACTCGAACGGTGGCGCTGGATGCGGACGCCCCGCGTGCGCACCGCGTTCGCCTGGGCGCGCGCACGGCTCGAGCGGCGCGCCGCGCTCGTGCTCTTCACCGCGCGGTTCATCCCGTTCGCGCGGCTCGCCGTCAACCTCACCGCGGGCGCGACCGGAGTCACCGCACCGCGTTTCCTGACGATCGCGGGGCTCGCGGCCCTTGCGTGGTCGGCGTACCAGGCGCTGATCGGCGCGGTGGTGGCCGCGATCCTTCCCGGCGGCCCGGTGGTCGCCGTCGTCGCCTCTGTCGCACTGGCGGTCGGGCTCGGCCTCGCGATCGACGCGGTGCTCGCCCGGCGTCTGCGCAGCGGCCGGTGACCGACAGCTTCGTGCACGACGTCGGGTCCGCAGCAGCGGCCCGCGCCCGCGACACGCCGGGGCATGGCAGCCCGCACCCGCATGTCGGCGGGGATCTGCGCGCCAGAGGATCCGATGGTGCGCGGCGCGGGCCGGACTGCAGTCAGGATGGAGGCGTGGCAGACCCGAACCCCGACGCATACGACGACTTCTTCCTCGGCATCCCGCTTCCGCTCCCCCGTCCCGCGGACGGCCGAGAGGTACGCGACCTGACATACCCGCGGTTCACGGTGCTGCTCGAGCCGGAGCGGCGGCTCGCCGTCGTGACGGCGGTGAACATCGACGGCTCGGCGCTGCACGATCTGCCGCGGACGGGCGAGTGGGAGCTGGATGCGCGGATCCCCGCTGCCGAGCAGGCGGGGCCGGCCGTCTATGCCTCGAACGACCTCGACCGCGGGCACCTGGTGCGCCGCCGCGATCCGGGATGGGGTTCGACGGCGGAGGCCCGCCGCGCGATGGAGGCCACCTTCACCTATCCCAACGCGGCGCCGCAGGCGAGCGGGTTCAACCAGTCGAAGGAGCTGTGGCTCGGCCTCGAGGACCACGTGCTGGGGTTCGCCGACACGACCGATGAGCGGCTCAGCGTGTTCACCGCACCGGTGCTCGCCGACGACGACCCGCCGTACCGCGGCATCCGCATTCCCCGTCGCTTCTTCAAGGTCGCCGCGTGGGCGCCCGGGGATGCGGGGTCTCCGAGCCTGGCGGCCGCCGGCTTCCTCCTCGACCAGTCGGAGCTCATCGACGTGAGCCAGGGGGCGCTCGCGGTGCCGCCGCTCGGCGCGTTCCGCACCTTCCAGGTGCCGATCGCGGACATCGAGGCCCTTGCCGGAGTCGACTTCGGGGCGCTCGTCGCGGCCGACGTGCTGCCGCGCTTCAACAGGCTCACCGACCGACCGGTGCGCGGAGAGGACGCCTGGCGTCCCCTCCGCGCACCGGAGGACATCGTGCTGGGCTGAGGGCTACTCCCCCGCGAGACCGCCCAGCAGGTGTCCGAACGAGCGGCCCTCGCCGAGGTAGTTGGCGGGGTCGAACGGGTCGGAGTCCGTGGCGGGCTCCCGACGCGCGATCGCCTCGGCGAGCTCCCGCGCCCCGCGGTCGATCCGCTCGGCGAGCGGGGCGATGTTGTCGGCCGAGGCCCCCCAGTCGCTCGACGCGGCGAACACGCCGGTCGAGACCGGCTCGGCGTGCAGGTACGTGAACAGCGGGCGGATCGCGTAGTCGATCGCCAGGGAGTGGCGGGCCGTGCCGGCGTTCGCGCCGATCAGCACCGGCTTGCCGGTGAGGGCATCGGGGTCGAGCACGTCGATGAACGACTTGAAAAGCCCCGAGTAGCTGGTGGAGAAGATCGGCGTGACCGCGATGATTGCGTCGGCCGAGACGACGGCGTTGATCACGGACTCGAGGGCCGGCGGAGCGAACCCCGTCAGGAGGTTGTTCGTGATGTCGTGCGCGTAGTCGCGCAGCTCGAACACGTCGACCTCGATCTCGATGCCGCGCTCCGACAGCTGCTTCGTCGTCGCCGCGGCGAGCCGATCGGCGAGCATGCGCGTCGAGGACGGGTTCGACAGACCTGCCGAGATCACCGCGATGCGACGAGCGGTCATGTCACGCCTCCTTCCGGCCGAGGCCGAACGCGGCGCCCGCGGGCGCTGCGCTGTCCTGGTACGGGCTCGCGCCCACGAGGTTGTCGCCGCGGTTGGCTCCCGGCACCGCCTGGCGAGGCGCCTGGTCGCCGTAGGCCGCGGCGACGAGGTTCGCGTGCGTCGGGGCATCCGGAACCTCCGGCGCCCGGTTCTTCTGCAGCTCCTTGCGGAGCACCGGCACCACCTCGCCGCCGAGGATGTCGAGCTGCTCGAGCACGGTCTTCAGCGGCAGGCCGGCGTGGTCCATGAGGAACAGCTGACGCTGGTAGTCGCCGTACGTGTCGCGCATGGCGGCGTAGCGGTCGATGACCTGCTGCGGCGACCCCACTGTGAGCGGGGTCATCTCACTGAAGTCCTCGAGCGACGGACCGTGGCCGTAGACCGGCGCGTTGTCGAAGTACGGGCGGAACGCCTTCACCGCGTCCTGCGACTTCGCCGCCATGAACACCTGGCCGCCGAGACCGACGATCGCCTGCTCGGGCGTGCCGTGGCCGTAGTGCGCGTAGCGCTGGCGGTACAGCTGGATCAGGCGCTGGTAGTGCTCCTTCGGCCAGAAGATGTTGTTCGCGAAGAAGCCGTCGCCGTAGTACGCGGCCTGCTCGGCGATCTCGGGAGTGCGGATGGAGCCGTGCCACACGAACGGGGCGACGCCGTCCAGCGGACGCGGGGTCGAGGTGAAGCCCTGCAGGGGCGTCCGGAACTGGCCTTCCCAGTCGACGACGTCCTCGCGCCACAGGCGGTGCAGCAGGTTGTAGTTCTCGATCGCGAGGGGCAGGCCCTGGCGGATGTCCTTGCCGAACCACGGGTACACCGGGCCGGTGTTGCCGCGGCCGATCATGAGATCGGTGCGACCGCCCGAGACGTGCTGGAGCATCGCGTAGTCCTCGGCGATCTTCACCGGGTCGTTCGTCGTGATGAGGGTCGTCGCGGTCGAGAGGATGAGGCGCTCGGTCTGCGCGGCGATGTAGGCGAGGGTCGTCGTCGGCGAGGAGGACCAGAACGGAGGGTTGTGGTGCTCGCCCAGCGCGAAGACGTCGAGGCCCACCTCTTCGGCGTGCTTGGCGATGCGAAGCGTCGCCTGGATCCTCTCGGCCTCACTGGGCGTGGTGCCGTCCGTCGGGTCCTGGGTGATGTCGCTCACCGTGAAGATGCCGAACTGCATTCCCGACCACGTGGTGCTGTCGCTCACGATCGCTTCTCCGCTCTTTCGCCGTGCGGGATCTCCGTCGCGGGCGAATCTATGCAAATGAATGTATCTCGTGCAACGCGTGCGCACCGATGTTATTCCCGAGCGGATGCCGAAGACTCAGCATCCGCTCCCCCTCCATGATCACCCCTGCCGAGCGGCCCCCGCACGCAGCACCACGGCCTCCCACGGCCGAAGCCGCAGCACATCGCCGGCGACATCGGGGGCGCCGTCGTAATTGCCGGTGACGAGTTCGGCTGTGTCGGGTTCGACGCCGGCGATCTCGACCTGCTGCGGGTCGCCGGTGAAGTTGCCGGCGACGAAGAGCGTCGGCCCGCCACCTGATCGGGTGAAGGCGTACACATGCGGGTGCTCCGGTGCGACGAGCGCGAAGTCGCCGAGCCGCACGACCGGATCCTCGTGGCGCAGCGCGATGAGCCGGCGATGGTGATGGAACACGGATGCCGCGTCCGCACGCTCGGCCTCGGCATTGACGGTCACATGGTTCGGGTTCACCCCGATCCATGGTTCGCCGGTCGTGAAGCCGGCCGCCGCGGTCGCATCCCACTGCACCGGCGTGCGGGCGTTGTCGCGACTGCCGCTGCCGAGCGCGTCGACCAGCTGCGCGTCGGTCAAGCGGCCATGGGCGCGCACCTCGGCCGCAAATCGGAGCGACTCGATGTCGCGATAGTCCGAGAGCTCACGGAAGTGCGCGTTCGTCATCCCGAGCTCCTCGCCCTGGTAGACGTACGGCGTGCCGCGGTGCAGATGCAGCACCGTGGCGAGCATCGTCGCCGACTCCCGGCGATACGCCCCGTCGTCGCCGAACCGCGACACGCTGCGGGGCTGGTCGTGGTTCTCCCAGTACAGCGCGTTCCAGCCGGCATCGAAGAGCCCGTGCTGCCAGCGCGCCATCGTGGCCTTGAGCTCTCGCAGGTCGAGGGGCTGCAGGTCGAACCGCCCGCCGGGGCCGTGGTCGATGTGCACGTGCTCGAACGTGAACACCATGTCGAGTTCGAGGCGCGACGGGTCGGTGAACAGGCGGCCGTCCTCCACGGTGGCACCGGGAGTCTCGCCCACCAGCAGCAGCGCCTCTCGGCGACCCTCGAACACCTCGCGGTGCATCTCCTGCAGGAACTCGTGCAGCCGCGGGCCGTTGACCGTCTGGAGACGGCTGTCGCCGAAGCGGCCCTCGACGACCACGCCGTCGGCGAGCGATCCGTCCTCGCCGACGACCTTCGAGATGAAGTTGATCACGTCCATCCGGAAGCCGTCGACGCCGCGGTCGAGCCACCACCGCATCATGTCGTAGACGGCTGCCCGCACATCGGGGTTCTCCCAGTTGAGGTCGGGCTGCTTGCGGCTGAACAGGTGCAGGTAGTACTCCCCTGTCGCCTCGTCGAGCTCCCAGGCAGGGCCCGAGAACGCGGAGGCCCAGTTCGTCGGCTCGGCGCCGGGTGCCCCCGGCTCCATGCCCTCGCGCGCCGGGCGCCACCAGTACCAGTCGCGCCGGGCGGAGTCCTTCGACGATCGCGACTCGACGAACCACGGGTGCTCGTCGCTGGTGTGATTGACCACCAGATCCATCACGACGCGGATGCCCCGCTCATGCAGCGCGGCGATGACCTCGTCGAGGTCGGCCAGTGTGCCGAAGAGCGGGTCGACGTCGCGGTAGTCGCTGATGTCGTAGCCGTTGTCGTCCTGCGGACTGCGGTAGATCGGCGAGAACCACACCACGTCGACGCCGAGTTCCACGAGATGGTCGATGCGGCGCAGCACGCCCCGCAGGTCGCCGACGCCGTCGCCATCGGAGTCCTGGAACGAGCGCGGATAGATCTGGTAGACGACGGCGCCGGTCCACCACGCGGGCGGGTCGTTCGGAGTCTCGGCCGCTGCCATCCCGTCACACTACGCCGCGTCGGCGAACAGGTGCAGCATGTCCCGCACGAGCTGATGCGGCGCGGTCTCGCAGGGCGCATGCCCGGTCGCGTAGGTGGCGACGCGGGCGCCGATGCGCGCTGCATAGGCGTCGTGCTGCGCCTGCGGCCACAGGTCGTGCTCGCCGACGGCGATGAGCTTCGGGATGTCGATCGCCGCCACGTCCTCCGCGAAGTCGGGGGTCGCCATCATGAGCCCGACGACGTCGTCGATGCAGTCGCGCCCGGTCACCGCCAGCCGCTCGCGCACGAACGCGATGCGCCCCGGGGGCGTGCGGTTGAGGTTGTAGCGGATGCCCCAGAGGATGAGCCCCGCCGCCCGGTGCGGCGTCATGTCGGAGATGGGCCCGATGTGCTTGACCCCGCGGAACACCTGGCCGGTCGCCGGCGGTGCCGCCATCAGGGTGAGGCTGCGGAAGAGGTCGGGGCGCGCGACGAGCGCGAGCTCGGTGACGAGGCCCGCGAAGCTGTAGCCGAGCACGTGCGCCGGCCCTCCGCCGTCTTCGAGGATCGCGATGAGGTCGTCGACGAACAGCGGGTAGTCGTAGGATTCGCGCGGCGGATCGAGGTGCTGCGGCCCGGCGCCGATGGACTCGTAGTGACCGGCGATGTCGTAGGACTCGACGCGATAGCCGGCCGCCGCCAGCAACGGGAAGAGGAGGACGAAGTCCTCCTTGGACCCGACGACACCGGGGACGAGCACCACGCGCGGCGCGTCGCTGTCGCCCAGGCGCACCCGCGCGAGACCGCCACTGGGGGCGGCGAACACATCGCGCTCGGTGCCGGCGGGGAACAGATGCCAGTCGAGGTCGGGGATGCCCTGGTCGCGCTCGAGCGCGTCGTCGATCGTCGTCATCGCGACTGTGAGACTACCGCTCGGGAAGGCCGTCGAGTTCCTCCTGACGCGGCGCGTAGTCGATGTGGCCGCCGTCGGCGTCGAACGCCTGCACCGGTCGGCGCGACGACCACGCCTCCCAGCCCGGGTCGCCGCCCACGACGAACGAGACCCAGGCGCGGTGCATGGCATCGGCGAGCACCTGGGGACCGTCCGGACCGCCGATGCCGATCGCATCCGCCTGCCCGAGGCGGTCGAACACGAACCCGAGCTCCATGACGTGCGCGGCGCCGAGCCGGTCGACAGGGCTCCGCCACCGGAACTCGTAGACCCAGGTCGCTGAATCGCCCACCGACACCCGACTGTCGGCGAACCGCGTGATCGGCCCCCGCAGCAGCATGTCGGTCATCACTTCGCCGAGCACCTCACCCGGCGAGGCATCCGGCCGTCGCGCGCGATGCGCACGCACGATGCGCGCGGGAACCCGGGCCGCGAGCCGCGCCACGGTCACGGTGAGCCACGTCGCCTTGTCGACCGCACCCGAGGGCACGAGCCACAGCCGGTACTCCTCGCTCGTGCACCCGATGAGGACCGGGATGCCGCGACCCGCCCCCGCCAGCAGCGCGTCCAGCGGATTGCGCGGCACGGCCTCGCCCCCGATCGCGAGGGCCACCGTCGGACCGCCGCCGAGGGGCGATCCTCCCGCCGCCACCGCCGTCTGCTGCGCCACCAGATCGTCCGCGTGCACGGCGGCGAACCCCGCACGGGTCGCCGCGACGTCGAGCCGCTTCGCGATCTCGCGCGTCATGCGCCCGGCCCTCTTCGGGGGCTGCGCGACCAGTGGCCCGGACTGGAGGATCGCCCGGTCGAACAGCTCCTTCGCATACGGCTGCGCGAGGAGCGCGGTCAGCGTGTTGGCGCCGGCGGAGTGCCCCATGACGGTGACCCGGCCCGCGTCTCCGCCGAACGCCGCGATCTCGCGGCGCACCCAGCGCAGCGCCGCCTCCTGGTCGAGGACGCCGAGATTCTGCGGCACGTCGTCGAGCACCGCGAAGCCCTCCTGGCCGAGGCGGTACTGGATCGACACGAACACGATGCCGTGGCGGGCGAACCGCTCGCCGTCGTAGGTGGGCAGCGCCGCTGTGCCGCGCGTCAGCGCGCCGCCGTGCACGAACACCAGCACCGGAAGCGCCGCCGCCGGCGGGCGATCGGCGGGCGTCCACACATTGACCGTCAGGATGTCGTCCCCCGGCACCTCGACGGTGGCGAGGTAGGTCGCGATCGCCGGTGCGTACGGGCGCTGCGGCGCCGTGGGACCGAAGGAGGAGGCATCCCGCTCGTCGTCCCATGCGGGTGGAGGCACCGGAGGAGCGAAGCGCAGATCGCCGACCGGCGGAGCCGCGTACGGGATGCCGAGGAAGCGGTCGATCCCGCCCTCGCGGGTGCCGCGGAGGGTGCCCCCGCTCACCGTGACCACGGGCGCTGCCGACGCGGGCGTGGCGGACGGGGCTTCGGTCGCGGCATCCGTCATGTCATCCCCTCTTGGCGGGCACCGTCGCACGCTCGCACTCAGACTCAGCCAGTGCGGCACTCAGTGTCAAGCGAGGGTGCAGCCGGGTCGGCCCGGCTAGTCTGGTCAGCGCCCCGGCGAGAGGTGACGATGACCGGCAGCAGCGCTCCCCCCACGGCGACCACCCCGGCGGGGCAGGTCGCCCGCCCGCGACGGCGCACGCCGTTCTGGGACAACGCGCGGTTCGCGTGCATCGTCCTCGTGGTGCTCGGCCACGCCGTGCAGCGGCTGATCTACGACTCCGATATCGCGCTCAGCCTCTACCTCCTCGTCTACGCCTTCCACATGCCGGCGTTCGCGGTGATCTCGGGGTACTTCTCGAAGTCCGACGCGCCGACCAGAAGGCAGATGGCTCGCGTCATCACCGACATCCTCGTGCCGTACGTGGTCTTCGAGGGGCTGTGGACGCTCACGAAGTGGCTCGTCGAGGGGCAGGCGAACCCCAACCTCACGCAGCCGTCGTGGACGCTGTGGTTCCTGCTGGCGCTCGGCATCTTCCGCGTCGTACTCCCCTACCTCGCGCTGCTGCGCTGGCCGCTCGTGTGGACGGTCGTGATCTCGATCGGCGCCGGGTATCTGCCCAACATCGACTCGACGTTCTCGCTGTCGCGGACGCTCGGCCTGCTCCCGTTCTTCACGCTCGGCTGGTGGCTGCGCGAGCACGACATCGTCGCGCGTCTGCGCCTCCTGGACCGGCGCCCGTGGTGGGTGTTCGCAGGCGGCCTGGGCCTGTTCGCAGTCGCCGCGTGGGCCGCCTGGTTCTTCGTCGACGAGTGGCGCGCGATGAACCTGCGCGAATGGTTGTTCTACGACGAGAACTACGCCTCCATCGGGGGCACGCAGTGGTGGGCCGGCGGCGTGAGGCTGGCGCTCATGATCGTCGCGGTGCTGCTGTCGACGGCGTTCTTCGCGCTCCTGCCGCGCGGCACCCACTGGTGGACGCACTTCGGTCAGTACACGATGTACGTCTATCTGCTGCATTCGTTCGTGCTCTATCCGTTCCGCGAGAGCGGCCTGCTGCGCAACGCCGAGCCGACGTGGCTGTGGCTGCCGCTCGTGATCGTGGGGTCGGTGCTCATCGCCCTGGGACTTGCCACCAGACCCGTGCGGCGGTTGTTCCGCCCGCTCGTCGAGCCGCGCCCCGCGTGGCTGTTCGCCGATCCCACGCTCGCGCGACGAGAGGGCCGGCGCAGCGACCCCACAGGCTCGCGCCGGCCGCGGGAGGAACCGCGGATGCCACGGCCAGACCCTCGCCAGAACGGCTGAGCCTTCGTTTCCGACGCCCGGCATGGGGGCCCCCGGACGCACGTGCGGGCGGCTCACCGCTGGGGTCACAGCGTCGGAGGTTTCGGTGACACGCCGTGCGGCAGACCGCCCTTGGCGGCGTGTCGCACAGGACCTCCGATTCTGTGCCGGATCCAGCGGCGGGGTTCAGGAGAAGAGGCCGGCGCCGACGAACGAGCCGGGCTGCGCACCCGCGGGCACCGCCCACAGACCTGAGCCGACGTGACGGATGTACTCGTTCAACGTGTCTGTGGACAGCGACCGCTGCAGCCGCACGAACTGCTCCGGCGAGCGCTGGTAGGACAGGAAGAAGAGGCCCGCATCGAGACGGCCCAGTTCGTTGTTGCCGTCGACGAAGTTGTACCCGCGGCGCAGGATCCGCGTCCCGTCGTTCGAGTCCGGGTGGGCGAGCCGCACGTGGCTCGTCGCCGCGAGCACCGGCGTGCCGTCCGTGCCGGTCGCCTCGAAGTCGGGCTCCGTGAATTCGTCGCCGCCAGAGAGCGGCGCCCCCGCACCCTTCGTGCGGCCGACGATCGATTCCTGCTCCGACAGCCGCACGCGGTCCCACGTCTCGATCAGCATCGCGATCTTGCGCGCGACGAGATAGGACCCGCCCACCATCCATGCCGGCTGGTCCGGCGCGCCCACCCACACGTGGTCGGCGAGCGAAACATCGTCGGTGGCCAGGACGTTCGCAGTGCCGTCCTTGAACCCGAACAAGTTCCGCGGCGTCGCCTGCGCCGCCGTCGTGCGGGAGGTGCGACCGAACCCCAGCTGCGACCACCGCAGCCGCGCACGGCCGAAGGCGATGCGGCTGAGATTGCGGATCGCGTGCACCGCGACCTGCGGGTCGTCGGCGCACGCCTGGATGCACAGGTCGCCACCCGAGAGCGCCGGGTCGAGGTCGTCGCCGAGGAACGCCGGCAGCTTCTCGAGCTGCGCCGGCCGCTGCGCCGCGATGCCGTAGCGATCGCCTTCGTCGTTCTCGAACAGCGACGGGCCGAAGCCGAAGGTGATCGTGAGGCCGCTCGCGGCGAGGCCCAGCGCCTCGCCCGTGTCGTCCGGCGGAGCTTCCGGCGGGCCGCCCACGGCCCCGGTCGCGCTGACGTCGAGCCCCTGCGTCATGCGAGCCGATGCGTACGACCAGTCCTCGAGGAGCGTCACCAGGTCGTCGCGGTCCGTGCGGGCCGTCATGTCGAACGACGCGAAGTGCAGGTGGTCCTGCACGGGGGTGGTCACGCCGGCCTGATGGGGGCCGTAGAAGTCGTAGACGGATGCTGCGGCATCCTGTTCCCGCGCCCGCCCGACGGCGACCCCCGCGGTCGCGCCGGCTCCCGCGCCGAGCGCGAGGCCTGCGGCGCCCGCGCCGAGTGCGAGCCCAAGAACGCCGCGACGCGACAGTCCCGCACCCGCTGGCGCCTCCGCGGGGGCGGGAGCACCGGCGGGCGCGGTCGACGAGGGGTCGGTCACGTTACGCCAGCACCGTGTTCGTGAGCTGCGCGAGGGGCTCGGCGAGCGCGTTGATCAGGTCTGTCAGCTCGCGCTTGTCGTCGTCAGTGAGCGCGGTGTACACCACGAAGCCGCTCTCGAGCGAGCCGTACTGCGCCAGAGCCTCCTCGAGGTCGGCATACCCGCCGTCGATCTCCTCGGCGAGCGCGGCGCCCTCGTCGCCCTGCGCCGCGGCGAAGTCGCGCACCAGCGAGAACGCCATCTTCGAGCCTTCGACGTTCGCGGCGAAGTCCGAGAGGTCAGTGCCCGACCACCAGTCCTCCTCGCCCTGGATCTTGCCGGTGGCGACTTCGTCGAGGAGCGCGATCGCACCGTTGGAGATGCCCGCGATGCCCTGCGCGTCCAGCGAGTCCTGGAAGTCGGCGGAGTGCACGTAGTCGTACAGCTCCTGGACGTCGGCGATCAGCTGGTCGCCGAACGCCGCACGCTCCGTCTCGGTGGAGGGCGCCCATTCCTGCCACGCGGGCGTCTCGCCGTCCGCATTCAGCGCGTCCGCGGCAGGCACCCACAGGTCCTTCTCGATGCGGTGGAAACCGGTCCAGTCCAGCCCCTCGGCAACCGCGTCGACCTCGCGGTAGTCGATGCGCGGGTCGAGGTCGCCGAGCGCCTCGGCGACCGGCTCGATGCGCTCGTAGTAGGCACGGACGACGGGGAACGCGGAGCGCGCGGTCTCGTCGTCGCCGGACTCGTACGCGGCGACGAACTCGGAGACCGCGGGCGCGAGCTGCCCTACCTGGTCCTTGACGAAGGCGGCGTACAGGTCCACCGCCTGCTGCTTCTGCTCGGCATCCTCGCCCGAGAGCTCGACCGCATCGCCGGACACCGCGAATCCGGCGCGGCCCACGCCGTCGCCGATCATGCCGGGCTTGCACAGCGTGTAGTAGTCGCCCGGCTGCGCGACGACCGTGAGCGTGCGTGACGCGCCCGGCGCGATGTTCTCCACCTCGCCCACGATGCGGAGCCCGTCATCGGCGAGCAGGTAGAACTCGGTCACCTCGTCGCCGTCGTTGCGAACGTCGAAGGTCAGCGTCCCGCTGGTCGCGGAGTCGCCCGACACCTCGCAGCCGGCAGCGGTCGACGACACCGCGAGGGTGTCGGCCGAGGCGACGTCGCTCTTGGCGACGCAACCGGACAGAACGAGGGCGCCGAGGCCGGCGAAGGCGAATGCCGGAATGAGACGACGGGGGGTCATGCTTCTCCTTGTGGGGATGGGATGGTGGGCGAGCCCGGAGGAACAGTGACCGGCGACGCGGCCGCCGGGTGGGCGGATGCGGCCTCGACGGGCGCCGGTCGGGCGGCCGGGCGCGAGCGCAGCTGGCCGCGCAGCCAGATGCCGCCGACGATGCCCACGTAGAGCACCCAGGCGACGACCTGCAGCCAGGACATGCGCGGCATGAATCCGACGGTGGCCTGCAGGATCGCGGCGAGCGGACCCCCGGGCGGGATGGCGGCGGTGACGTCGAAGGCCCAGCCGAACGGGAATGCCGCCCACCCGACCGCGACATCGCCGGTGGCCGGGTCGATCGGCGCCGCCGTGGTGAACGGCCCGGGAAGGGCGCCCGCCTCCTGCAGGTCGTGGATGGCATACGCCAGCACGCCGGCGGCGACGATCACGAGGAAGGCGCCGGTCCAGCCGAAGAAGACGCGCAGGTCCAGTCGCAGCATGCCGCGGGCGAGCGCCCAGCCGAGGATCACCGCAGCCGCGAGGCCCAGCAGCGCGCCCGCGAGCGCCGCGGGCGCATCGCCGAAGGACTGCACCATCGACCAGAGCAGCAGGGTCGTTTCAACGCCTTCGCGCGCGACGGAAACGAAGCCGATGGCGACCAGGCCCCATAACCCGCCGGTGGCGAGCGCGCGGTCGACACCTCCCTCGAGCGTGCGCTTCAGCGTCCGGGCGGTCCGCTGCATCCAGAAGATCATCCAGGTGACCATGGCCACGGCGAGCAGGGACAGCGTGCCGCCGAGCAGCTCCTGCGCCTCGAACGTCAGTGAGTAGGCGCCGAAGGTGAGGACGGCGCCGATGATGAGGGCCAGCGCGATGGCGAGCCCGACGCCCGCCCACAGGCGCGGCAGCACGTCGCGACGGCCCAGCTTCGAGAGGTAGGCGACGAGGATGCCGACGACGAGCGCGGCCTCGAGGCCTTCACGCAGGCCGATGAGGAAGGTGGCGAGCAACGGGTTTCCCAAGATGGATGCGGCGGAAGCGGCGCCCCGTTGCGCCTCGGCAGTCCTGCGGTCTCGTGCACGCGGCGGTTCAACGTAAGGTGAGCCTTACCTTGGACGCTACCGGACACTGTGGCGCATTGTCCATTCCGTGACGACGCCCCGACGCTCAGCCGGCCGCCCGTGTGTACCGGTCGGCAAGGCGCAGAAGATGCGGCACCAGTTCTGCCGGCGAGTCGACGGTGAAGTCCATGCCGAGCATGCCGATGTACGCGGCGATCGTCTCGAGGCTGTCGGCACCCGTCACGAGCACCGAGGTCGCCGGATCCACCGCCTCCACGACGCCGACCGTGGGATTGATCCGTGCGATCACCCTGTCGGCGGGCGCCGCGATCCGCAGGCGCGCGTGCACCTTCCAGCCGCCCGCCGCGATGGACCGCAGGGCGAACGAGGTGAAATCGCCGCCCGGCACCGGCACCGGCTCGAAGGGGCGCCGAGTGGGCATTCGCGGCTCGATCCAGTCGAGGCGGAACGTCTCCCACTCGTCGGTGTCGGGATCGCGCGCCACGAGGTACCAGCGGCGCTGCCAGCTGAGCAGGCGGTACGGCTCGACCCTTCGCGGGACACCGCGATCGTCGAATCTCAGCCATTCCCGAGCGTGCACGGCCTGGGCGACGGCGCTGAGCACATGCGGGTCGACCTCCGGATCCGGTGCGTCCGTCCCGATGTTCTCGGGACCGCTGTCCACCGTGGCGGCGACCGCGTCGACGGTCGGCCGCAGCCGCTCGGGCAGCACCTGCAGCAGCTTCGCCAGGGCGCGGGCGCCGGCCTCCTCGACGCCCGCCACGCCGCGCGCCACCCGAAGTCCGATCGCCACGGCGACCGCCTCGTCGTCGTCGAGCAGGAGCGGCGGCAGCTTGCCGCCGGCCGCGAGCCGGTACGACCCGGCGCGGCCGCGCTCCGCCTCCACCGGATAGCCGAGCGTGCGCAGCCGCTCGATGTCGTTGCGGACGGTCCGCGCCGACACGTCCAGGCGGGCGGCGAGCTCGGGCCCCGGCCACCGCGGGCGGCTCTGGAGCAGGGCAAGCAGGGCAAGCATCCGGGCGGATGTGTCGGCCATCACGAACTCGATTCGACGGAGGGAGATAACAGGAAGAGAACGTGCCTGTTTCGACCGTAATGTCGAAGACATGAACACCGCAACCACCTCCACCGCCGACATCCGCCCCTTCCGCATCGACGTGCCGCAGGCAGCGCTCGATGACCTCGCCGACCGCCTCGCACGCACCCGTCTGCCCCAGCCCGCGCCGTCCGACGACTGGGACTCGGGAACGCCGAACTCGTATCTCACCGAAGCCGTCGAGCGCTGGCGGGACGGGTTCGACTGGCGTGCCGCCGAGGCGCGCATGAACGAGTTCCCGCACTTCACCACCGAGATCGACGGGCAGATCATCCACTTCCTGCACGTCCGCTCCCCGCACGAGGGCGCGACGCCGCTGATCCTCGCCCACACCTACCCGGGATCCTTCGTCGACTACCTGGACATGATCGGGCCGCTCGTCGACCCGGTCGCGCACGGCGGCCGCGCCGAGGACGCCTTCGACGTCGTCGTGCCCGACGCGCCCGGCTTCGGCTTCAGCCAGCCGGTCACCGACTCCGGCTGGACGGTCGGCCGGGTCGCCGCAGCGTACGACACGCTCATGCGCCGGCTCGGCTACGAGTCCTACGGCATCCACGGCAGCGACAACGGGGCGATGGTCGCCCGCGAGCTCGGCCTCCTGGACCCTGAGGGGTTCCTCGGCCTGCACGTGCTGCAGCTGTTCTCGTTCCCGTCGGGCGACCCGGCCGAGTTCGAGAAGCTCGAGCCGCAGGACTACGCCGGCCTCGAGCACATGCAGTGGTTCCAGTCGGTGGGCGCCTACAACACGATGAACGCCGCCCGTCCGCAGACGATCGCCGCCGCGCTGTCGGACTCCCCCGTCGGTCACCTCGCGTACGCCGAGCTCTTCAACTCGTTCGGCAACGGCACCGCTCTCGTGCCGCTCGACGCGATCCTCACCGAGGTGAGCGTCGCGTGGTTCGCCAACGCGTCGGCGGGGATGAGCCGCGCCTACCGCGACAACGCGCTGGCGGAGGCCGAGCCCCGGGTGAGCGGCGCGCGCACCGGCGTGGCCGTCTTCAAGGACGACTTCCAGACGATCAAGGTGTTCGCCGAGCGCGACAACTCGAACATCGTCCACTGGAGCCGCTTCGAACGGGGTGGCCACTACGCCGCCCTCGAGGTTCCGGAGCTGGTGGTCGGCGACATCCGCGCCTTCTTCGCCCGCCCCTGATTCCCCGCGCTTCCCTCCGCCTCACGTTCACTTGCGCTGGATGTACGCGACACGCCCGCCGTGCCGTACATCCAGCGCAAGTGAACGCGGGAAGCAGACGGCACCGCGTACGGCGAGGAAACGGGAGGCAACAAACAGAGCGGATGCCTCGGCATCCGTCTACCCTCGCCTCATGACCGAGCTGAACCTGCCGATCCTCGATCTCTCGCGGCTCGACGAAGGACCGGAGGCGGCCGCGCAGTTCCGCGACGATCTGCGCGCGGCGACGCACGACGTCGGCTTCTTCTACCTGACCGGGACGGGCGTGTCACCCGAGCTGGAAGCGCGCCTGCACCGCGCCGCGCGCGACTTCTTCGCCCTCCCCGAAGCCGACAAGCTCGCCATCGAGAACGTCAACAGCCCGCACTTCCGGGGTTACACGCGCATCGGCGGCGAGCGCACGCAGGGCAAGGTCGACTGGCGGGAGCAGATCGACATCGGCCCCGAGCGAGAGGCGGTGTCGGATGCCGACGCCCCGGACTTCGCGCGGCTCATCGGCCCGAACCTCTGGCCCGACGCGCACCCCGAGCTTCGGGAGGTCGTCTCGGAATGGCACGACCACTTGTCGGGCGTCGCGCGCCGGCTGCTGCGGGCGTGGGCGCTGTCGCTCGGCGCCCCCGAGAACTACTTCGACGAGCACTTCGGCGAGCCGTCGACCCTCATCAAGATCGTCCGGTACCCCGGCAAAGAGGACCCCACGCCCCAGCAGGGCGTCGGCGCGCACAAGGACTCCGGCGTGCTGACGCTGCTCTGGGTCGAGCCCGGCAAGGGCGGGCTCCAGGTCGAGCGGAATGGCCACTGGGTCGACGCTCCCCCGGTTCCCGGCGCATTCGTCGTCAACATCGGCGAGCTGCTCGAGTATGCGACGCAGGGCTACCTGATCGCCACGAAGCACCGGGTCATCTCTCCGACGTACCCCGACGACCGCATCTCGGTCCCGTTCTTCTTCAACCCGGCGCTCGACAAGCGCCTGCCGCTGATCGAGCTCCCGGCCGAGCTCGCGGCGCAGGCACGCGGGGTCACGCAGGACCCGGCGAACCCGATCCACGCGCTGTACGGCGAGAACGCACTCAAGTCGCGACTGCGCGCGCATCCCGACGTCGCCGCGATCCACCATGCGGATCTCGTCGCGGCCCGGGCTGCGGCATCCGCCTGACATCCTTCTTGCAGGTCTCCCCCGCCGGTGCAAGGGGGTGCCGGAGCGTTCGACGCCCTGCCTAGCGTGGCGGTATGAGCGACGTGACGATCTTCGCGCCCTCCCCGACGCTCACCGTGACCGTAGAGGAGCACGACGCGCAGCCCGACGTGCATGTGCACGCCGGCGGCCAGGGCGTCTGGCAGGCGCGCATGCTGCTGCGGCTGGGAGCCTCGGTGACCGTGTGCTGCAGCCTCACCGGCGAGATCGGACGGATGCTGCGCCACCTCCTCGAAGACGAAGGTGTCACCGTCGCCGGCGTCGAGCGACCGGGGAAGGGCTCTGCGTACGTGCACGACCGCCGGGGCGGCGAGCGCCAGATCATCGCCGAGACAGGGGGCGAGCCGCTGGCGCGCCACGACCTCGACGAACTCTACGGCGTGACCCTGCGCGAAGGGCTCGCCTCGGGGCTGTCCATCCTGAGCGGACCGGCCGGCGACGAAGCGCTCCCCGCCAACACCTACCGCAGGCTCGCGGCCGACCTGCGGGCCGGCGGCGCGAAGGTCGTCGTCGATCTCGCCGGCGCCCGCCTCGACGCGGCGCTGGAAGGCGGCGTCGACGTGCTCAAGGTGAGTGGCGACGAGCTCGTGCACGACGGGCGGGTCGCCGACGACTCCCCCGCCGCGATCATCGCCGCGATGCGTCGACTGCACGACGGCGGAGCGGGCGCGGTGATCGTCTCGCGCTCGTCCGAGCCGGCGCTCCTGCTCGACGCGGCCGGACTCCTGGAGGTGAACGCTCCCCGTCTGGAGGTCGCCGACACCCGCGGCGCCGGCGACTCGCTGACCGCCGGCGTGGCGGCCGGCATCGCCCGCGGCGAGAGCGTGCGGGAGGCGATCGTGACCGGCGCCGCCGCGGCAGCCCTCAACGTGACCCGGCACGGCCTCGGCACCGGCGACCCCGAGACCATCGCCGCACTGCGCGCGGCCGTGACGGTGCGGGAGCTCGTCGACGATGCCGAGGCGGGGATGGCGCAGCCGGTGACCGGCCATGTCAGTCCCGACGGGCTCGCCGCCCTCGCGGAGCCGGCGGCGCCTGAGCAGCCAGGAGCGCAGCGATGACGCGCACCCTGATCACCAACGACGACGGCATCGACGCCCCGGGGCTGCACGTCCTCGCCCGCGCCGCCCGTGACGCCGGCCTCGAGGTCATCATCGCGGCGCCGGCGCGGCAGTCCAGCGGATCCAGCGCGTCGATCATCGCCGCCGAGGAGGACGGACGCATCGCGATCGAGCGGCGGGAACTGACCGGGCTCGAGGGCATCGCGGCCTACGCGGTGCGCGGCGGGCCGGGCCTCATCGCGCTCATCGCGGCCCACGGCGCCTTCGGCGACCCGGCCGAGCTCGTGCTGTCGGGGGTGAACCACGGGGCCAACGTCGGCCGGGCCATCCTGCACTCCGGCACCGTCGGCGCCGCGCTGACCGGCGGGCTGAACGGTGCGTGGGCTGTCGCGGTGTCGCTGGACGTCGGCATGAATCCGACGCAGTTCCATTGGGATGCCGCGGCCACGGCCACGATCGGCGTCCTGCCGTTCCTGCTCGAGCGGCCGCGGGGCACAGTGTTGAACCTCAACGCGCCGAACTCCGCGGCGAACCGCGGGATCGTCGAGGCGGCTCTCGCCCCGTTCGGAATCGTGCAGACGACGTTGAGCGAGCGGGACGCCGGCCACATCCGCCTGGCCGTCGAGGACCTGCCCAACACCCCCGAGCCGGGCAGCGACGCCGCACTCCTGGCCGACGGCTGGGTGACCCTCACCGGGCTCGACCCCGTGTCACAGCTTCCGCTGGGGTTCGAGGCGGCCGCGGCATCCGCGCGCCTGTCACGAACCGCCGGCTCGCCTGGCACGTCGTGAGCGGGAAAAGGTGAAGGCCTCCCCACACCGTGGGGAGGCCTTCCAAGAATGTTCCGCGCGATTGTACGCTGGCTGCGATTAGCGGCGGAGTCCGAGACGCTCGATCAGCGACCGGTAACGGTTGATGTCGATGTCCTGGAGGTAGCCGAGCAGACGACGGCGCTGACCAACGAGCAGGAACAGCCCACGACGCGAATGGTGGTCGTGCTTGTGCTCCTTGAGGTGCTCGGTGAGGTCCTTGATGCGCTGCGTCAGCATCGCGACCTGCACCTCGGGGGATCCGGTGTCACCGGGGTGCGTCGCGTACTCTTCGATGATCGCCTTCTTGACGTCTGATTCCAGTGCCATAGGTGATCCCCTCTCTGCTTGTTGCGCGGTGCCCGTCACCCGATGTGCGAGCTCTCTTTCTCCGCGGCCGATCCAACGGCAACCTGAAGAGTCTACCAGCGAACGGATGCCGCGGCGAACGCGCTCCCGCTGCGCCCGGGTACGCTCGAATCCGTGTCCCACCCCCTCCGCGTAGAGCCGCCGAGCCGCCGCGGAGCACCGGCCGAGGTCGGCGAGTGACCGCCGAGCAGCACCGCAGCCACTTCATCGACCTGCGCCCTTTCCGCTCCAGTCCTGCGTTCGCGCGGCTGTGGATCGGATCGACGCTCGCCGGCCTGGGCGGCCAGCTCACCATCGTGACGATCATGCTGCAGATGTACGACTTGACCGAGTCGACATTCGCCGTCTCGATGATCGCCGTCGCAGGCCTCGTGCCGATGATCATCGCCGGGATCTACGGCGGCATGCTCGCCGACGCCTTCGACCGCCGGGCCGTCGCGCTGATCGCCGCCACGGTGACCTTCGGCTCGACGGCGGTCCTGGCCACCCTCACCTGGGCGAACCTCGAGACCGTGTGGTGGCTGTACGCGCTGAGCATCGTCAACTCCGCCGCCAACTCGATCGTGCTGGCGACCCGCCAGGCGATCGTGCCGCGCCTGCTCCCCCGCGAGCTGCTGCCGGCCGCGTCCGCCCTCGGCGGCATCACCGTCGGCATCATGGTGATGGCCGGTCCCGCGCTCGCCGGCGTGCTGGTGGCGCTGACCGGCTACGCCTGGACGTACACGCTCGACGTGATCCTGATGACCTCGCTGTTCCTGGGCCTGTGGACCCTGCCGTCCCTGCGTCCGGAGGGCGACGTCGTCCGCCCCGGACTCGAGTCGCTGCGAGACGGGTGGCGGTTCCTCCGGCGCGCATCGAACATCCGTCTGCAGTTCATCCTCGACATCATCGCGATGACGTTCGGCCAGCCGCTGGCGCTGTTCCCCGCCATCGGCGCCGTGCTGCTCGGCGGCGGGCCGATCACCACGGGCCTCCTCACCGCCTCGGTCGCCGCGGGCGCGTTCGCGTCCAGCCTGTTCTCGGGCCGCGTCGGCGCGATCCGCCGCCAGGGGCTGGGCATCGAGCGCGCCATCATCGTGTACGGCGTCTCGATCGCCGCGCTCGGCATGGTGCTCGGGGCGGCCGCACTCGGCTGGCTGGCTCCGGTCGGGGTCGATGCCGATACCCCGAACGTCGCTCTCATCGCACTCGCGTGCATCGTGCTCGCAGTGTCGGGTGCCGCCGACAACATCAGCTCGATCTTCCGCAACACCATGGTGCAGGCGGCCGTGCCCGATGCGATCCGTGGCCGGCTGCAGGGCATCTTCATCGTCGTGGTCGCCGGCGGCCCGCGCCTCGGCGCCCTCTACGCGGGCACGCTCGCGACGCTCACGGCGCTGTGGTTCCCACCGCTGCTCGGCGGCTTCGTGATCATCGCGCTGGTGGCGATGCTGGTGCGCGCCAGCCCGCGCTTTCGCGCGTACGATGCCGAGAACCCCGCGCCCTGACCGGCACGACACCGTAGCCGAACCGTCGCAGACCGGCGGATTTCGGACGTCGCACCCGACGGCGCGACTCTGCGTCGTAGGGCGACCGTAGGGTGGCCACGTGGCTACGACGACCGACACGACCCCGGTGACGCGCGCAGATCGACTGCCCTCCGCGCGCTGGATCACGGTGCAGTTCGTGCTCGCCGGCACCGTGTGGGGAGCGAGCTTCCTCTTCATGAAGGTGTCGCTGACCGGCATCTCGCCCGCGCAGGTGGCGTGGACCCGCATCCTCCTCGGCGCCCTCACGCTTGGAGCTCTCGTGCTGCTGCGCCGCGAGCGACTGTCGCGCAGTCTCCGCGTGTGGGCGCACCTTCTCGTGCTGGGCCTCACGTTCTGCGTCATCCCGTTCCTGCTGTTCTCGTGGGCGCAGCAGTATGTCACCTCGGGCGTCGCCAGCATCTTCAACGCCACCACGCCGATCATGACCGCGATCATGGCCTGGCTCGTCTTCCGCGTGGAGAAGCTCAAGAACGTGCAGGTCGCCGGCATCGGCGTCGGCATCCTGGGCGTGGTCGTCATCATCGCTCCGTGGCAGGGCATCGCCTTCGACGGCAGCCTGGTCGCCGAGCTCGCCATCCTCGGCGCGACCGCGAGCTACGGCTTCAGCCTCGCCTACATGCGACGGTTCGTGTCGAACACCGGGATGTCGGCCCTCGCGTTCACGTTCGGCTACATCGCCATGGCCGGCGCGGTGATGGTCGTGCTCACGCCGTTCCTCGTGCTGACGCCAGTGCGACTGGACGCGCCGATCGTCGTCAGCCTCGTGCTGCTGGGATGCCTCGGCACCGGGATCGCATATGTCTGGAACCAGAACACCGTGCGCGCCTGGGGGCCCACCCGCGCCTCGACCGTGACCTACATCACCCCCGTGGTGGGCGTCATCCTCGGCATCCTGATCCTCGGCGAGACGATCACGTGGAACGAGCCGATCGGCGCGCTCGTCGTCTTCCTGGGCATCCTCCTCGCCCAGGATCGACTCCGCCGGCGGGCTCGACCCTGACGAAGACCCGCGGGCGCCTCACGCCGCACTGCGGCGGACGCGCCCCGGGGTCTCACCGGTGACCCGCGCGAAGGCGCGACTGAACGCGGCCTCCGAGCCGTAGCCGTGCGCGGCCGCGACGGCCGCGACACTGCGCCCCTCGGCGAGCATCGCTCGCGCCGCGCGCATACGCGCCGCCGACACGTAGGCCATCGGCGGCATGCCGACCACGGCGGTGAACCGGGCCGAGAACGCCGACCGCGACATGGTCGCCCGGCGCGCGAGCGCCTCGAGAGTCCAGGGATGCCCCGGGTCGCGGTGGACGGCGGCAAGGGCCGCACCGAGCTGTGGATCGCGCAGCGCCGCGAGCCACCCGCCGGACTCCGCCTGCTCATCGGCCAGCCAGGCGCGGATCGTCTCCACCACGAGCACATCGGCCAAGCGCGTCGCGACCGCGTCACCGCCGGGCATCGGCTCGCGGAGCTCGCGCGCGAGCAGCGGCAGCAGCGCGGCCATGACGGGATGGCGCGCGGAGTCGACCGTCACGATCGGCGGCAGTACGGCGAGCATGTCGTCGACGGCCGGCGAATCGAAGGCCACGACGCCGCACAGCATCGCCAGTGGTGGGTCGGACCCCTCGGGACCGATCCGAAGGACCGAGAAGGCATCGCCCAGCATGGCCTGGGGCAGCAGATCGGCCCGCCCCACGACCTGGGCACCCGGCGCGGTCGAGACGCGATGGCCGATCCCCCGGGGCACGAGAGCGAGCTTCCCGGCATCCAGCCGGACCGTCTCGGCGCCGTCGACCTCGAGGTACGCCGTGCCGTGGGCCACGATGTGGAAGCTCAAGGTGCCGGGGAACTGCGGCATCGCCACGGAGCACTCCACCGACGCTTCGGTCCACGAGTAGAACGCGCCGCGCATGCGCACCTGGTAGAGGGCGGCGGTGAGTGCGTCCTCGCTGTCCCACGGCATGACGGTCATGGCGCCCTCCGGACGATCGATCAAGAAATGCGTACTTCTGACGATAGATCATCCTGACCGTCGCTGCGAGGGTGGGATCACCAACGAAGGGAGCACCCCATGAACATCCTCGTCATCGGAGCCACCGGCGGATCCGGCCGTGCCGTCTGCGACGCCCTGCTCGAGCGCGGCCACACCGTCACCGCGCTCGCCCGGCACGCCTCGTCGCTTCCCGCCCGTGCGGGCCTCGACCGCGTGGACGGCGATGCCACCCGGGCGTCCGTGCTCGACGCGGTCCTCCCGGGACACGACGCCATCGTCGTGACCCTCGGCATCTCCGAGCCGGTCATGCGCGTGCGACTGCGCGGCGCGAAGAGCACGCCCGACGACGTCCGCTCGAAGGGCACCGCGGCGATCGTGGCGGCCGCTCGCCGTGCGGGCGTGCGCCGGCTCGTGGTGCAGTCTTCCTACGGGGTCGGCGACACGCGCTCCCTGCTGCGCCTCACCGACCGCATCATGTTCGCGCTGCTCATCCGCCCGCAGATCATCGACTCCGAGATCCAGGAGGGCGTGCTGCGGGGATCGGAACTCGACTGGACCATCGTGCAGCCGGTGTACCTCACCGACGGCGACTCGCCCGAGCACTTCTCGTCGACCGACGGCACGATCCGTCGCAACAAGGTGGCACGGCGCGGCGTGGCGCAGGTCCATGCGGAGCTCGTCGAGAATCCCGGCCGGGTGCGCGAGACGGTCTCCGTCTCGGGCTGAGACGCCGCACGGAACGGCCGAAAGCCGAGAAAAGCGGATGCCTCGAGTCGAGGCATCCGCTCTTCTTCGGCGGTTGGGGGATCAGTCCTGCTGGAGCGCGCCCTGCAGGTCGAGCGTGATGGTGACGTCCTTGCCGACCAGGACGCCGCCGGTCTCGAGCGCGGCGTTCCACGTGAGATCGAAGTCCTCGCGGTTGACGACCGTCTTGGCGGTCGCGCCGGCCTTGTAGTTGCCCCACGGGTCGGTGCCGAAGCCGCCGAACTCGAACTCGAAGGTCACCGGCTTGGTGACACCGCGGATGGTGAGGTCGCCGTCGACGAGGAAGTCGCCGTCCGCGATGCGCGCGCCGGTCGAGCGGAACTCCATGGTGGGGTGGTTCTCGACGTCGAAGAAGTCACCGGAGCGGAGGTGGTTGTCGCGACCCTCGTCCTTGGTGTCGACCGAGGTCACGTCGACGCTCGCCTCGACCTGCGCGTCGAGCGGGTTCTCGGGGGCGATCAGCGTGGCGCTCTTCATGCCGAAGGTGCCGCGCACCTTCGAGATCATCATGTGGCGGACGCTGAACGTCACCTCGCTGTGCGCGGGGTCGAGCACCCAGGTGCCGGCCTTGTAGCCGGGAACGTCGATCGTGGTGGTGTCGGTCATGGTCGTCCTCCGTGGTTGATGGGTCGCTGCGGGCGCGGCGACGGGCTCGATGGGTGTAAACGCGGCGCGCGGGCAGATCTATTCCCGTGAATGAAAGATTTGTCACGCATGCCGATCGGTCGAGCGCGAGAGACGCCGGACATGACGAAGGGAGCGGATGCCGCAGCATCCGCTCCCTGAATGTCGACGTCAGGCTTCGAAGGGCTCAGCCGACCTTGACGAGGTCGATGACGAAGATCAGCGTCTTGCCGCCGAGGAAGTGGCCGCCGGCGGGGCCGTAGGCGAGGTCGGGCGGGATCACGAGTTCGCGACGACCGCCCTCCTTCATGCCCGGGATGCCGTCCTGCCACCCCTGGATGAGGCCGCGGAGCGGGAACTGGATGCTCTCGCCGCGGTTCCAGGACGAGTCGAACTCCTCGCCGGTCTCGTACTCGACGCCCACGTAGTGGACGGTCACGGTGTCGCCGGGCTTCGCCTCGGCACCCTCGCCCACGACGATGTCGCGGACGACCAGATCTGCCGGCGCCGGGCCGGCAGGTGCGTCGATCTCGGGCTTGGTGCGGTCGTCAGTCATGACACCCATCCAACCATCCCGCGGTCCCGGAGGCCCAGGGAGTTCGCCGTCAGGGGAACCGGCGGCGGCTCTCTTGACACTCGCGCGCGCCCCCGGCATCCTGGTCGCAGACCAACTCAGCGCTCGGTTGACACGCAGGCATCGCCGCGGCACCGAGCGCTGAGTCTTGTCGTGGGTGGCTGTCGGGTCAGGGCGCGAACATCGCCGCCCGGGTCGTCGCCGCCTTCGCCAGCAGCTCCTGCTCCTCCGCTGCGGCGTGCGGATCGCGGCCGGTGATGGCGCGCTGGCGCGTCGCGGCGAGCGCGGTGGCGTCGGTGATGAAGCTCTTCATGAGCGCTGTGCGATCGCCCCGCAGCGTGCGGGCCCAGGCCAGCGCCGCCTTGCGCCCGGCGGAGGTGGCGAGCATGTCGACCTCCTGCGGTGTGAACCATCCCGCGGCGGCGTAGTCGCCCAGCCGGCGCCGGGTGAGCCGGGACTCCTCGCGCCGCAGGGCGACGATGCCGAGGATGAAGCCGATGAACAGCGGCACCTGCAGCGTGAGGTAGAGCGCGAAGAAGTCGCCGAACACCGCGGAGCCGTTCCAGAACGCGTGCAGCGCGATCGCCCCGGCCAGCCCCACGAGCCACGGGCCGATCGCTTGACCCGTCGAAAGTCCGCGTCGCGCGGCGAGGCCGAGGACGAAGCCGGTGACACTCGTGAACATCACGTGGGCGAAGGGCGACAGGATGCCGCGCAGGAAGAACGTCATGGAGGTCTCTGCCGCTCCCCCCTGGATGAAGCTCACCGCGAAGTACTGGATGTTCTCGGTGAACGCGAAGCCGGCGCCGACCAGCGCGCCGTACACGATGCCGTCGACCGGGCCGTCGAACGCGCGGCGTGCGGTCGCGAAGATGAGGAACACCCCCAGCCCCTTCGCGAACTCCTCGACGACCGGCGCCTGCACGACCGTCTGCAGCACCTCGCGGGCGCCGGTGGCGGGGCCGAACACGATCGACAGGAGCAGGTCGATCCCGAGCGCGATGCCCACGGCGGCGATGGCGCCCCACGCGATCGCCAGCACCAGCAGTCCGCGTGGCTCCGGCTCCCAGCGGTCGACGATGCGCACGGCGAACAGCACGCCGACGAGCGGAACCAGTGCCAGCAGCATCCCGATCAGCGAGGCACCGGGACCCAGGGCGTTCAGGAAGTATCCGACGAGTCCGATCAGGATCAGCACGAGGACCCCGACGATCCAGATGGACGCCGTGCGTCCCCTGCGGGGCACCGCGGTGGTCGGTATCTGCACGGGAGCGGGCGAGGTCGCAGGTGGCGTGATCGGCGCCGCGGCGGCGTGCCGGGGCTGCGCGAGAGCCGAGGCGAACTCGGGCGGCGTGAGCGAGGGCCGCGGCCTGGCGGCACCGGGGTCGTGCGTCATGCGCACAGCCTAAGGCTGCACAGGACTCATGCGTCGCGCACGCCGCCGTGGCCCTCCCGCGCACCCCTCCGGCTAGGTTGGGGGAATGCGCTTCGCCCATGTCGTGCCGCCGGAGTCGGGCGGGCCGAGGCTCGCACTGATCGACGGCGACGAGGCTGTCATCGTCGAGACGCTGTTCGACGGGGCCCCTCGCGTGCTGGAGGAGCTGATCGCGGGCGGCGACGCGATGCTGGCACGAGTCAGGGATGCCGTCGGCCAGGGGCCACGGCATCCGCTCGACTCGATGCGCTTCGCGTCAGCAGTCCTCACCCCGCCCGTGATCCTCGCGATCGGCCTCAACTACGCGGCGCATTCCAGCGAGCTGGGGCTCAAGACCGACTCCACGCCCACCGTGTTCGTGCTGTGGCCGAACTCGCTCGCCGGCCACGACCACACGACGACCTGGCCGCGCTCGCTGAGCGAGTCGGTCGACTACGAGGCGGAACTCGGCGTCATCATCGGCACACCGGCGAAGGACGTCGAGCCGGACGATGCCCTGGACCATGTGTGGGGATACACGGTGGTCAACGACATCACCGCGCGCGACATCCAGTACTCCGAAGCCCAGTGGTCGCGCTGCAAGTCGTTCGACGGCTTCACGCCCACCGGCCCGTTCGTGGTCACGGCCGACGAGGTTCCCGACCCGCAGGACCTCCACATCTGGACGGTGCTCGACGGCAGCACGCTGCAGGACGCCACCACCGGCCAGATGGTGCGTCCTGTGGCGGCGCTCATCTCGCATCTGTCGAAGTCGGCGACGCTCCTGCCCGGCACCCTCATCTCGACCGGCAGCCCCGGCGGCGCCGGCTACTCGCGGGATCCGCAGGTGTTCCTGCGCGACCGTTCGACGGTGACCGTGGGGATCGACGGCATCGGCGCCCTCACGACCCACTGCCGCATTCTCGACTGAGGCCGACCGGCGGACGGACGAGGGGCGGATCCGCGATGCGGACCCGCCCCTCGTCGGCGGTTTCAGCCGGCTGCCGTCGCCTGCGTCAGTTGCAGGTGATCGTGCCGCCGTTCTCCAGATCCCAGACGCCCGGGCCGAGTTCGGCGCAGGCCGCGGCGAGGCCGCCCACCACGAGCGACACGATGACGACGGTCAAGATGATGCTGAGCACCAGCAGCACGGCACCCACGATGATCGCCGCCACCGCCCAGCCGTTCTTGACGCCCGCCTTGCGGCTCTGCACGAGCGCCACGATGCCGAGGATGAGGCCGACCAGCGAGACGAAGAACGACAGGATGAACGCGACGATGCCGAGCGTCTTGCCCGGGACGGGAGCGTCGGCCGGTGCGCCGTACGCCGCCGGCGGTGCGGTCGGGTAGGCGGGGGCCGCTGCGGGGTACGCGGGCGGGGCCGCCTCGTACGCGGGGGGAGGTGTCGTGCCCGTGGGCTGGGCGGCCGCCGGCGCGGCCGCGTACTCGGGCTCAGCAGCCGGGGCGGTGTACTCGGGCTCGGCGGGGGCCGCTGCGGGGTACGCATCGGCGGGCGGCTGAGTCGCAGTCGGCTCTCCCGCGGGCTGCTGAGGCGGCTCGGGTGCGGCCGGGTTCTGCGGATCGGTCATTTCTCGCCTTTCGTTCGAGTCTCCCCGACGTTATCGATCGGGAGCCGCCCGCGGCAACCGCTCAACGAGACTCGGCGCGCCTCTCGACCACGACGTCTTCCGGCGCCTGCTGGATCGGGATGGCTGCGGTCACCGTCTCGAGCCCCGACAGCCGCGCAGGTGACAGCTGCTTGGCGACCTCGTCGCGCGACATCAGGCCCGCCTCGACGACGAGGTCGGCGACGCTGTGGCCGGTCAGCAGGGCGGTCTTGGCGAGCGCCGCCGCGGCGGCGTAGCCGATGAACGGCGTCAGCGCCGTGATCACACCAACGCTGTTGCCCACCATGGCCCCGAGCCGTTCGCGGTTCGCGGTGATGCCCTCGACGCAGTTGACCCGGAGGGTGAGGATGGACTGTCGCAGCCAGGTGATCGACTGGAAGATCGAGTGCGCGATGACCGGCTCGAAGGCGTTCAGCTGCAGCTGGCCGCCCTCGACCGCCATCGTCACGGTCAGGTCGGCGCCCGCGATGGCGAACGCGACCTGATTCACGACCTCGGGGATGACCGGGTTGACCTTGCCGGGCATGATGCTCGACCCTGCCTGGCGCGCGGGCAGGTTGATCTCGCCGAAGCCGGCCTGCGGGCCCGACGACAGCAGCCGCAGGTCGTTGCAGATCTTCGAGAGCTTGATGGCGTTGCGCTTCAGCGAGGCCGAGAACGACATGAACGAGCCGGTGTCGCTCGTCGCCTCCACGAGGTCGTTCGCCGTGGCGAGATCGAGGCCCGAGATCTCCCGCAGATGCCGCAGCACCGCGGGCGCGTAGGACGGGTCGGTGGTGATGCCCGTTCCGATGGCTGTCGCACCCATATTGATCTCATAGAGGAGGTACGCGTTCTCGGTGAGGCGCTGGTGGTCGTAGCCCAGCGTGGTCGCGAAGCCGTTGAACTCCTGGCCGAGGGTCATCGGCACGGCGTCCTGCAGCTGCGTACGGCCGACCTTCAGGACGTCGTGGAACTCCACCGCCTTGGCCAGGAACGCCCGTCGCAGCAGGTCGAGCTCCTCGAGCAGGGTCTTGAGGTCGAGACCGAGGCCCACCTTCACCGCGGTCGGGTACACGTCGTTGGTCGACTGGCTCCGGTTCGTGTCGTCGATCGGCGACAGGAACGCGTAGTCACCCTTCGGCCGCCCCGCGAGCTCGAGCGCGATGTTGGTGATGACCTCGTTCGCGTTCATGTTCGTCGAGGTGCCGGCGCCGCCCTGGATCACACCGACGACGAACTGGTCGTGGAACTGCCCCTCGATGACGAGCTGCGCCGCACGATCGATGAGGTCGGCCTTCGCGGCATCCAGGACCCCGATCTCGCGGTTGGCGCGGGCGGAGGCCTGCTTCACCATCGCCAGCGCTCGCACCAGGTCGGGGTAGACCGAGATGGGCCGCTTCGAGATCGGGAAGTTCTCCAGCGCGCGAGCGGTGTGGATGCCCCAGTACGCGTCGGCGGGGATCTCCAGGGATCCGAGGGAATCGGTCTCGATGCGGGTGCGCGTCATTGCGTCCAGTGCCATGTGTGTGGTGTCCTCGTGGGTCGTTCACAGCGGTGTGCCGGGATGCTTCGAGCCTACTCGCGACCCCGACCCGCCGACCTATACGCCGCGTACAGCGACCCGGGCCCCGGCGTACACGCGGGCGGCTGCGACGAGGCGCTCGAGCCGTGTCAGTGGGGCTTGCGCGAGAACGCCTCGAGCCGCTGCTCGGGCGTGAGTCGCGACATCCGCTCGACCCATTCCGCCGAGAACACGTCGGCGGTGGGAGCATCGACGACCGGGACGACGGCGTGGGTGATCGTGTCGTCGTACACGTGCACGAGGTGGAAGGACTGGCCGGCGTCCATGCCGTTCACGTCGACGGCGGCCCGCGCCAGGTTCATCGTGTAGCAGGTGGCGGCGGCGACGCTCACGGGAACGCCCGCGAAGGTGCCGCTCGTCGAATAGTGCAGGTGGCCGGCGAGGATCGCGCGCACGTCGGTGCCGGCGATGACCTCGGCGAGGCGGCCTTGGTCGCGGAGCTCGAGGATGTCGAACAGCGGCACGTGGGACGGCAGCGGCGGGTGATGCAGGGCGAGGAGCGTGCCCAGCGGGGCGGGCGTCGCGAGCTCGTCGCGGAGCCAGTCGAGCTGCGCGGAGTCCAGATCGCCGTGGTGCCAGCCGGGCACCGTCGAGTCCAGCCCGATCAGGCGCAGCCCGCCGAGATCCCACACGCCGGTGACGGGCTCCTGCGTCGGCTCGAGCCCGAGCAGGTCGCGGCGCATCGCCGGCCGCTCGTCGTGGTTGCCGGCCAGCCACACGACGGGCGCCCCGAGCCGCTCCGCGACCGGTTCGACCGCCGCACGCAGCGCGGCGTACGCCTCGGGCTCACCGAGATCGGCGAGGTCGCCGGTGAACACGATCGCGTCGGGACGGATGCCGATGGCCTCGACGGCGTCGAGCGTCCGGGCGAGATTGGCAGCGGTGTCGAAGCGTCCCCCGAGGAGCGCGTGGCCGGCGAGCAGATGCGTGTCGCTCACGTGCAGCAGCGTGCGCCGCGCCGGCGGGTGCTGACCGAACTGGACGGGCACGGCCGGGCCCACCCGGACCGATGCTCCGGGGGACGCGCCGGCAGCGCCGGCAGGGGTCGTGGACACCATGGCCTCAGCCTAGGCGCTCGCTCCGACAGGCCTCACGCGGCGCACGGGCTCAGGCGCTTGTGATCGGGGCGACCTCAGTGGTTGAAGACGATCAGAAGGAGCCCGCCGAGGACGGCGGCCGCGCACACCGCGAAGCAGAGGTAGGCGGCCGCGAGCGCCACGCGCTTCTGGGCATCGGTCAGCGGACTGCGCTTGGCGGCCTTCGCTGCGGCCTTCTCGGCGCGGCGTGCCTCTTTCTCGGAGATCACGGTGATGGCGTCGGTGAACTCGGCCGGGGCGACGACCGGCGCCCGGCCGGCACGCACGAGGAGCCGCAGGCCCAGCGCGTAGAACCCGACGACGAGCACCGCCGCGGTGATCGCCGCCAGGAACACCTGCACGAAGGCGAACCAGTCGATGGTCATCGCGCACCTCCGTCCGTCGAGCGCGAGGGCGATTGCTTCGTCGGCTTCTCTGTGACACCCGTCGCAGCGGGGCCTCCGGCCGGCGCACCCTTGCCTGCTTTCGCAGCCTTGTCCGCCTTCGCTGCTCGCTTCGCGGCCGCGGCGGCGGCGGCCTCGCGGCGTGCCTCCTCGCGGGCGATCGCGCGCTGGCGGCGGGTGGGCGGCGGGTTGCGCTTCACCTTGACCGCGCGGCCGGACTCGGCGACCTCGCTCATCGCGTTGGATGCCGTCACCTCGTTGCGGCGCGAGCGCACGAAGATGGCGAGGATCACGGCTGCTGCGAGCGCCGAGTCGATGACGATGCCCCAGAATCCGAGCCAGGTGACGACGAGCGCGGCCAGGGCGCCGACGCCGCCCGCGGCGGGAAGCGTGAGGATCCAGCCGACCATGATGCGTCCGGCGGTGCGCCACCGCACCTGCGAGCCACGGCGGCCGAGGCCCGAGCCGATGACCGAGCCCGAGGCGACCTGCGTGGTCGACAGCGCGAACCCGAGTGCGCTCGAGGCGAGGATGGTGGATGCCGTGGAGCTCTCAGCGGCGAATCCCTGCGCGGGCTTGACCTCGGTGAGGCCCTTGCCGAGGGTGCGGATGATGCGCCAACCGCCCATGTAGGTGCCCAGCGCGATCGTGAAGGCACACGCGAAGATCACCCAGAACTCGGGCTCGGGGTGGTCCTGCAGTCCGACCGTGATCAGCAGGAGCGTGATGATCCCCATCGTCTTCTGCGCGTCGTTGGTGCCGTGAGCAAGCGCCACGAGCGACGACGTGAAGATCTGTCCCACGCGGAACCCGTCGCGACCGTCCGGCTTGCTGTCGTAGCGGCGTGTGAGGACATACGCGAGCTTGGTGACCGTGAACGCGATGATGCCCGCGGTCACCGGCGCGATCAGCGCGGGAAGGATGACCTTCGACATCACGACGCCGAAGTTGACGGCCGAGAAGCCGACACCGACGATCGTGGCGCCGATCAGCCCGCCGAACAGCGCGTGCGACGACGACGACGGCAGACCGAGCAGCCAGGTGAGCATGTTCCAGGTGATGGCGCCGATGAGCCCCGCAAGGATGACGGCGGGAAAGACCGACTCCGAGATCTGGTCCTCGTAGATGATGCCGCCCGAGATGGTCTTCGCGACCTCAGTCGACAGGAATGCGCCGACGAGGTTGAGCGCGGCCGCGAGCAGCACCGCGGTCTTCGGCTTGAGGGCGCCGGTGGCGATGGGCGTCGCCATGGCGTTGGCGGTGTCGTGGAACCCGTTCGTGAAGTCGAAGAACAGCGCCAGGACGATCACCAGCACGACGGTGATGAGGGTTGCGGTTTCCACCGTTCGCTTTCGGTGAGGAGGAGTGGAGAGATGGTGCCGACGGGATCGGCGCGACGAACGAACAGTTCACCAAGAATTCAGGAACCGGCAACCGGCCAGAAGAATCCTACATCGGCGACCCTGACGGTCAACTCGGAGGCGACTAGCGTGGAACGGTGACTCTCAGCGACTCCGTACCCGCCGCGTCCACCCCGGCCGCCGGCATCCGTCCCCCGCTCGCCGACAGCAGTATCCCTCCGGTCGCCGACAGCAGAATCACCGTGCGCTCGCACCACGGCGACGACGTCGAGGACCGCTACGAGTGGTTCCGCGAGAAGGAGGACGCGGCGGTCATCGCCCACCTCGAGGCCGAGAACGCCTACACGCAGCAGCGCACCGCCCATCTGGAGGGCCTCCGCGAGCGGATCTTCGGCGAGATCAAGGGCCGGACGCTCGAGACCGACCTGTCGGTGCCGACGCGCCGCGGCGACTGGTGGTACTACGGCCGCACGGTCGAGGGCAAGCAGTACGGCATCCAGTGCCGCGCGCCGCTCGCCTCGCCCGACGACTGGACGCCGCCCGAGCTCTCCCCCGACGTCGAGGTGCCCGGCGAGCAGGTCCTGCTCGACGGCAACATCGAGGCGGATGGTCACGAGTTCTTCTCGCTCGGCAGCTTCGAGGTCTCGAACGACGGCACCCTCATGCTCTACGGCGTGGATGTGGCCGGCGACGAGCGCTACACGGTGCGCGTGCGCGATCTCTCAACCGGCGAGCAGCTGGCCGATGAGATCCCCGACACGTTCGCCGGCGCGACCTTCTCGCCCGACGGCCGCTTCATCGTCTACACGACCGTCGACGACGCGTGGCGCCCCGACACCGTGTGGCTGCACGAGCTGGGCACGGCGGTCGCCGACGACGCGAAGCTCTTCCACGAGCCCGACGAGAAATTCTGGGTCGGCGCGGGCTTCACGCGCAGCGACCGCTTCCTGGTGATCGGACTCGGGTCGTCGATCACCTCCGAAGAATGGCTGCTGGATGCCGACGACCTGCGCGGCGAGCCGCGCGTCGTGTGGCCGCGCACCGAAGGGGTCGAGTACGACTCCGAGCATGCGGTCGTCGACGGCGAGGACGTGCTATTCATCCTCCACAACGACGGCGCCCTGGACTTCGAGCTGGTGCGGGTGGCGGCATCCGACCCGTCCGGAGAGCGTGCGGTCGTGATCCCCCACCGTCCCGGCGAGCGTCTGCTGGGCGTGTCGACGTTCCGCGACTGGGGCGTGGTCGGCTACCGCCGCGGTGGTCTCGCCCGCCTCGGCATGCTCGACTACTCGACCGACGAGGTCAGCGAGATCGTCTTCGACGAGCCGCTGTACTCCGTGGGCACCGGCGGCAACCCGGAGTGGGCTCCCCCGCTGCTGCGGCTGGGCTACGGCTCCTTCGTCACGCCCGGCACCGTGTACGACCTCGACGTCGCGACCCGCGAGCTGCACCTGCGCAAGCGCCAGCCGGTGCTCGGCGGGTACGAGCCGTCGGAGTACGCCCAGGAGCGGGTCTGGGCGACCGCGCAGGACGGCACGCAGGTCCCGATCTCGCTGGTGTACAAGCGGTCGTTCGGCGACGCCGGCGCCGCGCCGCGGCCGGTGCACCTGTACGGCTACGGGTCGTACGAGCACTCGATCGAGCCCGGCTTCTCCGTCGCCCGCCTGTCGGAGCTCGACCGGGGCGTCGTGTTCGCGGTGGCGCACGTGCGCGGCGGCGGCGAGATGGGCCGCCAGTGGTACGAGGACGGCAAGCTGCTCAGCAAGCGCAACACCTTCACGGACTTCGTGGACTGCGCCCTGCACCTGATCGACCACGGCTACACGACGCCCGATCGCCTCGTCGCCGAGGGCGGCTCGGCGGGTGGGCTGCTCATGGGCGCCGTCGCGAACCTCGCGCCCGAGCTCTTCGCCGGGATCCTCGCCGACGTGCCGTTCGTCGACGCGCTCACCACGATCCTCGACCCGTCGCTGCCGCTCACGGTCATCGAATGGGACGAGTGGGGCGACCCGCTGCACAACGCCGACGTCTACGCCTACATGAAGTCGTACTCGCCGTACGAGAACGTGCGGACGGATGCCGAGTACCCCCGCATCCTCGCCGTCACGTCGCTCAACGACACCCGCGTGCTGTACGTCGAGCCGGCGAAGTGGGTGGCGCGCCTGCGCGAAGTGGGCGCCGACGCTCTGCTCAAGTGCGAGATGGTCGCCGGCCACGGCGGCGTCAGCGGACGCTACAACGCCTGGCGCGAGCGCGCCTTCGAGCTCGCCTGGCTGCTGGACGTGCTCGGCGTCGCCGACGCCTGAGCGTGTCCCGCTTTCGCGCCGTCGTCCCACTTTGTGCCTCACGGCGTCGGCTACGCGAACCACAGTGGGACATGCCGGGCTAGACGTCCTGCTGGCCGGCCGAGCGCCCCTGCGCCGAGCGAACGGATGCCTCGGACCGAGGCATCCGTTCGCCGTCGCCTCGCCGTCGTCGTCGTTGCCGTCGTTGCCGTCGTCGTCGAGCTCGACCGTTAGCCCCCACCCCTCGCCCAAAACAGGTGTTCTGGCGTAGACAGGACGACAGCCGTCAAGCCAGCCTGTCCTCGCCAGAACACCTGTTTTCAGCAACCCGCGTCAGCCACAACGGCTCCTCCACAGCACCGTCGGCTCCGGCTTCCATCCACGGATGCCGAGCTGTGCGCGTCTGAGGGCTGGGCGAAGCGCGAGGGTCGGAGCGTGCTGCAGATCACCGAAACGCATCTCGTCGCTCGTCGTCGCGCTTTGATCTCGTGGATCGGTCGGAGGCATGGTGTTTCGCACAGCTCCGACGCCAGAGCGGCGGGTTTCAGCCGCTACGAGGTCGCCGCTGCGGTCGACGCGGGCGATCTCCGCCGGGTCCGCCGATCCTGGCTCGTCACGCCGGAGTGCGATCGCAGGCGCGTCGTCGCCGCATCCCACGGTGGCCGCGTGACGTGCGTGAGCGCTGCTGCGCAGCTCGGACTATGGATGCCACCTCCCCTCGAGCCCGCCGGCGCTGACCCTGTTCACGTGGCTGTTCCGGGAACCTCATCACGGCACGGATCCGATGGCTCCATCCTGCATTGGGCGACGGGTCCGGCACCAACGGGAAGGAACATGACAGAAGAGCCGATACTGAACGTCCTTTTCCACGTCGCACACTGCCTGCCCCTACGGGACGCCCTCGCTGTATGGGACTCGGCAGTCAAGAAGGGACTCACCGACGCGGCGGTGCTGCGGCGGGTCGCGTGGCGTCGCGCCGCCGCAGCCGAGATCGCGGTACTGGTCTCTTCTCTCTCGGATTCCGGCCTGGAGACCCGCTTCACGCACGGAATGCGCGCCGCTGGAGTGACGGTGAATCAGCAAGTCTGGGTCGACGGCCATCCCGCGGACGGCCTCATCGGCGAGTCACTGGTCATTCAGATCGATGGGTTCGCGCATCACAGCTCCGCGGCGGATCGCCGCCGTGACCTCGCGGCGGACGCCCGACTCATCACCCGCGGTTACGTGGTCCTCCGGTTCGACTATCAGCAGATCCTCTTCGACTGGGACCAGGTGCTGGACACCGTGCTCACCGCCATCGCACAGGGCGCGCACCGGAGACCCGTTGGCCACAACAGGTGATCCGGCGCACACAGGACGACGGATGCCGAAACGCCCTGTCCCCGCCAGAACACCTTTTCCCGGCAACCGGAGCCAGCCCGCGAGCCGGCGTCCGTGGCATCCGTCAGGACTGACCGTTTGCCCACAACAGGTGATCCGGCGCACACAGGACGATGGATGCCGAAACGCCCTGCGCTCGCCAGAACACCTGTTCTCGGCAAACGTTGCAAGGTCGGGAGGCTTGAGGTTGCAGCTGCTGGGGTCAGCCGAAGAGGGCGGCGGCCTCTTCGTAGCGGTAGAGGGGGACGGTGTTGAGCTCGCCCAGCGCCTCAGCGAAGGGCACGCGCACGATGTCGGTGCCGCGCATGGCGACCATCTGACCCCAGGCGCCGTCGACGACGGCGTCGGCGGCGTGCAGGCCCAGGCGGGTCGCCAGCACACGGTCGAAGCCCGAGGGCGAGCCGCCGCGCTGGATGTGGCCGAGGACGGTGGAGCGCGTCTCGATGCCGGTGATGCGCTCGATCTCGGGCGCGAGGACCTCGCTGATGCCGCCGAGGCGCGGACGGTTGAAGGCGTCGAGGCCCTTGTCGCTGAACGCCTCGTCCATGCCGGTGAGTGTGAAGCCCTCCGAGACCACGACCAGCGGCGCGCGACCGCGGTCGTGCGCCTTCGTCACCTGGGCGCAGATGTCGTCGATCGACATGGGCACCTCGGGGATGCAGATGGCGTGCGCGCCGGCGGCCATGCCGGCGTGCAGGGCGATCCAGCCGACGTGGCGTCCCATGACCTCGGCGACCATGCAGCGCTGGTGCGAGTCGCCGGTGGTGCGCAGGCGGTCCATCGCGTCGGTGGCGATGTTGACGGCGGTGTCGAAGCCGAAGGAGTAGTCCGTCGCACGCAGGTCGTTGTCGATCGTCTTCGGGACGCCCAGCACGTTGATGCCGTCGTTCGCAAGGCGGTTCGCGGCTGCCAGCGTGCCCTCGCCGCCGATCGCGATGATGCCGTCGATGCGGTGGCCGTACATCGTCTTGGCGATGTTCTCGGCGCCGCCGCGCGGGCCCTCGTACGGGTTGGTGCGGCTGGTGCCGAGGATGGTGCCGCCGACTTTGGACAGCCCCTTCACCTCGTGCCGCGTGAGCGGGAAGAAGTCGCCGTCGACCACACCGCGCCAGCCGTCGCGGATGCCGACGAACTCCAGGTCGTAGGTCGTCGTCCCCTTGAGCACGACGCCGCGGATGACCGCGTTGAGCCCGGGGCAATCGCCGCCGCTCGTCAGGATGCCGATCTTCATAGCTGTGTTCCTCGCTGTCGGGTGAAGAGAGTCGGCGACGCTGCCTCCCCCGACATTAGTGCCGGACGCGTCCGGCTGCCACACGCCTGGCGGGTCCGCGGAGACGACGGAGGGCGGCGCGAATTCGCGCCGCCCTCCCCCGATACGGGCTTTACGCCGCGCCGAGCGCCTGCCGCAGCACATGCATGAGCGCCGACAGCTGCACCGAGTCGCTCGACTGCGGATCGACGGCCTCGCCGTCGAGGGCCCGTGCGGCGAGCCCCTGCTTCGAGTCGATCAGCTCGGCGATCTTGGTGTCGATCGTGTGCGCCGCGATGATGCGCCACGCGGTGACCGGCTCGTCCTGACCGATGCGGTGCACGCGGTCGATCGCCTGCGTCTGCTCGGCCGCCGTCCACGACAGCTCGGCGAGCACGACGTTCGACGACGCCTGCATGTTCACGCCGACGCCGGCGGCGGTCAGCGAGCAGACTGCGATGCCGACGGCGGGATCGTTGTTGAACTCGTCGATCGCCTGCTGGCGGGCGGCCGTGGCCTGATCGCCGCGCAGCGACACCGTCTTCAGTCCCGCCGCGGCGAAGTGCGCCTCGGCGGCGTCCATGACGTCGATGTGCTTGGCGAAGAACACGACCTTGCCGACCGAGCGCTGCAGCTGCACCGCGTAGTCCGCGGCGAGCAGGGCCTTGGCCTGGCCGATCTTGCGCACCATGGTGAAGACGTTCTCCGACCCCGTGCCGGCGGCCTTCGACTCCTCGAGCTCGTTGTGCGCGACCAGCCGGACGATGTCCTCGTCCACCTCGCCGGGAGCGAGGCCCCGGTCGCCACGCGCCTGGATGATGCGACGGTACTTCGCCGCGAGCCGCTCGCCGAGTTCGCGCTCTGCCTGGCGGATCGACCGGCCGAATTCGTCGTCGAGCTCCACGGGGAGGTCGGCGATGAGCTTGTCGGGAAGGTCGGCCGCGACATCCTTCTTCTTGCGCCGCACGATGCCCATCGAGATGACCGCGTCGCGGGCCTCGGGATAGAACGCCTTGTCGGCCGGCGTCAGACCAGTCTCGTCGAGCTTCTCCATCAGCACCGGGCCGGGCTTCTCGCCGTTGGTCCATCCGAGGAAGCGCCAGATCGCGTCGAAGTCCTCGACGTCGTTGATGAGCGGCGTGCCGGTGAGGGCCAGCAGCAGCGGATCGCGCACCTGCTCGCGGATGCGGGTGGCCAGCGCGAGCACGTTCTGCGACCGCTGCGATCCGAGGTTCTTGATGAAGTGCGCCTCGTCGACGACCATGCCCTTCAGCCCGATCGAGCTGAGCCATGACAGGTGGCGGTCGAGGATCTCGTAGTTGACGATGAACACGTCGGCGAACGCGTCGATGTTCTCGCCGTCGCCCTGGATCACCGTGGCGCGGCGCTGGGGCGTCCACCGCTCCACCTCGCGCGCCCAGTTCATCTTCACGACGTTCGGGACGACCGCGAGGAGCGGGTAGGCGCCCGCGACGGATGCCGCGAGCACCGACTCCGCCGTCTTGCCGAGGCCCGGCTCGTCGGCGAGGAGGAAGGCACGGTGACCGGCGCGCACGGACTCGAGGAACCGCGACTGGTGCGGCATGACCTCGAGGCCCCTGGGCGACAGCCGATCGAACTCGGGGACGGGCGGCAGGTCCATGGTGGCGCTGCCACCGCCGGCGCCGGTCTCGAACGCCTTGTAGAGCGGGCCCATGAGCTCCCAGCTGTCCAGGCGCCGACGCGGCGTCTCTTTGGAGGGGCGAGCCGAGAGGTCGGGCGCGAGGAAGGGGTTCGCCTCGCGGCGCGCCACCACCTGCTGCGGCACCACCTGGCGCTCGACGAGCGCGGCCGGCACGACCGGCGCCGAGACGGGCGCGACGTCGGTGATGATGAGCTCGTCGGGGGCGAGCTCGGCGCCTGACTCCAGCAGCCAGTCGCGGCGCATGCGGCGCGCGACGGGCGAGGCGGCCTGATCGACCTCGAGCAGCTGGATGAGAGAGGTGTCGCGGGCAGCGGTCTTCGCGAGGATGGTCGCGACGCCGTCGAGCCGCTTCAGCAGCTCGGCGCGGGCGGCATCCGTCAGCTCGGTGTCGCCCTTCACCCGGGCGCGCTCTTCGCGCACCAGGAACGCGATGACCTGGAACTTGACGCGGTTGGTCGGCCCGAGCTTTCCGCGCTGGGCCTTGGCCTCGACCTCGCGCACCTTGCGGGCGAGGATCGGGATGATGGGGGCCTCGTCGTCGCGACGCGCGGACGAGGTCTTGCGGCGACGCTGCGCCGTCTGGGCGGTTGCCGTGGGCGGCATGCTCCTCCTGAGCGTGAGTGCCGGCTCGGGACCGGCGAAGATCGGATGACACCGATGGTTGTGCGTGCTCCCGCGGGCGGCGCGAACGCCGTCGCGAACGCGGGATCGGGGACTCTCCGCCGGCGGTCGCGGGCACTCGCTTCTGCGAGCTGCGACGTCGTCGGTGGTTCTTCCCTGGAGCCATTCTACGGGACGACTCCCCCATCCGGGGAAGTAGGCCCGCCGAACGGATGCGTATTCGAGATAAGGGGCTGAGGGCCTCAACCCCAGAGGGTCGCGACCACGTCTTCCGTGTAGCCCTCGGGCGCGAAGTTGATCCACGCCGTGGTCACCACCGCGCCGTCGCCGACGTAGTGCGTCTCACCGCGGGTGTACTCCTCGTCATCGAGTGTGACGCCCCTCTGCTCGATGCGGCACACGGTGCCGTCGCCGAGCGCCTCGCAGCCGAATCCGGCAGCCGGCAGCGCCTCGAGGATGGCCGTCGCCTGGCCGCCGTCGATCTCGGTCACGTTGGTCGCCAGGCCGTACTCGCTGGGCTGCCCCCACGAGCACCGCAGCGTCGGGGCGCCACCGTGGATGATCTCGAGCAGCTCGGCGTTCTCGGTGGACAGCATCGTGACGCCGGGATCGTTGAGAGGCGGATTGGCGGACTGCAGCCCGGCGAGCATGGACGCGGAGTAGATCTGCTCGCACGCGGTGGGCAGCTCGAACGAGGACTGCGGCTCCTCGGTCTCGATCGGCGAGACCGACGGCCCGGGCGTCGTGTCCTTCATCGTGGGCGAGGGCGACGGGCTGCTGGAGGGAGTGACGGCGGGCTCGGGGCGGCACCCCGTGACGACCGACGCGAGCAGGACCAGCGCGACGCACCCGACCGCGACCCGCTTCCACCGGCTCTGCTCGACCGTTCCCACGTCACCATCCTCTCGCGCCACCCGCAGGTGCGCGATACCGACCCTAATGACGAGGACGAATGGATGCCGGCGGCCACGCCGCACGGCGCACCAAGGTCGCCGGCGCTCAGGGTCGTGCGTAGGCGCTCTGCCACTCGGAGAGCGTGTGGGGGTCGTCGGTCACGATGCCGTCGACTCCGAGCGCGGTGACGGCATCCCACTGCGTGTCGCTGTTGAGCGTGTACACGACGACGCGCGCCCCCACCGCGTGCAGCTCGTCGACGATGCCCGGGCGCGCCAGCACCGCCTTGCGGCTCACCACCACGCCGCGCGCGCCGGACTCGGCCACCGCACTCACGACGTCGGAGGGCAGGTGCTTCAGGATCAGCAGCCGCGACAGCACCTCCGACTCCGCCGCGGTCAGGGCGAGGGTGCGAGCGTCGAAGCTGGCGAACACGATGCGCCGCTCGAGACTGCGGGCGGCGACCTCGGCGACCGCCGCGTCGATGGCGGCGGCATCCCATCCGCCCTTCAGCTCCACGATGGCCCGGGCATCGGCCGCGACGAGCACGTCCAGGAACTCGGTGAAGGTCGGCACCGGGGTCCCCGCGTAGACGGCGTCGAACCAGGAGCCCGCATCCAGCGCGCGCACCTCGGCGAGCGTGAGAGAGGCGAGGCGCCCGCGGCCGTCGGTGGTGCGGTCCACGGACTTGTCGTGCATCAGCACCGGGTGGCGATCGGCGGTGAGGGCGACGTCGACCTCGACGTACTCGAAGCCGGCGTCGAGCGCGGCGGTGACGGCGGGCAGGGTGTTCTCGGGCGCGGTGGCGGCCCCGCCGCGATGGCTCGCGATGAACGCGGCATCACCGGGCGTCCGCTCGTCGCCCATGAGCTCGCTCGAGCTGACGCGTGCGGGCGTGGCACCGAGGATGGCGATGACGACGCTCGCGATGGCGAGCACGCACATGACGGACAGGGCGTGGGTCCGGTCGCGGGCGCGATCGGGTGCCGCGGGGTAGGGCATCGGGCATGTCCTCCGAGGGTCGTACACCACGTCGCCGTCGACGGGGTGCGGACCACTCTACATGCGCCGTTACTGTTTCGTTACTTTGGATTCCCGCTGGTTCGCCTCACGACGAGCACAGCATCCCAGAGCGCCTCGGCGACGTCGCTCTTGCTGCCCCGGCGCGCCGCGACGACCTCGCCGCCGACGTCGATGACGGTCACCGCGTTGTCGGCGGCCTCGAATCCCTTCGCCCAGCCGACCTCGTTCACCGCCAGCAGGTCGGTGCCCTTGCGGGCGGCCTTGCGTCGTCCGCGGTCGAGCAGCGTCTCACCGTCGCCGGGCGTCTCGGCGGCGAACCCGACGATGGTCTGGCCCTCCCGGCGGCGGCGGACGAGTCCGGCGAGGATGTCGTCGTTCTCGATGAGGTCGAGGGTGATCCCGTCGCCTCCGGCGGACTCCTTGGAGCGCTTGAGCGGTGACACCTCGGCCACGCGGTAGTCGGCGACGGCGGCTGCCATGACGATGACGTCGGCGGCGCCGGCCTCCGCCTCGACGGCGGCACCGAGTTCCGCCGCGGTACCGGCGCGCACGACCCGCATACGCGGGACAGCGGATGCCGCGGCCAGCACGCCGTCGTCGACATGGGCGGCGACGAGCACGACGTTTGCGCCGCGCTCGGCGGCCGACAGCGCCACGGCCACGCCCTGGCGGCCGCTCGAGCGATTGCCGATGTAGCGCACCGGATCGATCGGCTCCCGCGTGCCACCGGCGCTCACCACCACACGGAGCCCGTCGAGGTCGGCGGCGCGGCCCCGGGCCGCGGCGAGCGCGGCGTCGAGGATCGCCTCGGGCTCCGACATCCGTCCCGGTCCGCTGTCGCCGCCGGTCAGCTCACCGCTCTCGGGGCCGACCACGATGACCCCGCGCTCGCGCAGGGTCGCCATGTTGTGGACGGTCGAGGGGTGGCGCCACATCTCGGTGTGCATCGCCGGAGCCACGACGACCGGTGCCGTGGTGGCGAGTAGGGTCGTTCCGAGGAGGTCGTCCGCGAGTCCTGCGGTCATCTTCGCCAGGGTGTTCGCCGTCGCGGGCGCCACGATCACGAGGTCGGCCGCCTGGCCGAGTGCGACGTGACGGACCCGCGCGACGTCATCGTGGACGGAGGTCGTCACGGGATGACGGCTGATCGCCTCCCACGTCGGCAGCCCGACGAACCGGAGGGCGTCGTCCGTCGGGACGACATGCACCTCGTGCCCCGCCTTGACCAGCAGGCGCACGAGCTGCACCGTCTTGTAGGCGGCGATGCCACCCGTGACCCCGACTACGACGAACACCCTCCGATCTTGGCACGCCCGCCCGACTCCCCGGCTCCACCGGCCGGATGACACCCCCGAGGAGCATCTGCATGTGCACCGTTGTGATCCGCGTCCCGGCCTCGGCCGACGAGCCCACACGTGTGCTCGCGATCCGCGACGAGGATCCGGAGCGGCCGTGGAATCCGCTCGGCCGCTGGTGGCCGGAAGCGCACGACGGGGTCGTGGGGGTGCGCGACGTCCGCGCCGGCGGCGCGTGGCTCGCGGCCGACCCCGCTGCCGGCCGGCTCGCCGTGCTCCTCAACCGCGCGGACGAGTCGACGCGCCCCGAGTCCGAGCTGGTCTCGCGGGGCGGCATCGTGCTCGACTCCGTCGCGGGCCGCTCGCCGGGCGGCGAGCCGCCGACCCACGGCTTCAACCTCGTCGAGGTCGACGGAGCGCACGCGCGGGTGCTCACGTGGGACGGCGTCACGCTGCGCACGGTCGAGCTGGAACCCGGAACCCACATGATCGCCCACGACGACGTCGACGACACCGGCACCCCGCGCATCGCCCGCTGGCTGGGCGAGTTCCGGTCGGCCGAGCCCTCGGACGAAGGACGCTGGTGGATGCCGTGGGTCGAGGTGCTCGAGCGATCCGCCGAACTCCCCGCCACCGACGACCGCGCCATCATCCGCGACAACCGCCCCTACGGCTACCCGACGCTGTCGCTCCTCGCCTGCGTGGCATCGGTGTCAGCGGGCGACGTGGACGTCCACTACGGCGAGCTGACGAACCCGGGCGAGTGGGGCGGACTCGCGCTCGAGTAGGAGCGGCGGCCGAGGTCTGCGCCACGTCCGAGGCGTTTCGTCTCGGTCGCTGGCGCTCCCTCGCTCAACGACCGGTTCCCCTCACCCCGGTCGTTGAGCGAGCGAGGAACGAGCGAGACGAAACGCCTCGAACTTCCGCGGCAGCGGAGTCCGAGGCGTTTCGTCGGGTCCCTCGACTGGCGTCAGACGAGGCTCTTGGTGTGCCACACCGTCTTGGTCTCGGTGAACGCCGTGATGCGGGAGAGGCTCGGGGCCGCGGCATCCGTGCCGTTCTCGGGTGGGAGCACGCGGGTGAGCGTCTCGGCCGCGGCGATCTGCAGGTCGACCCAGTCGAGATCGCCCGCGCCCACGAGGTCGAGCGCGTGCACGTCGGGGTGGGAGGCCAGCCACGGGGCGATCTCGGCGGGCGAGCCGGTCAGCACGTTGACCACTCCCCCGGGCACGTCGCTCGTGGCCAGCACCTCGGCGAGCGAGATCGCCGACAGCGGGTAGCGCTGCGACGCCACGACGACCACCGCATTGCCGGCCACCAGAGCCGGGGCGATCGCCGACACGAGTCCGACGAGCGCCGTGTCCTGCGGGGCGATGACCCCGACGACGCCGGTGGGCTCGGGCACCGAGATGTTGAAGTACGGTCCGGCGACGGGGTTGCCGTTGCCGACGACCTGAGCGAACTTGTCGCACCAGCCGGCGTACCAGACCCAGCGGTCGATGGCCTCGTCGACCTCGGCGGCGGCGACGGATGCCGAAGCCCCCGTCTGCTGCACGATCTCGTCCACGAACTGGGCGCGACGGCCCTCGAGCACCTCCGCGACCCGGTACAGCACCTGGCCGCGGTTGTAGGCGGTGGCCCCCGACCAGCCCTTGATGGCGCCGCGCGCGGCGACGACGGCATCCCGGGCATCCTTGCGCGAGGCGAGTGCGGCGTTCGCGAGGAAGTCGCCCTTCGGCGTCGCGACCTCGTAGGTGCGCCCTGACTCGCTGCGGGGGAAGGCACCGCCGATGTAGAGCTTGTACGTCTTCGGCACGGTCAGTCGCTTGCTCATGCGGAGACCTCCTTCTTCGAGCGGGCGGATTCGCGTTTCGTCTCGCTCGTTCCTCGCTCGCTCAACGACCGGGGGGATACGGATGCCGCGCCCTTGAGATACGCCGCCAGCCCGTGGCGACCGCCCTCGCGGCCGTAGCCCGATTCCTTGTAGCCGCCGAACGGCGACGACGGGTCGAACCGGTTGAAGGTGTTCGCCCAGACCACACCGGCCCGCAGGCGGTCGGCGACGGCGAGGATGCGCGAGCCCTTGTCGGTCCAGATGCCGGCCGAGAGGCCGTACGGGGTGTTGTTCGCCTTCTCGATCGCCTCGGCGGGCGTGCGGAAGGTCAGCACCGACAGCACCGGTCCGAAGATCTCGTCGCGGGCGATGCGATGGCTGGCCTGCACGTTCGTGAAGATCGTCGGGGCGAACCAGAAGCCGTTGTCGGGAATGACGCACGGCGCGCTCCAGCGCTCGGCGCCCTCGTCCTCGCCGACCTTGCTGAGCTCGCGGATGCGGTCGAGCTGCGCGCGCGAGTTGATCGCACCGATGTCGGTGTTCTTGTCGAGCGGGTCGCCCAGGCGCAGCGTCGACAGGCGGGACTTCAGGCGATCGACGACCTCGTCGTGGACCGACTCCTGCACCAGCAGACGGCTGCCGGCGCAGCACACGTGCCCCTGGTTGAAGAAGATGCCGTTGACGATGCCCTCGATCGCCTGGTCGATCGGCGCGTCTTCGAACACGATGTTCGCGGCCTTGCCGCCGAGTTCGAGGGTGAGCTTCTTGTCGGTGCCGGCTACCGCCTTCGCGATCTCGCGCCCGACGGCGGTGGAACCCGTGAAGGCGACCTTGTTCACGTCGGGATGCCGCACCAGGGCCGCACCGGTCGGCCCGGCGCCTGTCACGATGTTGACCACGCCCGGCGGCAGGTCCGCCTGCTGCAGGATCTCGGCGAAGATGAGCGCCGACAGCGGCGTCGTCTCGGCGGGCTTCAGGACGACGGTGTTGCCGGCGGCGAGCGCCGGGGCGATCTTCCACGCCAGCATCAGCAGCGGGAAGTTCCAGGGAATGATCTGCCCGGCGACCCCGAGGGCTCGCGGGTCGGCGCCGAGGCCCGCGTAGTCGAGCTTGTCGGCCCACCCGGCGTAGTAGAAGAACCATGCGGCGACGAGCGGCACGTCGACATCGCGGCTCTCCTTGATCGGCTTGCCGTTGTCGAGGCTCTCGGCGACGGCGAGCTCCCGCGCGCGCTCCTGCACGAGCCGGGCGATCCGGAAGAGGTACTTGCCGCGGTCGCGCCCGCTCATCTTCGACCACGTCTTGTCGTAGGCGCGGCGCGCCGCGGCGACGGCGGCATCGACATCCGCTTCGCTCGCCGAGGCGATCGTGGCGATGTGCTTCTCGTCCGCCGGCGAGATCGTGGCGAACGGCTCGCCCGACCCGGCGCGGAAGTCACCGTCGATGAACAGCCCGTACTCGGGCTTGAGGGACAGGATCGCGCGGGACTCGGGGGCGGGCGCGTATTCGAGGAAACTCATGTCTTCTTCCCGGCTCAGTCGATGGTCACGTAGTCGGCACCGGAGTAGTGACCGGTCTTCAGCTTCTGGCGCTGCAGCAGTACGTCGTTGAGGAGGCTCGATGCCCCGTAGCGGAACAGGTGCGGCTGCAGCCATTCCTCGCCCACGGTCTCGGCGACGGTCACGAGGTACTTGATGGCGTCCTTCGACGTGCGGATGCCGCCCGCCGGCTTGACGCCGACCTTCTCACCGGTCGCACGGTGCCAGTCGCGCACCACCTCGAGCATGAGGAGCGTGACCGGCAGGGTCGCCGCCGGCTGCACCTTGCCGGTCGAGGTCTTGATGAAGTCGCCGCCCGCGAGGATGGCCAGCCACGACGCGCGCTTGATGTTGTCGTAGGTGTTGAGCTCACCCGTCTCGAGGATCACCTTGAGGGAGGCGTACGTGCCGTCCTCGCGGCGGCAGGCCTGCTTGACCCGCGCGATCTGGTCGAAGACGAGTCCGTAGCGCCCGGCGAGGAACGCCCCGCGGTCGATGACCATGTCGATCTCGTCCGCGCCGTGGGCGACGGCATCGGCGGTGTCGGCGAGCTTGATGTCGAGCGACGCGCGACCGCTCGGGAACGCGGTGGCGACCGCGGCCACACTCACTCCCCCCTCATCGGGGTCGCCGTGCGCCGATCCGAGCGCCTCCACCGCGGAGGGCACCATGTCGCCGTACACGCAGACGGCCGCCACGCGCGGACAGGTCGGGTCGGAGGCATCCGGGTTCAGCGCCTTCGCGACGAGCGAGCGCACCTTGCCGGGTGTGTCGGCGCCCTCGAGGGTGGTGAGGTCGATCAGCTCGATGATCTTGTCGAGCGCCCACGCCTTGGAGGTGGTCTTGATCGAGCGGGTGCCGAGCGAGGCGGCCCGCTGCTCGAGGCCGACGGCGTCGACGCCGGGGAGACCGTGCAGATAGCGCCGGAGGGTGGTGTCGTCGGGCTGCCCGCCGAGCAGCTCGACGGCCCGCTCGGGGAGCGTCACGATGGAGGTGCCTGACATGTGCTGACCTGGCTTTCGTGGGAAGGGATGTGAAAACGGATGCCGCGGCTCGGCGTCACCTGTCGAGCAGGTGATGTGCCGTCGATTCGTCGGTGACGAGCAGCGAGCAGAGGCCCGAGGCGACCACGGCGTCCGCGATCGCGCGCTTGGCCTCGCCCGCGATGACGGCGATGGCCACGTCGGCGCGGCGGAGGGCGTCGAGGGAGATGCCGACGGTGCGGGCATCGAGGTCGTGGTCGACGATGCGGCCGTCGGCGCCGATGTAGCGCCCGACCACGTCGCCGACCGCACCGGCCGCGACCAGGCGGTCGATGTCGTTCGGCGTGAGGTAGCCGCTGTCGACGTGGACCGAGCGGTGATCGGCCGCACCGGCGCTGAACAGGTACGCGTCGGCGGACCCTGCGGTCTCGAGGATGCGGGCGACGACGCGGTCGGCCTCGATCGCCTCCTTCGTCGCCCGGTGCTCGAGGATCGCGGGACTCGGCAGCAGTGCCGCGGCGCCGCCGCCCTTCTGCGCGATGCTGACCGCCGTGGCGGCCGCGGTGCCCGGGCGCTGGCTCATGCTCACACCGCCGTTGATCTGCACGACGTCCGTGCCCGAGGACCAGCCGTCGCGAAGGTGGTGCGCGATGTCGGACAGCGTGCGTCCCCAGCTGACACCGAGCACGCGCGGGCTCGGCCGCAGCGCCGTGAGGTGGTCGGCCGCCGCCTGCGTGACGCGCTGCTGCAGCTCGTCCTCGTTGCGGACCCCCGCGCGCGAGACCACGATCGCCGCGACGCCGCGTTCGTCGCGGAGGCGCCGCTCGAGCTGCGGACGGCGAGCGCGGGAATGCAGGATCTCGATGCGGACGAATCCCTCGTCCTTGGCCTGGGTGAGCAGGCGCCCCACCTTCCAGCGGGTGATCTGCAGATTGCGGCCGATCTCCTCCTGCGTGAGGTTCTCTTCGTAGTAGAGCTCGGCGGCCCGGATCGAGAGAAGTTCGTCGACGGCGTCCACGATCCTCCCTCCGTCGTCCTCCACAAGGCTGACACACGGAGGCGCGGCGCGCCAACATCTGCACGAATCTTGCTCAGATGAGCAGCCGTGAGATCGGCTTTCTGTCGCCCGCACCTCGCGCTGGTCGATGCCCGGACCGCGACTTCATCCACCGGCTTGGGCGGCGGCCGGCGCGGCGGCGGCCGCCTTCGCCTGACGCAGCAGCACGATCACGCCGATGCCGACGACGACCACGAAGGCGATCGACAGCGTCGTGAAGGCGAACCAGTTGTCATCGAGTGCGAGCACAATCGCGGCAGACACCACCGCGATGGCAGCGGCAATCAGCTTGGACGCGAACTTCATACCGATCCCAGGGGTGAGGCGACCTGCCGGCGAGTCGCCGCGGGCGAGGATCAGGTCGGCGAACGCGTCGAGGGTGGCCAACAGGGACGCCGAGAACGCGACCGCGCACCCGAGGGCGCCCCAGATGTTCGGGGAGTCGGAGGCCGCGGCGTCGGCGGCCATCAGGACCAGCGCGTGCACGCCTCGATCGTAGGGCGGACCACCTACGCCGTCTACGGGCGTTGCGCGGGCGGCGGCTCGTACGCGGGAGGCGGCTGGTACGCGGGAGGCGGCTCGTACGCCGGCGGCTGCTCGTACGCAGGAGCGGCACCCACGGACACCGGTCGCAGCAACGCGCCCACCAGTTCGTCAGGCGTGACGCCGCGCCGCTCGGCCTCCGCTCGCAGCAGTTCGAACGACGCAGGCGACAGCGAGGCGTCACCCGTCCCGTCGCCCGCGGGGCTCTGGCGGTCGCGCAGGAGCAGTGACAGCACGGGGAGCACGATGGCACCGAGTGCGGCGAGGATCGACACGATCCCGAGGACGCGGGCGTAGTACTCCCCTCCGTACTCGTCGGTCCACACCGGGAAGATCACCATCACGAAGACGATCGCGAAGAGCGCGAGCGTCACGATGAGTCCCACCCGAACCGCAGTCCTGCGCCGGTCCGCCAGCAGCAGGAGCAAGGAGGCGAACGAGAAGCCGACGGATGCCGCCACCGCCGTCCACAGCGAATCCCAGAACGCCTCCGCCTCCCACGTGGGCTGGGCCCACAGGGCGACGAGCACGAGCACCGCCCCGACGACCGAGACGCCCGCCCCGACGAAACCGAACGTCTGCAGACGCCGCCCCACGAGGGAGACGCAGCACAGCACAGCGACGCTGAACGCCCCCACTACGGAGGTCGTGCTGAGAACCCGCCACGCCGTGGGCCCCATTTCGGCGCCGAGCAGCACGACGATGCCGCTGATGGCGGCGACGCCGAACGACACGACGATGACGGCGACGATGACACGGCGGGCGAGCGACACAGGCGTTCGCGTCCGGCCCGCCGGATCCGTCATGTCAGCTCCTCACGCACCTTCGCGACGTCGGCGGTCATCGTCTCGATGAGCGGCTCGACCCCCTCGAACGCGACCATACCGCGAATCCTCGCCACGAACTCGATCTCGACGACGTGTCCGTAGAGGTCGAGGTCCGTCTCGTCCAGCACGTACGCCTCGACCTGGCGCACATCGATGTCGTCGAACGTGGGGTTCGTGCCGATGCTGATCGCGGCCGGGTAGCGCACGCTGCTCCGCGGTGCGGATGCGCCGTCCTGCGGCATCCCTTCGTCGACCAGCCAACCGGCGTAGACGCCCTCGGCGGGCACGAAGCCCTCGAGCGCCGGCGACAGATTCGCCGTGGGGAAGCCGAGGTCGCGCCCCCGCTTGAGCCCGTGCACCACCTCGCCGCGCACGGCGTGCGGGCGCCCGAGCAGGCGGGAGGCACCGGCGACATCTCCGGCATCGAGAAGCTCGCGCACCCACGTCGACGACACGCGGCGCCCGGCGTCGATCGCACGCACGTCGTCGACGACGTCGACGTCGAAGCCGAACTCGCGACCCAGTTCGCGGAGGAGTTCGGGGTTGCCCGCACCGCCGCGGCCGAAGCGGAAGTCGGCGCCGACCATCACGATCCGCACGCCCAGTGCGCCGACGAGCACATGCTCGACGAACTCGCGGGCACCCAGGTCGGCCAGTGCGCGGTCGAAGGTCAGCATCAGCGTCGCGTCCACACCCGCATCGGCGAGGAGGCGCAGCTTCTGGTCGACGCCGACCAGGCTCGCGGGGCACAGCTCGGGCCGCAGCAGCGCCAGCGGGTTGCGGTCGAACGTCACGGCGACGACGCGCGCGCCGGAGGCCTCGGCATCCACCCGTGCCCGGTCGATGACCGCGCGGTGCCCCGAGTGGACGCCGTCGAACTTGCCGATCGCGACGACGGACGGGCCGAAGCCCGCGGGCACGTCGCGAGGATCCCGGAAGACGATCACGATGCCACCGCCGCCGGTGCCGTCGACGCGGGCTGCGCGACGGGACGATGCGTCGCCAGCCACCAGAGGCCCAGGAACGGCAGCACGAGCGGCACGAACAGGTAGCCGGAGCCGAACCAGGACCACACCGTCGGATGCGCGAACAGCTCGGGCATCACGAAGCTCAGGGTGCCGACGATCAGCACGCCCGCGAGCTCGAACACGATCGCCACCCACGCCACGAGGTACCACCCGCGGCTGCCCGCGAACACCAGCGCGAGCGTGGCCACGATGTACACGAGCGCCGAAAGCGCGGACAGCGTATAGGCGAGCGGCGCCTCGTCGAAGCGCTCGACGATCTGCACGAAGGACCGACCGGTGGCACCGAGGGCCATGATCGCGTAGACGATCACGAGCACGCGGCCGATGCCGGTCATGCGGGGGCGGGCGGAAGACGACATAACCAGACGAGTTTAGTTCTTGCCGCGGACGCTTGCCGTGCCCGCCGGCGCTCAGGCGACCTGAACGGTCCAGATCACCTGCATGCGCCACACCATCACCGCGATGGAGAGCGCGGCGATGCCCATGATCACGGTGCTCCACCGGCTGCGCTCGAGCAGCGCCCACGCGACGGCGGCGACGGGCAGCAGCACAGCCGAGACGAGGTAGACCCAGAACTCCAGCAGGCTCCCCGACGGCGGATTGCCCGCGAACGGCGCGACGATCGCGATGACGACCTGAGCCAGGAGCAGGAGTTCGACCAGGGCGAGCGAGCCGACGGTCCAGTCGCTCGGACGCCGGCCGGCGAGCCCGGCGATGACGCAGAAGAGACCCGCCGCGACCGCGACGATCACCTGGGCGATCGTGAACCACAGGATCATCGGGCGGCCTCCTCGGGCATGTTCATCGCGCTCTTCACGTCGTCACCCCGGCGCTCGACGACGCCGACCAGCCGGCCGTCGGGATCGATCGCCGCCGCCGGCGTCGCGAGCAGCCGTTCGGCGGCGCCGAGCAGCCGCTTGCCGTGACGAAGGTCTCGCGCCTCGTCGGCGGACACGTCGAACCGGCCCAGCACCGCATCCGCTGCCGTCGCAGGGCTCAGCAGCGTCGCGTCGGCGAGGTCTGCGACGCCGGGCGCTCCCGCCACCTCGAACGGGCCGATGCGGGTGCGCCGCAGAGCCGTGAGGTGCCCGCCCACGCCGAGCGCGGCGCCCAGGTCACGGGCGAGCGAACGGATGTACGTGCCGCTCGAACAGTCCACGACGACATCGAGGTCGATGACGCCCGGCATCGCCGAACCCGCTGTCGCGGGCCCGGCCTCCGAGCCCGTCGAGAGGCGTCGCTCGGCGAGGACCTCGAACCGCGACACCGTGACCTCGCGGGCCTTGAGCTGCACCTCCTGGCCCGCGCGGGCGAGGTCGTACGCCCGGCGCCCGTCGACCTTGATCGCCGAATACGTGCTGGGAACCTGCGAGATGCGACCGGTGAGAGCCGCGATGCCGGGCGCGATGGCCGGGGACTCGAGGGACGAGGCATCCGTCACCGCCACGATCTGCCCCTCTGCGTCATCGGTGTCGGTCGCGACGCCCAGCCGGATGGTCGCCTCATAGGTCTTGTCGAGACCGACGATGAACGTGAGCAGCCGCGTCGCGCCCTCGACGCCCAGCACCAGCAGGCCGGTCGCCATCGGGTCGAGCGTGCCGGCGTGGCCGATCTTGCGCGTGCCCCGCGCGCGCCGCGCCCGGGCGACCACGTCGTGCGAGGTGATGCCGCCGGGTTTGTCGACCAGCAGCAGTCCGGGTGCCGCCATCAGCCGCCTCCGACGATCCGTGGGTGAGCGAGGTCGGCGTTGTCGACGATGACGGATGCCGCCTCCCGAGGTCGCGCCTCGCGCAGGTAGATCTCCTGTCCCTCCCGGTAGCGGGAGTTCGAGGGCGCGTCCGGGTCGGGATCGCTGCCGTCGCGCAGCGCCATGCGGGCGTAGGACACCTCGAACGGCACCTCGAGCCAGATCGACCAGTCCCACAGGTCTCGAAGCTCGGGCCGGTGCAGGAAGACGCCGTCCACCACGAGCACCGCATCCAGAGGCGCGGTGACCCACTGCGACTCGACGGGAGCATCGCGGACGACGTCGAACGCCGCCAGCTGGAAGCCGGTTGTGCCGGCGGTCTGCGCGCCGTCGCGGAACGGGTCGATCAGCACGCGCCGGAAGGTCGCATAGTCGAACGAATCACGGTAGAAGCCCTCGGGGCTGTTGCGGCCGCGGAGGTAGCGCTCGCTCCGGGGACGGTGGAAGCCGTCGATGCTTGCGCGGAAGACCGCATCGCCGGTCTCGGCGAACACCTCCGCGAGCCCGTCGGCGAACACCGTCTTGCCGGCGCCGTCCAGGCCGTCGACCGCCACGATCACGCGGCCCCCGGCGTTCTGCCGCCGCACACGGTCGCGCAGTCCCCGCCACAGCGTCGTGGTCGGCGTGACGGGAAGGCGCATGCATCCAGCCTACGGCGACGACACCGCCGGCTCCGCCGCGCGCCTACGCTGGAGCGCATGCCTGATCTCGCTCCCCCGCTCGTGGAGTGGTACGGAGCGAACGCCCGGGACCTGCCCTGGCGTCGGCCGGGATTCGGGGCGTGGGGCGTGCTGGTGAGCGAGTTCATGCTGCAGCAGACGCCGGTGAACCGGGTGATCCCCCATCTCGAGGCGTGGCTCGCCCGGTGGCCGACGCCGTCGGATCTCGCCGCCGCCGCGCCCGCCGACGCGGTGCGGCAGTGGGCGAACCTCGGCTATCCGCGGCGGGCCCTGTGGCTGCATCGCGCGGCCGTCGAGATCCGCGACCGCCACCGCGGGGTCGTGCCGCGTGACGTCGACGAGCTCCTCGCCCTGACCGGCATCGGCGACTACACCGCACGCGCGGTGGCCGTCTTCGCCTACGGCGACCGGCATCCTGTGGTCGACACCAACACGCGGCGCGTGCTGGCGCGCGCGATCGACGGCAGGTCTCAGCCGGGCCCGCCGTCGCGGCGCGATCTCGAGGCGATGGCGGCGATGCTCCCCCGTGAGCGCGAGACGGCCGCCGTGGTGAATGCGGCCGCGATGGAGCTCGGAGCGGTCGTCTGCATCGCCCGGACACCGCGCTGCGACGCGTGCCCGCTGCGGGACCGCTGCGCATGGCGGGCGGCGGGGTTCCCCGACACCGGCGACGAGCGCCGCAAGCAGGCACGCTACGAAGGCAGCGACCGGCAGGCCCGCGGGGCGGTGCTCAAGATCCTGCGGGATGCCGCGGCCCACGCGGTCCCGCTCGCCGAGGTGGTGCCCGACTGGCCGGATCCTCTCCAGCGCGACCGCGCCATCGACTCGCTCATCGCCGACGGGCTGGCCGAGGCTTCCGAGGGTCTCCTGCGGCTGCCGCGCTGAGCACTCTTACTGAGCACGAACTCAGGCCGGGGAACCCGTCAGACGACAGACGCCGCGACCGGCGGACCGGTCGCGGCGTGTCGAATCCGGCGAGGAGTCAGTCCTCGCCGTCGAGCTCGCGCGGCTTGACGTACGGGTCGGCTTCGCCGGCGTACGTCGCCGAGGAGGCGAGACCTGCCACTGCGGCATCCCGCTCCTGCGCTTCGCGGAGCAGGTCGGCGATGTGACCGGCGTTCTCGGGGATCGCGTCGGGGATGAACTCGAGCGACGGGGTGAGACGCACGTTGAGGTGCTTGCCCACCTCCGAGCGCAGCATCCCGGTCGCCGACTTCAGCGCCGCCGCCGATCCTTCGCGCTCCTCGGGGGAACCCAGCACCGTGTAGAACACGGAGGCGTGCTGAAGGTCACCGGTCACGCGCACATCGGTGATGGTCACGAATCCGAGCCGCGGGTCGCGCAGGCCCTTCTCGAGCCGTTCGGCGAGGATCACACGAATACGGTCGCCCAGCCGGGCCTGACGTTCGCTGGCCATGATTGCTCCTTAAGGGGATGATTCCGGATGCCTCGGCGCGAGGCATCCGGAATCACGTCACGCGGACTCAGCCGCGGGGCTTCTCGATCATCTCGGTGGTCTCGATCTCGTCGCCCACCTGGATGTCGTTGAACTTGCCGAGGCCGATACCGGCTTCGAAGTCCGTGCGGACCTCGGTGACGTCGTCCTTGAACCGGCGCAGCGACTCGATGGCCAGGCCATCGGCCAGGACCACGCCGTCGCGGATGACGCGCGCCTTGGCGTTGCGCGTGATCGTGCCCGAGCGGACGATGACACCGGCGATGTTGCCGAACTTCGAGGAGCGGAACACCTCGCGGATCTCGGCGACACCCGACTGGACCTCTTCGTACTCCGGCTTGAGCAGGCCCTTGAGCGACTGCTCGACATCGTCGATCGCGTTGTAGATGACCGAGTAGAACCGGACATCCACACCTTCACGGGCGGCGCGCTCGCGCGCCTTCGTGTCGGGACGGACGTTGAAGCCGATGACGATCGCGTTGTCGATCGTCGCGAGGTTGATGTCGGACTCGGTGACCGCACCCACACCGCGGTGGATGATCCGCAGTTGGACGGAGTCGTCGACCTCGATCTTGAGCAGCGACTCCTCGAGGGCCTCGACGGCACCCGAGACGTCGCCCTTGATGATGAGGTTGAGCGACTCGACCTTGCCCTCTTCGAGAGCACGGGTGAAGTCCTCGAGCGAGATGCGCTTGCGGGCCTTGGCCAGCTGGGCGTTGCGCTCGGCCGCTTCACGCTTCTCGGCGATCTGGCGGGCCGTGCGGTCCTCTTCGGTCACGATGAACGTGTCGCCGGCACGCGGCACCGAGTTCAGACCCTGCACCTGCACGGGACGCGACGGGTAGGCCTCTTCGACGGCGTCGCCGTTCTCATCGGCCATCGCACGCACACGACCGTAGGCCGTACCGGCGACGATCGCGTCACCGACCCGCAGCGTTCCGGACTGGATGAGCACCGTGGCGACCGAACCGCGACCCTTGTCGAGCTTCGCTTCGATCGCGACACCGCGCGCGTCCTTGTTCGGGTTCGCCGTGAGGTCCAGACCCGCGTCCGCGGTCAGCAGGACCGCGTCGAGGAGCTCCTGGATGCCGGTGTTCTGACGAGCAGAGACATCCACGAACATGACGTCGCCGCCGTACTCCTCGGCCACGAGCCCGTACTCGGTGAGCTGCTGGCGCACCTTGGCCGGGTTGGCGTCGGGCTTGTCGACCTTGTTCACCGCGACCACGATCGGCACGTTCGCCGCCTGGGCGTGGTTGAGCGCCTCCACCGTCTGCGGCATGATGCCGTCGTCGGCGGCGACCACGAGGATCGCGAGGTCGGTCACCTGCGCACCGCGGGCACGCATGGCGGTGAACGCCTCGTGACCCGGGGTGTCGATGAAGGTGATCGCGCGCTCGATGCCCTCGTGCTCGGTCCAGACCTGGTACGCACCGATGTGCTGCGTGATGCCGCCGGCCTCGCCCGCGACCACGTTGGTCTGGCGGATGGCGTCGAGCAGTCGCGTCTTACCGTGGTCGACGTGACCCATGACGGTCACGACGGGAGGCCGGATCTCGAGGTCTTCCTCGTTCTCCGCCTCCAGCTCGGCCTCGAGATCGAGACCGAAGCCCTCGAGGAGCTCCTTGTCCTCGTCCTCGGGCGAGACCATCTGGATCTTGTAGCCCAGCTCGGCGCCGAGCACCTCGAAGGTGGCCTCGTCGAGCGACTCGGTCGCGGTCGCCATCTCACCCAGGTTGAACAGGATGGTGACGAGCGTGCCGGGCTGCACGGTGTAGCCGCGCAGCGCCTCGAGCTTGTCGGCGAAGTCGGCGATGGATGCGCCGCGGCGCAAGCGGATGATCTCGCCGTTGCCCTTCGAGACGTTGACGCCGCCGACGACCGGCGCCGACCGCATCTCGAATTCCTGCCGCTTCGCACGACGCGACTTGCGCTGCTTCGACTTGCCGCCGCCCTTGCCGAAGGCACCCGCGGTGCCACCGCCGGGGCCACGGCCACGACCGCCACCACCGCCGGGACGACCGGCGAAGCCGCCCGCGGGCGCTCCACCGGGAGCGCCGCCGGGACGCTGGAAGCCACCGCCGCCGGCACCGCCGGGACGACCGGGACCGCCGGGACGCTGCTGGAACGGCGCGCCGGGACGACCGCCGCCACCGGGGCGACCCGCACCACCCTGACGCGGAGCGCCGGGGCGAGGAGCACCCGGGCGCGGAGCCTGGGGACGCGGGATGTTGCCGGGGCTCGGGCGCTGGCCCATGCCCTGCGCCGACGCGAAGGGGTTGTTGCCCGGACGGGGGCCGGCGGGACGCTGACCCATGCCCTGCGACGACGCGAAGGGGTTGTTGCCGGGGCGCGGCGTGCCGCCCGGACGCGGCGCCTGCGAGGCGGGCGTGGCCGGCGTCGGTGCGCCGGGGCCCGGCTTGGGGGCGCCGGGAGCAGCCGGAGCGGCGGGAGCGTCCGCGGCCGGAGCCGCCGGAGCGGCCGGAGCCGCCGGAGCCTTCGCCGCAGGAGCCGGAGCAGGTGCGGCGGCGGGGGCCGGTGCGGCGGGCGCCGCCGGAGCGGCGGCCGGGCGCGCCGGACCGGGCTTCACCGCGGGACCGGGCTTGGCCGCGGATGCACCGGGCTTCGCTCCGCCTGCGGCGGGCGACGCCGCCGGCTTGGCCGCAGGTGCGGCGTCAGCCGACTTGCTCTGGCCGTCGGCCTCGAGAGCGGCGCGAAGCTTTCGCGCCACGGGGGGTTCGATGGTGGACGAGGGGCTCTTGACGTATTCGCCGAGCGCCTTCAGCTTCTCGAGCGCGACCTTGCTGTCGACGCCGAGCTCGGAAGCGATCTCGTGCACGCGTGGTTTGGCAGCCACAAATTCTCCTGTCTGGGTCCACCCAGACAGGGCAGACCGTTAATCGCGGACGGGTCTCATTTCGAGCCGTTCACTTTGTTTCCATAGCCGTTCAGCCTTTTGTTCGCTGTAGGTACTGGTCGATGGTCTGCGTGTCAAGCGGGCCTGACACACGCAATGCTCGTACGAAGGCACGGCGCCGAAGCGCGGCATCCATGCACTCCGGCGTCTTGTGCACCCACGCGCCTCGTCCGGGCATCGATGCGCGCTCGTCGAGGACGAGGACGGAATCGATGGAGACCACCCTGAGGAGGGCGGACCGGGGAGCACGCGTGCGGCATCCGACGCACGTTCGTACAGGTTCCATCTTATCACCGGGGCGGTATGCCCCGGACCCCCTTCTGATACCACCGGGGCGATAGGCCTCGGACCCCTTCTTGGCAGCGAGCGACTGAGGTGAGCGCCCGCGGGTCAGTTCTCCTCGAGGATGCTGTCGGGCTGGATGTCGATCTTGGCGCCGGTGAGCTTGGCGGCCAGGCGGGCGTTCTGGCCCTCCTTGCCGATGGCGAGCGACAGCTGGTAGTCGGGCACGAGCGCGCGGACGGCCTTGTTCGAGGCATCCAGCACGAAGCTCGACGTCACCTTGGCGGGCGACAGCGCATTCGCGACGAACTTCGCCAGCTCGGGGTCGTAGTCGACGATGTCGATCTTCTCGCCGCCGAGCTCCTCGGTGACGGCCCGCACGCGGCGGCCGAGCTCGCCGATGCACGCGCCCTTGGCGTTGATCGACGGGTCGTTGGCCTTCACCGCGATCTTCGTTCGGTGGCCGGCCTCGCGAGCGAGCGAGACGATCTCGACGAGTCCGGCGGGGATCTCGGGAACCTCGAGCGCGAACAGCTTGCGCACGAGCCCCGGGTGGGTGCGCGACACGGTGATCTGCGGCCCCTTGGTGCCCTTGGCCACCGACGTCACGTAGACGCGCAGGCGGGCGCCGTGCGCGTAGTCCTCGGTCGGCACCTGCTCCTCGGGGGGAAGGATCGCCTCCACCGAGCCCAGATCCACGTGCACCATGCGGGGGTTGGGGCCCTGCTGCACGATGCCGGCGACGATGTCTCCCTCTTTGCCGCGGAACTCCCCCAGCACGGCGTCGTCGGCGATGTCGCGCAGCCGCTGGCTGATGACCTGCTTGGCGGCGAACGCCGCGATGCGACCGAAGTCCTCGGGGGTCGATTCCTCTTCGCCGATGACGGCGCCCTCGTCGTCGAGCAGCGGGATGAACACGGCCACGTGACCGGTCTTGCGATCCAGTTCAGAGCGCGCGCCCTCGGGCAGCTCGCCGGTGGGCGAGGTGTGCCTGGCGTAGGCGGTCAGGATCGCCTGTTCGATGATGCGCACGAGCTCCTCGAAGGGGATCTCCTTCTCGCGCTCGACAGTTCGCAGCAGTCCGAGATCGATGTCCACAGTGGCCTCCGTATTCAGCTCTCACCGGCGCGTCGACGCACGCCGGAACCCTCCAACATTACCGGATGCCGCGGCGCACGGTTCCGGCATCCGTCGGCGCCGCTGATCGTGGTCAGGCCGGGCAGTCGTCGACGTGCGTGTCGGCGTGACGGAACCTCGCATCGGTCCAGTCGACGAGCACGGGGACGAAGTGGGATCCGGGCAGGAGGACGCCCAGATGGTCGTAGCCGCGGTACTCGAGGAACCGCACCTGGTTGCCGTCGGCGCACAGCTGCTCGACGAACTCGTGCTGGAGGTGCGGCGGAATGACCTCGTCCTCGTCGCCCCAGCCGATGAGCATCGGCTGGACCCACGGACCGGTCGGCGTGTTGTCCGCCAGCCGGCGGCCGAGCGCGCCCGCGGTGAGGTTGCCCACGAACAGCGGGCGGTCCTCCGAGACGCCGAGCGCCGTCGCCACGGACACGATCACGCCCGGCTCGGAGGGGCAGCGCTGCGTCATCTCGCGCACGATCGCCTCGGAGCCGGGCGCGATGTAGCGCGTGAGGTCGATGTCCGCGTAGGTGTCCGCGTACGGCACCAGCACCCAGGAGATGAGGATCGACAGCATGACGTTCGCCTCGCCACTGGTGAGCTCCTCGGCGAGCGCGATCGGCTCGGCGACGGGTGCCAGCAGCCCGGTTCCGCGCACATCGATGTCCGGCGCGTAGTCGCCGGCGATCTGCGACGTCCACAGGGCGGCGTGGCCCCCCTGCGAGTGCCCCCACACGGCGGTGCGACGCGACAGGTTGAGGCCCTCGATCTCGCGCGCGGCCAGCACCGCATCGAGGGACGATCGCGCCTCACCTCGACCGATGAGGTACGGGAACACGCCCGGTGCGCCCTGACCCGAGTAGTCCGAGGCGACGACCACCCATCCCCGGGCGATCGCCTCGTCGAGACCCGGGATCGCCCACCTGGTCGCCGACGCGTCACGCAGGCTCGGCGCGCAGCCCCGCGCGACACCGGTCGTCCCGTGATTCCAGGAGACGACCGGACGCGGCCCGGGCGGGGCCTCACGCGGCATGATCACGAGTGCACTCGCCACCGCCGGCTGACCATTGGCGTCGCGGGTCGTGTACAGGATCCGCCGGACGTCGGCGCCGGCGGGCTTCTGTCCCGAGAAGTCGTCCGTGCGGATGAGGTGCCCATGCTCGTACGGCACGACGGCAGGCGGATCGTAGAACGCGTCCACGACCTGGGCGCCGTCCTGGAACCACGAGTTCGCCCACCACCCGCCCACGGCGAGCGCCACGAGCAGCGAGGCGAGGGCGTAGCGCCCGGTGGCCAGCCAGGCAGCGCGCGCCCGACGGCGCCGGGCCGCTTCGGCTGCCCCGGACGCGGAAACGGGGGCCGCGGCATCCGTCCCCCCGGTGTCCTGGACGGGCTCCCCCGTCGCCGGGACCGATCGCCGCCCCTCGACGAACGCCCGCACCGCGCGGACGAGCAGCGACGCGCCGAAGATCACGGTGCGGACGCCGAAGATCAGGGCGACCACGAGCACGGTCACATCGGGCCACGCGTACGACAGGATGCCGAACGCGATCTGAGCCCCGCCCCAGACGCCGGCCAGCACACGCTGGCTGACGCTGCCGCGCCGCACCGCGTCGTAGATCGATGCCAGGCCGCCGAGCACGAGAAGCACCGCGATGATCTCGGGCAGGAGCTCGAGGGTTCGCCCGAGACCGAGGAGGATCGCGAGGCCCAGCGCGATCCACAGCGACCCGAAGCCGATCCGCGACCACAGCGCGGTCTCGGGGGCGGCCAGCATCCGTGCGATGCCGGAGAAGATGGCGCTGAGCCCCACATAGACCGTCAGCAGGACCAGAGACGTGAGGGGGCGGGTGACGATGAGAAGACCGACCAGCAGCGCCAGCGCGCCCACCACGACGAGCACCACCGGAGGAGCCCCGCGCACGAGCCGCGGCACCACGCTCCACCCGGAGACGGGAGGTCGACGGCCCTCGCGGATCATCCGCCCCATCATAGATGCGCGTTCCGAGGCTCACGTGAGCGCGCTCCTCGCAGGCTCGAGAGGCTGACGCGGACGCCCGCCGTCACGCGTGGTCCGCGTCAACCCCCTCTCTGCGGCGGGCCGGCAGTCTAGCGTGAGGGCGTGAAAGCGAACGCGAAGCAGCTTGCCCGCGAAGCGGAGGCCAACTCCGTCTTCGAGGCGATGGCTCGTGCGGGGTACGTCGCCAACGGCGTCATCCACGCCCTGATCGGGGTCATCGTCATCGTGATCGCGGCGGGAGGGGACGGCGAGGGCGACCAGGCGGGCGCGATGAAGGCGGTCGCCGGAGCGCCCGCGGGCTTCGTCGTCCTGTGGCTCGTCGCGATCGGACTGTGGGCGCTGGCTGTGTGGCGCACGGCCGAAGGGCTCCTCGCCCGCGATCTGTCGGGCGACGTCAAGGGCGCTGCACGCAAGTGGGGGCGGCGGCTCGCCGACTGGGGGCAGGCCCTGGTGTTCGTCGCGCTCGGGGCGATCTCGGCGGCGGTGGCGATGGGAGCACGGCCGAACGGCGAGGAGGCCGCCGAGGCCGCGAGCGAGGTGCTGCTCCGGATCTGGGGTGGGTCGATCGTCCTCGGGCTCATCGGGCTCGGCATCGGCATCGGCGGGATCTCCTTCGTCGTCATGGGGGTGCGACGGAGCTTCCGCAACCGCATCCGCACTCCCGACGGCAAGCTCGGACGCGGCATCACGGTGCTCGGGATCGTCGGCTTCGTCGCGAAGGGCATCGCCCTCATCATCGTGGGAGTGCTGCTCCTGGTGGCAGCGGTGGGCACCGACTCCGACGTCGCCGGCGGGCTGGACGGCGCGGTGGACGCGCTCCTCGACCTGTTCCTGGGTCCTGCGCTCGCCTGGATGGTCGGCCTCGGTTTCCTCGCCTACGCGGTCTTCACCGTCGCCCGCGCGCGGTTCGCGCGGATGTGATCGCACGGGAGCGAACCTTGCGGGGCGGCATCCGTGCTGTCAATGGTCTGGCCACGGCACGCCGCGGCGCCGAGGCTGGGGGTATGACGCACACAGAGGAAGATCTCGTCACCGGCCCCGAGGCGATCGCCCGGGTCAAGGAACTCGTCGAAGACATCGACTTCACGATGCTGACCACCCGGGACGCCTCCGGAAATCTCGTCAGCCGGCCGATGAGCACGCGGCAGATGGACGACGCGGGCGACATCTGGTTCTTCACCCTCGCCGGAACCGCCAAGGTCGCCGAGGCCCAGGCCGACCCCCAGCACGATGTCGGTCTGTCGTACCTGGACCCGAAGGGTCACCGCTATGTCTCGGTCGCGGGTCGCGCCGAAGTGATCCGCGACGAGGCGAAGATGAAGGAGCTCTACTCCCCCGACCTCGACATCTGGTTCGAGGACGGCCTGGACACCCCTGGGATCGTTCTGCTGCGCGTGACCCCGGTGGAGTGCGAGTTCTGGGAGCCGAAGCACGGCAAGCTCGTCGCAGCCGCCGGCATGCTGAAGGCGCTGGTGACGAAGGACACGCCCGACGACACGATGTCGCACGGCAAGGTCACCTGCTGACACCCATCGGCCGCCGCGAGCCGACCCGGCGCAGCCCCGCGTCCTCGCCATACTGGGCGAGACGCGGGTGACGACGCACGAGAGGCACACCATGACCGACGGCACGACCAACATCGCCATCACCGACGCCCTGCGCGTGCCCCCCGGCGGCGGACTGCGGGTCGCCGATCCCGGGCTGATCGGGCTGCTGGGCTTCGTGATCGCCACGGTGACCGCCCAGCTCGCTCATCTGGGCCTGCAGGACGACGCCCCGGTGTTCTGGGTGGGCGCCGTCTTCGGCGGTGTCGTGCAGGTGACGGCCGGCATGCTGTCGTACTTCGCGGGCGACAACTTCCACTTCATCGTGTACAACGCGTTCGGGTGGTATTGGATCGTGGTGCCGGGCTTCCTCCTCGGTGAGGAGCTGGGCTTCTTCGAGGTCACCGCTCAGGCGCGCGGACTGTTCTCGCTCGTGTTCGCGATCCTCGCCCTGCTGTTCACGCCCGCGGGCGCCGTGCACAACACCGTGCTGCCCGTCACGCTGCTGGCTGTCTCGCTGGGACTCGGCTTCCAGTCCGTCGCGGCGTTCGCCGACGCCGAAGCCCTCGCGATCACCGGTTCGATCATCCTGCTCGTGGCGTCGGCGCTCGCGGCGTACCTTCTCGTCGAGAAGTTCTACTGGCGCACCATCGGACGCCGCGTGGTGCCCCTCGGCCCACCGTGGATCCTCGGCGACCCCAACCCCGAATCCTGACGCCCGGCGGCACCGGCATCGCCGATCCCCGAGCACCGGGCGCCTCCTGACTCGGTCTCGAAGAACGACGCCGCGCCGCCCTGCTGAGGGGCGGCGCGGCGTCGTCACGGGGATCCGCCGGGGCGGGGTCAGGCGCGATAGACCTGCACGACCGACGGGCGCGGCGCGTTCGGCGCGTCGCCGGGCTCTGCCGACCCGTAGTCGGGGAACAGCGACGTCGGCGCGGCGAACGTGCCGCCCTCGCCCGGGTGCTGGACCGCGACGAAGACCATGCCGTCCTTGTCGTGGATCACGGGGCCGCACGTCTCGGCCTCGCGCGGGACCGCGAGGAACTGCTGCACGTGTCCGCGTTCCGCACCCTCGAGCGGGACGAGGAACAGTCCGTCGTTGTAGCCGATCGTGCTGGGCGCGCCGTCGGTCGAGACCCACAGGTTGCCCGCCGAGTCGAACGCGACATTGTCGGGGCACGAGATCGGCGAGACGAGCTCCTTCGGGAAGCCCGCGAAGTAGGTGTTCGCGAACACCGCGGGGTCCCCGCAGAGGAGGAGGATGCTCCAGCCGAACGTCGTGCCGGACTGGCCCGCGGTCTCCGTCATCTCGATGACGTGGCCGTAGCGGTTGCCGGTGACGGGGTTGGCCTCGTCCAGGGTGGCGACAGAGCGGGCCGAGTTGTTCGTGAGCGCCAGGTAGACCTTGCCGGTCTGGGGGCTGGGCTCGACGTCCTCGGGGCGGTCCATCTTCGTCGCGCCCACGGCATCCGCCGCGAGACGCGTGTAGACCAGCACCTGCTCGGTCGTGAAGCCTGCGACGACGGACTCGCCGTTGCGGGTGAGCGGGATCCAGGTGCCCGAGCCGTCGAAGGCGCCGTCCGCCGGGAGCGCACCCGTGCCGAGGATCTCCCCGGCCGGGGAGTTGCCCGCGAACTTCGCGACGTACAGGTCGCCCTCGCTCAGCAGCTCGAGGTTCTTCTTGCGCGAGCCCGAGATCTTGTTCTTCGACACGAACTTGTAGAGGTAGTCGTTGCGCTCGTCGTCGCCCATGTAGGCGACGACATGGCCGTCCTCGCCGACGATCACGTTCGCGCCCTCGTGCTTGAACCGGCCCATCGCGGTGTGCTTGCGCGGCGTCGAGGTGGGATCCTGCGGGTCGATCTCGACGATGTATCCGAAGCGGTTGGGCTCGTTGACGAAGTCCGGGTTGTGCGCGTTGAAGCGGGGGTCGTACTTGTCCCAGCCCGTCTCGGTCGAGGTCGACGACGTGGACTGGTAGCGCTTCTGCGCGGGGGTGTCGGCAGCCCACGCGAAGTAGCCGTTGAAGTTCTCCTCGCCCGAGAGGATCGTGCCCCACGGGGTCGTGCCGCCGGCGCAGTTGCCGAGCGTGCCGTGCACCCAGCGGCCCTCGGGGTCCGCGGCGGTCTTGACGAGGTCGCTGCCGGCGGCCGGGCCGGTGAGCTCGAACACGGTCTCGACGGTGATGCGGCGGTTGCGCTTGCCGTCGACGACGTACGACCAGGGCGCGCCGGTGCGCTTGCGTGTGATCTCGACCACCGACATGCCCTGCGCCGCCTTGAAGATGTCGCCGCGCCGCTGCAGCTCCGCGGGGTCGCTCGAGGGCGGGAACATGATGCCGGGGTTGCAGTACTCGTGGTTGTTCACGAGCACGCCGGTCTTGCCGCTCGGGTCGGCGACGATGTCGAGGTAGTCGGCGTTGTAGCCGAACTGCAGCGCCTGTGCGGCGGGGGTCTGGCCGTTGAAGTCGAACACCGGCGCATTCGAGAAGAGCGGGTCGCCCCAGCGGATGATGGGCTGCCAGCGGTACCCCTGGGGAACGACGAAGTCGTCCACGAAGCGGTTCACCGGCGCGATCGCGTCGAACGGGAGGCTGCCGCCGGCCGGACGCGCGAACGCGGCTCCGGCGCCGCCGACACCGGCCGAGCCGGGCGCTGACAGAGGGGCCGGCTGCCGCAGCCCGCCCACGGCGATCGCGACGGCACCGGCCGCACCGAGACCGAGCAGCGCGCGGCGCGACAGTGCGGCCGCGGCGACCTCCTGGAAGGTCTCGTTGTGCGAGGAGTTGCACTCGGGGCCGAGGCACGCGTTGGCGCACTTGTACTGGCAGGTGGCGGCGAGTCGCTTGCCGCGCACGTGGTCGGCCATGGGAAGTGAACGGCGGAATCCTTCGACGATGCTCACGATCGTCCTCTCTGCGTGCATGACGGTCGGTCGGGGTGGCGCCAGCATCGTCCGGTGCGGCGACACCCGCGGTAACCGCAGATGAACGACGGGCGACCAGCGGATGAGAACGGACTCATCGACGACGGATGCCGCGGCAGAGGTGGCCTGCCCCGCGGATCAGTCCTGAGGCGCCGAAGGGAGCGCGTTGATCGCCCGGATCAGACGGTGAAGCTCGCCCACACGGAACTGGTTGAGCCGCAGCACCAGGCGAGGCAGCTCGAGCTGGTCCTCGTCCTCGACCTCGACCCGCAGCGGTCCGCGCCGTTCGATGGCGCCCTCGATCACGAGATCGCCGAACGCGGCGTTGAGCGCCTCGACCTCGGCATCCGTCGGCTCGGCCTTCAGCCGCAGCACGAGCCGCTTGCCGACCCACCGCAGCGACGAGTAGTTGCGGTAGAACCCGGAGAGCTCCTCGACCGCCTCCGTCACCGAATCGGTGACGAGCACGCGATCGAAGTCGCCGTCGGAGATGACGCCGCCCGGGCGAAGGTGGTCGTCGATGAAGCGCCGCAGTCCCGACCAGAACGTGCCGCCGGGGGCATCGAGCAGCACGATGGGCGTGGGATCCGCCTTGCCGGTCTGCTGGAGAGTCAACAGCTCGAACATCTCATCCAGCGTGCCGAAGCCGCCGGGCACGCAGACGAAGCCGCTCGACTCCTTCACGAGCATGAGCTTGCGGGTGAAGAAGTACTTCATCGCGACGTTGCGGGCGTTCTCGCCGACGATCGCGTTCGGCTTCTCCTCGAAGGGCAGCCGGATCGAGACGCCGAGCGAGTTGTGCGGTCCCGCGCCCTCCGCCGCGGCCTGCATGATGCCGGGGCCGGCGCCGGTGACGACCATCCAGCCGTGCTGGGCGAGCGCCGCCGCGACATCCGACGCCTGCCGGTAGAGCGCGTCCTCGGGAAGCGTGCGGGCAGATCCGAAGATCGTGACCTTCGGCACGTCCTCATAGGGTGCGAAGAGCCGGAAGGCTGCGCGCATCTCGGTGAGCGCGGAGCTTGCGATCTTCAGATCGAGCCGGTCGGCGTGGTCCAGCCCCAGGCCGATGCCGGTCGCGAGGATCCTCGCGATGAGATCCTCGTTCTCGGTGATCCCCGCCGCGGCGATGGTCGCGCGCAGCTCCTCGGTGACGGTGTGCGAGATGGTTCCCGTGTCGCTCTGGCCCATGACGCCAGCGTGCCACGATCAGCGGCTGCGCGGTGAGCGACGTCTGAACAACGGATGCCGCAGCACCGCGAATTCGCGTGCCGGTGAGGTCGAATCTGCACGCGGCCGGCGGGATGGGCTCGAGCCCGTTGCAGCCGGCGCCGGCATCAGCGCATGCTCTCCAGAAGCTCCGCGGCGCGCGCGGCGCCGCCGAGCGACTGCAGCTCGGCGCGGACGCGGGAGGCCGACTCGCGGAACGACGGGGCGGCGAGCACGCGGTCGACCGCCGCGCCGACCGCCGCCGCAGACGGCGTGCCGGTGCGGAGGTTCACACCTGCCCCGCTCCACGCCACCCGGGACGCCACTTCGGGCTTGTCCAGGTCGCCGCCGGCGATGACGAGCGGGACGCCCTGCCTGAGCGCGGCGATCGTGCCGCCCCACCCGCCGTTCGTGATCGCCAGCTCGACACGCGGCAGCAGGGCGGCGAACGGGGCGAACCCGATGACGCGAGCATTCGACGGCACCGGAAAGGGGAACGCGTCACGTCCGGCCACCCCGGTCGTCGCCACGACGAGCACGTCGCGCTCCTTCAGCGTTTCCAGGGCCGGGCGCACGAGGTCCTCCGGGTCGATGTTGTGCGTGCCCTGGGTCAACAGCACGACGCGGCGCCCGTCCAGATCACCCCACCACGACGGCAGCCCGTCGGGCCCCGCCGACGCCGAACGCCCCGCCAGCTCGCCGACGAAATGGACGTGCCTCGGACGATCGGTGCGCCCATAGTCGAGGACCGGCGCGCCGCTCGCCGCGATGAGCGTGGGCGAGAAGACCAGCCGGTCCATGGTGAGGCCGCGTGGAGTGAGCCCCACCGCGCGCTCGGCGTCGGCGATCGCGCCGGTGAGCGGCCGCGAGATGAGCGGAACCAGCCCGCGCAGCGCGGCGTCGCGCACCCGCGTGAGAGCGTTGGTCCCCGGCCGCAGCCCCATGCCGCTCGGCGGGCCGGCCGGCCCGGGCAGATTCAGCGGGAGCACCGCGACCGTGGCCCACGGCATCCGAATCCGCTCGCTGAAGAGCACCGCGCCGAGCGACATCTCGTCGGCGGCGAGCACCTCCCACGGCTCACGCTCCCACTCCCCCGTGAGGTCGGCGACCTGCGCCGGGGCGGTACCGATGAAGCAGTCGATCACGTTGATGAAGAGCTGCCGCATGCCTTTCTTGCCCACGAGGCGCGGGAACGTGGCGGACACGTCGTTCTCGTCGAAATCGGGTGCCTCGCGCCACGGCACCAGGCGCGCACCCGTCGCCTCCACCCGAGAGCGGAACCGGGATCCCGTGTAGAAGCGCACATCGTGCCCGCGCTCCACCAGCTGCCGCGCGATCGCCGTCAGCGGTGCGACGTGCCCGGTGAACGGCATCGCGGTGAGCAGGAACCTACCCATGGTGGTCATCCTGGCGGGTCGCGAGGACCGCGCGCCAGGGGTCCACCGATTCCTGATGCCGCGGCGCGACGCCGACCTGATCAGCCGCCGCTGATCAGGCGGTGCGGATCAGCCGCGGAGGCGGGCGACGACCTCGGCGGCCGGAACGACCTCGCGGTCACCGGTGCTGCGGTCCCAGAGCTCGACCTGCCCCTCGGCGGCCCCGCGGCCGACGATGACGATCTTCGGCACGCCGACGAGCTCGGCATCGCCGAACTTCACACCCGGCGAGACCTTGGGGCGGTCGTCGTAGAGCACGTCCAGACCGGATGCCTCGAGATCGGCCGACAGCTGCGCAGCGACGTCGAACACGACAGCGTCGCGACCTGCAGCGACCACGTGGACGTCGAACGGCGCCACCGACGCCGGCCAGATGAGGCCCTTGTCGTCGTTGTTGAGCTCGGCGATGATCGCGAGGATGCGGGTGACGCCGATGCCGTAAGAGCCCATCGTGACGGTGACGAGCTTGCCGTTCTCGTCCAGGACCTTGAGGCCCAGCGTCTCGGCGAAGAAGCGGCCGAGCTGGAAGACGTGCCCGATCTCCATGCCGCGAGCGAGCTCGACCGGGCCGGAACCGTCGGGTGCGGGATCCCCCGCGCGCACGTTCGCGACCTCGACGAAGCCATCGCCGGCGAAGTCCCGTCCGGCCACCAGCGTGTGGACGTGCTTCTGGTCGATGTTGGCGCCGGTGATCCACGCGGTGCCGTCCGCCACGCGCGGGTCGAGCAGGAAGCGGATGCCGGTGGCCGACTCCTCGCCGAGCACCGCGCCGGTCTCGGACCACGGGCCGATGTAGCCCTTGACGAGCAGCGGGTGCTTCTCGAAGTCCTGGTCGGTGGCGGGCTCCACGGCGGCGGGCGCGAAGGCGACCTCGGCGCGCTTGTCGTCGATGTCGCGATCACCGGGCACGCCGACGATCACGAGCTCCCTCGTGCCGTCGAGGTGGGTGAGGGCGAGCACCACGTTCTTGAGGGTGTGCGCCGCCGTCCACGACTGGGCGCCGTCGGTCGCCGGTCCGGCGATCCCCGACGCGGGGTCGTCGAGGTGGGCGTTGGCGTGGTCGACGAGCGTCTGGATGGTGGGCGTGTCGGGCGAGTCGAAGATCACCGGTGCGCCCAGCCCGTCGAACGGGATCGACGCGGGCGGGGTCGTCGTATAGGCCTCCACGTTGGCGGCGTAGCCGCCGGCTGAGCGGACGAAGGTGTCCTCGCCGACCGGGGTCGGGTGCAGGAACTCCTCCGACCGCGCGCCGCCCATCAAGCCGTTGTCGGCCGCGACGATGACGTATTCCAGTCCGAGCTTCTGGAAGATCCGCTCGTAGGCGTCGCGCTGCGACTGGTACGAGGCATCCTGTCCCTCGTCGGTGTAATCGAACGAGTACGCGTCCTTCATCGTGAACTCGCGGCCGCGCAGGAGTCCGGCGCGAGGGCGGGCCTCGTCGCGGTACTTGTCCTGGATCTGGTAGATCGTCAGCGGGAGGTCCTTGTACGACGAGTACAGGTCCTTCACGAGGAGCGTGAACATCTCCTCGTGGGTCGGCGCGAGGAGATAGTCGGCGCCTCTGCGGTCCTGCAGCCGGAAGATGCCGTCGCCGTAGGAGGTCCAGCGGCCCGAGGCCTCGTAGGGCTCGCGCGGCAGCAGAGCCGGGAAGTGCACCTCGTAGGCGCCCGCGCTGGTCATCTCGTCGCGGATGACCTTCTCGATCTTGGCCTTGACCTTGAGCCCCAGCGGCAGCCAGGTGAAGATGCCGGGCGCGGCCCGCCGGATGTAGCCGGCGCGCACGAGCAGCCGGTGGCTCGTGACCTCCGCGTCGGCGGGGTCTTCACGGAGCGTGCGGAGGAAGAAGTGCGACAGACGGGTGACCACGAGGGTCAAGTCTAGGGCGAGCGGATGCCGCGGCCTCTCCCCGCACCGCGGGTACGCCTCGGCGCCTCCCGGAGTCAGGGACGCATCAGCGCGAGCACCGCCGCGGTGAGCGGCAGTGCGTCGGTCGTGCTCCGGATGATGTCGGGAGTCACCATGAGGACGTTGACGCCGTCGGTCGCGACGATCACGGAGCCGGATCCCTCGTAACGGTCGAGTCCGGGGGCGACGACGGCGCCCTGTGCCCCGTCGACCGTCACCGGCTGAGCGTCCGTCGCATCGAGCGCCGTCTGGAAGGCGATCGCGCCGCCGGGGACGACGTCGATCCGAACCACCTCACCCGAGGTCGCGTCTCCGCTCCCCGAGGTGAAATGCAGCTCGCACCAGTTCGTGACTCCCGCGAACAGCGCGATGCCCTCCAGTCGCTCGGTCGCCTCGCCGGCACTGCTCTGCCCGAGCAGTGCGATCCGCTCGAAGCCGTAGACCGCCGGGTCGATCGCTGCGGCGATCGCGGTGCAGTCGGGCAGCGCCCACCACTCGGCCGTGCGGGCCGCGGGGCTCGGGGCCGGGTGATCGGCCAGCCTGCGCGACGCCTCGCCGAAGAGCCCGGCGACACCAGCCGCCGTCACGGAATCCTTCTCGCCGCCGGCTCGGACGACCATCCATGTGCCGCCGACGACGCCCGCCTCCGTGCACTCGACGCGCGTCCCGTCCGCCGTGACGGGCACGCACCCGGTCGCAGTGCCCGACCGCAGAGCGTCGCCGACCACGGCCTCGGGATAGGCCATCAGGTGTGCGGTGGCCGCCAGGTACACGCCGTCCGAGACCCAGACGCAGTCGATTCCCCCGAGAACCTCGTTGGCGCCGGTCTTCCAGCGGTAGTCCGACAGCATCATGTCGATCTTGGCGACCGCCTCCACGTCCGCCTCCTCGAGGGCATTCCCACATTCTCCGCCGAACGGAGTGACGCCGGCGGCCGGTGCCGCCGGAGTGCTGGGTGCGGGTGTCGGAGTGGGGGTCGGGGTGGGCGTCGTCTCGAGGGTCGGCGACGGAGACGGAGACGGCGCCGGCCGGGTCTCGCTCGTCGTGGGCGCGGGCGCCGGCCGCGCGTCCGAGCCGAGCAGTGCGGCCGTCGTGATGGCTCCCCCGCTCACGACGCCGATCAGCACGAGCGCGATCGCGCCGGCGGCGATGCGCATCTGGCGCTTGCCCGCGGGGCGGATGCGCTGGGCGCCCGCCAGAACGAGATCGCGCATCTCGATGCGCTCGCTCGGGGTGAGGTCGTCGTTCATGCCCATGCTCCCTCGATCGAAGCCATGTCTTCGCGTAGCTTGGCCTTGGCGCGGGCCAGCCGCGACTTCACGGTGCCCACAGGGATGCCGAGCGTCTCCGCCGCCGCCCGGTCGGGATAACCCTCGAGGACGGTCAGCACGACGACGCTCTGCTCGCGGGCGGGCAGCCTCTTCAGGGCGGCGAGCACACCGGTCTCGTCCGGTCCATCGGGTGCTCCGGGGTTCGCGGCGACCGGCGTCCGGGCCAGGAGCGACCGGTAGCGGCGGCCGGAGCGCTCGAGATTGCGGGCGCAGTTCGAGACGGTGTTCAGCAGCCACGGCAGTGGCGAGCCGTCCACGAGGCGCACCGATTCGCGCTTGCGCCAGAGCTCGAAGAACCCGAGAGTCACCGCATCCTTGGCATCCTCCCGCGCGGTCAGCAGACGGCGGGCGTGCCGGAAGAGACGTGCCTCATGGCGGTCGAACAGCATCGCCAGCGCGGCCTCGTCGCCGGCGAGGACCCGCTCCCAGAGGGAGGCGTCGTCATCTTCCATACTCTGTAGTGTCCGCGTTCGCGTGGATGGTTCATATCCCACCGAGCGACGAGCGCAGACTGCTGGGCCACCCGCAGGGTGCGGAGGCACGCGGCCTGTCGTCTGCCTACACTGAGCGGGTGACCGCACGTCGCCCAAGGGTGGTCCCGGCACGGGCCCACGACGACCTGATCGAATCGCTCGCGCAGCTGCGGACGGAGCTCGATCTCCTGGCCGGCTTCCCGGTGGAGGTCGAGGCCGAGGCACAGCAGGCGGTGGCAAGCGTCCCGACCGAACCGGCCCTCGCGCACCTCGACGACCTGCGCGACGTCGAGTTCCTCACGATCGACCCCGCGGGCTCCACCGATCTCGATCAGGCGCTGCATCTCGAGCGCACGGCGACCGGGGCGGTGCTCCACTACGCCATCGCCGATCTGCCGGCGTTCGTGACACCGGGCGGCGCCGTCGACGGCGAAGCGCGTCTGCGGGGGCAGACGCTGTACGCGGCCGACGGCAGGATCCCGCTGCATCCCGTCGCCCTCAGCGAGGACGCCGCCTCGCTGCTGCCCGGGCGGGAGCGGCGCGCGTTCGTCTGGCGCTTCGTGCTCGACGACGGCGCACGACCGGTCGAGACCACCCTGCGCCGCGCGGTGATCCGCTCGCGCGCTCAGTGGACCTACGTGGATGCGCAGGCCGCGATCGACACGGGTACCGCACCGGAAGCGCTGCGGGCGCTCGCCTGGTTCGGGCCGCTGCGCCGGGAACGCGAGGCGGAGCGCGGCGGTGTGAGCCTCAACGTGCCGCAAGCCCGCATCGTCGCCGACGATGATGGCTACCGCCTCGAACGGGAGGCGCCGTTGGCGGTGGAGGACTGGAACGCGCAGGCCTCCCTGCTGACGGGCATGGCGGCCGCAGAGTTCATGCTCCGGGGCGGCGTCGGCATCCTCCGCACCATGCCTGCTGCCGAGCCCGAGGACGTCACCGCGTTCCGTGCGCAGACGGTGGCGCTCGGCATCCCCTGGCCGGCAGACGTCTCGTACGGCGACTATCTGCGTGCGCTCGACCGGGATCTGCCCGCCGCGCTGGCGATCCTGGACGCCGCCGCCGGACTTTTCCGCGGCGCCGGGTACGTGTCATTCGACGGCGAACCGCCCGCCGACCCGCTGCAGGCCGCGATCGGCGCGCCGTACGCGCACGCCACCGCTCCCCTGCGCCGGCTGGTCGATCGCTGGTCTCTCGTCACGTGCGAAGCGCTGGCGAATGAACGTGAGGTTCCGGCGTGGGTGCGCGAGAGCCTTCCCAGCGTTCCGAAGATCATGGCGCGCAGCGACGGCGTGGCGAACCGGCTGGATGCCGCCACGCTCGACAGGGTCGAGGCCGCGCTGCTCTCACGGCATGAAGGGCAGGTCTTCGAGGCGGTGGTGCTCGGTCGGCGCAACGACGGCGCCCGCGTTCAGCTGACCGATCCTCCGGTGACGGCGAAGGTGAGCGGGCTCGACGCCGCTCCGGGAGAGACCGTGCACCTGCGTCTCACAAGCGCCTCGATCGCGACGGGTGCGATCGTCCTGGAGCCGAGCGCCTAGCGTGGTGTCGTGACCACCGTGCTGCTGACCGGGTTCGAGCCCTTCGGCGGCGACGCCGTCAACCCGTCCGGGGAGGCGGTCCACCGCGTCGCCTCCCGCTGGGAGGGACCCGACGTGCTCGTCACCGCCGTTCTGCCGGTCACCTTCGCCGGTGCGGCGGGGCGCCTCAGGGAGCTCCTCGCCGCGCACCGACCCGACATCGTGCTCGGCGCCGGCCTCGCCGGTGGACGAGCAGCGATCGGGGTGGAGCGGGTCGCCGTGAACCTGGTGGATGCCCGCATCCCCGACAACGACGGCGAGCAGCCGGTCGACGTGCCGAGCGTGCCGGGCGCCGCGGCGGCGCACTTCGCCACGCTGCCGGTGAAGGAGATCGCTCGGCGCATCGCCGCCGCGGGGATCCCTGCCGAGGTGTCGTACTCGGCGGGCACGTTCGTCTGCAACCACGTGTTCTTCACGGCGCTCGAAGCGGCGGCAACCGGAACCCGCGCCGGATTCGTCCATGTCCCCTGGTCGGCGGAGCACGCGCCGGCGGCCGATTCCGCCGCTCTCCCCCTCGCCGACATCGCCCAGGGGCTCGAGATCGCCGTGCGGACGAGCGTCGAGGTGGCGGCCGACGCCGCCACGCCGGGCGGCACGCTCCACTGACGCCCGCCGCCGTCAGCGCGAGCGGCGCCCCGCATGGAGCACTTCGCGCACCACGAGCCCGCCCACCAGCGCCCAGAACGCCGCGCTGACGCCCGCGATCGCGATGCCCGATGCGGCGACGAGGAATGTCACCACAGCCGGCAGCCGCTCCCCCGGGTCGTCGATCGCCTGCTGCACCGCCGAGCCGAACGCACCGAACAGCGCGATGCCGGCGACCGCCGGGATCACGGCCGCCGGAGCCACCACCACCAGCGCGACCAGCGCCGCCGAAAGCCCGCCGAGCACGATGCCGGCGGCACCGGTCGACACACCGGCGACCCACCGTCGCTTCGGGTCGGGATCGGCGTCGGGCGCCGCGGCGAGCGCGGCGCTGATCGCCGCGAGGTTGATCGCGTGCCCGCCCGCCGTCGCGCCGATGGCGGTGCCGACGCCGGTCACGAGCATCGCCGGCCGCCACGGCACCGCATAGCCGAAGCTGCGCATGATCGCGACACCCGGCACGTTCTGCGATGCCATCGTCACGAGGAAGAGCGGCAGCGCCAGCCCGGCGACGGCTCCGAAGGTGAGCGTGGGCGCCGTGAACTCGAGCCGCGGCACGAGGAGCGCCGGGTCGATCGTCGCGCCCGTGAGGGCGACATCCACTCCCACGACGACGGATGCCGCGACGAACGCGAGCGGCACGGCCCATCGGGGGGCGATCCGCACGAACACCAGCCAGGTGATCAGGACGGGGATGACGCCCCACGGATTCACCACGATTCCGCTGACCGGTGCCAGGCAGAGCGGCAGCAGCACACCCGCGAGCATCGCCTGGGCGATGGACGGCGGGATCCGGGCAATGAGCCGGCCCAACTGCGGCCACAGCGCCGTCAGCAGGATGAGCGCCGACGTCACGAGGAAGGCTCCCACGGCCGCCGGCCATCCTCCCTCGACCGAGCCCGTCGCGGCGAGCACGGCGGCCCCGGGCGTGGACCAGGCGACCGTGATCGGCATCCGGTACCGCCAGGCGAGCAGGATGGCTGAGGCGCCCATGGTGAGGCACAGCACCAGCAGTCCGCTCGCCGCCTGGGCACGCGTGGCGCCGACAGCGTCGAGTCCCGTCAGCACGACCGCGAACGAGCTCGTGACACCCACCAGCGCGGTCACGATGCCCGCGACGATGGGGCGCGAGAGCGGCGCGCCGGCGTCCGGGGGCGCGGGCACGGCGGTGCTCATGCGTTCTGCCGTCCGCGGTAGACGGCGGTGCGGAGCTCGACCTCCCAGACGTCGCGTGCGGGCATCCCGACCTGGTGCGCGACGGCGATCTCGGCGTCGACGTCGTACGGCACCCGCACGAAGCGCACCTCGAACGGCGCGGGGGCGGTCGCGCCGCGGATGCCCTCGAGGATCACATAGCTCGGCGTCGGCTCGTCGAGCGGATTGCCGACGCTTCCGGTGTTGAAGAGGGTGCGGCCGTCGCGCGACTCGATGTACGCATCGTGGATGTCGCCGTAGCCGACGACCGTCGGCGCGGGGCCGTCGCCGGTCATCGGGGTGGCGCGGAACATGCCGTCGAACTCCTCGTCGGTGTGATGGAAGTGCACCCGGACATGCGGGCTCTCGGCCGACGCGTGGAACAGCCGGATGCGCCGGCCGCTCATCACGAGGTCGTGGCTGAGCGCGAGACCACCGAGCCACTGCCGCTGGTCGACCGAGAGCTCGTCCCGCCACCAGCGCATCTCCTCCGGCTGGTCGTCGCCGACGGCATCGATGAAGTCGTCCCAGTTGCCGCGGATGTTGACCTCGCACGCCTCGCGCACCCGGTCGGTGGCCGCCGCACCCCGCGGGCCCTTGCCGATGTTGTCGCCGAGATTGACGATCTGTCGGATGCCGCGCCCGGCGATGTCGCCGAGCACCGCCTCCAGCGCAGTCAGGTTGCCATGGACGTCGGAGATGACGGCGATCCGGTCGAGGGGCACCTTCGGATCATGCCACGGCTGCGGAGCGAGAGCGGACGTCAGCGCTCGAACTCGGCGAGCGCGTCGGCGATCATCCGGTGACCCTGCGCCTCGAACGCCGCGTCGCCCACCTGGTGCGCCCAGCAGGCGGTGCCGATGGCTTCGCGCAGCCGCAGGAGGAGCCAGTGCGGCGTCCCGGAGGCTCGGTCGGACGCGCCGGAGCCGAACCTCGGATCGTCGCCGTATCCCTCGAAGAACGCGGTCTCGCAGGCGGGGCTCTCACGCCACTCCTGTGCCGCGAGCCGCACGAAGTCCGTCGCGGCGGGGCGGAAGGCGAACCTCCCGAAGTCGATCACCCGCACGACGCCGCCGTCGACGAGCCAGTTGCGAGGCTGCCAGTCCCCGTGCGTCGGAACGAGGTCGTCCTCGGCCGGCGGCAGTGCGGCGAGCGCGTGACGCAGCCGTACCTGCATGTCCGGCTCGATGGCGTCGGTTGTGTCGAGCCAGAGCAGGGCGCGGCGCGTGGCCGCGGCATCCGTTCCGTCCGACGGGCGGCAAGCCTGATCGTGGAACCGCCGCAGGAGCTCTCCCGCACGCCGGTGCACCTCGGGGTCCACTCCCGCGGGCGTCCGGTACGCGAGCACGCCGGGCAGCCAGTCGAGCACCAGCACACGTGCTGCGCGGTCGGCGTGCCGCAGACGCGCCGCATCGCCGCCGTGCTGCCACGGCGCGACGAAGCCGCCCTCGTGAGCGTCGAGCTCGCGGCCCAGGTGGTGGTCGGCGTCGCCGGACGCCTTGACGATCAGGTCCCGCTCGCCGTGGCGGACCCGGAGGACGACCGTCTCCACCTGGTTCCAGCTGAGGTCGGCGACGACCTCGGCTCCCGGCATCCACTCGTCGACCAGACTCCGCTGCACGAGCGACAGCCGGTCGAGGCCCATCAGTTCGCCGAGACCGTCAGGACGTGACGACCTGCGCCGTGCCGATCGCCGCGTCAGGCCCCATCTCGGCGGCGAGGCGGTTCGCCTCTTCGATGAGGGTGGCGACGATGTCGGCCTCGGGCACGGTCTTGATGACCTGCCCCTTCACGAAGATCTGGCCCTTGCCGTTGCCCGAGGCGACGCCGAGGTCGGCCTCGCGCGCTTCGCCCGGCCCGTTGACGACGCAGCCCATGACGGCCACGCGCAGCGGCACGGTCATGTCCTTGAGGCCCTCGGTGACGTTGTCGGCCAGCGTGTAGACGTCGACCTGGGCACGCCCGCAGGACGGGCACGAGACGATCTCGAGCTTGCGCTCGCGCAGATTGAGGGACTGCAGGATCTGGTGGCCGACCTTGACCTCTTCGGCGGGCGGCGCCGACAGCGAGACCCGGATCGTGTCGCCGATGCCCTCGGAGAGCAGGATGCCGAACGCCGTCGCGGACTTGATGGTGCCCTGGAATGCGGGGCCGGCCTCGGTCACGCCGAGGTGGAGCGGCCAGTCGCCCCGCTCGGCGAGCAGCCGGTAGGCCTTCACCATGACGATCGGGTCGTTGTGCTTGACCGAGATCTTGAAGTCGTGGAAGTCGTGCTCCTCGAAGAGGGACGCCTCCCACACGGCGCTCTCGACGAGCGCCTCGGGAGTCGCCTTGCCGTACTTCTCCAGCAGGCGCCGGTCGAGCGAACCGGCGTTGACGCCGATGCGCAGCGACACCCCGGCGGCCTTCGCCGCGGCGGCGATCGCACCCACCTGATCGTCGAACTTGCGGATGTTGCCCGGGTTCACGCGCACCGCGCCGCAGCCGGCGTCGATGGCCTGGAACACGTACTTGGGCTGGAAGTGGATGTCGGCGATCACCGGGATCTGGCTCTTCGCCGCGATGATGTGCAGCACATCGGCGTCGTCCTGCGACGGCACCGCGACGCGCACGATCTCGCAGCCCGAGGCGGTGAGCTCGGCGATCTGCTGGAGCGTCGCGTTGATGTTGGTCGTGGGCGTCGTCGTCATCGACTGCACGCTCACCGGGGCGTCGCCGCCCACCAGCACTTTGCCCACCTTGATCTGGCGGGTCTTGCGGCGGGGGGCGAGCGTTTCGGGGACCTTGGGCATCCCGAGATTGACGGCTGGCACGCCCCCAGCCTACGCGGCGCGGAGCCCGCCAGGCCCGGCGTCGCCGGGGAGGAGCCTGCCGAAGTGCTGAGCGGATGCCGCGATCGACGAGACCCGCTCGCGTGCAGGTGCGTCGCGCAGACGGTGTATCTTTCCCGCCATGAGCCTGAGCCACCACCTCGGACGCATGACCGGCAGGGACCCGAACGAGGCCCATCGGGCAGCGACCCCGCTGGAGCTGCTGTTCGACCTGACGTTCGTCGTCGCCTTCAGCCAGATCTCGTCGCAGATGGCCCACTACCTGGAGCTCGGCCACGTCTCGTCGGCCCTCATCGGCTTCGCCTTCTCGACATTCGCCGTCACGTGGGCGTGGATCAACTACTCGTGGCTGGCGTCGGCCTACGACACCGACGACGCCTACTTCCGCGTCTCGACGCTGGTCGTGATGGTCGGCGTGCTGATCGTGGCGCTCGGCGTGCCGGACGTGTTCCACTCGATCGACGAGGGCCACTACCTGGACAACACCGTCATGGTGGTCGGGTACGTCGTCATGCGCGTGGCGACCATCGCGCTCTGGATCCGCGCTGCCGTGCAGGACGAGAAGCGCCGCAAGACCTGTCTGGCGTACATCGTCAACGTGTCGATCGCCCAACTCGGCTGGATCGTGCTGATCTTCCTGAACCTGCCCGTCGGCACGACGCTGGTGTTCACCACGCTGCTCATGCTGTTCGAACTCGCGGGACCGCTGTTCGCCGAGAAGCGGTTCGGACCCACGCCCTGGCATGCCCACCACATCGCGGAGCGCTACGGCCTGCTCGTCATCATCACCCTGGGCGAGGTGATCCTCGGCACCATCCTCGCGATCTCCGCCGTCGTGCAGGACGACGTCTGGTCAATGGAGGCCGCCCTCATCGCCTTCGCCGGGACCGCGCTGGCGTTCGGCATGTGGTGGAGCTACTTCGTCATCCCGTTCGGCGAGGTGCTCACGCATCATCGCTGGCGCGGGTTCCCGTGGGGATATCTGCACCTCTTCGTCTTCGGGTCGCTGATCGCCGTCGGCGCCGGACTCCACGTCGCCGCGAACGTCATCTCACACCACGCGCACGTCGATGAGACGTTCGCCGTGCTGAGCATCGCGATCCCGGTGCTCGTCTACGAGACGTTCCTGTTCGGCATCTACGCGCTGACCGTCATGCAGTTCGATCCGTTCCACATCTGGCTCTACGTGGGCTCGGTCGCGTTCCTCGCCGCGAGCGTCATCGCCGTGTTGGCGGGCGCGTCACTCGGAGTGGCGCTGCTGCTCATCGCGTGCGCGCCCGCCGTGGTGGTGGTCGGCTACGAGACGATCGGCTGGCGTCACGGTGCCGAGATCCTGGAGCGCGCGCGGCAGACGTGACGTCCGCGACGGCGGCCGACGAGGGCCATGGGCGGTGTGGTAGGTTCGGCGCATGTCCGCACGCCTCACCACCTGGTGGCTCACCGCATAGGCGGTGGGTTTCGCGCGACCCAGACCGCCCTCGGGGCGGTCTTCTTCTTCGTAAGGGATGCCTCCCCCACGACGAAAGAACCACAGCCATGACCGGGCCCGCCCACCCCTCGCTCCGCGAGATCGCCGACCGCGGCATCCCCTTCGCCCTCATCGCCCGTGATGACGCGACCGTCGAGCTGCTCACGGGAGACGTCGTCGACGTCGACCTGCTGTCCGACATCCCGCTCGCCGATGACACGGGAGCACCCCGAGAGGTGCTGGCGCTGGTGCCGTTCCGCCAAGTCCGCGAGCGCGGGTTCGAGTGCCACGACGACGGCGCGCCGCTGCGCTGCCTCATCGTCCGCGAGCGGACGGCGCTCCCCCGTGAGGAGGCGCTCGCGCAGCTGCCGACCGAGCCGGTGGCCCTGCAGGACGCGGGCTTCGACATCGCCGACGAGGAGTACGCCGACATCGTCCGGCGGGTGATCGCCGACGAGATCGGGCGGGGCGAGGGCGCCAATTTCGTCATCCGCCGCGACTTCACCGCGGGCGTGTCGACGGATGCCGCCACCGCCGCCCTCACGTGGTTCCGGGCTCTCCTCGAGCACGAGCGGGGCGCCTACTGGACCTTCGCGGTCGTCACCCCGGGCCATGTCGCCGTCGGCGCGAGCCCCGAGGCGCATGTCAGCGCCCGTGACGGCGTCGTCACCATGAACCCGATCTCGGGGACGTTCCGCCACCCGGCCGGGGGCGCGACCGCCGAGACGCTCACCGAGTTCCTCCGCTCCACGAAGGAGACCGAGGAGCTGTTCATGGTCGTCGACGAGGAGCTCAAGATGATGAGCGCCGTCTGCTCCGACGGCGGCCGCATCACCGGCCCGCATCTCAAGGAGATGTCGCGGCTCACACACACCGAGTACGTCCTGCGGGGACGCAGCCGGCTGGATCCCCGCGACATCCTCCGCGAGACGATGTTCGCGCCGACCGTGACCGGCTCCCCGATGCAGAACGCCTGCACCGTCATCAGCCGGCACGAGACGACGCCCCGCGGCTACTACTCCGGCGTGGCGGCGCTGTTCACCCCGCGCCTGACACTCGCCGCCGACGAGGCGACGCACGACCTCGACGCCCCGATCCTGATCCGCACCGCCTACCTCCAGGACGGCCGCCTGCGCGTCCCGGTGGGCGCGACGCTGGTCCGCCACTCCGACCCCTACGGCGAGGTCGGCGAGACGCACGGGAAGGCGGCCGGAGTGCTCGGCGCGATCGGCGCCGTTCCCCGTGACGCGGCGGCAGAAGCCGCCGTCGCCGCGGTGACGAACGTCGCCGTGGCGGATGCGGCGGCGGCCTACGTCATCGACGAGGACGCCCCTGCTCCCGCCCCGCGCCGGCTCGCAGACGACCCGGCGATCGCCGAGCTGCTGGCCTCGCGCAACGGGCGCCTCGCCGAGTTCTGGCTGAACCCGCAGGGCGCCGACGGCCCCGCACCGTTCGCGGGCCGGTCGGCACTCGTCGTGGACGCCGAGGATCGCTTCACCACGATGCTCGCGCACCAGCTCCGCCATCTCGGACTCGACGTCGAGATCGCGCCGTGGGACGCGGTCACCGACTCCCAGGTCGATGGCGCCGAGCTGCTGGTCTCCGGACCGGGGCCGGGCGACCCGCGGGACGCGTCGAGCCCTCGCATCCGTCGTATGCGGGAGGTCGTCGCGCGACGACGCGAAGCCGGCCGGCCGCTCCTCGCCGTGTGCCTCAGCCACCAGATCCTCGCCGACACCTTCGGGATCGGTCTCGCACCGCTCGACGCGCCGCACCAGGGACTGCAGAAGTCCGTCGACGTCTTCGGGACGCCGGCATCCATCGGCTTCTACAACACCTTCACGGCCCGTGTGCCCGCCGGCACCACGCGCGCCGGCGAGGCGGAGATCGCGGCCGATGCCATGGGCGATGTCTACGCGCTGCGCGGACCGGGCTTCGCGTCCGTGCAGGGCCACCTGGAGTCGATCCTGTCGCGCGACGGCATGACGACGCTGCAGCGCCTGGTCGCACAGGCGCTCACGCCCGTCAGCGCCTGAGCCGAGGCATCCGCCGTCCGTTCGGCCCCGGTCGTGCGCGCCGACGACGCGCGAGGCAGACGGATGCCGCGGCTCAGCGGCCGGCGCGGGCTGCGAGCAGGCGCCGCTCGGCCTCGTTCGCCGTGAGCTCGAGCGCGCGGACGTCCGCAGCGAGAGCTTCGTCGTCGCGGCCGAGCTCCCGCAGCAGCGACGCGCGCAGGGCGTGCCAGAGGTGCGACCGCGCCAGCGGAGCCTCCAGCCCCTCGACCTCGGCGAGTGCGACGGCCGGCCCCTCGACCCGGGCCAGCGCGACGGCGCGATTGAGCCGCACCACCGGCGAGCGATCGTAGGCGAGCAGCATGTCGTAGAGCGTCAGCACCTGCAGCCAGTCGGTCGACGGTGCGTCCGGGGCATCCGCGTGGCACGCGGCGATCGCCGCGTGCAGCTGCCAGCGTCCCGGACGGCGCAGCCGTGCGGCGCGCTCGAGGGACTCATGCGCCTTCCGGAGGAGTGCGGCGTCCCACCGCGAGCGGTCCTGGTCGGCCAGGAGCACCAGCTCCCCGTCCACCGACCGCGCGGATTCCCGGGCGCGATGGAACTGCAGGAGCGCCAGGACGCCCTGCGCCTCGGCGGCACGCGGCAGGGCCTCGGCGACCACCCGCGCCAGCCACAGCGCGTCATCGGCGAGATCGCGGTCGGCCGCGGCATCCGCTCCCGGCACGAAGTGCGCCTCGCTGTACATCACCGACACGATGGTGAGCACGAGGTCGAGCCGCGCGGCGGCGTCCGCCCCTTCGGGAACCCGCAGCGGGATGCCGCTGGCGGCGATCTTGCGCTTCGCGCGCGAGATCCGCTGTCCGGTGGTCGCCTCGGTCGAGAACGTCGCCCGGGCGATCTGCGCGGTGGTCAGCCCGCACACCGCCCGCAGGGTCAGGGCGAGCTGCGCATCAGGTGCGAGCGCCGGGTGGCAGCAGCCGAACAGCAGCGGCAGCCGCTCGTCGGCCGCCGCCCCGCCGGCCGACGTCCCCGGTGCGAGCAGCGTGGCGCGGTCCGGCAGCACGCGGTCTCGCAGCACGCGGTCCCGGCGGACCCGATCCAGCGCGTTGTGCCGTGCCGCCTGCATCAGCCAGGCGCCGGGCTTCGGCGGGATGCCCCGCGCCCGCCAGTCGCGCAGCCCCTCCTCCACCGCCTCGGCCACGGCCTCCTCGGCGATGTCGAAGCTGCCGAACGACAGGGTGAGCGCCGCGGTGATGCGCGCGGACTCCTCGCGCACCACCGCGGCGAGCAGGCGGTCGGATGCCGCGACGTGCTCCCCCGCGTCCGGGTCATCCGCGTGCGGGCCGACCGCGGCCGGGCCCACGCGCCCGGGATCTCCGTACGGCGCGCCGGCGGCGTCCGGAGGAGGCGCGGGGACCCGTTCGGCCATCACTCGAACTGGCTGTAGTCGGTCACCATGGGGCGGATCTCGATCGCGATGCCGGGCAGCTCCATCGAGGGCCAGGTCTTGACCAGGGCGATCGCGTCGTCGAGGTCGGGAACGTCCAGCACGCTGAACCCGCCGACGACCTCCTTGGCCTCCGAGAACGGGCCGTCGACGACGACCGGCCCGTCCGGCCCGTACTTCACGGTCGTCGCCGTCGAGACCGGCATCAGCTCGGCGCCGCCGTCGGAGATCTTGTCGGAGTTGGTCTGGAACCAGTCCCAGATCCGCCCGTACACCTCTTTGGCGCGTTCCTCGGGCACGGCGTCGTCGAGCTCCGGTGTCGAGGTGAACATGATCACGTACTTCACGGTCGTCGTCCTTTCATCAGTGGAACCGTTGCATCCCCACAGCGAACGGACAAGGCCGATTTCGACAGGACGACGAAGATTCCTCAGAACGCAGGCGAAGATCCTCAGGAAGGCCGAGGCACCCGGCGTCAGATCAGCGAGACCGGGTTGAAGAGGTCGGCGAGGATCAGGATGCCGCCCATGACGAGCAGCGCGATGAAGACGGCGAAGGTGACCGGCACGAGCTTGGTCGCATCGACCGGCTTCGGCGGCGGCCGGTTGAACAGCTTCGCCCATGCGCGCTTGAGACCGTCCCACAGCGCGACGGCGACGTGCCCGCCGTCCAGCGGCAGCAGCGGGATGAGGTTGAAGACGAAGAGGGCGATGTTGAGCGACGCCAGGAGCGAGAGGAAGCCGGCGACCCGGTTCAGGACCGGCGAGTCCGCTGCGGCCACCTCGCCCGAGAGCCGCCCGGCCCCCACGATGCTGAGCGGGCCGTTCGGGTCGCGCTCTTCGCCGGTGACGAGGTCGACGCCCGTCTCCCACACCTTCGCGGGAAGCTGCCAGATGATCCCCGCGACGGCTCCGACGTTCTGCAGCGCCATCTGCGGTCCGGCCCAGATCGGCTGCGTGACGTAGTCGACGGATGGGCCGATGCCGACGAAGCCGACCTCCTCGGTGGTCGTCGTGCCGTCGGCTGAGGTCACCTCGGCCTGGATCGTCGCGGGCGTCACCTGCAGGGTCTGCTCGGTGCCGTCGCGCTCGACGACGAACGTCAGCTGCTCGCCGGGTGAGGAGCGGATGATGGCGGACGCCTCGTCGAAGTCGGCGACCGGCTCCCCGTCGATGGACACGATCGTGTCGCCGGCCTGGATGCCCGCCTCCTCGGCGGGGGCGGCCGGCGCGGACTCGGCGCATTCGCTCGAGCTCGTCGTCGGGACGCACTCCGAGAGCCGGGCCACGGTGGTCGTCGCGGTCTGCACGCCGATGCCGGTCAGGAGGATCGCGAACAGGACCATCGCGAACAGGAGGTTCATGGTCGGGCCGCCGAGCATCACGACGATGCGCTTCCAGACGGGCAGCCGGTAGAAGACGTGTGCGTCGTCGTCCCCGTGCACCGTTTCGTCGTTGGCGTCGCGGGCGTCCTGCACCATCGTGGCGAAGAAGCCGCCGGCGGCGCGTCCACCTCGGGTCGCGGCCTGGGGAGAGGGCGGATACATCCCCGCCATCGAGATGTAGCCGCCCAGCGGGAAGGCCTTGAAGCCGTACTCGGTGCCGCGGAAGCGGCGCGACCACAGCGTGGGCCCGAAGCCGATCATGTACTGACCGACGCGGACGCCGAACTTCTTGGCGGGCCACAGGTGGCCGAGCTCGTGCAGCGCGATCGACACGGCGAGGCCCACGACCATGAGCACGACACCGATGACGAACGCGAGGATCTCCACACGCCCACGGTACCCGCGTGATGCTTTGAGTTGGGTGTGACGGTGCACGCGAGCGGTGTCGCGCTCCTCCCCTAGGCTCGAGACGAGGAGGAGCCGTGACCCCACGCCATGTGCGCGCGCTGCGCGGCACTGCCGCCGCCTGGGGTGCGACCGTCGTCGCCGCCACCGCCCACACGCTCGCGGGCGGCGGAGCGCCCTCCCCCGCGCTGGTGGCCGCCGTCGGCGTCCTCGCCTCGCCGTTCGCGGTCGGCGTGATCGGGCGGCGCCTGTCCGCGTGGCGGGTGGGTGCGACCGTGCTGGCGAGCCAGGCGCTCTTCCACCTCGCCTTCGCCGTCACGGCAGACGCGGATGCGGCGGCCCTGCACGGGCACCATGTGACCCACCTCGGCGGCGATCTGAGCGCCGTCGTCGTCCCCGACGCCCCGATGCTCGCCGCCCATGTGCTCGCCGCGTTCGGCACCCTCCTGGCACTCCACGGCGGAGAGCGGATGCTGCGCGCCCTGGGCAGCGGCATCCGATCGATCTTCACGCGGCTCCGGGGCATCGCGCCGCGCGTGGCCGCGCCCAGGCTCACTGCCTCGCAGTCACGCGCCCTCGGCGCGCCTCCGCGCATCCTCCTGTCCGACGTCTCCCGGCGCGGACCGCCCGCCTTCGTCTGAGCGGCGCCTCGCGCGCCGCACCCGTCGCCGGCCGCGTCCGATGCGCGCGCCGGGTTCACTCGCGTACGCGCACTCGCCGCGATGCGTCGGTCGGCCGTCCGCGCCGACCACCCCGACGAAAGACGAAAGCACACTCATGACCATGCACTCCCCCCTGTCCCGCAGCCGCCGCATCGCGATCGGTGCGACCGCCGGTCTCGCCCTGGCGCTCGGTGTTCCGCTCGCCGCCTCCGCGCACGTCCACGTGAACCCCGGGACGGCGTCCGCCGGCGGCACCGAGACGCTCGCGTTCTCGTTCTCGCACGGCTGCGACGGCTCCCCCACGACCGCGCTTGCCATCGACATCCCCGACGGAGTCGGCAACGTGACGCCGGCTGTCCAGGGCGGCTGGAGCATCACGCGCGAACTCGGCGCGGACGGCGTGCCGACCCGCGTCGTCTACACCGCCGCCACTCCCGTCGAGGACGGCCTCAAGGCGACCGTCTCGATGGATGTGCTCTTCACCGAGGACGCGGCCGGCACGACGCTCGCCTTCCCGGTGACCCAGACGTGCGCCGAGGGCGAGACGGCGTGGACGCAGATCGCCGAAGAGGGGGAGGATCCTGACGACCTCGACGCGCCGGCGCCGCTGGTCGAGGTGGGCGCCGTCGCGGCCGACACCGGCCACGACACCGCCGGGGCCACCGAGCACACGTCCGACGAGGATGCCGCGGCCTCGTCGGGTACGGGGGATGCGGCATCCGTCTCCTCCCCCGACCCGGTGGCGCGCTGGCTCGCCGCCGGCGGGCTCGCCGCCGGACTCGCAGCGCTCGTGATCGTCCTGGTGCGCGGACGCCGAAAGGCCTGACCCGCCCGAGCCCCCGCGGTGCCACGCCGTGGCCCGCGGGGGCTTCCCGGTCGTCGGGCGGGGGGACGAAACGCTGCACGGGCCCCGGTCGTTGAGCGAGCGAAACGAGACGCTGCAACTGGCCCCGGTCGTTGAGCGAGCGAGGAACGAGCGAGACGAAACGCCCCGCACCCGGCGCAGTCCGTTGACTCGAGGCGTTTTGTCTCGCCGCCTCCCCCACGCCCTCGATCCGACGCCCGTCGGGGCGCGGGCGCCGTGCGAAGATGGATGCGCCATGCCGACCGACGCGCCTTCCAACCTGCCCCCGGTACTCCGCCCCGACGCGCCGCCGACTCACTCCCTCGCGGATCTCGCGGCGCGCTTCGCCGTCGATGTCCGCGGCGACCTCGCCGACGTCGCACTCACCGGCATCACCCTCGCCACCGCCGATCTTCGCCCGGGCGACGTCTTCGTCGCCGTCCAGGGCGTCAATCGCCACGGCGCGGAGTTCGCCGCGATGGCGGCTGAGAAGGGCGCCGTCGCGGTCGTGACCGACGCCGCCGGCGCCGACGTCGCCGCCGCGAGCGGGCTGCCGGTGGTGCTGGTCGACAACCCCCGAGGTCTGCTCGGCGAGCTGTCGGCGTGGGTGTACAGCACGGGCCGCGACGACGACCTGCCCCTCCTGTTCGGCACGACCGGCACCAACGGCAAGACGAGCGTCTCGCACCTGCTCGAGGGCATCCTCGGCCAGCTCGGGGCGACCACCGGCCTCTCCTCCACCGCCGAACGCCACATCGCCGGCCAGATCGTGGTCTCGCGGCTGACGACGCCCGAGGCCTACGAGATGCACGCCCTCCTCGCCCTCATGCGCGAGCGCGGCGTCGAGGCCGTCGCGGTCGAGGTGAGCGCGCAGGCGCTCAGCCGCCGTCGCGTCGACGGCATCGTGTTCGACGTGGCCGGCTTCACCAACCTCACCCACGACCACCTCGACGACTACGCCGACATGCGCGAGTACTTCGAGGCGAAGCTGCCGCTCTTCCGTCCCGACCGCGCGCGCCGCGCCGTCGTCTGCATCGACTCGGAACCCGGCGCGGAGGTCGTGGCGCGCAGCGAGGTACCGACGGTCACGGTGGGCACGCCCGCCCTCGCCTCGGATCCGGATGCCGCGGCCGCCGCGGACTGGGTCGTCGACATCCTCGACGAGCGACAGGTCGGCACCGAGTTCCGCCTCACGGCCCGCGACGGCCGCACCCTGACGACCCTCGTCCCGGTGATCGGACGCCACATGGCCGCCAACGCCGGCCTCGCGATCGTGATGATCCTGGAGGGCGGCTACGCATGGGAGCGGCTCGTGGCGGCGCTCGACGGCGAGCGCATCGAGGCCTACCTGCCGGGGCGCACCGAGCTGGTCTCGGGAGAGACGGGCCCGGCTGTCTACGTCGACTTCGGGCACTCGCCCGACGCGTTCGAGAAGACGCTCGCCGCGGTGCGCCGGGTGACACCCGGCAAGGTCGTCATGCTGTTCGGCGCCGACGGCGACCGCGACGCCACGAAGCGGCACGACATGGGGCGCACGGGGGTCGAGGGCAGCGACATCCTCGTCATCACCGACCACCACCCGCGCCACGAGGATCCCGATTCGATCCGCGCGACCCTCGTCGAGGGCGCACGCCGGGCGCAGCCGGATGCCGAGATCCACGAGTACTCCCCACCCGAGCGCGCGATCATCGAGGCCGTCGCCCTGGTCGGCGACGGCGACGCGATCCTGTGGGCCGGACCCGGACACCAGGACTATCGCGACATCCGCGGCGTCCGCACGCCCTACTCGGCGCGGGAGCTGGCCCGTCGCGCCTTGCGCGAGGCCGGCTGGCCCGTGCCCGAGCCGCACTGGTCGGTGCCGTACCCGGAGCACGAGACCCCGGCATCCGACCCCCTCCGCCCGGTGTATCCCGACGCCTGAGGCGTTCCCTTCCCCTCTCTGGAGACGTGGGATCAGGCTGCTGCGGCGATCGCCTTGTCGGCGGCGCGGCGAGCCCAATCCTCGGCGTCGGCGAGCGCGGCCCGCGTCAGCGCGTCAGGTGCGTCGTGGGCGTCGACGACGCGCTCGATGACATCGATGATCCCGAGGAAGCTCAGCCGGCCCTCGTGGAAGGCATCCACGGCCTGCTCGTTGGCGGCGTTGAACACGGCGGGGTAGGTTCCGCCGGCGCGACCGACCTGCTTCGCCAGGCGCACCGCGGGGAACGCGGCGCCGTCGAGGGGCTCGAACGTCCACGAGGTCGCCGTCGTCCAGTCCAGCGGCCGGCCGACACCCGCGATGCGGTTCGGCCAGTCGAGCCCTAGCGAGATCGGCAGGCGCATGTCGGGCGGCGAGGCCTGCGCGATCGTGGATCCGTCGACGAACTCGACCATCGAGTGCACGATCGACTGCGGGTGCACCACCACGTCGATGTCCGAGTAGGAGACGCCGAAGAGAAGGTGCGCCTCGATCACCTCGAGCCCTTTGTTGACGAGCGTCGCCGAATTCGTCGTCACGACGCGGCCCATGTCCCAGGTGGGATGTGCGAGCGCCTCGGCGGGCGTGACGGCGTCGAGCGAAGCGCGGCTGCGGCCCCGGAACGGACCGCCGGATGCCGTCAGCACGAGCCGGCGCACCTCGCCGCGCTCGCCGGACCGCAGCGCCTGTGCGATCGCCGAGTGCTCGGAGTCGACCGGCACGATCTGTCCGGGGCGCGCGAGTGCGGTGACGAGGTCGCCGCCCACGATCAGCGACTCCTTGTTCGCGAGCGCGAGGATGCGGCCCGTCTCGAGGGCCGCGAGAGTCGGGCCGAGGCCGACGGAGCCGGTGATGCCGTTGAGCACGACATCGGCCTCGACATCGCGGACCAGCTGCTCGGCCTCCACCGCGCCAAGGGCCGTGCTGTCGACTCCGAACTCAGCCGCCTGCGCGTCGAGCCCGGCGCGATCCGAGCCCGCAGCCAGGCCGACGATCTCGAACCGCCGGGGGTTGGCCCGCACGACGTCGAGCGCCTGCGTGCCGATGGAACCGGTCGAGCCGAGGATCAGGACGCGCCGCATCCGGCCAGCCTATCGCCGGGCCGGATGCGGTCGCCGTCTCTGCGGGTCGACTACTCGGCGGCGGCGGCGCGCTGAACGCCCAGGATGTCGATGACGAAGACGAGCGTCTCGCCCTTGAGGTCCTGGTCGTTGATCTCGCCCTCGCCGTAGCCGGCCGCCGGCGGGATCACCACGAGCACCTGCGAGCCGACCGTCTGACCCTCGAGCGCCTGCTGGAAGCCCGCGACCACGCCGGTCGTCTGGAACTGCGCGGGCGTTCCGCGGCTCCAGCTGGAGTCGAACTCGGTGCCGTCCGACCACTTGACGCCGCGGTACTGGACGAACACGGTGTCGCCCGACTCCACGGTCGCGCCCTCACCGAGCTTGAGATCGGCCATCTGCACCTCGGCCGGCGGCTCCTCGTCGGGAACCGTGATCGTCGGCGCGCCGTCATCGTCGAGCTCGACCTCCGGCATCCCTTCCACCGGGTCCTGCTCCGCGCCGGTGGCGACGGTGGGCAGCTGGTCGATCGACTGCGCGATGACGACGGCATTGGCGGCGCCCTCGCCCAGCATGGAGCCGGGGATGGTGAACGCCGTGGAGGAGCCGAGCGGCGTGCAGAGCACGCTGCTGCCGAAGATGCCGTTGCCGTCGACGATGATCGGAACCAGGCCCGAGTCGTCAGGCGTGGTGGTGGCCGAGTCGAGCAGGACCTCGCCCGTGGCCGGGTCGATGATGAGGTACTGGCCGGAGACGAGCTCCCCGACCGCGAGCTCTTCACCGTCACTATCTTCCGCGATGGTCCGCTGGAGCTCCGCGAACTCGAGATCGGCCGGGACCTCGGCCGCGAGTTCGGGGGCGGCTCCGGAGACGGTGATCGCGTCGGAGTCGGCGCCGGGCTGCGGATCGAGTCCGCAGTCCGAGGCGGCCGCACTCGACGACGGGCTGGGAGTGGCGTCCGGCTCGGCGGAGCCGGCGCAGCCGGCCAGCAGGAGGGCCGACATCGCGGCGACGGACAGGGCGGCGAGCGGGCGAATGCGCACGGAACAACCTCGAGACGTGGAAGGGAAGTCTCCATCTTTTCGCATCTTTGCTCCGTTCGCGCTGAGAAAGCCCTATGCCGATACCGGAATGCAATCGGGGGTACCCTCTACGGGTGACTTCCGACCTCGTACCCGGCGCCGATGACAACGCCGGCGAATCGCCGGAAGCGCCCGAATCCTCCGCCGCTCCGGCTCGCCGGATGGGCTTCACCTACGCTCTGGGACGCCAGATCATCCGGCCCCTCGCGCGCATCGTGTACCGCCCTCGTGTGGACGGGAAGGCGAACGTCCCGAAGTCGGGACCGGTCATCTTCGCCAGCAATCACCTGTCGTTCATCGACTCGATCGCGATCCCCGTGGCCTCACCCCGGCCCGTGCATTTCCTTGCCAAGGCGAGCTATTTCGAGACGGGCCTCTCCCGCTGGTTCTTCACCGCCATCGGAGCCATCCCGGTCCAGCGCGGCGCCGGGCAGGCGGCGCTCGACGCTCTCGATCAGCAGCGCACCCTGCTCGAAGAGGGCAGCGCCGTCGCGCTGTACCCCGAGGGCACGCGATCGCTGGACGGCCGCCTCTACAAGGGGCGGACGGGCGTGGCCTTCCTCGCGCTGCAGACCGGCGCGCCGGTCGTCCCCGTCGGACTCATCGGCACCGACGACGTGATGCCGGTCGGTGCGAAGATGCCTTCGCTCAGCCACCGCATCACGGTCAGGTTCGGCGAACCGCTCGACCTGGCACACCACGGGCCGGCCTCGTCGGGCAAGGCCCGCCGGCTCGCCACCGACGAGATCATGGCCGCGATCCACGCCCTGTCGGGGCAGGAGCTCGCCAACGCCTACAACGAGGTCCCGGCGCAGAACCCGATCGACCGCATCAAGCAGGTCCTCCCGCACGAGCGACGCTGAGGCGTGGCTCCCCCGGCCGATCCCACCGGTCGTCGAGCGCGGCGGCCGGCAGTCAGGCGCCGGCGACGAGGGTCGTGGGCTCGTGGCGCACCGGGAAGTTCACCGAGTTCGCGATGAAGCACCACTCGTTCGCCTGCGCATGCGCGGCGGTCGCGGCATCCGTCATCGATGCATCCGCGACGGTCACGCGAGGCCGCAGCACGACCTCACGGAAGGCGCCGCCCCCGCGGCCGTCTTCGACCATCAGACCGGATGCCTCGTCCTCGTAGCCGACGACCACCACGCCCGCCTGCACGCAGGCGTGGAGATACGACAGCAGATGGCACTCGCTGAGAGCGGCGAGCAGCATGTCCTCGGGGTTCCAGCGGGAGGGATCGCCCCGGAACGGCTTGTCAGCAGAGGCCTGCAGGGCGGGCTTGCCGTCGATCTCGATCGTCACGGCCCGGTCGTAGTCCCGGTAGCCGGAGGTGCCGGTGCCGCGGTCACCCGTCCAGGTCGTCCGGACGGAGTATCGATGCTCGCCCCACATGAGCACAGTCTGTCATGCAGGCCGAGGTCGACTCCGGCGGTAGGCTGACGAGGTGCCGCAGACCTTCGCCGCAGCCGACGCCGTCGAACTCGCCGTTGTCGAACGCAGCGGTTTCATCGAGTCGCGACACGCGGGCATCGCCATCGTGCTGGCCGCCGACGGCACCATCGCCGAGAAGCTGGGCGATCCGTCGGCACTGATCCTCCCCCGCTCGAGCCTCAAGCCCCTCCAAGCGCTCGCGTGCCTCTCGGCCGGCGCGCCGCTGGAGGGCGAGAAGCTCGGACTCTCCACGGCGAGCCACTCGGGCACCGACCGTCACGTCGCGGTCGTGCGCGACATCCTCTCGCTCGCCCAGCTGAGCGAGGAGGATCTCGGGTGTCCGCCCGCGTGGCCCGGCGACACCGCCACCCGCGACGAGCTGGTGCGCGAGCTCGGTCAGCCGGCACGCATCCGCATGAACTGCTCGGGCAAGCACGCCACCATGCTCCTCACCAGCGTCGTGAACGGCTGGGATACTGACGGCTACCTCGCGCCGGGGCATCCGGTGCAGATCCTCATCCGCGAGACCATCGAGCGTCTCATCGGCGAGAAGATCGCCGCCACCGCCGTCGACGGCTGCGGGGCCCCCGTGTACGCCACGACCCTCTTCGGGCTGGCCCGCGCCATCCACCGCATCGGCAACTCCTCGACCACCTCGCCGTTCGCGCTGCATCGCAGCGCCGGCGCGCTCGTCGACGCCGTGCGCGCGAACCCCTGGACGATCGACGGGCCCGGACGCGCCGACACGATCGCCATCGAGCGGCTGGGCGTCTTCGCCAAGGGCGGGGCCGAGGGCGTCATGGTGATGGTGGCCCCCAACGGCACCACGGTGACGCTCAAGATGCTGGACGGCAGCGGTCGCGCCGCGACCGCCGTCGCTCTGCGGCTGCTGGAGCGCCACGGCGCGCTCGCGTCCGCCGACGTCGCCGACACGCTGTCGAAGCTTCCGCTGACCGTCACCGGCGGCGGACAGGACGTCGGGGCCATCCGCCCCGCCTTCTAGAGGCGCTCCCACGAGGAGCCCGAGCGCTCCAACGGCGGAGCGGAAAGGATCACACGATGCGGATCAGCGTCCCCACCGAGATCAAGAACAACGAATACCGGGTCGCCCTCACCCCCGCGGGAGTGCACGATCTGGTGGCCTCCGGCCACGAGGTGTTCGTGCAGCGCGGCGCCGGCGCGGGCTCGTCCATGCCGGACGCCGAGTACGAGGCGGCCGGAGCGGTCATGCTCGACGAGGCCGCGGAGGTGTGGGCGCGGGCGGAGCTGCTGCTGAAGGTCAAGGAGCCGATCGCGAGCGAGTACGGCTACTTCCGCGACGACCTCGTGCTGTTCACCTACCTGCACCTCGCCGCCGACCGCCCGCTCACCGAGCGCCTGGTCTCCGACCGGGTCACCGCCATCGCGTACGAGACGGTGCAGCTTCCGGGCGGCGGGCTGCCGCTCCTCGCGCCGATGAGCGAGGTCGCCGGCCGGCTCGCACCGACCGTCGGCGCCGCGACGCTGATGCGCTCCGCGGGCGGCCTCGGCCTGTTGATGTCGGGAGTGCCCGGCACGCGGCCGGCGACGGTGACCGTCATCGGCGGCGGTGTCGCGGGCGCGAACGCGGCCGTCATCGCAGTCGGGCTGGGCGCCGACGTCACCGTGTTCGACACCAACGTCCAGCGGCTCCGTTACCTCGACGACCACTTCCAGGGCCGGGTGAAGACCGCGGCCTCCAACCCGCTCGATCTCGACCGCGCGGTCGTGGCTTCGGACCTCGTCATCGGATCCGTGCTGATCCCCGGGGCCAAGGCCCCGAAGCTCGTCACCAACGACATGGTCGCGCGCATGCGGCCGGGGTCGGTGCTCGTCGACATCGCGGTCGACCAGGGCGGCTGCTTCGAAGACACGCACCCGACGACGCACGCCGACCCGACGTTCCCCGTGCACGGGAGCATCTTCTACTGCGTGGCCAACATGCCCGGCGCCGTCCCGAACACGTCGACCTCGGCGCTCACGAACGCGACGCTCCCCTATGTCCGCCAGATCGCCCGGCATGGGTGGCAGGCGGCGCTGCGGTCGGACGCCGCCCTCGCGGCGGGCCTCAACACCGTCGGCGGCCACGTCGCGAACGCGGGCGTCGCGACGGCGCACGATCTCGAGCTCGCACCGCTGGACGTCGCACTCGTCTGAGCGCACAGCAGAAGCCCCGGATGCCTCGCGTCCGGGGCTTCTGCTCTGTCCGTCCGGTGCTCCTGCCTGTGCCGTCGCGGGCACCGAGGTCCGCGGCGGGCTGCGCCGAGGTCCGCGGCGGGCTGCCTACGTCGGTGGCTCGCGCGACACTGGTGTGATGACGGACGACCGGGAATGGACGGTGGAGGACCATCTGCGAGGCGCCGATCCCGACGCCGTTCGCCTGTGGCACCGCATCGACGAGCTGATCGGCTCTTTCGGCCCGGTGACGCACTCGGTGGCGAAGACCACGATCACCTTCCGCGGTCCTCGGCGCGGGTTCGCGGGCGCCCGGCCGATGCGCCAGGGGGTGCGCGGCTACTTCGACCTGATGCGCGAACTGCCGCCCGACCCGAGGATCCTCGGCGCCTCACCCTACGGGCGGCGACTCTTCGTGCACCAGTTCCGCCTCGCCGACGAGAGCGAGTTCGACGAGACCGTCGCCTCCTGGCTGCGCGAGGCGTACGACGTGGGCTGCGGAGCGCACCTCGGCCCCTGACGCCCCGGCCGTCACGCCCCCCGGGACGCCGACGCGCTGCGCCCCGCGACCGGCGGGGCCAGGCTCCCACTCAGCTCAGGCGAGCCCGCCGTCGATCGACCGGGAGAAATCGGCGGGATCCTCCGGCACGAGCACCTCGGTGTCGCGGTTCAGGCTCTCGCCGCGGAAGAACGGCTTGGCGCGCGGGAAGGCGAACCACAGGAACATCAGCAGCACGCCGAACGCGAGTGAGCCGATTCCGAGGACGAACGTGCCGCCGATTCCGAGGAGGACGGTGTAGCCGTAGTCGACGTCGTACATGTCGATCGCCGACTGCACGAACGCGTAGGTCAGCATGAGCGCCCCCAGCAGCGGGAACAGGAACCGGTAGAAGAAGTTCCGCGCCGACGTGAACAGCTCGCGGCGGAAGTACCAGACGCAGGCATAGCCGGTGATCGCGTAGTAGAACGCGATGGCCAGTCCGAGCGAGAGGATGGAGTCCTGCAGGATGTTGTCGCTGATCAGGGTCATCCCGATGTAGTAGAGCGAGGCGACGATGCCCATGACGAGCGTGGAGAACGACGGCGTCTTGTACCGCGGGTGCACCGAGGCGAACCGCCGCGGGAGCGCCTTGTAGGCCGCCATCGACAGCGTTCCCCGCGCCGTGGGCAGGATCGTGGTCTGCGTCGACGAGATCGCCGAGATCATGACCGCGACCACCAGCACCCAGCCGAGGGGGCCGAGGAGTCCGTCCTTGATCGCAAGGAAGAAGTCGTCGGCATTCGCCTCGTTGCCCAGGCCCGTGCCCTCGCTGCCGAGCCCGGCGTACATCATCGCTGCGACGGTGACACCGACGTAGGTCACCAGCAGGATCACCGTGGTCAGCAGCGCCGCCCGACCGGGGATGCGCTTGGGGTCCTTGGTCTCCTCGTTGAGCGCGAGACAGGTGTCCCAGCCCCAGTAGATGAAGAGCGCGAGGAGGATCGACTCGACGAATCCGCCCCACTCGGTGAACGCGAAGGGGTTGAACCACGACCAGTCGAACGGGGTCGGGTCCGGAGCGGTGCCGGCGAAGAAGTGCCACAGCGCGGCGACGACGAAGATGGCCAGAGCGAGGTACTGGATGCCGAGCAGGATGTTCTGGATCCGCTCGCCGATCTCGACCCCGCGCCAGCTGACCCAGGTCATCGCCGCGATGAACGCGACACCGGTCGCCGTGACGAGGGGGACGTTGTCCGAGAGGAGTGCGTCCTCGGCGCTGCCCACGATCCCGTCGACGAGCGCCCAGAAGTAGATGCCCGCGATCTGCGCGAGGTTGGCGAGCACGACCATGCCCGCGACGGCGACGCCCCATCCGCCCATCCAGCCCACCCACGGACCGAACGCCTTCGTGCCCCACGTGAACGTGGTGCCGCAGTCCGGCACGGCGTTGTTGAGCTCGCGGTAGGCGAACGCGATGAAGAGCATCGGGATGAACGCGATGACGAACGCGATGGGCGCCTGGGCCCCGACGGCGAGGACGACGAACCCGAGGGTCGCCACCAGGGAGTAGACCGGAGCGGTGGACGCGAGGCCGATGACGGTGGAGCCCCACAGACCCAGCGTGCCGGCGGCGAGTCCCTTGCCCTCAGGCCGTTGCAGATCGATCGGGGTTGTAGCCACAGAGCGACGCTAAGCGGTGGGCGAAGAGCCGGTCAACACAGCGCCCCGACGGTTCGGCCGGACATCGCCGGAGGGAAGGACAATGCGCACGGGCTCCGCTCCCGCCGCGATGAGCCAGGCGCGCCCCGCGCCGGGCTCGCAGTAGGGCGGCACGCCGCGGTACCCCGCAACGACCCGCAGTTCCGCGGCGCAGGACGTGTCGATGACCAGGTCGTGGTCGCCCCGCACATCGGCGAGCAGACGCCAATGGCGCTGCCAGTCGTCCGGCTCGCCCACGATGACGACGCGCGCGTCCGCCGTGGATGCCGGATCCACCACGTAGTCGTCGACCTCCAGCACCCGCACGCCCTGCTGCCGCCAGACGGCGAGCGCCCGCCGGCCCGCCGGTGATCGGCGCGCGACCACACCGGTGAGCCGGGCCGCCGGCATCCACTGCTCCTCCACGGGCGCAGGCAGGGGCGACGCCGCCGGGGCCGCGGCGATCTGCACCGCACGCCCGTCGAGCCGCCCGCGGCCCGGCGGCGCCGCAGGGTCGAACGTCGAGGGATCGCCACCTGCTGCGGCGTGGTCGACGCGCGTGGGGTACGGCAGCACGAGCCGTCGCGCGAAGAGTTCGGCGAGCCGCGACACCGGGCCTGTCATGCGGTGGGCGCCGGCCACGACGAGCACCCCGGCGTCGCCGGCGCGGCGGACGAGACCCTCGATGCGTTCGAGCACCACGTGCGCGTACTCGGGGGGCAGGCGCAGCGCGACGGCGTCGAGGTCGTCGATCAGCACGACGGACCCCGGCGGGGGCAGCTCGTCGTGCAGGGCGGAGACCGCGTCCCACAGGCGTTCCGGGTGTGCCGGCACCCGCACGGTGTGACCCTGGGTCTGCATCGCGATGACCTCGAGCACGTTGGAGACGCCGGATCCCGGTCCGCCGAGCACGAGCAGCGCGCGGTCGGCCGCACCCACGAAGGCGACCGGCTGCCGCTGGCGCTCGGGCTCGTCCGCCAGGCCGAGGACCACGCCTCCCGGTGGCGGAGCCTCCCTGCCCGTCGCGGCGCGTGCGGCGAGCTCGTCGACCGTCATCAGCGGGGGAAGCGCGGGCAACCACGGACGCGTGGGGGCGCGATGCCCGGTGCGGAGAGCCGCGGCCGCGACGTCCCGGGCATCCGACAGGGCGATGCGCACCTGTTGCGGCGCGGCGTCGCCGGCGCGCCGCACGAACGCGGCTCCCCGCCCGGCCGCTCCGCCCGGCAGTCGAGCGGCGTCGTCGGTGCCCAGCAGCGCCCGGCTGTCGGCGGGATCCGTGACGCGCAGGCTGATCCGCAAGGGGCAGTTCGCGAGCAGATTGTCGCGGATCACACCCGCAGCCCGCTGCGTGCCGAGGATGAGATGGATGCCGAGCGCGCGGCCGCGCGCCGCGATGTCGGCGAAGAGCCCGTGCAGCTCGGGCTGGTCGGCGAGCAGCGCGGCGAACTCGTCGACCACAACCACCAGCCGCGGGAGCCGCACCCGGGGGTCCGCGATGTCGCGGGCCCCGGCCGCGGCGATGGTGGCCTCCCGGCGGCGCAGCTCGGCTCGCAGGCTGTCGATCGCCCGTCGCGCTCCCGAGCCGTCGAGATCGGTGATGACGCCGGTGACGTGCGGCACGCCGGCGAGGCCGTCGAAGGCGGTGCCGCCCTTGAAGTCCGCGAGCAGGAAGGTCACCTCGTCGGTGGTGCGGGTCGCGCACAGCGAGAGGATCCAGGTGATGAGCAGCTCGCTCTTGCCTGCGCCGGTGACCCCCGCGACCACCGCATGCGGCCCGTCCGCCACGAGATCGATGACGGCCGTCCGCCCACCGCCGACGCCGATCGGCGCGGGAAGACCTCGCGTCGTCTGGGGAACGCCTTCGAGAAGAGGCGCGAGCGCGAGGGGTTCGCCGCCGTCGCGGACGAGGCCGAGACTGCTCTCCGCCCGGGCTGCGAGGTCAGCGGCGATGTCCTCCGCCTGTGCCCGGGCGACGGCCTCGACGTGCAACGGCAGCGCCTCGCCGGCGTGTTCCATCCGCGCGACACCCGGTGCGGCCACGGTCAGGACCGCCTGGCACCGCGGCGGCAGCGGTTCGCCCGGGCGGCATCGTGCGATGACGATGTCGGCTTCAGCCGGCGCGAGCTCGCCCGGACCGATCACCGCGAGCGCCGCACCGCCGCCTGCGCCGCGATGTGGAAGCGCCTCGATCCACTCGAGCGCCGGGCCGAGCGCTCCCACGATGCGCAGATCGCCCGGCGCGAGCGCCAGGCACAGCTGCAGCACCAGGGCCCGCTGCACCGCGACGGCGAGCGTTTCGCCGCCGACGACGGCGATTCCCGCCGAGAGCGGCAGCGTGACAGGCGCACCCGTCAAGCGACCGGCGCGGCGGCGCAGGTCTGCGGCATCCCGGTCTCCGTCGCCGCCGGTGACGCGCACGCTGCTCGTGCGTTCCCCCTCGCCCACCACGATCGAGGCGGCGCGACCGCTGCGCCAGATGTCGCCGCCGCCGGCGACGAGGCGGGCGACATCGGGATGCAGGGTCCACAACTGCGCACGCTCGCCGGTGTGGCGCGCGGCGACGGCCGATGCGACGGCGTCGCGGGCGTGGGCGGCCTCTGCCGCGGCGCGCCTGCCGTCTTTTCTGGCTGCGCGGTGTGCGTCCAGCACCGTCGCCGCCGCGATCACCGGCCCCAGCAGTGCGAACCAGAGCGAGTACACCGAGCCGGTGACGAGCCAGAGGGCCACCGCGCCGACCACGGGGACGACGGCCGCCACGATGGGCAGCGGCGGGCGTGCGGGCGGCCGCCATGCTGCGGGAAGCGTCAGCGGTTCGTCGTCGGCGACAGAGACGGCAGCGGTGCCCGTGGCGGTGGCGGTGGCGGCCCCGAGGGTCGGGAAAGCGGTCGAGCGCATGCGCCCAGTCCATCGCCGCCACGGCTGCCGTGGACGGCGAAGACGGGGATCTGTGGATCCCCCTGCTCACTCCCCCGCTGGGGAGGAGTCGTCGTCAGCCGTCGAATCGCGCTGGGCCGCGGCATCCACCGGACGACCGACGTCGAGCACGATGATCGTGATGTTGTCGCGCCCGCCGTTCTCGAGTGCCGCCTCGAGCATGGCGGACGCGGCGTCGGCGGGATCGGAATTCTCTTCCAGGAAGTGACGGATGCCGTAGTCGGTGAGCTCTTTCGTCAGCCCGTCCGAGCAGATGACGAACCGGTCGCCCTCGGTCACGTCGAGGCGGACGTAGTCGGGCGTGACGCCCTCGCTCGGCCCCACGGCGCGCGTGATCACGTTGCCGTACGGATGGTTCTCGGCCTCTTCCGGACTGAGCCGGCCGGCCGCAACCAGTTCCTGCACGACGGAGTGGTCGGTCGTGATCTGGACGATCGCACCGTCGCGGAGCAGGTACACGCGCGAGTCGCCGATGTTGAGGGTCACCCAGTGCGCGGCCTCCCCCGTGGTGTCGAGGAAGACCCCCGTCACGGTGGTGCCGGTGCCGTCGTCGGTGGCCTCCGGATGCGACGCGATGTCTTTGACCGCCCGAGCCAGCGCCTTCTCGATCGTCTTCGGCGACACCTGGCCGCCGTCGGCGACTGCGCGGAGGCGATCGATCGTGCTCGCACTGGCGATCTCGCCGCCGACGTGCCCGCCCATTCCGTCGGCGACGACGAAGAGCGGGTACGACGCGAACATCGCGTCCTGGTTCACCTCGCGCCGGCGACCGGTGTCGGTCACGGCGGCCCACGAGAGCTCCAACACACCACCGGGAACCGGGACGGCGAGAGACTCGGTGGAAACCTCGGGCACGCGGTGTCCTCCCCGTCCGGTGCACGGTGGCCCTTCGCCCCCGCGTCATCACATACTAGTGGGTTACTCCGCGGCGTCCTCGGACTCGGCGAGTGCTTCCACGACGATCTGCGCCGTCGTCGTGGCGGTCAGGTGCTCTCGGGAACCGGGAACAGCGCGTCGATCGCGTCGAGGTCGGCCTGCGACGGCGTCCATGCCGAGGCCGCTGCCGCGTTGGCCCGCACCTGCTCGGGTGTCGTCGCGCCGGCGATGACGCTCGAGAGCGCGGGGTGCGACAGCAGCCACCCGAAGGTGGCCTCGAGCATCGTGATGCCACGGTCGTCGCAGAACGCCTGGAACGCCTCGAGCGCGTCCCAGGGCGCGTCGTCGTAGAGGTGGCGGCGCTGCCGGATGATGCGCGTGTCGGCGGGTGCGACATCCCGCGTGAACTTGCCCGTCAGCAGTCCGTTGTGCAGCGGGAAGTAGGGGAAGAACCCCAGGCGGTACCGCTCGACCGCGCGCAGCACGTCGCGCTCCGCGCCGCGCGAGAGCAGGCTGTACTGGTTCTGCGCCGAGACGAACGGCACACCGTGGCGCATGAGCGCGGCGAAGTGTCCCTCGGCGATCTGCCACCCCGCGAAGTTCGAGTGGCCGATGTAGCGCACCTTGCCCTCCCGCACCAGGTCGCCGAGCGCGTCGAGGGTCTCTTCGAGCGGGGTGTCGTCGTCCGGCACGTGCAGCTGGTACAGGTCGATCCAGTCGGTCTGCAGACGTGTGAGGGATGCCTCGACCGCGCGCCGCACGTACGACCGCGAGCCCTTCGCACCCGACGGCGGGTAGCCCATGTCGCGACCGGGATGCCCGAACTTGGTCGCCAGGGTGACCTGATCGCGACGGCCGCGGAGCGCCTCGCCCATGAGGGTCTCGGACTGGCCCGGCTCGCCGCCGTACATGTCGGCCGTGTCGAGGAAGGTCACGCCGGCGTCGATCGCGGCATCCAGCACGGCGCGGGTGCCCTCGAGCGTCTCGGTGCGCGTGCCGTCGCGCCCGAAGTTGTTGCAGCCGAGGCCGACAGCGGAGACGAGGAGGCCGGACGCGCCGGCCCGGCGCAGCGGAACAGTCGAGGTCATGCGTCCACGTTATCCCCGCACACGGATGCCGCTGCCCGGGCGCGGACGACAGGCACAGCTCCGACCGGCCGATCCCCCGTGCCGACCGCCGGCGGCGCACAGCACGACAGCCCCTCGCCGGGCGGCGGGGGCTGTCGTGGAGTGCTACTGCTTGGGAGCCTCCGGTGCCGGAGGCTGGGTGGCCGGCGGCTCGGGAGCGGACGGTGCGTCCGGCTGGGTGGGCGGAGACACGGGCGGCTCCGCAGCCGCGGGCGGCGCGGCCGGAGCGGCGGGTGGCGGCACCGGTGCAGCGGGCGCAGCCGGAGCGGCGGGCGGCGGCGTGTAGCCGGCGGGCGGGGCCGGCGGCGCGGTGTACCCGGCCGGCGGGGCCGGCGGCGGGGTGTATCCCGCGGGCGGCTGGTAGCCCGCAGGAGCACCGTAGCCGGGCGCGCTCGCCGGGGCGGCGGGGTAGCCCGCGGCCGATGTCTGCGAGGGGACGCCCGACCACACGGTGGTGTCGGCGAGGAAGTTGCCCGCCCACGGCGCCGCCGGGATGGCGGTGTTCCACCGCGAGCGGTCGAACGCGTTGATGCCGAGCCAGACGATGGCCAGGAAGAAGTAGAGGATCAGCCAGACGGCTTCCTTCTGCAGCTTCAGCCCCACCCGCCAGGCGGCCAGGAGCGTGTAGAGGAAGGCGGCGAGGCCGATCAGCGAGCCGAGCACCGGCACCCAGCCGAGCACGATCCCGCCACCCCACAGCACCAGCAGCCACCACGGGTTGAGGTCGCCGAGCTTGACGAAGATCAGGGTGTTGTAGACCGGCACCCACGCGCGCCAGCGGCCCTGCACTCCCGCCTTGTCGAAGATCTTCATCAGGAACCACGAGCCGATGACGTATCCGGCGATGGCGAGCAGGAAGAAGAAGGGAGCGAGCACGAGCCAGGCGATGAGCGCTCCCGCGCCGCCGCCGTCGTTGTAGTCCATGGCCATGGTGGAGCGACCTCCGAGAGAGTCGATTCGTGACGCATCGGGACGCGCCCGCGGAGCCCCTGCTCCGCTCGACACATGCTAGCGACGCTCACAGCTTCCTGTCAGCATTGAGGTCATATCGGGGGGATGACCCCCTCGGGTGCCGGTGGATAGCCTGAGCACACAACCCGATCGAAGGGCCGCCATGACCGACCAGACTCCTTCCGCTCCCACTCCCCCGCCGCTGCCGCCGCAATCCGCCGCGGAGGCGGCCCGCGGCGCCGACCCCGACGACACCGGCGTCCCGACCGTCCGCGGCGAGGCGGCCGACGTCGGCAAGGGCTTCTTCGCGGCCCTGTTCGACCTGTCGTTCCGCACGTTCATCACGCGGCGCCTCGCCAGCGTGTTCTACTTCGTGGGGCTGATCGCCATCGCCATCGGCTTCATCGTCTATTTCGTCGGCGGGATCATGGGCGCCGTCTCGATCATGTGGTTCGACGTCGGCGCCGGCATCAGCGGCCTCGTCGCGACGATCATCGTCGTACCGGTGCTGACGTTCCTCGCGATCATCATGCTCCGGTTCATCATCGAGGCCGTGGTCGCCCTCATCGCGATCGCCGAGAACACCGAGCGCACCGCACAGCACACCCGGCGCTGAGCGCCGCACGCTGGTCCACCGCCTCGTCGTCGCCCCGCGGCAGCGTCCTCGCCCCCGCGGCAGAGACGCCCACCCCGGGCGGCGACGGGCGGCGTTTTGCGACCCTCGGGCAGGAGGTGCAGAGTGGACGGATGCCTGATCCCGCCCCCGCCACGATCCTCGACGTTCCCCACGCCGACGCCACGGTTCTCGACAACGCGCCCTGGCACGCGCTGACGGGGCCGCACGCCTCGTTAGCGATCGGCGACGACCTGGTGCGCCGGTACCCCGAGGAGGTCGCCCCCTTCGTCGCGGTGCGCACCTGGGACCATCCGCGCGTCTGGCCGGCGCTCGCCGAGCTCGTCGGTCCCGGTACCGAGATCGGCCTGTCCGGGTATGACGGCGACCTCCCCGACGGCTGGGAGGTCGTCGGAGAGGGCGAGGGCGTGCAGCTGGTCGAGACAGACACGCTCCGGCCGCGCCCTGATCCCGAGGCGATCCTGCTGGGGGCCGATGACGTGGCCGACATGCTCGCCATCGTCGAGCGCAACCAGCCCGGCCCGTTCCGGCCCCGCACCTACGAACTCGGCCGCTATGTCGGCATCCGCCGGGAGGGTCGGCTGATCGCGATGGCCGGCGAGCGTCTGCATCCCGAGGGGTGGACCGAGATCAGCGCCGTCGCCGTGGATGCCGATCACCGACGGCAGGGCCTCGGGTCGCGCCTGGTGCTGGACGTCGCCTTCCACATCCAGGAACGCGGGGATCGGGCGCTGCTGCACGCCGCCGCGTCCAACGTCGGCGCGATCGCGGCCTATGAGCGCCTCGGGTTCGCGCTGCGGCGCCGCAACCGGTTCGCTGCGGTGCGCACGCCGGCGTAGCCGGGCTCAGGCGAAGAGCTGGAGCTCACCGCCGCCGATGTCGCGCACACGCAGACCCGCGGCATCCGCCCACCGTACGAAAGCCGCGGCAGACCCGATGCGCGGGCGATCCTCGGCGAGCCGGCGCACGAGTGCCCCCTTGGCGTGCTTGTTGAAGTGGTTCAGCGCGCGCACCGCACCGTCGGGTGCCTCGCTCACGACGCGGACGTAGCGCGACGCGGTGCCGGCCGGTACCGGCCCGAGTCCCACGTACGCCTCGGAGCGGAGGTCGAGGACGAAGCGGGGGTCGAGACCCTCGATCGCGGCGGAGACCCCCTGCGCCCACAGCCGCCGCAGCGGCGCGATGCCCGGCACCGAGGTGGCGGCGCCGAGGCGGTAGGCCGGGATGGCGTCGAGGGCGCCCACGGGGCCGAACGGGGCCGAATGCACGAGCACGTGCGCACCCAGCCAGCGACGACCGGCGGCCGAGACGGATGCCGCATCCAGCGCGTCGTAGAGCACACCGGTGTAGCGATCGATCGCGGGCATCGTCGGCGCCTCGCGCAGCGCGGCGTTGACGGCGATCTCGCCGCGTTGGGTCGGGCCCAGCTTCAGCACGCGGGCCGCCTCGTCGGCGTCGGCGGACAGGCCGACGAGCGCGGCGATCACCGCTTCGCGCTGCGCCGTCAGCTGCGGAAGCGCCAGGCCCGCCGCGTCCAGGGGGCGCCGCGAACCACCCGCCCGCTTGGTCTCGGACGGTGGGAGAAGGATCAGCATGACTCTCCGTGGGTCGTGCGCGCCGACGCGACGGACGGCGATGCGGGGAAACGACTCGGCCGGCCCCCGAGGGGACCGGCCGAGTTCGAACGCTGGTGTGTCAGGAGATCAGCGCGGCGTTTCCGGCGACGATGGTGAGGTCGTCACCCTCCATCGACAGGAAGCCGTCCTGCGCGTTGGCGATGATCTTGGTGCCCGAGGTCTCGGTGATGCGCACCTGACCCTCGGCGAGGATCGCGAGCACCGGCTCGTGACCGGACATGAAGCCGATCTCGCCCTCGACGGTCTTGGCGACGACGAGCGACGCCTCACCCGACCAGACCTCCGCGTCCGCGGAGACGAGGCTCACCTTGAGCGGCATGTCAGCCGTTCTCCTTCTGGATGCGCGCCCACTGCTCTTCGACGTCCGAGATGCCGCCGACGTTGAAGAACGCCTGCTCGGCGACGTGGTCGAAGTCGCCCTTGACGATCGCGTCGAACGACTCGATGGTCTCCTTGATCGGAACCGTCGAACCCTCGACACCGGTGAACTTCTTCGCCATGTACGTGTTCTGCGACAGGAACTGCTGGATGCGGCGCGCACGGGACACGACGATCTTGTCCTCTTCGGACAGCTCATCGACACCGAGGATCGCGATGATCTCCTGCAGTTCCTTGTTCTTCTGGAGGATCTGCTTCACGGCGGTGGCCACGCGGTAGTGGTCGTCGCCGATGTAGCGGGGGTCCAGGATGCGGCTCGTCGACGTGAGCGGGTCGATGGCCGGGTACAGGCCCTTCGACGCGATCTCGCGCGACAGCTCGGTGGTCGCGTCGAGGTGCGCGAACGTGGTGGCCGGCGCCGGGTCGGTGTAGTCGTCGGCGGGCACGTAGATCGCCTGCAGCGAGGTGATCGAGTGACCGCGCGTCGACGTGATGCGCTCCTGGAGCACACCCATCTCGTCGGCGAGGTTCGGCTGGTAGCCCACCGCGGACGGCATGCGGCCGAGCAGCGTCGAGACCTCGGAACCGGCCTGCGTGAAGCGGAAGATGTTGTCGATGAAGAGCAGCACGTCCTGCTTCTGCACGTCGCGGAAGTACTCCGCCATCGTGAGGGCCGAGAGGGCGACGCGCAGACGCGTGCCCGGCGGCTCATCCATCTGGCCGAAGACGAGTGCGGTCTTGTCGAAGACGCCCGCCTCCTCCATCTCGCCGATGAGGTCGTTGCCCTCACGGGTGCGCTCGCCGACACCGGCGAACACCGACACGCCACCGTGGTCCTGCGCGACGCGCTGGATCATCTCCTGGATGAGGACGGTCTTGCCCACGCCGGCACCGCCGAAGAGGCCGATCTTTCCACCCTGCACGTACGGGGTGAGCAGGTCGATGCTCTTGATGCCGGTCTCGAACATCTCGGTCTTCGACTCGAGCTGGTCGAACGCGGGGGCCTTGCGGTGGATGCCCCAGCGCTCGGTGACCTCGATCGTCTCGCCCGGCGCACCGTTCAGCACGTCACCCGTGACGTTGAACACCTTGCCCTTGGTGACGTCGCCGACGGGGACCGTGATGGGGCCGCCGGTGTCGCGCACCTCCTGGCCGCGGACCATGCCGTCGGTCGGCTTCAGGGAGATGGCGCGGACGAGGTCGTCGCCGAGGTGCTGCGCGACCTCGAGCGTGATCTCGGTGCGCTCGTCGCCGATCGCGATCGTCGTCTTCAGCGCGTTGTAGATGTCGGGGATCGAGTCGTGCGGGAACTCGATGTCGACGACGGGGCCGGTGACGCGGGCGACGCGCCCGACGACCGCCGTCTCGGTCTTGTCAGCGGTGAGGCTCATGGCTTCTTCTCTTTCGTGTGGTCTGACGTCGCAGCAGCGCTACTTGCCCGAGGAAAGGGCGTCGGCGCCGCCGACGATCTCGGCGATCTGCTGCGTGATCTCGGCCTGGCGCGCGTTGTTGCGCAGGCGGGTGTAGTCGGTGATGAGCTTGTCGGCGTTGTCGCTGGCCGACTTCATCGCCTTCTGCGTCGCGGCGTGCTTCGCGGCCGACGACTGCAGGAGGGCGTTGAAGACGCGGCTCTGGATGTACACCGGCAGCAGCGCGTCGAGCACGGTCTCGGCGTCCGGCTCGAACTCGTACAGCGGGTACACCTGCGCCGACGACTGCTCCTCGGCCTCGACGACCTCGAGCGGAAGCAGGCGGACCGTCTCGGGCGACTGCGTCATCATGCTGACGAAGCGGTTGTAGACGAGGTGGATCTCGTCGACGCCGTTCTCGTCGCCGCCGCGGTCGTACGCGTCGAGCAGGGTGGCGGCGATCTCCTCGGCCGTCGTGAAGTGCGGCGTGTCGGTGTCGCCCGTCCACTCCGCCGCGCTTTCCATGCGACGGAACTGGAAGAAGCCGACGGCCTTGCGCCCGACGAGGTAGAACACCGGCTCCTTGCCCTGCCGGCGGATCAGCTCAGCCAGCTCGAGACCCTCGCGGAGGATCTGCGAGTTGAATGCGCCCGCGAGGCCGCGGTCGGACGAGAAGATCACGACCGCGGAGCGGCGGATCGTCTCTCGTTCGACGGTGAGCGGATGGTCGACGTTGGAGTGCGTCGCCACGGCGGAGACGGCACGCGTCACAGCCCGCGCGAAGGGCGAGGACGCGCGCACGCGCGCCATCGCCTTCTGGATGCGCGAAGCCGCGATGAGTTCCATCGCCTTCGTGATCTTCTTGGTCGTCTGAGCAGTGCTGATCTTCTGCTTGTAGACCCGGAGTTGTGCGCCCATTGTGGTAGTCCGGTGTCGCCTTAGCGGCGGCCCTTGACGATCTTCTCCTGGTTGACGTCCTCGGCCTCGGCTGCCGCGACCTCTTCGTGCCCCGGCTTGCCGATCGCCTGGCCCTTGCCGGCCTGGAATTCGAGGATGAAGTCGTCGGTCCGCTTGGTGAGCTCGGCGACGGTGTCGTCGTCGAGGACGTTCGTGTCGCGGAGCGTGTCGAGGATCGTGGTGTTGCGGCGGAGGTAGTCCAGCAGCTCGCGCTCGAACGACAGCACGTCCTCGACCTCGATCGAGTCCAGCTTGCCGTTGGTGCCGGCCCAGATCGAGACGACCTGCTCCTCCACCGGGTACGGCGAGTACTGCGGCTGCTTGAGCAGCTCGGTCAGACGCGCGCCGCGGGCGAGCTGGCGACGGGATGCCGCATCCAGGTCGCTCGCGAACATCGCGAACGCCTCGAGCGAGCGGTACTGGGCGAGCTCGAGCTTGAGCGTGCCCGACACCTTCTTGATCGACTTCACCTGGGCGTCGCCGCCGACGCGGGACACCGAGATGCCGACGTCGACCGCGGGGCGCTGGTTGGCGTTGAAGAGGTCGGACTGCAGGAAGATCTGGCCGTCGGTGATCGAGATCACGTTGGTCGGGATGTACGCCGAGACGTCGTTGGCCTTCGTCTCGATGATGGGCAGGCCCGTCATCGAGCCCGCACCCAGCTCGTCCGACAGCTTCGCGCAGCGCTCGAGCAGACGCGAGTGCAGGTAGAAGACGTCGCCCGGGTAGGCCTCGCGGCCCGGCGGGCGGCGCAGCAGCAGCGAGACGGCACGGTAGGCCTCGGCCTGCTTGGTCAGGTCGTCGAAGATGACGAGGACGTGCTTGCCCTCGTACATCCAGTGCTGGCCGATGGCCGAGCCGGTGTACGGCGCCAGGTACTTGAAGCCGGCGGGGTCCGACGCGGGGGCGGCGACGATGGTGGTGTACTCCATCGCACCGGCGTCCTCGAGGGCGCCCTTGACGGCCGCGATCGTGGAGCCCTTCTGGCCGATCGCGACATAGATGCAGCGGACCTGCTTGCTGACGTCGCCCGACTCCCAGTTGGCCTTCTGGTTGATGATCGTGTCGATCGCGATGGCCGTCTTGCCGGTCTGGCGGTCGCCGATGATGAGCTGGCGCTGGCCGCGGCCGACCGGGATCATCGCGTCGATCGCCTTGATGCCGGTCTGCAGCGGCTCGTGCACGCTCTTGCGCTGCATGACGCCGGGCGCCTGAAGCTCGAGGGCGCGACGGCCGACGGTGGCGACCTCGCCGAGTCCGTCGATCGGGTTGCCGAGCGGGTCGACGACGCGGCCCAGGTAGCCGTCGCCGACGGCGACCGAGAGCACCTCACCCGTGCGGGTGACCTGCTGGCCGGCCTCGACGCCCGAGAACTCGCCGAGGACGACGACACCGATCTCGTGCTCGTCGAGGTTCAGCGCGAGGCCGCTCGTGCCGTCGGCGAACGTCACGAGCTCGTTCGCCATGACGCCGGGCAGGCCCTCGACGTGGGCGATGCCGTCCGCGGCGTCGACGACGGTGCCGACCTCGGTGGCCGCAGCCCCGGTGGGCTCGTAAGCGGCGACGAAGTCCTTCAGCGCGTCACGGATGACGTCGGGGCTGATAGAGAGATCTGCCATTGTTTTCCTTCGTTCATGGGGCCTCGGCCCCGAAAGCTCCGCGCGGTTCCTGTCTCGGCCCCGTGCGGGAAGTCTGTGTCAGCCGGCGAGCCGCTGACGGAGGTCGGCCAGTCGCGCCGACACGCTGGCGTCGATCACGTCGTCCGCGATCTGCACGCGCACGCCGCCCACGACGGTCGGGTCGACGATGGTGTTCAGCGACACCGGGGTGCCGTAGCGCTTGGACAGCGCCGCCGTGAGCCGCTCGCTCTGTGCGGCGCTCAGGGGCGCGGCAGCGACGACCGTCGCCACCGCGCGGTTGCGCTGATCGGCGACGATTCGCGTCGCGCGCGTCAGCAGCTGCCGGACGCGCCGCTCCCGCGGCTCGCGGACCAGGGATGACGCGATGAGCGTCGCCCCCGCGCTCGCGCGGCCCTGCAGCAGGGTCTCGACGAGCGCCCCCTTCGCTGCCGGGTCGCCCAGCCGGCTTCCCAGCGCCAGCTCGAGCTCGGGGTTGTCGGCCACGGTGCGCGTGAAGGCGAAGAGCTCGGCCTCGACGTCGGCCTGCCCATCCGCCACCGCAGCTGCCCGCACCGCGAGCTCCTCGATGGCGTCGACGAGGTCGTCGGCCGACGACCAGCGCTGTGCGACGGCGGTGGTCAGCAGCGACGCGGTCGTGGGGCTCACGGCCGCGCCGAACACGTCGGCGACGACCTGTCGGCGGGCCTCGTCGGGCGCGGCGGAGTCGGCGAGCGCGCCGCTCAGCTGCGACGAGTCGCCCACGGCGCGCGCCACGGCGAACAGCTCGCCTGCCACGTCGAGGTCGACGCCCGACGCGGCGCGCAGCGCCGCGGTCGTCGCCGCCAGGGCCTGAGTGGACGCGCTGCCCATTACGCCTTCGCCCCTTCGGACTCTTCGAGCTCGGCGAGGAAGCGGTCGACGACGGCCTGGGCCTTCTTGTCGTCGGACAGCGTCTCGCCGATGACACCGCCGGCGAGGTCGAGGGCGAGCGTGCCCACCTCGCTGCGCAGCGAGACGAGAGCGGTCTGGCGCTCGGCCTCGATCTGGGCGTGTGCCGTGGTCGTCAGGCGCGTGGCTTCCGCCGCAGCGGTCTCCTTGGCCTCGGCGACGATCTTCTTGCCGTCCTCACGGGCGGCATCGCGGATCTCACCGGCCTCCTGGCGAGCCTCGGCGAGCTGGGCGGTGTACTCCACCAGTGCCGCCTCGGCCTTTCGCTGAGCCTCGTCGGCCTTGGCGATGTTGCCCTCGATCGCCGCAGAGCGCTCATCGAGCAGCTTCTTCATGCGGGGAAGGGCGACCTTCCAGAAGATGAAGAGGATGACGATGAAACACACCGACGACCAGATGATGTCGTACCAGGCGGGGATGAGGGGATTGTGAGTCTCCCCCTCTTCCGCCGCGTACGCGACAAGAGCGTTCAGCATCCTGTCTCCTTAGGACTGTGTATCGGCGATCAGACGAAGATGAAGTAGGTCGCGATGCCGATGAAGGCGAGCGCCTCGGTGAAGGCGATACCGATCCACATGAGCACCTGCAGGCGACCGGCGAGCTCGGGCTGACGGGCGACGCCCTCGATCGTCTTGCCGACGACGATACCCACGCCGATGGCGGGACCGATCGCGGCGAGGCCGTAGCCCATCGTCGCGACGTTGCCGCTGAGCTCTGCGAGAACCGTAGTTGCGTCCACGGGGGTGTTTCCTTTCGGTTGTGGGCGGCCTTCCGGCCGTCCCGTATCAGTGCTCTTCGGCGACCGCGAGCTGGATGTAGACCGCGGTGAGAAGGGCGAAGACGTACGCCTGGAGGACAGCCACCAGGATTTCGAACAGGGTGAAGACGAAGCCGAACGCGAGGCTGCCCGCGCCGAGCACGGTCCACCAGCCGCCGAGGTCGACGATGAAGAACTGCGTCGCGGCGAAGAACAGCACCAGCAGCAGGTGGCCGACCATCATGTTCATCAGGAGTCGCAGTGTCAGCGTGACCGGCCGGATGATGAAGGTCGAGATGAGCTCGATCGGCGTCACGATGATGTAGATGGGCCAGGGCACACCCGACGGGAACAGCGAGTTCTTGAAGAAGTTCGCCGGGCTCTTCTTGATGCCGGCGTAGATGAAGGTGACGTAGCTCACGACGGCGAGCGTGAGCGGCACGGCGATGATGCTCGTGCCGGCGATGTTCAGGAACGGGATGATGCCCGTGATGTTCATGAACAGCACCATGAAGAAGATCGTGGTGAGGATCGGAAGGAAGCGCTGGGCGTCCTTCTTGCCCAGGAGGTCTTCGCCGATGTTGACGCGGACGAAGTCCAGGCCCATCTCGACGAGGCTCTGGAACCGGCCGGGGACGACGCGCATGCGCCGCGTGCCGAGCCAGAAGATCACCACGATGGCGATCGTCGCCAGGAACTGGATCAGGTGGATGCGCGTGACGGGAACAACACCGAACGCGTTGAAGAGGACCTCAGGGAAGAACTCTTCGACGGAAGGTCCGTGGAACACGGGCGGTTCATCCGCGGCAAAGGGGGCGATCAGGGTCGCAGCATGTATAGACAGCGCTGGCTCCAGCTTCGGGGCACCGGTAAAGACCGTTGCGACGATGGTCGGTGAGCGTCACTCCGCAAGCGCTCACAAGGCGAGCGGGCGGGCGCTCGTTCAGCCTATCAAACTTGTGAGCACGCTGAATCCGCGCGGGGCGGGCTCAGATCGCGCCGGGCGCGTCGTCCCTGCGGTCGCCGGCATCCGGATCCGTCGGAAGCGCGACATCGCTCACATGCGGCACCCGCATCCTCATCAGGACCACGACATCGATCGCGAGCGACGCCAGGACGCTCGCGACGAGGGCGAGGAAGAAGACCGGGCCGACGATCCACGGCTGGTCACGGAGCACGAACAGCGCGATGAGGAAGACGACGAACTTCAGGATCCATCCGCCGAGCACGATGCCGAAGAAGATCGGCACGTAGAGCGCGTCTCCGAACCAGCGGTTCGCGATCAGGATGCTGGCCGCGGTGATCGCGAGGAACAGCGCCGCGATGACCACTCCGGCGAGCGCGCTCCACAGGCCGTCGGTGCCGGCGACGAGGAAGCCGACGACGGCGCCGACGACGGCGAGGACCGCCGTCACGGCCCCGGACCACACCAGGACGGTGCGCAGGATCGGGGTGCTGGATACGGGGCTGGCGCTCATCGGGCGTCCTCCTGGGCGGGCGCAGGATCGGGCTGCGGTTCGGGTGATGCGGGCGCGGGCGACGGACGCGCGGCACGGCGGTGGGAGGGAAGGAACGTCACGACGAGGCAGGCGGCGATGCCGACCGCGCCGTAGAGCACGCCGAAGAGGTAGTCCCCCGGCCACTCGAGGGTGGTGCCGATGTACATGAGCAGCACCGACAGGCTGACCAGCGCGGTCCAGGCGTAGAAGATCAGCACGGCGGCGCGGTCGGTGTGCCCCATGTCGAGCATGCGGTGGTGCAGGTGCTTGCGGTCGGGCGAGAACGGCGACTTGCCGCGGCTCATGCGCCGCACCACGGCGAGGCCGAAGTCCAGCAGCGGCAGCAGCACCACCACGACCGGCAGCAGGATCGGGATGAACGCACCGAGCAGCTGCGAGCGGCCGAACGCGTCGTTGTCGGCGACCATCGCGGGGTCGAAGTTGCCCGTGATCGAGATCGCCGAGCACGCCATGAGGAGACCCAGCATGAGGGCGCCGGCATCCCCCATGAACAGTCGCGCGGGGCTCCAGTTCAGCGGGAGGAAGCCGATGCACGCGCCGACGAGCACCGCCGCGATGAGGGAGGACAGCGTGAAGTAGGTGCTCGAGCCGAAGTCGCGGAAGACCATGTACGAGTACGCGAAGAACACCGCGTTCGCGATCAGGCACACGCCGGCGACGAGACCGTCGAGCCCGTCGACGAAGTTCACGGCGTTCATCACCACGACGATCGAGAACACGGTGAGGGTGAAGCTCGCCCAGCTCGAGAAGATCGTCATGCCGCCGAGCGGCAAGGTGTAGATCTGCAGCTGCCCGAACCACGCGATCACGCCGGCGGCGAGGAACTGCGCACCGAGCTTGATCATCCAGTCCAGGTCCCACAGGTCGTCCAGCACGCCGACGACCACGATGAGCGCAGTCGCGCCCAGCAGCGCATACATCTGCTGGGGGTTGGACCAGACGATGGAGAAGTAGGGGTGCGCCGACGACATGGCGAACGCCGCCAGCACGCCGAGGAACATGGCGATGCCGCCGAGGCGTGGTGTCGGCGTCTTGTGGACGTCGCGTTCGCGGATGCCGGGATACAGCTTGTATCTCAGGCTGAGTCGCCACACCGCCCACGACAGGATGAAGGTGACGGCCGCCGTGAGGAGGATCGTGAAGACGTATTGCTTCACGAGCGACCGGGTTCCGGCGCCTCGGACGCGGCCGCCGCTTCCGAAACGGGGGCCGCACCGGGCACGGCAGGCGTCTCCGTGGCGTCGCCGGTCTCGGGCCCGGAGCCGGTCTCATCCTGCGACCCGGAGACGGACTCACCAGGCTCGGAGGAGCCCCCGTCGCGCTCGAGCTCGGACTCGGGTTCGGAGACGGACCCGCCGTCCCGCTCCGGCTCGGACTCCGGCTCAGTACCGGGGTCGGGCTCGAGCAGGTCGCCGAGCACGTCGCGCAGCTGCGCTCGGCTCACGGCGCCCTCGCGCAGCACGCGCACGCGCGGTTCGTCCCCGCCGACCAGACTGGTGGCGTCGATGATCGTCGACGGGATGCCGGTCTTCGAGGGGCCGTCGCCGAGGTAGACGGCGACGCTGTCCTGCAGCATCCCCTGTGCGTCCTCGGCGGTGATGCCGGCGGCCATGCCGGTGAGGTTGGCGCTCGAGACGGCGAGCGGCCCGGTCTCTTCGAGGAGCTCGAGGGCGATGCGGTGGGCGGGCATGCGCACGGCGACGGTTCCCCGCGTCTCGCCCAGGTCCCAGGACAGCGACGGCTGCGACGGCAGCACGATGGTGAGCCCGCCCGGCCAGAACTCCTGGACGAGGCGCTCGACCGGCTCGGGCACCTCGGCCACGAGCGCGCGGAGCGTCGTGATCCCGGCGACGAGCACCGGGGGCGGCGACTGGCGCCCCCGACCCTTCGCGGCGAGCAGGCGGGCGACCGCCTGATGGTCGAAGGCGTCCGCGGCGACACCGTAGACGGTGTCGGTGGGAACGACGACGAGCTCGCCACGGGCGATGGCCTGGCGCGCCTGGCGCATGCCGGTGAGAAGCTGCGCCTCGTCACGGCAGTCGAAGATGGGGGACATGTCGCCCGACAGTCTAATTGGGCGTCCGGCAGGAACGATGCGAGACGGCGTGGTCAGGGGCGCAGGGCGGTCGTGGCGCGGTCGCGCTGCGTGAGATCGGGGTGCGTCGCCGCCGCGCGCCAGCCGTCGGCGGTCAGGATGGCGCGGATCGCCTCGCCCTGCCACTCGCCGTGCTCGATCACGAGCGTGCCGCCCGGGTGCGCCAGGCGCAGGCCCACCCGGCTCAGCACGCGGACGACGTCGAGGCCGTCCTCACCGCCGTAGAGAGCGGCCGGCGGGTCGAAGAACCGCACCTCCGGGTCGCGCGGGATGGCGGCATCCGGAACATACGGCGGGTTGGATGCCACGACCGAGACCGTTCCGTCGAGCTCGGGGAACGCGTGGGCGAGGTCGATGAAGGCGAGGGTCGCGTTGTCGGCGCCGACGTGCGCGAAGTTCTCCTTCGTCCAGACGTAGGCGTCGACGGAGTTCTCGGCGGCGAACACCTGCGCGTGGGGCACCTCGGTCGCCATCGCGAGGGCGATCGCGCCGCTGCCGGTGCCGAGATCGACGGCCACGGGAGAAGCGGATGCCGCGGCCCGCAGCGCGTCGATCGCCAGCTGCGCGACCATCTCGGTCTCGGGGCGCGGCACGAACACGCCCGGCCCGACGCGCAGCTCGAGGTGGCGGAAAGGCGCCGTGCCGGTGATGTGCTGCAGCGGCTCGCGGGTGGCGCGCCGGGTGACCAGCTGCTCGAGGCGGTCGGAGTCTGCCTGCGTCAGCGCGTCGCCGCGGATGGCGGCGGCCTGCACTCCCCCGCGCCCGCTGCCGAGCACGAAGGCGGCGAGCAGCTCGGCGTCGACCGCCGGGTCGGCGATGCCGGCCGCGGCGAGGCGATCGGCGGCGGAGCGGAGCGCGTCGGCGACAGACGGTGCGGGGGTGTTCATGACCGGTCCACTCTATTTCGGGATGCGGCACTCCCCGCGCCGCGGGAGATCCCGACCCCTCGGGTGAAGGCGGGGCGGGAAGGGTACCCCCGTGAGACCAGCCCGTCGTCACAGAAGGACTCACAGGAAAACGTGCACCATAGGCTGTTGCTCGACCAGCCGTGAACCCGCGAAAGGCCCCGAAATGACCGGCATTCATCCCGATATCACCTCCGCCTTCGGCAACACGCCGCTCGTGCGCCTGAACCGCATCGCGGAGGGTGTCGGCGGGACCGTCCTGGCGAAGCTCGAGTTCTACAACCCGGCCTCCAGCGTGAAGGACCGCCTGGGCATCGCCATCGTCGACGCGGCCGAGGCATCGGGCCAGCTGCAGCCCGGGGGCACCATCGTCGAGGCGACCAGCGGCAACACCGGCATCGCACTGGCCATGGTCGGCGCCGCCCGCGGCTACCGCGTCGTGCTCGCCATGCCCTCTTCGATGTCGATCGAGCGCCGCCTGCTGCTCAAGGGCTACGGCGCGGAGCTCGTGCTGACCGACCCCGCCGGCGGCATGAAGGGCGCCGTCGCGAAGGCCGAGGAGCTCGTCGCCGACATCCCCGGCGCCGTGCTCGCGCGGCAGTTCGAGAACGAGGCGAACCCCGAGATCCACCGCAAGACCACCGCCGAGGAGATCCTCCGCGACACCGACGGCCAGGTCGACTACTTCGTCGCCGGCATCGGCACGGGCGGCACCATCACCGGCGTCGGGCAGGTGCTCAAGGAGCGCGTGCCGGGAGCCAAGGTCATCGCCGTCGAGCCAGCCGACTCGCCGCTGCTCACCAAGGGCACCCCGGGGCCTCACAAGATCCAGGGCATCGGTCCGAACTTCATCCCCGAGATCCTCGACCAGAGCGTCATCGACGAGGTCATCGACGTCGAATTCCCCGACGCCATCGCCACTGCTCGTGCGGTGGGCGAGAAGGACGGCATCCTCGTCGGCATCTCGTCCGGCGCCGCGATCTGGGCGGCCCTCCAGGTCGCCGCCCGCCCCGAGGCCGAGGGCAAGAACATCGTCGTCATCATCCCGTCGTTCGGCGAGCGCTACCTCTCGACCGCGCTGTTCGAGGATCTGCGCGAAGATTGACACGTCACGACGGCGCGCCGGCACCCCGACCCGTTCGGGTGCCGGCGCGCCGTCGCCGTCGTCCCCGCGCCGCCCGAACCGAGGAGCACCACGTGCCCGGCATCCATCCCGACATCACCACCGCGTTCGGTGAGACCCCGCTCGTGCGCCTCAACGCGCTCACGGAGGGTCTCGGCGCGGAGGTGCTCGCGAAGCTCGAGTTCTACAACCCCGGCTCGTCGGTGAAGGACCGTCTGGGCTACGCGCTGGTCGAGGCCGCCGAGTCGTCCGGAGAACTGCAGCCGGGCGGCACGATCGTCGAGTCCACCAGCGGCAACACCGGCATCGCGCTCGCCCTCATCGGCGCGGCCCGCGGCTACAAGGTCATCCTCACGATGCCCGCCTCGATGTCGAAGGAGCGCCGCACGCTGCTGAAGGCCTTCGGCGCCGAGCTCGTGCTGACCGACCCGTACAAGGGCATGACCGAGGCGGTCGACGCCGCCAAGCGCATCGTCGATGAGACGCCCGGCGCGATCCTCGCCCGCCAGTTCGAGCACGAGGCGAACGCGGCGATCCATCGACAGACCACGGCAGAGGAGATCTGGCGCGATACCGACGGCCATGTCGACTGGTTCGTCGCAGGCTCGGGCACGGGCGGGACGATCACCGGCGTCGGCCAGGTGCTGAAGGAGCGCAACCCCGCCGTCAAGATCGTCCTCGTCGAGCCCAAGGACTCCCCCGTCCTCACCGAGGGCCGCGCGGGCGGCCACCGCATCCAGGGCATCGGCCCGAACTTCGTGCCCGACGTGCTCGACCGCTCGGTCGTCGACGAGATCTTCGACGTGGAGTTCGACGACGCCATCAGCGTCGCGCGCGAGCTGGCAACCCGCGAGGGCATCCTCGGTGGGATGTCGGCGGGCGCGGCCGTGTGGGCCGCACTCCAGATCGCGGCACGCCCCGAGGCCGCCGGTCAGCGCATCGTCGTGATCGTGCCCGATTCGGGCGAGCGCTACCTGTCGACGGCACTGTATGCGCACCTGCGCGACCCCGAGGAGGAGTCGAAATGACCGACGAGCGCATCGGATTCGTCGCGCGCGTGCGCGAGGACGTCGCCGCAGCCAAGCTGCGCGATCCCGCCGCACGCGGCGGCCTCGAGATCGCCGTGCTGTACCCGGGCCTGCACGCCATCTGGGCGCACCGGGTGTGGCACGCCCTGTGGTCCCGGGACGTGCGGTTCGTGGCCCGTGCAGGCTCCCAGGTCACGCGCTGGCTCACCGGCATCGAGATCCACCCCGGGGCCACCATCGGCCGCCGCTTCTTCATCGACCACGGCATGGGCGTCGTGATCGGCGAGACCGCCGAGGTCGGCGACGACGTCATGCTCTACCACGGCGTGACGCTCGGCGGCCGGCAGCGCGAGGGTGGCAAGCGGCACCCCACGCTCGAGGACGGCGTCGCCGTCGGCGCGGGCGCGAAGATCCTTGGGCCCATCACGATCGGCGCGGGATCCGTCGTCGGCGCCAATGCCGTCGTGACCAAGGACGCTCCGGCCGACTCCGTGCTGGTCGGCGTGCCCGCCAAGCCGCGAGCCCGCCGCAGCGGCGAGGACACGCGCGCCCTGCTGACGACACCCGAGTACCACATCTGACGCGGGCGCTGCCCGGGGGCCCTGGCGGCGCCGAGCCACTCGCCGCCGGCGCGATCGTCGTGCCGGGCGTGAGCCGGCCGGGTCAGGCCGCGTTGCGCCGATGGATCGCCGCGGCGGCGGTGCGTGACGGCGCGTCGAGCTTGCGCAGGATTGCCGACACGTGCACTGAGACGGTCTTCACACTGATGTACAGGCGCTCCGCGATCTGGCCGTTGGTGAGTCCCTCGGCGACCAGCTCGAGCACCTGCTCCTCGCGCGAGGTGAGCAGGGAGCGCGGCGTCTCGCCGGCGAGTCCGGCATCCGTCATCACCGCGCGGGCACGCGCGACGAGGCCGTCCGCGCCGAGCTCCTCGGCGAAGGATGCTGCCGCCGCGAGCGCCTCGCGCGCCGCCGTCCGGTCGCCCTCGGCCAGCAGTTCCTCGCCGTGCCGCACGCGGGCATAGGCGCGGATGTACGCCGGGCCGACGGCGTCGACGGCCGGGGCCCAGGAATTCTCGCCGAGCTCCGCCGCGAACACGGCCGCCCACAGCGGCGTCACCGGCCAGTCGGCGAACCTGCCCAACACCGCGCGGTACGGCTCGATGTCGGCGTCCTCGCCGCCCTCGCCGCTCTCGCGGAGCATCGCGACGGCACGCGCCGCGACGGCCGTCAGCGGCAGTGCGAGCACGCCGCCGGCGGGCGTCTCCCACGCGGCCCGCGCGTGCGACAGCGCCTCGTGCGCGTCGCCGCGCGCGAGCGCCAGCTCGCCGAGGTCGTACGCCATGCCGAACCGGGTCTGGAACTCGTAGGCGCCGAACATGTCGAGCTCGCGGCGGGCGGACGCGAGCGCGGCCTGGGCGTCGTCGACATGCCCCCGCCAGATCGCGAGCCATACCAGGCGCTCGCGCAGGAAGGCCGAGTACAGGCCCGGCTCGACCAGCGGGAGCAGCCCTCCCAGCTCCTCCGCCTCGCGCAGCCGGCCGGCGTAGATGTGCGCCTCGATCATGTTGGCCTGGATCATCATGAGCGGGCCGAGGTCCGCCACGTGGGTGCGGCCGTACTCCTGCCCCTCCTGCGCCACCGCGACCGCGTCGTCATACCGACCGAGCAGCATGAGGGCGTTGGAGCAGTTGATGAAGTACCGCATCATGGCGCGGACGAACCCGTCCGCACGCGCACGGGCCTGCTCGAACAGCGCGAGACCGCCGACGTCGCCGGTGGTGGTCCGGCAGGTCGCCGCGATGAGCAGCGCCTGTACGAGGATCTCGGCGGCGTCTCGGTCTCCGGCCGCGGCGGCAGCCTCAGCGGTGGCACCGGCGCGCGCCGCCACCTCGGTGCCCAGGCCATGGCGCCCGTTGAGCATGTGGGCTCGGGCAGAGCTGAGCAGGAGCCCGGCACGCTGCACATCGTGTCGCGGATCGTCGCCGAGGATTGCGAGCGCCTGGTCGAGGCTCTCCACCCCGTCCGACACACCGGCCTGGAACTCGATCGTGGCCAGGTCCCCGAGCATCTCCGCGCGCCCGACGACGTCCTCCTCCGGCCAGAGGCCGACCGCCTCCCGCGCGAACGCGAGCGCGCGATCGTTCCGGTTGGCGGCGAGGAGCGCCGCAGAGGTGCTCCGCAGCACATCGACGCGCGGCATCCCGCTGACCGTCTCGGGATCGGGCACGGCATCCCACAGCTCCATGGCCCGCTCCCCCGCCTCCGCAGCCGTCGACCACGCCGACGCTCCGCTCGCGGCACGCTGCGCGGCGACCGCAGCAGCCAGCGCCCGGTCGGGGACGTGGGCAGCCCGCCAGTGGTGGGCGATGTCGGCGAGCACGCGCGCGGTGGGGGCGGCCGCCTCGAGCGCCACCGCGTAGGCGGTGTGCAGCCGCGTACGCTCCGTCGGAAGCAGCTCGGCGTACACCGCCTCCTGCATGAGCGCGTGGCGGAACGCGTACGCATCGCCCCTGATCACGACGATCTGCGCGTCGACGGCGGAGCGCACCGCCGACTCCAGCACCGGCTCATTGCCATCGAAGACGGCCCGGAGCACCGGGTCGGGCACCTCGACCCCGCCGGTCGCCAGCACGCGGGTGAAACGGCGGGCCTCGGCATCCAATCGCTCGTAACGCAGCAGCAGGACGTCGCGCAGCGAAACCGGCAGCCGCTCGCCCGAGAAGCTCGCCAGCTCTTCGACATAGAACGGGATGCCGTCGCTGCGGGCCGCGATGTCGTTCAGCACCTCGGCGGCGAGCGTGTCGCCATGCACCGCCGTGGCGAGCGCACCCACCTCGGCCGGGCTGAGCCGTGCGAGCGGGCGATGCGTCAGCAGTCGCGCGCGGTCGAGCTCAGCGAGGACAGGGCGAAGCGGGTGCCCGCGGCCCACGTCATCGGTGCGGTACGACACCAGCACGAACAGCGGGAGGGCGGCAGTGCGGCGCACCAGGCGTGCCGCGATCTCGCACGTGGTGCTGTCGGACCAGTGGAGGTCCTCGATGATCACGACCAGGCGATGCGTCCGCGCGAGGTTCGAGAACAGCTCCACCACGACATCGGCGAGCCGCTCGGTATCGCCCGGAGCCTCCGCCAGCGTGGGGACGAGCACGCCCAGCGCGTCGACCGCGGGGCCCGCCGCCTCGCGCACCGCCTCCGGGCCCAGCTGATCCACGAGGTCGCGCACGAGGTCGGTGATCGCGGTCAGCGGGGCGGGGCCCGAGCCGGAGTCGACCGAGGCGCCGCGGACGACGACGACGTCGTCGTCGAGGCCCTCCGTGAAATCGCGCAGCAGGCGCGTCTTGCCCATACCCGCGTCGCCCGACACCACCACGGCGCGTCCGTGCGCATCCACGGCGGCGATCTCCGCGCGCAGCGCGTCGAGATCCGCCTGACGGCCGACGAGAGGAACCCGGCCGATCTGCATACCGCCCATCATCCCACCAGCCTGGTGCCCCCGGCGCTCGGGGCGGATCGGGCGAAATCCCTATCTTCGCGTCGTCAGCCGCGGCGGTCCTGCACCTTGTTCTTGATGAACAGGGGTGGCAGAAGCCACGTCGCGAGCGCCGTGACGAGCCAGACGATCAGCGTGCCGATGATCCACGCCACCGGCCCGTCGATGCCGATGCCGGCCGCCGGGATGAGCACCGCGATGAGCAGTGCGACGAACGTCGAGAGCAGGCCGATGCCGCCGATGAGCGCGTTGGCATGCCGCCGGGTGATCTTGAACAGCCACGGCGCCAGGATGCTCTGCAGCACCGCGAAGATCACCACCGCGAGGAGGATCCCCCACCAGTCGTCCCAGTGCAGCGAGAAGCCCGGCAGGATCAGGTCGGCCACGATGAGGCCGAGTGCCGCCGACACGAGGAAGATCAGAGCGCGGATCAGGAACGTGAGCACGCTCGAAGCCTAGCGCCGCGGCATCCCCCGCCCCCGGCATCCGTGCCCCGGCGTCCGTCCCCGCGCGCGGTGCTTCCTCCGCGGCATGGTTCACTTGCGCTGAACGTACGCCGGAGGCCCGTTTCTGCGTACGTTCAGCGCAAGTGAACTGCGACGATGCTCCGCTGATGGCGGCCGGGCGCGCAGTCGGGCGCGTCAGGCGCGTGAACGGAGGGCGCTGCGGACCCGGCCGACCAGTTCTCCTGGGTGCTCGAACACGTCCGCCCGGGTGACGCGGATCACCCGCCATCCGAGCTCTGCGAGTCGATCGTGCTTCTGGATGTCGCGCGCCCACTGCGCAGCCTCGACGCGGTGGTGGTCGCCCTCGTACTCGATGGCGATCTTCAGCGCGACGTAGGCGAGGTCGACGCAGCCGATGAAGACGCCCCGCTCGTCGTACACGTCATGGTCGAGCGTCGGCTCCGGCAACCCCGCGTCGACGATGGTCAGCCGGGTCCACGTCTCAGGGCGCGACGCTGCGCCGGGCCGCGCGCGGTGCAGGGCCTCCTCGAGGCTGCGTATTCCGATCCGCCGGCCCCGTCCCAGTTCGACGGCGAGCTCGGCGACCGTCGAGTGCGCGGCTCTCAGCAGACGCCCGTGCGGACCGGGGATGCGCGGCGTACGGATCACCGCGTCCGCGAGCGCTGTGAGGTCGTACGGGTGCTTGACGGCCGCGCCGAGCTGCGCCCATGTCGACCCGGGAGAGGTGATCGAGAAACCCTCGTCGTGCTCTGTCGTCGTGACCTGCGCGCCGGCGAGCTGGTGACCTCGCACCCCTCGGCCTGATGGCGCGCGATGGGGGGCGATGACCGACACGTCGATGCCATCCGGCACCGACGGCAGGGGCAGGTCCCACAACAGCGCCGCCGTGGCGTGCGAGAAGAACTCGTGGACATGCATGTGCGTGGTGAACTGCCGCGCTGCGCGGCGATGCGCGTCTCGCGCGACCTCGAGCGGATGCCGCCCCTCTTGGTCGCTATCAGCGGCGGGATGCGCCCGCAGCCCGGCGAACGGCCGGTCAAGTGTGCGGGCGTCCACCGCTCGACGCGGCATGCCAGAACGGAGCGCATCCCCGACACGAAAGGCCGGACCGTCGATCGCGGGCATCTGTGAACCTTGCCACTTCGCGGCGGGGCATCCGTTGAATTATCCACAGTCCCCGTCGCTTGGCCGCTCCGCAGGCGATCCGATCCAGTTCACTTGCGCTGAACGTACACCGATCGCCCGATTTCGCGTACGTTCAGCGCAAGTGAACAGGGTTGAACGGTCCCCGCGGGGGAAGGCGAGGCGCGCGGGGGAAGGCGAGGCGCGCGGGGGGGGCGGGGGCGTGGCCGAAGACCGGGGTCAGGCGTCGCCGCCGAGGGCGGCGAGCCGCGCCTCTTCGTCGGCGGTGATCGCCGACTCGATGATCGGCTCGAGCGCGCCGTCCATGACCTGGTCGAGGTTGTACGACTTGTAGCCGGTGCGGTGGTCGGCGATGCGGTTCTCGGGGAAGTTGTAGGTGCGGATGCGCTCGGACCGGTCCATGCCGCGGATCTGTGAGCGGCGGGCGTCGGATGCCGCCGCGTCGAGCTCCTCCTGCTGCTTGGCGAGCAGGCGCGCACGCAGCACGCGCATGCCGGCCTCGCGGTTCTGCAGCTGCGACTTCTCGTTCTGCATCGAGACCACGATCCCCGTCGGCACGTGCGTGATGCGCACCGCGGAGTCGGTCGTGTTGACCGACTGCCCGCCGGGACCCGACGACCGGAACACGTCGATCTTGAGGTCGTTTGGGTCGATGTGGATCTCTTCGGGCTCGTCGACCTCGGGGAACACCAGCACGCCGGTGGTCGAGGTGTGGATCCGCCCCTGCGACTCGGTCGCCGGCACGCGCTGCACGCGATGCACGCCGCCCTCGTACTTCAGGTGCGCCCACACCCCTTGCGCGGGATCGGATGAGGAGCCCTTGATCGCGACCTGGACGTCCTTGTAGCCGCCGAGGTCGGACTCGTTGCGCTCGAGGAGCTCCGTCTTCCAGCCCTTCGACGCGGCGTACTGCAGGTACATGCGCAGGAGGTCGGCCGCGAACAGCGCCGATTCGGCGCCGCCCTCGCCCTGCTTGATCTCCATGATCACGTCGCGCGCGTCGTCCGGGTCCCGCGGGATCAGCAGCCGTCGCAGTCGTTCGTGCGCCTCAACCAGGCGCGCCTCGAGTGCCGGCACCTCTTCGGCGAACGCCTCGTCTTCACGGGCGAGCTCGCGGGCGGCATCCAGATCATCGGATGCCGCCAGCCAGTCCTCGTGCGCCTTCACGATGCGCGACAGCTCGGCGTAGCGCCGGTTGACCCGCTTCGCGCGCGCCGCATCGGCGTGCACCGCGGGGTCGGAGAGCTCCTCCTGCACCGCGCGGTGCTCGTCGATCAGCGCCCGGACGGAATCGAACATCGCGGGTTCGCCCATGGGGGATCAGCGGATGCTGTTGTCGTCCGCGTGGCTGCGTCCGCCGCTGTGACCGGTGGTCGGAGCCGGGATCGACTTCTGCATCTGCACGAGGAACTCGACGTTGGACGACGTCTCCTTGAGCTTGCCGAGCACGACCTCGAGGGCCTGCTGCGGGTCGAGACCCGCCAGCGCGCGACGCAGCTTCCACGTGATCTTGACCTCGTCGGGCGACAGCAGCATCTCTTCGCGGCGGGTGCTCGACGCGTTGACGTCGACGGCCGGGAAGATGCGCTTGTCGGCCAGCTGGCGCGACAGGCGCAGCTCGCTGTTGCCGGTGCCCTTGAACTCCTCGAAGATGACGTCGTCCATCTTGGAGCCGGTCTCGACGAGCGCGGTCGCGAGGATCGTGAGCGATCCGCCGTTCTCGATGTTGCGCGCGGCGCCGAAGAAGCGCTTGGGCGGGTACAGCGCCGACGCGTCGACGCCACCGGTGAGCACGCGGCCCGAGGTCGGCGCCGAGATGTTGTACGCACGGCCCAGACGCGTGATCGAGTCCAGGAGAACGACGACGTCTCGACCGAGCTCCACGAGGCGCTTGGCGCGCTCGATGGCGAGCTCGGCGACCGTGGTGTGGTCCTCGGCGGGACGGTCGAAGGTCGAGGCGATGACCTCGCCCTTCACCGTGCGCTGCATGTCGGTGACCTCTTCGGGCCGCTCGTCGACCAGCACGACCATGAGGTGGACCTCGGGGTTGTTGATCGAGATCGCGTTGGCGATCTGCTGCAGCACGATCGTCTTGCCGGCCTTCGGCGGGGCGACGATGAGTCCGCGCTGCCCCTTGCCGATCGGCGCGACCAGGTCGATGATGCGCTGGGTCAGCTTCTCGGGACCCGTCTCGAGGCGCAGGCGCTCCTGCGGGTACAGCGGCGTCAGCTTGCCGAACTCGACACGCGTCGCGGCGTCGTCGACCGAGAGGCCGTTCACGGCATCGACCTTGACGAGCGCGTTGTACTTCTGGCGGCTGGACTGCTCGCCCTCGCGCGGCTGCTTGATGGCGCCGACGACGGCGTCGCCCTTGCGGAGGTTGTACTTCTTGACCTGGCCGAGCGAGACGTAGACGTCGCTCGGGCCGGGCAGGTAGCCGGAGGTGCGGACGAACGCGTAGTTGTCGAGCACGTCGAGGATGCCGGCGATCGGGATGAGGACGTCGTCCTCGCCGATCTCGGTGTCGAACTCGTCGCCGGTCGTCTGGGTGCCACGGCGCTTGTTGCGCTGGCGGCCCCGGCCGTTGCCCTGCGACTGCTGGTCGTCCTCGGGCGTCTCGGCCTTGGCGGGCTCGGCCACGGCAGGCTGCGCGTTCTGGTTCTGACCGCCCTGGGCGTTCTGCGCCTGCGCGCCCTGACCGCCCTGGGCGTTGGAGTTCTGGGCGTTCTGGTTCTGACCGCCCTGCGCGTTCCGGTTGCGGCTGCGGCTGCGGCTGCGGCTGCGGCCACGAGCCGGCGTGTCGGTGCCCTCGGCCTCGCCCTCGGCGGACTGCTCGGCTGCTTCGGCGGGTGCCTCGGCGTCGCCTGCGGGGGCGGATGCCGCCTCCGCAGCGTCATCTGCTGCCTGGGCGTCGCCCTCGGCAGGCGCCGCCTCGGCGGGTGCGCTCTCGGCCGGCGCGGCCTCGGCAGGTGCGGTCTCGGCCGGCGTCTCGGTGGCAGCAGCCTCGGCCGGTGCCTCGACGGGCTCGGCCGGCGGGACGTCGGTGCTCTTGGCACGGCGCGGCGCGCGCTTGCGCGGCGCCTTGACCGGTGCCGCCGGAACCTCCTCCGCGACGACTTCCGCCGCCACGGCGTCGGCCACGACCGCTTCGGCGACCGCTTCCTCGGCGACGGCGTCGGCCACGAGGGCCTCGGCGACGGCTTCTTCGGCGACGGCTTCGGCAGCCGCGGCGGCCGCCGGGTCACCGGCGTCCTCGGCGACGATCGCCTCGGCGACCGCCTCCTCGGCGGCCTCCTCTGCAGCGACGGCCTCGACGACGGCCTCATCGGCGACGGTGTCGGCCACGACGGCCTCGATCACGGCTTCCTCAGCCGCGGCTTCGATGGTCTCGGCGTTCTCGACAGCCTCGGGCGCTTCCGCGCGCTCGTCGGCCGGAACGTCGGCATGGACCTCGGAGATGGACTCCACGAGTTCTCCCTTGTGAAAAACGAACGAATGTGCACGACTCGCACAGCACTGCGGGTGGCGTCTGCCCGTCTCGATCAGTTGTCACGCCTGTCGAAACTCCCGCCGACGGGGTGAGGGACCGCGAGGGTGCTCAGCGGACGTCGGCAGGTCAGAATGCCGTGCGGTGGTTTCGCAGATTTGCGACGGAGGCCAGATTCACGTATTACGTGGAACCCTCCGCGTACTCCCTCACTGTACCACCCTTGAAGTCGACGGCGAGCATGAGCGCCTCCCACGGGGTGTCGGTCGTGGCCGCGGCGAGCGCCGCCGCTTCGAGCCGTCGCCCGGGTCCGTCGGCGAGCACGAGCACGCTCGGGCCCGCTCCGGAAACGACCGCCGCGAAGCCCTGGGCGCGCAGCGTCCGCACGAGGGCGTCGGTGTCGGGCATGGCGCTCGCGCGGTAGTTCTGGTGGAGCTTGTCCTCGGTGGCCGCCTGCAGCAGCTCAGGGCTCTGCGTGAGCGCCGCGATGAGCAGCGCCGAGCGGGACACGTTGAAGACGGCGTCCTCACGGGGCACCTGCGTGGGCTGCAGGCTCCGGGCGAGCTGCGTCGACATGGTGAACTCCGGCACGAGCACGAGGGGCGACACGCCGCGGTGCACCAGCAGCTTCTTGTGCTGCGGGCCGCCGTCGTCGACCCAGGCGATCGTGAGACCGCCGAACAGCGCCGGCGCGACGTTGTCGGGGTGTCCCTCGAGCTCGGTCGCGAGCCGCAGCAGGGCGTCCGGGCCGAGCTCCACGTCGCCCTCGAGCAGGCCCTTCGCGGCCAGCAGGCCCGACACCACCGCCGCGCCCGACGAGCCCAGTCCGCGCCCGTGCGGGATGACGTTCCTGGCGACGAGGCGCAGCCCCGGCATCCGCCGTCCCACGGATTCGAAGGCGTACGCGATGGCCCGCACCACCAGGTGCGAGGCGTCGCGAGGAACGTCGGCCGCGCCGGCCCCCTCGACCTCGATCTCGAGCTGCCCTTCGGGGAGCGCCGTGACATCGAGCTCGTCGTACACGCTCAGCGCGAGGCCGAGGGTGTCGAAACCGGGCCCGAGGTTGGCGCTCGTCGCCGGAACCCGCACCACGACCCGGCGCCCCTCGCGGGCGTCCGTGACGGGCGCGGGCACGACGGCTGCAGTCACGCGCGCGGTCCCGGCGCGTCGACGGATTCGGCGGCGCGGACGAGGTCGAGAACGGATGCCACTTCCGACGTGGTCGCGTCGACGACGGTGGGCTCGACCTCCGAGCCGTCCGCGTTGCGCAGCGCCCAGTGCGGGTCCTTGAGCCCGTGGCCCGTGACCGTCAGCACGACGCGCGCGCCCTGCGGCACGACGCCCGCCTCGACGCGGTCCAGGAGCCCTGCCACGCTGATGGCCGACGCCGGCTCGACGAAGATCCCGACCTCACCGGACAGGAGCTTCTGCGCCGCGAGGATGCGGTCGTCGTCGATGGCCCCGAAGTAGCCGTCGGTCGCCGCGCGGGCCTCGAGCGCGAGGTCCCACGACGCCGGGTTGCCGATGCGGATGGCGCTCGCCACCGTCTCCGGGTGCTTCACGACCTCGCCGCGCACGAGCGGTGCCGAGCCCTCGGCCTGGAAGCCGAACATGCGCGGCACGCGGGTCGAGACGTTCGCCGCGGCCTCTTCGGTGTAGCCGCGCGTGTAGGCGGTGTAGTTGCCGGCGTTGCCGACGGGGATGAAGTGGAAGTCGGGCGCGTCGCCCAGCTGCTCGACGACCTCGTACGCGGCCGTCTTCTGGCCGTCGATGCGGTCGGGGTTGACCGAGTTGACGAGGTGCACGGGGTAGTTGTCGGCCAGTTCGCGGGCGATCTCGAGGCAGTCGTCGAAGTTGCCGCGGATCTGGATGAGGCGGCCGTTGTGGGCGACGGCCTGGCTCAGCTTGCCCATCGCGATCTTGCCCTCGGGCACGAGCACGGCGGCCGTGATGCCGGCGTGCGCGGCGTAGGCCGCGGCCGAGGCGGACGTGTTGCCGGTCGACGCGCAGATCACCGCCTTGGCGCCGTGATCGATCGCACGCGACACCGCGACGGTCATGCCGCGGTCCTTGAACGAGCCGGTGGGGTTCATGCCCTCGAACTTCACCCACACGTCCGTGCCGGTGCGGCGCGACAGCGCCGGGGCGGGCAGGAGCGGCGTCCCGCCTTCACCCAGGGTGACCACGGTCGAGGCATCCGTCACGCCCAGACGATCTGCGTACTCGCGGAGGACTCCGCGCCAAACATGTGCCATGTCAGTCTCCTTCAGACCCTCAATTGCCTTCGACCCGCAGGACCGAGACGACGCGCTCCACGACGCCGCTGGCGGCCAGTCGGTCCACCGTCTCGCTCAGGTCCTGCTCCAACGCCTTGTGCGTGCCGATCACCAGTCGCGCGACGCCGCCCTCGCTGTCGCGCGCGTCCCCGACTGCCTGCGCCACCGTCTGCTCGACGGTCTGCTCGACGGTGGCGATCGAGACACGACCGTCGCTGAGGATGCCGGCGACCGTCGCGAGCACGCCCGGCTGGTCGTCGACCTCGAGCGTGATCTGGTAGCGCGTCGTGACGCGGCCCACGGGCACGATGGGGAGGTTGGCCAGCGTCGACTCGCCGACGCCGACACCGCCGGCGATGTGGCGGCGGGCCGCCGACACGACGTCACCGAGCACCGCGGATGCGGTCTGCACGCCGCCGGCGCCCGCGCCGTAGAACATCAGGTTGCCGGCGGCCTCGGCCTGCACGAACACCGCGTTGTTGGCTCCGTGCACGCTGGCGAGCGGGTGGGCGCGGTCGATGAGCGCGGGATAGACGCGCACCGAGATGGACTCGCCGGATTCCTCGGTCAGCCGCTCGCAGACCGCCAGCAGTTTGATGACGTAGCCGGCGTGGCGCGCGGCATCCATCATCGACGAGTCGATCGCGGTGATGCCCTCGCGGTGCACCGCCTCGAGCGGCACCGTCGTGTGGAAGGCGAGGCTCGCGAGGATCGCGGCCTTCTGGGCGGCGTCGTAGCCCTCGACATCGGCCGTCGGATCCGCCTCGGCGTACCCGAGGCGCTGCGCGTCGGCGAGCACGTCCGAGAACTCGGCGCCCTCGGTGTCCATGCGGTCGAGGATGTAGTTCGTGGTGCCGTTGACGATGCCCATGATGCGCTGCACGCGGTCGCCGGCCAGCGAGTCGCGCAGCGGGCGGATGATCGGGATGGCGCCGGCGGCGGCGGCCTCGTAGTAGACCTCGGCGCCCACCTGGTCGGCGGCGTCGAAGATCTCAGGGCCGTGCGTCGCCAGGAGCGCCTTGTTGGCGGTCACGACGTCGGCGCCCGAGTTGATCGCGTGCAGCAGGTAGGTACGTGCCGGCTCGATGCCGCCCATCAGCTCGATGACGATGTCGGAGCCGACGATGAGCGCGTCGGCGTCCGTCGTGAAGAGCTCCTGAGGCAGCTCGACGTCGCGCTTGGCGTCGACGTCGCGCACCGCGATGCCGACCAGCTCCAGTCGCGCTCCCGCCCGGTCGGCGAGCTCGTCGGCGTGCTGGCGCAGCAGCGCCGCGACCTGCGAGCCCACGGCTCCGGCTCCCAGCAGCGCGACGCGGAGGCGGCGGTAGTCGGTCACTTCGACTCGCTTCGCTCGCTCAGTACGGGCATACGTTGTTTCCCTTCCATCGGTGCGCCCCCGGAGGGGCGCCCAGCTTCGAACACAGCGGTATCGACGCCGGCGTCGCGGGCGAGAAGATCGTCGATCGTCTCGCCGCGCACGATGACGCGGGCCTCTCCCCCGCGCAGCGCCACGACGGGCGGGCGGGGCACGTAGTTGTAGTTGCTCGCGAGCGAGAAGCAGTAGGCGCCGGTCGCCGGGACGGCGAGCAGGTCGCCGGGCGACACATCGGCAGGAAGGTACTCGGCGTCGACCACGATGTCACCCGACTCGCAGTGCTTTCCGACCACCCTCGCGAGCGCCGGCTCGGCGTCGCTCGTGCGCGACGCGATCCTCGCCGAGAACTGCGCACCGTACAGGGCAGGGCGGGCGTTGTCGCTCATCCCGCCGTCGACGCTGACGTACAGGCGCGTGTCACCGGGGGCTTCGTCGGCAGTGTCGTCAGAACTGCCGAGCGCCACCGGCTTGGTCGTTCCGACCTCGTACAGGGTCACGCCGGCGCGGCCGACGATGGCGCGGCCCGGCTCGAACGCGAGATTCGGAACCGGGATGCCGCGCACCTCGCACTGGCGCGCCACGGCCTCCGCGATGCCCGCCGCCAGCTGCTCGATGGGGGTGGGGTCGTCGACCGAGGTGTAGGCGATGCCGAAGCCGCCGCCGAGGTTGAGCACCGGCAGTTCGCCGCCCTGGCGAAGCTCTGCGTACAGCTCGACGATCCGCGCCGCGGACTCCTCGAAGCCGGCGGTGCCGAAGATCTGTGACCCGATGTGGCAGTGCAGACCCACGAGCTCGAGGCCCTCGAGCTCGCGGATGCGGGCGACCGCGGCGGGGGCATCCGTGAGCGTGAAGCCGAACTTCTGGTCTTCGTGGGCCGTCGCGAGGAAGTCGTGCGTCTCGGCGTGCACGCCGCTGTTCACCCGCAGCAGCACCGCCTGCGCTGCACCGCGGCGCCCGACGATCGCCGCGAGCCGCTCGATCTCGATGAGGCTGTCGATGACGATGGACCCGACGCCCGCGTCGACGGCGCGCTCGAGCTCGGCCACCGACTTGTTGTTCCCGTGGAAGCCGAGGCGCGCGGGATCCGCGCCCGCCGCCAGCGCCACGGCCAGCTCACCGCCGGTGCAGACGTCGACCGCGAGTCCCTCGTCGGTGACCCAGCGCACGACCTCGGTCGTCAGCAGGGCCTTGCCGGCGTAATACACGCGCGCCTGCACGCCGTGGAGGGCGGCGGCCGCCCGGAAGGCGTCGAGCGTGCGCCGTGCGGTGGCACGCACCTCGTCCTCGTCGATGACGTAGAGCGGTGTGCCGAAGCGGCTGCGCAGCGCGGTCGCCGGGATGCCGCCGAGCGTGAGCACACCGGCGTCGTCGCGGCTCGCCGAGATCGGCCAGACGGCCGGGGCGAGCCCGTTCGCGTCGGCGGGACGTTCGAGCCACGCAGGAGCGACGGAACGGGTATGCGGGTCGGCGGACACGGTGGACCAATCGGTGGGAGCTGCGACGCGTGGCCGTCCGGGGATGGTGGTACGGCTCTGCCGGCCGGAGAGGTCACGCTCTGGCAGCGACACGGATCTCCAGCGGTGCTAGAAGTCTAGGGCACGCGGCTCGGGGCCCCCGTGCCGTGTGACGCCGCGCGGCGTCTCAGGCGCAGGTGCCGTTCTCCTGCAGCGCGAGATCCGTGGCGAAGGCGCCGTCGACGTCGAAGTCCGCCACGAGCAGCGTCCCGTCGACCTCGACGCCGGTGAGGGTGACGCCCGCGGGCAGGTACTGCGCGACGCACACGTTCCAGTCCTGGAGCACCGCGTCGGACAGCCTGCCGAACTGGTCGCGCAGCGCATCGGCGGTGACCTCGGAACCCCCGAGCTGCAACGACGCGGGCGTCAGCACGATCTCGCCCTCCGCCGCCGACGGAGTGAGGGCGACGCCGACGGGAATCGCGGCGCCGAACAGCGTCAGATCGAGCGACATCGTGACGTTCGGTGCGTCGAGAGCGACCGTGTCAGCGGGGAACTCATCGATGGTCGCCAGCAGCGTCTGCAGCTGAGCCTGATCGAGCGACACGGTCGCCGTTGCGCCGCTCATCTCGCCGCTGCCTCGCACCGCCACATCGTGGGCGATGACGGTGACATCGCCCGTGACCTCACCGAGGGTCACGTCGTCCGAAGCGATCGTGAGCTCGTCGAGGCTGCCTCCGATGAGCTGCGGGAGCACGGCACCGGCGATCTCGACATCGATCTGCTGGTCGGCGGGCAGCGCCAGCTGCGTGCGCACCTGGTCGCGCACCACGCCGGTGACGATCTGACGGGCGATCGCCTCAGCGGCGAACCACGCGGCGACCGCCAGCACCGCGACGATGGCGAAGGCCACGATCCAGGGCCATGCCCGGCGGCGACGCAGTGGCGGCGGCGCAGGCAGCATGTCGTCGGGGAGCGGCTCGGTCGCCTGCGTGTCGCCGTAGGCCATGTCTACATCCGCTCCGGGGCGGTGACGCCCAGCAGATCGAGGCCGTTGCGCAGCACCTGCCCGGTGGCGTCGTTGAGCCACAGGCGGGTGCGGTGAACGGGCTCGACGGGCTCGTCGCCGAGCGGGATGACGCGGCAGTTGTCGTACCAGCGGTGATAGAGCCCGGCGAGTTCCTCGAGGTAGCGGGCGACGCGGTGGGGCTCGCGCACCTCGGCGGCGAATCCGACGATGCGCGGGAACTCCTGGAGCGCGCCGAGGAGCGCGGACTCCGTCTCGTGCGCGAGCAGCTCGGGGGCGAACGCCGAGCGGTCGACGCCGGATGCCGCGGCATGGCGTCCGACGTTGTGGGTGCGCGCGTGGGCGTACTGCACATAGAAGACGGGGTTGTCGTTCGTGCGCTTGCGGAGGATCTCGGGATCGAGCGTCAGCGGCGAGTCAGCGGGATACCGCGCGAGCGAGTAGCGCAGCGCGTCGGTGCCGATCCACTCGCGGAGGTCATCGAGCTCGATGATGTTGCCCGCGCGCTTGGACAGCCGCGCGCCGTTGATCGACACGAGCTGCCCGATGAGCACCTCGATGTCCTTGTCGGGGTCGTCCCCGGCCGCGCCGGCGAGCGCCTTGAGGCGGTGCACGTAGCCGTGGTGGTCGGCGCCGAGCAGGTAGATCTTGTGCGCGAAGCCGCGGTCGCCCTTGTTGAGGTAGTAGGCGGCGTCAGCGGCGAAATAGGTGTATTCGCCGTTGGAACGACGGATGACGCGATCCTTGTCATCGCCGAAGTCGGTCGTGCGCACCCACACCGCGCCGTCCTCGTCGAAGACGTGACCCTGCTCCCGCAAGCGGTCGACGGCCTCGTCGACGAGGCTGGGCTCGCCGTTCGAGCCCTTGGCGTGGAGCGTCCGCTCGCTGAAGAAGACGTCGAAGTGGACGTTGAACTTCTCCAAGGACGCCTGCAGGTCCCCGAGCTGCAACGCGTACGCCCGGTCACGCGCGACGACGAGCTGCTCGTCGGCCGGGAGCGACAGGAGGTCCGGCACCGCGGAGAGGACCCGCTGAGCGAGGTCGTCGATGTACGAGCCCGGATAGCCGTCCTCGGGAGTGGGCTCGCCCTTGGCCGCTGCCAGTACGGAAAGGCCGAATCGATCCATCTGCGCGCCGGCGTCGTTGACGTAGAACTCGCGGACGAGCGTCGCGCCGCTGGCCAGCAGCAGGCGCGCCATGGAGTCGCCGAGTGCGGCCCACCGGGTGTGGCCGATGTGCATCGGACCTGTGGGGTTCGCGCTGACGAACTCCAGGTTGATCGTGTTGCCGCGCTGTGAGTCATTCGTGCCGTAGGCCGCGCCGGCGTCGACGATGGTCTTCGCGAGCGCACCGGCGGCTGCGGCATCCAGCCGGATGTTGATGAATCCGGGACCGGCCACCTCGACACCCGCGACACCGTCGACCTCGGCGAGCCCGGCGGCGATCTCCGCGGCGAACTCGCGCGGGTTCGCGCCGACGGCCTTCGCGAGCTTCAGCGCCGCATTCGATGCCCAGTCGCCGTGATCGCGGTTCTTGGGGCGCTCGAGCGGCAGGTCCGCCGGGGTGAGCCCATCCGTCGCACCGGGGCGTCGCGCCTCGGCGAGCGGGGCGACAACGGCGAGCAGGGCGGCGGAGAGGGCTTCAGGATTCATAACCGCACCAGTCTATTCGCCGGGATCGCGCGCCCGGCTGCGCGGGGCTCAGTGCACAGAGCTCGCGAGTTGGGCCAGCACGAATCCCCACCCCTGCCGGTACGCGTCCACGGGCGCCTCGTCCTCCCACGGACCGGTGTGCCGCACCGAGACGACGGTGCCGGCATCCGCTGCGGTGAACCGCACCTCGACCGCTTCATCGCGGCTCTGGCCTTCATCGTCCGTCCACGTCCACGTGAACGCGAGCCGGCGCCCGGGTTCGACCACGAGGTACTCCCCCGCCACGGCGAGCCCCTGCCCCGGCGCCTCGATGCGGTATTCGCCGCCGACGCGGACATCGGCCGCCACGGCGACGTCGCCCCAGTGCGCCCACCACCAGGAGGCCAGCCCCTCGGCGCTGGACCATGCCCGCCACACCCGCTCCACCGGTGCGTCGATCGCGAGCCGGACATCCAGCGGACGATCGCCCAGCAGCTCCCACCGGCCGACACGCGCGTCGCCGTCCTCGTCGGCCTCGCCCGTTGCACCGAGCACGTCCGCGAGGGCGACCAGGTTCTGCTCCCACCCTCCGCCGTACTGGGTCATGCGGTGCGGTCGCAGTCGGTCGTGCTGGACCGTCAGGCGCGTCTCGTCATCGGCGATCGCGTCGAGCCGGATGGTCACGAGGCCGGGATCGCCGTCGCCCGACCACCACGTGTACGAGAGCCCGGACGGCGCCGCGCAGCTCTCGAGGTGCGCCCTCCGGACCATCCCCTGGCCGATCTCGACCTCGAACTCGTCGCCGACCGCGCGCGGCGGCGTGCCGACGATCGTGCCGTACCACCTCGCGATCCGCTCCGGGGTGGTCAGTGCGTTCCAGACGTCCGCGGCGGCGGCGGGGTAGCTGCGCACCAGCGTGACGGTCTGCTCGGCCTCGTCGCCGGTGAGTGCTCGGATGAAGGGGTCTGCGGTGTTCATCGTTCCTCCGTGCGGTTGCGGCGCAGCTCGGTCCCGAGCGCGTCGAGTCGATTCGTCCAGAAGCCGAGGTGCTCCTCGACCCAGTCCTGCACTTCGGTCATCCGCTCCCCGTCGAGGGAGTAGATGCGGCGCGACCCTTCGGCGCTGCTGTGCGCGAAGCCCGCTTCCCTGAGCACCCGGAGATGGTTCGACACCGCCGGCTGGCTGATGCCGAACTCGGCGCGGATCACCTCGGTGAGGTCCCCCGATGCGCGATCACCGCGGGCGAGCAGCTCGACGAGTCGTCGCCGGACCGGGTCTCCCAGGACATCGAGTGCGTGCATAGCCCATTCATATCAGCGCCTGATGATATAAACAAGGCCTGATATATCCGGCCGAGGACGTCAGGCCAGCTGCACCAGGGCGGTGAAGTCGTCGAGCGACGGGTCGAAAGGATCCTGATGCGGATAGGCGCCATCCGCGGCCGGCTCGAGCCCCTCGCCGGTGGCGGCATCCGGAACGACCCAGGCGTCGACGCGCAGCCGCTGCAGCCCGACGTAGCCGCCGTGGTAGCTGAGGAACGCGCAGTCGGCGGCATCGCGTCCGGTCGCGATGCGCACGAGCGAGCGGCGATTCGCCAGACGCGTCGCGTCGATGACGTACCAGGAGCCGTCGAGGTAGGCCTCCGCCACGGCATGGAAGTCCATCGGCTGCAGCCCCGGTGCGAAGCACGCGGCATAGCGCGCCGGCATGTCCATCGCCCGCAGCAGCGCGATGACGACGTGCGCGTAGTCGCGGCAGACGCCCTGGCCGGTCATGAGAGTGGTGACCGCGCTGTCGGTGCCCTGGCTGAGTCCCGGCGTGTAGGTCGTGCTCGTCGAGACGAACTCGGACACCGCCGCGATGAGGTCGTGACCCGAGAGCCCCTTGAACTGACGGCGCGCCTGCTGGAACACCTCGTCGGACTGCGCATACCGGCTCGGACGGAGGTACGTGATCGCCTCCAGGTCGCTGGTGCGACTCGTGGCGGCCTGGCCGTCGACCGTCGCCTCGTACCGGATCTCGAGGGGTCCGGGCTCGCCCGTCAGGCGGTGCAGCCGGCTTCCCGACTGGTCGACGATCTCGGTCGGGGTGTACACACGATCGCCCTGCGTGAACGTCAGCTGCTCATTCGAGATCGGCACCGCCTGAGCGGCTGCGATCTGGAAGATGAGGTCGACGGATGCCCCGAGTTCGAGGTCCATCTCAGCGGTCACGATGCGTTGCACCGAAGTATCCTCGCATGCCCCGATGACTGCGCCGTGCGGACGTCCACAGGGTCGCCCGCGGGCACCGCGAAGAGGGTCCGAACCTCGGGATCCGCCGCGCATATTGCCCAGTTCAGGGCCTGTGTTCGGTGTTCGCCGATCGATGACTTACCCTCTTCTCATGCACGCGCCCGGCCGCTTCCGCGCACGGCGGCTGGGCCCAGGCGCCCAGGCGCCCCGCTGGGCGCGCCGGCCGCGGGTGGCAGGGGTGCGGGGATGGCTCGCCCTCCTCGGCGCGGCGCTCGCCGTGGCTGCGGTGTGCGCCGTGGCCGTGCTCCGCCCCTGGGGCGCACCTGAACCGGTGGCCCCCGTCGCCGTCGCCGAAGGGAATGCGGCCGTCGCGGCATCCGTCCCGCCCGCGCCCCTCGTCCTCGAAGAAGGCGCGCGCGTGCTCGTCTTCGGCGACTCGTGGGTCTACGGCTCCGCCGCCACCGTGCCGACACTCGGCTTCGCGTACCGGCTCGCCGACGAGCTCGGCGTCGAGACCGTCGTGGACGGGGTTCGCGGCAGCGGCTATCTCAAGCCCGGGCTCGATGGTCCGGCATACGGCGAGCGCATCGCCGCACTCGACCCGGCGCTCGATCCGGACCTGATCGTCGTCGAGGGGTCCATCAACGACCGCAGGCTGTACCCGGCGGGATATCGGAATGCCGTCACCGCCGCGTGGGACGCACTCGAGGCCCGTTACCCCGACGCCGCGATCGTCATCCTCGGTCCTTCGCCGCAGGTGCTGCCGGTCGAGAGCCCGACCAGCAGCATCGACACGGAGCTGGCCGAGCTCGCCGCCGCGCGCGGCTGGTGGTACATCTCGCCGATCGCCGAGGGCTGGATCACCGCGGCCAACTACCTCGAGGTCATCGACACCGGCCCGATCGGTCGCGACCACCCCTCGACGGACGGCCACGCCTACCTCGCGGCTCGGGTCGCCGACGCGATCGAGGCGATGGAGCTCCAGCCCGCGATCGTGGCGGATGCCCCGCACGACGAGGACCCCGTCGCACCCTGACCGGCGTGGTCAGCTCGGGCGCCACCGGGAAACGAAGAATCCCAGGCGAACCTGGGATTCTTTTTCGTGCCCCCGACAGGAATCGAACCTGCGACCTTTGGTACCGGAAACCAACGCTCTATCCCCTGAGCTACGGAGGCGTGCCGATCGAGACTACCATCCCGGCGGCGCGGTCCTTCACGGCGGTCGCCGCTGCGCACAGCGCCGCGATCCGCTCGAGCACCCCGACGCCGGCGCATCGGAACGGGCGCCCCTTGGTGCATCCGACGACGGCTGTCAAGGCCTGGCCCGCGACGACGCCCACCCGCGAGGATCGAAGGTGTTCGTGATCGGCGTCCGCCCCTGAGCCACCCCAGCGCTACGTTCGCCGGCATCCCCAGAGCGGAGGCGCACGATGGGCAAACTCACTTACGAGGGGACGGTGAAGGTCGATTTCGATGATCGGACCCTCGCACATCTGCAGCTGGTGATCGGCACCAAGCTCCGGCGCGGCGAACCCTTCCACTTCACGTGGCGCGACGACGTCAGCATCGGCGACGGCCGCACCACCATCTGGGTGCACCCCCGCTGCTCCCTCGTCTACAAGTTCTACGGCAGTCGCACTCCCCAGCTGAACCCCGCCTGGATCGACGCTCTCACCCACACGGCGAACTCGCCGTCCGGACTGTACCTGGTGCCCGAACCTGCTCAGCCGGCACCCGTGGCCGCACCGGAGCATGAGCCGGAGCAGGAACTGCTCGGCTGAACCGAGCTACGGCAACCCACGGGCTTTGTCAAGGCTTTGGCCGTCGCCCCGCCTCCGGTGCGACGGTGGAGCCGCAGATGGGAGCGATCATGAAACGGATCGACATCTACTACGGCGGCGATCACTACAGCGTCGGCGGGCGCCGAATCGAAGACCTCCGAGCGGAGATCGAGGCAGGGCTCGCGGCGGGAACCTACTGGCTCGAGGTCAACGACGGCGAGGGCGCGATGCGCAGGGCTCTGCTGCTGCTGTCTCCCGGCGTTCCGCTGGCCGTCGTTCCGGTGCCCGAGGAGGATCCCGCAGCCTCGCCGGATGGAGAGTGGTCCGACGGCCTTCCCCAGGTGACCGACTGAACAGCAGAACGACGGGGCGGATGCCGTAGCCCCGGCGAATGCCGCTCAGGCGTCGCTGTGCGATTCCTGTCGCGTGGCCGGCTCGGCTTCGTCCGGCAGGCTGGCGGTCACGATCACCACGACGTCCTGCACCTTCCAGTCGAGTTGCGCGACCGCCGCGCGCACGTCCTCGATCTCATCCAGACGGACCTCGTCGCGGGTCGGCACCACGAAGACCTCGACGTGGAACACCTGACCCATGTCGCGCATGCGCACGCCGCTCTCACGCACCCATCCGAACTCCTGCACACGGTCGGCGATGCGCGCGATGAGGGGATGCGGGCGGGCGTCGTCCTCGGTGCGCGCGCGCTGATCGATCAGATCGCGCACCGCCCCGCGGGAGTTGCGCCAGCCGTCCCACATGATCCCGAGCGAGATGAACAGCGCGGCGGCGCCGTCGAGCCACCACAGGCCGATGCCGACACCGAGCACGCCGACGATCGAGGCGACCGTGGAGGTCCAGTCGGCCTTGGCCATGTCGGCATCCGCGTACAGCACCTTGTTGTGCAGCGTGGGTGCCAGCTTCGCCTTCGCGCGCCCGTAGAACAACGGGCCGATGACGATCACGCTCATCACCGCCACCATGAACCAGCCGAGCCAGATCGTCTGGCCGAACAGGAACACCGTGCCGATCGAGGGATGCTCGGCGCGGACGAGTCCGCTGATCGCCTCGTATGCGAGGTTGCCGCCGACCGCGAGCAGCGCGACGCCGGCGACCAGATGCCCGACCCCCATCATGCGGTGCAACCCGAACGGGAAGGCGCGGGTCGGACGGCGACGGATGAAGATCAGGGCGACGAGGAATGAGATCTGCGGGATCAGCGACAGCATGTCCTCGATCCACGCGGTCTTCATCGCCTGCGATCCGCCCACGACGAGGGCGATGAGGCCGATCGTCACCACGGTGTAGCCGATGGTGAACCACTCCCAGCGGATGGCGCTGCGCAGCGCCCTCTGCTGTTCCGGCGGCAGATCCGTGCGTCCCATCGACTTCACGGCGCCACCTCGCGGTCGAGATAGCCCTCGAGCTGCGCCTGCCAGGCGTTCTCACCCAAGGGCACGAGCAGCACGACGGGACCGCGCGATCCGGGGATGGTGTCATAGGAACGCGTCACCGCGACGCGATCCGACCACGGCGTGGCGTCGGTCATCCCGCCGATCGCCACGTCGAGGTCGCCGCTCTCGAGCCCGTCGACGAGGTCCTCCTCGCTGCCCACTGTCCATTCGACCCGCGCGTCGACCGTCTCCGCGAAGTCCTCGACGATCTCGGCGAGCGTGCCGCCCACCTCCGGGCCGTCGATGGTGACGAGTTCGCCGGACGCCGAGGCGCCCGCGTGAAGCACTCCCCCGCGGACGCGCTCCAGAGTGCCCTGGGGGTCGGTCGGCACCGTGACGCCGCATCCTGCCGCGCTCAGCGCGATCACCAGCAGGGGCACGCAGCACACGCGTCGCCACCGCTTCATGCTTCGAGTCTTGCGGGTGGGGCGGGAGGCGGGGAGCGCCTTGACCCCTTCTGCGGTGACTGCTATCGCAAATCGCCGGCATCGCGGTGGCGATGCCGGCGATCCGGGAGCGGGTTACGGGAGGACGATCTCGAAATTCGGATCGGCCTGGTCGAGCACGCCGAGGATCTGCTGCAGGACGCCCGCATCGCCGCGCACCTCGACGCCCGCGCTCTCGGTGTCACCACCCGCCAGCTGGATCAGGCGCGTCTTCGACAGTGTCAGCTGCAGCGGCGTGTCGGTGGGCCTGCCTGATCGACGCTTCCGGTTCGCGCTGCTGCATGTGCTTCTCCCCTTCCTGCCGGTCGGGCGACCGATGCTCAGTCTTGCGGCCTCGTCAGTCCTGCGGCTTCTCGTCGCGGTCGGCAAGCGCCGTGACGGCCGCCCGGTTGGTCGCAAAGAATGCCTGGTCAGCGAGCAGTCCGAGCTCCTCCAGGCGGGCTCTGGTGGGCGGCCGGACACGGCTGAACGCGAGCGTCACGTCGTGGTCGCGGAGCCAGTGCTCGAGGGATTCGAACGCCTCGGCGCCGGTGACGTCGATGTCGGTGACGGCTTCCATGTCGATGACCACGTGGTGCACCGGCTGGTCGGCGCCGGTGACCGCGCGCTTGACCGCCGAGGTGAAGACGGCGCCGTTGGCGAAGAAGAGTGGGGCGGCCATCCGGATGACGACAAGGCCGGGCGCGGTCGTGGCCCCGTGGGGGGCATCCTCCAGCAGGGACTGCTTGGCGTCGTCGTTCGCCTCGAGCACGTCGATCGTCGGATTCGCCGCGCGCTGGGCGAGGTTGATGAGCGCGAGCACGAATGCGACCAGGATGCCGGGGATCGCGCCGACGAAGAGGGTGACGAGGAAGCATGTCGCCGCGACGGCGAACTCGAAGCGGTCCTGACGCCACAGCTGCCGGAACTCGCGGATGCCCAGCAGCGGCAGGATCGCGACGCCGACCACGGCGCCGATGGCCGGCGACGGGATGTCGGCGAGCAGCGCCGTGCCGAACAGCAGCAGCAGCAGCGTTCCGACGGCGAGCACGAGCGACGGCAGTTGAGTGCGGGAGCCGGCCTGGTCCATCGCCGCGGTGCGGGATGTCGAGGAGCCCATCGCGAAGCTGCCCTGGGCGCCGGCCGCGATGTTGCCGAGGCCGAACGCGAGCAGATCGCGGTTCGCGTGGAACGGATAGCCGCGCTTCTCGGCGTACGAGCGCGACACGAGAAGGCCCTCGGCGGTGGTCACCAGGGTGAGCGCGATCGCGGACGGGACGAGTGCGAACCACATGGTCCAGTCGAGGACGGGCCACGTCAGCGCGGGCGGACCCGCCGGCACCGCGCCCAGCACGTCCACGCCCCGGTCGTCGAGATCCGCCACCACGACGACGATCGTCGAGACGATCAGCACCACCAGGGCCCACGGGATCTTCGGCACGAAGCGTCGACCGAGCAGCAGCACCGCGACCGAGGCGGCGGCGACGCCGAGCGACCACGGGTTGAATGTGTTCAGCCCCAGGATGAGCCCCGCGACCTTCTCGACGAACTCGCCGCCGGAGTCGATCTTCACCCCGAGCATCTTGGCGATCTGGCTCACCATGATGTCCAGCGCGAGGCCGCCGACGAAGCCCACCAGGATCGGCTTGGAGAGGAAGCTTGCGAGGAAGCCGAGCTTGAACACGGCCATGAGCAGGAACAGGATGCCGCTGATGATGGCCTGCGCCAGGGCGAGGGTCGCGTATCCGGCGCTGCCTGCGGCCGCGAGACCGCCGATCGACGAGGCCACGAGCGCCGCGGCGGCGGCATCCGGCGACACGACCAGCTGCCGCGACGACACGATGAGCGCATAGATGATCGTCGGCACGATGAGCGCGTACAGGCCCGCCGTCGGCGGGAGCCCCGCGATCTGGGCGTATCCGATGTTCAGGGGGATCGCGATCGCGAGAAGGGTGACGCCGGCCGTCAGCTCCGTGACGAGATTGTGCCTGGTCAACCCCGCGAGAGGTCGTTGCATGCCGGCTCCTGAGGGGCGTGGGGAGGGAACGATCGTCTCCACCTTGGCACGGCGGGGCCGCATCACACCCGATCGCCCGGCACGAGCGGCGGACCGACGGCCTCGCTGGTGACGGTCGCCGTCCATCCCCGGTCCGCAAGGCCCGCGGTCAGGGCCGCCACCACCGCCGACGTCACGCCGAGCCCGCTCGTCGCCGCGTGCCAGAACTGGACTCGTGCGGTGACGCGCGCGTCGGAGACGGCGGACACCAGCACGACCGCCGCGGGCTCGGGGAGCACGCCGTCGACGGCGGCTGCGGCATCCGTCAGCGCCACGGTGATGTCGGCGAGGCTCGCATCGGCACGTTCCACGCGCACCTGCACCTCGCTGCGCCGGCCCCCGTGCCGGGAGTTGTTGACGAGCGTCTCGGCGAGCAGCTTCGCGTTCGGCACGTGGGCGGTGCGTCCGTCGGGCGTCGTGAAGACCACGGCGCGGGAGTTCAGCTCGATGACGGTGCCGGTCAGGGGCTCGCCGTCGGGCCCTTCCACCGTGATCTCCTCGCCCAGCACGACGGGCTTGCGGGTGGCGATCAGCACGCTCGCGGCGAAGTTGTCGGCCACGCCGCGCAGCACCAGCGCCGCGACGACCGCCAGCACCAGCACGACGGCGAGCACCGGCTGCACGTTGGCGCCGAGGAACGCCAGGGCGACGCCGACGCCCAGCAGCAGCAGCGTGTACTGCGCGAGGCGGGCGGCGAACCGCGTGGCCGCAGGCGTGGCCGTCGGCACGTGGCCCATCAGATCGACGACGCCGCGCTTGGCGAACCGCGAGGCGACCCAGCCCGCGACCAGGGACAGCACCGCCCAGAGCACCTGCCACCACGTGATCGGCGTGCTCAGGAAGGTGCTGAAATCCACCCCGTCAGGATAGGGGCGCAGGGCGCGCCGCCGAGCCAGCCTCGCCGGGGCTCCGGCTTCGTACTCGAGCCCCGGCGACGCTGGCGCACAGCCACCGAATGTCCTCCCCCGCCACGGGTGCCGTCAAGCGTTCACGCGCAAGTCACGTCGACGTGAGGTTGAGGGTGAGGAATCCGGCGCCCGCCGGCAGGCGCCGCGCAGACGACCGCCCCGGGATGGCCTGGGGCGGTCGTCTTACGCATGGTCAGCGGTGCGCGACGCACCGTAGCCGCGTCACTCCGCGAAGCGCTCCTTCATCGCGTCCATGCTCTTGCCCGCACCGTGAGACTTCCCCGGCGTCTGGACGTCGTTGACGGTCGATGTGTCGAATGCGAACGTGACGACCGCCGCGGCGACGGCATCCGCGTTCACGTCGAGCGCGAACGTGTTGATGTTGCCCACGAGGTCGTAGTCCTCGCGGAGCGCGTCGTACAGCGCCACGTTCTGGCCGGCCCCCGTGAGGTTGTCGCACGGCTGGTGGTAGCACGGGTCGTAGGACGCACCCGCCACACCGCCGTACAGCAGAACCTCAGCGGGCTTCTTCTGCACCTCGGCTCCGGTGAACAGTCCTCCCGCCGGGATGTCGACGGCGATGAACGGACCGTAGTCCGAACGTCCTGAGAACTCGCTGTCCTGCGAAGCCAGCCCGCGGCTGTCGTAGAACGCCTCGAAGACGTCCTCGATCTCTGCGGAACCCTCCGGGATGAAGCCCGGCGCGGCGGTGCCGCCCGAGTTGTCACCGTCGTAGATGCCGAACATGTAGTTCGGCGACGCGATCATGTCGAAGTTGAGGTAGAGCGCGATGTCGTCCACCTCGTCCTCCGACAGTGCACCGACGTAGTGCTCCGAACCGACCAGACCCTCCTCCTCGGCGCCCCACCATGCGAAACGCACGGTGTTGTTGGGCTTGGTCTTCTGCATCTGGATCGCCGTCTCCAGCAGCCCTGCGCTGCCGGAGCCGTTGTCATTGATGCCGGCGCCGTCCTGCACGCTGTCGAGGTGCGCTCCGGCCATCACGACGTTGTCGTCGTTGCCGTTCGCGGTCTCGGCCAGCACGTTCCAGGTGGTGCGGATCTCGGCGTCGTAGTCCACGGTGACCGTCACCGTCGCCCCCGGCGTGGAGGCGAGGTCTGCGCCGACGGAGTACGGCACGAAGACCGCGGGGATGGTCAGTCCGGCTGCCGCGCCGATCATGTTGATAAGCGTCTCGTCGTTGTCGTTGCCCATCACGATGACGGCTGCGGCGCCCGCCTGCTGCGCGGTGACAGCCTTCACGGCGAAGCCGCAGCCGCCGCGCTGGACGAGCACCACGGAATTCGCCGGAAGCATGCCGTAGTCGCCGAGGGTGCAGCCGCTCGTGTTGTCTGCCGACGGCAGGTCGACGAGGACGAGCGTCCCGGTCGCGGTCCCCTCGGGGCTGCCGGTGTCGAACCGGTTGCGCACGAAGTCGTCGCCGTCGACGTACGTCGTGGTCGTCCCACCCACGGTGCGGGTGAGCACGTTGTTCTCGTCGAAGTACTCGAAGGGGAACGCCTGCACCTCGGGCGTGTACCCCGCCGCCTCGAGCTGCGCGACGACGTAGTCGCGCGATGCCGCGTAGCCGGGCCGTCCGGCGGCACGGTCGCCGTGCTCGTCGGCGATCGCCTGGAATGCCTCGAGGTGATCCATGACGCCGTCGAGCGTCACGGCCTTCGTGATCTTCTCCACCGAATTGTTGTTCGGTGCCGCGTACGCGGGGCCTGCGAGTGCGACGGCGCCGGTCAGGGCCGCCGCGGTGGCGATGGCCCAGGTGCGCCTGGTTCTCTTCGGCATGGTGGTGCCTTTCCGCCGATGACCCCTTGGCATCGGCATTCTTCCGGGGATGCTCCCACACTGCGTCGCGGAGTGCCAGGGTTTGCGGGCGGATTCATCCAGCCCTCATCCGGGAACGCCCTCGGAAGACGACGGACCGGATGCCGTAGCATCCGGTCCGTCGTGTCGTGATACGGAGCGGGGTCTACTCGTGCCCCACGAGCTTCAGGCCGACGACGCAGCCCACCAGCCCGAGGATCAGCAGCATCTTGACGATCGAGAACGCCTCGTCGCCCGTGATCATGGCGTACGCGACGGTGAGCGACGCACCGATCCCCACCCACACCGCATACGCGGTGCCGGTGGAGATGTCGCGCATGGCCCACGCGAGACCGCCCATGCTCAGCAGCAGCGAGACGCCGAAGACGACGGTCGGCCAGAGCTTGGTGAAGCCCTCGCTCTTACCCAGCGCGGTGGCCCAGACGGCCTCGAGGATTCCGGAGACGATGAGAACGACCCACGACATGACTGTGCTCCTGGCCAGTCTTGTCGCCCACCGGGTACTGATCCGTCGTCCGGGGATCCGGTCGAGGATCCACGACCCACCCTAGCCGCTCCCCCTGGGCACGCCCTGGGCAGCGGTCACACCAGGAACAGCGCGTCGAGCATCCCCGGGTTGTGCGCGTGCACGAGCACGAGGAACACGACGGCGTCGAAGAGCAGGTGCACCGTCACCACGTAGGCGAGCGAGCGCGTCTTCATGAAGATGAAGCCCTGCAGCAGCGCGAACGGGATCGTGAGTAGCGGGCCCCACGCCTGGTACCCGAGCTCCCACAGGAACGAGACGAACACCACGGACTGCAGCACGTTCGCCTGCCAGAACGGGAAGTGCCGACGCAGCAGCGCGAAGCAGGTGCAGATGAAGAACAGCTCGTCCCAGATGCCCACCGCACCCACGCCCACGAAGAGCCGCGCGATGAGCTCAGGGGTGTTCACGACGGGCCAGTTGAGGTACACCCCTGAGGTGATGAAGTAGAACGGAAGGATCAGCCAGCCGAGGAGCAGGACCGCGACCAGCCAGGTCCATTGGAATCTGGTCCACCGCCCGCCGCCGCGCCAGGGGAAGCGGATCGCCCCCCGCTGCGCGGCTCCGTCCCGGTACACCCACCGCGAGATGACGTAGGGCACTGCTACGGCGCCGCCCAGCGCGAGGGCGAACCGCAGGATCGCGAGGTTGTCGAGCTCGGCCTTGAGCGGGATGGCGCTCACGATGAGCAGCCCCACGGCGATAAGCGACAGGTCGCGCAAGAGCGATGGCGGACGGATGCCGGTGGCCGTCGTCGTGTCCACCCTCGAGCCCGCATGCACCGCGTCGGCCGGCGCCGCGGCTGCGCCGGGGCTCAGGCGCTCGGAGGCTCCACGCGGTGCGCCGGCGATGCGTGGAGAGGGCGTGGGGAGCGTCCGCTCTATCAGCAGCGCGGTCGCGAGCCCGGCCGCGAGCAGCAGCCAGCCGAGCCACGGCACGCGCACGACGAAGAAGGCCGGGGCGGCCAGGCATACGAGGAGGGCGGGCACGAGTCGCCACGACCACGCGGCGACGACCGGCGCGGGTGGGGCGTCGGGGTGTGCAGGCATGCGGGGCGGCTCCGGAGTCGGGGAATCAGCGATCGAGCGGGTGCGCGATCTCATCCTCGGGCATCCGCGCCACGAGGTACGCCAGCACGCCGAGCACCAGCGGTATCACGCCCGCCGCGATGAAGATCGCCTCGATGGGCACCACCTCGGCGAGAGGACCGGCGAGCGCCATCGACAGCGGCATCAGCGCGAGCGACACGAAGAAGTCGAGGCTCGAGATGCGTCCGAGCATGCGGCGGGGCACGCGCCGCTGCAGCAGCGTGCCCCAGATCACGTTCCCGTAGCTGAACCCGAACCCCACGAGGAACAGGCACAGAGCCATCACCCAGTACTCGTGCGTGACGCCCACGACGGCGAAGGGCAGCGTGCTGACCGACCAGACCCCGATCATCACCGTCAGGTAGCGCCGGGGCAGCTTCATCGACGACACCACGATCGAGCCCAGCACACCGCCGATGCCGTAGATCGCGAGGAGGAACCCGAACAGCCGCGGGTCCTCGCCGATCCGCTCGCGGGTGAGGAACGGCAGCAGCACCTCCTCGGGTCCGAGGAACACCAGCACCCAGCCCGTCGCGAACAGCAGGGTCCAGAGCAGCCAGGGCGTCCGCACGGTGAACGCGACGGCTTCGCGCAGGTCGTGCAGCACGCCCCGCACGCCGGCGGCCGGCTCGTGCTCCTCGCCCTCCGCGACGGGCGGCTCCGGCCGCACGAACATCAGCAGCACCAGCGCCAGCGCATGCGCGGCGACCACGCCCCACGCCGCGTGGGCGGGTGCGAGGACGGCCGCCACGATCATGCCCGCCGCCGCGGGGCCGGCGGCCTGCTGCAGCGCCGGGCGGATCGCACCCTCGAGCCCGTTCGCCGCGAGCAGCTGAGCCGGCGGCAGGATGCGGGGCAGGATCGCGCTGTAGGCGGGGAAGAAGAAGCCGGCGCCGGCTCCCAGCACGAAGGCGACGATCGCGAGGTGCGGGATCGTCACGGCCCCGAGCACGCCGGCCGCCGCGACGGATGTGATGGCGACGAGGTTCAGCAGCTCGACCACGCGCAGCAGCAGGCGCCGGGGTATGCGGTCGGCGGCGATGCCTCCCGGGATCGCGCACACCAGCAGCCCGACGGCGTTCGCCGCGGCGACGAGCGAGAGATCCACCGGACCGCCGCCCGCGTCGATCACGGTGTAGACCATCACGACGGCCCACATGCCGGCGCCGAAGATCGACAGCACGACCGCGCCGAACAGCATGCGGAAGTCGCGGTGCGCGAGCGGGCGCACGAACCGCCAGCGGTCGCGGCGAGGGGCCGGCGCGACATCGGGCATCGGATCGGGCCCTGGGACCGGCCCCGTCGCGGGCCCCGGGCCGGCGCTCATGACCTCGCGGCGCGGCGGTACGACAGATCGCGGATGTCGCGTCCCACGCGCGCGCCCTTGCGCTCGAACGCCGTGAGCACCCGGCCCTCGAAGCGGGGAGCCCACTCCCCCTCGAAGGTCGGCTCGAACTCCGGCGCCGCGGCCAGGACCGCGCGCATCTGCAGGGCGTAGTCCTCCCAGTCGGTGGCGAGGCGCAGAACGCCGCCGTCCCGCAGCGCGGTCGCCGCGATCTCGGCGAACCCCTCGGCCACGAGGCGGCGCTTCGTGTGCTTCTTCTTGTGCCACGGGTCGGGGAAGAAGACCCACAGCTCGTCAACGGATGCCGCCGGCAGCAGGTGCTGCAGCACCTCGGGCGCGTTCGCCTCGACCAGCCGCAGATTGCGCGCGCCGGCGCGGTCGGCATCGAGCATGGTGCGGGCGAGCCCCGCCCGGAAGACCTCGATCGCGAGGAAGTCGTCACCGGGCCGCGAGGTCGCGGCGTGCACGATGGCGTGCCCCTGGCCCGATCCGATCTCGACGATGAGGGGCGCCTCGCGTCCCCACACCGCGACCGGGTCGATCGGCGATCCGGGCAGGATGCTGGTCACCGCCAGATCGCGCGGCACGTCGATCACGTAATGCGGCGCGAGCTCGCTCCAGGCGCGGTCCTGCGCCTCCGACATCCGGCCGCTCCGGCGCACGAACGACACCGGCTTCTCGCGGAAGGCACGGGGCTCAGGGGTCGGCGTGGCGGCATCGGTCACCCCACCAGGCTACCCAGCCCGCCCGACGCCGCCGCTCCGTCGTGCGCGGCAGCGCCCGGCGAGCGCGGCGGTCCCGGACGCAGCCGTCGCGGAGACGTGCGCGGTCACGGACGGGAAGCCGGCGCCGCTCTACTGCGGGACGGTGACGAAGTCGATGAGCTCCTCGACCCGGCCGAGGAACGCGGGCTCGAGGTCCCGGTAGGTCTTCACCGACGCCAGGATGCGCTGCCAGGCGCGCGCGATGTCGGCCTGGTCCTGCGCGGGCCAGCCGAGCGCGCGGCACACCCCCACCTTGAACTCGATGCCCCGCGGCACCTCGGGCCAGCGCTCGATGCCCATGGCGCGGGGGGTGACGCACTGCCACACGTCGATCCACGGGTGACCGACGATCAGCACGTGCGCACCGTGGCGGCCTCGCGCGATGGCGTCGGCGACACGCGATTCCTTCGAGCCCGGCACCAGGTGGTCGACGAGCACGCCGTAGCGGCGCTGCGCAGAGGGCGGCTCCTCGTCGAGTGCGGCATCCAGCAGATCGATGCCCTGGAGGTACTCCACGACGACGCCCTCGGCTCGCAGGTCGTCGCCCCACACCCGCTCCACGAGCTCGGCGTCGTGCCGGCCCTCCACCAGGATGCGGCTGGCGCGCGCGGTGCGCGCACGGGCGTCGGCGGCGGCGAACGACCCCGACGCCGTCCGCTGCGGGCCGGTGCGCACCGGTGCGGCGACGGGCGGGCCGAGCACGACGTCCCTGCCCTCGATGAGGAACCCGGGGCCCAGCGGGAACAGGCGCCGTCGACCGGTGCGGTCCTCCAGCTCGACCAGCCCGCCCGAGACGCCGACCACAGCGCCGCAGAATCCGTCGTCCGCCACCTCGACGACGAGATCGCGGGATGCCGGCACCCGCGGCACCTCGCGCACCCCGTGGCCCTTCCAGCCCGCGGCGAGCACATCCCCGCTGTAGCGATCGTCCATGGTCCTCCTCCGGATGGGCAGGCTACCCGCAGCGGGGCGCCGGGGCCGGCAGCGACCCGCACCCCGGCGCCCGGCCGCACGCAGCTCGCGGTCGACCTGCCCCAGATGTACGCGACACGCCGGGTTCGGCGTACATGTACGACAACTCAACGAGCGCAGGGGTGCGGAGGTGCGGCGGCGTCGCAGAGGGCTGGGGTGGACGGGTACGTTCACGGCGAACACACATCCGCGAAGGGGGCCGTGGGCTATCGTCGTATCCCCGCGGCTGAATAGACTCGCCGGAGGGGAACCCGAATCCCAGAGGGGGGATCGATGCGACTGCGATGGGCTGCAGCGCTGGCGTCCGTTGCGGTGGTCGCGGTCACGGCGATCGGCGGCGGGATCGCGCAGGCGACTCCACCCGTTTCGCTCCCCTCGGGCTTCGTGCTCGACGACGCGGACGTGCTGTCGGCGACAGAGGAGGCCGAGGCGCAGAGCCGCCTCGAGCAGCTGAAGTCCGACACCGGCCTCGACCTTTGGGTCGTCTACGTCGACGACTTCACCGACCCCGCCGACGCGGCGGACTGGGCGAACCAGACCGCCGACGACAACGGACTCGGGGTCACGCAGTACCTTCTCGCCGTCGCCACCGAGGGACGCCAGTACTACCTCTCGGCCGACCCGGCCGGTCCTCTCAGCGAGGACCAGGTCGCCGCGATCGAGCAGCAGCGGATCCAGCCGGCGCTCGCGCAGGACGACTGGCTCGGTGCGGTGGATGCCGCGGCCGACGGCGTCACCGACGCCGCCGGCGGCGGGTCGGGCGCCCTCGACTCCGGCACCTCGGGCGGCGGATCGTGGATCACGTGGCTCCTCGTCATCGTGGCCGTCGGGGTGGGCGTCGTGCTGCTCGTGATGTTCCTGCGCCGCCGGCGCACGCGCGCCGCGGTGCCGGGTTCACCGAGCGGCCCGCCGCAGCCGAGCATCGAAGAGCTCGAGAGGCGCGCGGCGTCGCTCCTCGTCGAGACCGACGACGCGCTCAAGACCAGCGGCCAGGAGCTCGGGTTCGCCAAGGCGCAGTTCGGCGATGCCGCCACCGCGGAGTTCGAGGCGGCGCTGGCGACCGCGCAGCAGAACCTCGACGAGGCGTTCGGGCTCAAGCAGAAGCTCGACGACGCCGATCCCGACTCCGAGGCCGACACCCGCGCCTGGAACGAGCGCATCATCGCGCTCTGCGAGGCGTCCAACACCCTGCTCGACGAGAAGGCGGCCGCCTTCGACGAGCTGCGCAAGCTCGAGCAGAACGCGCCCGAGGCGCTCGCACGTGTGCAGGAGGAGCGGGCGAAGGCCGCGGCATCCCTGGATCAAGCCACCGCGCAGCTGCAGCAGCTGCAGTCGGCCTACGCGCCCGAGGCGCTCGCGACGGTCGTCGACAATCCCGCGCAGGCGCGGCAGCGCCTGGCGTTCGCCGACGAGCAGCTCGGCGCCGCGCAGACCGCGATCGGCGCCGGCGACGGCGGTGAGGCCGCGGTCGGCATCCGAGCCGCCGAAGAGGCGGTCGGGCAGGCCACACTCCTCGAGGACGCCATCGAGAAGCTCGCGGCCGATCTCTCCGCCGGTGAGCGCAATGCGACGGCGCTGGTCGCCGAGCTCGAAAGCGACATCGCCGCGGCAGCGGCCCTCCCCGACGCCGACGGGCGCATCGCGAGCGTCATCGCCGCCACGCGGCAGCAGCTCGACGCCGCACGCACGCAGCTGACCGGCACCGCACGGCGACCGCTCGCCGCGCTGCAGAGCCTCGAGGCGGCCAACGCCCAGATCGACTCGCTCGTGCAGGGGGTGCGGGATGCCGCAGCCCAGGCCGAGCGCGCACGCCAGATGGTCGGCCAGGTCATGATGCAGGCTCAAGCCCAGGTGTCGGCCGCGGAGGACTACATCACCGCGCGCCGCGGCGCGGTCGGAGCACAGGCCCGCACGCGTCTCGCGGAGGCGGGCGCTTCGCTCGCCCGTGCGCACGCACTCCAGGCGGGCGACCCGCAGCAGGCGCTGCTGCAGGCCCAGCGCGCCGATCAGCTCGCAGGACAGGCGATCCAGCTCGCGCAGAACGACGTCGGCGCCTTCGACGGCGGAGGCATGGGCGGCATGTTCGGCAGCCCGCAGGGCGGCGGTCAGTCCGGCGGCGGCATGCTCGGCGCGGTACTGGGCGGCATCGTGCTCAACTCCGTGCTGAGCGGTGGCCGCTCCTCCGGCGGCGGGCTCGGCGGGCTCGGCGGCATGCTGGGCGGCGGCGGCCGATCCTCCGGCGGCGGGATGCGACCCGGTAGCTTCGGAGGCGGCGGCACACGCGCCCGTCGAGGAGGTGGCCGCTTCTGACCCCTCCACCCGGAGCCGACCGCACGCGTGGCGCGCGGCATCCATCCCCAGACCAGACTCACCACCGCACAGACTCACCACACACCTGGAACTGAAGTCCGATAGGAAGGAAATCCGATGGCGAAGCAGTCCATCTTCGGTCGCATCTCGACCCTCATGAAGGCGAACATCAACGCACTCCTCGACTCTGCCGAGGACCCGCAGAAGATGCTCGACCAGCTCGTGCGCGACTACACGAACTCGATCGCCGACGCCGAGTCGGCCATCGCCGAGACGATCGGCAACCTGCGCCTGCTCGAGCGCGACCACCAGGAGGACGTCCAGGCGGCCACCGAGTGGGGCAACAAGGCCCTCGCCGCCAGCCGCAAGGCCGACGAGCTGCGCAAGGCCGGCAACACCACCGACGCCGACAAGTTCGACAACCTCGCCAAGATCGCGCTGCAGCGCCAGATCAGCGAGGAGAACGAGGCGCGGGCGATCGCGCCGACCATCGCGACGCAGAACGAGGTCGTCGAGAAGCTCAAAGAGGGCCTCAACGGCATGAAGCAGAAGCTCGAGCAGCTGAGGTCCAAGCGCTCCGAGCTGCTCGCGCGTGCCAAGACCGCCGAGGCGCAGAACAAGGTGCACGACGCGGTCAAGTCGATCGACGTGCTCGACCCGACGAGCGAGCTCGGCCGGTTCGAAGACAAGGTGCGTCGCCAGGAGGCCCTGGCCGCCGGCAAGCAGGAGCTCGCCGCGTCGAGCCTCGACGCGCAGTTCAACGCCCTCGAGGACGTCGGCGAGCTGACCGAGGTCGAGGCGCGTCTCGCGGCGCTCAAGACCGGCGGTGCGCCGGTGCAGGCTGCCATCGAGAACTGATTCCCGTTCAACGAGAAGGGCGCCGGGTCCGCACGGATCCGGCGCCCTTCGGCGTGCGGGGCCGGGGCCTGTTCGCCGGCAGCGTGCGGCTGCTGCGGGATACGAATGCCGCGGGCCGGCGCGGTGCGCGAAGATGAGGGGATGACGCAATATCTCGTGGTTCCGCAGTGGCAGGGAAGCCCGTCCTCCCGTGCGATGCAGCTCATCGACGGCGCCCACGCGATCGCGGGAGACCTGCCCCGATCCTCGACCACCGTGCTGGACGTGCCCATGGAGGCCGGCGAGGCGCTGGGCACCGGCATCCACCGTCTCAGCGCCCTGCAGCGCGTACGGGGGCTCGTGGCCGACGCGCTGGCCGCGCATGACGCGGACGCTCCCGAGGAGCCCGTCCTCACGATCGGCGGCGACTGCGGCGTCGCCCTCGCGCCGATCGCGCACGCGGCACGCCGCTCGCCCGGCTTGGCGGTGGTGTGGATCGACGCCCACCCCGATCTCAACTCGCCCGACACGTCGCCGTCCGGCGCGTTCGCCGGCATGGTGCTGCGCGCGGTGATCGGCGATGGGGTTCCGGAGCTCTCACTGGACGGGGCGGTCGGAGGCGACAGGGTGGTCGTCGGCGGGGCGCGCTCGTACGACGATCCGGAACTCGCCGCCGTGGAGGAGTTCGGCATCACCGCGCTCACGGTGGAGGCGCTGCGCGATACCGACGCCCTCGCGGATGCGGTGCTCGCCACCGGTGCCGACGCCGTCTACATCCACGTCGACATCGACGCCCTCGATCCGGCCGAGATCGCCGGGAACGCCCACCCCGAGCCGTTCGGCGTCACCGTCGTCGAGCTGACCTCGGCGATCGCCCGCCTACGTGCGCGGGTGCCCATGGTGGGGGCATCCCTCGCCGGCTACTCCCCCGCGTCGGCAGCAGCAGCCACCGACGATCTCGGGGCGATCCTGCGCGTGATCGGAGCGCTTGCGTGAGTCCGATCGCCACGCCGCCGCCGGGCTGGCGCGCTGCCGCCGAGCGCGCCGTGCTCCGCGGCCGGCGCCTGGACGAGCTCATCCCCTCGTTCCTGCTGGACTCGCCCATCAGCCGCGTCGGGTACTGGTACGGCTGCGCCGTCGGGTGGATCTGGGGGACGCTCTGGAGCACCGGCCCCATCGAGAAGCGCGAGGGGCTGTGGGTGTTCCGCGGGATGCCGCGGTGGACTTTTCCGCGGGGCGGCTCGTGCGTCGGCGGATGCTTCCTCACCGGCGACGGCCGCCTCAGCGATGCACTGCTGCGCCACGAAGCCGCGCACAAGCGTCAATGGCAGCGCTACGGGCTGCTGATGCCGCTGCTGTATCTGCTGGCAGGACGGAATCCGCTCCGGAACCGATTCGAGATCGAGGCCGGGCTGGCCGACGGCAACTACGTTCCCCGCGGCGACGCCTGATCCGGCGCGACCGGTTCGGGTTTCCGGTCGCGCCTAGATGATCACTTCATTCCGTGAAGGTTGGCGTTGCAGCCCCATTCCCCGAGTCCGGGGATGAGGACGTCGGAAGCGCCACCTCCCCGCTCGCTGAAAGCCTTGCGGTCTGCCTGGTCGAATTGACCCCAGTTCTGCGTGGAGCCAGGCTCCACCCCAGAGCCGTCGGTCTCGTGGTCCTCCAACCCGGAATACGCGCACGGAGAATTCGCGTGGCTGGGTCCTCCCGTCGGCTCGCCGTTCCCGTTGAACTCTCCCGCGAACGCCCCGCCCGCGGAGCCGAGCACGAGCACGGCCCCCACCGCGACGCCCAGCATGAACTTCCTACGCATGATGCACCCCTCCCCCTGTGGATCAGCGGGCGCGGTCGCCCGCGGGGCCATCGAACTCCTCTGCGGGCCTCTTTTCAAGAGGAAGCGCTGCGCGCGAGAGGGTCAGCGGGCGGTCGTCAGACCGTACTGCTCGGGCGCGTGGATCGATTCCGCACGGACGCCGAGATCGACGAGGTGGTCGACGATGTCGGCCGTGCCCAGGTAGCCGCCGAGCAGGTGGATGCGCGTCTGGTCCTCTTCGGCGCAGAGCATCTCGTCGGCCCAGGCGGTCACGGCGCGCGAGAGCGCCTCGCCCGATCCGCACCCGCGGCCCGTGCCGGGAGCGCCGGAGCGCTGCGAGCGATCGAGCCACGTCACGACCATTCGGCTCGGCGCGGTGATGTCGGCCTGCCACGAGGCGTCCGGGATCTCGACGAAGACCCGGCCCGTCGAGCAGATCGGCAGGGTCGCCAGCACGGCTTCGAGCTCGGCCAGCGAGGACTCGTCGGCGGTGATCAGGTGCTGCACGCGCGTGTGACGCGACGCACGGCACGCCGACGCGTTGTGCGCGACGGCCTGAGGCTGGGTGGTGTGGGGCATGGCTCCTCCAGTATACGCACTAAGAAGGGTTGCCTTACCTCACTGATACACCGTTCGTGATACACCGCGACACACGCGGCCGGATGCCGCGGCTCAGGCGCCGGACTTCAGCAGCACGCGGCGGAGCTCGACGATCTCGTCGTCGGCCAGCCCGTGGGCGCGCAGGTACTCCTCCGCCGATCCGTAGCGGTGGGTCACATCGTCGAGCAGAGCGCGCATGACGGGCGCCGGAGAACGCGTCGCGAGGTCCTCGAGGTGCACCGCCTCCGGGTGCATCGTTCGAAGCATCTCGACGATGCGGCGGTTGCGACGGGGCGGCAGCAGGCCCTCGGTGCGCGCGTAGTCCCCCACGACGGCTTCGGGGTCGACGCCCGCGGCAGCGAGCGTCAGCGCGATCGTCACGCCGGTGCGGTCCTTGCCGACGGTGCAGTGCACCAGCACCGGCTGATCGGCGAGGATGCCGCGCACGACCGCGACCACGCCCTCCGACGAGTCGTCGACGAGGCGCCGGTACATCTCGTCGAGGCTGAGGTCGTCGCGGAAGAACGACTCGACCGAACCGAGGAAGAGGGGCACGCGCTGGGTGACGACGTCGAGCCCGGCGATGCGGCTGGGCTCACGCTCCACCTCGTCGTCGGCGCGCAGGTCGATGATGCGCCGCAGCCGGAGCTCCGCGAGCGCACGGGTGCCCTTGGCATCCAGCCGTGCGAGGTTGCCCGACCGGAACAGCACGCCGTGGCGCGTCGACCCGGATCCTGCGCGCAGGCCGCCGACGTCGCGGAGGTTCATCGCGCCGGAGACGAACGGGTCCCGCGGCGGGGCGTCGCCGGGCACAGGTTCTGTCACCACGCGGCGCCCGCGGCGGCGTCCTTGTCTTCGCCGACGAGGTCGTCGCGCGGCGGAGTGCTGTAGCGGCCCGCGATCGCGATGCGGTTGAACGCGTTGATCGACACGAGGATCCAGCTGAGCGCGACGTACTCCTTCTCGCTCAGCACGCCGCCGACACTGTCGTAGACCTCGTCGGGGATGCCCTCGTCGTGGATGTACACGTAGGCCTCGGCGAGCTCGAGCCCCGCCCGCTCCCGATCGGAGAACACGCCGGACTCGCGCCATACCGGGAGCTGCGCGATGTCGTCGGCGGTGATCCCGGCGGCGACGGCCCGCTCGACGTGGACGCGCACGCAGTAGGCGCAGCCGTTGAGCTGCGAGGCATGGATCTGCACGAGCTCTTTGAGCCGGTCGTCGATGCCGTTCTCGGCGGCGATGCCGCCCACGGTCTTCGAGAACGCGGAGAGCGCCTGGTAGGCGGGTCGCGCCGCTCGCGAGAGGTGCACGCGGTGTTCTGCCGTCATGACGCCAGACTACCGACGGGCGGGCGGCGCCGGGCCGAACGCCCTCGCTGTGCGGCATGATGAGCGGGTGAGCGACCCCATCGACGAGTTCTCGTTCCTTTCCGAGCAGGCGGCCGAGGCCGGCATCGACGCTCCTCCTCCCCGCGGCGAGCGCCTCACCCTCTCCCTTGCCAGCGGCCGCACGCTGAGCGCGCTGCGCTACTCCCCCGCCGATGCGCCGGATGCCGCACCCGTCGTGACCTTCCTGCACGGCGCCGGCCTCAACGCCCACACCTGGGACACGACGATCCTGGCGCTCGGCCTGCCCGCGCTGGCGCTCGACCTGCCCGGTCACGGCGACTCGTCCTGGCGCGACGACGCGGCCTACGTCGCCCGTGTGCTCGCCCCGGATGTGGCCGAGGGCATCGCGACGTGGACCGACGCGCCGCAGCTGATCGTCGGTCAGTCGCTCGGCGGGCTGACCGCGGCGGCGGTGGCGGCATCCCGTCCGGATCTCGTTCGCGAGCTGGTCGTCATCGACATCACGCCCGGCATCGACTCGAACGCGGGTCCGACGCAGATCCGCGACTTCTTCGCCGGACCGGTGGACTGGGCCTCGCGCGACGAACTCGTCGACCGGGCCCTGTCGTTCGGGCTCGGCGGCGGCACCAGGCGCAAGGCCGAGCGCGGTGTGTACTTCAACTCGCGTGTGCGCCCGGACGGTCGCGTGGAGTGGAAGCACCATTTCGCGCACCTGGCGAACGCCGCGTCGGCCGCTCCCGCGCTTCGACAGGCTCAGCGACCCGTATCCGAGCAGCCTTCGACCCCGGAGTCTGTCGAAGGGCAGGATGCCGTCGCCTCGGTGCTCGGCGAGGCCGGCTGGGAGGATCTCGCCACCGTCGCGGTGCCGACGACGCTCATCCGCGGCGACCGCGGCTACGTGACGGAAGAGGATGCGGCGGAGTTCCTGCGACGCGTCCCCGAGGCATCCGTCGTCACCGTCCCGTCGGGGCACAACGTGCAGGAGGAGATCCCCCTCGAGCTCGGCGGGCGCCTGCGGACGCTGGCCGGCGAGAGCTGACCGGGACCCGTCTCGCTCCGGTCGTTGCGCGAGGGAGCGCGAGCGACCGAGACGAAACGCCCCGAACTGACGGTCGGCGCCGGGTGCAGGCGTTTCGTCTCGCTCGTTCCTCGCTCGCTCAACGACCGGGACGCAGGAGCCGCTCCCAGCGCTCGGGAAGCCCTAACGCTTCTGTTGCGTTGCGGGTAGCGGGTTCTCGCCTCGCCCCGCGATATCCCTAGGCTGTTACCCGCACGGTGCCGCCCCGATCGGCCCGTCACCGCATACCAGCAGTCGCCGCACAGCACCGGGACCCTCCCGAAAGGACCTCATGCTCCGCCGCACCACTCTCGCCACCGCCGCGCTCCTGGCCGCCGGCCTCCTCGCCCTCACCGCCTGCACCGGCGGCGGCGGCGAAACCGCGCCCACGTCGACGGGCGAGCCCGACCCCGATGCATCGGTCGCGATCCGGCTGGTGCTGGAGCCGGGCAACCTCGACATCCGCGAGACGGCGGGCTCGGCGCTGGATCAGATCCTCGTCGACAACATCTACCAGGGACTCGTCGCCCGCACCCCGGAGCAGGACATCGTGCCCGCGCTCGCGAGTGACTGGACAGTGTCACCCGATGGTCTGACCTACACGTTCACGCTGCGCGAGGGCGTCACCTTCCACGATGGGCAGCCGCTGACGCCGCAGGACGTCGTCTGGTCGCTGACCACCCGCCGCGATACCCCCGGCTGGCGCGACTCGGCTCGGCTCGCGAACGTGACCTCGATCGCGGCCGATGGGCAGGACGTCAGCCTCACGCTGAGCGCACCCGACTCGACGCTGCTGTGGAACCTCACCGGGCGCGCCGGCATCGTCCTCAAGGAGGGCGACACCGTCGACTACAAGACCAAGGCGAACGGCACCGGCCCGTTCGTGCTCTCGGACTGGCGCCAAGGCGACAGCATCGTCTTCACCCGGAACGACGCCTACTGGGGCGACCCCGCGGCGGCCGCGGAGGTCGTGTTCGACTACATCCCCGACAACCAGGCGGCCCTCAACGCGGCGCTGGCGGGCGAGGTCGACGTGCTCACCGGATTCGACGCGAACCTGCAGGAGCAGGTCGAGGCGAACGGCGACTTCGCCCTCGAGCTCGGTCAGTCCACCGACAAGGGCACGCTGGCGTTCAACCAGACCTCGGGCCCGCTCGCCGACAAGCGCGTGCGCCAGGCCATCCGCCAGGCGATCGACCACGACGCCATCATCGAGGCGCTCGCGTCGGGACAGACCCAGTACGGGCCGATCCCCGAGCTCGACCCCGGCTACGAGGACCTGTCGGATGTCGCCCCCTACGATCCCGAGGCCGCCCGGGAGCTGCTGGCCGAGGCGGACGCCGAGGACCTCGAGCTCACGCTCACGATCCCGAGCTTCTACTCGACGACCATTCCGCAGATCCTCGTGTCGGACCTCGACGAGGTCGGCATCACGCTCGACGTGAACTCCGTCGACTTCACGACCTGGCTCACCGACGTCTACACGAACAAGGACTACGAGCTGAGCTTCGTGCTCCACACCGAGGCGCGCGACTTCGAGAACTGGGCCGACCCGGACTACTACTTCACCTACGACAACCCCGAGGTGCAGGACCTGTACGCCCAGTCGCTCGCGGCCACCGACGAGGCGGAGGCCGCCGATCTGCTGCAGCAGGCGGGCCGCCTCGTCGCCGAAGACCACGCCGCCGACTGGCTGTACAACGGCGCGTCCGTGATCGCGGTCGGCACTAACATCACCGGTATGCCCTCGATCAACGTGAACGAGCGCCTCAGCATCGTCGAGATCGCCAAGAGCAACGGGTGATCCGGTACACGCTGACCCGACTCGCCCTGCTTCTGCTCGGGCTTCTCGTCGCCAGCGTGCTGATCTTCGTCACCCTCCGGGTGCTCCCCGGTGACATCGCGTCGCTCATCGCGGGCGTCGGCTCCAGCACCGAGCAGCAGGACGCGATCCGGGAGCGGCTGGGCCTCGACCGGCCGCTTCCGGCGCAGTACCTCGACTGGATCGGCGGCCTGTTCCGGGGCGATCTCGGAACATCGCTCCTCACGGGCACCAGCGTCGTCGACGAACTCGCCCAGAAGGCTGAGGTGACGGTGCCCCTCGGCATCCTGTCGCTTCTCATCGCCGTCGTGATCAGCGTGCCGCTCGGGGTGCTCTCGGCGATGCGCCGGGGACGCGCCGACGGCACGGCGCTGAGCGTCGGGGCGCAGGCGCTGGCCGCCGTCCCCGTCGTCTGGGCCGGCATGATGCTCGTCGTGGTCTTCGCGGTCTGGCTCGGGTGGCTGCCCGCGCAGGGGTTCCCGCGCGCCGGCTGGAACGATCCGTGGGCGGCGCTGCGCTCCCTGATCCTGCCGGCGCTCACGATCGGCATCGTCGAAGGGGCCATGCTGCTGCGATTCGTGCGCAGCGCGACCCTGCAGGCGGTAGGGCAGGACTTCGTGCGCACCGCCGCGGCGAAGGGGCTCACCCGCGACCAGGCCCTCATCCGCCACGGCCTGCCGGTGGTCGGCCTCTCGGTGATCACCGTGCTCGGGCTGCAGGTCGCCGGGATCATCGTGGGCGCCGTCGTCATCGAGCAGCTGTTCTCGCTCCCCGGCATCGGCCGCATGCTGGTCGCCGACGTCGCCGCCCGCGACCTGCCGAAGGTGCAGGGCGAGCTGCTCGCGCTCACCGGGTTCGTGCTGATCGTCGGCTTCGTCGTCGACTTGCTGCACCGCGTGATCGATCCCCGTCAGCGGGAGGCGTCGTGAGCCCTTCGACGAGCTCAGGGACCGGTGGCCACGAGGACCCTGTCCCCGTTTCGGTCGCTCCGGGTGATGCGGATCGATCGATTTCGGGACATGCGGTGAGGGATTCGGGACATGGAGCGGACACGGATGCCGGAGCCCCGGCGCCGTCGCCCTCGCGGCGTCCGTCCCGCTGGGCGTGGCTACGACGCCTCTGGGCGCTGTCGACGGGCCGGTTCGGTCTGATCGTCGTCGCGGTGGTCGTCCTCACCGCCGTCGTCGCCCGGTTCTGGACGCCCTTCGATCCGCA